>NZ_JBIVKH010000016.1:0-164357 GCF_044750685.1 Streptomyces sp. NPDC088785
CCTTCGTCGCGGGCCAGGGCGCGCAGGTCGGTGGTGAGTCGGGCGTCGAGGGTGAAGCTGTGGGTGTCGCCCTCCCAGCGGGGTTCGGCGGGCGGCTGGCGGTCGTAGGGCAGTGGCAGGTAGGCGGGGGCGCCGTCGAGCTTGTCGCGCCAGTACGTCTCCAGCGCCTTCCGGCGGTCCGCCGTCAGCAGCGCCTCCTGCCGCACCGCGTGGTCCGCGTACTGGAGGGGCAGTTCGGGAAGCGGCGAGGGTTCGCCCGCGCACAGCGCGGGGTAGAGCGCCGCCAGTTCGTCCTGGAGGACGATGGCCGACCAGCCGTCGGTCACGATGTGGTGCATGTTGAGCACCAGGACGCTCTCCTGGGCGCCGGTCACGATCAGCCGCGCGCGGAACAACGGGCCCCGGTCCAGGTGGAACGGCGTGCCGAGCTCCTCCCGGATCGCGGCGTCCACGTCGGCCGGGCCGGCGTCGCGGCGGTCCACCACGGGCAGGGCGACCTCGTACGCCGGGCCGATCACCTGGACCGGGACCCCGCGCTCCGCCGCGAACACCGTCCGCAGCACCTCGTGCCGCGCGACGATGGCGCTCAGAGCCGCCTGCACGACGTCGGGACGCACCGGGCCGCGCAGCCGCAGCACCAGGGGCGTGGTGTACGCGAGGCTTCCGGGTGCCGCCCGCTCTGCGAGCCACAATCTCCGCTGCCCGTAGGACAACGCCCCCCTGCGGATTCCCGAGTCCAACGTGCGGCCCCCTCGGCGTTGTCTGTGCCTACTGCATCTCAGCCAGTGGATCTTAACGGTGACGTGAGTGCTGTCAACAGAATTCCGGGCGGCCCGAGATGTGCCCGAAGGGAGCGCAAGTCACCTTTCGGCAAAGGAAGTCGGAGGTCGTCGCAGAACAACACGACGTGTGAAGAGGGATGTTGAGCGGTCTCTCGGCGGGGGCGACCGGGTAGGACCCGGGGCGCATGGCGTATATGTCGGCCATGATGTGACCGGCCGTGGCCGAACGCCACGGGTCTCCAGACGTCAGTAGAGGCGGGATACCTGGCGTAGTGGACCAAAACGGACCGCGCTTCGGCGATGCCCCGTGCCGCTCCCGGGCATTCGCCCTCACGTCAATCGGCAACACCTTGACAGTCGTCAGGGCCGGAGGTTCAATGTGATCATCTTCAGACAGGATATCCAAAACGCACGGTTGAACAATTCTGGCCACCCGAGCAGTTCGCCCCATGAGGCGGACGATTTCTGCATCGAGGAGACACAGCAAGTGCGGGTCCCCTGATATGCGCGCCTCACGAGGTCCTCTGAAGAGTCGCAATTTCCGCTTGCTCGTGAGCTGTAACGTCATTTCTGTTGCCGGCTCGTCGATTGCGAACGTCGCCATACCCTTCGCGGTACTCGGGGTGGGCGGCTCGGCGGGCGACGTGGGATTCGTGGCGACCGCCAAGCTCGTCCCCATCGTCGCGTTCCTGTTGATCGGCGGGGTGCTCGCGGACCGGCTGCCACGGCACAGGGTCCTGGTGGCGGCGAACGCCCTCCAGGCCGTCGCCGCAGGTGCGGCCGCCGCGCTGATCCTCGGCGGGCACGCGCGGGTGTGGCAGCTGGCAGTGCTGGCCGCGGTGAGCGGCATCGGCGTGGCGATCAGCTACCCGGCGTCCCAGGGGCTGCTCCCGCAGACGGTGCCGGCCGATCAACGGCCGCCGGCGGTAGCCCTGGACCGCATGGCCAGGAACACGGCGTCCATCGGCGGGGCCGCGCTCGGCGGCGTTCTCATCGTGCTCTGGGGGCCGGGCTGGGGTCTCGTTCTCGACGCCGCGAGCTTTGCCATCGCCGGAGCGCTGAGATACCGGATGCAATTCCCCGACCTGCCGCGGGTGCGGGTCTCCAGCATGCTGACCGATCTGCGTGCCGGCTGGCGCGCTTTCACCTCACGGCGCTGGCTGTGGATGGTCGTGGCGCAGGCCGCGGTCATCACCACCGTGAGTTCGGCTCTGATCAGCGTGCTGGGGCCACTGGTCGCGCATTCCGATCTCGAGGGCGCGCGCAGTTGGGGATTCATCGTGGCCGCCTACGGTTTCGGCGCGGTCGTGGGCGGCTTCGTCATGCTCAGGTTCCGGCCCGCGCGAATCCTCCTCGCCGGAATCCTGTCGCTCCCGGCCCTCTCCCTGTTGTTCTTCGCGCTCGCCGTTCCGCTGTCGACCTCTCTTGACGTCGCGGCGTCGTTCCTGGCCGGGGCATTCCTGGAAGTGTTCGAGGTGAGCTGGGTCGTCACCCTCCAACAGGAAATACCGTCCGACGAGCTTTCCCGTATCTCCTCTTATGACGCGCTGGGAAATTACGCGCTCGCCCCGGTGGGAATCGCCGTGGCCGGCGGGCTCGCCGGCTCCTTCGGGGCCCCGGTCGTCCTGGCGTTCAGTGGCGTCCTCATCGTGCTCCTCACCTGCGCTGTCCTCCTCGTGCCCGAAGTCCGGCACATGCGACGGCGGTTGCCCGCGTCTTCCGGCACCGCCGACGCGGTGACCGTGCCGTCAGCGGCGGGCGACAACTGAACCGTGGAACGGTGGACGGCGCGGGTGGCGTCGGCGGAACGGACTGCGATGCCGCCCCCACCACGGGCCGAGCGCCTTCGCGGCCGTCCGCGCCACCTCCTAGGGCTTCCGGCCATCGAACAGGCTGCCTGATCGCGGCACTTCACACATCGTCACCGCCCGGTCGCGTTCCTTCAGAATGCGTACACTGCAAACCCGTCCAAGATCCTTGGCCCGGGACACTGGTTCCGCCCAGAAGAGGAGTGCGCTGTGAACGCTGTCCTGCCCATGGACGTCGCCGATGCGGCACTGTCCGGTGAACTCGCCGCCGGGATGGCGGAAGTGGAGACACGGCTCATCGAGTCCGTGGCGACGGACAACGAGGTGCTCGCCGCGGCGGCACGCCACCTGATCAGCGCCGGCGGGAAGCGCCTGCGACCGTTCCTGGTGCTCCTGGGAGCCCAGTTCGGCACCGAGCGCGACGCGCGTCTGGTGTCGGCGGCGGTCGCCGTGGAGCTGACGCACATCGGCACCCTCTACCACGACGACGTCATGGACGAGGCGACCATCCGACGCGGCGTGCCCAGCGCACACCTGCTGTGGGGCACGCCGATCGCCGTCCTCACCGGAGACTTCCTCTTCTCCCGCGCGTCCCTGCTGATAGCGGGTCTGGGCGACGAGGCGATCCAGCTCCACGCCAGGGCGTTCACCCGCCTCGTCGACGGCCAGTCGGCCGAGACGGCCGGACCGCCGCAGAGCGAGGACGACGGCCTGGGCCATCACCTCGGCGTGCTCGGCAACAAGACCGCGTCGCTGTTCTCCGCCTCCGGCGAGCTGGGCAGCCTGCTGTCCGGCGCCTCCGCCGAGGTCACCGCCCGCATCGGCAGGGCGTGCGAGGCCTGGGGGATGGCCTTCCAGCTGTCGGACGACGTGCTCGACGTGACCAGCGAGTCGGCGGAGTCCGGCAAGGCCCCGGGCGCCGACCTCCGCGAGGGCGTCCCCACCCTGCCGATGATCTACGCACTGCGCTCGTCGCACCCCTCGGACGCCCGGCTCGTGGAACTGCTGCGCGCCGGCCAGCTGACGGACCCGGCCCAGCACGCGGAAGCCCTGGCGCTCCTCCAGGAGCATCCGGCCATCGACATGGCCCGCGCCGAGGTGCGGGAGTGGGCCGAGGTCGCCCGACGCGAGATCCGGGCGCTGCCCGACATCCCGGCACGCGCGGTGTTCGAGGCGCTGTGCGATTTCGTCGTGGACAAGACCCGCTGAACCCGCCGCACTCCCCGCACCCCCTGGCACCCCCCGTGCACCCTGTTGCGCCCTCCGCCCCGCTCTCGCCGATCCGGACCAGGCCCCGGCGATCGCCGGCACGAGGACGCCCGAATGGCCTCTGGCAGGGCGAGTCCGTATGGCTGGGCAAGTGGGGCTGTGTCTGATCTCCGGTGCGTGGCCCGGGTGTTGAGGGCTGAACGGGACCTATGACGCGGGCGGCAGCCGGCTGCTGAAGAAGTCGCCGAAGCAGACGACGTTCTACCTGCCCGACATGGAACTGCGCCTCGACACCGCGACCAAGGCCGTCACCGCCACGCGCTATTACACGCTGGGCGAACAGACAGTGGCCCTTCGCGACTCCAAGGGCGTCACGTTCATGGCGGGCGATCACCACGGAACGTCCCAGCTGGCCATCAACTCCACCACGGGCGAGACCCAGCGCAGACGCCTGGACCCCTTCGGCAACGGCCGCGACGCGAAGTCGTCCGACTCCTCGAAGTGGGTCGACGACAAGGGTTTCGTCGGGGGTACGAGCGATGAGACGTCCGGTCTGGTCAACCTCGGTGCCCGTGAGTACGACGCGTCGACGGGCCGCTTCATCTCGGCCGACCCGATCATCGACTACACCGACCCCCAACAGATCAACGGATACGCCTACAGCAACAACACCCCGGTCTCCTTCTCCGACCCCGACGGCCTCAAGCCCGACGACTGCATCAACGTCGGCATCACCTGCAGCCTGAAGAGCAACGGCGGCTGGGACGTCAAGGCCACCAAGACCTACTACACGTACTACGGCGTCCAGGCCCCGAAGGAATCGACGGCCAGCTACAAGGCCCGCCAGGCCCAGGCCAGGGCGGAAGCGGCCAAGCAGCGGGCCATCGCGGTCGCCAAGGAACTCGGCAAGATCATCGCCGATGAACTGGGCATCACCGACGCCCTCGACTGCTTCACCACTGGCTCCCTGGACGCCTGCGGAGCCACAGCGGGCAACATCGTCACGTCGCTCATCGGTGGCGGTCCCGTCGGAAAGCTGTGGGGGGCCTTCAAGGACTGGCGCAAGGGACGAAAGGAAGCTGAAGGGGCTGCTTGTCTCATAGGGCCCTCGAACAGTTTTGTCCCGGAGACCAAAGTCGTGATGGCGGACGGTTCCGCGAAAGCCATCGAGGACGTCGACATCGGCGACAAGGTACTCGCCACAGATCCCGAGACCGGCGAAACCAGACCGGAAACGGTCACCGCCGAAATCAAGGGCGAAGGACTCAAGCACCTCGTCAAGATTTCCATCGACCTCGACGGAAAGAAGGGCGACAAGACCGCCTCGGTCACCGCCACGGACGGCCACCCGTTCTGGGTCCCAGACCTGAACGTCTGGCTCGACGCCACCGAGCTGAAGCCCGGCGATTTCCTGCGCACCAGCGCAGGCACGCGGATCCAATCGACGCCGTCTAGCGGTGGACGACCCAGCGTGCGACGGTACACAATCTGACCGTTGCGGGGGAGCACACGTACTATGTGCTTGCAGGCCCCATTCCGGTCCTCGTGCACAACTGTGGAGAGACAGTTGTCTACCGCTCTCCGGCGGAAGGGAAGAGGGCAAGTGAGGCGGGCGGCCTGAATGCAGATAACCATTCAGGCCCCCACCCTACGGCGTACCTTTCCAACAAGCCGGAAGGTGCCGCACAGTACGCCGGAAATGGTCACGACATGGGATTCCATCGGTTTGTAATGAAGCCTGGATTCCGAGAAGCTTTCGGGAAGCTTGAATTCTGCCTGCCAAACAAGAATGGCGTGATCGGACTTATTGAGTGGAGAATCCCAGCCGGTAGGATCGAAGAATTCAACTCGTTCATCGATCACAGTAAGTCACAGTGGTGGGACGCCGCCTCGGGGCACTTCTCAAGGGATCCTTGCATCAAGGGGCGTTATGACTGAGCATGACACGCTTGACCGGTTCGATCGCTACTGCGAGCTACTCGACTCACTTACCGGTGCAACACCTATCATCAGCGACGTTGAACCGCGGGTGGCAGGGGACGGGCCGGTCCGGTCCGTCTCATACATCGGAGTGCCGGGACCTGGATATGTGACAGGATTCACCTACGGCCTTTCCCTCTCCAGTCACCCCGATTGGGGGACAAGGGGGCGCGAACTGTCCATTACTGTCCACTCTGACGATGTCGAGTGGTCTCGGGTTCCCGCAAGGGTGGTTGCCGCATTGCGAGGCATCTGTCCTTTCAATTCAGGTCAAGTGCTTGGGTATATGGAGCCCTATGTGGGAAGTTCCGCAATGAATAGCATCGTCTTGGCCGGTCCTGCAGTTGATTGCGGCTCGGAATTGCTAGATCTAAGCCTCGGTGACGTTGACACGAGGGGGTGTGATCTAGTCGAAATCGTCGGAGCCTATCCCATCTACTCCTCGGAACGGGATTTCGTTTACTCGCGTGGATTTGACGCATTCTGGAACCTGGGATGGGATCGCTTCGACCCTGCGAGAACACCCGTAGCGTAAATCATCCCGGATAATGCCCCAGAGGCCCCGCTGAAACTTCCAGTGGGGTCTCTGAGGTGTTTGACGGCAGTAGTTGACGGCAATGTCAGCGGATGGGTGTTGCGCAGGGTTGAGGTTCGTCAGGGTCGTCAGGTGGGCCGGTGGTCTCGTCGGAGCGCCGAAGGGTGCGGCCGAGGAGGTCGATGGCGTCGCGCTGGAGGCGGAGTCTGACGTAGGCGTAGACGGTGGCGGTGACGCCGATGTGGGCGTGGCCGAGGAGTTCTTTGATCACGACGAGTTCGACGCCTTGCTCCAGGAGCAGGGTGGCGGTGGAGTGCCGTAGGTCGTGGAAGTGAATCCGGCGGAGCCCTGCCTGATCGCGGAGGGAGCGGAAGCTGCGATTGAGGTTCGCCGGACCGATCGGCCCTCCTGCCGGCGTGCTGAAGACGAGGCCGTTGTCCCGCCAGCCCTCCGCTGCCACCTCTCGTTCTCCTTCCTGCACCTCACGGTGTTCCTTGAGTGAGTGGATGCACTCGCCGGGGAGGGCGATGCGGCGTTCGGAGGCTCGGGTCTTGGTGGGCAGGGCTGTCAGGCCGCCGGTCTGGGTGCGCTGGAGGGTGCGGCGGATGCTGGCAGTGCCGGTCTGGAGGTCGAGGTCTTCCCACTGGAGGCCGAGGAGTTCGCCCTTGCGGAGTCCGGTGCGGAGGGCTAGTTCGTACAGCGCGAACAGGCGGTCATTGGAGGCGGCAGCGAGGAACTGGCGGGCTTCATCTGCCGTGAGCGGTTCGAACCGACGGGGGCGCGGCGTACCCGTGCGGACGTTGCGGGCGACATTGCGCGTGATCTCCTCCTCGCGGACGGCGTGCTCCAAAGCCGACTTGAGAACAGAGTGGATGTACGCCAGCGTCAGCGGGGAGAGCCGTTTGGAGCAGCACGCTCCGGCGGCGCAGCCATGGGGCTGGTCGCGGCGGGCGTCGATGCTCCGGGCGCAGCACTGGCAGGTGGTGCGGAGCTGGTTGAGCCAGGTGCGGACGTCCTCGGCGGGGAGCTCGGCGAGTTTCTTCTTGCCGAGGCCGGGGATGAGGTAGAGCCGGGTGACGGCGGTGTGGCGGGTGTGCGTGTTCTCGCGGAGCTGGTGGACGGCGACGTTCTCCAGCCAGCCAGGTATGCGGCCGGGCTGACCTGCGCGGAGGGTGCGGGGACGCCGCGGTTGCTGGCGGCGATCTTATCGGTGAGCTTGGTCAGGGCCTCCTTGCGGGTGTTGCCGGGGGCAAGGACGTATCCGGCGGCCTCTTAGCGGCTGTCCTTGCGCTGGTACACGGTTCCGTCGCCGTTGCCGCGGTCGCGGCGGGAGGCGGGGTGTCGCGGGGCGTGGTCATCAGGCGGCGTCCTGTTCGAGGCGGGTGTGGATGAAGTCGGCGGGGACGCGGCGGGCGCGGCCGAGGGTGATCGAGGCGAGCTGTCCGGTGCGGAGCAGGTCGTCAACGGCGGATCGGCTGAGCTGGAGGCGGGCCATGACCTGGGGCACCGTGAGCAGATCCAGCGTCGGTGCCGCGTCCGCGTGGAGGACGGCGGGCGGGGGCGAGGCCATCAGCAGCCCCCTTCGGCCGTGAACTGCCGTTCCAGTTCCTTGGGGTGCCGGACACCGGCGGTGAGGTGGGCCGCGCCGGGGCTGTAGCCCGAGCCGAGGTAGTTCCAGTGCCCGACGACGAGCGTGGTGTCCGGGGGTCGTGCTCAGGCAGGCTGGCGTGGGCGCGGGATCGCTGCATTCGGCGTCGGTGCCGAAGGCAGCGATCTCGCGTACGGCGAGCTGCTGGCCCCAGCCGAGTTCGCGTTCCCCGACCGCGTCGTGGGCGACGGAGATGCGGGCGCTCTGATGGCCTGCGGGCTGTGTCCCGGAAGTTGCTCCGAGGGTCGTGCGACCACAGGCAGACCTGGTCACCGTGTGGAGGTTGAGAAGCTGTTGGGTGTAAGTCCGGAAGGTTTCCGGGATGGTCACGCCGAGCCTCGTTCGTTCATCCACACTTGCGGTTGCGACCCGCTCTTGTAGGTCGGGCGTAAGGACGAGAGTCGGACCGGGGGACCGATGGAGAGCGTGTGCCTGGAGGGCCCACCCTCGGCACGGCCACGAGCGCGTGCCGGGGAGCGCACGCTGGACGTCTCGTTGACAGATCCGGCAGCGTCGAGGCTGGGCAAGCCTCGGTGGGTTCACCCCGGCGCAGTGACATCCAGGGACAGATGAGAGGGTCAGGCAGGTGAGTGAGACGCCAAAGAACACCCTGCAATACCGCTTTGACGGGCCAGAAAACGCTCCCGTCCTGATCTTGGGTCCCTCACTGGGTACCACATGGCACATGTGGGACCGGCAGATCCCCGAGCTGGTCAAGCACTGGCGCGTGTTCCGGTTCGACCTGCCCGGTCACGGCGGGGCCCCCGCGCGCCCGGCCGGTTCCGTCGCCGAGCTGGCCGAGCGGGTGCTGACCACCCTCGACCAGGTGGGCGTGCAGCGGTTCGGCTACGCGGGCTGCTCGCTGGGCGGCGCGATCGGCGCGGAGCTGGCGCTGCGCCACCCCGAGCGCGTCGCGTCGCTGGGGCTGATCGCCGCCTCGCCCCGCTTCGGCACCGCCGACGAGTTCCGCCAGCGCGGCGTCATCGTGCGCAGCAACGGCCTCGACCCCATCGCCCGCACGTCGCCGGAGCGCTGGTTCACGGCCGGGTTCGCCGCCGCGCAGCCCGCCATCACCGACTGGGCCGTGCAGATGGTGCGCACCACGGACCCGGGCTGCTACATCGCCTCCTGCGAGGCGCTGGCCGCCTTCGACATCCGGACGGAACTGGGTGCCGTCGGCGTGCCCACGCTGGTGCTGGTCGGCTCGGACGACCAGGTCACCGGCCCCGCCGAGGCCCGCACGCTGGTCGCCGGCATACCGGACGCCCGGCTCGCCGTCGTGCCCGGCGCCTCCCACCTGGCGCCGGTCGAGCAGCCCTCCGCGGTCACCGACCTCCTCGTCCGGCACTTCACCTCCGCGTGGCAGCCCGGCCCCGACACCGGCCAGCACGCCCTCCAGGCCGCCCCGGCCAAGCCGGTCCTCGCGCCGACGCCCCCGCCGGTCACCCCGGTCGCCGAGATCACGGCGGCGATCCGGCAGCCCGAGGCCGCGGTCCGCGCCGACCCGCACGAGATGGGTCTCAAGGTGCGCCGCGAGGTCCTCGGCGACGCGCACGTGGACCAGGCGTTGGCCGCCTCCGACGAGTTCTCCGGCGACTTCCAGGAATTCATCACGCGCTACGCGTGGGGCGAGATCTGGAACCGCCCCGGCCTCGACCGCCGGACACGCTCGTCGGTGACCCTCACGGCCCTGGTCGCGGGCGGCCACTTCGACGAGCTGGTCTTCCACACGCGCGCCGCCCTGCGCAACGGGCTGACCGCCGCCGAGATCAAGGAGATCCTGCTCCAGACGGCGGTCTACTGCGGCGTACCGGCCGCGAACGCCGCGTTCAAGGTGGCCCAGCAGGTGATCAGGGAAGAGACCACCCCGCAGGAGTGAGCGGCCGGGGGCGGCGGACGGGGGCGCCGGACTCCGGTTGCCCGCCCCCGGTGCGCGGGGCGCAGGATGGGACGCATGAAGCTCACCAAGAAGACCCACGCCTGTGTCCGCCTGGAGAAGGAGGGCCGCACCCTCGTCATCGACCCCGGCGGCTTCACGGAGGAGGACGCGGCGGTCGGCGCCGAGGCGATCCTGGTCACGCACGAGCACCCGGACCACTTCGACGAGGGGCGGCTGCGCGCGGCCCTGGACGCGAATCCCGAGGCCCGGATCTGGACCCTGCGGTCGGTCGCGGAGAAGCTTTCGACGGCGTTCCCGGGCCGGGTCCGCACGGTCGGCCACGGCGACACGTTCGCGGCCGCCGGATTCGACGTGCAGGTCCACGGGGAGCTGCACGCCGTCATCCACCCGGACATCCCGCGCATCACGAACGTCGGCTTCCTCATCGACGACGGCGCGGTCTTCCACCCCGGCGACGCCCTCACCGTCCCCGACCAGTCGGTCGAGACGCTGATGCTGCCGGTCATGGCGCCCTGGAACAAGATCGCCGAGGTCATCGAGTACGTCCGCGAGGTCAAGCCCACGCGCGCGTACGACGTCCACGACGCGCTGCTGACCGACCTCGCGCGCCCGATCTACGACCGCCAGATCGGCGCGCTCGGCGGCACGGAGCACCTGCGCCTGACGCCGGGCGCCTCGGCGCAGGTGTGATCCGTCCCCGCGGACGGGGTACCGCTCGCGCCGCCTACGCGCCGAGCAGTGCCAGCACGTCGTCGGTCGAGCCCAGCTCGGCGATGCGCGGGAAGATCTTCTCGAAGCTGTGGGCGTGGGACGCGGCGTCCGTGTCGGTCGTCGCGTCGTCCACGACCACCATGTGGTAGCTCAGCTCGAACGCGGAGCGGGCGGTCGACTCCACGCCGATCGACGTGGAGATGCCGCACAGCACGATCTGCGTGACCCCGCGGCGGCGCAGCTGGAGATCCAGCTCGGTGCCGGTGAAGGCGCCCCAGTGCCGCTTGGTGACGACGATGTCGTCGCCGAGCGGCCCGAGGTCGTCGGGGAACTCGGAGAACGCGGCCGGCGGGGCCTGCGTCAGGCCCGGCGTCGCGGCCCGGCCGACCGGAAGGTCGCCGCCGTCCTGCGACCAGCCGACCCGCACCCGCACGACCGGCAGGTCCTTGGCCCGGAAGGCGTCGGCCAGCCGGACGGCGTTCTTCAGGACGTCACCGGCGGGGTGCACGGTCGGCAGGCCGAGGATGCCCTGCTGGAGGTCGATGAGGACGAGGGCGGGGCGCTCGTCGAGGGAGAGGGGGGTGGGGGTGCTGTCACTCATGTTCGGCAGGCTAACTGTCTAACAGGAAAACTTGCAAGATTACCTGTCTATATCCCCGGTGCGTCCGACGATCTCCCCGTCGATCGGGCGCGCGGGCCCGTTGTCGTACCCGCCCGGTAGGTTGGACGCCATGCGCATCGCTACGTGGAACGTGAACTCGATCACCGCGCGCCTCCCGCGCCTGCTGGCCTGGCTGGAGAGCAGCGGCACGGACGTGCTGTGCGTCCAGGAGACCAAGTGCTCGCAGGAGCAGTTCCCCGCGGACGCGCTGCGCGAGCTGGGCTACGAGTCGGCGGTGCACGCGACCGGCCGGTGGAACGGGGTGGCGCTGCTCTCCCGCGTCGGTCTCGACGACGTGGTGAAGGGCCTGCCCGGCGGCCCGGACTACGACGGCGCGGCGGAGCCCCGCGCCGTCTCCGCGACCTGCGGCCCGGTCCGCGTCTGGTCGGTGTACGTGCCGAACGGACGAGAGGTCGACCACCCCCACTACGCGTACAAGCTCCAGTGGTTCGAGGCGCTGAAGGCGGCCGTCGCGGGCGACGCGGCGGGCGAGCGGCCCTTCGCCGTCCTGGGCGACTACAACGTGGCACCGACGGACGAGGACGTCTGGGACCTCAGCGCGTTCGACGGCCTCACCCACGTCACCGCGCCCGAGCGCGCCGCCCTCGCCGCCCTGCGCGAGACGGGCCTGAGCGACGTCGTGCCGCGCCCCCTCAAGTACGACCGCCCCTTCACGTACTGGGACTACCGCGCCCTCGGCTTCCCGAAGAACCGCGGCATGCGCATCGACCTGGTCTACGGGAACGAGCCCTTCGCGAAGGCGGTCTCGGACGCGTACGTGGACCGCGAGGAGCGCAAGGGCAAGGGCGCGTCCGACCACGCCCCGGTCGTGGTGGACCTCGACGTCTGACCCGACCGACCCGACGCCGACGCCCCGACCCCCGACGCGACCTCGGCGGCCGGGGCGTTGTCAGTGGCCGGCGCTACCGTCGCCGACCATGACGACCGACCAGACCGACCAGACGGACCAGACCGACCAGACCGACCAGACCGACCAGACCGGCCGGACCGACCAGACGGGCTACTTGCAGGCGACCCGGCGCGCGTACGACACCGCCGCGGGCGCCTACGCCGAGATCATCCCGCCGCTTTTCGACCGCGATCCGTACGGGGTCGCGATGTTCCGCGCCTTCGCCGATCTCGTCCGGGCCCGCGGCGGGACCGGGCCGGTGGCCGACCTCGGCTGCGGGCCCGGACACGCGACGGCCCATCTGCGGGACCTCGGACTGACCGCCTTCGGCGTCGACCTCTCGCCGAAGATGATCGCCGAGGCCCGCCGCGCCCACCCGGACCTGCGGTTCGAGGAGGGCTCGATGACCGGTCTCGCCCTGGCCGACGACTCGCTGAGCGGCATCGTGTCCTGGTACTCGACCGTGCACACCCCGCCCGGCGTCCTGCCGACGGTCTTCGCCGAGTTCCACCGCGTCCTCGCCCCCGGCGGCCACCTCCTCATCGGCTACAAAATCGGCGACCTGGTCCGCCACCTCGACCACGCCTACGGCCACGACCTCTCGCTGGACGTCTACTGGCGCTCGCCCGAGGAGGTCGAGGAGAAGCTCGCGGCGGCCGGGCTCGTCGTACAGGCCCGCCTGGTCCGCGAGCCCGACGCCATGGAGCGCGCGACCCAGGGACGCCAGGGCACCCTCGTCGCCCAGAAGCCGGGGCCCGCCGCCGCCTCCTAGGGCCCGTCCGGCGGATCCTGTCGCGGGCGCGGAAGCGCGCGGGCCACCCGGCTGCGACCTGATCCGCCGGACAGCCCCAGGGCCGATGACCCCAGGTCCGCAGACCCCAGGTCCGCAGACCCTAGGGCCGCTACGGCACCAGGGCCGCTACGGCACCAGCGTGCGCAGGTCGACCGAGTCGGCCAGGGCCTTCAGGCCCGCGTCGCCCGGATGCAGATGGTCCCCGCTGTCGTAGGCGGGCAGCATCCGGGCGGGGCGGTCCGGGTCCCGCACCACCGCGTCGAAGTCGGCCAGCCCGTCGAACGGCGCGTCGGGCCCGCGCAGATACGTGTTCACCGCGACCCGCCCGGCCTCGACGGCGGCCGGGCACAGCGCCTCGCCCTCGCAGGGCGTGAGCGTCGCCCCGATCACCTTCAGCCCGCGCGCGTGGGCCCGCCGCGCGATCTCCCGCAGCCCGCTCTCGACCTGCTCCGCCGAGGCGCCCCAGCGCAGGTCGTTGATCCCCAGAAAGACCACGATCGTACGGGCCGACGTCTGCGCCAGCACGTCCCGGTCGAGGCGGTGCAGGGCGCTCACCCCGCCGGTGTCCGTGGAGATCCCGTCCCCCGGATACCGGTCGGTGAGGATCTTGTTCGCGGAGATGCCCTGGTTCAGCACCCCGTACCGCGGCACCCGCGACTGCCCGAGCAGCCGCCCCGCCAGCACGTCGGGCCACCGGCGGTCGGTGTCCGGCGTCGACCGCACGCCGTCGGTGATGGAGTCCCCGAGCAGCACCACGGACCCCGGACCGCCGCCCACGTCGACCCCGGTGAGCAGCGGCCAGTACGTGATCGTGGACGGGAACGCGGCGCCGGACGCCTCCGCCGCGTGGTCGCCGGGGCCGCTGACGTAGCCGGTGCGCAGCGCCTGGCTGTGCACGGGCGCGCTCACCACCGGCTCCGGCAGGTGGAAGCTCACCAGAAGGTTCGCCGCGGGCGGCACGTCGAAGCCGACGGGGTCGCTGAACGCCTGGGTGCCGGCCGGGAGCCGGACGCCGTCGGCGCCCCGGAAGCGCAGCGCGACCGGCGCGCTCCGGGCCCGCGCACCCGCCTCCTGCACCGCCACCGACGCGCTCCCGATCCGTACGGGCGTCGAGGCGAAGGTGTTCTCCAGGCGGATCCGCACCCGCGGCCCGCCCGCGCTGGTGTGCACCACGAGCCGCACCGTGCGGTCGAGCCACGGGCCCACCACGGGGTGTCCGGCGGCCGACGCCGACCAGGTGCCCGTCCACCCCCGCGGCCGCTCGCGCACGGACAGCGCGAACACGTGGAGCGCGGCCCCGCGGGTCCTCGGGAGCTCCACCGAGGCGACCGCCCGCCCGGACCGCAGCGGGACGCTCACCACGAACAGCCGTGTCTTTTCGGCCAGTTGACCGTCCGGGGTGTTCCGGTGGGGCAGCGCGACCGACTTCGCCGCCAGGGAGCCCGTGCGCCAGTCCGGCGCGGTCAGCGTGTACGCGGACGTCGACCCGTCCGCGTACCGCACCACACCCGCACCGGTGGCGTCGCCGCCGGTCCCGGTGACCAGGAACGCCAGCGCGTCGCCGCGCCCGCCGACCCGCACCCGCTGCCCGTCGGCGGTGACGTGGTCGAAACCCTTGCCCGCCGTGCGCGGCCAGGTCAGCCGGGCGCCGTCAACTCCCAGCGTGCGCCCGGGAGTCCAGCCCGCCGCGGTGAGATCCTGCGCGGACAGCGAGCCGCCCGCGCCGTCGAGGTCCGCCGCGCCGGGCGTGGCGTCGTCGCTCACCCCCCGGCCGTCGAAGAGCCGCTCCAGCGGGAGCGGCCCGTGCCCCGCGGCCCGCGCCGCGGTGACGGGGGCCGTCCCCGCGCAGACGGCCAGCAGGACGGCTGTTCCCCAGATGCGTCGGCGCACGGCCGGCTCCCTCCGTAGGTGTGCGTGCCGTGACGGGTGCGCCATGAAGGTAAGGAGGCGTCAGGGACGCGTCAATGAGGTGGGGCCGACGGGGGCGTGAACTCGACGCGAACGGCCGGTCCGCTTGGCCCGCGCGCCTGTGGTGCGCCGACGGTGCCGGATGCGACGCTGGACGGTATGAAGATCCCTTTCGTGGACCAGTGGCGCAAGAGGCACGGGGATGCCGCCCTCGCCGTGTTCGGGCCGGGCGCCGAGGACGCCGAGGGCGTCGCCGAACTGCTCGCGGAGTGCGAGCTGTTGCGCACCCAGGCCGACGACGCCGGGGTCGAACTCGACGACTCCATCGCCTCGTTGGCGGCGCTGGACCAGCTCGTGCCGCGCTGGCGGGAGGACGCGGACGCGCTGCACTGGCTCGGCAACGACGCGGGCCTGTACCTGGGCACGGTCATGGTCCACCACGTGCCCGGCGCCGCCTGGGCGATCTGGCCCGACGGGCAGCCGGTGGTGCGCCTCGCCTCCGGCCGGGACATCGACGTCGTCGAGGCGGGCCACGCCTGGGCCGAGAGCGGCGCGCCGGAGCTGTCCCAGTTCTACGCGGAGACCGCCGAGTCCTGACCGTGCCGCTGAGCAGCAAATACGGTTAATCCCCTGCCGAGCGTGTCGTCCATTAAGTCCCATATCTGCGTGGGTAGTTTGCGCGGACCGACACAGCGATGAGTGGGCAGGGACTGGCCATGGCCGTCGATCCGTTGATCGAGCTGCGTGACGTGAACAAGTACTACGGGGAGCTGCATGTCCTCCAGGACATCGAGCTCACCGTCGGCAAGGGAGAGGTGGTCGTGGTCATCGGCCCTTCGGGGTCGGGCAAGTCGACGCTCTGCCGCACGATCAACCGTCTGGAGACCATCGAGTCGGGAACCATCAGACTCGACGGCGCACCACTGCCCGCGGAGGGCAGGGCCCTCGCGCAGCTCAGGGCCGAAGTGGGCATGGTCTTCCAGTCGTTCAACCTCTTCGCGCACCGCACGGTGCTCCAGAACGTCTCGCTGGCCCAGGTCAAGGTCCGCAAGCGGAAGAAGGACCAGGCCGACGCGCGCTCCCGCGAACTCCTCGAACGGGTCGGGCTCGCCGCCCACGCCGACAAGTTCCCCGCCCAGCTCTCCGGCGGCCAGCAGCAGCGCGTGGCCATCGCCCGCGCCCTCGCCATGGACCCCAAGGCCCTGCTCTTCGACGAGCCGACCTCGGCCCTCGACCCCGAGATGATCAACGAGGTCCTGGAGGTCATGCAGCAGCTCGCCCGCGACGGCATGACGATGGTCGTGGTCACCCACGAGATGGGCTTCGCGCGCACCGCCGCCGACCGCGTCGTCTTCATGGCCGACGGGAGGATCGTCGAGGACCGCGCCCCCGAGGAGTTCTTCACCCACCCGGAGAGCGAACGCGCCCGCGACTTCCTCTCCAAGATCCTCAAGCACTGACGGGGGAGTGCAGCACCACATGATCGCCAAGTCGCTGCGGCTGCTCGCCGCGCTCCTGGTGACGGCCTCGGCCGCCACCGCCTGCGGCAAGGACGGCAGCCCGCCCACCAAGGGCCCGTCCGCCGATGAACTCCCGCAGTACCAGGTCGCCCAGGGGTTCTCCCTGCCCGACTCGAAGACGTGGAAGCGGGCGAAGAGCCGCGGCTACTTCGTGGTCGGCGCCAAGGAGGACCAGCCCTACCTCGGTGAGAAGAACCCCGCCAACGGCGTCTATTCGGGCTTCGACGTCGAGATCGCCAAGATGATGTCGGCGTCCCTCGGCCTCGAACCGGGGCGGATCCGCTTCAAGACGATCGCCTCCGCCAACCGCGAGACCGCCCTCCAGAACGGGCAGATCGACTACTACGTCGGCACCTACACCATCAACGACAACCGCAAGAAGCTCGTCGGCTTCGCCGGGCCCTACTACATGGCCGGCCAGTCCCTGCTCGTGCGCGCCGACGAGGACGACATCCACGGACCGGACGACCTCGCGGGCAAGCGGGTCTGCTCGGCGGCCGGTTCGACCCCCTACCAGCGCATCCAGGCCGACTACCCGAAGGCCGACCTCGTCGCCTACGACACGTACTCCATCTGCGTGGACAACCTGCTGACCTATCAGGTCGACGCGGTCACCACCGACGACGCGATCCTGCTCGGCTTCGCCGCGAAGGCGCCCGACGAGATGAAGATCGCCGGCAAGCCGTTCTCCGAGGAGCCCTACGGCATCGGCCTGCCCAGGAGCGACACCGCGCTCCGGTTCGCCATGGACGACGCCCTGGCCGCCCGGGAGCGCAACGGCGACTGGAAGAAGGCGTTCGAGGCCACCCTCGGCCTGTCCGGCGAGGCCGCGCCGAAGCCCCCGCCCATCGACCGCTACCCGGCGAACTGAGGAGGCGTCCCGTGAACGTCCTGACCGACAACTTCTCGACGTACTGGAAGGGTTTCCTCGGCACGGTCGAACTGACCGTCTACGCCTCGGTCCTCGCCCTGGTGCTCGGCTTCCTCATGGCGTCGTTCCGCGTCGCGCCCGTCGGCTCCTTCCGCGCCTTCGGCACCGCCTGGGTCACCGTCCTGCGCAACACCCCGCTGACCCTGCTGTTCTTCGCGGTGCTGCTCGGCCTGCCGCGCTTCGGCCTGGTGCTGCCGTTCCAGCTGTTCGCCGTGCTCGCGCTGGGCTGCTACACCTCCGCGTTCATCTGCGAGGCGCTGCGCTCCGGCATCAACACCGTGCCCCGCGGCCAGGGCGAGGCGGCCCGCAGCCTCGGCATGACCTTCGGCCAGACGCTGACCACCGTGATCCTGCCGCAGGCCTTCCGGTCGGTGATCCCGCCGGTCGGCTCCACGCTGATCGCGCTCGCCAAGAACTCGGCCATCGCCGGCGCCTTCAGCGTCGTCGAACTGCTCGGCACGTACAAGACGCTCAGCGAACTCGGCTACAACATCGTCTGGACGTTCGTCTGGATCGCGCTCGGCTACCTCATCATCACGCTCGCCATCAGCGCGCTCTTCAACGTCCTGGAAAAGCGCTGGGGAGTCGCCCGATGAAAGCACTCGACCACTCCGCCACCGCCCTCTACGACATCCCCGGACCGAGGACCGAGCGCCGCCACAGGCTGTACGGGCTCGTCTCCACCCTGATCGTGCTCGGGCTCGTGGCCTGGCTGCTGTACCTGCTCTTCGACACCGACCAGTTCACCAGCACCAAGTGGTCGCCGTTCGCGTACAAGGGCATTCAGGAACTGCTGCTGCGCGGACTCGGCAACACCCTGAAGGCGTTCGCCCTCTCCGCCGTGCTCGCGCTCGCCCTGGGCACCGTGCTCGCCGTGGGCCGGCTCTCCGACCACCGGCCGGTGCGCTGGGCGGCCACCCTGTGCGTGGAGTTCTTCCGCGCCATGCCGGTCCTCGTGATGATCTTCTTCATCTACGTGGCCCTGAAGGTCGAGCCGCTGCCCGCCCTGGTCGCGGGCCTCACCCTCTACAACGGCTCCGTCCTCGCCGAGGTCTTCCGCTCGGGCATCAACTCCGTGGAGCGCGGCCAGCGCGAGGCCGCGTACGCGCTCGGCATGCGCAAGACACAGGTCATGGCGTACGTGCTCGTGCCGCAGGCCGTGCGGGCGATGCTGCCCGCCATCATCAGCCAGTTGGTGGTGGCCCTGAAGGACACCTCGCTCGGCTATCTGATCACCTATGAGGAGTTCCTCCACGCCGGGAAGCTGATCGCGTCGAACCTCGACTACGATTTGCCCTTCATCCCTGTGGTGATGGTGATCTCGCCGATCTACATCGGGATGTGCATGCTGTTGTCATGGTTCGCCCAGTGGGTGGCCAGGCGGCAGCGGCGCAATCCCAAGACCGAGGCCGCCGATGTCGCGCCGGCCGAACCAGGGACGCTGCTGCCGGGGGGACCCCCCACACCGTTCAGGCGGTAGGGGGACGTGCGGTAGCCAGAGCATCGGCGGTTTCCGCCCGGTCGCAGCCGGAGATCACTTCCCGCTCCCGCGGGGAGAAGGTCAGCTGCGTGCCGGACGGGAACGGGCCTGCTTGCCGAGGCCGAGCGGGCCCCCGTCGCATTCGTACGCGACGGGGGCACCGCTCCCCTTGGTATCCCCCCGGTTGATATCCCATCCCCCCGGACTCAAGACCTCCCCGGCCGCTACTTGCCCGCGCGGTGGGTGCTGCGCGGCGCCGCCGCCGGGGCGGGCAGCGGGGTCTGCGCCGTCCTCGTGACATCCGCCACCAGCTCCACGACGTCCGGTCCGTACGCCCCCGAGTTGACGACCTTCAGCAGCAGCACGAACGAGCCGCCGCCGTACTTGCGCGCCAGCCGCTCGTGATGCCGGGCCAGATAGCGCGTCGCCGCCTGATGGGCGATGGGCAGCTGCCCGCAGAAGAGGAAGACCGGTCTGGCCCGGCCGCCCTCGCCCGCCTCCCCGGCGGTGAGCCGCGCCAGGATCACGTGCTCGGCCCGGCCGGGCTCCAGGCGGTGGCGCTCGGAGCCGATCTGGAAGGCGCCGCGGTCCGGGCCCGGCTCCGGATCGGTGTTCACCCGGATCCCGGGCAGCAGGCTCACCATGTGGGCCGCCATCCGCCGGTGGGAGGCCGGCCCGCCGACACAGAACTCCGTGCGCTCGCCGAAGCCCTGCTGCGCGGTGTCGTGGGCGACGATCTGGGCATGCGCACCGCAGTCCTTGATGAGGGCGGAGAGTTCGAGGAGGGCGAAGACGTCGTGCCGCTTCACCGCCAGCTCCGGCCCGCCCGCGTCCCGGTTCACCACCATCAGGGACTCGGAGTTGTCGGGCAGCCCGAGGAAGACCTGCTTGCGGCGGAGCCTGCGCCGCCACAGCTGGGTGCGGGCGACCCAGCCCAGCGCGACGCAGATGCCCGCCGCGATCAGGCCGAGGACGATGGTGCGCGCGTCGTCAGTCATGGGGGCGCACTCTAGCCAACCACGCACCGGTGTTCGAGGGGGTCCTGACGGGTGGGGGAAGTCAAGTTACGCTGCGCGAACCGCTGTTGACCGGAGGTACCGATGAGACGCTCGATTGCGCGGAATCTGTCGTTGTGCGCGGTGGCGGCGAGCATGGTGGCCGTCGGCGCGGCGGCACCCCCCTCCTCCGGGGCGGTGCCGACCACGCCGCAGAAGCAGCCCGTGGCCGTCGGCTACGGCGGCGCCGTGGCGAGCGTCGACGCCGACGCCTCGGCCGCGGGCATCGAGGTCCTGCGGGACGGGGGCAACGCGGTGGACGCCGCCGTCGCGACCGCCGCGGCCCTCGGCGTCACGGAGCCCTACTCGTCGGGAGTGGGCGGTGGCGGCTACTTCGCCTACTACGACGCCCGGTCCCGCACCGTCCACACGCTCGACGGCCGGGAGACCGCGCCGCTGACCGCCGACGCCGGCCTGTTCCTGGAGAACGGCGCACCACTCGCCTTCGACGACGCCGTGACCAGCGGCCTCAGCGTGGGCACGCCCGGCACCCCGGCCACCTGGCAGTCGGCGCTCGACGCCTGGGGCAGCCGCGGGCTCGGCACCGTGCTGCGGCCCGCCGAGAGACTGGCACGCGACGGATTCACCGTCGACACCACCTTCCGCACCCAGACCGCGGGCAACGAGACCCGCTTCCGCGACTTCCCCGACACCGCCCGGCTGTTCCTGCCCGGCGGGCGACTCCCCGTCGTCGGCTCCACGTTCAAGAACCCCGACCTGGCCCGCACCTACCGGCAGCTGGCGCGCGAGGGCATGGGCGCCATCTACCGCGGCGGCATCGGCGACGACATCGTCGCGACGGTCCACAAGCCCCCGGTCGCCCCGGGCTCCGACTACGTCGCCCGCCCCGGCAAGCTGTCCCGGAAGGACCTCAAGGCCTACCGCGCCGCGTTCCGGGCCCCGTCGAAGACGTCGTACCGCGGGCTCGGCGTCTACTCGGTCGCCCCGTCGTCGTCCGGCGGCACCACCGTCGGCGAGGCGCTCAACATCCTGGAGCGGACCAACCTCTCGAAGGCGTCCGCGGTCCAGTACCTGCACCACTTCATCGAGGCCAGCCGGATCGCGTTCGCCGACCGGGGCCGCTGGGTCGGCGACCCGGCCTTCGAGAACGTCCCCACCCGGCAGCTGACGTCGCAGCGGTTCGCCGACTCCCGGGCCTGCCTCATCAAGGACGACGCCGTGCTCACCAGCCCGGTGCCGCCCGGCGACCCCCGCCACCCGGGCCGGTGCGGCAGGGCCGCGGACCGGGCGGCGCCGACGACGTACGAGGGCGAGAACACCACGCACCTCACCGTCGCCGACAAGTGGGGCAACGTCGTCTCCTACACCCTCACCATCGAGCAGACCGGCGGCAGCGGCATCACCGTGCCGGGCCGAGGCTTCCTGCTCAACAACGAGCTGACCGACTTCTCCTTCGCCCCGGCCGCCTCCGGCGTGCACGACCCGAACCTGCCGGGACCCGGCAAGCGGCCGCGCTCGTCGATCTCCCCGACCATCGTGCTCGACCGGCACGACCGGCCGGTCGTCGCCCTCGGCTCACCGGGCGGCGCCAGCATCATCACCACCGTGCTCCAGACACTCACCGGGTTCCTCGACCGCGGGCTGCCGCTCGTCGACGCCATCGCGGCGCCCCGCGCCAGCCAGCGCAACGCGGCCCAGACCGAACTCGAACCCGCCCTCTACGACAGCCGACTGCGCGCCGAACTCGAAGCCATCGGGCACGCGTTCAAGGTGAACCCGGAGATCGGGGCCACCACCGGCGTGCAACGGCTGCCGGACGGCAAGTGGCTCGCCGCCGCCGAGCGGGTACGGCGCGGCGGGGGCTCCGCGCAGGTGGTCACCCCCGCGAAGTGACGGACCGCGCGACACGGCGGGCATCGGCCCGCGGGATGCATCCCGCGGGCCGATGCCCGGACGCATCCGGCTCCGTACGCTCACCTGTGTGAACGCAACCTCCACGTCCCGGGGCGGCGCCGCCTGGAGCGGGCTCGTCCTGTATCCGTTCGCCGTGGGCCTCGCCCTGTTCGGCTCCGCGCAGACCGCGCCCGCGGTCCGCGCGCTCGGGGTGGCCCTCTCGGCCGTGCTGCTGCTGGGCGTGGTGCGGCGCGCGCCGCTGTTCGGGCTCGTCGTCGTGCTGCTCGCCCCGCCGGTCGCCGCCGCAGCGCAGCAGTCGGGGGACAGCGGACGGGAGACGACGCTCCTGGCGTTCGTGGCCGCAGACGCCGTGCTCGGGCGGCTGGTGGCGACCCGTGGCCGCGGCCGGTGGATCACCGGGGCCGTCCTCTGTGCCGTCGTCCAGACGGCCGCCGTCCTCTTCTTCGTGACGCCCGAGAACCTGATCGGGGCCGCGGTCGTCGCCGTGCTCGCGCTGCTCGTCGCCTGCGTGGCCGGCCTGCTCGCGGGGGAGCGCCGCGCCCACGCCGAGGCGCTGCGCACCCGGGCCGTCGCCGAGGCGGTCACCGAGGAACGGCTGCGCATCGCACGGGAGTTGCACGACATGGTCTCGCACAGCATCGGCGTCATCGCCATCCAGTCGGGCGTCGCGGTCCGGGTCGTCGGGACCCGCCCCGACGCGGCACGCGAGGCCCTCTCGGCGATCGAGGAGACCAGCCGGGAGACCCTCGCGGGCCTGCGCCGCACCCTCGTCGCCCTGCGCGGCACCGATCCCGTCGGCCCGGCACCGCTCGCCCCGGCCGCCGGACTCGGCGACCTCGGCGCGCTCGCCGCCCACACGGCGCGGGACGCGGGGATCGCCGTCGACCTGGTGCGCACCGGGCCCGAGGGGGCGCTGCCGGCGGACATCGAACTCGCCGCCTACCGCATCGTCCAGGAGTCCCTCACGAACGTCGTCCGGCACGCGGGCGTCGACACCTGCCGGGTCGCCGTCCGCCGCGACGACGGCGCACTGGTCCTGGAGATCACCGACGCGGGCACGGGGGGCTCGGCCACCGTCCCCGGCATGGGGATCACGGGGATGCGGGAGCGGGTGAGCCTGCTGCACGGCGAGTTCAGCGCGGGGCCGGGGCCGCACGGCGGATTCCGGGTGGCGGCGCGGATACCGCTGCCGGGGGCGGAGCGATGACCGTACGCGTCCTGCTCGTCGACGACCAGCCGCTGGTCAGGTCCGGGCTGCGCGTCCTGATCGGCGAGACCGAGGACCTGGAGGTGGCCGGCGAGGCCGGTGACGGCGCGCGGGCCGTCGAGCTGGCGGCGGCGCTGCGGCCCGACGTGGTCGTCATGGACCTGCGGATGCCGGGCATGGACGGCATCGAGGCGACCCGGCGGATCACCGCGGGCGACAGCGGCAGCCGGGTGCTCGTCCTGACCACCTTCGACGAGGACGACCACGTGTACGGGGCGCTGCGCGCCGGCGCGGGCGGCTTCGCCCTCAAGGACATGCAGCTGGAGGACATCCTCGCGGCGGTGCGGGTGGTGGCCGCCGGGGACGCGCTCCTCGCGCCC
Organism: Streptomyces sp. NPDC088785; assembly: GCF_044750685.1. Classification (NCBI taxonomy): domain Bacteria; kingdom Bacillati; phylum Actinomycetota; class Actinomycetes; order Kitasatosporales; family Streptomycetaceae; genus Streptomyces; species Streptomyces sp. NPDC088785. The sequence goes on from NZ_JBIVKH010000016.1 coordinate 23,294, forward strand.
GGGGTGACCCGGCGGCTCATCGCGGACTTCGTGGGGCGGCCGGGGCCGGTCGCCGCCCGCACGCCGCGCTCCGTCCAGGGGATCACCGAGCGCGAGCGCGAGGTCCTCACGCTGGTCGGGCTCGGCCGCTCGAACCAGGAGATCGCCGACGAGCTCGTCATCAGCATCGCCACGGCCAAGTCGCACGTGGCCCGCCTGTTCACCAAGCTGGACGCGCGTGACCGCGTACACCTGGTCATCATCGCCTACGAGCTGGGGCTGGTCTCGCCGTACGGGTGAGGGCGCCCGCGCGCGGGTGCCGGGTCCCGGGGGCCCGCCTGGAGCACGGTCAGGATGGGCGGCTCCGAATCGGTGATCGCCACGGTGCGCTCGGCGTGGGCGGCGCGCGAGCCGTCGTTCGTGCGGGGTGGCCTCGAACGAGGGCCGGTAGTTCAGGAACGGCGATCCCGCGCCCGCCCGGTCCGGCACCTCGCGCGCCCCCGCGTCGACTTCCAATAACTATACCGGTATTTTAATCCGGTATAGGAATCCGGTCTCGGGTAGACTGGGCCCATGGTCCGAACCCCCTTGACCCCTGAAGAGCGCGAGCGCGGCGAGCGACTCGGCCGACTGCTGCGCGAGGCGCGGCGCGGGCGCAGCATGACGGAGGTCGCCGCGGGCGCGGGCGTCTCCGTCGAGACGCTGCGCAAGATCGAGACCGGGCGCGCGCCGACCCCGGCCTTCTTCACCGTCGCCGCCGTCGCCCGCGAGCTGGGCCTGTCCATGGACGAACTGATCGTGCGCTGCGCGCTGGTCCTCGTCTGAAAAACCCGCGTAGCGGCCCCGTAACACGCCGGGTGTTTCCTGCCGGAGCGACAGGCTCCAGGGGGCGCGACGATCGGCGGGGCGCACGTGACGGAAACGACGGACGCACGGCAACCGGCTTCACCGTGCGGGGAGTTCGCAGCATATCTGCGCGCGCTCGTGGCCGGGATCGACCAGGGCGGGGGCTGGTTCGCCGTCTTCTGGCAGCGGGACCCCGAGGGGCTGCGGGCCTGCCTCGGCGGGGTCGAGGTGCCGCCCTGGGACGTGGTCGAGGCGCTGCTCCAGGACGTCGCCGTCCGGCACGGCCGGGACCGCGCCGATCAGGAGGCCCCCACCGCCCGCGCCCTGCACCGCGCGGCGGCACGCGCCCGCGACGCGGCCCCCGGCGGCCGTGCGGCGCTCCTCGCCCACCTCGACGCCATGCTGCGCGAGCAGCACCACGCCACCGAGCGGCGCCGTGCTCTGGGCCGGCGCCTCGACACGGCCACCACGCACGACCAGGCCGAGGCGGCCCGCAGGGACCTGGCCTGGGCCCGCGACGACCACGGCCGCGCCACCGCGCGCATCGCCGAACTCCGCTCCAGGCTAGCCGAGTTGGAGACCCGGGCCGTGAGCTCGGCCGGGCGGGACACGGCCCCGCTCCGGGACGCGACCCGCCTCCACGGCGGGGCCTCAGCTTCTGACCTGACCGGCCTGACCGGGCCTGCCGCGACCGTCACCCGGCCCGGGCCCGCCGCGCCCGTCACCGGGTTCGCCGCGACCGTCACCCGGCCCGGGCCCGCCGCGCCCGTCACCGGGTTCGCCGCGACCGCTAGCGGGCTCGCCGACCCGGCAACCATGCCCACCGACCCGGCAGCCATGTCCACCGACTCGGCAGTCATGTCCACCGGCCCCGCGACCATGTCCACCGGCTCCGCGCCCGCGCCCGCCGCGACGGAGGCCGGTCCCTTCGGAGCCGGAGCCGGAGTCGAAGCCGAAGTCGGAAACGAAGCCGGAACCGGAGCCGGCACCGGAGCCGGAACCGGAACCGAAGCCGGAGCCGGGACCAAGGCCGGGGCCGTCCGGGCGAAGAAGCGCCGGCCCCGCGGCAGCGCCCGTTTCGCCGGTCTCGCCGTGGAGCAGGACGGCCCCGGCCGGAACGCGCCGCCCCCGGTGCCCGCCGCACCCGCCGTGACGGCCACCGGCGCCCGTTTCGCCGGGGCCCGCGACGACACCGCGGCCACGGCACCGGCCCCGCGCCCCCTCGACGCCGCCGCCCGCGAGGACGTCACCGCGACCGTCGCCACCCTGGTCGGACTGCGCGCCGCCGGGCGCAGCGGCGAGGCGCACATCCTCCTCGTGGAAGCGGTGAACTGGCCCGCCGACCGGCTCCCGTGGTTCGCCGCCGAACTGCACCGGGCCGGGCTCGGCGCCGACTGGGCCACCCTGCTGTGGGAGGCCGCGTCACTGCCGCCGGCCCGGCTCGTCGACATCGCGGACGCCCTCGTCGCGGCCGGGCTCGGCGCCGACGGGCACCAGGTACTGCGCCAGGGCGTCGGCCGCCCGCCCGAGGCGATCGGGGCGGCCGTCGCCGGGCTCGACGCCGACGGCCGGCACCGCGAGGCCCGGGTCCTGCTCGACACGTACGTCCGCACCCGCACCCCGGAGGAGGCCGCGCGCAGCGCGCTGTGCGACCCCGGCCGCCTCGTCCCGCTGCTGCTCGACGCGGCCCGCGCCGTCACCGGCGAGCGCCACCGCGACGTGCTGCACGCGCTGCGCCTCGCCGGGCACGCCGCCTGAGCCGGAGGGTACCGCCGGCGCTGACCCGCCCGGCTGAGAAACGAGATCGATCCAGCGGGTTGGCGACGATGGTCTTGGCAAGCCTCCCGGGTGGGCTTACGTTCGTCCCTCTACGACCCGGTCTACGGGCGTAGAGGCTCAGGCAAAGGAGCGGCTCATGGCCCCTGTCGTACGCGCCGCACTCGTCCAGGCCGGCTGGACGGGCGACACCGAATCCATGATCGCCAAGCATGAGGAGCACGCCCGCGAGGCGGCCCGTCAGGGCGCGCGGATCATCGGCTTCCAGGAAGTCTTCAACGCCCCCTACTTCTGCCAGGTCCAGGAGGCGGAGCACCACCGCTGGGCCGAGCCCGTCCCGGACGGCCCGACCGTGACCCGGATGCGGGAACTCGCCCGCGAGACCGGCATGGTCGTCGTGGTGCCCGTCTTCGAGGTCGAGCAGCCGGGCCTCTACTTCAACACCGCCGCCGTGATCGACGCCGACGGCAGCTACCTCGGCAAGTACCGCAAGCACCACATCCCGCAGGTCAAGGGCTTCTGGGAGAAGTACTACTTCAAGCCGGGGAACCTGGGCTGGCCCGTCTTCGACACCGCTGTCGGCAGGATCGGCGTCTACATCTGCTACGACCGCCACTTCCCCGAGGGCTGGCGCCAGTTGGGCCTCAACGGCGCCCAGCTGGTGTACAACCCCTCCGCCACCTCCCGCGGCCTGTCCGCCCACCTGTGGCGGCTGGAGCAGCCGGCCGCGGCCGTCGCCAACGCGTACTTCGTCGCCGCCATCAACCGCGTCGGCGTCGAGGAGTACGGCGACAACGACTTCTACGGCACCTCCTACTTCGTCGACCCGCGCGGACAGCTCGTCGGTGACGCCGCGAGCGACAAGACCGAGGAACTCCTCGTCCGGGACCTGGACCTCGGCCTCATCGACGAGGTACGCCAGCAGTGGGCGTTCTACCGCGACCGCCGCCCCGACGCCTACGAGGGCCTCGTCCGGCCCTGACCCCAGCCCCCCCCTGCACTCCAGCACCCCAGCACCCGAGCACCCGCCCGGGCCGTGACCGACGAAGGGACGCCGCCCCCGTGAACACCACCTCCCTGCACGCCCGCCACCGCGCCGTCCTGCCGGACTGGCTGGCCCTGTACTACGCCGACCCGATCGAGCTGACGCACGGCGAGGGCCGCCACGTCTGGGACACCGAGGGCCGCAAGTACCTCGACTTCTTCGGGGGCATCCTCACCACGATGACCGCCCACGCGCTGCCCGAGGTGACGAAGGCGGTCGCCGAGCAGGCCTCGCGGATCATCCACTCCTCGACGCTCTACCTGAACCGGCCGATGGTCGAACTCGCCGAGCGCGTCGCCCAGTTGTCCGGCATCCCGGACGCCCGCGTCTTCTTCACCACGTCGGGCACGGAGGCCAACGACACGGCGCTGATGCTCGCCACCGCGTACCGCCGCTCCCCCCAGATCCTCGCGATGCGCAACAGCTACCACGGCCGCTCCTTCTCGACCGTCGGCATCACGGGCAACGCGGGCTGGTCGCCGACGAGCCTGTCCCCGCTCCAGACCCTGTACGTCCACGGGGGCGTCCGGAGCCGCGGGCCGTACGCGGCGCTGTCCGACGCCGAGTTCACCGACGCCTGCGTCGCAGACCTGCGCGACATGCTCGGCCAGACCCGCGGGGACGTGGCGGCGCTGATCGCCGAGCCGGTCCAGGGCGTCGGCGGGTTCACCTCGCCGCCCGACGGCCTGTACGCCCGCTTCCGCGAGGTGCTGCGCGAGCGCGGCATCCTGTGGATCTCCGACGAGGTGCAGACCGGCTGGGGCCGCACCGGCGACCACTTCTGGGGCTGGCAGGCGCACGACCAGGCGGGCCCGCCCGACCTGCTCACCTTCGCCAAGGGCATCGGCAACGGCATGTCGATCGGCGGTGTCGTCGCCCGCGCCGACGTCATGAACTGCCTCGACGCCCACTCCATCTCCACCTTCGGCGGGTCCCCGGTCACCATGGCGGCCGGCCTCGCCAACCTCTCGTACCTCCTGGAGCACGACCTCCAGGGCAACGCCCGCCGCGTCGGCGGCCTCCTCATCGAGCGGCTGCGCGCCATCGCCGCGCAGCTCCCCGCCGTACGGGACGTGCGCGGCCGGGGCCTGATGATCGGCGTCGAGCTGGCCAGGCCCGGCACCGACGAGGCGTACCCCGAGGCGGCGACGGCGGTCCTGGAGGCCTGCCGCGCGGCAGGCCTCCTGGTCGGCAAGGGAGGCGGCCACGACACCAGCGTCCTGCGCATCGCCCCCCCGATGTCGCTGACGGTCGCGGAGGCCGAGGAGGGCGCCTCGATCCTGGAGCGGGCACTGCGGACCGTCTCCTAGCGGCCGGGGAGCGGGCCCCGCGCGAGCAGCCACGACGCACCCGCACCCGCCAGACGAGCGAGCGACACCCCGACGGCGCGCACCCGCACAAGGGAGGCCCCATGCCGACCACCGCACCCGGCACCGAACACGCCCTGTCCGTACGCCAGATACTCGCCCTGGAACGCATCGCGGCCGGCGAGCCCGAGGTGGTCGCGGCGGAGCACCACCTCGACCGCGCCGTCCGCTGGGTGCACGTCGCGGAGGCCGCCGACGTCGGCGTCATGCTCACCGGCGGGGAGATGATCCTCACCACCGGCGTCCTGCTCACCGGCGACGCCCGCACGCAGACCGACTACATCAGGTCCCTGCACCGCGCGGAGGCCTCGGCGCTCGTCCTCGGGCTCGGCCGGGCCTTCCCCTCGCCGCCGGAGGACATGCGCAGGGCCGCCGAGCGCTACGGACTGCCCATGGTCGTCCTGCACCGCCCGTTCCCCTTCGCCGAACTCACCGAGGAGGTCCAGTCCCGGCTCGTGCGGCGGAAGTTCGCGGCCGTCAGCCTCTCCGAGGGCATCCGCACCGCCCTCACCGCCCTGATCACCGCCGGCGCGCCGCTCCAGGCCCTCCTCGACGAGGTCGCCGCGCACAGCGCCTGCCCGGTGCTCGTCACCAACCTCGCCCACCGCGTGCTGGCCACCGCCGGGGAACGGCCCGCCGTCGACGACGTGCTGCGCGACTGGGAGCGGATCGCCCGGCGGCCCGGCGAGATCGACGGCGAGGGCTGGCTCCGCGCCGACCTCGGCGGACGCGGCGAACGCTGGGGCTCGGTCGTCCTGTGCGGGTACCGCGGTGACGGCGCCAGCGGCCGCCTCCTCGCCGACCGCGCCGCCGAGGCCCTCGTCCTGCACCGCCTGCTCTCCGGGGCGGGGAGCGCGACCTGGGAGGAGCAGTCGGCGCGCTGCCTGCTGGCCGACCTCGTCTCGGGCACCGCCCCGGCCCGCCACTTCCTGCCCCGCGCCCGCGCGGCCGGCCTCCCCGTGAACCTCCGCACCTTCGTCCCCCTCGTCGTCCGCGACCGCACACCGGCCCAACTCGACCGCGTCGTCCGCCTGCTGGGCCTGTCCGCGCTGGTCGCCGAGGTCGCCGACGGCGCCACCGCCGTACTCCTCAGCCTCGCCCGCGACCAGGCCGCGGAACCGCTGACCGCGCACTTCGCGGCCCGGCTGCACACCGAGACCGGTGCGCCCGCCGTGATCGCCGCCGGGCCCGCCCGCACCGCCTGGGACGAGGTGCCCGCCGCCCTCCAGGAGGCCCTGCACGTCGCCGCCGCGGCCGCCGGGGCGCCGCCGTCGGCCGGCCCGCCCGCCGTCGTCCGGCTCCGCGACGTACGGCTGCGGGGGCTGATGCGGCTGCTGCGCGACGACCCCCGCGTCCAGTCGTTCGCCGAGCGGGAGCTGGACGCCCTGCTGTACTCGGACGACACCGACACCCTGCTGCCGGTGCTGCGCACCTACCTCGCCACCGGCCGCAACAAGTCCCGCACCGCCCAGCTCCACCACATGAGCAGGCCCGCCCTCTACCGCCGGCTCGAAGCCATCGGGACGCTGCTCGGCATCGACCTCGACGACTTCGAACAGGCCGCGTCCGTGCACATCGCGCTGCTCGCCCACGACGCACAGCGGGCGTGACACGGTGCAACGACGCGCGGCGGCGGACGTGACACGGTGCACCTCGGCGGTGCCGCCCCGGCTTCCTATCGTCGGGGGCACACCGAGCACCCCGCCACGCTGGAGGCCCTGATGAGCCCCGTGATCCGCGCCGCGATCTTCCAGACCGCATGGACTGGCGACAAGGAATCCATGATCCAGGTGCACGAGCAGGCCGTTCGTGACGCCGCCGCGCAGGGCGCCCAGGTCCTGTGCTTCCAGGAACTGTTCTACGGACCGTACTTCTGCCAGGTGCAGGACCCCGAGTTCTACGCCTACGCCGAGGCCGTCCCCGACGGACCCGTCGTCCGCCGCTTCCAGGAGCTGGCCCGCGAGCACCACATCGTCCTCGTGCTGCCCATGTACGAGGAGGAGCAGCCGGGCGTCCTCTACAACACCGCCGCCGTCATCGACGCCGACGGCAGCTACCTCGGCAAGTACCGCAAGACGCACATCCCGCAGGTGAAGGGATTCTGGGAGAAGTTCTACTTCCGCCCCGGCAACAGCGGCTGGCCCGTCTTCGACACCGCCGTCGGCAGGATCGGCGTCTACATCTGCTACGACCGGCACTTCCCCGAGGGCTGGCGCGCGCTCGGCCTCGAAGGCGCCCAGATCGTCTTCAACCCGTCGGCCACCTCCCGCGGCCTGTCCCGCTACCTGTGGCAGCTGGAGCAGCCGGCGGCGGCCGTCGCCAACGAGTACTTCGTCGGCGCCATCAACCGCGTCGGCGTCGAGGAGTACGGCGACAACGACTTCTACGGCACCTCCTACTTCGTCGACCCCGAGGGCCAGTTCGTCGGCGAGGTCGCCGACGACAAGGCACCCGAACTCGTCGTCCGCGACCTCGACCTCGCCAAGCTCCGCGAGGTCCGCGACCGCTGGCAGTTCTACCGGGACCGCGCCCCGCAGGCGTATGAGCCCCTGACCCGCCCGTAACACCCGCACGCACGCCCCAGGAGGAGCACATGAGCGCCGCCCGTACCGTCATCCGCGGCGGTCTCGTCGTCACCGCGGCCGACGAGATGCATGCCGACGTCCTCGTCGAGGACGGCCGCGTCGTGGCCCTCGCGGCCACCGGCAGCGACACCGCCGCGTCCTGGACGGACGCGCGCACCCTCGACGCGCGCCACAAGTACGTCATCCCGGGCGGCGTCGACGCGCACACCCACATGGAGATGCCGTTCGGCGGCACGTTCGCCGCCGACACCTTCGAGACGGGCACGCGCGCCGCCGCCTGGGGCGGTACCACCACCATCGTCGACTTCGCCATCCAGTCCAGGGGCCGCAGCCTGCGCGAGGGCCTCGACAGCTGGCACGCCAAGGCCGACGGGCAGTGCGCCGTGGACTACGGCTTCCACATGATCGTCTCCGACGTGAACGAGGACACCCTGAAGGAGATGGACCTGCTGGTGGGGGAGGGCGTCACCTCCTTCAAGCAGTTCATGGCCTACCCGGGCGTCTTCTACAGCGACGACGGCCAGATCCTGCGCGCCATGCAGCGCGCGGGCGAGAACGGCGGGCTGATCATGATGCACGCCGAGAACGGCATCGCCATCGACGTCCTCGTCGAACAGGCCCTCGCCCGCGGCGAGACCGACCCCCGCTACCACGGAGAGGTCAGGAAGGCCCTCCTGGAGGCCGAGGCGACCCACCGCGCGATCCGGCTCGCGCAGGTCGCCGGGGCGCCGCTGTACGTCGTCCACGTCTCGGCGCGGGAAGCGCTCGCCGAACTGGCCCGCGCCCGCGACGAGGGCCTGAACGTCTTCGGCGAGACCTGCCCGCAGTACCTGTTCCTGTCCACCGACAACCTCGCCGAGCCCGGCTTCGAGGGCGCCAAGTACGTGTGCAGCACCCCGCTGCGCCCCAAGGAACACCAGGCGGCGCTCTGGCGCGGCCTGCGCACCAACGACCTCCAGGTGGTCTCCACCGACCACTGCCCGTTCTGCTTCACCGGCCAGAAGGAGCTGGGCCGCGGCGACTTCTCGAAGATCCCGAACGGCATGCCCGGCGTCGAGAACCGGATGGACCTGCTGCACCAGGCGGTCGTCGACGGCCACCTCAGCCGCCGCCGCTGGATCGAGATCGCCTGCGCGACCCCGGCCCGGATGTTCGGCCTGTACCCGAAGAAGGGCACCATCGCGCCGGGCGCCGACGCCGACATCGTCCTCTACGACCCGCACGCCGAGCAGACCGTCGGCGCCGGGACGCACCACATGAACGTCGACTACTCCGCGTACGAGGGCAAGCGCCTGACCGGCCGCGTGGACACGGTCCTCTCGCGCGGCGAACTTGTCATCACCGACCGGGAGTTCACGGGCCGCGCCGGACACGGCGCGTACACCCCGCGCTCCACCTGCCAGTACCTGAACTGACCCACCCGCACCGAGCGGTCTGAGCTGAGCGAGGGAACACATCATGGACTTCGGACTGGTTCTACAGACCGACCCGCCGGCCTCCGGGGTCGTGGCACTGATGAAGCGGGCGGAGGACGCCGGGTTCACGTACGGGTGGACGTTCGACTCGTGCGTGCTCTGGCAGGAGCCGTTCGTCATCTACAGCCGGATCCTCGCCGAGACGCGGCGGCTGATCGTCGGCCCGATGGTCACCAACCCGGGCACCAGGACCTGGGAGGTCACCGCCTCCACCTTCGCGACCCTCAACGACATGTACGGCAACCGCACGGTGTGCGGCATCGGCCGCGGCGACTCCGCGATGCGCGTCGCCGGCCGCACCCCGAACACGCTCGCCCGGATCAGCGGCGCGATGAAGGCGATCCGCGCGCTCGGCCGCGGTGACGAGGCCGACCTCGGCGGCGGCGCCGTCGTGCGCCTCCCGTGGGTGCGCCCCGGCGCCGAACTGCCCGTGTGGATGGCCGCCTACGGTCCCAAGGCGCTGAAGATGACGGGCGAGGAGGCCGACGGCTTCATCCTGCAACTCGCCGACCCGTTCCTCACCGAGCGGATGGTCGGCGCGGTCCGGGACGCGGCGGCCGCCGCCGGCCGCGACCCGTCGGACGTCAGGATCTGCGTGGCGGCGCCCGCCTACGTCACCGCCGACGACTCGCCCGCGGCCCTCGCCCACGCCCGCGAACAGTGCCGCTGGTTCGGCGGCATGGTCGGCAACCACGTCGCCGACCTGGTGGCCAAGTACGGCGCGCACTCCGGCCTGGTCCCGGACGAGCTGACGGACTACATCAAGGCCCGCGAGGGGTACGACTACGCGCACCACGGCCGCTCCGGCAACCCCGACACCGCGTTCGTGCCGGACGAGATCGTCGACCGGTTCTGCCTCGTCGGCCCGCCGTCCGCGCACATCGAGAAGCTGCGCGCCCTGCGCGACCTGGGCGTGGACCAGTTCGCGCTGTACGCGATGCACGACGCGAAGGAGCAGACCGTCGACGCCTACGGGCAGGACGTCATCCCCGCACTGACCGCATGACCGCCCAAATCCCCTTACCCCCGTCGCCCACATCACCCCCGTTACCCCCGCCATCCCCGCACGCGACGGCTCCCCCCTTCGCGAACTCCCCCCACGGCACGGCAGTTCACGGCTTCCGCACGGCCGCGACCCCTCGTTCCCCTCCCTAGAACGGACTGCCTCATGACCGACATAGCCCCACCGCCACGGCCCGCGGTGGAACTGACCGCCGACACCTATCCGGCCGACAGCCGCTACGCCAACGACGACCTGCGCCCGGTACCGCTCGCCGAGCGCCGCTGGACGACGTACAACTTCGTGGCCCTGTGGATCGGCATGGCCCACTGCATCCCGTCCTGGACGCTGGCCTCCGGCCTGGTGGCGCTCGGCATGGACTGGAAGCAGGCGGTGCTCACCATCGCCCTCGCCAACGTCATCGTGCTGGTGCCGATGCTGCTGACCGGGCACGCGGGGCCCAAGTACGGCATCCCGTTCCCGGTCCTCGCCAGGGCGTCGTTCGGGGTGCGGGGCGCGAACCTGCCGGCCATGGTGCGGGCGGCGGTCGCCTGCTGCTGGTTCGGCATCCAGACCTGGATCGGCGGCCAGGGCATCTTCGTCCTGCTGGGGAAGCTGTTCGGCGGCTGGGCGGACGCGGGCCGCGTCGGCGGCTACCCGTGGACGCTGTGGCTGTGCTTCGCCGTCTTCTGGGTCCTCGAACTGGCCATCATCTACCGCGGGATGGACACCCTGCGCCGCTTCGAGAACTGGGCGGCGCCCTTCGTCCTCGTCGGCGCGCTGGTGCTGCTCCTCTGGATCGCGAACAAGGCGGGCGGCTTCGGCCCGCTGCTGCACGAGCCGTCGAAGGTCGGCTGGGGCCCCGACTTCTGGAAGGTCTTCTTCCCCGGCCTGATGGGCATGATCGGCTTCTGGTCGACGCTGTCGCTGAACATCCCCGACTTCACCCGCTTCGGCAAGGGGCAGAAGGCGCAGGTCATCGGCCAGACCCTGGGACTGCCCACCACCATGACGGTCTTCGCGCTGATGTCGGTGCTGGTGACGGCCGGATCCGAGAAGGTCTACGGCGTCGCCATCTGGGACCCGGTCGCGCTGGCCGGCAGGACCGACAACGTCTTCGGGCTGCTGTTCGCGCTCGTCACGGTGTTCGTGGCGACGATCTCGGTCAACATCGCCGCGAACGTCGTCTCGCCCGCCTACGACCTCGCGAACCTCGCGCCGAAGGTCATCAACTTCCGTACGGGCGCCCTCATCACCGGCGTCGTGGGCGTCCTGGTGATGCCGTGGAAGCTGACCTCGACACCCGAGCTGTACATCTTCACCTGGCTCGGCGTCGTGGGCGGCCTGCTCGGCACGGTCGCGGGCATCCTCATCGCGGACTACTGGATCGTGCGCAGGACCGTGCTGCACCTGAGCGACCTGTACGTGGAGGGCGGCCGGTACTGGTACACGGGCGGCTGGAACTGGCGGGCCGTCGCCGCGTTCGCGGTGGGCGGGGTGCTGGCCGTCGGCGGGTCGTACTCGACGCTCGACGCGAAGGGCGACAAGGCGGGCCCGTTCCCGGTCGACGGCATCGTCCCGTTCCTCAAGCCCCTGGCCGACTACGGGTGGGCCGTGGGCCTCGGGGCCTCCCTGCTGGTGTACACCGCGCTGATGGCGGCGGGGCGCCGACGCGTCTGAGGCGTGGAGCCGAGGCATCGAGCCCGAGGTGTGGACCAGCCCTGGAACCGGGCTGGTCGCCCCCGGGGCCGCTACTCCTTGCGGCCCACACCGGCGAACATCGCCACCTCGGCGGGCTCGCCGCCCGTGCCGGCCGACGGGCGCCACCGGGAGCAGGAGACGACGCCCGGCTCCAGCAGGCGGAGGCCGTCGAAGAAGCGGGTGACCTGCTCCGGGGTGCGCTGGTTCAGCTTCGGCGTGCCGTTCGCGTTCCAGAACGCCACGGCCTCGTCGACGTCGGGCATGTCCGGCCGGGTGATGGTGTGCGAGAGCACCAGATGACTGCCCGCGGGCAGGGCGTCGACCAGCCGGCGCACCAGGCCGTACGGGTCCTCGTCGTCGCCGACGAAGATGACGACGCCGAGCAGGATCAGCGCCACCGGCCGGGTGAGGTCCAGTGTCTTGGCGGCGACGGCGAGGATCTCGTCCACGTCGCGCAGGTCGGCGTCGATGTAGTCGGTGCTGCCCTCGGGCGAGCTGGTGAGCAGCGCCTGCGCGTGCCGCAGCACCAGCGGGTCGTTGTCCACGTAGACGATCCGGGACTCCGGCGCGATCCGCTGGGCGACCTCGTGGGTGTTGTCCGCGGTCGGCAGTCCGGTGCCGATGTCGAGGAACTGGCGGATCCCGACGTCCGCGGTCAGGTGGTGGACCGCGCGGCCCAGGAAGGCGCGGTCGGCCTGGGCGTAGTCGACGATGCCGGGGTGCAGCGCGCGGATCTGCCGCCCCGCCTCCTCGTCGACGGGATAGTGGTCCTTCCCGCCCAGCCAGTAGTTCCAGATCCGGGCCGTGTGCGGCCTGCTGGTGTCGATCCGCTCGCCGATCCCGTCCTGGTGCGCGTCGCCGCTCGTCATGCCCCGCCCCTCTCGTCGCCGACCGTCGGCTGGCGCACACCCTAGTGCGGAGACCACCAACAAGGCGCAGGGGACGGTCAGTTGGCGGGTCGAGGGGCGGTCAGTAGACGTCCCGCGCGTACCGCTTCTCCGCGGCGAGCTGCTTGACGTACGCCGCGGCGCCCGCCTCGTCGAGCCCGCCGTGCGTCCGCGCGATGTCGCGCAGCGCCCGGTCCACGTCCCTCGCCATGCGCGCGGCGTCGCCGCAGACGTAGAGGCGGGCGCCGTCCTCCAGCCACGACCACAGCTGCGCCCCGTGCTCGCGCATCCGGTCCTGCACGTACACCTTGGCGCGCTGGTCGCGGGAGAACGCGGTGTCCAGGCGGGTCAGGGTGCCGTCGCCGAGGTGCGCGGCCAGCTCCCGCTCGTAGTAGAAGTCGGTGGCGCGGTGCTGCTCGCCGAAGAAGAGCCAGTTGGGCGCCCGGTGGCCGAGCAGCCGGCGCTGGTCGAGGAAGCCGAGGAAGGGGGCCACGCCGGTGCCCGGGCCGACCATCACCATCGGGGTCGCCGGGTCGGCGGGCGGCCGGAAGGCCGGGGCCGCCCGGACGTGCACCGGTACCGCGGTGCCGGGCGCGGCGTCGGCCAGGAACGGGGAGCAGACACCCTGCCGCGGCTGCCCCGCCGCGTTCTCGTAGCGCACGACGGAGACGGTCAGCGAGACGAGACCCGGGTCGGTGAGCGGGCTCGACGAGATGGAGTACAGGCGCGGTCCCAGGAGTCCGAGGACGTCGGCCCACTCCTGGGCGTCGGCCTTCACCGCGTGCTCGGCGACGACGTCGACGGCCTGCCGCCCCCAGCACCACCGGGCGAGCCCGTCCCGGTTGTCCGGGCGCAGCAGCCGTCTCAACTCCCGCGGGTGGCGGGCCCGTTCGGCGACGAAGCGGAGGAGCGCCGGGGTGATCCGGGTGATGTCCAGGTGGCGCAGCAGCGCCTCGCCGAGGGGGACCGGCCCGATGTCCCGCACGTGGACCCCGGTGTGGTCGGCCAGCGCGGTGACCGTCAGCCACTGTGCCACCAGGGCGGGGGAGTTGAGCGGCCGGACGCCGAGCGCGTCCCCCACCTCGTACGTGAACGGGGTCGCGGCGTCGCGGGTGTCGAAGGTGAACCGGCGCACCTCCTTTCCCGCACCGGGGCCGCTCAGCAGCCGGTTGCCCGTCAGGCGCGCGGTGACCCGGGCGGCGGCCGTTCCGCCCGGGCGGGGCGCGGGGAGCTTCGGGGCGCGGGCCGGGGCGGCGGGCTCCGCGGCGGGCTCCGGTGCGGCCGGTACCGGCTCGGCGGGTCGACCCGGCGCCTCGGCGAGGGCCGCGAGGACGCGGTCGAGCCAGGCGTGGGCGGCGCGCGCGTAGTCGGGCTCGCAGTCCGTGCGGGGTGCCAGCGGCGTCGCCCCGAGGTCGCGCAGGCGGTGGTCGAGCCGCCGTCCGTGGCCGCAGAAGTCGGCGTAGGAGGAGTCGCCGAGGGCCAGCACCGCGTAGCGCCGGCCCGTCAGGCGCGGGGCGTCGGGCGAGGACAGCGCCGCCCAGAGCCCGGCGCCGTTGTCCGGTGCCTCCCCGTCGCCGAACGTGCTGGTGATCAGCAGCAGGTCGGCGTCCGCGGGCAGCGCCGCCGGGTCGGCCCGGTCCATGGCGACGAGGGAGGCGGCGTGCCCGGCGTCGGTGAGCCGCCGCACGGTGACGTCCGCGAACTCCTCCGCGTTCCCGGTCTGCGACGCCCACAGCACGACGACCGGCGGGGAGCCCGCGGAGGGGGAGGCGGGGGAGAGGGCGGCGGCCGGGGCGGGCGCCGGGGCGCGCGAGTACGTCCCGGCGAGGAACCCGTTCACCCACAGCGCGTGCTCGGCGCTGAAGGGCGCCGACGACGGCAGCACCGGAACCCCCGGCGCCCCGGACGGTATCCCCGCGAGGAAGCCCGCCAGGTACCGCCGCTCCGGGGCGGACAGCGCGGGAGGCGCCGGAACGGCCTCCGGGCCCACCAGACTCTTCAGCCCCTCCAGATTCTTCAGACCCGTTGGGTCCGACAGCCTCTCGGCGGAAGCGGGGAGGGCCGCCGCCACCTTCGTGAGGGACACCGCGCACGCCTTGAACCCCGGCTGGAACGACAGCGGATCGACGGCGTCGTTCGTGACGGCGTTGACGCTCAGGTGCTCGCCGAACAGGTCGTTCCAGTGGAAGGGCGCGAAGCAGCACCCCGGCCGCACCCGGTCGGTGACGACCGCGGGCAGCACCGCCCGCCCGCGCCGCGAGGCGACCTCCACGGCGTCCCCGTCCCGCACGCCCAGGGACCGGGCGTCCGCCGGGTGCAGTTCGACGAACGGCCCCGGGTCCAGCTTGTTGAGGCGGGCGACCTTGGCCGTCTTGGTGAGCGTGTGCCATTGGTGCGGGAGCCGGCCGGTGTTCAGCGTGAACGGGTAGCTGTCGTCCGGCATCTCGGCCGGGGGCAGGTGCGGCCGGGCGTGGAAGACGGCGCGTCCGCTCGCCGTCGGGAACGTCGGCACGCCCGCCCCGTCGACGTAGCGGATCGGATGGCGCGCGGGCCCCTGTGCGCGGGCGGCGGGCCACTGGACGGGCGTCGTCCGCAGCCGCTCGTAGCTCACCCCGCGCAGGTCCCAGCCGGTCGCCGGATTCCACGCCCGCCTGATCTCGTCGAAGACCTCCTCGGCGCTCGCGTACGAGAAACCGTCCGCGTACCCCATCTCCCGGGCGACGGCGGCGATCAGCTCCCAGTCGGCCCGCGCCCCGCCCGGCGGGTCGACGGCGGGCCGGGCCAGCGTGAGGGTCCGCTCGCTGTTGACGAGGACCCCCTCGGTCTCCGTCCACAGGGCGCCGGGCAGCACCACGTCGGCGTACGCGTTCGTCTCCGTCCGCGCGAAGGCGTCCTGGGTGACGACGAACTCGGCGGCCTCCAGGCCCTCGACGACCGTCCGGCGGTTGGCGACGGACGCCACCGGGTTGGTGCAGATGATCCAGCAGGCCCTGATGTCCCCGTCGGCCATCTTGCGGAACATCTCCACGGTGCCGCGGCCCACCCCGTCGGCCCGCAGCGTGCCCCGGTCGATCTGCCACAGGTCCTCGACGAACTCCCGGTCGGCGTCGACGAGCACGGACCGCTGACCGGGCAACCCCGGCCCCATGTAGCCCATTTCGCGGCCGCCCATCGCGTTGGGCTGACCCGTCAGCGAGAACGGGCCGCTGCCCGGGCGGCAGATCGCGCCCGTCGCCAGGTGGAGATTGATCAGCGCGTTGGTGTTCCAGGTGCCCTGCGTGGACTGGTTGAGGCCCATCGTCCAGTAGCTCGTCCACTCGCCGGCCCCGCCGATCCACCGGGCGGCGGCCCTGATGTCGGCCTCGGCGAGCCCGGTCGCCTCGGCGACGGCCGCCGGGTGGTGGTCGGCGAGGAACGGCACGAGGTCCGCCCAGCCCTCGGTGTGCCGGGCGATGAACTCCTGGTCCGTGTGGCCGTTCTCGTGCAGGAGGTGCAGCAGGCCGTTGAGCAGGGCCAGGTCCGTGCCGGGCCGGACCTGGAGGAACAGGTCGGCCTTCGCGGCGGTGGCGGTGCGCCGCGGATCGACGACGATCAGCTTCGCGCCCGCCTTCACCCGGTCCATCATCCGCAGGAACAGCACCGGATGGCAGTCCGCCATGTTGGAACCGATCACGAGGAAGACGTCCGCGTGGTCCAGGTCCTCGTACGAGCCGGGCGGCCCGTCCGCGCCCAGCGACAGCTTGTAGCCGGTGGCCGCGCTGGCCATGCACAGCCGGGAGTTGGACTCGATCTGGTTGGTGCGCACGAAGCCCTTCGCGAGCTTGTTCACCAAGTACTGCGCCTCAAGGCTGAGTTGGCCCGACACGTAGAAGGCGAGCGCGTCCGGCCCGTGCCGGTCGACGATGTCCCGCAGCCGCCGCGCCGTCTCGCGCACCGCCGCGTCCACGGCGGCGGGCTCGCGCGCCGCGTCCCGCGCGGGGCGCATCAGCGCGGTGGTGAGGCGGCCCGGCGCGGCGAGCAGATCGGCGGTCGTGGCGCCCTTCGTGCACAGCCGCCCGCGGTTCGCCGGATGCTCCTTGTCGCCGGACGCCCGCAGGACCGTACGGCGGCCGTCCGCGCCCGTGGCGACGTCGAGGACGAGGCCGCAGCCCACCCCGCAGTACGAACACACCGTCCGCACCCGGTCCGTACCGCTCTCCCGCGAGTCCGTCGCGGCCACAGGCACCCCGCCCCTTCGTGATCGCCGTCCGCCGGTCCGCCCGGCCGTCCGGGTCCGACCGTACGAAGGATCCGTTACGCGGCTGTCTCCTGGGCCCGTCGACGGGGGTTACGCGGCACGCACAGCCGGGGGCGGAGCGGCGTGAGAGACGCCCGGCGCCCACCGTGACCCCCGGTCGGCCGACCCGTCAGCCGGCCGACCCGTCAGCCCGCGGAGCCGACGCCCGCCACCGCGTCCGCGGCCGCCTTCCGGGCGCCCTTGATCACCGTGTCGTTCGCCGGGGCGCCCTTGGACTCGAAGTCACTGCCGTTGTAGGTGACGATCACCAGGATGTTTCCCTTGCGGACCGTCACCACCGACTCGCGGGTGTCCTGCTTGTCCTTCGTGGTGAGCGAGCTCGTGACCCGGGCCTCGTCCCCGAGACCGGCGAGCGCGCTGGACTTCGCGTCGCCGTCGCCGTCCTTGAACGCCTGCTCCGCCAGCGCGTCGGAGCCCTTCAGCTCGAAGGAGACGTCGAGCCAGCGGTAGTCGTAGCCCTTCAGCGCGCTCCAGGAACAGCCGCGCCGCACCGACTCGTCCGTCGCCGACAGCTCCTTGCCCGCCGTCTTCGCCCCCGGCACCAGCGAGGAGACCGTCTTGGCCGGGACGGTGCCGCACGGCGCGGGCGGCTTCGCGTACGACTTCGCCGCCGCGCCCGTGCCGGGACTCGACGGGGCGGGCGACCGCGGCGCCGCGTCGTGCGCGTCCTTGGCGGCGGGCCCGGAGTCCGGACCGGTGGACCAGGCCCAGCCGACGCAGGCGAGGACGCCGACGGGCAGCAGCCGGACGGCCAGCGCGACCGGGAGCGGGAGAGAACGCACGGTGTACGTCCCTTGCATCAGGGATGGGGTGGGGGAGGCCAGTCTCACACGGGTTGCTGTGCGGCCGGTACCGCCACTTCCGTCACCCCGGCATCACCCTCGGACATCGCCCCGGCGCACGGCCGGACCCGACGGGGCGCGGACGGCGGCAAGGGGAGGAACGGGGCCACGCCCTAGGATCGGCGCATGACGATCAGGGGGAGGGCCGCGCTCGCGCGCGCCGTCGGATGCCTCGCGACCGCACTGCTCGCGGCGGGCTGTGCCACCCAGGTGTCCGGTGCCGGCGGGCCCGCCTCGCCCGCCCGGCCGTCCGGCGGCGCCACCGGCACCGGGCGGGTGCACGCCGACCCGCTCGACAGCGGCCCGCCGCCGTACGGGAAGGCGGGGACGGCGCCGCCCGCGACCGCCCCCGAGGCCGGCTCCTGCACCGGTTCCGGCGTGCACGCCGCGATCGGCTCGGGCGAGGCCGCCATGGGGCTGCGGGTCGTCCGCCTCACCCTCACCAACTGCGGCACCGGCCCGGTCACCCTCTCCGGATATCCGCGGCTGCGGCTGGCCGAGGCCGACGGCACCCCCGTCGAGGAGGTCCGCGTCCTGCACGGCACCGGGCAGATCACCAGCGGGCTCGCGGACGCCGGCCCCCGCCGCCTCACCCTGCGCCGCGGCGAGAGCGCGGTCAGCGTCCTCGCCTGGCGCAACACCTACACCGACACCACCCACCCGCCCGTCACCGTCGGCCGGGTGACCGTCGACACCGGCACCGGCGCGACCCGGACCGTCACCCCCGACCCGCCGCTCGACCTCGGCAGCACCGGACGACTCGGGACCACGGCCTGGCGCGAGGGCTGACGCCCGCCCGCTAGGATCCGGACGTAGGACGCGAGGACGCGGACGCCTGGTCCGCCGTGGTGGTTGGGGGTCGACGTGGTCGCTGGACGTGTGGTGCGCTTCGACGGAGCGCGCGGTTATGGGTTCATCGCGCCGGACGACGGCGGCGAGGACGTCTTCCTGCACGTGAACGACCTCCTCATCCCCGAGGCGTACCTGCGCACCGGGCTGAAGGTCGAGTTCGACATCGACGAGGGCGACCGCGGCCCGAAGGCGTCCTCGGTGCAGCTCGCGGAAGGCGTGTCCGCGCCGGTGGCGGGCGGCCGGCACGTCGCGGCCGACGGCGACGACGTGCTCTGCGACGTGCTGCGCGTCGACGAGTTCACCACCGAGGTCACCGAGCTGCTGCTGCGCGCCGCGCCGTCCCTGACGGGTGAGCAGATCCTGGCGATCCGCCGCGAACTGGTGCAGAGCGGACGCAAGCACGGCTGGGTGGACGGCTGATCCCGTACGGCGCACGCCACCTCGACCCCGCCCTTCCGAGGAGCCCCCGGTCCCCACTCCCCAGGCCGGGTCCTGAGCGCGGATCCGGCCTTCGACGCGCGTGAGAAGCGAGGTCAGATCCATATGTTCACCACCCGGCCGACCCTCCAGGGCACCTTCGGCATGGTGTCCTCCACCCACTACCTCGCCTCCCAGTCCGCGATGGCGGTCCTGGAGGACGGTGGCAACGCCTTCGACGCGGCCGTCGCCGCGGGCTTCGTGCTGCACGTCGTCGAACCCCACCTCAACGGCCCGGCCGGCGAGGTGCCGATGATCCTCGCCCCGGCCGACGGCGAGGTCCGCGTGCTGTGCGGCCAGGGCGTCGCCCCCGCGGGCGCCACCGTCGCCCACTACAAAGGGCTCGGCCTCGACCTGGTCCCCGGCACCGGACCGCTCGCCGCCGCCGTGCCCGGCGCCTTCGACGCCTGGATGCTGCTCCTGAGGGACCACGGGACCAAGACCCTCGCCGACGTCCTCAAGTACGCCATCGGCTACGCGCGCGACGGCCACGCCCCCGTCGAGCGGATCGGTATGACCGTCGAGACGGTGCGCGAGCTGTTCGCGGCCGAGTGGCCGTCGTCCGCCGAGATCTACCTCGCCGACGGCGAGCCGCCCCGCCCCGGAGAACTGCTGCGCAACCCCCGGCTCGCCGCGACCTGGACCCGCCTGACCGCCGAGGCCGAGGCCGCGGGCGGCACCGACCGCGTCGCGCAGATCGAGGCGGCCCGCCGCGTCTGGCGCGCGGGATTCATCGCCGAGGCCCTGGTCCGCCAGGCGCGCCGGCCCACCCTGGACACCAGCGGCGAGCGCCACACCGGCACGCTCACCCTCGCCGACCTCGCGTCCTGGGAGGCGTCCTACGAGGCCCCGGCCACCTACGACTGGAACGGCTGGACCCTGTGCAAGGCCGGGGGCTGGAGCCAGGGCCCCGCCTTCCTCCAGCAGCTCGCCCTGCTCCCGCCGGAGCTGCCCGCCCACGGCAGCGCCGACTACGTCCACCTCCTCATAGAGGGCTGCAAGCTCGCCATGGCCGACCGCGAGGCCTGGTACGGCGACGCCGAACCGGTCCCCGTGGACGCACTCCTCTCGCACGACTACAACGCGGCCCGCCGCACCCTCGTCGACCCCGAGCGGGCCTCCCACGACCTGCGCCCCGGCAGCCCCCTCGGCGCCCGACCCGAGCTGAGCGCGCACGCCCGCGCGGTCGCCGCCGGCGAACCGGGCTTCGACGCGAAGGACGTCGCGGGCGCCGGAGAGCCCACCGTCGCGAAGGACGGCGCCACCCGCGGCGACACCTGCCACCTCGACATCGTCGACCGCTGGGGCAACATGGTCGCGGCCACCCCCTCCGGCGGCTGGCTCCAGTCCAACCCGGTCGTGCCCGAACTCGGCTTCCCGCTCGGTACCCGCCTCCAGATGGCCTGGCTCGACGAGGGACTGCCCAACTCGCTCACCCCCGGCCGCCGCCCCCGCACCACGCTCACCCCGTCCCTCGCGCTGAGGGACGGCGTGCCCGTCCTGGCGTTCGGCACGCCCGGCGGCGATCAGCAGGACCAGTGGCAGGTCCACTTCTTCCTGGCCGTGGCGCTGCGCGGCACGGTCCGCGGCGGGCTCGACCTCCAGGGCGCCATCGACGCCCCGAACTGGCACACCGACTCCTTCCCCGGCTCCTTCTTCCCGCGCGGGATGCACCCCGGATCGGTGACCGTCGAGTCCCGCCTGGGCGACGACGTCATCGCCGAGCTGCGCCGCCGCGGCCACGACGTGACCGTCGGCGACGCCTGGTCCGAGGGCCGCCTGTGCGCCGTCGCCCGCGACCCCCGCACCGGCGTCCTGTCCGCGGCGGCGAACCCGCGCGGCATGCAGGGATACGCCGTCGGCCGCTGACCCGCGCCCGGCCCACGCGGGGGGAACCGCCGATTTCACGCCGGTTCCACCCCCTGTTCACCTCCTCGGTACGCGGTGTCAGTGGGGCGTGTTCTCATGGAGGCATGATCGATACAACGACAGAAAGCATCGACGACTTTCTGACCAGCAAGGTCACCGACCAGCTCCTGACCGCCGTGGAGCGGACCGTCCGCGCGGCGGCCGCCGCCGAGATCACCCCGCGCTTCCGGCAGCTCGCCTCGCACGAGATCGAGCAGAAGAGCGCCCCGCACGACCTCGTGACCGTCGCCGACAAGCGGGCCGAGGAGTACCTCACCCGGGAGCTGCCGGCCCTGCTCCCCGGCTCCGTCGTCGTCGGGGAGGAGGCCGTCGCCGCCGACCCGGCGAGCTACGGGGCGATACGCGGCGCGGCCCCCGTCTGGATCGTCGACCCGGTCGACGGCACCCGCCAGTTCGTGCACGGCGACCCCGGCTTCTGCACCCTCGTCGCCCTCGCGCTCGACGGCGTCGTGCTCGCCTCCTGGACCTGGGCGCCCGCGCTCGACGAGTTCGCGGTGGCCGTCCGCGGCCGCGGCGCACGGCTCAACGGCCGGACGCTGCACGCCGGTTCGCCCGAGAGCGGCCAGGACCTCCGGGTCGCCACCTCGCACCCCGACTACACCACCGACGAGCAGAAGCGGGCCCTGCTCGGCCTGCGCACGGACGGCGTCGCCCCGCGCCCCTGCGGCTCGGCCGGCCTGGAGTACCTGGCCGTCGCCCGCGGCACCCTCGACGCGCTCGCCTTCAGCTGGGAGCTGGCCTGGGACCACGCGGCCGGACTGCTCCTCGTCGAGGAGGCGGGCGGCGTCCACCTCACCCGGGACGGCGAGCCGTTCCGGATCACCGGGGGCAACGCGCTGCCGTTCACCGCGGCCCGCGACGCGGCCACCGCCCGGCGGGTCGGGGGACTGCTGGCGGGCGGAGCCTGACCAGCGCGGCAAACGCCGTGCACCACCCGCGCCCCGGCTCCGCCGGAGTCCCGGCATATCCTGTGCGGGCAGTGGCCATCGGCTGACGAAGGAGTCCGAAGGTGCCGTCGATGCTCGATGCCGTCGTGGTGGGTGCGGGGCCCAACGGGCTGACCGCTGCCGTCGAACTGGCCAGGCGCGGATTCTCCGTGGCCCTCTTCGAGGCCAAGGACACCGTGGGCGGCGGCGCGCGCACGGAGGAGCTGACGCTGCCCGGCTTCCGCCACGACCCGTGCTCCGCCTCCCACCCCCTGGGCATCAACTCCCCGGCGTTCCGGGCGATGCCGCTGGAGCGGTACGGCCTGGAATGGGTGCAGCCCGCCCTGCCCATGGCGCACCCCTTCCCCGACGGGACGGCGGCGGTGCTGTCCCGCTCCGTCGCCGAGACCGCCGCCTCCTTCGGGCCGCGCGACGCGGGCACGTACCGCCGCCTCGTCGAGCCACTGCTGCCGCGCTGGGACACCCTGGTGCGGGACTTCATGTCGCTGCCGCTCAGCGCGCTGCCGCGCGACCCGGTCACCCTCGCCCGCTTCGGCCTCGTCGGCCTCCAGCCGTCGACGTGGCTGACCCGCCGGTTCCGCGACGACCGGGCCGCCGCCCTCTTCGCGGGCCTGGTCGCCCACGTCATCGCCCCGCTCGGCGGCTTCGCGACCTCCGCGATCGGCCTCGTCTTCGCGCTCGCCGCCCACGCCCGCGGCTGGCCCCTCGCCAAGGGCGGCTCCCAGGCGATCTCCGACGCGCTCGCCGCCTATCTGAAGGACCTCGGCGGCGTCGTCCACACCGACTACGAGGTGAAGCGGCTCGACGACCTGCCGCCCGCCCGCGCCTACGTCTTCGACACCTCGCCCACCGCCCTCGCCAGGATCGCCGGCCTGGGCCGCTACTACGACCGCTTCCGCTACGGCTCCAGCGTCTTCAAGGTCGACTACGCGCTCGACGGCCCGGTGCCGTGGACCGCCGAGGAGGCCCGCGCCGCCGGAACCGTCCAGGTCGGCCCCTACCGGCGCGACATCGCCACGGCCCTGCACGCCGCGTCGCGCGAGGGCCGGGCCCCCGAGGCGCCGTTCCTCATCACCGTCCAGCCGACCGTCGCCGACCCCACACGCGCCCCGCAGGGCAAGCACACCTTCTGGGCGTACGGGCACGTGCCCAACGGCTGGGAGGGCGACCAGACCGACGCCGTCGAGCGCCAACTGGAGCGGTTCGCACCGGGATTCAGGGACCTGGTGCTCGCCCGCGCCACGGCCGGCCCCCCGGAGCTGGCCGCCCGCAACGCGAACTACGTGGGCGGTGACATCGCCAGCGGCGCCGCCAGCGGACTCCAGCTGCTGCTGCGGCCCAAGCTGTCGCTCTCCCCGTACACCACCCCGCACCCCGCCGTCTTCATCTGCTCCTCCGCGTCCCCGCCGGGCCCCGGGGTGCACGGCATGTCGGGGCACAACGCGGCGAAGGCCGTCTGGCGCCGGCTGCGTGCGGCATGAGCACCCCCGGGACACCCCGCCTCGTCCTCGTCCAGGGCGACATCACGGAGCAGGACGTGGACGCCGTGGTGAACGCGGCGAACTCCTCACTCCTCGGCGGCGGCGGAGTCGACGGCGCCATCCACCGCCGCGGCGGACCCGAGATCCTCGCCGAGTGCCGCAGGCTCCGCGCCTCCCACTACGGCGCGGGCCTGGCCGTGGGCCGGGCCGTCGCCACCACCGCCGGTCGGCTCCCGGCCCGCCACGTCATCCACACCGTCGGCCCGCGCTGGTCGGCGACCGAGGACCGCTCCGACCTGCTCGCCTCCTGCTACCGCGAGTCGCTGAAGATCGCCGACCAGCTCCAGGCCCGCAGCGTGGCGTTCCCGGCGATCTCCACGGGCATCTACCGCTGGCCGCTGGAGGACGGCGCGCGGATCGCGGTGCGGACCGTGCGCGCCGCGCCGCCCGGAAGCGTGCGGGAAGTGCGGTTCGTGGTGTTCGACGAGCGGGCCCGGGCCGCGTTCGCGACGTACCTCGACTGACGCCGGCCGACCGGACGTCCCTGTCGGATTTCCGCCAGCCAGGGCCTCCACCATGGGCGATGCTGGATACATGTCCACCGAGAAGACTGTCGCCATGCACACCGACTTCGAGCGGTGCGTGCAGGCCGTACAGGCCAAGGACACCCGGTTCGACGGGGTGTTCTTCACCGCCGTCAGGACCACCCGCATCTACTGCCGCCCCGGCTGCCCGGTCGTGCCGCCCAAGCCCCGCAACATGGAGTTCTACGCGAGCGCGGCCGCCTGCCAGCAGGCCGGATTCCGCGCGTGCAAGCGGTGCAGGCCCGACACCAGCCCGGGCTCCCCGGAGTGGAACCGGCGCGCCGACCTCACCGCCCGCGCGATGCGGCTCATCGGCGACGGCGTCGTCGACCGCGACGGCGTCCCCGGCCTCGCCCGGCTGCTCGGGTACAGCGAGCGGCAGATCGAGCGCCAGCTCCTCGCCGAGCTGGGCGCCGGCCCCCTCGCCCTCGCCCGCGCGCAGCGCGCCCAGACCGCGCGACTGCTCGTCGAGACGAGCGGCCTGCCCATGGCCGAGATCGCGTTCGCCGCGGGCTTCTCCTCCATCCGGGCCTTCAACGACACCGTCCGCGAGGTCTACGGCCTCACCCCGAGCGACCTGCGCACCCGCGCCCCGCAGGGCCGGACCGGCGCCCCCGGCGCACTCACCCTGCGCCTGCCGTTCCGCAAGCCCCTCAACCCCGACAACCTGTTCGGCCACCTCGCCGCGACCGCCGTGCCGGGCGTCGAGGAGTGGCGCGACGGCGCCTACCGGCGCACCCTCCGGCTGCCGCACGGGCACGGCGTCGTCGCCCTCACCCCGGGCCCCGACCACATCGGCTGCCGACTCGTCCTCACCGACCAGCGGGACCTGACCGTCGCGATCAGCCGCTGCCGCCGCCTGCTCGACCTCGACGCCGACCCGGTCGCCGTGGACGCGCGGCTGCGCACCGATCCGCTGCTCGCCCCGCTCGTCGCCGAGGCGCCGGGCCGCCGCGTGCCGCGCACCGTCGACGAGGCCGAGTTCGCGGTCCGCGCCGTCCTCGGGCAGCAGGTCTCCACGGCCGCCGCCCGCACCCACGCCGCCCGCCTCGTCCTCGCCCACGGCGAACCCGTCGAGGACCCGGAGGGCGGACTCACCCACCTCTTCCCGGACCCCGCCGCCCTCGCCTCGCTCGACCCGGAGTCACTCGCGCTGCCCCGCAGCCGCCGCACCACGCTGCTCACGCTCGTACAGCGGCTCGCCCACGGGGAGCTGACGCTCGGCCCCGAGTCCGACTGGGACGAGGCGCGCGCCCGGCTCGCCGCGCTGCCCGGCTTCGGCCCCTGGACCGTCGAGGTCATCGCCATGCGCGCCTGCGGCGATCCGGACGCCTTCCTGCCCACCGACCTCGTCATCCGGCGCGCCGCACGGCAGCTGGGCCTGCCGCACACCCCGGCGGCGCTCGTCGCCCGGGCCGCCGCCTGGCGCCCCTGGCGGGCGTACGCCGCCCAGTACCTCTGGGCCACCGACGACCACCCGATCAACTTCCTGCCCGCGTAAGGGATGCACGCCATGTCCACCCGGAAACAGCACACCGTCATCGACAGCCCCTACGGGCCGCTCACCCTCGTCGCCGCCGACGGCATCCTGTGCGGCCTCTACATGACCGACCAGCGCCACCGCCCCGCCGAGGAGACCTTCGGGGTCCGGGACGAGCGGCCCTTCGGCGCCGCCATCGACCAGCTGAGCGGCTACTTCCAGGGCGAGCTGACCACCTTCGACGTGCCGCTCACCCTGATCGGCACCCCGTTCCAGCAGTCCGTCTGGGCGCTGCTCCGGCAGATCCCGTACGGCGAGACCCGTACCTACGGCGCACTCGCCGAGGCGCTCGGCAAACCCCAGGCGTCCCGCGCGGTCGGCCTCGCCAACGGCAAGAACCCCGTCGGCGTCATCGTGCCCTGCCACCGCGTCGTCGGTTCGAACGGCGACCTGACGGGCTACGGCGGCGGGATCGAGCGCAAGCGCCGGCTGCTGGACTTCGAGCGGGGCGCCGCGCTGTTCTAGCCCTCGGCGGCCTCGCGCACCTGGGACAGCAGCCGCGGCAGCGCCGTCCCGATCGGCTCCCGTACGACCTCGTCGGCGACGTCGTCGTACGGGGTCGGCTCGGCGTTCACCACGACCAGGCGGGCACCGGCCCCGGCCGCGAGACCCGCCAGGCCCGCCGCCGGATGCACCTGGAGCGTCGAGCCGACCGCGAAGAACACCTGGCACGCCTTGGTGACCGCGACCGCGTCGGCGAGCACCACCGGGTCGAGGTGCTGGCCGAACATGACGGTCGCCGGCTTCAGGACGCCCCCGCACGGCAGACACCGCGGATCGGCCTCGCCGGCCTCGACGCGGGCCAGCGCCGCGTCCATCGGGCCGCGGTCCCCGCACCCCGTGCACACGGTCTCCAGCGCCGAACCGTGCAGTTCCAGCACCTTGCGCGCGGGCAGCCCGGCGCGCTGGTGCAGCCCGTCGACGTTCTGAGTGAGCACCCGCACGGGCACGCCGGAGCGGCTGAGGTCGGCGATTGCGCGGTGCGCGCCGTTCGGCTCGGCGCCGAGGAGGCCGCCGCGGCGCCGCACCTGCCAGGCGCGGCGCCGGATCTCCGGGTCGTTCATGTAGTACTCGTACGTGACGAGCTTCTCGGCGTCGGGATCCTCGCGCCACACCCCGTGGGGCCCCCGGTAGTCGGGGATTCCGGAATCGGTGCTGATGCCGGCGCCGGTCAGGACCGCGACGAGCGGTGCGGACGTGATCATGCCGCCGAGGGTAGATCAGGCGGTGGTCTCCGCGTCGACCGGTTTCGGGATGAGCGTCGAGACGAGCAGGGCCGCCACGATGAGGACCAGGCCCGCGATCACGCCCGCGCCGTACCCGCCGACCGACGTCCCGCCCGACGGGGCGACCGCGTCCATGGCCGCGTACAGGACGACGAAGCTGAGGCCCGCGCCCAGGTTGAAGCAGCCCGCGTTCAGGCCCGGCAGGAAGCCCGGGTTCTCCTTCGGCGAGAGCACGATGCCGAAGCCGTTGAGCATGATGTTGACCGTGCCCGCGTAGGTGACGCCCAGCAGGATCGACACGGTCAGCAGCAGCCCCGGGGAGTCCGTCCGGAGCGTCAGCAGGGCGAGGACGGTGGCGACGGCCGTGGCGACGAGGCCGGCGCGCAGGATGCGGCCGTAGCCGTACGTCGCCGCGAGGCGTCCGGAGACCGGGCCCATGGCGAGACCGGCCAGCGCGTACGGCGTGAGCGTCCACCAGGTGGCGCCCTCGGCGCCGAGGCCGAGGCCGACGGAGGTGTCCTGCGCGAAGCCCGGCAGCAGCCCGTTCATGATCGCGAAGACGCCGGTCATGGTGAGCGTCGTCGACAGCAGGAGCGACCAGGTGGCCCGCCGCTTGAGGAGGCGGGTGGTGACCAGGGGGTGCTTCGCGCGGGTCTCCATCCGCCAGAACGCCCAGAAGGCGAGCGCGGCGAGGACCAGCAGGCCGACGGCGAGCGTCCAGTCGGCGTCGCCGAGCTTGCCCGCCTCGTTGAACGCGATCAGCAGCGCGCCGACCGAGACGACGAGGAGGGCGACGCCCGGCCAGTCCATCGGCGGGCGCAGCTCGGCCCGCGACTCGGGGGCGAAGAGGCGCACGAGCAGCGCCGCGACGAGCGCGAAGCCGGTCATGACCCAGAAGATCGACGCGTATCCGGCGTGCTGGGCCAGCGAGCCGCCCGCGAAGGAGTCGACGCCCGCGATGCCGCCGTTGACGGCGGTGACGATGCCCATGAGGGTGCCGTACTTCTTCGGGTCGGTGACCTCGACGCGCAGCATGATCAGCGCGAGCGGGATGGTCGGACCCGAGGCGCCCTGGACGACGCGGCCGACGGCGAGCATGCCGACGGACCCGGCGAGCGCCGAGACGACGCAGCCGACGGCCATCAGGACCATCATCGCGGTGAGCACCCTGCGGCGGCCGATCAGGTCGCCCAGGCGCGGCAGGAACAGCGAGAACAGCGCGGCGGCGGTGAAGAAGGCCGTCTGGGTGACGCCGATCGCCGACGCGCTGGTGTCCAGCTCGTCCGCCATCGTCGCCAGCGCCGGGCTGAGCATCGAGGCGTTCAGCTGGAAGGCGAAGCTGGCCGCGAGCAGGGCGACCATGAGCGCGCCGATCCGGACCGGGCGTCCCGCGCGGGAGCCGCCGTCCGGGGTGTGGGGGGTGGCGGCGGCGTTCATGCGGTGGCCGTTCCGTCCGGCCCGGCGGGCTCCCCGATGCGGACGAGGGCGTCCACGACCAGGTCCCAGAACCGCTCGTGGTCGAGGTCGACGGCGACCTGGGTGTGGCAGTCGGCGGGCGCGGGGGAGCGCAGGTCGGTGACGGTCATGCCGAGGGTGAGCGCGCCGCGCAGCTCGATGTCGACGGGCGCCCTGCGCACGGTCATGACACCCGGGTCGATGACGTACGCGACCGCGCACGGGTCGTGCACCGGCGGGTGCGCGAAGCCCTGGTTCTCGCGGTAGGCCTCGCGGAAGAAGTCGAGCAGTTCGAGGACGAACGCGGCGGGCTTCGTGCCGACCGCCCGGATCCGCTCCTCGACGGCCGGGGTCGCCAGCGCCTGGTGGGTGAGGTCGAGGCCGACCATGGTCAGCGGCCACTTCTCGTTGAAGACGATGTGCGCGGCCTCGGGGTCGATCACGATGTTGAACTCGGCGACCGCGCTCCAGTTCCCCTCGTGGAAGCCGCCGCCCATCAGCACGACCTCGCGGACCCGCTCGACGATGCGCGGTTCCTTGCGGGCGGCCAGCGCGATGTTCGTCAGGCCGGCCGTGGGGACGAGGGTGATCTCGCCCGGCTCGTGGGCCATCACCGTGTCGATGATCAGGTCGACGGCGTGCCGCCGGTCCAGCGCGAAGGCGGGCGCGGGCAGGTCGGGCCCGTCGAGGCCGCTCTCGCCGTGGATCTCCGGCGCCGTCTCGATCGCGCGGACCAGCGGCCGGGGGCACCCGGCGGCGAACGGCACGCCGGTGATGCCGGCGATCGCCGCGACCGACAGCGCGTTGCGGGTCACCTTCTCCAGGGTCTGGTTGCCGACGACCGTGGTCACCGCCACCAGGTCGATGTCGGGATTGCCGTGCGCGAGCAGCATCGCGACCGCGTCGTCGTGCCCCGGGTCGCAGTCGAGGATGATCTTCCTGGCCACCGTCTTGAGCCCCTTTGCTCCGGATGGGATAACTGTTCCCCCCACCTCACACCGCGCCACCCGAGGTGTCAACGCGCGTAGATGCCGGGTGCAGGATATCCGGTACGGGGACGCAAGGGGTGAATCGGCCGGTGCCGTCAGCCCGTGACGGGCTCGCCGCACTCCAGCTCCACGGTCCCGGCGCCCCGGTCGAGCACCTCCAGGGCGGAGCGCACCCGGCGGCCGAGCGAGCCCGGCAGGTACGCCTCCAGCTCGGCGCGGGCCACGAACCGCCAGGACAGCAGTTCCTCCTCCTGGAGCCGGATCGCCGCGATCCGCTCGGCGGACAGCACGCCGCCGTCGTACAGGTACGCCACCAGGGGCGGACGCCCGGTGCCGGGCACCCAGTCCACGGCGAGCAGCCGCCCGGGCGGCACGTCCAGCCCGATCTCCTCCAGCGTCTCGCGGCGCGCCCCCTGCCGCGGGCTCTCCCCGGTGTCCGACTCCACGGTGCCGCCGGGCAGCGCCCAGCCGTCGCGGTAGTTGGGTTCGACCAGGAGGATCCGGTCCTCGCTGTCGCGGAACAGCACGGCGGCGCCGGCCAGGACCCGGGGGAGTCCGGCGATGTACGTGGCGTAGTCGAGGAGTGTCATCGGCCCACTTTAGGGCCTGCCCGGCCGCCCTCCGGCGCGCGACGCCACGGCCCGCGGCCCGTGCTCGGCACCCCGGGGCCCGCCGCTCCGGGCCCCCGGCTCGGTCACCCCGCCGGCCCCCCCGCTGCCCCGCACCGGCTCTCAGTCGTCCTTCTGGTCGCGCGACCTGGCCGCCCGGCGGTGCAGCCGCGGGTGGCGGCCGGACTCCGGGGACCGCTCGACGAGCGCGTCGCCGACCATCGTGCGCACCGCGTCCCGCAGGCCGTGCAGCGCGTGCCCGCGCGCCGGGCCCGCGCCCGGGTCCTCGCGCAGCTCCTTCAGCAGCGCCCAGCACAGCGCGAGCATCACCACGACGAAGGGGAGGGCGACCAGGATCGTCGCGCTCTGTAGCGACTCCAGGCCGCCCGCGACCAGCAGCACCGCCGCGACCGCCGCCATCAGCACCCCCCAGGTCACCACCAGCCAGGTCCGCGGGTGCAGTGCGCCCCGGCTGGTCAGCGAACCCATCACCAGGGACGCCGAGTCGGCGCTCGTGACGAAGTACAGCATGATGAGGACCATCGCCACCCACGACGTGATCGTGCCCAGCGGCAGCGCGTCCAGCAGGGCGAACAGCGACGACTCCGCACCCTCGGAGACCTTTGCCGACATGTCGACCCTGCCGGTGGCGTCGAGCCGGATGGCGGTGCCGCCCATCACGCAGAACCAGACCACGGTCGCGCCGCTCGGCACGAGCAGCACCCCGATCAGGAACTCGCGGATGCGCCGGCCGCGCGAGATCCGGGCGATGAACGTGCCCACGAACGGTGCCCAGGACAGCCACCACGCCCAGTAGAAGATCGTCCACGCGCCCAGCCACGACCGGTCGGTGAACGCGCCCGTGCGCGACGCCATCGGCAGCAGCTCGTCCAGATAGCCGCCGACGCTCGCCGGGATCACGTCGAGGACGTAGACCGTGGGCCCGAGCACGAACACGAACAGCATCAGGCAGGCCGCGAGCACGAGGTTCACCGTGCTGAGCCACTTCACGCCCTTGTTCAGCCCGCTGAAGGCCGAGACGACGAACGCGGCGCTCAGCGCCACGACGATGATCAGCTGGAGCGTGGTGGAGGCGGTGACGCCCGTCGTCAGCCGCAGCCCCGTGGCCACCTGCAAGGTGCCCACGCCCAGGCTGGTCGCCGTGCCGAAGACCGTGGCGAACACCGCCAGCAGGTCGATGACCCGGCCCGGCCACCCCGCCGCCCTGCGCTCGCCCATGAGCGGCACGAACACCGCGCTCAGCCGGTTGCCGCGGCCCTTGCGGAAGCCCGCGTAGGCGAGCGCGAGGCCCGCGATGCCGTAGATCGCCCACGGGGTCAGCGTCCAGTGGAAGAACGAGTACTCCATCGCCACCAGCGCCGCACCGCCCGTGCGCGGCTGGACGCCCGCCGACGGGGGCGGGTTCAGGTAGTGGGTGAGCGGTTCCCCGACGCCGTAGAACATCAGGCCGATGCCCATGCCCGCGCTGAACATCATCGCGATCCAGGCGAGCGTGGTGAACTCCGGCTCGTCGTCGTCGCGGCCGAGCCGGATCCGGCCGAACCGGCTCACGGCCAGCACCAGGCACAGCACGAGGAAGAGATCGGCCGCGATCACGAACAGCCAGGCGAAGTTGTCCAGGACCCAGGTCAGGGCGGTGCCCGAGACGCGGTCGAAGGAGTCCTTGCCGAGCGCGGCCCAGGCGACCACGGCCAGGACCGCGACGACGCCGATCCCGACGAGGGCCTGATCCGGCCGGTCGTCGTCGCCCGGCGGGGACGGCTCGGAGGCCGCTTGATCGATCGTTTCCGTGCTCATGGCGCCCCACTATGGCCCGAAATAGACCGTGATAAGCGGCGGGCGCGCCGTCCCGGCGACCGGACGACCATGGGCAGCGGCCCCCTCCTGCGGTTATGGTCGCAGCGGCGCGACTGCCTTGACGCGAGCAAGGCCCGAACAGCAAGGGGAGCAAGGTGGCGGACGCTGCACAGGCCGCGCGGCACGTGTTGATCGCGGCGGACAAGTTCAAGGGGTCGCTCACCGCCGTGCAGGTCGCACAGCGGGTGACGGCCGGTCTGCGCCGGGTGGCGCCCGAGGTGACCGTCGAGTCCGTGCCGGTCGCGGACGGCGGCGACGGCACCGTCGCGGCGGCGGTCGCGGCCGGGTTCGAGCGCCGCGAGGCGCGGGTCACCGGGCCGCTCGGCGAGCCGGTCACCGCGGCATGGGCGCTGCGCGACGGCACGGCCGTGGTGGAGATGGCGGAGGCCTCCGGGCTCCAGCTGCTGCCCGAGGGCGAGTTCGCGCCGCTGACGGCCACGACGTACGGCACCGGCGAGGTCATCGCCGCCGCGCTCGACGCGGGCGCGCGCACGATCGTCCTCGGCGTCGGCGGCAGCGCCACGACCGACGGCGGCGCGGGGATGCTCGCCGCGCTGGGCGCACGGTTCCTCGACGGTGCGGGCGCCCCGGTAGGACCCGGCGGCGGCGCCCTCGCCGCGCTCGCCTCGGCCGACCTGTCCGGTCTCGACCCGCGCCTCGCCGACGTGGACGTCGTCCTCGCCAGCGACGTCGACAACCCGCTGACCGGGCCCAAGGGCGCACCCGCCGTGTACGGGCCGCAGAAGGGGGCCTCCCCGCAGGACGTCGCCGAGCTGGACGCGGCGCTCGGCCACTACGCGAAGGTGCTCTCCCAGTCCGTGGGGTCCCTCGCCCTGGAGCACGCCGAGGCGCGGGGGGCCGGGGCCGCGGGCGGCATCGGCTACGGGGCCCTGGTCGGCCTCGGCGCGCGGTTCCGGCCCGGCATCGAGGTCATGCTCGACGTGCTCGGGTTCGCGCCCGCGCTGGCGAAGGCCACGCTGGTGATCACCGGCGAGGGCTCGCTCGACGAGCAGACCCTGCACGGCAAGGCCCCCGCCGGGGTGGCCGCCGCCGCGCGCGCCGCCGGGATCGAGGTCGTCGCCGTCTGCGGGCGGCTCGCCCTGCCCGCGGAGGCGCTCGGGCGCGCCGGGATCCGGCGCGCCTACCCCCTGACCGACGTCGAGCCCGACGTCGCCCGCTGCATCGCCGAGGCCGGCCCGATCCTGGAGACCGTGGCGGAGCGCATCGCGGGCGACTTCCTGCGCTGAGCCGGGCGCGGACGCGCGGGAAGCCGACCGGCCGCACGGCTCCCGCGCCCCGCGGCGTCGGGAGGGGCTCCAGGACCGGATCCGCCGGACAGGCCCTAGCCCGGCCCCGTCCCCGACGACAACCGGTACGCGTCGAGCGCCAGGGTCATCTCCATCAGGTCCCGCGGCCGCGACAGCGAGCGGGCCGTCAACTGCTCCAGGCGGCGCAGCCGGTTGAAGACCGTGTTGCGATGGCAGTACAGGCGGCCCGCCGCCCGCCCGGCTGACCCCTCGCAGGCCAGCCACGCGTCCAGCGTCTCCAACAGCACCGCGCGGTCGGCCGGTTCCAGGGCCAGCAGCTCGCCGAAGACGCCGGAGACGAGCCGCTGCGCCAGGTCCGGCTGGCTCACCACCAGCGCCGTCGGCATCCGCTGGTCGAGCCGCACGACCCCCGTGGTGTCCGGAGGGCAGGTGCGCAGGGCCAGTTCGGCGAGCCGCCGGGCGTGCCCCAGCTCGCCGAGGCCCCGCACCACCGGGCTCAGCCCGCCGGGCCCCGGGCACCGCCCGTCGAGCAGCACCGCCACGTCGTCCAGGGTGCGGCCCGCGCCGAGCGCCACCACCCCCACCTCGCAGTCGGCCCGCATGCGCCACACGAACCGGAAGTCGGGATCCTGTACCCGGCGGTGGAACGTCTCCCGGCTGTCCCGGCGCTCCACGCGCAGCACCACCACCGCGTACGGGCCGTGCTCGGGCAGATCGAGCCCGGCCGCGGCCCGCGCGGCGAGCCCCGGCGCCGGGCGGCCCTCCAGGAGCGCGTCGAGCAGCGCCTGCATCTGCTCGTCGGTGCGGCGGCGCAGCTCCAGCTCCGTCGCCCGGTACGCCTCCGAGGCCGCCGCGGCCTGCGCGTCCACCGCCGCCCACACCATCGTCGCCGACCGCATCAGCGCCTTCAGCCGCTCGGGCTCGCCGCCCGCGCTCTCCATCAGCGCGTCCCACACCAGATATCCCGCGTTGCGGTAGGCGTGCACCAGCAGGTCGAGCGGCAGGCCCTGGCCCGCGCGGCGCCGGCCCGCGTCCTCCGCGTACGCCAGATCCCGCCGCGGCACGTCCCGCGGCGCCGTGATCGTCTCGACGCCGATCCGGATGGCCTCCTCGGCCTCCCGCCACTGGGTGTCGTACGGCACCACCCGCGCGTACACGTCCGAGTACGCGAACAGTTGCCGCAGATGCTCGTCGACCAGCTCCGGAACCCGGTCGAGGAGCGTCGCGCACGCCTCCCTGAGCAGCTTCCAGTCCTGGCCGGTGCGGTGCTTGCGTCCACCCATCGCCCCTCCCCAACAGCCCGTAAAGCGACGGCAAAGGACTCGTTCGCTGCTGCGGAGGATGCCACCCCCGGCGCCCGTCCGGCAGGCCCCTGACACGGGGTCTTGTGCGCGCGCACAACGGGGACGGGCGGGCGCTGGGCCTGCGCAGCGATTCCCCGGCAGCCCGTGGACGGGCCGCCCGCGCGGTGCTGTGGTGAGCGCCACCGGTCCCGTACCGGTCCAGGGAGGGACACACACAGTGACCGATGCACACGAAGCGGCCGGACTCGAGGTCGACGGCGTATCCGTCGGCTACGGGCCCGTACGCGCCCTGCGCGACGTGACGTTGAGCGTGCCGAGGGGCGCCGTCGTCGCCGTCCTCGGCGGCAACGGAGCGGGCAAGTCCACGCTGCTGCGGGCGATCTCCCGCACCCTCGACTTCCACGGCGGCGCCGTGACCTCGGGCGAGGTGCGGTTCGGCGGACGGCGGACCAGCGGGCTCGGCCCCGACCGGGTCGTCGCCGCCGGCATCTGCCAAGTACCCGAGGGACGGCAGGTGTTCGCCCGGATGACGGTCGCCGACAACCTGCGCGCGGGCGCCCTCGGCTCGACCGGCTCGCGGGCCGCGAAGGCGGCGGCCCTGCGCCGCGTGCACGAGCTGTTCCCGGTCCTCGCCGACCGGGCCCAGCAGCGGGCCGGACTGCTCTCCGGCGGCGAACAGCAGATGCTGGCCGTCGGCCGCGCCCTCATGGCCGAACCGGCCCTGCTCCTCCTCGACGAGCCGTCCCTCGGCCTCGCCCCGCTGATGGCGGCCCGCATCGCCGACACCGTCCGGGAGATCAACTCCCAGGGAGTCTCGGTCCTGCTCGTCGAACAGAACGCCGCGCTGGCGCTGCGGCTGGCCTCCTACGCGTACGTGCTCGACGTCGGCGAGGTCGCGCTGCACGGGCCCGCCGGCGAACTGGCCGGGTCGGACGAGGTGCGGCGGCGGTATCTCGGGGTGGTCGACGAGGACGCCGTCGCCGATGCCTCCGGCGCGGCGCGGGACGCGCCCGCGCTGCGGGCCTGGAGCGCCACCGAGGGGGCCCGGCGATGAGCGACGTACCGCCGCTGCGCGTCCGCGACCTGACCGTGCGGTTCGCCGGGCTCACCGCCCTCGACGGGATCGGGCTCACCGTCGAACCCGGCACCGTGCACGCCGTCATCGGGCCCAACGGCGCGGGCAAGTCCACCACCTTCAACGTGCTCTCCGGGGTGTACCGGGCCACCTCCGGCACCGTCCACCTGGGCGACACCGAACTCACCGGGCTGCCCCCGCACCGGATCGCCGCGCTCGGCGTCGCCCGCACCTTCCAGAACCTCGCCCTGCCGCCGCGCACCACGGTCGCCGACAGCCTGCTGCTCGGACGCCACCGGCTGACCCGGGCCGGATTCGTCGCGGCCGGGCTCCGGCTGCCCGCCGCCGTCCGGGAGGAGCGCGTGCACTGCGCACGGGTGCGCGAGATCGCCGAGTTCGTCGGCATCGCCGACCAGCTCGACACGTACACCGGGGTGCTGCCGTACGGCGCGCAGAAGCTCGCCGAGCTGGCCCGCGCCCTGTGCATGGAACCGAAGGTGCTGCTCCTCGACGAGCCCGTCGCCGGGATGACGGCCGACGAACGGCGCCGCACCGCCGCCGTGATCGCGGGCGTCCGCGACAGCCTCGGCATCTCGATCGTCCTGGTGGAACACGACATGGGAGTGGTCATGCGGCTCGCCGACGAGGTCACCGTCCTCGACTTCGGGAAGCGGATCGCCGGGGGAGCGCCGGCCACCGTCCAGAACGACCCGGCGGTGATCCAGGCCTACCTGGGCGCGCCCGGAGAACCGGAGAGCGCCGCATGAGCTCCTTCCTCGAACTCCTCCTCAACGGCGTCTCGATGGGCTCCGTCTACGCCCTCATCGCCCTCGGCTTCGTCGTGATCTTCCGCGCCACCGAGGTCGTCAACTTCGCCCACGCCTCGCTGCTGCTGGCCGGCGGCTACGTCACCGCCTCGCTCCACGACGACATCGGCTTCTGGCCCGCGCTCGGCGTCGGCATCGCCGCCGCGGCGGTGGTCGGCGCGGCCGTCGAGTTCTTCGTCATGCGCCGCTACCGGGGCCACGACCACAGCGTCCTCGCCATCGTCACCATCGGCGTCGACATCCTGCTCACCACCGAACTCACCCGGCGGCTGGGCACCGACGTGCTCCCCCTCGGCGACCCGTGGGGCGACGCCGTGCTCACCGTCGGCGGCATCTCCGTCGCGCACACCCGGATCGCCGCGTTCGTGGCCGCCGCCCTCCTCATCACCGCCTTCCTGCTCGTCTTCCGCTTCACCTCCTGGGGCGTCGCGATGCGGGCCGCCGCCGAGAAGAGCGAGACGGCCGCGCTGATGGGCGTACGGCTGGGCAGGGTGTCGCTCGGCGCCTGGGCCGTCGCGGGCGCCCTCGCCGCCGTCGCCGCGCTGTTCCTGACCGTCTTCCCCACCCCCGGCCTGGAGCGGGCCACCTCGCTCGCCGCCCTGAAGGCCTTCCCCGCCGCCATCCTCGGCGGCCTGGACTCCACCACCGGCGCCCTCGTCGGCGGCCTGATCGTCGGCGTCACCGAGTCCCTCGCCACCGGCTACCAGAGCGAACTCGCCTTCATGGGACGGGGACTCGGCGACCTCGCCCCGTACCTCGTGATGACGGTGATCCTCCTGCTGCGGCCCTCCGGACTCTTCGGCACCAAGGAGCTCGCCCGTGTCTGACACGCTCGCCCCGGGACGGGCCGCCCCCGCCGCCCCGTCCCGCCCGGTCCGCGCGCGCCGCCGCGCCGCCGCCACCGGCGCCCTCGCCCTCGTCCTGCTCGCCCTGCCGTTCTACGTGGACCGCTTCTGGCTCCAGGCGGGCCTGTTCGCCATGGCCGCCGCGATCGGCGCCATCGGCCTCAACCTGCTCACCGGCGCCACCGGCCAGCTCTCCATGGGCCACGCCTTCTTCCTCGCCGTCGGCGCCTACGGCTACTGCGTGTTCGCCGGGGACACCGGCCAGGGCCTCGACGGGCTCGGGCTGCCGGCCTGGCTCGCCGCGGTGCTCGCCGTGCTCCTCGCGGGGATCGCCGGCGGCATGTTCAGCCCGATCGCGGGCCGCCTCCAGGGCGCGTATCTCGGCATCGCCACCCTCGCGCTGATCTTCATCGGACAGCATGTGCTGTTCAACGCCCAGGACCTCACCGGCGGCGCCAACGGCCGGGACGTGCCCGTCATGAACCTCTTCGGCCTCGCCTTCGACGACAGCGCGCTCACCGTCGCCGGAGTGCCCTTCGGCTCCGCGGAGAAGCTCTGGTACCTCGGTCTCGCGCTCCTGCTCGGCGGCGCGCTCTTCGCCCGCGGCGTGCTGCGCGGCCGCCCCGGCCGCGCCATGAACGCCCTGCGCGACCACCGGATCGCCGCCGGCGTCCTCGGCGTGCCCGTCGCCCGCTACCGGGGAGCGGTCTTCGTGCTGTCCTCCATGTACGCGGGCCTCGCCGGGGTGCTGCTCGCCCTGGTCTTCCAGCGCACGGTCCCCGACTACTTCGGCATCACGCTCTCCCTGGAGTACCTCGCCATGATCGTCATCGGCGGTCTCGGCTCGGTGGCCGGCGCCGTCGTCGGCGCCGCGTTCGTCTCGCTGCTGCCCCAGATCCTCACCCGCTACAGCGACACCCTGCCCCTCGTCTCGGCTCCCGGCACCGGCGGCATCGCCCCCGGTGAGGCATCCCGCTACCTCTACGGCGCCGCCGTCGTGGCAGTGGTCCTCTTTCTGCCCGGCGGCCTGGTCCGGATCGCCGTCCGGCGTGCCCGGAAACACCCTCAGGAGGACGCATGAACACCCGTACCCGCACGCTCACGGCGACGGCCGTGGCGGCGCTGCTCGCCCTCACGGCGGCCTGTAGCTCCAAGGCGAACAACGATGACGACGACGGCGGCCGGCAGAGCGCGGGCGGGGTGAAGACCGGCCAGGGCATCTCCGGGAAGACGATCAACCTGGGCGTCCTCACCGACATGACCGGCGTCTACGCCACGCTCGGCAAGAGCGTCACCCAGGCCCAGCAGCTGTACGTGAAGCAGACCAACGCCTCCGGCGGCATCTGCGGCTACCAGCTCAAGCTGACCGTCCGCGACCACGGCTACGACCCGCAGAAGGCCGTCGCCGGGTACACCGAGCTGGAGCCGAACGTGCTCGGCTTCACCCAGTTCATCGGCTCGCCGTTCGTCGCCGCCGTCGAGAAGCGCATCGGCCAGGACAAGGCCCTCGTGCTGCCGCAGGCCTGGTCGGCGAACCTGCTGGGCGACCCCTACGTCCGGGTCATCGGATCGACGTACGACTACGAGACGATCAACGCCGTCGACTTCCTGATCAAGGAGAAGGGCCTCAAGAAGGGCGACAAGCTCGGGCACGTCTACTTCGAGGGCGACTACGGCGAGAACGCCCTCAAGGGGTCCAGGTTCATCGCGGGGAAGGCCGGGCTCACCGTCGTCGAGCAGAAGATCAAGCCCACCGACAACGACATGACCGCCCAGGTCGCGGCGTTGAAGAAGGCCGGGGTCAAGGGCATCGTGATCAGCGCGGGACCCCGCCAGGCGGCCTCCCTCGTCGGCGTCGCGGCGGCGGCCAAGCTGGCCGCGCCCATCATCGGCAACAACTCCGCCTTCGCACCCCAGCTGCTCGCCACCCAGGCCGGACCGGCCCTGGCCAAGAACTACTGGATCGCGTCCCCGTCGCTGCCCATCGGCGCCGACACCCCGCAGGCGAAGAAGCTCGTCGCCGACTACCGCAAGGCGTACCCGAAGGACTCCCTGGACAACGGCGTCGTCGCCGGCTGGACCGCCGCCTCCGTGTTCGGCGACGCCCTGAAGAAGGCCTGCGCCGACAAGGACCTGACCCGGGAGGGCGTCGACAAGGCGCTGCTGACCCTGAACTCCTTCGACAACGGCTTCGGCACCGCGCAGGACTTCACCGACCCCGACGCCCCGTCCTCGCGCCAGTCGGTCATCCTCCAGCCCGACAAGACGGCCGTCGGCGGCACCAAGGTCGTCCGTGAGGCGGGCGAGGCCGCGGAGGCCAAGGACTACAGCCCGTCGGCCGGCTGATCCCGCGCCCGGCACCCCGCACGCGAGAGGGCCCCGAACCGATCGGTTCAGGGCCCTCTCACGTCGTACGGGACTGCCGGGACCGCCGGGACTACGGGAGCTGCGTGGCCCGTGCCTCGCGGCGGTTGTCGCGGAAGTTGTTCACCCGGCGGGCCGTGGCGAACAGCGGGATGACCGCGCCGAGCACCAGTTGCAGCGCGCAGCCGGTCTGGAGCAGCAGCTGGCCGCCGGGGGCGTCGAACGCCCAGGCCGCGAGGAGCGCCATGCTCAGCACGATCCACGACAGCATCGCGACGGCGAGGCGGCCGCGCGGCTTCGGGTACTCGACCCGGCTCACCATCAGCCACGCCGTGCCGATGATCGCGAGGAGCGTCGCCACGAAGGGCAGCTCCAACAGGACGATCGAGACGACCGTCAGCGCGCCGAACGGCGACGGCATGCCCTGGAAGGTGCCGTCCTTCACCGTCACGCACGAGAAGCGCGCGAGGCGCAGGACCACCGCCAGGAGGACCACGATGGCCCCCACCGCCGCCACTCTCTGGTGCGCGTCGTCGGCGACCATGCCGTAGACGAGCACGAAGTAGGCGGGCGCCAGGCCGAAGCTGATGAGGTCGGAGAGGTTGTCCAGCTCCGCGCCCATCGGCGACGAACGCAGCTTGCGGGCCACCAGACCGTCGAACAGGTCGAAGATCGCGGCGGCCAGCATCAGGATCACGGCGGTCGCGGCGGAGTGCCGCGCCATGCCGGAGTCGTTGCTGCCCTGGATGTGCGGGATCAGGATGCCGGTCGTCGTGAAGTAGACGGCCATGAAGCCGCACGTGGCGTTGCCGAGCGTCAGGGTGTCCGCTATCGACAGGCGCAGAGAGAGAGGCATCTCCTCCGCGTCGTCGACGTCGTCCGCGTCACCCGCCCAGGTGTGGGCCTCGGAATCAGTCACGGTCAATGCGAGTCACCCCCGCTGTCGTCTTCTGGCCGACCTCGACGTCGACCTCGACCCCTTCGGGAAGGTAGATGTCGACGCGCGACCCGAAGCGGATCAGCCCGATGCGCTCGCCCTGCTCGACCTTCGTGCCCTGAGGGATGTAGGGAACGATACGTCGCGCGACGGCACCGGCGATCTGGATCATCTCGATGTCACCGAGCTCGGTGTCGAAGTGCCACACCACCCGCTCGTTGTTCTCGCTCTCCTTGTTGAAAGCGGGAACGAAGCCACCGGGGATGTGCTCGACCGACGTCACCGTGCCCGCGAGGGGAGCGCGGTTCACGTGCACGTTCAGCGGGCTCATGAAGATCGCGACACGGGTACGCCCGTCCTTCCACGGCATGATGCTCTGCACCACACCGTCGGCCGGGGAGATGACCCGGCCGGGGGCGATCTCACGCTCGGGGTCCCGGAAGAACCACAGCATGCCGGCCGCCAGAGCGGTGGTCGGGACGGCGAGTGCTGCCGCGTTCTTGGAACGGCGCGAGCGCGCCAGGCTCAGTGCGGCCGTGGCGACGGTCGGAAGGAGCCACGGCGATGCTCCGCGCGCAAGGCGACCACCGAGGAAGCCGTCGCGAGGTGCAGAGGTTTGGCTGTGGGGCATGGATGACCTTCGTAGCGGATGAGGCCGCGCGGGTTACGGGGGGACGGCGGCTTTTCCCGGGATGGTATCGGTTGCGAGCCACAACTGGGCAAGCCAGGAAGCGACATCAGGCGGTGAGGACCGGCCGAAGAGTGCCTACGGGGTGTGATCTTCTTCGCGAAGAAAACACCCCGAACACGGACACTTCGGATGGGCTCAACCCTGGAAGCGGTACTCCTCGAGCAGCCGGCGTCCGATGATCATTTTCTGGATCTCGGCGGTACCTTCGCCGATCAACAGCATCGGGGCTTCACGGTACAGGCGCTCGATCTCGTACTCCTTCGAGAACCCGTAACCGCCATGAATGCGGAACGCGTCCTCCACGACTTCTTTGCAGTATTCGGAGGCCAGGTACTTGGCCATTCCCGCTTCGAGGTCGTTTCGTTCCTCGGAGTCCTTTTTGCGTGCTGCATTCACCATCATCGCATGGGCGGCTTCCACCTTGGTGGCCATCTCGGCCAGCTTGAACTGGATCGCCTGGTGCTCGGCGATGGGCTTGCCGAAAGTGTGCCGTTGCTGGGCGTAAGCGACACCCAGCTCAAATGCACGCTGAGCGACGCCGCAGCCACGCGCTGCCACATTCACCCGCCCGACTTCGACACCGTCCATCATTTGGTAAAACCCTCGGCCGGTGGTGCCGCCCAGCACGCGATTGGCTGGAATACGTAGGTCGGCCATGATGAGTTCGGTGGTGTCGACCCCCTTGTACCCCATCTTGTCGATCTTCCCGGGGATGGTCAGGCCCGGCTTGACCTCGCCGAACCCGGGCTCCTTCTCGATCAGGAAGGTCGTCATCGACTTGTGCGGGGCCGTCCCCTCGGGATGACCTTCGTCACTTCGCGTGAGAACCGCCACGAGCGTTGACGTGCCGCCGTTCGTCAGCCACATCTTCTGGCCGTTCAGGACGTATTCGTCGCCGTCCTTGACCGCCTTCGACGTGATCGCCGACACATCGGAACCGAGGCCCGGCTCGGACATCGAGAACGCGCCACGCACCTCCCCGAGCGCCATCCGCGGCAGGAAGTGCTCCTTCTGCTCCTGCGTGCCGTGCTGCTTCAGCATGTAGGCGACGATGAAGTGGGTGTTGATGATGCCGGAGACCGACATCCAGCCACGCGCTATCTCCTCCACGCACAGCGCGTACGTGAGAAGCGACTCACCCAGACCCCCGTACTCCTCCGGGATCATGAGACCGAACAGGCCCAGCTCCTTGAGCCCGTCGACGATCTCCTGCGGGTACTCGTCGCGGTGCTCCAGCTCGGTCGCGACCGGGATGATCTCCTTGTCCACGAAGTCCCGGACGGTGGAGAGGATCTCCCGCTGCACGTCGTTCAGGCCGTGGGTCTGGGCGAGTCGGCTCATGGTTACTTGCTCTCCCGAAGTTCCGGGCGGCCGGGCTGCTCGCCGCCGCGCTCCTTGATGTACGTCTCGGTGGGCACCATCACCTTGCGGCGGAACACACACACGAGCGTGCCGTCCTGCTTGTAGCCCTTGGTCTCCACGTGGACGATGCCGCGGTCGCTCTTGGACCGGGACGGCGTCTTGTCGAGGACCGTGGTCTCGCCGTAGAGGGTGTCGCCGTGGAAGGTCGGCGCCACGTGCCTGAGCGACTCGATCTCCAGGTTGGCGATCGCCTTGCCCGACACGTCCGGGACCGACATCCCGAGCAGCAGGGAGTAGATGTAGTTCCCGACGACGACGTTCTTGCCGAAGTCCGTCGTGCTCTCGGCGTAGTTGCTGTCCAGGTGGAGCGGGTGGTGGTTCATCGTGAGCAGGCAGAACAGGTGGTCGTCGTACTCGGTGACCGTCTTCCCCGGCCAGTGCTTGTAGACGTCCCCGACGGTGAACTCTTCGTAGGTGCGGCCGAATTGCATGGTGTCGTCACGCCTCCGGGGCTTCGAACTTCGACGTGCGGCGCATGCCGGCCGCCCGTCCCTTCCCGGAGATGACCAGCGCCATCTTCCGGCTGGCCTCGTCGATCATCTCGTCGCCCAGCATCGCCGAGCCCTTCTTGCCGCCGGCCTCGGACGTGTAGTAGTCGTACGCGTCCAGGATCAGCTCGGCGTGGTCGAAGTCCTCCTGGGAGGGCGAGAAGATCTCGTTCGACGCCTCGACCTGGCCCGGGTGCAGCACCCACTTGCCGTCGAAGCCGAGGGCCGCGGCGCGCCGGGCGACCTCGCGGTAGCCCTCCACGTTGCGGATCTGGAGGTAGGGGCCGTCGATCGCCTGGAGGTCGTTGGCGCGGGCCGCCATCAGGATCTTCATCAGGATGTAGTGGTAGGCGTCGGCGCCGTAGCCGGGCGGCTGCTCGCCGACGACCAGCGACTTCATGTTGATGGACGCCATGAAGTCGGCCGGGCCGAAGATGATCGTCTCGACGCGCGGGGAGGCCTCCGCGATCGCGTTGACGTTGTTCAGGCCCCGGGCGTTCTCGATCTGCGCCTCGATGCCGATCTTGCCGACCTCGAAGCCCATCGTCTTCTCGATCTGGGTCAGCAGCAGGTCGAGCGCGACCACCTGGTCGGCCGTCTGGACCTTCGGCAGCATGATGCAGTCGAGGTTCTGGCCCGCGCCCTCGACGACGGTCACGACGTCGCGGTACGTCCACTCGGTGGTCCAGTCGTTGACCCGCACCACGCGCGTCTTGCCCGTCCAGTCGCCCTCGTTGAGGAACTTGACGATGGTGTGCCGCGCCTCCGGCTTGGCGAGCGGCGCACAGGCGTCCTCCAGGTCGAGGAAGACCTGGTCGGCCGGCAGACCCTGGGCCTTCTCCAGGAAGCGGGGGTTGCTTCCCGGCACCGCGAGGCAGGAGCGGCGCGGCCGGAGACGGTTGACGGGGCTGGTCATGCGGGGACCTCCAGAGGGTCGAGGTGGTTCGCTTTCCGGATCTCGTCGACGATACGGCCGATGATCTCCGTGATGCCGAAGTCCTTGGGGGTGA
This sequence comes from Streptomyces sp. NPDC088785, assembly GCF_044750685.1. Lineage (NCBI taxonomy): Bacteria > Bacillati > Actinomycetota > Actinomycetes > Kitasatosporales > Streptomycetaceae > Streptomyces > Streptomyces sp. NPDC088785. Next base: position 67,291 of record NZ_JBIVKH010000016.1, read on the forward strand.
AGACGGCGGCGACACCCGCCCGCTTCAGGTCCTCGGCGTCGGCGTTCGGGATGATGCCGCCGACGATCACCGGGATGTCGGTGGCGCCCGCCTCGCGGAGCCGGTCGAGGACGTCGGGCACCAGCTCGGCGTGCGACCCGGAGAGGATCGACAGGCCGACGCAGTGCACGTCCTCGGCGAGCGCGGCGGACACGATCTGGTCGGGGGTGAGGCGGATCCCCTGGTAGACCACCTCGAACCCGGCGTCGCGGGCCCGGACGGCGATCTGCTCGGCGCCGTTGGAGTGACCGTCGAGGCCCGGCTTGCCGACCAGCAGGCGCAGCTTGCCGCCGAGCTCGTCCCCGGTGCGGCTGACCTTCTCGCGGACGAGGGCGAGAGGGGTGCCCTCCTCCGCGGTCACCGCGACCGGCGCCGAGGAGACGCCCGTGGGCGCCCGGAACTCGCCGAACACCTCCCGCAGCGCTCCCGCCCACTCGCCGGTCGTGACCCCGGCGCGGGCGCACTCCAGCGTGGCCTCCATGAGGTTCTCCGAGCCCTCGGCGGCCTCCTTGAGCCGTTCCAGGGCCTGCTGCGTGGTCGGGTAGTGGAACGGGTCGCCCATGCCCTGGCGGTCCGTCGACTCCTGGCGCGTGGTGCGCCACTCCTCGATGGCCGCGATCACGCCCGCCTCGACCCCGTGGTCCACCGTCATGATCGCGGTGTCCAGGTCGGCGGTGAGCGGGTTCGGCTCGGTGCCCTCGTAGCAGTTCACACCGATGATCTTCTCCTCGCCGGCCTCGATCCGCGCCCGCCGCTCGGCGTGCGAGGAGACCAGCCGGGACTTCAGGTACCCGGACTCGACGGCGGCCATCGCGCCGCCCATCTCCTGGATCCGGTCGATCTCGGCGAAGGACTCGGCGACCAGCTCGTCGACCTTCTTCTCGATGACGTGCGAGCCCGCGAAAATGTCCTCGTACTCCAGCAGGTCGCTCTCGTGGGCGAGGACCTGCTGGATGCGCAGCGACCACTGCTGGTCCCAGGGCCGGGGCAGGCCCAGCGCCTCGTTCCAGGCCGGGAGCTGGACGGCGCGGGCCCGCGCGTCCTTCGACAGCGTCACCGCCAGCATCTCCAGCACGATCCGCTGGACGTTGTTCTCCGGCTGCGCCTCGGTCAGCCCCAGCGAGTTGACCTGCACGCCGTAGCGGAAGCGGCGCTGCTTCGCGTTCTCGATGCCGTACCGCTCGCGCGTGATCCGGTCCCAGATCCGCCCGAACGCCCGCATCTTGCACATCTCCTCGATGAAGCGGACCCCCGCGTTCACGAAGAAGGAGATGCGGGCCACGACGTCACCGAACTTCTCGGCGGGGACCTGTCCCGAGTCGCGTACGGCGTCGAGCACGGCGACGGCGGTGGACATCGCGTAGGCGATCTCCTGGACCGGGGTGGCCCCCGCTTCCTGGAGGTGGTACGAGCAGATGTTGATCGGGTTCCACTTGGGGATGTTCGACACCGTGTAGGCGATCATGTCGGTCGTCAGGCGCAGGGAGGGACCCGGCGGGAAGACGTGCGTCCCCCGCGACAGGTACTCCTTGACGATGTCGTTCTGCGTCGTGCCCTGGAGGGTGGCGATGTCCACCCCCTGCTCCTCCGCGACGACCTGGTAGAGCGCCAGAAGCCACATGGCGGTGGCGTTGATGGTCATCGAGGTGTTCATCTGCTCCAGGGGGATGTCCTGGAACAGGCGCCGCATGTCACCGAGGTGGGACACCGGGACACCGACCCGGCCGACCTCGCCGCGGGCGAGGACGTGGTCGGGGTCGTACCCGGTCTGGGTCGGCAGGTCGAACGCGACCGACAGACCGGTCTGGCCCTTGGCCAGGTTGCGGCGGTACAGCTCGTTGGACGCCTCGGCCGTGGAGTGACCGGCGTAGGTGCGCATCAGCCACGGCCGGTCCTTCTGACGCTCAGTCATGAGCCGGTGAACCTCCGTCGGTTCAGATGTTGCGGAAGCGGTTGATGGCGTCGATGTGCTGGGCGCGCTTGGCGTGGTCGCGCACGCCCAGGCCCTCCTCGGGGGCGAGCGCGAGGACGCCGACCTTGCCCTGGTGGAGGTTGCGGTGCACGTCGTACGCGGCCTGGCCGGTGTCCTCCAGCGAGTACACCTTCGACAGGGTCGGGTGGATCTTCCCCTTGGAGATCAGGCGGTTGGCCTCCCACGCCTCGCGGTAGTTGGCGAAGTGCGAGCCGATGATCCGCTTCAGCGACATCCACAGGTAGCGGTTGTCGTACTCGTGCATGTAGCCCGAGGTGGAGGCGCAGGTGGTGATGGTGCCGCCCTTGCGCGTGACGAAGACCGAGGCGCCGAAGGTCTCGCGGCCGGGGTGCTCGAAGACGATGTCGATGTCCTCGCCGCCGGTCAGGTCGCGGATGCGCTTGCCGAACCGCTTCCACTCCTTGGGGTCCTGGGTCTGCTCGTCCTTCCAGAACTTGTAGCCCTCGGCGTTGCGGTCGATGATCGCCTCGGCGCCCATCGAGCGGCAGATGTCGGCCTTCTGGTCGCTGGAGACGACACAGATCGGGTTGGCGCCGCCGGCCAGCGCGAACTGCGTGGCGTACGAGCCGAGCCCGCCGGAGGCTCCCCAGATCAGGACGTTGTCGCCCTGCTTCATGCCGGCGCCGTTGCGGGAGACCAGCTGGCGGTACGCGGTCGAGTTCACCAGGCCGGGCGCGGCGGCCTCCTCCCAGCTGAGGTGGTCCGGCTTCGGCATCAGCTGGTTGGACTTGACGAGCGCGATCTCGGCGAGGCCGCCGAAGTTCGTCTCGAAGCCCCAGATGCGCTGCTCGGGGTCGAGCATCGTGTCGTTGTGGCCGTCGGAGGACTCCAGCTCGACGCTCAGGCAGTGCGCGACGACCTCGTCGCCGGGCTGCCAGGCGTTGACGCCCGGGCCGGTGCGCAGGACGACGCCCGCGAGGTCGGAACCGATGATGTGGTACGGCAGGTCGTGCCGCTTGGCCAGGTCGTTCGTGCGGCCGTAGCGCTCCAGGAACCCGAAGGTGGAGAGCGGCTCGAAGATCGAGGTCCACACCGAGTTGTAGTTCACGGAGGAGGCCATCACGGCCACGAGCGCCTCGCCCGGACCGAGTTCGGGCACCGGGACCTCGTCCAGGTGGATCGACTTGCGCGGGTCCTTCTCGCGCGTGGTGAGTCCTTCGAACATCTCCGTCTCGTCCTTGTGCACCGTGATGGCGCGGTACGAGTCGGGGATCGGCAGAGCGGCGAAGTCGGCAGACGTGGCGGTCTGCGACTGAATCGCGTCCAGGATGTCCTTCACGGTGTTGCCTCCGGCGAAGAGCGTTGAGGGAACGCTGGTCGGGGTGTGGCTGTGCTGGGCTGCGGTGGTGCTGATGAGGGGTGTGCCGTCGGTTCGGCGGGGTGGTGCTCCGGCAGCGCTTGGTGTGGCGCGGAAGGGTGCCTGTGACGCAGGCGTCCGGGCGCGCGGGCCGTGGCTCGCGGGGACAGTCGGCTTCCGGAAGTTCTCCGTCCGCCGGCCGCCCGGACACCTTCAACGTATGGCACACCGTGACAGGTGGCAAGGCACTGCGTGCCATTGGTTTCGCTCAGATGAAATCTTTACGCTTCAGGCGAGCAATGATCGATCATTCGAGGTCAGAGCGGGGTTCCGGTGCGTTCAGGGGATCGATGATCGATCAGTGCGCGCGGGGTGAGTGTGTTTCGGGGTGGAGGAGGGTTGCTGCTGTGGCACTGCGTGCCACGCTGGTCGCTTCGTCGGTCTCGCTGGTGCGCGCGGCCCGGTGGGGCCTGGTCGCGCGGTTCCCCGCGCCCCTGAGGCACGCGCTCCGCGCGGCCGCTCCTGGGCGTGCGGCCCTGCGTCTTCGGGGGCCCCTGTGAAGAGATGCCGCACGGCGTGCGCATCTTGGGGGGGGCGGGGACGGGGGACGGGGGGCGCGGGGATGGGCGCGGGAGGTGGCCGACGGCGGGCCGTCGACGTGGGCCCGGTGAGGGGCCGCACCGGCCTACGGGTGGCGGGGCGCGGGGGAGCCGGGGCCCGGCGCGGCTAGCGGTTGCGCAGGGCTTCCTCGATGGTGCGCATGACCTCGGAGAGCGGCGCGTCGGTGCGCGCCACCGTCACCAGCACCTCGCCGGCGTGCGACACCTCGGCCGCCGGCGCCGCGGCCGGGGTGCGGCCCGCGCCGATGCCGGTGCCGAACGTGCGCCGCACGATGGCGAAGGCGTGGTCGAGCTGGGTCTCCACGTCACCCTGGCCGCCGGCCCGCAGCCAGCGCCGCAGCACGTGGTTGTGGGCGGTCACGACGGCGGACGCGGCGACCTCGGCGAGCAGCGGGTCGTCGTTGCCGTCGTGGTGCGCCTCCTCGTCGAAGTGCCCGAGGAGATAGCGGGTGAAGAGCCGCTCGTAGCGGGCGACGGAGGCGATCTCGGCCTCGCGCAGCGTCGGCACCTCGCGGGTCAGCCGGTACCGCTCGACGGCCACCGTCGGCGACGACGCGTACATCTTCATGACTTCCTTGATGCCCCGGCACACCGTGTCCAGCGGGTGCTCGTGCGGCGGCGCCGCGGTGAGCACGGCCTCGGCCCGCACCAGCGTGTCGTCGTGGTCCGGGAAGATCGCCTCTTCCTTGGAGCGGAAGTGCCGGAAGAAGGTGCGGCGCGCGACCCCGGCCGCCGCCGCGATCTCGTCGACCGTCGTCGCCTCGTACCCCTTGGTGGCGAAGAGCTCCATCGCCGCCGTCGCCAGCTCCCGCCGCATCTTGAGCCGCTGCGCCGCGGCCCGGCTGCTGGCCGCGCTCTCCGGAGCCTCCGAGCCGCCGGGGACGGCGCTCGTGGCGGATGTACGGGAGGACCGGTCGGCCTTGGCAGCGGGCGTCATGCCCCGAACGTACTGCATGTACGTACCAAGTCGCTCCCCGGTTGACGGGCCGCCCGAGGCTCCGAGCAGCCCGCCCCAACCGGCTCCCGACTCCGCCTCCGGCTCAGCGCCGGGCATATTCGCGGAAGCCACGGCCGGTCTTGCGGCCGAGGCAGCCCGCGGCCACCAGGTGCTCCAGGAGCGGCGCGGGCGCGAGGCCCGGGTCGCGGAACTCGCGGTGCAGCACCTTCTCGATCGCGAGCGAGACGTCGAGGCCCACCACGTCGAGAAGTTCGAACGGGCCCATCGGATAGCCGCCGCCGAGCTTCATCGCGGCGTCGATGTCGTCCAGCGAGGCGTAGTGCTCCTGGACCATCTTGACCGCGTTGTTCAGGTACGGGAACAGCAGAGCGTTCACGATGAACCCGGCGCGGTCCCCGCAGTCCACGGGGTGCTTGCGCACCTTCCGTGTCAGGTCGCGGACGGTGGCGTGCACGTCCTCGGCCGTCAGCACGGTCCGCACGACCTCGACGAGCTTCATCGCGGGCGCCGGGTTGAAGAAGTGCATCCCGATCACGTCCTGCGGCCGCGAGGTGGCGCGGGCGCAGGCGACGACCGGCAGCGAGGAGGTCGTGGTCGCCAGGATCGCGCCCGGCTTGCACACCTTGTCGAACGTGGCGAACAGCTGCTGCTTGATCTCCAGGTCCTCCGCGACGGCCTCCAGCGCGAGGTCGACGTCGGCGAAGGCGTCGTAGGACCCGGCCGGGGTGATCAGCGCGAGGGCGCCGTCCGCGGCCTCGGCCGTCATCCGCCCCTTGGCGACCGAGCGCGCCAGCGACTTCCCGATCCGGGCCTTGGCCGCCTGCGCCTTCTCCCCGCTGCGGGCGGCGAGGACGACCGCGTACCCGGCCTTCGCGAACACCTCGGCGATCCCCGAGGCCATGGTCCCCGACCCCGCGACGCCGACGGACGCGACGGTACGGAAGGGGGCGGCGAGGGCGTCGGTGAGCGGCGTCAGCGCGTCCCGCACCACCACGGAGCTGCCCGGCTCCTCGTACGTGTAGAAGCCGCGGCCGGTCTTGCGCCCGGTCAGGCCGGCCTCGCTGAGCTGCTTGAGGATCGGCGCGGGGGCGTGCAGCCGGTCCCGGGACTCGGCGTACATGGCGTCGAGGACGGTGCGGGCGGTGTCGACCCCGATCAGGTCGAGCAGGGCGAGCGGCCCCATCGGCAGACCGCAGCCGAGCCGCATCGCCGCGTCGATGTCCTCGCGGGAGGCGTACTTGGCCTCGTACATCGCCGCGGCCTGGTTCAGGTAGCCGAACAGCAGCCCGTCGGCGACGAAGCCCGGCCGGTCGCCGACGGCCACCGGCTCCTTGCCCAGCTCCAGGGCCAGGTCGGTGACGGCGGCCACCGCGGCCGGCGCGGTGAGCACGGAGGAGACGACCTCGACGAGCTTCATCGCGGGCGCCGGATTGAAGAAGTGCAGGCCGAGGACGCGCTCGGGGCGGGCGGAGTCGGCGGCGAGCCGGGTCACGGACAGCGCGTTGGTCCCGGTCGCGAGGATGGTGTCGGGGCGCACGACGCCGTCGAGCGCACGGAAGATCTGCTGCTTGATCTCGTACGACTCCGGGGCGACCTCGATCACGAGGTCGGCGTCGGCGGCGGCCTGGAGGTCGGTGAAGGTGCGGAACCGCGCCAGCAGGTCGGCCCGCTCCCGCTCGGTGAGGTGCTCCCGGCGCACCGCACGCGCCGTGGAGGCCTCCAGGGCGGCGACGGCCTGCGCGGTGGCGGCCTCGCTGATGTCGATGCCGATGACCTCGCGGCCGGCGCGGGCCAGGACCTCGGCGATGCCGGTGCCCATGGTGCCGAGGCCGACGACGGCGACCGTCGCGAGAGGTGCGGTGCGGGACAGAGGAGCGTCCATCCGGGGACTCCAGGAAGTGAGGGTGACGACGAGGGGCGCGCACGGCGACGCCGACGGGCGTGCGGTGCACGGGAGACGGGCGGGCGCCGAGGGTGCCCGGACCGTGGGTGGAGAGCCGCGCGCGAAGAGCGGGCGCGCGGGGCGGAGGTGGAACCGACCGGCTCTGTCCCAAGCCGTGTCGTACCGAACCGACGAACACTCGCGGCGGCTGCGTCACCAGGCCGCCGAGAGGCGTGCTGCGGGAGGTGTGCCCCGCTCACTTGAGATTAACCGGCGGGTAACGAGCGCGCCAGTCCCCGTCGTTGACGAGTCTGTGTGATCTATGTCGCCGCAGGCCCGGGGGGACGTAGCCTCGAAGCATGGACGAAGAGTCGCGAACGGTGACAGAGCGCATCCGGAAGGAATCCGGTGGCACCCCCGCCTTCGAGCAGCTCGCCGCCACGGACGACCCGGACGCGCTGGCCGCGGTCCTCACGGCGCCGGAACAGCCGCTGTGGGCGCGCGAGTTCGCCGCCCATCGGCTCGGCACGGCGGGTGACCGCCGCGCCTTCGAGTCCCTCGTCCTGCTGCTCAACCACCGCGATCCGGAGCGGTGCGCGAGCGCCGCGCACGCCCTCGCCGTCCTCGGGGACCCGCGCACGGCCCGCGCCGCGGCGGCCCTCGCCACGAACGAACTGCGGGTGGCCTACGCCCTGTACCCGGTCCGCCTGCTGACCCAGCTGCGGGCCCCCGAGTCCGCCCCGGCCCTCATCACCACGCTGCGCCGCCGCCTCGCGCCCCACGACCCGTACCGCAAGGTGGCGTTGGCGTGCGTGGAGGGGCTCGGCAGCCTGGCGGACCCCCGGGCCCGCGACGTCCTCAGGGAGGCGGCCACGCACCCCCGCCTGGCGATGGCGGCGGAGGCCGCCCTGGCCCGGTTGCCGCGCCCCTAGGGCGCCCGGAAGCCGAGCAGCCGGTGCAGGGACGCGCCGTTCACGGCCGCCGGCGCCGCGGCCTCCCGGGTCGCCGGCGGCTTCGGGTCCGGCTGCCGACGGCACACCGCGTCGGCGGCGCCGCGCCCGCGCGGCACCTTCCCCGTCGCCAGGTACGCCGACAGGTGGCCGTCCAGGCAGGCGCTGCCGCTGAGCGTGATCCCGTGGTTGCCGCCGCCCTGCTCCACCACCAGGCTGGAGCCGCGCAGCAGTTCGTGGACCTTCACGCCGCCCTCGTACGGGGTCGCCGCGTCGTCCGTCGCCTGGAACAGCAGCGCGGGCGGCAGCGCGTCGTTGGTGATGTCGGCCCGCTCCAGCGGCGGCACCGGCCAGGTCGCGCACGGCGCGTTGTACCAGGCGTTGTTCCAGGTGGAGAACGGGGCCTTCTGGTGGGTCGCCGTGTTGTCCCAGTTCCAGCGGTGCCAGTCGCGCGGCCACCGGGCGTCCCGGCACTGCACGGCCGTGTAGACGCTGTAGCCGTTGTCACCGGCGGCGTCCACCTCGCCGAAGGTCTCGTACGCGGCGACCAGCGTCTCCGTGTCCTTCCTGTTCACGTACGCGGAGAACGCCTCGGCGAGCTGCGGCCAGTAGCCGTTGTAGTAGCCGCCGGGCAGGAACGTGTCCTCCAGCTCGCCCGCGCCGACCCTGCCGCCGGCCGGCTTCTTGGCGACGGCGTCCCGCATCGCGTACCACTTGGCCTCGATCTTCGCCGGGTCCTTGCCCAGCTTGTACGTCGCGTCGTACTTGGCCACCCACGCCATGAAGGCCTGGTGCCGGGTGTGGAAGGCGAGGTCCTGGTCGAGGTTGTCCCGGTACCAGGCGCCCTCGGGGTCGACGATCGAGTCCAGCACCAGCCGCCGCACCCGCTGCGGGAAGTACTTCGCGTACACCGCGCCCAGGTAGGTGCCGTACGAGTAGCCGAAGTAGTTGATCCTCTGCGCGCCGAGGGCGGCCCGGATCAGGTCCATGTCCTTGGCGGCGCTCACCGTGTCCAGGTACGGCAGCACGTCGTGGTACTTGGTCTCGCAGGCGCGGGCGAAGGCGTCCGCGCGCTTCTTCTGCCGCTGCTCGATCGCCGGCGTGCCGGGCACGCTCGGGGGCCGTACCGGATCGAAGTGGCCGGGCGCGCAGTCGAGCGCCGGCTCGCTCCTGCCGACACCGCGCGGGTCGAACCCGATCACGTCGTACTGCGCGGCGACCTTCGCCGGCAGGCTCGACGCCACGAACCCGGCGAGCGAGAGCCCGCTGCCGCCGGGGCCGCCCGGGTTCACCAGGAGCGGGCCCTGCGAGGTCTTCGCGGTGTGCGGGACCCGGGACAGGGCGAGACTGATCCACCGTCCCTCGGTGTTGCCGTGGTCGAGCGGCACTGCGAGCGACGCGCACTGGAGCGTCGGCCGGTCGTCGGTGCCGCACTTCTTCCAGGTGAGGTGCGGGGTGCCGTGCGGCGTCGCGCGCGGCGGCGCGGCGGCGGGGTCCGCGACGGCGGCGGGGGTGACGACCGCGGCGGCGGTCAGGACGGTGATCCCGCACAGGGCGACGGCGCGTTTCTTCATGGGGCCTTCCGGGGCGCAGGGGGCGGTGCCGTGCGACCACGGCACCGGGCTTGTTCCCGGAAAGCGCGCCCGGAAGAATCGGTTCTGCGTAACTTGACCCGATTGCCTCCGGATCCCGTACGCCCCGCGGCGGGTGACCCGGCGTCAGAGGAGGGAGAGCTGGGTGGGGCCCGGCTCGGTCCGCGCGGGCGCCTCCCGCTCGGGAACGCGCCGCCGCGCCGCGGCGCGCGAGGGCCCGATGCCGAACTCCTCGGCCAGCTCGTGCACCTGCCGGGTCACCCGCCGCTGGTACCACTTCGGGGCGTAGGCGCCCTCCGCGTACAGCCGCTCGTACCGCCGTACGAGGTGGGGATGGTGCCGCGCCAGCCAGCCCGTGAACCACTCCCGCGCCCCCGGCCGCAGGTGCAGCACGAGCGGGGTGACGGAGGTCGCGCCCGCCCGCGCGATCGCCCGCACCGTCGCCCGCAGCTGGTCGGGGTGGTCGCCGAGGAACGGGACCACCGGTGCCATCAGCACCCCGCACCCGATCCCGGCGTCGGAGAGGGCGCGCACGACATCGAGACGGCGCTCGGGCGCGGGCGTGCCCGGCTCGACGGTGCGCCACAACTCCTGGTCCACGAAGCCGACCGAGACCGAGATCCCGACATCGGTCACCTCGGCGGCCTGCCGCAGCAGCGGCAGGTCGCGCAGGATCAGCGTGCCCTTGGTCAGGATGCTGAACGGATTCGCGTGGTCCCGCAGCGCCTCCAGGATCCCGGGCATCAGCCGGTAGCGGCCCTCGGCCCGCTGGTAGCAGTCGACGTTCGTGCCCATCGCGATGTGGTCGCCGTGCCAGCGGCGCGAGGCGAGGTGGTGGCGCAGCAGCTCCGGCGCGTTCACCTTCACCACGATCTGGCTGTCGAACCCGAGACCGGTGTCCAGGTCCAGATAGCTGTGCGTGTTCCGCGCGAAGCAGTAGACGCAGGCGTGGGTGCAGCCCCGGTAGGGATTGACGGTCCACTCGAACGGCATCCGGGACGCGCCGGGCACCCGGTTCACGATGGACCGGGCCCGGATCTCGTGGAAGGTGACCCCGCGGAATTCCGGGGTGTCCACGGTGCGGCTCACGACCGCGTCCGCGCCGAAGAGCGCGGCGTCCCCGGCCCGCCCGTGACCTGCGGGTCCGTCCCCGGGTCCGGTGAGGTTGTCCCAGCGCATGACGCCTCCTCGATAGCACTGACCACAGAATAGAACACATGTTCCCTTGATCGTGCGAACCCCGATTTTGGCGGCCGGTGCGCGGGGTGGTTGGCTTGGCCCCACTCGTGCAGGACCCGGAAGAACCAAGTGCTGGAGGATGAGTCATGGCGCAGGTCGAGGCCACCACGGAACGCGTCGTCACCGCGAAGCCGGACGACGTGTTCGACGCCCTCGCCGACTACAACGGCACCCGCCAGAAGCTGCTGCCGGAGCACTTCAGCGAGTACGACGTCCAGAAGGGCGGCGACGGCGAGGGCACCGTCGTGCACTGGAAGCTCCAGGCCACCAGCAAGCGCGTCCGCGACTGCCTGCTCGACGTGAGCGAGCCCACCGAGGGCGAGCTCGTCGAGACGGACCGCAACTCGTCGATGGTGACCACCTGGCGCGTCACCCCCGCAGGCGAGGGCAGGACCCGGGTCGTCGTCTCGACGGTCTGGAACGGCGCGGGCGGCATCGGCGGCTTCTTCGAGAAGACCTTCGCCCCCAAGGGCCTCGGCCGCATCTACGACGCGCTGCTCGCCAACCTGGCCACCGAGGTCGAGAAGTAGCGCACCCCTCGCGGCGGGCACACGCATGTCTGTGCGGTGCTCACCGATTCGAGTGGTTCTCGTCCGGCGCCGGTCGGCCGCCGCAGGGCTCCGACCGGCGCATACGTCCGTCGGGCCCGCCTGAACAGCGATTCGTCGCGCTTGCTCCCCGTTCTCGCGCAATGCGAGAAATGGGCGCGCATAAGTGACGAGGGGAGCTGTAGGTGGGCACGACGACGCTGGTGACCGAGGCGGTCGAGGAGCGGCGTGCCGCCCCCGAGCCGCCCGTGACGGACCTCCCGACGCCACCCGGACCGGTCGAGGCCGCGCCGCCGTCGCCCGCCCACGGGCTCAGCCCGAGCCGGGTGCGCATGGTCTTCGTGGGGCTGATGCTGGCCCTGCTGCTCGCCGCGCTCGACCAGATGATCGTCGCCACCGCGCTGCCGAAGATCGTCGGCGAACTGCACGGCCTCGACAAGATGTCCTGGGCGATCACCGCCTATCTGCTGACGTCGACCATCGGCCTGCCGATCTACGGCAAGCTCGGCGACCTCTTCGGCCGCAAGGGCGTCTTCCAGTTCGCCATCGCCGTGTTCGTCATCGGCTCCGCGCTCGCGGGCCGCGCGCAGAACATGGACCAGCTCATCGCGTACCGCGCGGTCCAGGGCGTCGGCGCGGGCGGCCTCATGATCGGCGTCCAGGCGATCATGGGCGACATCGTCCCGCCCCGCGAACGCGGCCGCTACATGGGCCTGATCGGCGCCGCGTTCGGCCTCGCCTCCGTCGCGGGCCCGCTGCTCGGCGGCTACTTCACCGACCACCTCTCCTGGCGCTGGTGCTTCTACATCAACGTCCCCTTCGGCCTCGTCACCCTCGCGGTGACCGCCGTGGTCCTCAAGCTCCCCAAGCCCACGAAGCGGGCCCGCCTCGACGTCCTCGGCGCCCTGCTGCTCGCCGCGGCCTCCACCTGTCTGGTGCTGCTGACCAGTTGGGGCGGCACGGAGTACGCGTGGGGCGACAAGGTCATCATCGGGCTGGGCGCCGGGGCCGTCGTGTCCTGCGCGCTGTTCGTCGTCGCCGAGAAGTACGCGGCCGAACCCCTGATCCCGCTGCGGCTGTTCCGCGACTCGGTCTTCAACCTCAGCGGCCTGGTCGGCATGGTCGTCGGCGTCGCCCTCTTCGGCGCGGCCAGCTACCTGCCGACCTTCCTCCAGATGGTCGACGGCGCCAGCGCCACCGAGTCCGGCCTGCTGATGCTCCCCATGATGGGCGGCGTCGTCGGCGCCTCGATCATCTCGGGCCAGCTCATCAGCCACACCGGCCGCTACAAGATCTACCCGGTCCTCGGCGGCGCCCTGTCGACCCTCGGCATGTTCCTGCTCTCCCGGCTTCAGGTCGACACCCCGCGCCTGGAGTACAGCGTCTACATGGCGGTGCTCGGCGCCGGCATCGGCCTGATCATGCCGGTCCTCGTGCTCGCCGTGCAGAACTCGGTGCGCCCCTCCGACCTCGGCACGGCCACCAGCGCCAACAACTACTTCCGGCAGATCGGCGGCAGCGTCGGCGCCGCGATCTTCGGCACGCTCTTCGCCAACCGGCTCGGGGACGCCCTCGCCGACCGGCTGCCGCGCGGCGGCCGGCTGCCCGACGCCGAGTCGATCACTCCGCAGCTCGTGCACACCATGCCGCCCGCGCTGCGCACCCCGTACATCGAGGCGTACGCCGACGCGATGCCCCGGATCTTCCTCTACCTGGTGCCGGTCCTGGTCCTGGGGCTGGTCCTCGCCTTCTTCCTCAAGGAGACCCCGCTGTTGTCCAGTGCCGCTCCCTCCCCGTCCCCGCAGCCCGTCGTCCCCGTGCAGGAGCGAGCCACGGCGTACGCCGCCGGTGTCCCGGTGTGCGGCACGGTGCAGCACCCCGACGGCACGGTCGTACCCCGCGCCGCCCTCACCCTCATCGACGTCGGCGGCACCCAGATCGGCCGCGGCGCCAGCGGTGAGGACGGCCGCTACGCCCTGTCGACCCCCGGCGCGGGCAGCTACGTCCTGATCGCGGCGGCCGGCGGCCACCAGCCGCAGGCCGTCACGGTGACCGTCGGCGAGCGCCCCGTCGAGCTGGACGTCGTCCTCGGCGGCGCCGGGCGTCTCGCGGGCTCCGTCGTCACCGCCGACGGCTCGCCCGTGCGCGACGCCACGGTCACGCTGACGAACGTGCACGGCGAGGTCGTCTCCACCACCCGCAGCGGACGCGAGGGCGGCTACGTCATCACCGAGCTCGTCGCCGGTGAGTACACGCTCGCCGCGAGCGCCCCCGCCTACCGGCCCGCGGCGCTCCCGGTCACCGTCATGGCCTCGCGCGAGACCCGCCAGGACGTCGAGCTGGCCGGTGGCGCGGTGCTGCGCGGCACGGTCCGCGCGAGCGGCGGGCGCGTGGTGGAGGACGCGCGGGTCACCCTGCTCGACGCCGCGGGCAACGTCGTCGACACCCTGACCACGGGCCCCGACGGCACCTTCCGCTTCGTCGACCTGTCGTCGGGGGAATACACGGTCATCGCGGCCGGCTACCCGCCGGTGGCGACGGTCCTCCAGGTCGCGGGCGGCGGCCGCACCGAACGCGATCTCCAGCTCGGGCACGAGGACTAGGGAACCGGCGGCCCGGCGGCCCCGGAGCAGCCGGACCGGCCCCCGGGGGCGTCGCGGCAGTCGGCGCGGCGCCTCTGACCGGGCAGAACTCCGCCCAACGGGTGGGACATTGGACTAGTCCACTGGGAGTTATCCACAGCCCTGGTGGGGCGCGCCATGATCCGCGTACGGTGCAGGGCATGAAGATCCTCATCAGCGCCGACATGGAGGGCGCGACAGGTGTGACCTGGCCGGCGGACGTCCTGCCGGGCACACCGCAGTGGGAGCGCTGCCGCGCGATGTTCACCTCGGACGTGAACGCGGCGGTGCTCGGCTTCTTCGACGGCGGCGCCGACGAGGTGCTCATCAACGAAGCGCACTGGACGATGCGCAATCTCCTGCTGGAGCGGCTCGACGAGCGCGCGGAGATGCTGACCGGCCGTCACAAGTCGCTCTCCATGGTGGAGGGCGTCCAGCACGGCGACGTCGACGGCATCGCCTTCGTCGGCTACCACGCGGGCGCGGGCATGGAGGGCGTCCTCGCCCACACCTACCTGGCGAACCAGATCACGGGCGTGTGGGTCAACGACGCGCGAGCGAGCGAGGGCCTGCTGAACGCGCACGTCGTGGCCGAGTACGGCGTCCCCGTCGTCCTCGTCACCGGCGACGACCACGCCTGCGACGACGCGCTCGGCTACGCACCGGAGGCCCGCAAGGTCGCCGTCAAGGACCACGTCTCCCGGTACGCGGCGGTCTGCCGCACCCCGGCGCGCACGGCGGCCGACATCCGGGCCGCCGCCAAGGACGCGGCCGGCCTCGCGGTGCGCCACGAGCCGGTGCGGGGCGGCCCGTTCACCATCGAGGTCGAGTTCGACGCCGAGCACCTCGCCATGGCGTCGACCGTCGTGCCCGGTGTGCGACGCGTCGGAGAGCGCAGGATCGCCTACACCCACCCCACCATGTACGAGGGCATTCGCACCTTCAAAGCGGTCACCACGATCGCCTCGGCCGCGGTGGAGGAGCAGTATGGCTGAGCAGACCCTGATGACCGCCGGAGTGGACCAGCGCGCCCTCGACGAGGTCGTCACCTTCACCTCCGAGCTGATCCGCATCGACACCACCAACCGGGGCGGCGGCGACTGCAAGGAGCGCCCCGCCGCCGAGTACGCGGCCGGCCTGCTCGCCGAGGCGGGCCTGCGGCCGACGATCCTGGAACGCACCCCCGGCCGGGGCAACGTCGTCGCCAGGATCGAGGGCACCGACCCCTCCGCCGACGCCCTCCTCGTCCACGGTCACCTCGACGTCGTACCGGCCGAGGCCGCCGACTGGAGCGTGCACCCCTTCTCCGGCGAGATCCGCGACGGCGTGGTGTGGGGCCGCGGCGCGGTCGACATGAAGAACATGGACGCGATGATCCTCGCGACCGTCCGCGCCTGGGCCCGCGTCGGATTCCGGCCGCGCCGCGACATCGTCATCGCCTTCACCGCCGACGAGGAGGCCAGCGCCGAGGACGGCTCCGACTTCCTCGCGGCCCGGCACGCCGACCTCTTCGAGGGCTGCACCGAGGGCATCAGCGAGTCCGGCGCCTTCACCTTCCACGACGGCCGGGGCACCCAGCTCTACCCGATCGCGGCGGGGGAGCGCGGCACCGGCTGGATCGAGCTGACCGCCCGCGGCAAGGCGGGCCACGGCTCCAAGGTGAACCGGGCCAACGCGGTCTCGCGCCTCGCCTCGGCCGTCGCCCGCATCGGCGACCACGAGTGGCCGCTGCGGCTCACCCCGACCGTGCGGGCCGCCCTCGCCGGGATGGCCGCCGTGTACGGCCTGCCCGCCCCGGACTTCGACACCCCCGGCTTCGACGTGGACGCGCTGCTCACCGCGCTCGGCCCGGCCGCCGACCTCGTCGCCCCGACCGTGCGCAACAGCAGCAACCCGACGATGCTGTCCGCCGGATACAAGATCAACGTGATCCCCGGCGAGGCCACCGCGCACATCGACGGCCGCTATCTGCCGGGCACCGAGGACGAGTTCAGGGCCACCCTCGACGCCCTCACCGGCCCGGACGTCGACTGGGCGTACCACCACCGGGAAGTGGCCCTCCAGTCGCCGGTCGACTCGCCGACCTTCGCCGCGATGCGGGCGGCGGTCGAGGAGTTCGCCCCCGAGGGGCACGTCGTGCCGTACTGCATGTCGGGCGGCACCGACGCCAAGCAGTTCTCCCGGCTCGGCATCACCGGCTACGGATTCGCCCCGCTCAAGCTCCCCGAGGGCTTCGACTACCAGGCGCTCTTCCACGGCGTCGACGAGCGGGTCCCGGTGGAGGCCCTGCACTTCGGCGTGCGCGTCCTCGACCGGTTCCTGCGCACGGTCTGAACCCGAAGAACAGAAGACGGACTAGGAAAAGATGGCGGACGCGAAGAACATGGGGGCCTCAGGACCAATGGGGGGCGGGGACGACATGGTGCAGACCCAGGCGTACGGCTCCTGGCCGTCGCCGCTGGACGCGGCGCTGGCCGCCGCGCACGACGGCATGCCCGAGTACGTCGGGTTCGTCGGCGACGAGGCGTGGTGGACGGAGCCGCGGCCGGCCGAGGGCGGCCGCAGAGCACTGGTGCGGCGCAGGCCGGACGGCGCGGAGGAGTCCGTACTGCCCGCGCCGTGGAACGTGCGCAGCCGCGTCATCGAGTACGGCGGACGCCCCTGGGCCGGCGCCGACCGCCCCGAGGGCCCCCTGCTGGTCTTCGTGGACTTCGCCGACCAGCGGCTCTACGCGTACGAGCCCGCCGTGCCGGAGCGGGCCCCGCGCCCGCTGACCCCGCTCGGCGGCGTCGGCGGCGGACTGCGCTGGGCCGATCCGCAGCTCCACCTCGACCGGGGCGAGGCGTGGTGCGTCCTTGAGGAGTTCACCGGACAGGGGCCGAGCGACGTCCGGCGGGTGATCGCCGCCGTCCCGCTCGACGGCTCGGCCGCCGAGGACCGCGGCGCGGTGCGCGAACTCTCCGACGCCGCCCACCGGTTCGTCACCGGCGCCCGGCTCTCGCCCGACGGCCGGCGCGCCGCGTGGATCGCGTGGGACCACCCGCGCATGCCGTGGGACGGCACGGACCTGCTGCTCGCGGACGTCGCCGACGACGGCACGTTCGGCCCCGCGCGGAGCGTCGCGGGCGGCACCGCGGAGTCCGTCTGCCAGGTGGAGTGGGCCGCGGACGACGCGCTGCTGTTCTCCAGCGACCGCGGCGGCTGGTGGAACCTGTACCGCATGGAGATCGCCGTGGGGCCCGCCCCCGGCACCGGCACGCCCGCGCGGCCCGCGCTGCTCTCCACCACCCGCGGCCTGTGCCCCCGCGAGGAGGAGTTCGGCGGGCCGCTGTGGAAGATCGGCCTGAGCTGGTTCAAGCCGCTCGCCGCCGGACTGATCGCCGTCGTGCACGGGGTCGGCGCCACCTCGCTCGGCATCCTCGACGCGGCGACCGGCGAGGTCGTCGACGTCGCCGGGCCCTGGACCGCGTGGTCGTCGTCGCTCGCCGTGCACGGCACCCGGGTCGTCGGCGTCGCCGCCAGCCCGCGCACCGGCCACGAGGTCGTCGAGCTGGACACCAGCACCGGACGCACCCGCGTGATCGGCGCGGCGCACACCGACCCCGTCGACCCGGCCTACTACCCCGAGCCGCAGATCCGCACCTTCGAGGGCCCCGACGGACGCGACGTCCACGCCCACATCTACCCGCCGCACAGCCCCACCCACGCCGCCCCCGACGACGAGCTCCCGCCGTACGTCGTCTGGGCGCACGGCGGCCCCACCAGCCACGCCCCTCTCGTCCTCGACCTGGAGATCGCCTACTTCACCTCGCGCGGCATCGGCGTCGCCGAGGTCAACTACGGCGGCTCGACCGGATACGGCCGCGCGTACCGCAACCGGCTGCGCGAGCAGTGGGGCGTCGTCGACGTCGAGGACTGCGCGGCCGTCGCCCTCGCCCTCGCCGACGAGGGCACCGCCGACCGCGCCAGGCTCGCCATCCGCGGCGGCAGCGCGGGCGGCTGGACCAGTGCCGCCTCCCTCACCAGCACCGACGTCTACGCGTGCGGCACCATCATCTATCCGATCCTGGACCTCACCGGGTGGGCCGAGGGCGAGACCCACGACTTCGAGTCCCAGTACCTGGAGACGCTGATCGGCCCGCTCGCCGAGGTCCCCGCCCGCTACGCCGAGCGTTCCCCGGCCGAGCACGCCGACCGGCTGACCGCCCCCTTCCTGCTCCTCCAGGGCCTCGACGACGTGATCTGCCCGCCGGTCCAGTGCGAGCGGTTCCTGGCCCGGATGGAGCGCGAGGGGCGGCACGTCCCGCACGCCTACCTCACCTTCGAGGGCGAGGGCCACGGATTCCGGCGCGCCGACACCATGGTCCGCGCCCTGGAGGCCGAACTCTCCCTGTACGCGCAGGTGTTCGGCCTGCATCCCACGGGCGTCCCCGCCCTGGAGCTGACCAAGTGACGCCGTCCCTGGTCCGCCCCGACCGGCTGGTCCCCGGCGCCCGCGTCGCCGTCGTCGCACCGAGCGGGCCGGTTCCCGAGGACCGGCTCCAGGCCGGCCTGGACATCCTGCGCGGCTGGGACCTGGAGCCGGTCGTCGCCCCCCATGTCCTCGCCACGCACGACCGGTTCACCTACCTCGCGGGCTCCGACGCCGACCGCGCCGCCGACCTCCAGCGCGCCTGGTGCGACCCCGAGGTGGACGCCGTGCTCTGCGCCCGCGGCGGGTACGGGGCCCAGCGCATGGTCGATCTGCTCGACTGGGCGGCGATGCGGGCCGCGCGGCCCAAGCCGTTCGTCGGATACAGCGACATCACCGCGCTGCACGAGGCGTTCGCGGTGCGGCTCGGCATCGGCACGCTGCACGGGCCGATGGTCGCGGCCGCCGACTTCCTCAAGAGCGCGCGGGCCCAGGGACATCTGCGGGCGACGCTGTTCGAGCCGGAGACGGTCCAGGTGATCGCGGCGCCGGGCGGGGGCCGGGTGCTGGTGCCCGGGACGGCTCGCGGGGTCACGCTCGGCGGGTGCCTGTCGCTGCTCGCCGCCGATCTGGGGGCGCCGTACGCCCGGCGGTCGGCCCGGGGCGGGTTGGTGTGCCTGGAGGACGTGGGGGAGGAGACGTACCGGCTCGACCGGTATCTGACCCAGTTGCTCCGCGCGGGGTGGTTCGACGGGGTGTCCGGGGTGCTGCTCGGGTCCTGGGCCGAGTGCGACGACCCGGACCTCGGCGCCCTCCTCGCCGACCGGCTGGGCGGCCTCGGCGTCCCCGTCCTGGACGCCTTCGGCTTCGGCCACGGGGACGACGCCCTGACCGTTCCCTTCGGGGTGGCGGGCGCCCTGGACGCCGCCGCGGGCCTGCTCACCCTGGACGAGCCGGCGCTCCGCTGACCTGCCCGGCCGCCGGTGCCGTGCGGCGCTCCGGTTCACCGCCGTAGGCTCCGTCCGTTCGCGGACGAGGGGCTGAACACATCATGGGGCAGGGGCGTCGACGCGCGGCGGCAGCGGTGGCCGTGGCGGTCGTCTGGGGGGCCGTGGGCTGCGGCGCGGCCGCACAGGCCGGACCCGACGGGCCGCAGGGCGCGGTCGCCCGGGACGCCGCCCCGGTGACGGCGGTGCACGAGGCCGCCGCCACGAAGCGGGACCGACGTGCGGTCGAGGCCCACTGGACGGGCGGCGGCACGGCGGAGGTGGCCCGCGCGGATGCCACGCACGATCCGGTCCAGCCGCCGTGGACCGGCGGCGGCACGATCTCCCGGACGGTCGGACGCCTGTACGCCACCAGCGCCGACGGCACGTCAGGCGCCTGCACGGCGACCGTCGTCGGCACCCGCACCGTCGTCACCGCGGGGCACTGCGTCAGGACCGCCGCCGACGGGGTGCCGGCCCGGGCCGCGACATGGGACCGCAACCTCTACTTCGTTCCCGGCTACCGGAAGGGGGCGGCGCCGTACGGCGGTTTCACCGTGCGGCGGGTCCGCATGGCCGCGGACTGGCGGACCGACGGGCTGGACGTGGCGATGCTGACGATGAACCCCGGTCCCGACGGCCGGGACATCGCCGGGGCGACCGGCGCCCAGCCCATCGCCTTCGACGCGCGACCGGCCGCGCCCGCCCACTTCTTCGGCTACCCCTACACGGACCGGGTCCTGCACTGCTCGGGTGCCCCCACCCGGACGGCGGGAGGGGCGCTGGTGCGGATTCCGTGCCTGATGGGCGTGGGGTCGAGCGGCGGGCCCTACCTGTCCGGTGGCCGGGTCGTGGCCGTGAACGTCGCCAGCGACGCGGACGCGAGCTACGGAACGGCGCTCGGCCCGTTCGCCCGGACCCTCTACCGCGACGCCGAGCACGGGTGACCCCCCCGGCCGCCACGGCCGGCGACGGGGGCCGGCGGGCCGCCCGTCCGGCCGCCCGGACCGCGTGGGGTCGCGCGCAGGGCGGGCAGCCGGGCGCGGTCGTCCGCCCCGGCCAGGCCCTCGTCCAGGGCCAGCAGCGACAGGAGCCGCACCGGCCGACGTCGCCGCGGGCGACGACGCGGCGTCAAGCCGGTCACCGTCACCAGCGCCCCCGAGGACACCGGGACGGTGGACCTCCCAGTTGTGCCGTAGCCCCCCGCCACCGCCCCCCCCACGCCCCCGCGCACGGGGGCCCGTCACCCGTACGGGCCCTCGGCCGGTGCGGGAACCCCGCCTGCCCGCACATGCTGGGCGGGGAGGCGGCGACGGCCTCCGGGAGACGACGGAAGGGTCCACCGATGAGCCCGAAGGACAGCGCGAGCAGCGCGAGCAGCAGAGGGTCCGGCGCGTTCACACCGGCGAGGATCGGGATTCTGGTCCTCTTCGTCCTCCTGCTCGTCTTCATCTTCGAGAACACCCGGCAGGTGAAGATCCGCCTGATCATCCCCGAGGTGTCCATGCCGCTGTACCTGGTCATGCTGATCACCGCGGTCATCGGCGGGATCTGCGGCGGCTACTTCGTGGCGCGGCGGCGCAGGTGACGGCGCGGACGGCGGCCCGGGCCGCGCGGCGCCGGGCGGCGACCGTGACCGCCGGCGCGGCCCTCGCCCTCACCGTGTCGGCGGGCGTCGCCGGCGCGGCGGACGGCGCACGGATGCCGGAGCTGCGCGGGCGCGGACTGATGCACGTCTTCTCGACGCTCGACTACCGCACCCGGGTCGACGTGACGGACGTCAGCGGCCACCGGCGGCACGTGCTGTGGCCGATGAGCTGGAAGGTGTGCAGCCAGTACCCGGCGGCGGGCCGGCCCGTCGGCGACGCGGGCGTGCGCGTCGGCGTCGTCAAGAACGGCGAGAAGTGCCCCCGGTCGGCCACCGGCTAGCCGCTTCGTAGGCTGGCCCGATGACCGCAGACCGTTCCTTCGCCGCCGCGGGCCCGCGGGTGGGCATCCGCCCCTTCACCCTCGCCGACGCCGACGAGTTCGTCGCGCGCTCGCGCGAGAGCCGGGACCTGCACCGGCCCTGGCTCTTCCCGCCCGACAGTGCCGACGCCTACGCGCGCTACGCGGGCGGGCTCATCGACGACCCGGCCAAGCACGGGTTCCTGGTGTGCGAGCGCGACGGCGGCGCCCTCGCCGGGTTCATCAACATCAACAACGTGGTGCAGGGCGGCTTCCGCTGCGGCGCCCTCGGTTACGGCGCCTTCGCGCACGCCGCCGGGCGCGGACTGATGTCCGAGGGCCTCGGCCTCGTGGTGCGACACGCCTTCGGCCCGCTCGGCCTGCACCGCCTGGAGATCAACGCCCAGCCCGCGAACACGGCCTCGCTCGCGCTGGCCCGCCGCGCCGGGTTCCGGCTCGAAGGGTTCTCGCCGGACTTCCTCTTCATCGACGGCGCCTGGCGCGACCACCAGCGGTGGGCGATCACCGCCGAGATGGTCAGGAACCGGCCCGGCTCCGGCGCGACTTCCGGTTGATCTTCATGGTGTCCATGTCGGTGACCGTCGACCGCAGCTCGCCGTGCCCGTAGCCGCGCTCGCGCAGATACGCCTCGGCCTTCTCCTCCGCGAGCGCCCCCGCCATCTCGTCGCCGTCGTCCGGGTCGGACGTGATGACGTAGCGCAGGGAGAACGCCTTGAGCGCGCGGTCGTAGGCGAGTGAACCCTCGGGCCCGAAGCGCATCCCCGCGATGCCCTCGTGCTCGGCCACCTCGGCGAGCAGCCGCTGCCGGGCCGCGTCGGTGAGGCCCTCGAAGGTGGCGCGGACGATCACGCGGTAGGTGTGGTTCTCGGCCATGTCGGGTCGTGCTCCTCGTGCTGCGGATGCCGGGACGGGGCCCGGACGCCGCCCGGCTGTCCGCCCGGGGGTCCGGAAGCGGCCAGCGTACGACGATCAGGGGCGGGGGCGCCCGGAATATCGGCGCGGGCGGCCTTTGCGCAATCCTGACCGGGGCAGCCCCTGGCCAGCTCGCCCCCGACCCTGTTCCATGGTCATCGGGGCGGGCGGCGCCCCCTGGCGACGGGAGGCTCCCCCCATGACCGAGATCCGCCGTGAGGTGCTGACGCTGCCGGGCGCGCCGGTGGGGCCCGCGAACCCGCTGCCACCGCTGCGCCCCCTCGACGAGGCGCACGAGATCGACGAGCGCACCCGGGCGGGCCTGCCGCTCGACATGGCGCGGCAGGTCGGCTACCGGCCGCTGCGCAGCGTGCTGCCCGAGCGGATACGCGACGGGTACGGGCGGGAGCGGGCCCCGCTCGACCTCGACGCCGTCGTGATCGAGAACGAGCGGCTGCGGGTCACCGTCCTGCCCGGCCTCGGCGGCCGCGTCGCCTCCCTCTTCCACAAGCCGAGCGAACGCGAACTCCTCTACCGCAACCCGGTGTTCCAGCCCGCCAACTTCGCGCTGAACGGCGCCTGGTTCTCCGGCGGCATCGAGTGGAACATCGGCGCGACCGGCCACACCGCCCTGTCCTGCGCGCCCCTGCACGCCGCGCGCGTCACCGCGCCCGACGGCGGCGAGATGCTCCGCCTGTGGGAGTGGGAGCGGCTGCGCGACCTGCCGTTCCAGGTGGACCTGTGGCTGCCCGCCGACTCCGACTTCCTGTACGTGGGCGTGCGGGTGCGCAACCCGCACGAGCGGCCCGCACCCGTCTACTGGTGGTCGAACATCGCCGTCCCCCAGGAACGCCGGGTCGTCGTGCCCGCGCGCGAGGCCTGGCACTTCGGGTACGAGCGCACGCTGAGCACCGTGCCCGTCCCCGAGCACGACGGCGTGGACCGCACCCGCCCGCTGAACAGCACCTACCCCGCCGACTACTTCTACGAGGTGCCGGACGGGCAGCGCCGCTGGATCGCCGCCCTCGACGACACCGGCCACGGACTGGTGCAGACCTCGACCGACCTGCCGCGCGGCCGGAAGCTGTTCGTCTGGGGCGACGGACCGGGCGGGCGGCGCTGGCAGGAGTGGCTGACCGAGCCCGGCACCGGCGGCTACGCCGAGATCCAGGCCGGGCTCGCCCGCACCCAGCTGGAGCACGTACGACTGGAACCGGACGGCGAGTTCAGCTGGCTGGAGGCGTACGGGCCGCTCAGCACCTCGCACGCGGCGACGGTCGGCCCCGGCGCGGACTGGGACGCCGCCACCGGCGAGGTCGAGCGGCGCCTCGCGGAGGCGCTGCCGCGCGCCGACGTCGACGCGGCCCACGAGGCGTGGCGGACCGGCTGCGCCGACACCGAGCCGGGCGAGCGGCTCGCCGTCGGCTCCGGCTGGGGCGCGCTCGAACTGCTGCGCACCGGATGGAAGCTGCCGGGCACGCCGTTCGACGAGGCCACGCTGGGCGAGCCGCAGGCGCCCTGGCGGGAGCTGCTGGAGAGCGGGGACTTCCCCGAGCAGCGCCGGGTCGGCCCGCCGGGACCGACGCTCGTGGCCCCCGCCTGGCGCGACATGCTGGAGACGGCGCCGGCCCGCCCGCTGACCGAGTACCACCTCGGCGTCGCGCAGTGGCACGCGGGGGACCGGGCACAGGCCGTGCGCAGCTGGGAGCGGGCCCTCGAACTGGCGCCGTCCGAATGGCCGTTGCTGCGCTGCCTGGCCGTCGCCGACGAGGAGGGCGGGCACGCCGAGCGGGCCGCCGACCGGTACGCGGCCGCCTTCGACGACCTGTGCGCGGAGCGCCGGCACGAGGGGGAGACGTGGGTCGCGGCGACGGCGTCCCTGGGCCGCGAGGCGATCGTGGCGCTGCTGGCGGTGGGCCGGGTGGAGGCCGCCCGCTCGGTGTGGGACCGGCTGCACGAGGGGACGCGGGCGCAGGGCCGGTTCCGTCTGCTGGCGGCCCGGCTGCACGCGGCCGAGGGGGACCTGACGGCGGCGCGGGCCGTCTTCGACGCCGGGTTCGAGGTGGCGGACCTGCGCGAGGGCGCGGAGGCGGTCGGCGAGCTGTGGGCGCGGGTCGCGCCCGGCGAGCCGCTGCCGGCCCGCCACGACTTCCGGATGCGCCCGCCGGCCTGACACGGCCCGCCTAGCGCGGGCCGCTCTCCTCCCCGAAGAGCGACTTGAACGCCACGGTACGGCTGTCGCGGACGTGCAGCAGGGTGCTCGCGGCGGCCGACTCCGCGTCGCCCGCGGCGATGCGCAGATACATGTCCGTGTGCTGGGCGCGCATGTGCGCCGGTTCCGCGCGCAGGCCGAACACGAGCTGCAACTGCCAGCTCAGCTGCTCCATCGTGCGGGACAGCAGCGGGTTCCCGGCGAGGGCCACGACCTCCTCGTGGAACGCGGTGTGCGCGGCCACCTCGTGGGTGCCCTCCGCGTCGGGCGCCGCCCGCTCGGCCCGCTCCAGGCAGTCCAGGAGCGTGTCGAGGCCCGGCGGCCGGGCGGGCGCGGCGTCCGCCACCGCGCGGGCCGCGAGCCGCGACGCCTGGACGGCGAGGGGTTCCCACACCTCGTACAGATGCCGTACGTCGTCCCGCTCCAGGCTGCGGACCCGGACACCGCTGTGCGGCAGCAGTTCGAGCAGACCCTCCGCGACGAGCGCGCGCAGCGCCTCGCGCACGGGGACGCGGGACATCTCCAGTTCCTGGGCGACCTCGCGCTCGACGAGGCGCGCGCCCATCGGATAGCGGCGGTCGACGATGCGCTGCCGCAGCGCCTCGCGCGCCCGGGCGCTCAGCGACGTGCGCCCCTGACCCGCCTGACCTGCCTGACCCGCCGCACCTGCCTGGTCCGGCCGGACCGCCCGATCCGCCGGACCGTCCTGACCCGCCTGACCCGTCGGTGTACTGTCACCGCTCGCCGTCGCCCGCACCCGTTCCACCGTCCCCGCGTCCGCACCCGTCGTGCTCCGGCCGAGGATACGTGGGACGGGCGCGGCTCACCCGGCGGCGGGCGCCTGCCGGTCGACGTACTCGAAGACGGAGCCGTCCGGGTGCAGCGCGATGAGGTTGCGGCCGCCGGGGCTCGGCACCGGGCCCGCGAGGACCTTCGCGCCGGACGCGGTGAGCAGCGCGTACGCCTCGTCGACGTCCGGGACCGCGATCGTGGCGGCCACCTTGCGCAGCACGTCCAGCTCTGTCGCGGGGCCGCTCATCAGCAGGAAGCAGCCGACCGCGGCCACCGAGACGCCGCCCCGCTCGAAACGCATCGCTCTGCTGCCCGTCAGGCGCTCGTAGAACGTGATCGTCGGATCCAGCATCGCCGGATCGGCCACGCAGACGCGCAGCGTGGTGCCCAGGATCTCCATGGCTTGGCCCGTGCCACCTCTCTGACCGGCTCACTTCGGGCCTGCCACGATTTCATGATTGCCGCGTCCACGCCACCAACTCCGGTGACCTGCGCCGGGCTTGGCGGGCTACTCCTGCTCCACCGGCAGCAGGCCGCGCTCGGCGAAGACCTTCTTGGCGACGAGCGTGGCGTTGAGGGCCCGGGGGAAGCCCGCGTAGCCCGCCGCGTGCAGCAGCGCCTCGGTGATCTCCTGCGGGGTCAGCCCGACGTTGAGGGCGGTGCCGAGGTGCACCTCCAGCTGCGGTTCGCAGCCGCCGAGGGCCGTGAGGATGCCCAGGGTGAGCAGTTGGCGGTCGCGGGGCCCCAGTGCGGGACGCCCGTAGATCTCGCCGAAGCCCCAGGCGACGATCTGGTGGGCGAGTTCGGGACTGACGTCGGCGAGGGAGTCCAGGACGCGCCGGGCGGCGTCGGCGTTGACCCCGTTCAGGACCGCGAGGCCGCGGTCGAAGCGGTCCTGGCGGGTCTCGGCGCCGGTGGGGTCGGGTGCGGTGGAGTCGGGTGCGGTGCTGTCGGGTCCGGTGTTCATGAGGCCTCTTCCGTAGCTCAGCCGTCGCCCGGGGTGGGGCGGCTCGGTAGCCGTTACGAGGTGCGCGGGCAGGGTACCCGCGCGCCATGGAACGCTTGGATCAGCGACTCACCGAGGAAGTGTCGGGAGCTGTACGCGACGCCGTCCGCGACGAGATGCGGCACGTCGTGGAGCGGCGCCGCCGCACCGCCGCCCTGTACGCCGGGTCGGCGACGCTCGCCCTGTACGCGGGCGCGGCGGCCGCCGTGGCGCTCGGGCTCGCCCTGGGACTCGCCCTGCCGAACTGGGCCGCCGCGCTGATCGTCGCCGCACTGCTGGCCGTCGCCGCGTTCGCGCTGCGGCAGGCCGCCCGGCCCAAGGGGCCCGAGATCCCGCCCATGCCGCCCGGGCCGCCGCCCGGAGCGTAGCCCCGCCCGCCTCCCGGCGCCGGACCGGGCGGGCCCGGCGCGCGCCGCTCCGTGGACCGCGTCCGGCGCCCGCCGGGCCGGGGACGCGGCAGGCCCGTGGCCGCCGTGCCCGCCGGGCACCGGGTCGTCCGCCGCCCGCCCGGGGAGACCGGCGCCACCACCCCGCGCGCCCCGCTGGACCTGCCCCGCCGCGCCGTCGGGCCGGGCTCCGCCGGTCCTGGTGCGGGCCCGGCCGCACCGCGTCCCCGGCAACCGGCCCACGGGCCCGAGACGCACCCGCACCCCCCTCGCCGGCCGGCCCCGCCGCCCCGGCCGCCCACCCGCCCCCTGGAGGAACCACGTGACCACGTCCCCGTCCGTACCCGCCCGCACCGCCACCGAGATGCAGGACCTGGCACGGCAGTTGCGGGTCGACTCGATCCGCGCGGCCGACGCCGCCGGCTCCGGGCACCCCACGTCGTCGATGTCCGCCGCCGACCTGATGGCCGTCCTGCTGGCCGGCCACTTCCACTACGACTTCGAACGCCCCGCGCACCCGGGCAACGACCGCTTCATCCTCTCCAAGGGCCACGCCTCCCCGCTGCTGTACGCGGCCTACAAGGCGGCCGGGGTCATCGACGACGCCGAACTGCTCACCTTCCGCAGCCTCGGCAGTCGCCTCGAAGGGCATCCGACGCCGCAGCGGCTGCCCTGGGTGGAGACCGCCACCGGCTCGCTCGGGCAGGGCCTGCCCGTCGGCGTCGGCATCGCCCTGTCCGGCAAGCGGCTCGACCGCGTCGACTACCGCGTGTTCGTGCTGTGCGGCGACAGCGAACTCGCCGAGGGATCGGTGTGGGAGGCCGCCGACCAGGCCGGCTACGAACAGCTCGACAACCTGACCCTGATCGTCGACGTCAACCGGCTCGGCCAGCGCGGCCCCACCCGCTACGGCCACGACCTGGAGGTGTACGCGCGCCGGTTCCGGGCGTTCGGCTGGCACACCATCGAGATCGACGGGCACGACAGCGCCCGGATCGACCGCGCCTACACCGAGGCCGCGGCCACCACCGGCCGGCCCACCGCGATCCTCGCCCGCACCGTCAAGGGCAAGGGGGTGCGCGCCGCCGAGGACCGGGAGGGCCTGCACGGCAAGCCGCTGGAGGACGCCGCCGCGGCCGTCGACGAGCTGGGCGGGGACCGGGGCACACGCGTCAGCGTGCAGGCACCGCCCACCGCACGGGCGCTGCACTCCGTGCGCAGCGGCCCGCTGCGGCTGCCGCGCTACGAGGTCGGCGACGAGGTCGCCACCCGGGACGCCTTCGGGGACGCGCTCGCCGCGCTCGGCTCCGCCCGCGGCGACGTCGTCGCGCTCGACGGCGAGGTCGGCGACTCGACCCGCACCGAGTACTTCGCCAAGGAACACCCCGAGCGGTACTTCGAGTGCTACATCGCCGAACAGCAGCTCGTCGGCGCGAGCGTCGGACTCGCGGCGCGCGGCTGGGTGCCGTACGCGGTCACCTTCGGCGCGTTCCTCACCCGGGCCCACGACTTCGTGCGGATGGCGGCGGTCAGCGGCGCCGGGATCAACCTCGTCGGCTCGCACGCGGGCGTCGCCGTCGGGCAGGACGGCCCCTCCCAGATGGGCCTGGAGGACCTGGCGATGTTCCGCGCCGTGCACGGGTCGACGGTGCTGGCCCCGTGCGACGCCAACCAGACCGCCCAACTCGTCGCGCGCATGGCCGAGCTGGGCGGCGTGCGCTACCTGCGGACCTCGCGCGGCGCCGCCCCCGTCATCTACCCGCCGGACGAGGAGTTCCCGGTCGGCGGCGCCAAGGTGCTGCGCTCCGGCGAGCACGACCGGATCACGCTCGTCGCCGCCGGGGGCACCGTGCACGAGGCGCTGGCCGCGGCCGACGACCTGGCGGCGGCCGGGATCTCCGTGCGGGTGATCGACGCGTACTCGGTGAAGCCGATCGACCGGGAGGTGCTGCGGGAGGCCGCGCGGGTCACCGGCTGCCTGGTCACCGTCGAGGACCACCACGAGGAGGGCGGACTCGGGGACGCCGTCGCCGAAGCCTTCTCGGACGGGCGCCCGGTCCCGCGCCTCGTGCGCCTCGGCGTCCGCGTGATGCCCGGATCCGCCTCTCCTCAGGAGCAGTTGAAGGCCGCCGGGATCGACGCCGGTTCGCTCTCCGCGGCGGTGACGCTGCTGGTGGAGCGGCAGGTGGCGCCCTGAGGGGAGCCGGCCGGGGAACCACTACCACGCCGCAAGGGCCGTGTGCCGTCCCTGAGTTGAATGTTTGGCCACGGCTCGGGAGGTGACTCGGAGTGTGAGGTTTTCATGACGCATACGAAGAAGACGCGAACGTCGCACGGAAGTGTCCCGGAGGCGGCCCGCGTCGACGGGGCGCACTGACCGCCCAGGGCCGGCCGCCGCCCGCCCGAGCGCCCCGCCGCGCGACGCGCATCATCCGGCACCACCCGTACGCGCACCATCCGTACGCGCACCACCCGTACGTGTTCCCCGAACGACGAGAGAAGGAGGCCCGGTCCCATGACCGTTGTCCCCACACAACAGGCAGGCGGCGGTGGCGGCACCAGCGGCCTGTACGACGTCCTCGAACTCGTCCTGGACCGCGGGCTCGTCATCGACGCGTTCGTCCGCGTCTCGCTGGTCGGCATCGAGATCCTGAAGATCGACGTCCGGGTCGTCGTCGCCAGCGTCGACACCTACCTGCGGTTCGCCGAGGCCTGCAACCGGCTCGACCTGGAGACCGGCAGCAAGAAGCCGTCCGGCCTCACGGACCTCATGGGCGACACCGCCGAGTCCGGCGCGCGCGGCAAGTCCAAGGGCGCCCTCTCCGGCGCCGCGCAGACCGTCTCGGACGCCTTCAGCCAGGCCCGGGAGGAGAAGGAGACCGAGCCCCGCCGCACCCGCCGCGCTCCGAGCCGCCGCAAGGAGGAGCAGTGAGCAGTACGTACGTCTACGGCATCGCGGCCGCCGAGCACCCCTCGCTGCCCGACGGCATGGACGGCATCGGCAAGCCCGCCCGCCCGGTGCGCATCGTGAAGGAGGGCCCGCTCGCCGCGATCGTCAGCGAGGCCCCCGACGACCTGCGGCCCAAGCGGCGCGATCTGCTCGCCCACCAGAACGTGCTCGCCGAGGCGGGCGCCGGCGGCTCGGTGCTCCCCATGCGGTTCGGCAGCCTGGCCCCCGACGAGAAGGCCGTGGCCGACGCGCTCGCCGAGCGGGTCGACCACTACCGGGAGCGGCTGCGCGCGCTGGACGGCAAGGTCGAGTACAACGTCAAGGCGCAGCACGACGAAGAGGCCGTCCTGCACCGCGTGCTGGCCGAGAACCCCGACGTCCGCGCGCTGACCGACGCCAACCGGAAGGCGGGCGGCGGCACCTACGAGGAGCGGCTGCGACTCGGCGAGACGGTGGTCGGCGCCGTGCAGGCGCGCGAGGCCCAGGACGCCGCCGAACTGCGGCAGTTGCTCGAAGAGGCCGCCGACGCGGTGTCGACGGGACCGGAGAGCACCGGCTGGCTGGCCAACCTCTCGTTCCTCGTGGACCGGGAGTCGGCCGGGCGCTTCCTCGCCGCCGTCGAGGAGATCCGCGGCGACCGCTCCCACATCCAGCTCACCGTCAACGGCCCGCTGCCCCCGTACAGCTTCGTGGAGCCGGGCCCGTCCGCTCCGGCGGACGGTACGCAGTGAGGCCGTGGGGCTGACCGGACCGGTCGGCGCGGTGCGGCCGCCGTCCGCGCCCGTGCGCGCGCGGCGGCATTGACCAGGAGACGTTCGACCTGATCGAGGACCATTTCCTCGACCGGCTTGAAGGGAAGTGAAGCGTGAACCGAGCAGCGCTCGGCCTCGCGGTAGGGGCCGGTTACGTCCTCGGACGGACCAAGAAGATGAAGCTGGCGTTCGCCGTCGGCACGATGGTCGCGGGCAAGCGGCTGAAACTCAGCCCGCGCGCCCTCGGGCAGCTGGTGAGCAAGCAACTGGAGAACAATCCGCAGTTCAAGGAGATAGGGGACCAGCTCCGGCAGGACTTCCGCGGCGTCGGCAAGGCGGCGACGGGGGCGCTCGTGGAGCGGCAGATCGAGGGGCTCGCGGGCCGTCTGCACGACCGTACGCAGGGAGTGCGTGACCAGCTCTCGGGCATCGCTCCGGACACGGACGACGTGCGCGACGCCGGTAAGCGGGTCACGCGCGTGGTGCCGGGCAAGACGGTGCGCCGCCGGGACGAGAAGCCCGAGGACTCCGAGGACGCGGACCAGGACGCCCAGGACGACGCGCGGGACACCGTGGAGGCCGACGCCGACGCCGACTCCCGGGACGACGACGAGCGCGACGAGGAGACCGAGGAGCGTCCGCGGCGCGCGAGCCGCACCCAGGCCGCCGAGCGCGGCCGGACGGGCGCGTCGACGGCGAAGCGGGTCCCGGCGAAGAAGGCGGCGGCGAAGAAGACCACCGCGAAGAAGACGACGGCCGGCAGGACGACGGCCGCCAAGAAGACGGCGGCGAAGAAGACCGCCAAGACGACCGCGGGCAGTTCGGCCCGCACCGCGAAGGGCGGGCGGGACCGTGGCTGAATCCCCCACCAAGGCGTTGGGCGGTCTCGCGAAGAGCGAGGCGGCCGACCATCTCAAATCGGAGGTCCAGGACTTCCTGGCGGCCCAGGTCCAGCGGGCGCTGGTGGGCGCGGGCCGCAAGCTCGGCCAGACGACGTCGAAGCTGAACGACATCGCCGACGGGTCGAGCCCCGGCTTCGCCAAGCTCGCGCTCGACGGCGGCCGCAAGCTCGCCGAGGGCAAGAGCCCGATGCGCACGGCCGTCGAGGTCGGCGCGGGCCACCTGAAGGACAAGGTCGTCGGCGGGGTCAAGGGCCTCTTCGGCAAGGGGGGCAAGAAGAAGGGCGGCGCGGGCCAGAAGCCGACCGTCATCATGGAGTTCATCGATGTCGGCGTCGATCTGCGCACCGCGTACGACCAGTGGACGCAGTACCAGGAGTTCTCCACCTTCGCCCGCGGCGTCAAGAACGCCAACCGCGCCGACGACGTCACCTCCGACTGGCAGATGAAGGTCTTCTGGTCGTCGCGCAGCTGGAAGGCGCACACCACCGAGCAGGTGCCCGACGAGCGCATCCAGTGGACGTCGGAGGGCGCGAAGGGCACCACGAAGGGTGTCATCACCTTCCACAGGCTCGCCGACCGGCTGACCCGCGTGCTGCTGGTCATCGAGTACTACCCCAAGGGTCTGTTCGAGAAGACCGGCAACATCTGGCGCGCCCAGGGCCGCCGGGCCCGCCTGGACCTCAAGCACTTCTCGCGGTTCGTGACGATCCGCGGCGAGGCGAGCGACGGCTGGCGCGGTGAGATCCGCGACGGCGAGGTGGTCACCACCCACGACGACGCCGTCGAGCAGGAGGAGCAGGAGGAACAGGAGAAGGCGCGCGAGCAGGAGGAACAGGAGCAGGAGGAGGGCAAGCCCGCCGACGAGTACGACGAGGAGGCGGAGGACGGCGAGGAGCCGGAGGAGTCCGAGGAGGACGCCGACCCCGAGGCCTACGACGAGGAGGCGGACGCCGAGTACGAGGACGCCGAGGACGCCGAGGACGCCGACGCGGAGGAGGACGAGCCGCGGGCCGAGGCCGAGGAGTACGAGGACGACGCCGAGTACGAGGACGCCGAGGAGGGCTACGAGGAGCCCGAGGGCGACGAGCGCGCCGAGGAGGACGAGAAGCCGCGCGGCAGGGAGCGGGCGGGAGCCCGCCGCTGACGCGGAGCCGCCCCGGGCGCCTGTTGCCCGAGCCATGTGCTCGGGGAACAGGCGCCCGGGCGCGTGCGGTCTACTTGCGGGCCAGGATCTCCCCGTGCGGCACCGCGAACCAGGCGTCCGGGTGCGTGCCCCACTCCCGCCACGCGGCGGAGACGGCCGCCAGCTGCTCGGGGCTCGCGTGCCCGCCCTCCGTGGCCCGGTCGGCGTAGGCGGGGGCGACGGTCCGGTCCGCCCACAGGCCGCTCCACCAGGCGATCTCGTCGGGTGTCGCGTAGCACCAGGCGCCCGCCGAGCACGTGAGGTCCGCCTGGGCGAAGCCGGCGCGCAGGGCCCACGACTTGAGGTAGCGGCCGGCGTCCGGCTCCCCGCCGTTGGCCCGCGCGACCCGGCGGTACAGGTCCAGCCAGTCGTCCATGCCGGGCAGCTGCGGGGACCAGGAGAACACCGCGTAGTCGGACTCCCGGGCGGCGACGACCCCGCCCGGCTTCGTGACGCGCCGCATCTCGCGCAGCGCCTGCACCGGGTCGCCGACGTGCTGCAACACCTGGTGCGCGTGCACCACGTCGAAGGTGTCGTCGTCCCACGGCAGCGCGTGCACGTCCGCGGTGGTGAACTCGGTGTTCGTCAGGCCCCGTCCGGCCGCCGTGTCCCGTGCCTGCCGCAGGACGTCCTCGGACCGGTCGGCGCCGACCACCCGCCCCTCGGGGACCAGTGCGGCGAGGTCCGCGGTGATGGTGCCCGGACCGCAGCCGATGTCGAGGAGGGCGGTGTCCGGCCGGAGCAGGCCCGAGTCCAGGAGGTGGGCCGCCGAGTTCGCGGCGGTGCGCCAGGTGTGCGAGCGCAGCACGGACTCGTGGTGGCCGTGGGTGTACACGGCGGTCTCCTGCGGCATGACCCGATCCCTTCACGGTGGGGCGACACGGTGTGGCCGGCGCCCGGGGCGAAGGCCCCGGGCGATGCGTTCACCGTACGCCCGGCAACCGGATGATGAGATAGGCGTCTCACAGTATGGTCAGCGGGCGGTACACGCGCAGCGCCTCGTGCTCCTTCTCGATGCTCAGCACCGGACCGCACGGGCTCACCTCGCCGTCGTAGGCGAGCGGGGTGCCCGGCGCGATCCCGTCCACGCGCAGCCGCGTCATCCGGGTCGCCGTGTGGAACGGGGAGCGGGACAGCGGTCCCGACAGCGCCGCCGCGAGCAGCCGGAAGCTGGGCAGCCGGCCGCCGCCGACCGTGCGCACGTCCAGCAGGCCGTCGGCGAGATCCGCGCGGCGGCCCGCCGTCAGCCCCATCCGGCGATAGGTGCAGTTGCCCGCGAACAGCAGCCACAGCTTGCGGTCGCTGCCGCCGATGCGGACGTTCAGCGGGTGGTCGCGGCGCAGCACGTGCACGGCCGCCAGCACATCGGCGAGCCGCCCGCCGACCCGCGCCGACCAGCGCTCGCGCTCGTGCACCAGCTCCGGGTAGGCGCCCAGGCTGAAGGTGTTGAGGAAGATCCCGGACGTCTCCTTCGAGTGGAAGCGGCCCACGTCGACGGCGACCGCGTCACCGCCCTGCACCGCCCGGACCAGATCGCCCGCGTCCTCCACACCCAGGTCGTACGCGAAGTGGTTGAGGGTGCCGCCGGGCAGCACCGCCAGCGGCAGCCCGTACTCCAGCGCCACCCGCGCCGCCGTGTTCACCGAGCCGTCGCCGCCCGAGATGCCGAGCGCGCGGGCGCGCGGCGCCGCCTTCTGGAGGACCTGCGTGAGGTCCCCGCCCGCGAACTCGATGAACTCCGCCGCGGGCAGCGCGTCCCGCAGCCCCTTCACCTTCTCCGGCGTGCCCGCCTTCACGTTCACCACCATCACCAGGCCCTCGCCGCCCGGCAGCGCCGGCACGTCGTCCACCAGGGGTCGCCCCGGTGACGGCATCTGGTCGCGCGTCGGCACCAGACCCCGTACGGCGTACGCGGCACCCACCCCGAGCGCGGCGCCCGCCAGGACGTCGCCCGGGAAGTGGGCACCGGTGTAGACGCGGGAGGCGGCCACCGAGAACGCCACCGGCGCGATGGCCGCGCCCCAGCCCCGCGACTCCAGGGCCACCCCGGTCGCGAAGGCCGCCGCCGACGCCGAGTGCCCCGAGGGGAACGACGTGGTGAACGGCTGCCGCTTCAGCCGCCTCGACAGGGGCACCGGGTCGAGGGCGGGCCGGGCGCGGCGCACCGACCGCTTGCCGAGGGTGTTGATCGTCGCCGACGCCACCGCCAGCGAGGCGATCCCGCGCACGGCGGCCCGGCGGGCCCGCGGCGACCCGCTCACGGCCAGGGCGCCGCCGATCGCGAACCAGATGACGCCGTGGTTGGCGGTCCGGCTGAGCCGGGGCAGGACCCGCTCCGCGCCGGGCCAGTTCGCGTCGGCGGCGAACTCGAAGACGCGCCGGTCGAGGGCGGCGAGCCGGCCCCGCAGGGACGGGCCGGGGCGGGTCACGCCCGGCCGGGGCTTGGTGAGGTCGGCGAAGAAGTCGGCACACATGACACGACGGTTACCCCGTGCCGTGGCCCGCACCCGGCCCCGGCCTGCCAATTCATTTGCCCGTCACCCGCACGGGCGACCACAATGCGCAATCATGGGACATCTGGAAGCCGCGCACCTCGAGTACTACTTGCCGGACGGGCGGGCGCTGCTCGGTGACGTCTCGTTCCGGGTGGGCGAGGGCGCGGTCGTCGCCCTGGTCGGACCGAACGGCGCGGGCAAGACCACCCTGCTGCGCCTGATCTCCGGCGAGCTCCAGCCGCACGGCGGGTCGGTCACGGTCGGCGGCGGCCTCGGCGTGATGCGCCAGTTCGTCGGCTCCGTCCGCGACGAGACGACCGTCCGCGACCTGCTCGTCTCCGTCGCCCAGCCGCGCCTGCGCGAAGCGGCGAGGGCGGTCGACGCGGCCGAGCACGCGATCATGACGGTCGACGACGAGGCCGCGCAGATGGGCTACGCGCAGGCGCTGGCCGACTGGGCCGAGGTCCAGGGCTACGAGGCCGAGACGCTCTGGGACATGTGCACCATGGCCGCGCTCGGCGTCCCCTACGACAAGGCGCAGTTCCGCGCCGTGAGCACGCTCTCCGGCGGCGAGCAGAAGCGGCTGGTCCTGGAGGCGCTGCTGCGCGGCCAGGACGAGGTGCTGCTCCTCGACGAGCCGGACAACTACCTCGACGTCCCCGGCAAGCGCTGGCTGGAGGAGAAGCTCCGCGAGACCCGCAAGACGGTCCTCTTCGTCTCCCACGACCGCGAGCTGCTCGCCCGCTCCGCCGAGAAGATCGTCAGCGTCGAGCCGGGCCCCGGCGGGGCCGACGCCTGGGTGCACGGCGGCGGCTTCGCCACGTACCACGACGCCCGCCGCGAGCGCTTCGCCCGCTTCGAGGAGCTGCGCCGCCGCTGGGACGAGAAGCACGCCCAGCTGAAGAAGCTGGTGGTCAATCTGCGGCAGGCCGCCGCGGTCAGCCACGAGATGGCGTCCCGCTACGCCGCCGCGCAGACCCGGCTGCGCAAGTTCGAGGAGGCCGGCCCGCCGCCGGAGCCGCCGCGCGACCAGGACATCACCATGCGCCTGAAGGGCGGCCGCACCGGCGTGCGCGCCGTCACCTGCCAGGGCCTGGAGCTGACCGGCCTGATGCAGCCCTTCGACCTGGAGGTCTTCTACGGCGAGCGCGTCGCGGTCCTCGGCTCGAACGGCTCGGGCAAGTCCCACTTCCTGCGGCTGCTGGCCGGGGACGACTCGGTGGCGCACACCGGCGCCTGGAAGCTGGGCGCGCGCGTGGTCCCGGGCCACTTCGCCCAGACCCACGCCCACCCCGAGCTCCAGCGCCGCCCGCTGCTCGACATCCTCTGGCGCGATCACGCCAAGGACCGCGGGGCGGCCATGTCGCTGCTGCGCCGCTACGAGCTGACGGCCCAGGCCGAGCAGAACTTCGAGCGGCTCTCCGGCGGCCAGCAGGCCCGCTTCCAGATCCTGCTGCTGGAGCTGGAGGGCGCCACCGCCCTGCTCCTGGACGAGCCCACGGACAACCTGGACCTGGAGTCGGCCGAAGCCCTCCAGGAGGGCCTGGAGTCCTTCGACGGCACCGTCCTCTCGGTCACCCACGACCGCTGGTTCGCCCGCGCCTTCGACCGCTTCCTGGTCTTCGGCTCGGACGGCAGGGTCCGCGAGACCACGGAACCCGTCTGGGACGAGCGCCGGGTGGAGCGGGCCCGCTAGGGCCTGTCCCCGACCTGTCGCCGCCGGACCTGCGGGCGGCCCCGGGGCGCGGCTCAGCCGGTCCAGCGCAGCAGCGCCCCGAGGCCGCCCGCGGGTCCGGCGGCCGGGTCCGCGCCGGCCACCGACACCGCGTCGGCCCCGGCGGCGGCCGCACAGCGCATCAGCGCGTCGTCGGCCCGCGCGGGCACCGCCTCCCGCGCCCCGAGCACCGCGGGCTCGTGCGGGCCCACCCCGACCTGGTCGGGTTCGGCGCCGACCCACACCGACCGGTGCGCGTCGGGGCCGTCGGCCCGGATCAGCAACTGCGCGATCCGGTGCTCGCGCGCGGCGTCCAGCAGCGCCGGCACGCCCTCCGCGGCCTCCTCGCCGCGCCCGCGCGCGGCCGCGAACAGATCCGCCTCGTGCGCGGCCCGCAGGGCGACGTGCTCGGCGCGCGCCCGGGCCAGCCGCTCGCGCACGGCGGCGCACTCCGTGTCGTCGTCACCGACCAGCAGGACCAGATCCGCCCGCGTCTCGGCCTGACAGCGCGCGAGCACCTCCGCGATCTCGGCGGCGCCCAGATCCAGCCCGTCCGCCGCACCCAGCGGAACGTGCTGCTCCGCGCCCTGCGGTCCGTCCGGCCACAGGGTGAGGTCCGCGCACGCGTGGTCCACCCGCGCCACCAGGCACAGCGGCTCCTCCCCGGCCAGGTCCAGCAGGGGAGCGGTGTGCGGCAGCGCCGCCCAGCGCACCGACGTACCCGGTGGAGGCGCGCTCAACACCGGGTCGAGCACGACCTCACCGCCGGTGGCGAAGAACGCCCGGCCGACCGGCTCGTCGGCGTGCCGCAGCTCGTCGACGGCCATCCGCACCGCGTGGCAGGTGGCCTGATCGGCACCGGCCGCCACCAGGGCCCGCTGCATCCCCAGCGACTCCTGCGTACGCTCGTCCGCGGTGGAGTCGCGCAGGCGGGCCGCGTCGACGTACACCGAGGCCCAGGGCCCGGGCCGGTCGCACAGCGGAGTGAGGAACGCGAGGTCCATGTCTGTCTCCCGGAGGTCGTCTTCGACAGCGGGTACCCTGCGGGCCGTCGGGCAGACGCCAGGTGACACACACGAGTGAAAGGAGTGTGTCCCGCGCGGCACCCGGAGCACGCGACGACGCGAGGGGCGGCGGGGACCCGCGCCCGGTACGGGAGTCGTCGCCGGAGCCGGGCGGCAGCCGTACGCTGCTGGGCCGGCGGACCGACAGGCGCGCGGGACGCCCGCGCGCACAGAGCGTCATGACGGGGCATCACGAGGAGTCAGGGTGGCGAGAACGTCCTTGCGGACGGAAGACGTCGACCGGGCCATGGAAGCGATCAAGGACGCTTTCTACACCAACCGGCTGGACGTACTTGCGCGCCCCGAGCGGTTCGGCGCCGAGTTCGAGATGCTCGAACTCGGCGGGATCACCGTCGGGGACCTCAGCTGCGGGGCCGACGTCCGGGTGCGCTGCGGCGAGTTGGGCTGCTATCACGTCAACATCCCGGTCGGCGCCGCGCTGGCCTGGCACCAGGCGGACCGGCCCGTGCAGATCACGCCGCCCGGCGCGGCTGCCGTGTTCCAGCCAATCGGCGACACGTCCGTGGACCACTGGACCGGCGAGGGCCGGATCGTCGCCCTGAAGATCGAACGGGAGCTGCTGGAGACCCGGGTGGAGGAGCTGACCGGCCGCCCGCTGCGCGGGCCGCTCGTCCTCGAACCCGAACTGGACCTGACCCACGGCCGCGGCAGGTCCTGGGCCCGGCTCGTCGGCACCCTCGTCGAAGGGCTGCGCGAGGACGTCCAGCTGCTCCAGCACCCGCTCGTCGCGGCTCCGTTGCGGGACGCCGTCGTCAACGGCCTGCTGCTGAGCGCCGGCCACCCCTGGCGGGACGCCCTGGAACAGCCGCCCGGCGGGCTGCGCCCCACCCCGGTCAAGCGCGCCATGGACGCGATGCACGAGCGCCCCGAACACCCCTTCACCACCGCCGAACTCGCCGGTCAGGCACGGGTCGGCGTGCGCTGGCTCCAGGAGGCGTTCGCCCGCTACGTGGGTATGCCGCCGATGGCGTACCTGCGCTCGGTCCGGCTGGAGCGGGCCCACGCCGACCTGCTCGGCGCGGACCCGCGCTCGGCGTCCGTCAGCGACATCGCCCGCCGGTGGGGCTTCGGCCACCTCGGGCGGTTCGCCGAGCAGTACCGGGCCAAGTACGGCCAGGTGCCGTCCAGCACGCTGCGCGGCCCCGACGGCGACACCGTCCGCGGCCCCCGGCCCTGCTGAGGGCGGGGGGCTCCGGCGGGCCGTGCGTCACACGCCGCTGACCTGCTCCAGGAGCGCCGCGTCGAACGCCTTGAGGTCGTCCGGGCGACGGCTGGTGACCAGCACGTTCGGCCCGGCGGTGCAGATCTTGACCGGTTCGTCGACCCAGGTGCCGCCCGCGTTGCGGATGTCGGTCGCCAGACTCGGCCACGACGTCAGGGTGCGGCCGCGCACCGCGTCCGCCTCGACCAGCGTCCACGCCGCGTGACAGATCGCCGCGACCGGCAGGCCGCGCGTGAAGAAGTCCCGGACGAACGCCACCGCGTCCGGGTCGGTGCGCAGCTGGTCGGGGTTGGCCACCCCGCCCGGCAGCACCAGGGCGTCGAAGCCCTCGGCGCCGGTGGCCGCGAAGTCCGCGACCGTCTTCTCGACCGGGAAGGTGTCCGCCTTGTCGAGGTGGTGGAACGCCTGCACCTCGCCGTGGCGCGTCGACACGAGCACGGGCTCGCCGCCCGCGTCCCGCACGGCCTGCCACGGGTCGGTCAGTTCCACCTGCTCGACGCCCTCGGGCGCCACCAGGAACGCGATGCGCATCAGTCGCTCAACTCCCTTGTCCTGACGTACGTGTGCTGAGGTGCGCCGGATCCCTGGTCCGCAGGGACGCGGCGCACGGGTTCGGGCCGGGCCCCGCACGGGCCGTCCGGGGCCGGGCCGCCGGCCTCCGCCGGCCCCGGGCCGTGGGCGACCGCGAGGTCACCGGGGCCCACCCCGCCCACGGCCCGCATCATGACGTCCCGGTCCTCCGGCACCAGGACATCACCGATGTCCTGCGCGCGCATCAGCTGCGCGGCCCCGGCGGGCGAGGCGTCCGGACGCACCGCCGCCACCTGCGGTGCCGTGGTGTCCCGGACGACGCCGGCCGTGCGGGGGCCGGTCACTCCCGGTCGCCGATGAGGGCCCTGGCCAGCTCCGACGCCGTGGCGAACGTCGCGTCCGGCGGCAGGGCCGCGACCCGGTCGACGAGCCCGTCCGCCGCGGACCGCTCACGCAGCGTCCGCGCGAGCGGCTCCGGCCCCGACGGGAACGCGGTACGGCCCAACAGCCGCCCGAGCTCCAGCCGGAGCGCCTCCGCCCGGCCCGGGCCGGGCAGCACCGGGCCGCCCGCCACTTCGGGATCGTCGTCGGCCACCGGCTCCGGATCGTGCCACTCGGCGGTCCGCGTGGGGTGCCCGGACCGCAACAGGCCCTGCAACTCGTGCTTCATCTCGTCGTCGCGGTGCGCGCTGAGCCGGTCACTGCCTCGCTGCATCTGTCCCTCCTGTGTCTGGACTGTCTGAGCGGTGCCCGGTCGCGTACCCGAGCGCCCACCCCTGACACATGCCGCCGCGACCGCCCCGCCGGACCGGTGCCCGGCGCCGCGGCAAGATCCTTGCGCGCGGCGGCGTTTGTCCGGACAGGCCGGGGGCAGCCGGAAGAGAGTGCTTCGGACAGGAGGCACGTCCGTGGGACGGACGGTACGCACGGCGTACCGGTCGACGGGCCGGCGCAGCGCCGGCCTCCGCCCCGGGTGTGTCCGACTCCGCTCCGGGGCGCGACTCCCACGGTGACCACTGCCGAGCACCACCACGCATCACCCAGGGAGTTGCGACCATGCGTACGCACACCGACGCATCTCTGCGCCCGGTCACACCGGGGCAACGCCACCCGCACGACGACGCACCCGACACCGCCGAGGCCTTCGTCCGGCTCTGCGACCTGCCCGAAGGACCCGAGCGCACGGAGCTGCGCCGCGCGGTCGTCGAGGCCTGGCTGCCGATGGCCGACCGGCTCGCCGGCCGCTTCCGCAACCGCGGCGAATCCCTCGACGACCTGCGGCAGGTGGCCGCGCTCGGCCTGGTCAAGGCCGTCGACCGGTACGACCCCGAGCTCGGCAACGCCTTCGAGAGCTACGCCGTCCCCACGGTCACCGGTGAGATCAAGCGCCACTTCCGCGACCACATGTGGACCCTGCACGTGCCGCGTCGCGTCCAGGACCTGCGCAACCGGGTGCGGTTCGCCCAGCACGAGCTCGCCCAGACCGCCTCCGGCCGGGCGCCGACGCTGAGCGAGATCGCCGCCCACGCCGGCATGACCGAGGACGAGGCCAAGGCCGGCCTCGAGGCTCTGGAGAGCTTCACCGCGCTCTCCCTCGACGCCGAGCTGCCGGGCAGCGACGACGGCTACTCGCTCGCCGACGTGCTCGGCGCCGCCGACCCCGCCCTCGACACCGTCGTCGACCGGGAGGCCGTCAAACCGCGCCTCGCCGAGCTGCCCGAGCGCGAGCAGCGGATCCTGTACATGCGGTTCTTCGGCGACATGACGCAGAGCCGCATCGCCGAGCAGCTGGGCATCTCGCAGATGCACGTGTCCCGGCTCATCAGCCGCTGCTGCGACCGGCTGCGCGACCAGGTCCTCGCCGACGCCGCCTAGGGCCTGCCCTCTCCCGACCCTCCCGACCCTCCCGACCCTCCCGTCGTCGCCCTGAGGCGGACGGGAGGGCGAAGGCAGGCCCCGAAGTGCCGCGACCGGGGTCCCCGCTCGCGTCCGTCCGGCGCGCGCGAAGGCGGTCGCGGATGTGAGGCTGGGTCCGAGCAACCCCACCGCGACGGACACGGCACGGAGGCACCATGCGCCACCCGGACACCGGCGAGGGACGCGGGCCCGTGCGGTACGGGCCGCCGCTGCCCGAGCCGGGGCTGCCCGTGCTGCCCGAGCTGGCCGCGGTCGTCGCGGGCGCCGCGGGCCGCACCCGCCCCGAACCGCCCGGCGGCCCGCCCGCCCTGCTGGAGGCCGTCCGGGGCCACGGCGAGCGCCGGGGCCTGGCCCCCGGCCGCGCCCGGGTCACCGCGGCCCCCGGCGGCGCCCCGCTGCTGCTCGCCCTCACCGCCGCACTCGGCGGGGACGTCCTGGTGCCCCGCCCCTGCGCGGCCTGGTGGTCCCCGCAGACCCGGCTCCTGGGCCACGAGGTGTTCTCCGTGCCGACGCCCGCCGAGTGCGGCGGCGTCCCCGACCCGTACGCCCTGCTGGAGACCGTGCACCGGGTCAGGGCCGAGGGCGGTCGCCCCCGGCTGCTCGTCGTCGCCCCCGCCGACGACCCGACGGCGACCGTGCCGCCGCCCGAAGTGCTCCACGAGGCCGTCGAGGCCGCGGTGGGGGAGGGCCTGCACGTCGTCAGCGACGAGACCTGGCGCGACACCCTGCACCCGGGCCGGGACACCCCGCTGTTCAGCCCCGCCGAGATGTTCCCGGCCGACGTCACCGTCCTCACCGATCTGACCGGCGCCCACCTCCCGCCGTCCCTGCCCGCGGCCTGCGCCCGGTTCCCGCCGACCCCCGAGGGCGACCGGCTCGCCGCCCGCGTCCTCGACGTCCTCACCGCGACCGGCGCGACGCTGTCCGCCCCGGTCGCGGCCGCGGCGGCGTACGCCCTGGACGACGGCGACGCGGTCACCGCCCGCCGCGCCGCCGCGGCGGCCCTGCACGGCCGGGTGGCCACCGCCCTGCACCACGTCGTGCTCAAGGCCGGCTGCCTGTCCAGGCCGCCGCGCGCGGGCCGCCACCTGTACGTCGACCTGGAGCCGCTGCGCCCCCGGCTCTCGGCGCTGGGAGTCACCGACGCCCAGGACCTGGAGGACCACCTCGGCGCCCGGCTCGGCCTGCCGGCGCCCGGCGGGCACCGCTTCGGCGACGACCAGGGGGCGCTGCGCTGCCGGCTCGGCACGGCGCCGCTGCTCGGCGCGACCCCCGACGAGCGCGGGGCGGCCCTCACCTCACCGGACCCCCTGGAATTGCCGCACGTGGCACGGGCGTTGACCATGGTGGAGTCGGTGCTCGCCGAGCTGGGCGACCTCGGTGACCGCGCGGGCCCGGACGGCACGGGTGCGGCCGGCGAAGGATGGGAGTCCGAGCGATGACGCAGGCGTCCGGAGCGACGACAGACGACAGCCCGGGGCGGCGCCGGAGGACCGCGCCCGCCCGGCCCCCCGTCGAGCCACGGCCCATCGGCGGCGCGGGCGCGCCGGACGTGCCGCGCCGCTGGCCCAAGTCCTTCGCGGACCGTCTCACCGCGCCGCTGCCCGGCCTGCGGGCCTTCGCCCGGTTCGCCCGCGAGGGCAAGGTGCGGCCGTCCGCCGAGGGCCGCGCCGACATCCCGAACCTGCCGTTCGCCCCCGGCCCGCTGCCGGACGCCGGCCTCCGCACCCTCGCCGTCACCTGGGCCGGCCACGCCAGCTGGGTGGTGCGCATCGGGGGCCTGACCGTCCTCACCGACCCGGTCTGGTCGCGCAGGATCCTCGGCACCCCCGCCCGGATCACCCCCGTCGGCGTCGCCTGGACCGCACTGCCGCCCGTCGACGCGGTCGTCATCAGCCACAACCACTACGACCACCTGGACTGGCCCACCCTGCGCCGGCTGCCGCGCGACACACCCGTGCTGGTCCCCGCCGGCCTGGGCCGCTGGTTCACCCGCCGCCGCTTCACCCGCGTCACCGAGCTGGACTGGTGGGAGGCCGCCGAGCTGCGGGGCGTCCGCTTCGACTTCGTACCGGCCCACCACTGGTCCAAGC
Organism: Streptomyces sp. NPDC088785; assembly: GCF_044750685.1. Taxonomy (NCBI): domain Bacteria; kingdom Bacillati; phylum Actinomycetota; class Actinomycetes; order Kitasatosporales; family Streptomycetaceae; genus Streptomyces; species Streptomyces sp. NPDC088785. Next base: position 110,547 of record NZ_JBIVKH010000016.1, read on the forward strand.
GGACCCTCACCGACACCTGTCGCACCCTGTGGGGCGGCTGGGTCCTCACCGACCGCGAAGGACAGCGCCTCTACTTCGCGGGCGACACCGGCTACGGCCACTGGTTCGCCGAGATCGGCAGGCGCTACCCCGGCATCGACCTCGCCCTCCTGCCCATCGGCGCGTACGACCCGCGCTGGTGGCTGGAGGACGTGCACTGCTCGCCCGAGGACGCGGTGCAGGCGGCGCGGGACGTCGGCGCCCGCTTCATGGCGCCCATGCACTGGGCGACGTTCCTGCTGTCGGCCGAGCCCGTCCTGGAACCGCTCACCCGGCTGCGCGCCGCCTGGGAGAAGGCCGGGCTGCCGCGCGCCGCCCTGTGGGACCTCCCCGTCGGCGGATCACGCGTGCTGGCCGTCTGAGGACGGCCTGCGCACCTTCCGCCACACCACCGGGGCCGCGCTGACCAGCACCGTCAGCGCGATCGCCGCGGCCACGCCCTGCCACGGCTCGGCGAACAGCGAACCGCCGAGAATCCCGATCACCTGATACGTCGCCGCCCAGGCCAGGCACGCCGGGACGTCACCGCGCGCGAACTGGCGCAGCGGCATCTTCGCCAGCAGGCAGGCCAGCATCACCGGGATCCGGCCGGCCGGCACCAGCCGGGACAGCACGAGCACCATCACCCCGTGGTCGGCGAGCTTGTCCTGCGCCTGCGCGAGCCGCTCCTCCGGCGCCCGCGAGCGGATGGCCTCCAGCCACTTCGACCCGTTCTTCGAGTGCATGCCGCGCCGCCCCAGCCAGTACAGGGCGAGGTCCCCGAGGAACGCGGCGAACGCGGCCACCCCGAACACCATCAGGAGCCCGAACGGCAGCGTCCGGTGGAAGGCCACCACCGCCGCCGAGCTCACCAGCGCGCCCGTCGGCACCACCGGCACCAGCGCGCCGACGGCGACCAGCAGGAACAGCGTGGGATAGCCCACCGCCTGCTGCGTCGACTCCGGTGTGACGATGGTCGTCACGGCCAGGATCACCGGTCCGCCACCTCCGGGCGCACGCTCTCCCCGTGCCCGAGCCGGTGCACCGCCACACCGGGGGCGCGCAGCGCGGCCTGGCGGACGAACTCGTCGCCGGGCGTGTGGAACTCGTGCGGGCGCACCGCGTCCATCCCGATCGGCCAGAACGTGCCGTAGTGCACCGGCACCGCGGCGCGCGGCGCGATCCGGGCCAGCGCCTCGGCGGCCCGCGCCGGATCCAGGTGGTGCTCACCCAGGTAGGGGCCCCAGCCGCCGACCGGCAGCAGCGCCACGTCCACGTCGCCCACGGCGTCCTCCATGCCCGCGAAGAGCCCGGTGTCGCCCGCGAAGTACGTCCGGGCGTCGCCGTCCACGACGAACCCGAGCGCGGGGGAGCGCTGCGGGCCGACGGGCAGCCGCCGCCCGTCGTGGTCGGCGGGCACCGCCCGTACGACGACGTTCCCCGCCTCGATCCGGTCGCCCGCGGCCACCTCGGTGATGTCCAGCGTGCGCAGCCGCCGCAGCCCCGGCACGGAGCGGACCGCGTCCCGCGGCACGACGACGCGGGTACCCGGCGCGAGCCGGGCCAGCGAGGGAAGGTGCAGGTGATCGGCGTGCAGATGCGAGACGAGCACCAGATCGGCGACGGCCGCGCCGGGCGGCGGGGGAGCGCCGCGGCGCCGGCGCAGATGCGCGAGGCGGCGCGTGAAGAGCGGATCGGTAAGGACCCGCGTACCCCTGTCCTCGACCGTGCAGGTGGCATGACCCCACCAGGTGATCTCCACCGGCACCCCTCTGCCTCCTTCGTGCGACTGCCCCGAGCCTACGTGCAGGAGTAGGGTCGGCGGCGAAAGCGGGAGGTGAGGGGGACACCATGGGCACAGCACAGGGGGCCGGGGCACGGGTCACGGCCATCGCCGCACTGACCCCGCTGGAGCAGCTCGACGCGGACCCCTTCCTGGTGGACTCGCGCAGCCAGTACGCGATGTGCTCCCGCTGGGCCGCCGAGCGCGGCCACGTCGTCACGCGCCAGCTCCTGGTGCACGCGCTGCGCGCCGACCACGAGGCACTGTGGGCCGACGTCGACGCGGGCCTGGTCGACGTGTTCGTCGCGCCCAGCGACCGGGTGCTGCGGGTGGCGCTGCGCTCGGTGGACGCGTTCGCGGCGGAGTGCGCGCGGCGCGGGGTGCGGCTGGAGCGGGCCGACCTGGCGGAGCCCCGCTACGACGCGGACATGAAGGCGCGCGTGCACCGCAGGCTGTCGATGCCCACCGCCGGATACGACGGCTGCTAGCCGGACGCGGCCACGGCTCGATCGGCCTGCTCAAAAGGTGTGAAACCCTTGCCCGAGGCGGACACGAGACACGTTGGGCGAGGGGAGCCGGAAAGTGGCCGATGGCCGGTGGCGGCGGGCGGCGAGCCAGGGCTGGCGGTCCCTGACCGTCTGGGCGGCGAGCACCCTGACGATGATGGTCCTCGCGGGACTCCTGCCGGACTTCCAGCTCCAGGCGGACGACGGCGACAGCCTCACCCGCGTCGCGCTCACCGCGGCCTGGGGCGCGGGCGCGTTCGCGCTGCTCTCGGCGCTGGTCTGGCCGCTCCTGGTGCGGGCCCTGCTGCTCGTCCCCGCCCTCGTCGTCGGCCTCGTCGTGTTCTTCCTCAACGGCGCGCTGCTGCTGTTCGCCCTCAAGCTCGTCCCCGAGAACAGGGGAGAGGCCGGCCCGGAGACCGCCGTGGTCGTGGCCGCCGTCATGTCGGCCGTCGCCTCCGCCACCGGTGGTGCCCTCGCCGTGCGCGACGACGACGCCTACCGGCGCCGCCTGTCCCGGCTCGCCGCGCGAAGACGGCGCAGACACGACGGCACCGGAGCCTTCGCGCCCACCCCCGGCACCCTCTTCCTCCAGCTCGACGGCGTCGGCCACGAGGTGCTGCGCCGCATGGCCCGCGACGACGTGATGCCCACCGTCGGCGGCTGGCTCCGCGACGGCGGACACCGCCTCACCCCCTGGCGCACCGACTGGTCCAGCCAGACCGGCGCCAGCCAGCTCGGCATCCTGCACGGCTCGAACGAGGACGTCCCCGCCTTCCGCTGGTACGAGAAGGAGACCGGCGAGATCCAGGTCTCCAACCGGCCGACCAGCGCCGCCGAACTCCAGCGCCGCGCCGTCGAGCGCACCGGCGACGGCGGGCTGCTCACCGTCGACGGCGCCAGCCGCGGCAACCTCTTCAGCGGCGGCGCCGAACAGGTCGCCCTGGTGCTGTCCGTGGCCGCCCGGCGCGGCAAGGAGAACCGTTCCCGCGCCGGGTACTTCGCTTACTTCTGCGACCCCGCGAACGCCGTGCGCACCGCCCTGTCCTTCGCCGCCGAGGTGATCCGCGAGATCGGGCAGTCCACCCGCGCCCGGATGCGCAAGCGCCGCCCGCGCGTCTCCCGCGGCGGGCTCTACCCGTTCATCCGCGCCTTCGCGACCGTCGTCGAGCGGGACGTCGTCGTCGCGGCCGTCATCGGCGACATGCTCTCCGGGCGCAGCGCGGTCTACGCCGACCTCGTCGCCTACGACGAGGTGGCCCACCACTCCGGGCCGTTCAGCAGCGACGCGCGCCAGGTGCTGATGCGCCTCGACCGCTCCCTCGCGCTGCTCGCGAAGGTCGCCGAGCACGCCCCGCGCCCGTACCGCATCGTGCTGCTCTCCGACCACGGGCAGAGCCCCGGCGAGACCTTCCGCTCCCGCTACGGACTGACCCTCCAGGACCTGGTCCGGGCCGGCTGCGGGCTGCCCGTGCCGCGCCGCGCCCGGCGCACCCGCTCCGGCGCCGAGGCCCGCTCCGCCGTACGGGCCGCGCTGCACCGGCCGGTCGAGGAGGGCGCGCGGGGCGGCCACGGCGGCAAGCACAGCGAGCCCGTCGTGCTCGCCTCCGGGAACCTGGGCCTCGTCTCCTTCCCCGACGTCCGGCACCGGATGAGCAAGGAGGAGATCGACGCCCGCCACCCGGCGCTGCTCGCGACCCTCGCCCACCACCCGGGCATCGGCTTCCTCCTCGTGCGCAGCGAGCGGCACGGCGGGGTGGTGCTCGCCGCGCAGGGCGCCGAGGTGCCGGTCGCCGACCTGGCCGACGGGGTCGGGCCGCTCGCCGACTTCGGGCCCGGCGCCGCCGACGCCGTGCGCCGCACCCACTCCTTCCCGCACACCGCCGACATCATGGTCAACTCGATGTTCGACCCCCTTGAGGGCGAGGTCCTCGCCTTCGAGGAGCAGATCGGCTCGCACGGCGGCCTCGGCGGCGCGCAGAGCCGTCCCTTCCTGCTGTCGCCGCGCACCCTGTCCGCGCCGGTCGCGGACGGTGCCGAACTCGTCGGCGCCGAGCAGGTCCACCAGGTGCTGCGCCGCTGGCTGCGGGAGAGCGACGGCCCGCAGATCCCCCTGTCCGTGCCGCAGGTCGTCGCGGACGGTGCGCTCCAGCCCGGCCCGGACCCCGCGTCGTTCACGGCCGTGCCCCGCGAGCCGCAGGACAGGACGGGCTGACGCGGCGCCGGCTGCCGGCTCACCGGCTCCGCCGCGCCGTTTGCCGGGCGGGTCACCGGGCACGGCTGCGCGGCCGGTTCCGCGACGGTCGCCTGCACCCGGGTGCTCGTGACGACGTCCACCGCGCCGGTGCCGTCTCTTCCGGCCACCGCGGCGCGGGTCCGCGGCCCGGGGCCGGGGCGCCGCGACCGGGTCCGGATGCCGCACTTCGCGCGGGGCCCGCACGTCGCCCGTGCGGCTCGCGGCTTCTCGATGTGGCTGGTGGGCGGCGCCGGGGACGCGGCCGTCGCGCCCGGGTGCCGGTCCACGCGTGGCGGGCGGCGCGCGGGCGGCGGGCCCGGGCGTGATCGGGCCAAAGAGGCGGGCCGTCCCTCCTTTGTCGCCGTCCGCCCTTGAGCGGCGCGGGCGATCCTGGCTGTACTGGGGAGGCGGGGCCCGCGTCCGCGTCCCGACCCGCATCCAGCCGGAGCGGCCCCGTGCCCGCCCCGACAGGCCGTGCGTTCCGCACCGGCGCCGAGCACCTCCACGGCGGCCTCCCCGACGTCCCCGGCCGCGCGACCGCCGCCGGGGGAGCGCGGCGAACGGCGCCTCGACGCCCCGGAGTCGCGGTCCCCGACGCGCCGCGTGCGGACCAGGAACGGGAGTGCAGATGGCCGACAGGACCAGGGAATCGACGGACGCGTCGTTCGACGGGGACGTCCTCGCCTCCCGCGGACCGGTGCTGGTCCACTTCTGGGCGGAGTGGGCCGGGCCGTGCGCGATGATGGCCCCGCTGCTCGTGGACGTGGCCGAGGAGTACGCGGCCGGGCTCACCGTCGCCCGGCACGACATCGACCGGTACCCGGCGACGGGCCCTCGCTACGGCGTGCGGAGCGTGCCCACGCTCCTGCTGTTCAAGGCCGGCCGGGTCGCGGCGACCCGCGTCGGGGCCTTTTCCCGGGGTCAGTTGACGCAATGGCTCGACGCGAACCTCTGAGCCCGTGGAACCTCCGCCCGGATGTGGTCGGATGGGGGCACCAGAACGGAAACCGAAAGGAACCGCAACGTGGCTACCACCCGCTCCGCGCACACCGTGTGGGAAGGCGACCTGCTCCAGGGCAGCGGCACCGTCACCTTCGACTCGTCCGGCATCGGCGACCAGCCGGTGTCCTGGCCGTCCCGCGCCGAGCAGGCGAACGGCAGGACCAGCCCGGAAGAGCTGATCGCCGCCGCCCACTCGTCCTGCTTCTCGATGGCGCTCTCGCACGGCCTGTCCGGCGCCGGCACCCCGCCCACCAGGCTGGTCACCTCGGCCGACGTGACGTTCCAGCCGGGCGAGGGCATCACCGGCATCCACCTCATCGTGGAGGGCACCGTCCCGGGCCTGGACGACCAGGGCTTCCAGGCCGCGGCCGAGGACGCCAAGAAGAACTGCCCGGTGAGCCAGGCCCTCACCGGCACCACGATCACCCTGACCGCGAAGCTGGCCTGACACCCCGTCACCCCGGCTCGACCGCGCCCCGGACCCGCCCTCGGGTCCGGGGCGCAGCTGTGTCCGAAGCGCTCCTGTGATTGAAGATGCAAGATTGGAGCCAGTTCCAAGCACCTATTGTCACAGTCGGCTTGAGTGGTGCAAGATTCAGCCAGCCTCGCGGGCCGGTGTCGGAGCCCCGCGGCCCCACCCCGCCACCCTCGATGCCGGAGGTGTATGTGACGTCGTCCGCGACCGCATCGCCCGGCCGGACCCCTTACGGGCCGGCCGCCCCGCCAGAGCCACCCGACGCGCACGACGACCCCGCGGCCGGCTCCGGCACCCGCGGGCCCACCCCGCGTCAGCGACTGCGGCGCGACCGGACCCTGCTGCTCCTGTGCCTGCCGGGCATCCTCTTCTTCGCCGTCTTCTGCTACCTGCCGCTGGCCGGCAACATCACGGCCTTCCAGGACTACCAGCCGTACCTGGGCTTCATGCACAGCCTCTGGGTCGGCCCGGACAACTTCCAGGCCCTGGTCCAGGAACCCGAGTTCTGGACGGCGGTGGGGAACACCCTCCAGATCAGCGCCGTACAGCTGCTGCTCTACTTCCCCGCCCCGATCCTGCTCGCGCTCTTCCTGAACTCGCTGGTCGGCACCAGGACCCGGCGACTGATGCAGACCGTCGTCTACCTGCCGCACTTCCTCTCCTGGGTCGTCGTGGTCAGCTTCTTCCAGCAGATGTTCGGCGGGGTCGGCACCATCAGCGGCGTGCTGAACGACCACGGGGTGCACGTCGGCAACATCATGAACAACCCCGACACCTTCATGCTGCTCCTGACCTCGGAGTCCGTCTGGAAGGACGCCGGCTGGGGAGCGATCATCTTCCTGGCCGCGATGGCCTCCATCGACACCGGGCTCTACGAGTCGGCGGCCATGGACGGCGCCGGATGGCTGCGCCGCATGTGGCACGTGACCCTGCCGGGCATCCGCCCCGTCATGGTCATGCTGCTCATCCTGCGCCTCGGCGACATCCTCTCCGTCGGCTTCGAACAGGTCCTGCTCCAGCGGGACATGGTCGGCGCGGACGCCTCCGAGGTCCTGGACACCTACGTCTACTTCCACGGCGTCGTGGACGGCGACTGGGGCATGTCCACCGCCGCCGGCCTGATGAAGGGCGTCATCGGATTCGTCCTGATCGTGCTCGCCAACAAGGTCGCCCACCGACTCGGGGAACAAGGGGTCTACCAGTGACCACCACCATCGCCGCGCACCCGCGGCGCCGCGGCCGCCGCCCGGACCGGCCGGTCTGGATGGAACGGCCGACGCCCGCCGGACAGGCCCTGAAGCTGATCGTCATCCTGGCCATGATCGCGGCCGTCGGCTATCCGTTCCTGCTGGCGATCGGCACCAGCCTCGCCACCAAGGCCGAACTCGCCGCGAACGGCGGCTACGTCCTCCTCCCGCAGCACCCCACCCTGGAGGCCTACCGGGTCGTCCTGGCCGGCGGCGTCGTCACCCGCGCCGCCGCGGTCAGCGTCGGCGTCACCGTCATCGGCACCGCCCTCAGCCTGCTGTGCACGATCTGCCTCGCCTACGGCCTCTCTCGGCCGGGCACCTTCGGCGGCAAGCCACTGCTGCTCGTGGTCGTCGGCACGTTCCTCTTCACCCCCGGCGTCATCCCCAGCTACCTGGTGGTGCAGGAGCTCGGCCTCATCGACTCCTACGGCGCCATGGTCCTGCCGATCATGCTCAACGCCTTCAACGTGATCGTCGTCCGGGCCTTCTTCCAGGGCATCCCCGACGAACTCCACGAGGCGGCCCGGCTCGACGGCGCGGGCGAGCTCACCATCATGTGCCGGATCGTGCTCCCGCTGTCCAAGGCGGTCATCGCCGTGGTCGGCATGTTCTACGCCGTCACGTACTGGAACAGCTTCTTCAACGCGATGCTGTACATCAACGACTCCGACAAGCTGCCGTTGCAGGTCATCCTCCGGTCGTACGTCATCCAGGGCGACACCTTCAACGCCAAGGCGCTCGGCGTGAGCGTCCTGCCCGCCACCACGGCGCTGTCCATGGCGGTGCTCATCCTCGCCGTGCTGCCGATCGTCGCGGTCTACCCCTTCCTCCAGAAGTACTTCGTCAAGGGCGTGCTCACCGGCGCGGTCAAGGCCTGACCGCACGTCAGCACCCCGCGCCACCACCGACGTTCACCGCATCCCCAGGAGAGCCATGCCTTCCCGCAATCTCGATCGCAGAGGATTCCTCGGCGCCACCGGCGCCGCCGGACTGACCGTGGCCGGCGGCGGCCTGCTCACCGCGTGCGGCGACGGCGGCACCCGGACCGGCGGGGCCGAGGCCTCCGCCCGGCTCGAACTGCCCGCGTACATACCGGCGAAGGTGCCCGCACCCGACCTCCCGGGCAACGCCCAGGGCCTCGACCCGGCCTACCTGCGCTACCCCGCGGACCTCGTCCGGAGCGTCAGCGGGCCCCCGGGCGACGGCGAGGCGATCACCTGCCTCACGGAGACCTTCACCACCCCGGCACCGGCCATGAACCGCAACGCCTACTGGCAGGAGCTGAACCGGCGCCTCGGCTCCGAACTGCACCTGACCATCGTCAACGGCCTCGGCGCGGACAGCGTCTACCGCGAGAAGTTCAACGCCACCATCGCGGGTGGCGACCTGCCGGACCTGATGTGGTTCCCGCCGAACCAGGGCCTGAAGAACGTCCCCGACCTGCTGCGCGCGAAGTTCCACGACCTCACGCCCCACCTCTCCGGCGACGCCGTCAAGAAGTACCCCAACCTCGCCAACATCCCCGCGTACGCCTGGAAGACCGCCGTCATCGACGGCCGGATCCGGGGCTACGCCGTGCCCTACGGCCGCAGCGGCCAGGTGTACGTGGCCAACGAGGACTTCTGGAAACCGGTCGGCGGCCCGCGGTTCGACAGCGCGCGCGACTTCCTCGACAAGGCGAAGGACCTCCTGGACACCAGGCGCCGCAAGTACGTGCTGGAACCGGCGTACGTGAACCACGTCCAGCAGTTCGCGCTCTGGCACGGCGCGCCGAACACGTGGCGGCTCGACGGCGGCGACCTGACCTACTACTTCGAGACGGACGAGTTCCTGGCCGGCATCGAGTTCGCCCTCACCTGCCGCCGTGCACAGCTCTTCTGGCCCGACCCCAACCTCACCACCACCCTGGAGAAGATGGAGGGCGGCTTCCTCGGCCTGCACGTGCAGTCCTTCCCCGGCTTCCTCAACGACAGCGCCATGTACGACTGGCCGGAGAAGATCGTCGTCCCCTTCGCCGCGCAGAAGGGCCTGACCCCCACCTGGTCCTACGGCTACGGATCCGTCGGCTTCACCGCGATCAGCAACAGCGTTCCCACGTCCCGTATCCCCACGCTCCTCAAGGTCCTCGACTACCTCAGCGCCCCCATGGGCACCGAGGAACGGCTCTTCCTGGACAACGGCGTCGAGGGCACCCACCACACCCGGTCCCGCAGCGGAGACGTGGCGCTCACCAAGAAGGGCAACGCCGAGGTCCTCACGACCAGGCAGGCCATCACCTTCTTCGGCAACGCCCCGGAGAGCCTCTACCTGCCGGACAAGCCCGACGTCACGCGCTCGATCCACCAGTCGCAGACGGAACTGATGAAGATGGCCCGGGTCGACCCGACCATCGGCTACTTCTCGGACACCTTCGCGCAGAAGGGCGCGTCCGCGAAGGACGAGGTCAACAGCGCCGTCAAGGACATCGTCGCGGGCCGCAAACCCCTCTCCTCCTTCCGCAAGGAGGTGCTGCCCAGGTGGCGGCGCACCGCGGGCGACGCCATGCGGCACGAGTACGAGCAGGCCATCTCGAAGGGCACCAAGTGAGCGACGACCTCCGCATCGGCGTCATCGGCCTCGGCCTGCGCCGCAACCTCGCGACCGCCGCCCACCGCCCCGGCCGGGGCTCGGTGGTGGCGGCCGCCGCCGACCTCGACCCGGCGGTCCGCGCCCAGGTCCCCGACTGGTACGCAGGAGCCGTCGCCCTGGAGGACCACCGGGCCCTCCTCGACCGGCCCGACATCGACGCCGTCGTCGTCGCCACCCCCGACGACACCCACGAGGCCATCGCCGGCGACGCCCTGCGCGCCGGCAAGCCCGTCTACGTGGAGAAGCCGCTCGGCATCTCCGTCGAGAGCTGCGACGCCCTCCTGCGCACCGCGTACGAGACGGGCACCCGCCTCTACGTGGGCCACAACATGCGTCACATGGGTGTCGTGCGCACCATGCGCGACCTCATCGCGCGCGGCGACATCGGCGAACCGAAGACCGTCTGGGTGCGCCACTTCGTCAGCTACGGCGGCGACTACTACTTCAAGGACTGGCACGCCGACCGGCGCCGCACCACGGGCCTGCTGCTCCAGAAGGCCGCCCACGACATCGACGTCGTGCACTGGCTGGCCGGCGGCTACACCACCCGCGTCAACGCCCTCGGCGACCTGATGGTCTACGGCGACCTGCCGCGCCGGGCGCCCGACACCCCGCGCCCCGACGGCTGGCTGCGGGAGTTCGACTGGCCGCCCACCGCGCGCCGGGACCTGCACCACGTCGTGGACGTCGAGGACGTGTCGGTGATGAACATGCGCCTGGACAACGGCGTCATCGCCGCCTACCAGCAGTGCCACTTCAGCCCCGACTACTTCCGCAACTACACCGTCATCGGCACCGAGGGCCGCCTGGAGAACTTCGGCGACCGGCCCGGCGACGAGGTCCGGGTCTGGAACACCGGCCCGAGCGGCTACCGCGCCGACGCCGACGCCGTCCACCGCGTCCCCGACGCCACCGGCTCGCACGGCGGCGCCGACGGGAGCATCGTCGCCGAGTTCTGCCGCTTCGCCCGGGACGGCGGCGCCACCGACACCGACCCGGTGGCGGCCCGCATGAGCGTCGCCGCGGGTGCCCTGGCCACCCGCTCGCTGCGCACCGGCGGCACCCCGTACGACGTGCCGCCGCTCGACCCGCGACTGCGCGCCTACTTCGCGAACGGGCAGGTCCCCCGCGGCTGACCGCCCGGCCCCTTGACACGGACCCGCCCACGTCCTGTGCTGAGACGCAGGACGACGTGAGCGGGTCACCCAGGGGACAGGAGTCACGTCATGGGGCGTGCGGTCGGTATCGATCTCGGCACGACGAACTCGGTGGTGGCCGTGCTGGAGGGCGGCGACCCGACCGTCGTCGCCAACGCGGAGGGCGCCCGGACCACGCCCTCCGTGGTCGCCTTCGCCAAGAACGGGGACGTGCTCGTCGGGGAGGTCGCCAAGCGGCAGGCCGTCACCAACGTCGAGCGCACCGCCCGCTCCGTCAAACGCCACATGGGCGAGGCGGACTGGCACTTCCCGCCGGGCGGAGCCCTCGACGGACACCGCTACCGCGCCCAGGAACTGTCCGCCCGCGTCCTCCAGAAGCTCAAGCGCGACGCCGAGGCCCACCTCGGCGAGGACGTCACCGACGCCGTCATCACCGTGCCCGCCCACTTCGACGACACCCAGCGGCAGGCCACCAAGGAGGCCGGCGGCATCGCCGGCCTGAACGTGCTGCGCATCATCAACGAGCCGACCGCCGCCGCCCTGGCCTACGGACTCGACAAGGGCGACGAACGCACGGTCCTCGTCCTCGACCTCGGCGGCGGCACCTTCGACGTCTCGCTGCTGGAGATGGCCGACGGCGTCATCGAGGTCAGGGCCACCGACGGCGACACGCGGCTCGGCGGCGACGACTGGGACCAGCGCCTCGTCGACCACCTCGTCCGGCGGTTCGAGAACGCGCACGGCATCGACCTCGGCCGGGACGAGATGGCCGTGCAGCGGCTGCGCGAAGGCGCCGAGAAGGCGAAGACCGAGCTGTCCTCGGCCGGCGCGACGAGCGTGAACCTGCCCTACATCACCGCGACCGCGGACGGCCCGCTGCACCTGGACGAGAAACTGACCCGCACCCGGTTCCAGGAACTCACCGCCGACCTGCTCGACCGGTGCAGGGCGCCGTTCCACCGGGCGGTGCGGGACGCGGGCGTCGACCTGTCCGCCATCGACCACGTGATCCTCGTCGGCGGCTCCACCCGGATGCCCGCCGTCACCGCACTCGTGCGGGAACTGACCGGCAAGGACCCGCACCAGGGCGTGAACCCCGACGAGGTGGTCGCCGTCGGCGCCGCCCTCCAGGCCGGAGTCATCCGCGGCGACGTCAAGGACGTGCTGCTCCTCGACGTCACACCGCTGTCGCTCGGCATCGAGACCAGGGGCGGCCTCATGACCCGGCTGATCGAACGCAACACCACCATCCCCACCCGGCGCTCCGAGACCTTCACCACCGCCGCCGACAACCAGCCCTCCGTCGGCATCCAGGTCTTCCAGGGCGAGCGCGAGATCGCCGCCTCCAACAAGAAGCTCGGCGTCGTCGACCTGACCGGGCTGCCGCCCGCGCCGCGCGGCGTGCCGCGGATCGAGGTGACCTTCGACATCGACGCCGACGGGATCATGCACGTGTCGGCGAAGGACCTCGCGACCGGGCGCGAGCAGAGGACGACCGTGACCGGCGGCTCGGCCCTGCCCGAGGACGAGATCGAGCGCATGATGCGGGAGGCCGAGGCGCACGCCGACGAGGACCGCGCCCGGCGGGCGGCGGCGGAGACCCGCAACGAGGCCGAGCAACTCGTCCACCGCACCGAACAGTTCCTGCGCGAGCACGACACCGCCGACCGCGTGCCGGCCGGGATCCGGGCCGACGTCGAGACCGCCGTGCGGGAGCTGAAGGACACCCTGGCCGGCGACGCGCCGGACATCACCGCCCTCCAGGACGGCGCACGGAGGCTGGCTGCGGTCAGCCGGCGGATGGGCCAGGCCCTGTACGCGCAGGCCGGCGCCGCCGCGCCGCAGGACGGGCCGCCCGCCGACGACGTGGTCGACGCCGAGATCGTGGACGACGAGGAGGACGGCCCGCGAGGAGCCGCCTGACGGCTACAGCTCGGCCCGCATCTTCTTCAGGATCTCCAGGGTCCGCTCCGCGCTCGCCGCCTGGGCCGCCAGATGGTCCAGCACCTCCAGGTGCACGCCGACCTCCTCGCGGGAGTCCAGGTACAGGGCGCCGGTCACGTACTCGCTGAAGACCATGTCGGGCAGCTCGCGCACCGGGAAGCGGAACAGGCTGAACGGGCCGAACGTCGCCGGGTGCGGGCCCGACGCGAACTCGGCGAGCTGGAGCGTCACATGGGGCAGCCGCGCCCGCTCGATCAGCCGGTCCAGCTGGCCGCGGAGCAGCGCCGCGTCACCGGGCGGACGGCGCAGCGCCGTCTCGTCCATCACGATCCACAGGTGCGGTGCGTCCTCGCGGGCCAGCAGCGACTGGCGGGCCATCCGCAGCGCCACGTGCCGGTCGATGTCGGCCGGGGTCGAGCGCCCCACCGTGCCCGCGTCGAAGACCGCCCGCGCGTACTCCTCGGTCTGGAGCAGCCCCGGCACGAAGTGCGGCTCGTAGGAGCGGATCATCTCGGCCGCGCCCTCAAGGCTGACGTACAGGCTGAACCAGTCCGGCAGCACGTCGTGGTAGCGCTGCCACCAGCCGGGCAGGTTCGCCTCCTCGGCGAGCGCGACGAACGCCTCGATCTCCGGCTCGGGGACCTCGTACAGCTCCAGCAGCATCTGTGCGTACGGGATCTTCAGGGCGACCTCTGCGGTCTCCATCCGGCGGATCGTCGCCGCGGCCACCCGCAGCGCGCGGGCCGCCTCGTCCCGCTTGAGCCCCGCCGCCTCCCGCAGGTCGCGCAGGCGCCTGCCGAGCACGACCTGGCCCACGGTGGGGGCGGGCCGACGTTCACTCACCTCTCCACGCCCCCCACGAATTCACGGATCAGGAACCGGTGCGCTCCCACCCACGCCGCTCCGGCCTCGCGCTCAGGCGCCGCGGGTCGCGGCTGCGGTAGACCACGTACGGACGGAACAGGTAATGCACCGGGGCACTGAACATGTGCACGAGCCGGGTGAACGGTACCAGCGCGATCAGTGACATGCCCACCACCGCATGGATCTGGTAGAGCACCGGCACACCGTGCATCAGGTCGATGTCGGGGCTGAGCGTGAACAGGCTGCGGGACCACGGGCCGATCGACTCGCGGTAGTTGTAGCCGTCGCCCGAGGCGTGGGTCAGCTTGGCGGTCATGCCGAGCACGATCGCGGCGAGCAGCACGAGGTACATGAGCTTGTCGTTGCGCGTGGTGGCCTTGAACACCGGCGCCTTGAAGCGGCGGCGGAACAGCAGCAGGAAGATCCCGCAGACCGTCAGGACGCCGGCGAAGGTGCCGCCGATCAGCGAGAACATGTGGTACGTGTGCTCGCTGACGCCCACCTTGTCCGTCCACGACATCGGGACGAACAGGCCGACGAGATGGCCGGCGAGGACGAACAGGATGCCGTAGTGGAAGACCGGCGAGGCGACGTTGAGCAGCTTCGACTCGTAGACCTGCGACGAGCGCGTGGTCCAGCCGAACTTGTCGTAGCGGTAGCGCCAGATCGTGCCCGCGATCAGCAGGACGACGGCGACATAGGGCAGGACGCCCCACAGGAGGGTGGTCACGGGGCGTGCTCCTTCACCATCAGCGGCAGGGTTGCGAAGGGTTCGAGACCCACCTCCTCGCGGGGCGGGCCCGAGCGGGCGAGCGCGAGCGCCGCCGCCCGGTCCTTGGGGGAGGCGCCGGGCAGCGCCCCGCACACCGCGGAGAGCACGGTCGCGTACGGGGTGCCGTGCTCGGTGAGGGCCAGGCGCAGCAGTTCGATGCCGCTGCGGTGCTCCTCCAGGAGGAACGGGCCGGCCTGGGCGGAGAATTCGAGGACCGCCGGCAGGTAGTCCGGCAGCTCCTCGCCGGTGAACTCCAGACCGTGCTCGCGGTAGATCTCCTTCATCTCCACCAGCGACATCCCGCGCCTGCGGGTGTCGCCGTCGCGCCACCACGTCAGGTAGAGGCTGTGCCGGTTCTTGAAGTCGAAGACCTGGACGTAGTGCGCGGCCAGGTCCTGCACGGAGGTCGCCTCGGCGTGGTCGACGAACGGCGCGAGCCGGGGGGCCGCGGCCCGCACCAGGGGCAGCCGCTCGTACAGCTCCTCGTCCGGATAGGTGAGGCAGAGCGCGGCGGCCTGGAACAGCAGGGACGTCCGGTCCGTCATCAGGTCTCCTCCGGGTCGTCGGCGGTCTGGCGGCGCTTGGTGAGGTGGAAGCTCTCCACGGAGACGACGGGCAGCAGCTTGCGGCCGCCGGTCGTGGACCCCGAGTCGGCGCCGAAGGGGCCCTCGCCGCCCATGCCCGGCCCGTCCTCGTAGTCGAGCGAGCAGGAGTCGGGCAGCGCGGACTCCTCCAGGCGCTGCGCGTCGCCGATGGCCGCGGTCGGGATGACGTAGCGGTCCTCGTACTTGGCGATGGCGAGGAGGCGGTACATCTCCTCGATCTCCACCGCCGACATGTCGACCTGTTCGGAGATGGCCGGGTCGGGCCGGTCGCCGAGGTTGATGGCCCGCATGTGGGAGCGCATCGCCGCGAGCTTCTCCAGGGAGGAGCGCACGGGCCCCACGTCACCGGCGGTGAAGATCTCCGCCAGGTATTCGAGGGGGATGCGCAGGGTGTCGATGGCGCCGAACAGGTTCGCCACGTCCTCGCCGTCGTGCCCGGTCTCGGTGAGCGCGTCGACGACGGGGGACAGCGGCGGGATGTACCAGACCATGGGCATCGTCCGGTACTCCGGGTGCAGCGGAAGCGCCACCTTGTACTTGCTGATCAGCGCGTGCACCGGGGAGCGGCGGGCCGCCTCGATCCAGTCGAAGGGGATGTCCGCCCGCTCGGCGGCGCGCCGCACCTCCGGGTCCTCGGGATCGAGGAAGACGCCCAACTGGGCCTCGTACAGGGCGTGATCGTCCTTCGTCCGGGCCGCCTCGGTCACCTTGTCGGCGTCGTAGAGGATGACACCGAGATAGCGCAGCCGGCCCACGCACGTCTCCGAGCAGACCGTGGGCAGCCCGACCTCGAGCCGCGGGTAGCACATCGTGCACTTCTCGGCCTTGCCGCTGCGGTGGTTGAAGTAGACCTTCTTGTAAGGGCAGCCGGTCACGCACATCCGCCAGCCGCGGCAGCTGTCCTGGTCGACGAGGACGATGCCGTCCTCCTCGCGCTTGTACATCGCGCCCGACGGGCAGGACGCCACGCACGACGGGTTCAGGCAGTGCTCGCAGATCCGCGGCAGATAGAACATGAAGGTCTGCTCGAACGCGAACTTCACCTTGTCCGCGGCCTGCTGACGGGTCTTCTCCACCATCGGGTCGAGGTCGCCGTACCGCGTCGCGCCGCCCAGGTTGTCGTCCCAGTTCGACGACCACTCGATCTTCATCGGCTTGCCGGTGATCTGCGAGCGCGGCTCCGCCACCGGATAGTCGTCGCCGAGCGGCGCGTCGGTCAGGTTCTTGTAGTCGTACGTCCAGGGCTCGTAGTAGTCCTTGATCTCCGGCAGCTTGGGGTTGGAGAAGATGCCCAGCAGCTTCTTGAAGCGGCCGCCGCCCTTCAGCTGGAGGGCGCCCTTCTTGTTCAGCTCCCAGCCGCCGCGCCACTTCTCCTGGTCCTCGTAGCGGCGCGGGTAGCCCTGCCCGGGGCGGGTCTCGACGTTGTTGAACCAGACGTACTCCATGCCGTTGCGATTGGTCCACGCCTGCTTGCAGGTGACCGAGCAGGTGTGGCAGCCGATGCACTTGTCGAGGTTCATGACCATCGCGATCTGAGCCATGATGCGCATGGGTTCAGTACTCCACCTTCTGCGAGCGGCGCCGGATGACGGTGACCTCGTCCCGCTGGTTGCCCGTCGGGCCGAGATAGTTGAACGCCCAGCTCAGCTGGGCGTATCCGCCGATGAGATGGGACGGCTTGAGGATCAGCCGGGTGAGCGAGTTGTGGATGCCGCCGCGCCTGCCGTTCGTCTCCGCCTTCGGCACGTTGACCGTGCGCTCCTGCGCGTGGTGCATGTAGACCGTGCCGGCCGGCATCCGGTGCGAGACGATCGCACGGGCCACCACCACGCCGTTGCGGTTGACCGCCTCGATCCAGTCGTTGTCCTCGACGCCGATCGACTCGGCGTCCTGCGGGGCCATCCAGATCGACTGGCCGCCGCGGGACAGGGCCAGCATGAACAGGTTGTCCTGGTACTCGGAGTGGATCGACCACTTGTTGTGCGGGGTGAGGTAGCGGACCGTCACCTCCTTCTCGCCGTCCGGCCCGAGGTTCGGCTCGCCGAAGAGCCGGTTCATGTCGAGCGGCGGCCGGTACACGGGCAGGGCCTCGCCCAGCTCGTGCATCCAGTCGTGGTCGATGAAGAAGTGCTGGCGTCCGGTGAGGGTGTGCCAGGGCTTCAGATGCTCGGTGTTGAGGGTGAACGCGGTGTAGCGGCGCCCGCCCGACTCGCTGCCCGACCACTCCGGCGACGTGATCACCGGCACCGGGGCCGCCTGGGTGTCCGCGTACGTGACGCGCTTGCCCTCGTGCTCGGCGGCCAGGTGCGCCATCTCCTGCCCGGTCCGGGCCTCCAGGGTGTGGAAGCCCTGGGTGGCCAGGCGCCCGTTGGTGGTCCCGGACAGCGCCAGGATCGTGTTCGCCGCCTTGACCGCCGTGTCGAGCAGCGGACGGCCGTCGGCGACCCCGCCGCGCGCCACGCCGTTGCGCTCGCGCAGCTCCTCGACCTCCTGGTCGGGCTTGAGCGTGATGCCCTTGGCGGGCAGGCCGAGCCGCTCGACGAGCGGGCCCAGCGAGCCGAACTTGGCGCCGATCGCCGTGTAGTCCCGCTCGACGACGACCAGGTTCGGCAGCGTCCTGCCGGGCACCGGCTCGCACTCGCCCTTGCGCCAGTCCAGGACGACCCCGCCGGGCTGCGCGATCTCGCCCGGGGTGTCGTGCTGCAACGGCGCCGCGACCAGGTCCTTGCGCGTGTCCAGGTGGCCCGCCGCGAGCGTGCTCAGCTTCTCCGCGAGCGCCTTGAACGTGTCGAAATCGGTGCGGGCCTGCCACGGCGGGTCCACCGCCGGAGTGAAGGAGTGCACGTAGGGGTGCATGTCCGTCGACGACAGGTCGTGCTTCTCGTACCAGGTCGCGGCGGGCAGCACCACGTCGGACAGCAGCGTCGACGACGTCTGGCGGAAGTCGAGGGAGAGCAGCAGGTCGAGCTTGCCCTCGGGAGCCTGGTCGCGCCAGGTCACCGTCGTCGGCCGCTCCTCGGGGGCGGCCTCCTCGGCGCGCAGCGAGGAGTGGGTGCCGAGGAGGTGCTTGGTGAAGTACTCGGCGCCCTTCGCCGAGGAGCCGAGCAGGTTGGCCCGCCACAGGGTGAGCACGCGCGGCCAGTTCTCGGGCGCGTCGGGGTCCTCGCAGGCGAACTTGAGGCTGCCCGACTTGAGTTCGGCGACGGTCTCCTCGACGCTCTGCTCGCCCAGGTCCAGGGAGTTGCGGTCGAACGTCGGATAGGACGGCATCCAGCCCGAACGGGCCGACAGGGCCAGGCAGTCGGCGCCCGTCATGCCCGCGAAGGCGCCCTTGCCGAGCGGCGAGGCGAGCACGTCGGCGCCGAACTTGTCGTAGCGCCACTGGTCGGTGTTGAGGAACCAGTACGCGGCGCCGATCATCTGCCGGGGCGGCCGCGACCAGTCGTTCGCGGAGGCCAGCGAGGCCCAGCCGGTCACCGGCCGGCACTTCTCCTGCCCGACGTAGTGCGCCCAGCCGCCGCCGTTGCGGCCCTGGCAGCCGGTGAGCTGGAGCAGCGCCAGGAAACCCCGGTAGATCGTCTCCGAGTGGAACCAGTGGTTGGTGCCGGCGCCCATGAGGATCATGCAGCGTCCGCGCGACTTCTCCGCGGTCCGCGCGAACTCGCGGGCGATCTTGACGCACTTCGCGGCGGGCACCGAGGTGTGCGCCTCCTGCCAGCCGGGCGTGCCCGGGGAGGAGTCGTCGTCGTACGACGCGGGCCACTCGCCGGGCAGACCGTCGCGCCCCACGCCGTACTGGGCGAGGAGCAGGTCGAAGACGGTGGTGACCAGCGGCCCGCCGGGGCCGCCGAGCCGGGTCGCGGGCACCCCGCGCCGCACGGTGTCGCCGCGCCCCTGCCCGTGCGTGCCGCCGTCGGTGTCGAAGCGCGGCAGCAGCACCTCGACGCCGCTCGCCACCTCACTGCCGTGCAGGCTCAGCTGCGGCTTGATGTTGCCCAGTTCCAGATTCCACTTGCCCGCGCCCGAGTCGGTCCAGCGGAAGCCGAGCGAGCCGTTGGGCACGGCGGGCCGCCCGGTGGCCTCGTCGAGCACCGCCGTCTTCCAGTCGGCGCCCTCGCCGCCCTGGCCCAGGTCGGCGGCGCGCAGGAACTTCGACGGGACGAAGGCGCCGTCGCGCTCGTCCAGGGTCACCAGGAACGGCAGGTCGGTGAACTTCTTGACGTAGTCCGTGAAGAACGGCGTCTGCCGGTCGACGAAGAACTCCTTGAGGATCACGTGCCCCATGGCGAGCGCGAGCGCCCCGTCGGTCCCCGGGTGCGGGTGCAGCCACTCGTCGGCGAACTTGGCGTTGTCCGCGTAGTCCGGCGCCACGACGACGACCTTCTGGCCGCGGTAGCGCGCCTCGGCCATCCAGTGCGCGTCCGGGGTGCGGGTGACGGGCACGTTCGAGCCCCACATCATCAGATACGCCGCGTCCCACCAGTCGCCCGACTCGGGGACGTCCGTCTGGTCGCCGAAGACCTGCGGCGAGGCGACGGGCAGATCCGCGTACCAGTCGTAGAACGACAGCATCGGCGCGCCGATCAGCGACATGAACCGCGCGCCCGCCGCGTGCGACACCATCGACATCGCGGGGATGGGGGAGAAGCCGGCGACGCGGTCGGGCCCGTACGTCTTGATGGTGTGCACGTGGGCGGCGGCGACGATCTCGACGGCCTCGTCCCAGGTGGCCCGCACCAGACCGCCCTTGCCGCGCGCCAGCTGGTACTTCCTGCGCCGCTCGGGGTCGCCCTGGATGTCCGCCCAGGCGAGCACCGGATCCTTCAGCCGCGCCTTCGCCTCCCGGTACAGCTCTAGGAGCACCCCCCTGATGTACGGGTAGCGCACGCGCGTCGGCGAGTACGTGTACCAGGAGAACGCCGCCCCGCGCGGGCAGCCGCGCGGCTCGTACTCGGGGCGGTCGGGGCCCACGCTCGGGTAGTCCGTCTGCTGGGTCTCCCACGTGATGATGCCGTCCTTGACGTACACCTTCCACCGGCAGGAGCCCGTGCAGTTCACGCCGTGCGTCGAGTTCACGACCTTGTCGTGGCTCCACCGGTCCCGGTAGAAGACGTCGCCGTCCCTGCCGCCCTTGATCCGCACGCTGTGCAGGTCCTCGGCCGCCTTGCCGCGCCGGAAGAACCGGCCCGCCTTCAACAGCGCCACGTCCGGCTCGGCCGGGGCGCCCGTCGTGTCAGTCACCGTCTGCTCCCTCGGTATCCGTCCTTCGCACGCTAGGGGCCGCGCGGGGGGAGCACCTGCCGACCGGGGCCGGATGGGTTGCGGAACCGGCGTGTCACCCGCGGTGACATGTGAGCGGCGTCGGAAACCGGCCGTCGGGGGAGGCAGCCGCACGGCCTCGGTCGTGGCCCCGCCCGCGCGAGCGCGTCGGCGGTCGGCGCCGGGCACGGTCGTGGACGCGGGGGCCGGGCACGCGGGGGCCGTGCACGCGGGGCCGGAACCGGCTCCGTCGTCCCGCTCGCCCCCGGTCCGCCGGGCCTGGCGGCCGACCGGGGCCCGTCCGGCGAGGCGTTCTCAGTCGGCGGTGCGCCGGAGGTACTTCACCGTCGCCGGATCGGCCGGGAGCAGCGTCTCGACGGCCAGCTCGGCGACGGTCACGTCCATCGGGGTGTTGAAGGTCGAGATCGACGACACGAAGGACAGCACCTGCCCGTCGTGCTCCAGGATCATCGGCAGCGCGAAGTACGGCACGCCGCCCGCCGGTTCGGGATCCTCGTCCCGGTCCGGCACCGGATAGCCGGACACCTCGGCGTGGAGCGCGCGCAGCGCCGGCGAGCGGGCCAGCGCGATCTGGCGTTCCATCTGGGCCAGCAGATGGCCGCGCCACGCGCGCAGGTTCCGGATCCGGGGGGCCAGGCCCTCCGGGTGGAGGGTCAGCCGCATCGCGTTCAACGGCCGCGCCGACAGCAGGTGTTCGGGCAGCGGCTCCATCAGCAGCGCGACGCCGCGGTTCGATGCGACCACGTCGTACGTCGCGTCGACGATCAGCGCCGGATAGGGCTCGTAGCCGCGCAGCAGCTGGTCGAGGCCCGCGCGCAGGGCGCCCAGCGAGGGGTCGTCGAGGGACGTCTCGGAGAAGCGGGGTGCGTAACCGGCCGCGAGCAGCAGGGCGTTCCGCTCGCGCACCGGTACGTCCAGGTGCTCGGCGAGCCGCAGCAGGAACTCCTCGCTGGGGCGCGAGCGGCCCGTCTCCACGAAGCTGATGTGCCGGGCGGAGGAGTCGGCGCGCAGGGCCAGGTCCAGTTGGCTGACGCGGCGCCGCTCCCGCCAGCCGCGCAGCAGCCGGCCCACCTCGGAGGTGCTGCCGCGGCGGGCCGCCGCCGTCCGGGTCGTCCGCGCCGGGGTCGTCATGGGGAGACCGTAACCGGAAGTGGTGGCAGGCTGGGGGCATGCCTACAGAGCCGCTTTCCCAGAAGGACGTCGAGGACCGCCTGGCCGAGCTGCCCGGCTGGTCCCTCGACGGCGACCGGATCACCCGTACCTACCGCCTGGACAGCCACTTCGCCGCGACGGCCCTGGTCGTGCACATCGCGCAGACCCAGGAGGAGCTCGACCACCACTCCGACCTCACCCTCGGCCATCACACGGTGGCGCTCGCCGTGCACACCCACGACGCGGACGGCGCCGTCACCGCGAAGGACTTCGAACTCGCCCGCCGGGTCGAGGAGTTGGCGGCCGGTCACCGGGCGACCTGAGCGGGCGGCCCGTCGTGGGGCGGCCCGTCGCGGGGCGGCCCGGGGAACGTCCGGCCGCGGCTCAGCGCCCGGCCGCCCGCAGCTCCACCGCGTCCAGGAGCAGCGCGAGGGTCGTCTCGAACTGGTCGTCCTCGTCGGCGGCGGCCAGATGCGGGGCGACCGCGGCCAGCGCCGGATAGCGGTCCGGGGAGACGGCCAGGTACGCACGCCGCCACGCCGACCGGTCGCCGTCCCGGGCGGCGCCGCCGAGCGCGCCGACGGACGCCTCGTACGCGGCGAGGGCCAGCGAGGTGTCGACCAGGGAGCGGTAGTAGCGCGCCGCGTCCCGGTCCCCGAACCCGGCCGCGCGCAGGGCGCCGATGACGACGTCCGCGCCCCGGAACTCGGCGTCGCGCCGGGCGACCCGGGTGGCGACGAGCACGGCCACCCGCGGATGGGCCAGGCAGGCCGCCCGCATCCGGCGGGCCAGCGACTCCAGCGTGCGCCGCCAGCCGTCCGCCGGGGCGAATCCGTCCAGCGCCTCCGCGACCAGCCGCTCGGCGAGGCCGAGCAGGATCTCGTCCTTGCCCGCGAAGTGCCGCAGCACCGCCGTGTGATTGGCCCCGAGGTCCGCGCCGAGCCGGCGCAGCGTGAGGGCGTCGGGCCCCTCCCGGTCGACGAGGGCGAGCGCGGCGTCCAGGATCACGCCCTGATTGAGCGAGGTGGACGGCGGGCGACCGCGCCGGGCCGTGGCCTGCGGTGCGGCTTTCGCCCGGGATGCGCTCATGCCCGCCATCCTATCGACCGGCCCCGGCCGCCCCCGGGGATCAGGCGCCCGCCTCCAGGTGCGCGACCAGCGCGGTCAGCGCGGCCACCGTCTCCGCGTCCTTCTCCTCGTCCTCCGCCGTGTGCCACGCGCTGGTCTTCACGACCACGACGTCGGCGTCCGGGTCGACCCACAGGTACTGCCCGTGGATGCCGATGCCGGTGAACGACCGGCGGGCGCCGTCCAGCGTCCACCACTGGTTCGCGTACCCGTAGTGCCGCGGCAGGTCCGGGCCCAGCGCCCCGGGCGCCAGGTGGGCGAGCCCGGTGCCGCGGCTGCGCGCGGTCCAGGCGGCGGGCACGATCCGGTGCCCGTCCAGCTCGCCGCCGCGCGCCATGAGCAGGCCCACCCGGGCCATGTCCCGCACCGCCGCGTTCAGCGAGCCGCCGCCGAGCGCGGTGCGCGGACGGCCCCGGGTCAGGAAGTAGTACGCGTCGCGCTCGGCGCCGATCCGGCTCCACAGCCGGCCGTACGCGTACTGGGCGAGCGTCTCGCCGGTCGCCGCCTCCAGGACCCAGCCGAGGACCTGGGAGTCCACCGTCGAATAGTTGAAGGTGCCGCCGGGCTCGGCCGCGCGGCCGAGCGATCGCACCACCCCGAGCAGCGAGCCGCCCCCGGACACCGCCCGCTCGAACCGGGCGAACGACGACTCGGGATCGGCGTAGTCCTCGACGAACTCCACCCCGCTGCTCATGTGCAGCAGGTCCTCGACCGTCGGCCCGTCGTACGCGCTGCCCGCGAGCTCCGGCAGGTACGAGACCACCTTGTCGTCCAGCGCCCCGACCGCCCCCTCCTCCAGCGCCACCCCGATGAGCAGCGAGGTCACCGACTTGGTCAGGGAGAACAGCTGGAACCTGGCGCGCGGCGACGCGAACCGCCCCGGGTACGCCTCGTGCACCAGCGTGCCGCGGTGCAACACGGCGAACCCGGTCGTGTGGGTGCGCGCGTGCAGCTCCGCAAGAGTGCGCCGCTCGCCTCCGTACACGTACGAGAAGCCGCGCAGCGCCCGCCCCAGGGGCAGCGGGCGCGGCAGGGGCGCGCGCGGCACGGACTCGGTGGGCAGCAGCGCGGACATGTGGGTGAACGCCCACTCGTTGACCGGCCGGGAGAACGCGACGGCGGCCTGGTTCCGCCACAGCCAGCTCGCCCCCGCGCCCAGGCCCGCGACCGCCGCCCCGATCGCCAGCGCGCCGCCCGTCCGCCTCGTGCCCGTCCCCATACGTCCTCCACGGTGCCGTCCCGATAATTTCGGACCAATGGTGACACCGGGGTTCGGCGGGGGGCAAGGGTGCCGGTCGGGCGCGGCCTCAGGCGGCGTCCAGGCGGGCCCGCTCGTCGGTGGTCAGCTCCAGGTCCACCGCCGCCAGGCTCTCGTCGAGCTGCGCGACCGACGACGCGCCGACCAGCGGCACCGCGGGCACCCCGGCGCCGAGCAGCCAGGCGAGGACGACCTGGTTGACCGTCGCGCCGGACGACGCGGCGACCTCGCGCAGCGCGGTGCGCCGCGCCTCCCGGCTGCCGTGGTCGTGCCCGGGCCCCAGCGGCTTGTCCTCCCGCACGTACGCGCCGGCGAGCAGCGGCGAATAGGCGACGAGCGTGAGGTCCCGCTCGGCGCGCACCATGCTGAGCAGATTGCCGTCGGCGGTGGCGGACACCCCGTCGGGCGACAACTCGGTGGCGAGGTCGGTGCGGTGGCGCAGGTAGCTGTGCTGGTACTGGAGCACCTCGTAGCCGGCCAGCCCCTCGGCGCGGGCGATCGCCCGCGCCCGCTCCACCTGCCAGGCCCAGTGGTTGGACACCCCGAGCAGCCCGACGCTCCCCTCCTCGACGAGCGCCCCGAACGCCCGCACCGTCTCGGCGAGTTCGACCTTCGGGTCCGGGATGTGCGCGTAGAGCAGGTCCAGGCGCTCGACGCCGAGCCGCGCCCTGCTGCCTTCGACGGCCGCGCGGACCGCCGCCGCCGACAGGCCCTCCGGGTTGTCGACGAAGCCGGTGCCCGGTGCGAGCGGCGCCGCCCCCAGCTTCGTGGCGATGACGACCTCGTCGCCGATGCCCCGGCTGCGCCGCCAGTTCCCGAGCAGCGTCTCGCTCTCGCCGCCGACCGTGCCGTGGACCCAGAACGCGTAGTTGTCGGACGTGTCGATGAACGTGCCGCCCGCCTCCACGTACCGGTCGAGGATCGCGAACGACGTCTTCTCGTCGGTGAGCGTGCCCATCAGCATGGCGCCGAGGCTGAGCACGCTCACCTCGCGGCGGCGCGCCGGGTCGGTGCCGATCGTGCGGTATCTCATGGGAGGTCCCCCTTCTCGTGCGGTCCGGCCGCCGGACGCGTCCGGGCCACGGGAGGGGAGTCAACGTGTTGAAGTGCACGCGAAGTCAAGCCCGTCCGCCGGACCCGATCGCAGGCAGGACAGACGCCGGGGCCGCCGCCCGGGCACGGTGGGTGCCCACGGGCGACGGCCCCGGTCGGCCGCTCCGGCCGGCGGGCCGGGGGAGGGGATCAGGCGACGTCGAACTCCGCCGGGTCCGGGCCCAGCCGGCGGTCCTCGTTCAGTGCGGAGATCGCGCCGAGGTCCTCGGTGTCGAGCTCGAAGCCGAACACGTCGATGTTCTCCGCGATGCGCGAGGGGGTCACCGACTTCGGGATCACCACGTTGCCCAGCTGGACGTGCCAGCGCAGGACGACCTGGGCCGGCGTGCGGCCGTGCTTGCGGGCGATGGCGACGATCGCCGGAACCTCCAGCAGGCCCTTGCCCTGGCCGAGCGGCGACCACGCCTCGGTCGCGATGCCCAGCTCCGCGTGGCGCTCGCGCGAGGCGTGCTGCTGGAGGTGGGGGTGCAGCTCGATCTGGTTGACCGCGGGGATGACGGAGGTCTCGGCGGTCAGCCGGTCCAGGTGCTCCGGCAGGAAGTTGGAGACGCCGATGGCTCGGGCGCGCCCGTCGGCGTAGATCTTCTCGAACGCCCGGTACGTGTCCACGTACAGGTCCTTGGACGGCAGCGGCCAGTGGATCAGGTACAGGTCCACGTGGTCGAGACCGAGCTTGTCGAGGGACCGGTCGAAGGCGCGGAGCGTCGCGTCGTGGCCCTGGTCCGCGTTCCACAGCTTGGTGGTGACGAAGAGCTCCTCGCGGGGCACGCCCGACGCGGCGATCGCCTTGCCGGTGCCCTCTTCGTTGCCGTAGATCGCGGCGGTGTCGATGCTCCGGTACCCGGCCTGAAGCGCCGTCGCGACGGCCCTCTCCGCCTCGTCGTCCGGCACCTGCCACACGCCGAAGCCGAGCTGGGGCATCTCGACGCCGTTGTTCAGGATGATCGGGGGAACCTTGCTCACGAGGTGTCGTTCCTTCGGGTTGTGAGACAACTGTCGTACTCCCATGCTCAACGATCAGGGACGTACGCGCATTCCTGTGGCGGAATCGTCCGGTCCAGGCGCACCCGCCGCCGGCTGCCGCCGCACCTCCACCGCGAGATGCTTCATCAGCGGCTGGTCGCTCTGCGGGCTGAAGTCGCCGATCGCGCACAGGACGTTCAGCTCCGGCATGTAGCCCACCGCGCAGCCGCGCGGCAGATCGTACGCGAGCGCGCGGTACCCGTGCACCGACCGCCGCGACCCGTCCCGCGCCACCGAGGTGATGTCGACGAGGTCCATGTCGGCCAGCCCGCGCTCACGCATGTCGTCCGTGTTAAGGAACACCAGGGTGCGCAGGTTGCGCACGCCCCGGTAGCGGTCGTCGGAGGAGTAGATCGTGGTGTTCCACTGGTCGTGCGAACGGACCGTCGCCAACGTCAGCAGACCCTCGCCGGGGTCGGGGTCCGGCAGCGCGGCGAGCGAGAACTCGGCCCGCCCGGACGGCGTCAGGAAGATCCGCTCCCGGGCCGGCTGCCGCAGCCGGAACCCGTGCGGCCCGCGCACCCGCCGGTTGAAGTCCTCGAAACCGTCGAGCGCGCGTTGCATCGTGTCGCGGATCCGGTCGTAGTCCCCGGTGTACTCCTCCCAGGGCGTCGCCGACCCGGGCAGCGTCGCCCGCGCCATGCGGGCGATGATCGCGGGCTCGGAGAGCAGGTGCGCGGACGCGGGCCGCTTCATCCCCCGCGACAGGTGCACCATGCTCATCGAGTCCTCCACCGAGACCGCCTGCGGCCCGGCCTCCTGGAGGTCCCTCTCGGTGCGGCCCAGGCAGGGCAGGATCAGCGCCCGCCGCCCGTGCACCAGGTGCGAGCGGTTCAGCTTGGTGGACACCTGGACGGTCAACTCGCACGCGCGCAGGGCCTCTTCGGTGTAACCGGGGTCGGGTGCGGCGCGGACGAAGTTGCCGCCCATGCCGACGAACACCGTCGCCTCACCGGCGTGCATCGCCTCGATGCCGCGCACCGTGTCCAGGCCCGGCGCGCGCGGCGGATCGATGCCGCACGCGTCGGCGAGCCGGTCCAGGAACCGCTCGTCCGGGCGGTGGTCGATGCCGCAGGTGCGGTTGCCCTGCACGTTGCTGTGCCCGCGGATGGGGCAGGGGCCCGCGCCCTCGCGCCCGATGTTGCCGCGCAGCAGCAGCAGGTTCACGATCTCGCGGACCGTGTCGACGCCGTGCTCCTGCTGCGTGATGCCGAGACACCAGGTGATCACCGTGCGGCAGGAGCCGAGATAGACCTCGGCGGCCCGGGTCATGGCGTCGCGGTCCACGCCGCTCGCCGCCTCCAGGTCCGCCCACGCGGTCGCCGCGCACAGGTCGCGGTAGGCCTCGAAGCCCACGGTGAAGCGCTCCAGGAACTCCCGGTCGACGGCCTTGGGGTCCCGCTCGGCGCGCTCCAGGACGACCTTGGCGATGCCGCGCAGCAGCGCCAGGTCGCCGCCGATGCGCGGCTGGAGGTTCAGGGTGCCGGTCCTGGTCGCCCGGAAGGCGGCCATCGCGGCGAAGTCGTGCGGCACGATCGTGCGGCCGGCCGCCGCCTCCACCAGCGGGTTGATGTGCACCACCTGGGCGCCGCGGTCGTAGGCGTGGGCCAGCGTCGTGATCATGCGGGGGACGTTGGACGCCGCGTTCACGCCCATCACGAACAGCGCGTCCGCCTGGTCGAGGTCGTTCAGGTCGACGGTGCCCTTGCCGGTGCCGAGCGCGGCGGTCAGCGCCCGGCCGCTCGCCTCGTGGCACATGTTCGAGCAGTCGGGGAGGTTGTTGGTGCCGAACTCGCGGGCGAAGAGCTGGTAGAGGAACGTCGCCTCGTTGCTCAGCCGGCCCGAGGTGTAGAACAGGGCGCGGCCGGGGGAGTCGAGGCCGCGCAGCGTCTCGCCGACGAGCGCGAACGCGCTCTCCCAGGACACGGGCACGTAGTGGTCGGTGCGCGCGTCGTACGCCAGCGGACCGACCAGCCGCCCCTGGTCCTCCAGGTCGTGGTCCGGCCACCCGGCCAGCTCGGTCACCGTGTGCCGGGCGAAGAAGGCGGCGCCCGCGCGCTTCGGCGTCATCTCCCAGGTGGCGTGCTTGATGCCGTTCTCGCACAGGTCGAGCGCCAGCCCGTGCTGATCGTCGGGCCAGGCGCACCCCGGGCAGTCGAAGCCGCGGTCCGGGTGGTTCATCCGCGTCATGATCCGCGCGCTGTCGACGGGCTCCTTCGCCTTCGCCAGCACCCGGCCCACGGACTTCGCCGCACCCCAGCCCGCCGTGGGGTGCCGGTAGGGGGTGTGCGAGGGCTCGCCGCCCGACGGGCCGTACCCGCCGTTCGGGGCCGCGGGGGGTGCGCTGCTCATGGTTCGGCCTTCCGCAGGGTCCGGGTGCCTCCCTCTCGAACGTAAGGGAAGGTCTGGATCCGTGCCCGCCGGAGGTCAGCCGCGGTAGAGCGCCTCGACCTCGGTCGCGTACGCCGTCTCGATCGCCTTGCGCTTGAGCTTCAGGGACGGGGTGAGCAGGCCGTGCTCCTCGCTGAACTGATGGGCGAGGATCCGGAAGGTGCGGATCGACTCGGCCTGCGAGACCAGTGTGTTCGCGGCCACCACCGCGCGCCGGACCTCCATCTCCAGGTCCGGGTCGCGCACCAGCTCGGCCGGGTGCATCATCTGCTTGCCGCGCATGCCGAGCCAGTGCTCGACGGACTCCGCGTCGAGCGTGACCAGCGCGGCGACGTACGGGCGGTCGTTGCCGACGACGATGCACTGGGCGACCAGCGGATGGTCGCGCACCCGCTCCTCCAGCTGCTGCGGCGAGACGCTCTTGCCGCCGGAGGTCACGAGGATCTCCTTCTTGCGGCCGGTGATGGTCAGGTAGCCGTCCTCGTCCAGCGCGCCCAGGTCGCCGGTGGCGAGCCAGCCGTCGTGCAGGGTGCCGTCCGTGGCCTTGGGGTCGTTGAGGTAGCCCTGGAAGACGTTCTCGCCGTGCAGCCACACCTCGCCGTCGTCCGCGATGTGCACGGTGGTGCCGGGGATCGCCTGGCCGACCGTGCCGTAGCGGGTCTGCTCGGGCGGATTGGCGGTGGCGGCGGCCGTCGACTCGGTCAGGCCGTAGCCCTCGTAGATCGCGACGCCCGCACCCGCGAAGAACAGGCCGAGCCTGCGGTCCATGCCGCTGCCGCCCGACATGGCGTGCCGGATCCGGCCGCCCATCGCCTCGCGCACCTTGGCGAAGACGACCTTGTCGAAGAAGGAGTGCTGCATCCGCAGCGAAGCGGAGGGCCCCGAGCCCGTGCCGAACGCCTTCGCCTCCTGCGCGTCCGCGTACTTCACGGCGCACTCCACGGCCTTGTCGAACGGGCCCGATCTGCCTTCCTTCTCGGCCTTCCTGCGCGCCGCGTTGAAGACCTTCTCGAAGATGTACGGCACCGCGAGGATGAACGTCGGCCGGAACGCCTGGAGGTCCGGGAGCAGCGCCGCCGCGTTCAGCTGCGGCTGGTGGCCCATCTTCACCCCGCCGCGCACCGCCGCGACCTGCACCATCCGCCCGAAGACGTGCGCGAGCGGCAGGAACAGCAGGGTCGAGGCCTCCCGCTCCCGCTTCGAGGCGAACACCGGCTCCCAGCGCGCCACCATGGTGTCCGCCTCGAACATGAAGTTCGCGTGCGAGATGACACAGCCCTTGGGGCGGCCCGTCGTGCCGGACGTGTAGATGATCGTGGCGACGGAGTCGGGGGTGACCGCCTTGCGGTGCCGGTGCACCGTCTCGTCGTCGATGTGCGTGCCGGACGCGCTGACCTCGTCCACCGCGCCGCCGTCCAGCTGCCACAGCCGGTGCAGATGGGGCAGCTTGTCGATGACCGTGGCGATGGTCATGGCGTGGTCCTCGTGCTCCACGACCGCCGCCGCGACCTGGGCGTCGTACAGCGTCCAGAAGACCTGCTCCGCCGAGGACGTCGCGTAGATGGGGACGACCTGGGCGCCGACGGTCCACAGCGCGAAGTCGAACAGCGTCCACTCGTAGCGCGTACGGGACATGATGGCGACCCGGTCGCCGAACCGGATGCCCTGTGCGAGCAGGCCCTTGGCCAGTGCCAGGACCTGGTCGCGGAACGCGGCCGAGGTCACGTCGCGCCACCGGCCCCCGGCGTCCTTGCGCCCGAAGGCGATGTGGTCGGGGTGGTCCTGCGCATGGTCGAACACGGCGTCGGCCAGGCCGCCCACCGGCGGTGCCGACGCCAGAGCGGGGGTGGTGAACTCACGCAAAGTTGCTCCTTGTGGCGCTCCGCACAGCGTCGGCGACGGTACCGGACCGCGCGCCCGGGCGGGAGAGGGTCCGTCTCACCGTCGGTACGCGGAATATGCACAGGTCAGCCGTCTAAATGCGGCCACAAGGGAAGGGCCGGGACAGATTACTTACCTTTCAGTAAGTTTCGGTGGCGTAATCTCCCGGCCCTCTTCACCGATCCTCAGCGGTCTCCACCGAATCTGTACGCGGCGGTCACCGGGGTCACCGCGGAGCGGGTGCCGCCTTTTTGGGCGGAGTGGTCGGTTCCGTTACGGGCGGCCGGGGGGACCGTACCAGCACGAGCACCAGGAACCCCGCGCCGATCGCCACGCAACCGGCCAGGACGGAGGCCGAGTTGAGCCCGTGCGCGAACGCCGTGGCCAGCGCCCGCCGCGGCACCCGCCCGCGCAGCCCGTCCGCCCCGCCGCCCGCCAGCGCGTGCGCCGCCCCGCGCGACAGCGTCTCCTGCATCCGGGAGAGGACGACGGTGCCGAAGACGGCGATGCCGAGCGCGTACCCCAGCTGCCGGAAGGTGTTCAGGGAACCGCCCGCCGTCCCGGCCCGCCGGGGTTCCACGGAGGCGAGCGCGGCGCCCGCGATCCCGGGCGAGACCAGGCCCACGCCCACCCCGGCGAGCAGCAGCCCGGGGACCAGCGCCGTCCAGGTCGACCCGGCGTCGAGCACCGCCTGGCAGCAGGCTCCGACGCCGATGAGGAGCAGCCCGCCGCCGACCGTGATCCGCGCCGGTACGCCGTGCAGCAGCCGGCCGCCGGCCATCGCCACCAGCATCGAGGCCCCCGACAGGAACACGAAGACGAGTCCGGCGCGGACCGGGCTCATCCCCAGCAGCGTCTGGAGCCACAGCGAGGTGTACGGCAGCACCCCGAACGCGGCCGCGTTGAACGCGAAGGCGCCCGCCATCACGCCCACGAACGCGGGCCGGCGCAGCAGCGCGAGGTCCAGCATGGGATGGGCGCAGAACCGTTCGACGGCCACGAAGCAGACCAGCGCCACGGCGGCCACCAGGAGCGCGACGACCGCGCCCCGGTCGCCCCAGCCCCGCTCGCCCGCCCGGATCACCCCATACGTCGCCGTGCCCGCGAACACGGCGAAGGCCGCCGTCCCCGCCCAGTCGATCCGGCGCCCCCGCGGTCCGCGCGACTCGGGCACGTGGCGCAGCGTCAGCCACACCGCCGCGACGCTCACCGGCAGATTGACCCAGAAGATCCACCGCCAGCCCGGCCCCTCGGTGAGCAGCCCGCCCAGGACCGGCCCGATCGCCGCCGCCCCGCCGCTGACCGCGCCGAACGCGCCGAGCGCCACGGACCGCTGCCGCCCCTCGTAGACGGCCCCGATGATCGGCAGCGTCGTCGCGAACATCGCGGCCGCGCCCAGGCCCTGCACGACCCGCGCCGCGACGAGCGTCGCGGGCCCGCCCGCGAGCCCGCACACCAGCGAGGCGGCCGCGAAGACGACGACGCCCGCCACGTGCACGCGCCGCCGCCCCAGGATGTCGGCGGCGGCCCCGGCGCCGAGCAGCAGGGCGGCCAGCGCCAGCGCGTAGCCGTCCATCACCCACTGGAGATCGCCGAGCGAGGCGTGCAGCGCGGCCGCCATGTCCGGCAGCGCGACGACGGCGATCGTCACGTCCAGCAGCAGCATGAACGTTCCCAGACAGACGGCTGTCAGGGGCCCCCAAGTACGCATGGTGGTGGTGACCTTTCGTCAGGGTTCTCGACGCGGTCCGCAGCGGACGCGCGGTGCTCCGTACGATGAGCGGCGGGCGGCCGATCGCCGTGATCGTCCGCCCGGAAGCGACGGAATCCGACAGCGAGGCAGGATCAGGCCGTGGAATCCACCCCGTTCGACGAGCTGGACCTCGGCATCCTCCAGGCCCTGGAGGCGGACGGGCGGGCGCCGTTCAGCCGGATCGCCGAGGTGCTCGGCGTCTCCGACCAGACCGTCGCCCGCCGCTACCGCAGGCTCGTCGCCGACGGCGGCCTGCACGTCGTCGGCCTCCAGGACGGCCAGGTCCTCGGCCACGACAGCTGGATGCTGCGGCTGCGCTGCGCCCCCGAAGGGGCCGGCGCCATCGCCGGCGCGCTGGCCCGGCGCCCCGACACCTCCTGGATCGGGCTGACCTCGGGCGGCACCGAGATCGTCTGCGGGACGGTACGGCGCACCCCCGGCGACCACGACGACCTGCTCCTCGGCAAGCTGCCGCGCACCCCGCACATCGTGGAGATCCGGGCCCACCAGGTGCTGCACCGCTTCTTCGGCGGGCCCGAGGGCTGGCTGCGCAAGTACGGCCCGCTCGCCCCGGACCGGATCGCGGCGCTGCGGCCGGCGCCGCCCGCCGCGCCGGAGCCGGTGTCGATCACCCCGGAGGACGGTCCGCTGCTGGCCGCCCTGCGCCACGACGGCCGCGCCACCTACCCCGAACTCCAACGCGCCACGGGCCGCTCCGAGTCGGCCGTCAGGCGCCGGCTCGGCCAGCTCCTGGCGTCCGGGGCGCTCTTCATCGACGTCGAGTACGACACCCTGCGCCTCGGGTACGGGATCACCGCGCTGCTCTGGATCACGGCGGCGCCCCGCCACCTCGACGACGTGGGCCGCGCCCTGGCCGAACACCCCGAGATCGCCCACGCGGCGGCCACCGCAGGCCCCTCCAACCTGGTGGCGACGGTGCTGGCCCGCGACACGGCCGACCTCTACCGCTACGTCAGCGGCAAGCTGGGCCGCCTGACGGGCGTGCAGCACGTGGAGACGGCCCCCTACGTCCGCCGCGTCAAACAGCTGACCTACCGCCCGCCACCGAGGTGACGCGAGGGGGGAGGGGTGGGGCGGTCAGGGGGCGGCGCGCGGCGCACGCCTCAGGACCGCGGGAAACCGCGCGACCAGCCACGACGGCACCCGGCATCCGACAACGGGCGACGGCACCCGGCATCCGGCAACGGGCGACGGCACCCGGCACCCGGCACCCGGCACTCGGCATCCGACAACGGGCGACGGCACCCGGCACCCGGCACTCGGCATCCGACAACGGGCGACGGCACCCGGCACCTCCCCCGCCGCCCGTCACCCCGCCCCCCGGTGCAGCCGCTCCCCGCCCCCCAGGATGGCCTGCGCCAGCACCGCTGCGGGTCCCCGCCCGGCGGCCCCCCGCAGTACGAAATCGACCTCCCCCAGCTCCGGCAGCCCCACCCGCTCCGGCACCCGTACGAGACCGGGCGGGATCAGCCCCCGGGAGTGCGCCATCACCCCGAGCCCGGCCCGGGCCGCCGCGATCAGCCCGTTCAGCGAACCGCTCGTGCAGGCGATGCGCCACGCCCGCCCCTGCCGCTCCAGCGCCTCCAGGGCGAGCGCCCGGGAGATCCCCGGCGGCGGGTACACGATCAGCGGCACCGGCCGCTCGGGATCGATCCGCAGCCGCTCCGAACCGATCCACACCAGCCGGTCGTGCCACACGGACTGCCCTCCCGGGTCCTCCGGCCGCCGCTTGGCCAGCACCAGATCGAGCTTGCCCGCGTCCAGCAGCTCGTGCAGGGTCCCGGACAGCTCGACGGTCAACTCCAGGTCCACCTCGGGGTGTTCGACCCGGAACGCCTCCAGGATCTCCGGCAGCCGGGTCAGCACGAAGTCCTCCGACGCCCCGAACCGCAGCCGCCCGCGCAGCCGCGTCCCGGTGAAGAACGCGGCGGCCTGCTCGTGCACCTCCAGGATCCGGCGCGCGAACCCGAGCATCGCCTCCCCGTCCGCGGTGAGCTCCACGGAGTGGGTGTCCCGCGTGAAC
This sequence comes from Streptomyces sp. NPDC088785, assembly GCF_044750685.1. Lineage (NCBI taxonomy): Bacteria > Bacillati > Actinomycetota > Actinomycetes > Kitasatosporales > Streptomycetaceae > Streptomyces > Streptomyces sp. NPDC088785. The sequence continues at coordinate 144,807 of NZ_JBIVKH010000016.1, forward strand.
AGCGTCCGCGCCGTGGCGTCCTCCAGCCGCCGCACGTGCTGGCTGACCGTCGACTGCCGCAGGCCGAGCCGCCGCGCGGCCTGCGTGAAGCTCAGCGTCTGCGCGACGGCCAGAAACGTCCTCAGCTGCCCGGGGTCGTACATGCGCCGACCCTACTCCCGCCTATCACGCGACGCGATCACAGTCAGAGCGGTGTACCGGATTCCCGATGAGGGGGGAGCGGGGGAGGATGGAGCGGGCACGACCTGAACCGAGAGCTGGGAACCGATGAAACGCCTGAGCCGGCCGTCCTGGATGCCGATCGACGCCTACATCCTGGCGCTGATCGGGACCGTGGCAGTGGCCGCGCTGCTGCCCGCCCGCGGCGCCGCGGCCGACGCGGCGTCCGGCGCCTCCACCGCCGCCGTCGCCTTCCTCTTCTTCCTCTACGGGGCCCGCCTGTCGACCCGCGAGGCGATGGACGGCCTGCGCCACTGGCGCCTGCACCTCACGGTCCTCGGCTGCACCTTCGTGCTGTTCCCGCTGCTGGGCCTCGCGGCCCGCGGCCTGGTCCCGGTGCTGCTGCCGCGGAACCTCTACGAGGGTCTGCTGTTCCTCACCCTCGTCCCGTCGACGATCCAGTCCTCGATCGCGTTCACCTCGATCGCGCGGGGCAACGTCCCGGCGGCGATCTGCGCGGGCTCCTTCTCCTCGCTCGCCGGCATCGTGTTCACCCCGCTGCTCGCGGCGGTCCTGCTCGGCAACAGCGGCGGCGGCTTCTCGGCCGACTCGCTTCTGAAGATCGTGCTGCAACTGCTGGTGCCGTTCGTCGCGGGCCAGTTGCTGCGCCGGTGGGTCGGCGGCTTCCTCACCCGGCACAAGAAGATCCTCGGATACGTCGACCGGGGCTCGATCCTGCTCGTCGTCTACACGGCGTTCAGCGAGGGCATGGTCCAGGGCATCTGGCACCAGGTGAGCGCCGTCCGGCTGGCCGGACTGCTCGCCGTCGAGGCGGTGCTGCTCGCCGTGATGCTGGTGGTGACCTGGTACGGCGCCAAGGCGCTCGGCTTCGGCCGGGGCGACCGCATCGCGATCCAGTTCGCCGGGTCGAAGAAGTCCCTCGCCTCCGGACTGCCCATGGCCAGCGTCCTGTTCGGCACCCACGCGTCGCTCGCCGTGCTGCCGCTGATGCTCTTCCACCAGATGCAGCTGATGGTGTGCGCGGTCCTCGCCAAGCGCCGCGCCAGGGACCCCGAGGTGGCCGAGGGGCCCGAGGGGGCCGAGGCGGAGGCGCCCCGGGAGGTGGCGGGCGGGGCCGGCGCCGGGGTCGGCTCCTCGGCCTCAGGGCCGCGTCGATGAGGTAGCCGGTGACGTCGGCCGTCACCGGCTCCGACCTCTCCGGCGCGGGGGACGAGGAGCTCGGCGAGCCGGGCCCGGCCGCCGCTCCGAACGAGTGGGTGCGGCCCGCCGGGTTGGCGACCGTAACGCTCCCCGCGCCCGGACACGCGCCCGTTGTCAGCTCGACGCGGCCGGGACCTGGAGGTCGAGCCGGTGCTCGCCCGCGTACACGTTCATGGTGGCGCCCCGCAGGAAGCCGACCAGCGTGAGCCCGGTCTCGGCCGCCAGGTCCACCGCGAGCGACGATGGGGCGGAGACCGCCGCGAGGACCGGGATGCCCGCCATGACCGCCTTCTGCGCCAGCTCGAAGGAGGCGCGGCCGGAGACGAGCAGGACCGAACGGGACAGCGGCAGGTCGCCGCTCTGGAGGGCGCGCCCGACCAGCTTGTCGACGGCGTTGTGCCGCCCGACGTCCTCCCTTATGTCGACGAGCGTGCCCGCCTCGTCGAAGAGCGCCGCCGCGTGCAGTCCGCCGGTCCGGTCGAACACCCGCTGCGCCTCGCGCAGCCGGTCGGGGAGCGAGGCCAGCAGCTCGGGCGTGAGCCGGACCGGGGGAGTGTCGGCGATCGGGAAGCGGGCCGTGGTGCGCACCGCGTCCAGGCTGGCCTTGCCGCACAGCCCGCAGGACGAGGTGGTGTACACGTTCCGTTCGAGCGTGATGTCCGGCAGGACGATCCCGGGGGCCGTCCGCACGTCCACCACGTTGTACGTGTTCGAGCCGTCCTGCGTCGCGCCCGCGCAGTACACGATGTTCTGGAGGTCGTCCGCCCCGGCCAGCACGCCCTCGCTGACCAGGAAGCCCGCGGCGAGCGCGAAGTCGTCGCCCGGGGTGCGCATGGTGATGGCGAGCGGCTTGCCGTTCAGCCGGATCTCCAGGGGTTCCTCGGCGACGAGGGTGTCCGGCCGGGACGAGACCTGCCCGCCCCTGATCCGGATGACCTTGCGCCGTTCCGTGACTCGTCCCATGTCCTGATCAGTCCCGGTTTCTGTAGAGGCCGCCGCGGGTCGCCGGGGTGTCGTGCGGCGAGGCGACCTTCACGATCTCATTGTCCGGCGGGAACGGGCCGATCGGGTGGACCGGGCCGAGGGAATTCCGCCGGGATCCGGATGAAATGCGAACAGATACTGCATACAGTATGTAACGCGGAGCGTGAAGGGCGAGGACGCGCGCGGCGGCGCTCCCGCCCCCTTCCCAACTCCCGTGGCCCTGCCTACGGTTGTGGATCATGAGGCCCCCCGTCGCACCCCCCGGCTGGAGCCGCTGGCTCGTTCCCCCAGCCGCTCTCGCGGTCCATCTGTCCATCGGCCAGGCCTACGCCTGGAGCGTCTTCAAGCCCGCCGTCGAGGACGCCCTGCACGTGAGCGGCACGCAGAGCGCGCTGCCGTTCCAGCTGGCCATCGTGATGCTCGGCCTGTCCGCGGCGTTCGGCGGCACGCTCGTCGAGCGCAACGGACCGCGCTGGGCGATGGGCGTCTCCCTGGTCTGCTTCTCGTCCGGCTTCCTGATCTCCGCGCTGGGCGCCGGACTCGAGCAGTTCTGGCTGATCGTCCTCGGCTACGGCTTCGTCGGCGGCATCGGCCTCGGCATCGGGTACATCTCACCGGTCTCCACGCTGATCAAGTGGTTCCCCGACCGGCCCGGCATGGCCACCGGCATCGCGATCATGGGCTTCGGCGGCGGCGCGCTGATCGCGTCCCCGTGGAGCGCGCGGATGCTGGAGTCGTTCGGCAGCGGCAACGGCGGCCTGGAGCTCGCCTTCCTGGTGCACGGAGTGGTCTACGCGGTCTTCATGTCGCTGGGCGTGCTGTTGATCAGGGTGCCGAGGAGCGCGCCGGCCTCGGCCGCGCCCGCGGCGGCGCGGGGCGCCGAGCCCGCCGTCCCCGCCGCACCCACCGCCCCCGCCGGGCCGCAGGTGACCGCGGACCGGGCGATCCGCACCCCGCAGTTCTGGTGCCTGTGGGTCGTCCTGTGCATGAACGTCACCGCGGGCATCGGCATCCTGGAGAAGGCCGCCCCGATGATCACGGACTTCTTCCAGGACTCCGGCACCCCGGTGACGGCCTCCGCCGCCGCGGGCTTCGTCGCCCTGCTCTCCGCCGCGAACATGGCGGGGCGCATCGGCTGGTCCTCCACCTCGGACCTCGTCGGCCGCAAGAACGTGTACCGCCTCTACCTCGGCGCGGGCGCCCTCATGTATCTCCTCATCGCCCTGTGGGGCGACTCGTCGAAGACCCTCTTCGTCCTCTGCGCCCTCGTGATCCTCTCCTTCTACGGCGGCGGCTTCGCGACCATTCCGGCCTACCTGAAGGACCTCTTCGGCACCCACCAGGTGGGCGCCATCCACGGCCGCCTCCTCACGGCCTGGTCCACGGCGGGCGTCCTCGGCCCGCTCATCGTCAACCGGATCGCCGACAGCCAGGAGAGCGCGGGCAAGCACGGCGCGTCCCTCTACGGCCTGTCGCTCGCCATCATGATCGGGCTGCTCGTCGTCGGCTTCGTCGCCAACGAACTCGTCCGGCCCGTCCACGCCCGCCACCACCACGTACCCGCCCCCAGGGAGTCCGCCGATGACGCAGCCGCCACCGCCCGAGACCAGCAGCGATCCGCCTAGGCGGCGGACCCTCGTCGTCGTCGCCTGGCTGTGGGTGGGCGCTCCCCTCGCCTACGGACTGTACGAACTGGTGCAAAAGGCCACCCAGCTCTTCACGGGCTGATCGGTCGGAACTCTCCAAGCCTTGCGCCGCATTCCTGTCGCATACGTCACCGGTTACTCGCCGGTCGCTGACCAGACTGGAATGTCCGCAGCTCGGACGGGGCCGCACCACCCGCCCGCAAGGCACACGAGGGGACCCTCCATGAACGGTTCGCGCATCGTCGGCATCGGCCACTATCAGCCCGCCAGGATCCTGACCAACGAGGATCTGGCGGGCATGGTCGACACCGACGACGAGTGGATCCGCTCGCGCGTCGGCATCCGCACCCGGCACATCGCGGGCCCCGACGAGCCGGTCGACGAACTCGCCGCGCACGCCGCCGCCAAGGCGCTGGCCGCGGCGGGGCTGACCGCCGACGCCGTGGACCTCGTCGTCGTCGCGACGTCCACCGCCGTCGACCGCTCGCCCAACACCGCGGCCCGCGTCGCCCACCGCCTCGGCGTCCCGTCCCCGGCCGCCCTCGACCTGAACGTCGTGTGCGCCGGCTTCACCCACGCCCTGGCCACCGCCGACCACACGCTGCGCGCCGGGGCCGCCCGCCGCGCCCTGGTGATCGGCGCCGACAAGATGTCCGCCGTCACCGACTGGACCGACCGCACCACGTGCGTGCTGACCGGCGACGGCGCGGGCGCCGTCGTGATCGAGCCGTGCGCGGACGGGACGGAGCCCGGGATCGGCCCGGTCCTGTGGGGCTCGGTCCCCGAGATGGGCCACGCCGTACGGATCGAGGGCGAACCCGCGCGCTTCGCCCAGGAGGGCCAGTCCGTCTACCGCTGGGCCACCCGCTTCCTGCCGCCGCTGGCCCGCGAGGCCTGCGCACGGGCCGGTACCGCCCCCGAGGACCTCGCCGCCGTCGTCCTGCACCAGGCGAACCTGCGCATCATCGAACCCCTCGCGGAGAAGATCGGCGCCGTGAACGCGGTGATCGCGCGGGACGTCGTCGACTCCGGCAACACCTCCGCCGCCAGCATCCCGATGGCCCTGTCCAAGCTGGTCGAGCGCGGTGAGCTGGAGAGCGGGGCGCCCGCGCTGCTCTTCGGCTTCGGCGGAAACCTCTCCTACGCGGGCCAGGTCGTGCGCTGCCCGTGACGTGCGCGCGGGACCCGTCAGCGACCTGGCCGGACGCCCGGCCGCCTCCGGGCAGCCGGTGGAGGCCCGAGGCGGCCCGACTGCCGGCAGCCGACGCCATCTCGACCCACGACGCCCCCGGCGCGTCCACTGCTCCCCGAGCCGCGATGGAGCGGCGGCCCCATCCCCGCCAGGAGCGAGGGGATCTGCTCCCCGAGCCGCGAGGGAACGGCAACCCCGTCCCCGCCAGGGGCGCGGGGAACTGCGCGACCAGCCCCGACGAAACCGGCCACTTGACCACGCGCGGGGATCTGCTCCCCGAGCCGCGATGGAGCGGCGGCCCCATCCCCGCCAGGGGCGCGGGGAACTGCGCGACCAGCCCCGACGAAACCGGCCACTTGACCACGCGCGAGGATCTGCTCCCCGAGCCGCGAGGGAGCGGCGGCCCCGTCCCCGCCAGGGGCGCGGGGAACTGCGCGACCAGCCACAGCGAGCCGGCACCCGACGACACCGGCACCCCACGACACCGGCACCCCACGACACCGGCACCCCACGACACCGGCAAAACCGGCACCCGGCGACACGGCACCGCCCCGCACCCGGTGCCCCCCCCCGATCAAACGACCGCCCCGCCCCGCTCCGGACAGACAGCCCACCGCGCCTCGGCAGCCAGCATCACCACCAGCGTCACCACCACCCCGACCAACTGAGCGGCCGCCGACACCCGAACCCCGAGCAGCACCGTCAACAGCACCACCGGCACCGCCCCCGCCCGGAACCCCACGGGAAACAACCGCATGGCGGACCGGAACGCCACATCACCGGCGAGGAACAGCGCGACCCCACCGGCGAGGGCCACCGCGGGCCCGGTGTGCAGATGCTCCCCGATGTGCCCGAGCGCCTTCTTGATCCCGGCGGCGAGGAACGCGACCCCGAGCAGCATCGGCAGAAACGCGTAGTAGTACGCGGTCATGGCGAGCCGCCACCGCCGCTCCGGCGCCGTCGCCGCGAACGCGTGCTCGGCCCCGCCCTCGTCCCGCACGAAGTACGTCCACCACAGCGCCCCGGCGATCGTCAGCGCGAGAAACACCCCGCTGAACACCCCCGGAGTGAACGGCAGATCCCCCACGCCCACCCCGATCGCGATGACGGACTCCCCGAACGACACGATCAGCAGCAGCCCGTGCCGCTCCACGAAGTGCCCGGGATGCAACCCGCCCAGCTGGACGCGGAGTTCGGACGGGGACCGCCCACTGCGCCGCGCCGGCCCGTACTCGGCGAACCGCGGCGTCAGGAACTGCACCACGACCGCCAGCACCCACAGCCCGTCGGCGACCGGCCCCGAGCACAGCCCCGCCCCGGTGACGGCCAGCGCGGCCAGCGAGTTGGGCACCGCGTACCAGACGACGTCGCCGCCGTGACTGCGCGTGTACAGCACGCTGTGCACCCCGACGACCAGCAGGAACCCGAGCCCGAAGACGACGCCCGCGTTCGAGTCCGGGTCGAAGACATGCGGGATGGACAGCGCGCAGACCAGGAACGCGCCCATCCCGAACAGCATCAGCAGCCGCCGCGACGGACGGTCCGGCGGCACCTGGTTGGTGAGATACGCGTACGCCGAGTACATCCAGTACAGCACGGCGAAGAGCACGGTGACCCGGCCCGCGGTCGCCCAGGAGAGATCGTGGGCGATGACGACGGTGAGCTGGGTCAGCGTGTAGACGAAGACCAGATCGAAGAACAACTCCAGTGTCGTGACCGGCTGGAGGACCCCGGGTCCCCGCGCGGCCGATATGTCCGTGTGCTGCGGCGATGCCGCCTCCGGTGTCATCCCCGGACCCCCTCCGACGTGCCGTGGCGTGGCGGCGAACAGCCTACGGGCCGCACGGCGGGCGACGCCCGGGACCGGGCTTTGTCCTGTGACGGGAAGAAGTCGGGGGTAATTCCTGTGCAACTTCTTCCCACCCCCGGCAGCCACTGCTACGTTCCCCATCGAAAGCCGGACGGAGCTGCCGGGCACCACCGGCGGACACGAGCGACGGTCCGACGGAGCCCGAAGAGTCGGGGAGGGGCATGTGAGACGCATGACGGCTCGGCCCGCGAACGCGCACCAGGCGCGGCTGCTGCGGCTGCTGCGCGACGGTGGGCCCAACTCCCGTGCCCAGCTCGGCGATCAGGTCGACCTCTCGCGGTCGAAGCTGGCCGTCGAGGTGGACCGGCTCCTGGAGACCGGACTCGTGGTCGCCGACGGACTGGCCGCGTCCCGCGGCGGCCGCCGCTCCCACAACATCCGGCTCGCCCCCGAACTCCGCTTCCTCGGCGTCGACATCGGCGCGACTTCGGTCGACGTCGCGGTCACCAACGCCGAGCTGGAGGTGCTCGGACACATCAACCAGCCCATGGACGTACGAGAGGGCCCGGTCGCGGTCTTCGAGCAAGTCCTGGCCATGGCAGCCAAGTTGCGGGCCTCCGGACTGGCCGAGGGGTTCGACGGAGCGGGCATCGGCGTGCCCGGTCCGGTCCGCTTCCCCGAGGGCGTCCCGGTCGCCCCGCCGATCATGCCCGGCTGGGACGGCTTCCCGGTCCGCGAGGCGCTCAGCCAGGACCTGGGCTGCCCGGTGATGGTCGACAACGACGTGAACCTGATGGCGATGGGCGAGCAGCACGCGGGCGTCGCCCGCACCGCCCGCGACTTCCTCTGCGTCAAGATCGGCACCGGTATCGGCTGCGGCATCGTCGTCGGCGGCGAGGTCTACCGCGGCACGACCGGCTCCGCGGGCGACATCGGGCACATCCAGGTCGAGCCCGACGGCCGCCAGTGCGCCTGCGGCAACAGGGGCTGCCTGGAGGCCTACTTCAGCGGCGCGGCACTCGCCCGCGACGCCGAGGAGGCCGCCCGGGACGGCCGCTCGCCCGAACTGGCCACCCGGCTCGACGCGTCGGGCCGGCTCAGCGCGGCCGACGTCGCGGTGGCGGCGGCCACCGGTGACGGCACCTCCCTCGACCTGATCCGCGAGGGCGGCAACCGCACCGGCCAGGTCATCGCCTCACTCGTCAGCTTCTTCAACCCCGGCCTGGTCGTCATCGGCGGCGGTGTCACCGGCCTCGGCCACACGCTCCTCGCCGCCCTGCGCACCCAGGTCTACCGCCAGTCACTCCCGCTGGCCACCGGCAACCTCCCCATCGTCCTGGGGGAGTTGGGCCCCACCGCCGGAGTGATCGGCGGCGCCCGTCTGATCAGCGACCACCTGTTCTCGCCCGCGTAGCAACCCCCCGCGGGACCGGCACCCCAGTACAGCGCTCAGCTCCGCCCTGCCCTGCCGCACCTCGCTCGTCGCACGCAGCTCCTCGGCTCGCCGCACGTCGCTCGCCGCACCTCGCGCGCCGCACTCCGGCCCGCGCACTCCGCTCGTCGCACGCCGCTCCGCCGCACCCTGTTCCGCTCTGCTCTGCCCTGAACCCGGCCCGCACCCGTTCATAAGGGAACCGCCATGGCACCCACGGCACCATCGGCACCTCAGGCACCACAGGAACCACCGGCATCAGAACCGCCGCTGCTCACCATGTCCGGCATCACCAAGTCGTTCCCCGGAGTCCGCGCCCTCGACGGCGTGGACCTGGAGGTCCGGGCGGGCGAGGTCCACTGCCTGCTCGGCCAGAACGGCGCGGGCAAGTCCACCCTCATCAAGATCCTCGCCGGCGCCCACCAGCCCGACGAGGGAGCCATCACCTGGCGCGGGGAACCGGTCACGCTGCGCTCCCCGATCGCCGCGATGCGGCTCGGCATCGCCACCATCTACCAGGAGCTGGACCTGGTGCAGCACCTGTCGGTGGCGGAGAACGTCCACCTCGGCCACGAGCCGACGGCCGCCGGATTCGTCGTCCGCCGCCGCGACGCGACGTCCTCGACCGCCGCGCTGCTGAAGCGGCTCGGGCACGGCGAGATCGACCCGAACACGCTCGTCGGTGACCTGCCGGCCGCCGGGCAGCAGATCGTCTCCATGGCCCGCGCGCTCTCCCACGACGTCCGCCTGATCGTCATGGACGAGCCGTCGGCCGCGCTCGACCCCGACGAGGTCGACAACCTCTTCCGCATCGTCGCCAACCTCACCGCGGACGGCGTCGCCGTCGTCTACATCTCGCACCGCCTGGAGGAGATCCGCCGCATCGGCGACCGGGTCACCGTCCTCAAGGACGGCCGCGCGGTCGCCGACGGACTCCCCGCGAAGGACACCCCGACCCGCGACGTGGTCGCCCTGATGACCGGCCGCACCGTGGAGTACGTCTTCCCGGAGCGCCCGGCCGCACCCGCCACCGCCGAGCCGGTGCTGAGCGCCCGGAACCTCTCCCGCGACGGCGAGTTCGCCCCGCTCGACCTCGACCTGCGCCCCGGCGAGATCGTCGGCCTGGCCGGTCTGGTCGGCTCCGGCCGCTCCGAGATCCTGGAGACCATCTACGGCGCCCGCAAACCGACGACCGGTCAGGTCACCGTGGAGAAGCGGGAGTTGCGGATCGGCAGTGTGCGTGCGGCGGTGCGCGCGGGCCTCGGACTCGCCCCCGAGGAACGCAAGGCGCAGGCCCTGCTGATGCTGGAGTCGGTGACCCGCAACGTCTCCGTCTCCTCCATGTCCCGCTTCGCCCGCGTCGGCTGGCTCGACCGGCGCGGCGAGCGGGCGGCCGCCCTGAAGGCCACCCGGGAGCTCCACCTGCGCCCGGACAACCCCTCGGTCCCCGTCCGCACCCTCTCCGGCGGCAACCAGCAGAAGGCCGTCCTCGCCCGCTGGCTGCTGCGCGGCTGCAAGGTCCTCCTCCTCGACGAGCCCACCCGCGGCGTCGACGTCGGCGCCCGCGCCGAGCTCTACGCCGTGATCCGCCGTCTCGCCGACGAGGGCCTCGCCGTCCTCCTCGTCTCCAGCGAGGTCCCCGAGGTCCTGGGCCTGGCCGACCGCGTCCTGGTGCTGCGCGAAGGCACGGTGGTCCACGAGGCGCCGGCCCGCGACCTGACCGAGCACCGCGTCCTGGACCTGGTGATGGAAGGGACCCCGACCCCGTGACCCGCCGAGCGGACCGCCCCGACGGCGACGCGGGGGACCGCGCCACCGACCACGTACCCGTACCGACCGCACTCCGACAGGCACCACGCGCACCCGACACGAAGGGACCCGGCGCCATGACGCAGCCCGCCTCACCCACCCGACCGGCGGAGCCCGAACGCGCCGCGAAGCCCAAGGAACGCCCCCGGACGCCCCTGGCCGCGCTCCGGCTCGACGTCCGCACCCTGTCCCTGCTCGGCGTCCTCGTCGCCCTCATCGTCATCGGCGGCATCACCCAGCCCGACAGTTTCCTCGACGGTGACAACGTCCAGCTGATCCTGACCCAGGCCTCCGTCATCGGCGTCGTCACCGTCGGCATGACCTTCGTGATCATCTCCGGCGGCATCGACCTCTCCGTCGGCGCGATCGTCGCGCTCGCCAGCGTGTGGGCGTCCACCGTCGCCACCCAGGAGTACGGCTTCGTCGGCATCCTCCTCACGGCGCTCCTCGTCGGCGTCGGCTGCGGCCTGGTGAACGGCGTCCTCATCGCCTACGGCAACATCGTCCCCTTCATCGCCACCCTGGCGATGCTGGCGTCGGGCCGCGGCCTCGCCCTCCAGATCACCGACGGCAAGACCCAGATGATCACCGTCGACGGCGTGCTGAAACTCGGCGAGCGCGACTCCTACATCCTCGGCATCCCGCCGCTGGTCCTCGTCTTCGCCGCCGTCACCGTCGTCGGCTGGCTCGTGCTGAACCGCACCACGTTCGGCCGCCGCTCCGTCGCCGTCGGCGGCAACCCGGAAGCCGCCCGGCTCGCCGGCATCGACGTCCGCCGCCAGCGTCTCTACCTGTACCTGCTGTCCGGCCTGTGCTGCGGCATCGCCGCGTTCCTGCTCCTCGTCCTCGCCGGATCGGGCCAGAACACCAACGGAAACCTGTACGAACTCGACGCCATCGCCGCCGCCATCATCGGCGGCACCCTGCTCACCGGAGGCCGCGGCAGCATCGTCGGCTCCGTCCTCGGCGTCCTGATCTTCATCACGATCCAGAACATCTTCGCGCTGAACAACCTGGAGACGGCCACGCAGCAGATCGCCAAGGGCGCGATCATCGTCGCCGCGGTCCTGCTCCAGCGACGTACGGCCAACACCACTTCATGAGTCCGGGAAGGGACGACGCCATGCCAGAGCCGACAAGCGTGTCGAGCCGCAGAAGCCTCCTGTTCGGCGCGGCCGCCGCGGTCACCGCGGGCGGGCTGCTCACGGCCTGCACCAGCAACGAGCCGAGCGACAAGAGCGACGGCGACAGCAGGCCCGCGGACCAGCCGGTCGCGGACAGCAAGCCGGGCAAGCAGGTCACCATCGGCTTCGCGGGCCCGCAGGCCGACCACGGCTGGCTCAACGCGATCAACGACAACGCCAAGGAGCGGGCGAAGAAGTACTCCGACGTCACGCTGGAGGCGACCGAGGGCTCCAACGACACGGCCGCCCAGATCGGCCAGGTCGAGACCCTCATCAACAAGAAGGTCGACGTCCTCGTCGTCCTGCCCGCCGACGGCAAGGCGCTGACCCAGGTCGGCCTGAAGGCGATGCGCGCCGGCATCCCGGTCGTCAACCTCGACCGGATCTTCGACACCCCGCAGGCGTACCGCTGCTGGATCGGCGGCGACAACTACGGCATGGGCCTGTCCGCCGGCAACTACATCGGCGAGAAGCTCAAGGACAAGAAGAACGCCAAGGTCGTCGAGCTCGCCGGGCTCGACAACCTCGAACTGACCAAGCAGCGCAGCCAGGGCTTCGACGACGCCCTGAAGAACTTCCCGAACATCAAGAAGGTGGCCCGCCAGGCCGCCGACTTCACCGTCGAGTCGGGACAGGCCAAGATGTCCCAGCTCCTCCAGGCGCAGAAGAACTTCGACGCGCTGTGGAACCACGACGACGACCAGGGCGTCGGCGCGCTGCGCGCCATCGAGCAGGCCGGCCGCGACGACTTCCTGATGGTCGGCGGCGCCGGTGCCCTCTCCGCGTTCGAGGCGATCAAGAGCGGCCGCGGCGTGCTGAAGGCGACCGTCCTCTACCCGCCCACCATGGCCGCGTCCGCCATCGACCTCGCCCGCGCCCTCGGCCAGGGCAAGGGCATCGGCGGCATGGCCGAGTTCGAGATCCCGGCCCACGTGACCCTGTTCTCGGCCGTCGTCGACGCGTCGAACATCGACAAGTACATGTCCACCGGCTTCAAGTGATGCGGACCGCGGGCACGGCGCATCAGGCGAACCCGGCGTGGACGAGGAGGACTTCGGCATGGCAGGAAGCAGCACCGGTACGACGGCCCGTGAGCCGGGCGGTGACAACGACGCGGAGGTGAAGCGGGCGGTGCCCGGTGACCCGAAGCCCGTCCTCGGCGTCGGCATGGTCGGCTACGCGTTCATGGGCGCCGCCCATTCCCAGGGGTGGCGGACCGCGGGCCGCGTCTTCGACCTGCCGCTCACCCCGCGCCTCGCCGCGGTCTGCGGCCGGGACGGACAGGCCGTGCGCACCGCGGCCGACCGGCTCGGCTGGGCCGCGGCGGAGACGGACTGGCGGGCGCTGATCGAGCGCGACGACGTCGACCTCGTCGACGTGTGCACACCCGGCGACAGCCATGCCGAGATCGCCATCGCCGCCCTCGAAGCGGGCAAGCACGTGCTGTGCGAGAAGCCGCTCGCCAACTCCGTCGAGGAGGCGCAGGCGATGACGGAGGCCGCCGAGAAGGCGGCCCGCCGCGGGCAGGTGGCGATGGTCGGGTTCAACTACCGGCGCGTCCCGGCCATCGCCCTGGCCCGCCGCATGGTCGCGGAGGGACGCGTCGGCACCCTGCGGCACGTGCGCGTCAGCTATCTCCAGGACTGGCTCGTCGATCCCTCGTTCCCGCTGACGTGGCGGCTCCAGAAGCCGTACGCGGGCTCCGGCGCCCTCGGCGACCTGGGCGCGCACGCCGTCGACCTCGCCCAGTTCCTCGCCGGCGAGCCGGTCGCCGGGGTGTCGGCGCTCACCGAGACGTTCGTCCGCGAACGCCCCCTGCCGACGGGGGCCACCTCCGGCCTCTCGGCGGCCGGCGGCCCCGGGGGCGGGGAGCCGGGCCTCGGCCAGGTCACCGTCGACGACGCGGCGCTCTTCACCGGCCGCTTCGCCTCCGGCGCCCTCGCCTCCTTCGAGGCCACCCGCTTCGCCACCGGCCGCAAGAACGCCCTCACGGTCGAACTCAACGGTGAGCGCGGCTCGCTCGCCTTCGACCTGGAGCGCCTCAACGAGCTCTTCTTCCACGACCAGACCGAGCCCGGCGTCAGCGCGGGCTTCCGCCGCATCCTCGTCACCGAGCCCGAGCACCCCTACCTGGAGGCGTGGTGGCCGCCGGGCCACGGCCTCGGCTACGAACACACCTTCGTGCACCAGGCCCACGACCTGGTGCGGGCCATCGCCGACGGGACCCGGCCCGCCCCGTCGTTCGCCGAGGGGTTGCAGGTGCAGCGCGTGCTGGCCGCCGTCGAGGAGAGCGCGGCGAAGAACTCGGTCTACACCCCCGTACCCGTCTGAGGAGGCCCCTCCGTGCCACGCCAGTTCACACTCTTCACCGGCCAGTGGGCGGACCTGCCCCTGGAGGAGGTCTGCCGCCTGGCCCGCGACTACGGCTACGACGGCCTCGAACTCGCCTGCTGGGGCGATCACTTCGAGGTCGACAAGGCGCTCGCGGACCCCGGATACCTGGACAGCCGCCGCGCGCTGCTCGACAAGTACGGCCTCAGCTGCTGGGCGATCTCCAACCACCTCGTCGGGCAGGCCGTCTGCGACGCCATCATCGACGAACGCCATCAGGCGATCCTGCCCGCCCGCATCTGGGGCGACGGCGACGCCGAGGGTGTCCGGCAGCGCGCCGCCGCCGAGATCCAGGACACCGCCCGCGCGGCGGCGGCCTTCGGCGTCGACACCGTCATCGGCTTCACCGGCTCGTCGATCTGGCACCTGGTCGCCATGTTCCCGCCCGCGCCCGAGGCGATGATCGAACGCGGCTACGAGGACTTCGCGACCCGCTGGAACCCGATCCTGGACGTCTTCGACACCGAAGGGGTCCGCTTCGCCCACGAGGTCCACCCCAGCGAGATCGCCTACGACTACTGGACCACGCACAAGGCGCTGGAGGCCGTCGACCACCGCTCGGCGTTCGGCCTCAACTTCGACCCGTCGCACTTCGTGTGGCAGGACCTCGACCCGGTCGGCTTCCTGTGGGACTTCCGGGACCGGATCTATCACGTCGACTGCAAGGAGGCCCGCCGGCGGCTCGACGGCCGCAACGGCCGCCTCGGCTCCCACCTGCCGTGGGGTGACCCGCGCCGCGGCTGGGACTTCGTCTCGGCCGGACACGGCGACGTGCCCTGGGAGGACGTCTTCCGGATGCTCCGCTCGATCGACTACGCGGGCCCGGTCTCCGTGGAGTGGGAGGACGCGGGCATGGACCGCCTCCAGGGCGCCCCGGAGGCGCTCGCCTTCCTGAAGCGGCTCGACTTCGAGCCGCCGACCGCGTCCTTCGACGCGGCGTTCGGCAACTAGCGGCCCACCGGGGCCACGGGGGACTGCGCGCCCGGCCACCAGGGGCGCGCAGTCGCCGAACCCTGCCCGAAACCTGCTTTGTCCAGACGCAGGAGAAAGCTCAACGAACTCGCGCGCAAGGTCTATCGGCGCAAGACAAACGCGGCTAACTTCCTGCCGTGTACATGGCCTAGATGAACCTTCCGGGGTGACGGCGCACCCCGGCGCCAGCACCGCACGTCTACGCACCCATCCCACACGGCCCACCCCGTTCCCGGAGGGACCTTCGTGCACAGCAACAGAACCCGCACCCGCAACAGAACCCGCAACGGGCCCACCCGGCGCTCCAGGCTCCGCACCAGCCTCGCCCTGCTCACCGGGTCGGTACTGATCGGCTCGTCGCTCGCCCTGTCCGTGCCGGGCACGGCCAGCGCCCACCCGGACCACCCCGACGAGCCCGCCGCGGCCTCGGACTTCCAGCAGGTCACCCTCGCCAAGGGCGCCGACGAGACCGGCGAGCCCATGTCGCTCGCCGTGCTCCCGGACCGCAGCGTCCTGCACACCTCCCGCGACGGCACCCTGCGCCTGACCGACGAGGGCGGCAGCACCTCCGTCGCCGGCAAGCTCGACGTGTACAGCCACGACGAGGAGGGCCTTCAGGGCGTCGGCGTCGACCCGGGCTTCGAGGACAACCGGTTCATCTACCTCTACTACGCGCCGCCGCTCGACACCCCCACCGGGGACGCCCCCGAGAACGGCACGGCCGCCGACTTCGCCAAGTTCGACGGCGTCAACCGGCTGGCCCGCTTCGTCCTCAAGGACGACGGCACCCTCGACCAGGCCAGCGAGAAGAACATCCTGGAGGTCAAGACCTCGCGCGGCACCTGCTGTCACGTGGGCGGCGACATCGACTTCGACGCCGACGGCAACCTGTACCTGTCGACCGGCGACGACACCAACCCCTTCGCCTCCGACGGCTACACCCCGATCGACGAGCGCGCCGACCGCAACCCCGCCTTCGACGCGCAGCGCAGCGCCGGCAACACCAACGACCTGCGCGGCAAGGTCCTCCGCATCAAGGTGAAGGCGGACGGCACCTACGACATCCCCGAGGGCAACCTCTTCGCGCCGGGCACCGACAAGACCCGCCCCGAGATCTACGCGATGGGCTTCCGCAACCCGTTCCGCATCAGCGTCGACAAGCCCACCGGCACCGTCTACGTCGGCGACTACGGCCCCGACGCGGGCGCGGCGGACCCCAAGCGCGGACCGGCCGGCCAGGTCGAGTTCGCCAAGGTCACCAAGGCGGGCAACTTCGGCTGGCCGTACTGCACCGGCGCCAACGACGCCTACGTCGACTACGACTTCGCCACCAAGGCCTCCGGCGCCGCCTTCGACTGCGCCGCACCGAAGAACACCTCGCCGAACAACACCGGCATCACCGACCTGCCCGCGGCCCAGCCCGCCTGGATCCCGTACGACGGCGGCAGCGTCCCCGAGTTCGGCTCCGGCTCCGAGTCGCCGATGGCCGGACCCGTCTACCGCTACGACGCGGACCTGGACTCCCCGGTGAAGTTCCCCGAGGAGTACGACGGGGACTTCTTCGCCACCGAGTTCGGCCGCCAGTGGATCAAGCGGATCGAGCAGGACGGCGACGGCAAGGTCTCGAAGATCAACGACTTCCCGTGGACCGGCACCCAGGTCATGGACAGCGCCTTCGGCCCCGACGGCGCGCTCTACGTCCTCGACTACGGCCTCTCCTGGTTCGGCGGCGACGAGCACTCGGCGCTGTACCGCATCGAGAACGCCACCGGCGGACACTCGCCGATCGTCGAGGCCAAGGCCAGCAGGACGTCCGGACAGTCGCCGCTGCGCACCACGTTCACCGCGACCGGCACCGACGCCGACGACGACCCCATCACCTACAGCTGGGACTTCGGCGACGGCACCAAGGGAACCGGCGCCAACCCGAGCCACACGTACCGCAAGGACGGCACCTACACGGTGACGGTCACGGGCGACGACGGCACCGGCCGCACCGGCTCGGCCAACGTCCGGGTGGTCGTCGGCAACACCGCCCCCTCCGTCGCGTTCCAGTCCCCGGCGAACGGCTCGCTGTTCAAGTTCGGCGACAAGATCCCGTTCAAGGTCGCCGTCAGCGACGCGGAGGACGGCACGATCGACTGCTCCAAGGTCACCGTGCGCTACCTCCTCGGCCACGACAACCACGCCCACGAGCTGACCTCGGTCAAGGGCTGCGAGGGCACCATCTCCGTGCCCGCCGACTCCGAGCACGACCCCAACGCCAACATCTACGGCGTGCTCGACGCCGAGTACACCGACGGAGGAGGCGGCGGCCAGACCGCGCTGACCAGCCACGACCAGGTCCAGCTCCAGCCGCGCCACCGCCAGGCCGAGCACTACACCAAGCAGCAGGGCACCACACAGCAGAGCAAGACCTCCGCCAACGGCGGCAAGACGGTCGGCGACATCAACGACGGCGACTGGATCTCCTTCACCCCCTACAACCTCACCGGGGCCAAGAAGCTCACCGCGCGGGTCTCCTCCGCCGGCTCGGGCGGCTTCCTCGAGGTGCGCACCGGCTCGCCGACCGGCACCCTGCTGGGCTCCACGACGGTCCCCGTCACCGGCAGCTGGGACACCTTCCAGAACGTCGACGTCCCGCTGAAGAACGTCCCGAAGAAGACCACCGACCTGTACCTCGTCTTCAAGGGCGGCGACGGCGCGCTCTACGACGTCGACGACTTCGAGATCACCGCCGACGCCCCCGTCAAGGGAGCCAAGCGGGTCCTCGTCTTCTCCAAAACGGCCGGCTTCCGCCACGACG
The DNA here is from genome assembly GCF_044750685.1 of Streptomyces sp. NPDC088785. Classification (NCBI taxonomy): domain Bacteria; kingdom Bacillati; phylum Actinomycetota; class Actinomycetes; order Kitasatosporales; family Streptomycetaceae; genus Streptomyces; species Streptomyces sp. NPDC088785. The sequence goes on from NZ_JBIVKH010000016.1 coordinate 162,413, forward strand.
CGATCGGCGAGGGCATCACCGCGCTGAAGGAACTCGGCGCGACCAGCGACATCACCGTCGACGCCACCGAGTCCGCCGCCCAGTTCACCACCAACAACCTCGCCCGCTACGACGCGGTCGTCTTCCTGTCCACCACCGGTGACGTCCTCGACGACGCCCAGCAGAAGGCCTTCGAGGAGTACATCGCCAAGGGCGGCGGCTACATGGGCGTCCACGCCGCCGCCGACACCGAGTACGACTGGTCCTACTACGGCGGCCTCGTCGGCGCCTACTTCGACTCGCACCCGGCCATCCAGAAGGCCACCGTGCGCGTCGAGGACAGGACCAACCCGGCCACGGCCCACCTCGACGGCGCCTGGGAGCGCACCGACGAGCTGTACAACTACCGCACCAACCCGCGCGACAAGGTCCACGTCCTGGCCACCCTCGACGAGACCACCTACTCGGGCGGCACCATGAAGGGCGACCACCCGATCGCCTGGTGCCAGAGCTACGGCGGCGGCCGCTCCTTCTACACCGGCCTCGGCCACACCAAGGAGTCCTACGCCGACGGCGCCTTCCGCACCCATCTGCTCGGCGGCCTGAAGTACGCCACCGGCCAGGCGAAGGCGGACTGCAAGCCCGACAAGGACTACCGGCCGCTCTTCAACGGCCAGTCCCTGGACGGCTGGAAGCAGGCCGGCCCCGGCAGGTTCGACGTCAAGGACGGCACCCTGGAGTCCGAGGGCGGCATGGGCCTGCTCTGGTACCAGGCCAAGGAGCTCACGTCGTACTCGCTCAAGCTCGACTGGAAGATGCGCGGCGACGACAACTCCGGCGTCTTCGTCGGCTTCCCCGCCTCCGACGACCCCTGGTCCGCGGTGAACAAGGGCTACGAGATCCAGATCGACGCCACCGACGCACCCGACCGCACCACCGGCTCGGTCTACACCTTCAAGGCCGCGAACACCAAGGCCCGTGACGCGGTGCTGCGCCCGCCCGGCCAGTGGAACTCCTACGAGATCAAGGTCCGGGGCGAACGCCTCCAGGTGTTCCTCAACGGAGTCAAGATCAACGACTTCACCAACAAGGACCCCGAGCGGAGCCTGACCGACGGCTACATCGGCATCCAGAACCACGGCGCCGACGACCAGGTCTCCTTCCGCGACATCCAGCTCAAGGAACTGCCCGACTAGGGCACCCCGAACGGCGGCGGGCGGAGGACGCCGGACCTCCGCCCGCCGCCCCGCCCGGCCTCCCGCCGGGCGCGCGACCCGGCACGCTCCGGCTTCGCCGGCCCCCGCCCGGTGCACGACCCCCGGCTCTCGCGCCACCCCCGGTTCGCATACGACAAGGAGGCTGCCCATGTCCGCCGAACCGTTCCTCCCCACCCCGCTCCCCACCCCCCTTTCCACCACCACGCCCCTCTCCTCCTCCCGCCTCGGTGTCTGGCTGATCGGAGCACGCGGGTCGGTCGCCACGACCGCGATCGCGGGCTGCGCCGCCGTCGCCGCCGGACTCCACCCGCCGACCGGCATGGTCACCGAGACCACCCCCTTCCTCTCCTGCGGCCTGCCGCCGCTGTCCTCCCTCGTCTTCGGCGGCCACGACACCGTCGACTGCCCCCTTCCCAAACGCGCCGAGCACCTCGCCGAAGGCGGCGTCCTGCCGCACGGGCTGCCCGCCGCCGTCCACGCCGAACTCGCCGCGGCAGACCGGGAGATCAAGCCCGGCGGACCGCTGACCGGCCACGACGACACCCGCTCGCAGGACGAACTGATCGACGCGTTCGCCGCCGACATCGTTGCCTTCGTCCGGGACCAGCACCTCGCCGGCGCGGTCGTGATCAACGTCGCCTCCACCGAACCCGTCCCCACCGGCGACGCCCTGCCGCCCAGCTCCCTGTACGCGGCGGCGGCCCTGCGCGCCGGCTGCGCCTACGTCAACTTCACGCCGTCGGCGGGCC
>NZ_JBIVKH010000017.1:0-162598 GCF_044750685.1 Streptomyces sp. NPDC088785
CGGATCTTCGTCGCGGAGGCATGGACACCCACCGTCGAGCGCACGGCGAACTACGTGCGGCCCGACGAACTGCACCAGGCCTTCAACTTCCAGTACCTCAGCGCTCCGTGGGAGGCGACCGAACTCCGGAGGATCATCGACTCGTCGTTGGACGCGATGCGTCCGGTGGGGGCGCCGGCGACGTGGGTGCTGTCGAACCATGATGTGACGCGGCATGCGACGCGGTATGCGAATCCGCCGGGTCTGGGCACGCAGATCCGGACGGCCGGGGACCGGGAGGTGGGGTTGCGGCGGGCGCGGGCGGCGACGTTGTTGATGCTGGCGCTGCCGGGGTCGGCGTATCTGTATCAGGGTGAGGAGTTGGGGCTGCCGGACGTGACGGATCTTCCCGACGAGGTGCGTCAGGATCCGTCGTTCTTCCGGGCGCAGGGCCAGGACGGGTTCCGTGACGGGTGCCGGGTGCCGATCCCGTGGACGCGCGGGGGAGCGTCGTACGGGTTCGGTGAGGGCGGCAGCTGGCTTCCGCAGCCCGACGGTTGGGGGGAGTTGAGTGTGGAGGCGCAGACCGGTCGGGAGGGCTCGACGCTGGAGCTGTACCGCTCGGCGCTGGCGGTGCGCCGTGCCCAGGACGGTCTGGGGGCGGGGGACCGTGTCGTGTGGCGGGAGGATGTGCCGGCGGGGGTGCTGGTCTTCGAGCGGCCGGGCTTCGTGTGCACGGTGAACACCACCGGTGATGCGGTGCGGCTCCCGGCACCGGGGGCGGTGCTGCTGGCGTCGCGTGCGGTCGAGGTCGCGGACGGCGTGGTCGACCTGCCCGCCGACTGCACCGTCTGGTGGACCGTGTGACGCTCTCCCCGCCGCAGGGTGCCGCCGAGAGCGGCGGCACCCTGCGGCTCCACGACGTCGCGACGCAGGCACAGGTCAGCGAGGCCACGGTCAGCAGGGTCCTCAACGGCAGACCCGGCGTCGCGGCGGCCACCCGGCAGAAGGTGCTCGCCGCGCTCGACGTCCTCGGCTACGAGCGGCCGGTGCGCCTGCGCCGGCGCAGCGCCGGACTCATCGGGCTGGTCATCCCCGAGCTGACCAACCCGATCTTCCCGGCGTTCGCACAGGTCATCGAGCAGGTGCTGGCCGGGTACGGCTACACGCCCGTGCTCTGCACGCAGATGCCGGGCGGCGCCACCGAGGACGAACTCGTCGAGCAGCTGGAGGAACGCGGCGTCAACGGCATCGTGTTCCTGTCCGGGCTGCACGCCGACACCACGGCGGACGCGGCACGCTACCTGCGGCTCACCGAGCGCAAGGTGCCCTACGTCCTCATCAACGGCTTCAACGAGCACATCGACGCGCCGTTCGTGTCGCCCGACGACCGCTCGGCGGCCCGGATGGCCGTCCGCCACCTCGTCGACCTCGGGCACGAACGCATCGGCCTGGCCATCGGCCCGACCCGGTTCGTGCCCTCCCGGCGCAAGGCCGAGGGATTCGTCGCCGCCCTGCACGCGATGCTCGGCCGGCCGCGCGAGGAGGCCGAACAGCTGGTCCAGCGCACCCTGTTCACCGTCGAGGGCGGCCACGCGGCCGGCGGCGCCCTGCTCGACCTCGGCTGCACCGGCATCGTCTGCGGCAGCGACCCCATGGCGCTCGGCGTCATCAGGGCCGTGCGCGAACGCGGTCTCGACGTGCCGCGCGACGTCTCCGTCACCGGCTTCGACGACTCGCCGCTGATCCCGTTCACCGACCCGCCCCTGACCACCGTGCGCCAGCCCGTGCAGGCCATGGCCACGGCGGCGGTCGGCGCCCTCCTGGAGGAGATCGGCGGAACGCCCGTACAGCGCACGGAGTTCGTGTTCCAGCCCGAGCTGGTCGTGCGCGGGTCGACCGCGCAGCGCGCGCGCCGCACCGCCTGACCGGAGGTGCCGGGTGCCGCCGGTCCGGACGCCGGGCGCGTGGGGCCCGGCGCGGCCGGGCCCCCGGCGCCGGACCGGAAGCGTGGTCGAACGTAACACCGCTGGAATATTTGCGTAAGTCCTTGCAGGGAGAATCCGCGGTTTTCCCCAGCGAGTTGAGAACGCTCTGTCCAAAGGGTTGACCGTGCTGACGGTCCCTCATACGGTCGCCCCGCAATCACTTGCAGCAAGATTCAACCGATCCCCCCGACAGGCGTACGGGCATGGCGCGTTGCCCTTCCGAACAGGAGGAACCATGGCCAGAAAGTCCGTGGCTGCCGCACTCGCCGTGCTGGCGGGAGCCGCTGCCGCCGTCACGGCACCGGCCCCCGCACAGGCCGCAGCACCCGGCACGAAGGACGTCACCGCCGTGCTGTTCGAGTGGAACTTCGCCTCCGTGGCGAAGGAGTGCACGAACACCCTCGGCCCCGCCGGGTACGGCTACGTCCAGGTCTCCCCGCCGCAGGAGCACATCCAGGGCTCCCAGTGGTGGACCTCGTACCAGCCCGTCAGCTACAGAATCGCGGGCCGGCTCGGCGACCGGACCGCCTTCAAGAACATGATCGACACCTGCCACGCGGCGGGCGTGAAGGTCGTCGCCGACTCCGTCATCAACCACATGGCCGCGGGCTCGGGCACCGGCACCGGCGGGACCTCGTACACCAAGTACGCCTATCCCGGCGTCTACTCGGCCGCCGACATGGACAACTGCACGGCGACGATCAGCAACTACCAGGACCGCACCAACGTCCAGGAGTGCGAGCTGGTCGGTCTCGCCGACCTCGACACCGGCGAGGAGCACGTCCGCGCCACCCTCGCCGGCTACCTGAACGACCTGCTCTCCCTCGGCGTCGACGGCTTCCGCATCGACGCCGCCAAGCACATGGCGGCCGCCGACCTCGCGAACATCAAGTCGCGGCTGACCAACCCGGACGCGTACTGGAAGCAGGAGGTCATCTACGGCGCGGGGGAGGCCGTCTCGCCGGGCGAGTACACCGGCACCGGCGACGTCCAGGAGTTCCGCTACGCGCGCGACCTCAAGCGCGTCTTCAGCGGCGAGAAGCTCGCGAGCCTGAAGAACTTCGGCGAGTCCTGGGGCTACCTCCCCTCCGGCCGGGCCGGCGTCTTCGTCGACAACCACGACACCGAGCGGGGCGGCGACACCCTCACCTACAAGGACGGCGCCACCTACACCCTCGCCGGCGTCTTCATGCTGGCCTGGCCGTACGGCTCGCCCGACGTGCACTCCGGCTACGAGTGGACCGACAAGGACGCGGGCCCGCCCGACTCCGGTGCCGTCGGCGCCTGCTACACGGACGGCTGGAAGTGCCAGCACGCCTGGCGGGAGATCGCGGGCATGGTCGCCTGGCGCAACACCGCCCGCGGCGAGGCCGTCACCGACTGGTGGGACAACGGCGCGAACCAGATCGCGTTCGGCCGCGGCGCCAAGGCGTACGTCGCCCTCAACCACGAGTCGTCCGCGCTCACCCGCACCTTCCAGACGTCCCTGCCCGCGGGCGACTACTGCGACGTGCAGAGCGGCAAGGGCGTCACCGTGAACTCCGCCGGCCAGTTCACGGCGACCCTGGCGCCGAACACCGCCCTCGCCGTCCAGACCGGAGCCAGGACCTGCGGCGGCGGGAGCGGCACCCCCACGAACCCCACCACCGGAGCCTCCTTCCACGTCACGGCCACCACCTCCTGGGGCCAGAACATCTACGTCACCGGCGACAAGGACCAGCTCGGCAACTGGAACACCGGCAACGCCCTGAAGCTCGACCCGGGCGCCTACCCGGTCTGGAAGCTCGACGTGCCGCTGCCCGCCGGAACCTCCTTCGCGTACAAGTACCTGCGCAAGGACGCCGCGGGCAACGTCACCTGGGAGAGCGGCGCCAACCGCACCGCGACCGTCACCTCGTCCGGCGTCGTCGCCCTCACGGACACCTGGCGCAACTGACCTCGCCGACCCCACCGCAGCGGCACGTCACACCAACCACCTGAACCCCTGCCATCCCACCCGCCCCACCTGTTCCACCGACCGCCCGGTGCCCCGCCTCCCCGCAGGCACCGGGCGGTCCGGCTCCGTATGGCCGTCCGCACCCGCGGAACCGTTCCAGAAAGGCCCGACAAGGTGAACCGAAGAACCGGCGCGCGCGGCGCGTCCCGCACCAGGGCGGTGACGGTCGCGGCCGTCACCGCGCTGCTCGCCACCGCGCTGCACACCGCCACCACGGCGTCGGCGGCGCCCGCCCCGCCCCGGCCGCCGTCCGACGCCGCGCTGGCCGCGCAGCCCGCCCGCGACGACGCGACGCGCGAGCAGTACTACTTCGTGCTCCCGGACCGGTTCGACAACGCAGACACCGGCAACGACCGGGGCGGACTGACCGGAAGCCGCACCGCGACCGGCTTCGACCCCACCGACAAGGGCTTCTACCAGGGCGGCGACCTCAAGGGCCTGACCCGCAGGCTCGACTACATCAAGGGCCTCGGCACCACCGCGATCTGGATGGCGCCGATCTTCAAGAACAAGCCGGTCCAGGGCAGCGGCGACAGCGCGAGCGCCGGATACCACGGCTACTGGATCACCGACTTCACCCGCGTCGACCCGCACTTCGGCACCAACCAGGACCTGGAGACCCTCATCGCCCGGGCGCACGCCAAGGGCATGAAGGTCTACTTCGACGTCATCACCAACCACACCGCCGACGTCCTCACCGACACCGAGCAGACCCACGCCTACCGAGGCAAGGGCGCCTACCCCTACCTCGACACCCAGGGCCGCCCCTTCGACGACACGGCCGACCCCGGCCGCCCGGTCGACGAGGACTCGTTCGCGTACACACCGACGACCGCGCCCGCCGAGAAGGACGTCAAAAGACCGTCCTGGCTGAACGACCCGACCATGTACCACAACCGCGGGGACTCCACCTTCGCCGGCGAGAGCGGACTGAACGGCGACCACACCGGCCTCGACGACCTGTGGACCGAACGCCCCGAGGTCGTCCGCGGCCTGGAGCGGATCTACGAGAAGTGGGTCGAGGACTTCGACATCGACGGGTTCCGCGTCGACACCGTCCGCAACGTCGACATGACGTTCTGGACGCAGTGGGCCACCGCCCTCGACGCGTACGCCGCGCGCCACGGCCGCGACGACTTCTTCATCTTCGGCGAGACCTACTCCGCCGACCCGGCCGTCACCGCCCCCTACGTCACCGAGGGCCGCCTCGACGCCACCCTCGACTTCCCCCTCCAGGACGCCCTGCGCCGCTACGTCTCCCAGGGCGGAGCCGCGAGCGAACTGGCCGGCGTCCTCGCGCAGGACTACCGCTACACCACCGACAAGGCCAACGCCTACAACGAGGTCACCTTCCTCGGCAACCACGACATGGGCCGCTTCGGCTCCTTCCTGAAGACCGACAACCCGAAGGCGGACGACACCGAACTCCTGCGGCGCGACCGGCTCGCGAACGAACTGCTGTTCCTCGCCCGCGGCAACCCCGTCGTCTACTCCGGCGACGAGCAGGGCTTCACCGGCGCGGGCGGCGACAAGGACGCCCGCCAGACCCTGTTCGCCTCCAAGGTCGCCGACTACCTCGACGACGACGAGATCGGCACCGACCGCACCCACGCGGACGACGCCTTCGACCCCGCGCACCCGCTGTACCGGGACATCGCCGCCCTGTCGAAGCTGCGCAGGAACAACCCCGCGCTCGCCGACGGCGTCCAGAAGGAGCTGTACGCGAAGGGCTCCGTATACGCGTTCTCGCGGACCGGCGACGACCGCGAGTACGTCGTCGCCGTGAACAACGCCGACGAGCCGAAGACCGTGCAACTGCCCGTCGAGTCCGCCACGTTCACGAAGGTGTACGGCGGCTCGGGCACCGCGACCGCCCGGAACGGCACGGTGGAGGTCACGGTCCCGGCCCTCGCGTCGGCCGTGCTGCGCGCCGACGGCCGACTGCCCGCCGCCCACGGCAGGCCCACGCTCACCCTGAAGGCCCCGCGGGCCGGCGCCACCGGCACGGTCACCGTCACCGCCGACCCCGGCGCCACCACCGGCGCCCGGGTCGTGTTCGCCGCCCAGGTCGGAACCGGCCGCTGGAAGACGCTCGGCACCGCCGACCACGCCCCCTACCAGGTCACCCAGGCGCTCTCCGCGAAGGTCGCGGCCGGCACCGCCCTGCGCTACAAGGCCGTGGTCGTGGACCGCGGCGGACGCACCGCGCACGCCCTCGCGTCGACGACGGCCGGACAGGCCCCCGCGGCCGAGAGACCGAGCGCCGTGGACCGCGCCCACGCCGTCGTGCACTACCGGCGCGCCGACGGCGACTACGCCGGCTGGACCCTCGCGTCCGGCGACAGCACGGGAGCGTTCACCGGACGCGACGCCTACGGAGCCTTCGCCTGGGTGCCGGTCCCCGACGGCGCGAACTCGCTGACGTACACCGTCCGCAAGGACGGCACCGCCGACGGACCCGAACGCACCGTCGACCTGGCGAGGACCGGCGAGGTCTGGGTCGAGCACGGCGAGGACGGGCAGTCGACGACCCGGCCCGACGGCGTCTACCCCGCCCCCGACACGACCAGGGCGATCATCCACGTCCACCGCGCCGACGGCGACTACGCCGGCTGGGGACTGCACACCTGGACCGGCGCCGCCCAGGGCACCGACTGGACCAAGCCGCTCGCGCCGACCGGTAAGGACGCCTACGGCATCACCTTCGACGTGCCCCTCGCCGAGGGCGCGACCTCGCTCAGCTACATCCTCCACAAGGGCGACGAGAAGGACGTCCCCGGCGACCGCTCCCTGGACCTGACCACGTACGGCCACGAGGTGTGGCTGAACTCCGGGGACACCGACTACCTGCTGCCGTCCGTCGGGTCGGCCCCCGACCTCGACCTCGGCGCGGCGCGGGCGCAGTGGATCGACGCCACCACCGTGGCCGTCCCCGGCTCCGTCGCCTCCGGGGCCGCCGCCTCCACCCAGCTCGTGTACGCCCGCGACGGCGGCATCACCGTCGAGGACGGCGCGCTCAGCAGCGAGGGCCGCTGGCTCCGGCTCACCCCCGCCACCCTCACGGACGCCCAGAAGACGGCGTACCCGCACCTCAAGGAGTACACGGCGTTCACCGTCGACCCGCGCGACCGCGACCGCGTGCGCCGGGCGCTCGACGGACAGATCGTCTTCACCCAGCGCCTCGCGAACGGCGCGCTCGTCGCCGCCACCGGCGTGCAGACCCAGGGCGTCCTCGACGACCTGTACGCCGCCCGGGCCCGACGGACCCCGCTGGGGCCGGTGTTCAGGAACGGCAGGGTCACCCTGTCCGTGTGGGCGCCGACCGCGCACACCGTCGCACTCGAACTCGGCGGCAGGAAACTGGCGATGCGGCGCGACGACGCGAGCGGGGTCTGGTCCGCCACCGGACCGGCGGCCGCCTGGAAGGGCGAGGAGTACCGGTACGCCGTGACGGTCTGGGCGCCCAGCGTGCACAGGACCGTCGTGAACAAGGTCACCGACCCCTACTCCGTCGCCCTCACCGCCGGCTCCGGACGCAGCCTCGTCGCCGACCTCGACGACCCTGCCCTCGCCCCCGAGGGCTGGGCGTCCCTGACCAAACCCCGGGCCGTCGCCATGAAGGACGCCCAGATCCAGGAACTCCACATCCGCGACTTCTCCGTCGAGGACCGCACAGCGGCCGAGAAGCACCGCGGCACCTACCTCGCCTTCACCGACAGGAACAGCGACGGCTCCAGGCACCTGAGGAAGCTCGCCGCGGCGGGCACCTCGTACGTGCACCTGCTGCCCGCCTTCGACATCGCCACCGTCCCCGAGGGCACGTCCCGCCCCGCCGCACCCGGCTGCGACCTCGCGGCGTACCCGGCCGACAGCGAGCGGCAGCAGGAGTGCGTCGCCGCGAGCGCCGCAGAGGACGCCTACAACTGGGGCTACGACCCCTACCACTACACCGTCCCCGAGGGCTCCTACGCCACCGACCCCGACGGCACCGCCCGCACCGTCCAGTTCCGGCAGATGGTGAAGTCCCTCAACGACGACGGCCTGCGCGTCGTCATGGACGTCGTCTACAACCACACCGCCGGCAGCGGCCAGGACAAGACCTCCGTCCTCGACAAGATCGTGCCCGGCTACTACCAGCGGCTCCTCGCCGACGGCTCCGTCGCCACCTCCACCTGCTGCTCCGGCACGGCGCCCGAGAACACGATGATGGGCAGACTCGTCGTCGACTCCGTCGTCACCTGGGCCAAGGAGTACAAGGTCGACGGCTTCCGCTTCGACCTGATGGGCCACCACCCCAAGGCCAACATCCTGGCCGTGCGCGCCGCCCTCGACGCCCTGACCGTGCAGAAGGACGGCGTCGACGGGAAGAAGATCATCCTCTACGGAGAGGGCTGGAACTTCGGCGAGGTGGCCGACGACGCCCGCTTCGTGCAGGCCACGCAGAAGAACATGGCGGGCACCGGCATCGCCACCTTCAACGACCGCTCCCGCGACGCCGTGCGCGGCGGCTCCCCGTTCGACGAGGACCCCGGCGTCCAGGGCTTCGCCAGCGGCCTCTACACCGACCCCAACGCATCCGCGGCCAACGGCACCGCGGCCGAACAGCGGGCCCGCCTCCTGCACTACCAGGACCTCATCAAGGTCGGCCTGAGCGGCAACCTGGCCGGATACCGGTTCACCGACACCGACGGCAAGCAGGTCAAGGGCTCCGACGTCGACTACAACGGCGCAGCCGCCGGCTACGCGGCGGCCCCCGGCGACGCCCTCTCCTACGCCGACGCCCACGACAACGAATCGCTCTACGACGCGCTCACCTACAAGCTGCCCGCCCCGACCGGCACCGCCGACCGCTCCCGCATACAGGTCGTCGCCCTGGCGACCGCCGCCCTCGCGCAGGGACCGGCGCTCTCCCAGGCCGGCACCGACCTGCTGCGCTCCAAGTCCCTCGACCGCAACGCGTACGACAGCGGCGACTGGTTCAACGCCGTCCACTGGGACTGCCGCACGGGCAACGGCTTCGGGCGCGGGCTGCCCCCGGCCGCCGACAACCGGGCCAAGTGGCCCTACGCCCGACCCCTGCTGGCCTCCGTGCCGGTCCCGGACTGCGCGGCGATCGACGGGACCTCCGCCGCGTACCAGGACCTGCTGCGGATCCGCACCGGCGAGTCCGCCTTCCACCTGTCCACCGCCGCCGAGGTCCAGCGGAAGCTGTCCTTCCCGCTCTCCGGCGAGGACGAGACCCCCGGCGTCGTCACCGCCCGCCTCGGCGACCTCGTCATCGTCTTCAACGCGACCCCCAAGGCGCAGCGGCAGACGGTGCCGGACCTCGCGGGCACGGGCTACCGCCTGCACCCGGTCCAGGCGGGCGGCTCCGACCCCGTCGTCAGGACCGCCGCGTACGACAAGGGGTCCGGCACCTTCGCCGTGCCCGCCCGCACGGTCGCGGTGTTCACCCGCTGACCCGAACCCCTCGGCCGGCCCCGGCACGGGAGCGAACCGCTCCCGTGCCGGGACCGGCCGCCCGACGCCTTCTGTCTCGGACGTCAACACCTGTACTAGCGTGGCGACATGACGCCGGATCAGCGGCCGGACAGGCCGTGGCGGGTACGGATCGACGACCGGCACGGAGGCCCCTGCGGGGCGGGCGTGCTGCTCGACGACCGATCCGTGCTGACCTGCGCGCACGTCGTCCAGCAGGCCGAGGCCCACCCGGCGGCGGGCCCCTCGGCGTACCTCCGGGTCCGCAGCGCCGTCTGCGCACCCGAGTGGCGACGCACCGCCCGCGTCGTCGAGGACGCCTGGGCCTTCGAGGACGGCTCCCGGCGCGGCGACGTCGCCCTGCTGCGCCTGGACGAGCCCGTCGAACACGCCGGGCTCACCGAACTGTGGAAGGTGCCCATCTCCGGCGGCCAGGTACGGGTCTACGGCTTCCCCACCTTCGAGCCCTACGGCATCGGGGTCGACGCCGAACTCGCCGGGTCCGGCGGCCGGGCCGGCGAATGGGGCCTGCTCAACCGCATGCACGACGGGCGGCCCTGGATCCAGCCGGGCTACTCCGGCGCCGGCGTGATGGCCCTCGACGGCGCGTTCGCCGGACAGGTCATCGGCATCGTCGTCGCCGACTACATCGACGAGAACGGCAGGGCCGCCTGGATGGTCCCGGTCGACACGATGCAGACCTACCTGGGACGGCGGATCGACCCCTACGTGCGCGGCGTCGGCATCGAGGTGCCCTCGCGCGGCGACCCCGCCGCCGACCTCGGCGACCCGCTGCAACTGGCCCTGACCCAGGAGCTGGCCCGCCTCCTCACCGGCGGCTGGGCGGGCGTCGCCCTCGTCGCCACCGGACGCCGGACCGGGCCCGGCTCCTCCTGGCTGGTCCGCCTCACCGAGACCTCGCGCGCCCCGGCACCCGACGGCGGCGCGCCACGCGGCACCGCTCTGCCGTTCGGCGCCGTCGACGCCGCCTACGACGCCCGCGGCAGGACCACGCAGGAGGTGGGCGCCTATCTCGCCCACCGGTTCGGCTTCGGCCACGACGGGGAACCCGCGGACCTGGTGCGCCGGCTGCTGCGCCGCAGACCCCCGCCGTTCGTCATCCTCGACGGCGTCGACGGCGCCGCCGACCCCGGCCGCCTCCTCGCCGACCTCCTGATCCCGCTCGCCCGCGACGCCCGCACCCGCGGCCTGCGCCTCGTCCTCGGCTGCGGCGGCGAACCGCCCGCCGACCTGCCGTACCACGTGCACCTCGACCCGACGCCGCTGCCCGGCGCCGACCCCCCGCGCACCGTCACCGAGGACCGGGCGCGGGCGGCCGTCGTGCGGCTCGCGCGGGCCGAGGCCGAGGCGCTGGCCGCCGAACGCACGACGGCCCGCCGCTTCCTGGCCCCGCCCCGGCTGCCGCACGGCCGCGCACCCCGGCTGAAAGTGCGGCTCGCCGTCGCCCGCGCCACGTTCCCGCACGCCGAGATCGCCGCCATCGAGGACCGCGCCCTGGCCGCCGCCGCCGACGTCGACGCCTACCTCACGGAGGTGCGCGCGATGGACGCCGCGCACGAGGACCTGACCGTCCGCCTGGAGCTCTACCGCGCCCTCGCCGAGGAGCACTTCGGCGCCGCCGACCCCGAACTCGGCACCCTGTTCACCGCGGCGAACCGCGCCCTGCGGGCCGCCCCCGTCGACCTCGCGGCCGCCGCCCGGCGCGTCCCGCGCTACGCCGCGGCCGTCAACCGCCGCATCGCCGAAGGGTGACGCCATGACCCGATGCAACCGCCCCGCGTGCGGGCGCGGCACGCTCGACACCGACGGGTTCTGCCCGGTCTGCGGCCTCAAGGCGCTGCCGCCCGCCCCGTCCTCCGCGGCGGGCCGGGGCGTCGCGCAGGTGCGGCCCGACCCCTGGTACGGCCTCACCCTCGTCGACGACACCCGGCTGCCCGACGCACCGGGCGCCGCCGCGGCGGGGGAGCCGGGCCAGGAGACCGGCCCCGTCGCGGAGGAGCACCGCTACTGCCACAACCCCGGCTGCGGCCGGCCCGTCGGACGCAGCGCGGACGGCCGCCCCGGCCGGATCACCGGATTCTGCGCCCTGTGCGGCACCCGCTTCGACTTCACCCAGGTCGCGGGCCTCCTCATCGCGGGCCGCTACGAGGTGCGCCGGCTCCTCGGGCAGGGCTCGTACGGCGTCGCCTACCTCGCGTACGACCGCAACCTCAAGACCGACGTCGTCCTGAAGGAACTGCGCACCGCGCTGGCCGGGTCCGACCGCGAACGCGACGTCCTCGTCGGCCTGCGGCACGACGCCATCGTCCGCATCCTCGGCTACGAGGAGGAGCACGGCCGCACCTACCTGGTCCTGGAGTACGTGCCGGGCGAGGCGCTGCGCGCCGCGGGCGGCGACCGGCTCGCCACGTTCCTCGCGCACGGCCTGCGCCTGCTCCAGGCCCTCGACTACCTGCACGCCCGCGGCCTGCTGCACTGCGACGTCAAACCGCTGAACATCATCCGCTTCGCCGAGACCGCACCGTCCGGCGCCCTCGACCGGGTCCGGCTCATCGACTTCGGCGCGGTCCGCTCGGTCACCGACACCGCGCCGCTGTCCGAGTACACCGAGCGGTACGCACCGCCCCCGGGCGACGCCGAGTACACCCAGGGGCCGACCCCCGGCTTCGACCTGTACGGGCTCGGCGTGACCCTGGCCGAGACCTCCCTCGACCTCACCAAGGACCCGTCCGCCCCCGGCGTGCGCTCCCTCCAACTGCTCCTGGACCGGGCCGTGCACGGCGCCGGGCCCCAGCGCCGGTTCACCTCGGCACGGCAGTTCGGCGAGCAGCTCAGCGGCGTCATCCGGCAGGTCGTGGCCGCGCCCGCCACCGGCCGCCGCGTCACCCGCGCCTCGGCGCTGTTCGGCACGCTGCCCGAGGCGCTGCACGGCGGGCTCGGCGCGCCCCGGCCCCTCGGCCACTGGGCGCGGGCCGCCCTGGAGCGGCCCACCGCCGACGCCCCGGCCCGGCTGACCCTGCCGCCCCTCTTCGAGACCCCCGGACCGCGAGCGGTCGCGGCGGCCCTGCCGATGCCCGTCCACGACCCCGACGACGCCGACGTCACCACCGCCGTGCAGAGCCGCCTGGACGCCTGCCGGACACTGCTGCGGGCCGACGAGACCGAGGAGGCGGCCACCGTCCTCGACGCTCTGCCCCTGCCCGCCGCGCACTGGCTCACCCACTGGTACCGCGGCCTGCTCGCCCTGCGCGCCACCGACCTGTCCCGGGCCACCACCCACTTCACCCACGTACGCGAGACGCTGCCCGGCGAACTCGTGCCGCAGCTCGTGCTCGGCCTGTGCGTCGAGGCCGCCGACCCCACGCTCGCCACCACCCACTACCGCACCGTCCTCACCACCAGCCCCGCACTGGGCGCCGCCGGATTCGGCCTGGCCAGAACCACCCACCGCGCCGACGGACCCGCCGCCGCGGCCCGCATCGTCGACGGACTGGCCCAGGAGTTCCGCTTCGCCCGCGAGGCGCACATCGCGCGGTTCCGGCTCTCGCTGGAGCAGCCGGGACCGGCGCCCGACCCCGCCGCCGCGGCGGGCCTCGGACTGGCCGAGGCCGAACGGGCCTCGCTGGCCGCGGAGTCGGCGTACGCGGAGTACCTGCGCACCGGGGACCGGCTCGCGCTCTCCCACGCGATCCGCGCACTGGCCCCGCACAGCGCGGACGAGCGGGACTTCTTCGCCCTGGTCGACCTCGCCAACGAACTGCGCCCCGAGAGGAGTTGGCCGTGGTACGCGGGCCGCAGACCGCGGGCCGGGACGGACGCCGGCCCTCCGGCCCGGCCGGGCCGAAAGATGCCTGCGGGAGGCAACAATGAGCGCCTCTTCCGTTCCGGAACGTGACCGGAGGGACTACGCTCCCCTGGTCCGCACAGGACACACACGACACAGGCAGCCGTCAGCTGCGACGAGGGAGTCGTGAGAGATCGATGGGGGACGCACCACGTGCGGCGCTGGACTTCACCATGGAGCTGCACGCGCCGGGGGACCTGAGCCGTGCCGCCGAGCGCGCGGACGCGCTCGTGACCGTGCACGCCCGCCCGCGGGACCCCACCGCGCCCGGCGCCGGACCCGGCGCCGCGCCCGCCACCGCCGAGATCCTGCTCATGGACCGGTCGCTGTCCATGTCCGGCGCCGGCCGGCTCGACGAGGCCAGACGCGCGGTGTGCGCGGCCATCGACACCCTGCGCGACGGCACCCTGTTCGCCGTCGTCGCCGGGGACCACGAGGCCACGGTCGTGCACCCGCCCGACGGCCGTGCCCCCGTCCCCGCCGACGAGACCGCACGACGCGAGGCGAAGGCCGCCGTGCACGCCGTGCGGGCCCAGGGCGGCACGCGGATCGGCGCCTGGCTGGAGTGCGCCCGCCGCCTCTTCGACGCCGCCGCCGTCGACGGCGTACGGCACGCCGTGCTCTACACCGACGGCAAGGACGAGCACGAGACCCGCGAACAGCTCGACGCCGTCCTCGACGCCTGCACCGACCGGTTCACCTGCGACGTCCGCGGACTCGGCGGCGACTGGGAGTACCGCGAACTCCACCGCATCGCCGAGGCGTTGCACGGCTCGTCCGAGGCCGTCATCGACATCGCCGACCTCACCGCCGACTTCCGCGCCCTCATGCACGCGGCACGGCAGGTCGTCGTGCCGCACGTGTATCTCGGGCTGCGGTGCAGCGAGCTGTTCACCCTCGACCGGATACGCCAGACCGCCCCGGTGGAAGCCGACCTGACCGGCCGCCTCCTGCCCTCCGCGACGGACGACACGGTCCACATCCCGCTCGGCGCCTGGTCGCCCGGCCTGCGCCAGTACCAGATCACCCTCCGCCTCGACCGGGCCCGGGCCCCCCTCGACACGGACCTGCGGGCCGCCTGGATCGCCCTGCACGCCGAGGCCGGCGACGGGCCGGAGCTGGCCCCGACCGTCCCCATGGACGTACGACGCAGGTCGATCCCGTCCGGCCCGGCCACCGCGTCCCCCGAACTCACCCGCGTGGAGCGGATGCGCGCCCTCGGCACGGCCATCCGCGCCTGCACCGACGCGTACGCCGCCGGCGACCTCGCCCGCGCCGACCAGGAACTGCGGGCGGCGCTCGGCCTGGCGGAGGAACTCGGCCGGCCGCAGAAGGCGGCCGAGCTGCGGGCCGTCGCCGAACGCGGCCCCGACGGCCGGCTCGTCCTGCGCCGCACGGTCACGCGCGCGGAGATGCAGCGCCTCGCCCTCGACTCGACGCGGACCGGCTACCCGGACGACAGCCCGACCGGCGCGGCGCCCGTCGACTCGGTCGCCAGTGACCCCCTCGACGGGCCCGCCCGCTGCCCGCACTGCCGGGCGGCCCTGCCCACGCCCCGGGCCAGGTTCTGCGAGGAGTGCGGCAAGAGCGTCGACGGCGGCGGCG
Source organism: Streptomyces sp. NPDC088785 (assembly GCF_044750685.1). NCBI lineage: Bacteria > Bacillati > Actinomycetota > Actinomycetes > Kitasatosporales > Streptomycetaceae > Streptomyces > Streptomyces sp. NPDC088785. The sequence continues at coordinate 14,912 of NZ_JBIVKH010000017.1, forward strand.
CATGACCGCCACGGCCACGGCGCGCCGGCGCGCCCAGCTGTCCGCGGGCTGGCGCGACCTGCGGACCGCGCACCCGGTCCGGATCCTGCGCCTGCTGCGCACCGGACTGCTGGCCATGGTGTGCGCCACCGCCGTCGTCTACCTCGCGACCGCCACCCAGGGCGGACAGGAGGTCACCACCGCCCGGCACAGCAGGACGGCCGACGACCAGCTCAGCGACGCGCGCGACGCGGTCACGACGGCGGACCGGGCGCTCGACGACGCGACCCGCACCGGCCAGATCGAACTGATCGGCCCCGGCGCCACGTTCGCCAACGCCACGGCCCGCATCGGCACGCTGCTCACCGCCGCCGCCCAGGGCAACGCGGCGGGCGCGACCGGCCGCGCCCAGTTCCAGTTCGTCCTCGGCAAACTGCTCATCTGCCAGCAGCTCGTCACCACGGCGGTCAGCGACTACCCGCACAACGGCACGGTGGGCGTCGACAGCGCCCGCGCCACCCTGACCGCCCCCCGGCTGCGCGACCCGGACACCGGCCGGGAGACCCCGGGCACCGGCGGCCTCGGCGCCTCCATCGAGGACCTCCGGCACCTCCAGAGCGCCGGTCTCGCCCGCCAGCGCGACACCGGCTGGCTCGACCCCGTCCAGCTCTGGGGCCTCGCCCTCGCACCGGCCGTCGCCGCGCTGGCCCTGTTCTGCGCCACCGCCCGCGTCCTCGCCGCCCACTTCCGCCGCCCGGTCGGCGGACACCTGGTCGCCACCCTCGCCCTCACCCTGGCGGTCACCGGCGTCTCCGTGGGCCTGACCTCGTGGGACGAGTCCCGCCTCGCCCTCCACCCGGCCGCCGGCCACCCGGCCGTCATGGCGCTCGTCCTGCCGGCCCTCGTCGTCGCGGGCGTCCTCAACCACCTCGCCCACCGCCCCCGCCTCGCCGAGTACCGGTACGGGCGCTCATGACCACACCCGTACGGCACCGGGCCGTCGCCCACCTCCTCGGCATCCTGGCCCTCCTGGTGGGGCTGACCGCGTGCGCCGGCTCCGACGACCGGCACGTGACGGTGATGGTGCCCTGGACCGCGCAGGACGAGTTCGGCGCCTTCTACTCCGTGGTCAAGGACTTCGAGCACGACACCGGCATCCAGATCGACGTCCAGGTCACCCGCGCGCTCACCCAGCAGCTCGACGCCGCGGTCACCGCGGACGCCCCGCCCGACCTCGCCGTCCTGCCCAGCCCCGCCGCCATCGCCCGCTACGCGCCGGGCGACCTCGAACCGCTCGACGCGCGGACCGCCGACTCGGGCGCCTACCTGGAGCCGTTCCGCTCACTGGCCCGGGTCGACGACGTCACGTACGCCGTCCCCGTGAAGATCGACGTCAAGAGTCTCGTCTGGTACGACACCACGACCACGGACCGGCCCCGCACCCGGTCGACCGACGCCCTGGACCGCTACGCGCGGGACGGCCGGCTCGGCTGGTGCCTCGGTCTCGCCTCGGGACCGACCTCCGGCTGGCCGGGCGCCGACTGGATCGCCGACATCGTGCTGGCCGACGCGGGCCCCGACGTGTACGCGGGCTGGGCCGCCGGCCGGCTGCCCTGGACCACCGCGGCCGTCGAGCGCGCCTGGAGCCGCTGGGGCGACCTGGTCGGCGCCGGAACCCTCGGCAAGGCGTCCGACGAGGGCTTCACCGAGGCCACCCGCTCCATGGCCGAGGCGAAGCCCGCCTGCCGCCTCGCCCACGGGGCCCGCTCGGCCCTCGCCGCCGCGGTCCAGAAGGAGCCCCGCTTCGACTTCGCCGGACCCGCCGACCGGGCCCCGCTGGAGGTCTCCGGCGACTTCATCGGCATGTTCACCGACGACAACCCCGCCGCCCGCACCTTCGTCCACTACCTGTCCGGCGCGCGGGCCCAGCAGAAATGGGTCGACGCGGAAGGCTCGGCCGCCTTCTCGGCCAGGACCCGCGGCATCGTCTACCGCAACGAGGCCCGTCGCCGCGTCGCCGCCCTGCTGTCACCCGCCTCCGGCCATCCGCTGTGCTTCGGCGCCGCCGACACGATGAGCCCCGACACCGCCGCCGCGTTCTACCGGGCCGTCCTCGACTACGCCGACGGCGGCGCGGACGTGCCCAAGCTGATGGACCGGCTGCAACGCGTCCAGAGCAGCCTCGGCGCGCAGCAGGTGCGCCAGGACGACATCTGCTCCGACCCCGGCTGACCACCCCGCCCACCCGCACACCTGTCCACCCGCCCATCACGCCTCATCGCCGCCCATCACCGCCCGAGGAGACCCGTGCCCGAAGCCGTCCAGTTCGTTCTCGCCGACGGGGAGACCACCGTCCTCGTCTCCGCACCCCGCCACGGATCCGGCACCGTCGGAACCGGCGACGGGCTGCGCCGCGCCCAGCGGTCCCTGCGCACCGCCCTCGCCCCCATCACCTCCGCCGCCGCCGAGGTCATCGACCAGTTCCGCGCCCACGCCGAACGCCCCGACGAGATCGAGGTCTCCTTCGGCGTGACGCTCGACGCGTCGCTCGGCGCCATCATCAGCACCGCCAAGGCCAGCACCCACCTCGACGTCCGCCTACGCTGGAACGCGCCGAGAGACGACACCCCGACCAGCTAGGGGCGCGAGAAAGGGCGGTGGCCGGTGAGTGGTCTGTTCCCCCGGGAGCGGCGCGAGGTCGCCCCGGGCGCCGTCCATGTCCCCGACTGGCTGGACCCGCAGGAGCAGCGCACCCTGCTGACCTCCTGTCGCGCCTGGGCCCGGCCGCCCGCCGGCCTGCGCACCGTCCGCACCCCCGGCGGCGGGGAGATGAGCGCGCGCCAGTTCGGCCTCGGCTGGCACTGGACCCCGCGCGGCTACTCCCGCACGGCCGTCGACGGGGACGGCGCCCCCGTCAAACCCATGCCCCCGGAGCTGGCCGCACTCGCCGCACGGGCCGTCACCGACGCCTTCGGGAGCCCGCCCGGCGCCGCGTACGACATCGCGCTCGTCAACCACTACGACGCTGGGGCCCGCATGGGCATGCACCAGGACCGCGACGAGGACGCGGTCGAACCCGTCGTCTCGCTCAGCCTCGGCGACCGCTGCGTCTTCCGGTTCGGGAACCCGCGGACGCGCACGAAGCCCTACACGGACGTGGACCTGCACAGCGGGGACCTGTTCGTCTTCGGCGGCCCGGCCCGCCTCGCCTTCCACGGCGTGCCGCGCATCCATCCCGGCACCGCGCCCGCCGGTCTCGGTCTCACCGGGCGGCTCAACATCACGCTACGGGTCAGCGGCTGGTGACCACACGGAGTGAGGGGTCGCCGTGCACCGGCTACCATTCCAGACCGTGATCAGGGCGAGGAGTTGCTGATGGGCGGCAGGGCGGCCTCCGGAACCGGGAGCCAGACGACGGGCGGGGGCCCCGCACGGCCACCGCGCCTGGAGCGGGGCCGCAGCGCCCTCGGACCCGCGCTCGAACTCGTCCACACCGGACGCGCGCCGACCCGCGCCGTGCTCACGGCCGAACTCGGGGTGACCCGCGCCACGGCGGGCGCGGTCGCCGCCGAACTGGAGGCGCTGGGCCTCATCAGGATCGACGCCCGGCCGAGCGCCGCCGCCGGCTCCCAGGGCCGCCCCTCGCACCGCCTCTCCGTCGCCGAGGACGGCCCGGTCGCGCTCGCGGCGCAGGTCCACTCGGACGGCTACCGGGTGGCGCTCGTCGGGCTCGGCGGCCGGGTCGTCGCCACCACGCCGGGCTGCGAGATCATCGACCCCGACCCGGCGGACGTCCTGCGTTCCGTGGTGGAGGCCGGCGTCCGGCTGCTGGCGGCGAGCGGCCGGGTCTGCGTCGGCGCGGGCCTCGCCGTGCCCTCCGCCGTCGCCGAACCCGACGGCACCGCCCTCAACCCGCTGCACCTGGCCTGGCCCGCGGGCTCCCCGGTCCGCGAGATCTTCGCCGACTGCGTGCGCGAAGCGGGCCTGGGCGTACCCGCGTTCGCCGCGAACGACGTCAACCTGGGCGCGCTCGCCGAACACCGGCACGGCGCCGGGCGCGGCGCCCGCGACCTGCTCTGCGTCGCCACCGGGCACCGCGGCGTGGGCGGCGCCCTCGTCCTCGACGGGCATCTGCACACCGGCAGTTCGGGACTGGCCCTGGAGGTCGGCCACCTCACCGTCCACCCCGAGGGCCGGCCCTGCCACTGCGGCAGCCGCGGCTGCCTGGACGTCGAGACCGACCCGCTCGCCTTCCTCCTCGCGGCGGGCCGCACCCCCGACTCCGACGGCTCGCTCCTGCACCAGGCGCGCGAACTGCTGCTCACGGGCCGCGACGACCCGGCCGTCCGCGCCGCCACCGAGGCCCTGGTCGACCGGCTCGGCCTGGGGCTCGCGGGCCTGGTCAACATCCTCAACCCGGACCGGATCATCCTCGGCGGCCTGCACCGCGCCCTGCTCGACGCGGCGCCCGAACGCCTGCGCGCCGTCGTCGCCGACCGCAGCCTGTGGGGCCGCAGCGGCGGCGTCCCGATCCTGGCCTGCACCCTCGACCACAACAGCCTGGTCGGGGCGGCCGAACTGGCCTGGCAGCCGGTCCTGGACGACCCCCTCGGAGCCCTCGCGGCCCCGTGACGGGCCCGGCCCGCCGCGGGCCGCCGCTCAGCGCCACTCCACGGCGAACGCCGCCGCCGGATTGGTGACGAGCACCTGCCCGACGACGTCCTCGCCGAGCGCCGCCACGAGCCGGGGCCGCACCCGCCGCAGCAGATACGGCAGGCCGGGCCCGCCGTCGACCGACCGGGCCCCCGCGGTCGTCGTGTCGCCGCCGAGCAGCAGCCGGTGCGCGAACCCGGCCTCGGCGAGCGCCGCCATCGCGTCCGGCATCCGCCAGTCCGTCGCGTGCTGGGCCCGCGACGGCCCGTCGAAGGCCAGATAGGCGCCCGAGCGCGCGGCCTCCCGGTGCGTCACGAAATCGGGGGAGCGGTTCAGGTGGCCGAGCAGGATCCGGTGCGCCGGGACCTCCAACTCCCCGCAGAGCAGGTCGAGCACGTCCAGCGCGCCCGTCCCCAGCTCGTGGTGGACGGCGATCGGCGCCCCGGTCGCGTGGTGCGCCTCCGCGGCGGCCCGCATGGTCCAGCGGGCGTGCGCGTCCAGCGCGTGGAACCCGCCCGCCACCTTGATCAGCCCGGCCCGCACCCCGCTGGCCGCGATGCCCTCGGTCAGCTCCCGCACGAACAGCCCGGCGAGGTCGGTCCGCCGTTCGGCGAGCAGCTCCGGCGGGTAGTGCGCGCTCTGGTGCAGCCCCGTCGCGGCGACGATCCGGACACCGGTCGCCTGTGCCAGGGCGGGCAGCTCCGCGGCCCGCCGGCCCAGGCCGTGGGGCGTCCACTGCACGACGGTCCCGCCGCCCGCGGCGGCGAACGCGGCCAGCTCCCGCCGCGCCAGGCCGACGTCGTCCAGCTCCTGCCCGGGAAGGAGCGGGCTGCGGAAGAAGAGGTGGTCGTGGGCGTCGACGGTCCCCAGCCGCGCCGGATCGAGGTCCCCCTGCACACTGCGGACGACGGCAGATGGCGTCTTCACCACTGCCGTCCCCGCGGGAGCCGGTCGCGCTCGGGCTGCGAGACGTGCAGGACCTGGAAGACGTCACCGGACGCGCGGGGCTCCGCGTGCTCCCAGAGGGAGAACGTCAGCAGCTCCCAGGTGCGCGGGTCGATCCCGCAGGCCGCGTACAACACGCCGTCCGTGGCGGCCAGTTCGTCCGTCCTGGCCGCGGCGCGGGCCGCCAGGTCGGGCAGCGGGACCGCGGCGCCGATCGGCGTCCGCTCGCGCACGGCGGCCCGCGCCGTCCCGTCCGGCGCGGCGCCCTCCCCGTACGCGACACCCGTCCAGTGCTGCACCGTGGGGCGGCCGAAGTCCCGCACGATGCCCTGGAATCCGGCGCCCCACAGGAAGGAGTTCATCCCCGCCGCGGTGGTCCAGAGGTAGAACGGCGCGTACTGGTTGACCGGCGATCCCTGCACCCCGCGCTCGCGCATCAGGTACGTCTTGACGCCGAGCCCCGGGAAGTCGTCGAGCAAGTGGCCCCTGAGGGCGACCCGTTCGCGGATGACGCCCATGTCGTAGTCGGCGGGCAGGGTGATCTCGTACTGCATCGCGTGCATGCTCGTGGGCCTCTCAGTGGGCTCGGTGGGCGTCGTCGACGTGCGCGCCCCAGCAGGCCGTCGTCCCGTCGGCGGCGGCCTCGACCGCCGCCAGGTGCGTCATGAACGTCCGGGGTCCGGCGCCGTGCCAGTGCCACTCGTCCGGTTCGATCCACACGGTGTCGCCCGCCCGGATCACCTCCACCGCGCCGCCCTCGCGCTGCACCCGGCCCTCGCCCTCCTGGACGTGCAGCACCTGGCCGTGCGGGTGGGTGTGCCAGGCGGTGCGGGCGCCCGGGGCGAACCGGACGGTGAACAGACGCATCCGGGACGGCGGGGCGGGCGCCGCGATCTCGTCCAGCCAGACCAGGCCGGTGAAGTTCTCGGCCGGTCCCCGTCGCGTCTCGGGGCGGCTGCGGGTGATGTCCACGGCGGGTCCTCAGGCGGCCGGAGCGGGGGAGGGCTCGAGCAGGGAGAGCAGGCCGCGCACGCCCGCGTCGAAGGCGTCCGTCCCGCCGGACGCGCGCGCCAGCACATATCCGCCCTGCACCGTCGCCACGACCGCCGCCGCGATGTCGCCCGGCACCAGGTGCGCGGCGAACTCGCCGCTGTCGACGCCCTCTTCGACGATGGCCGCGAGCCGGTCCCTGACGTGCGCGATCGTCTCGGCGACCGGGGCGCGCAGCGCCTCGCTGGCGATCACGTCCGGGTCCATCGTCAGCCGCCCGACCGGGCAGCCGCGCAGCACCTCGCGCTCGCGCAGCAGGTACGACGCGATACGGTCGTACGCCGGACCGTCCGCGCCGAGCAGCCCGTCGACGGCCGCCCGCATCTCCTCGCCGGTGCGGCGGATGGCGGCGAGCGCGAGGTCCTGCTTGCCGGTGAAGTGGTGGTACATGCTGCCCTGCCCGACCCCCGCACCTTCGAGGATCGCCTTCGGGCTGGTGCCGACGTAACCGCGCTCCCACAGCAGCTCGCGCGTGGTCTCGATCAACCGCTCCTGCGTACTGGTCTTCATGACCGTACCGTACATACTAGTAGTTACAACGGCAAGTCCGGTCGCCTCCCGGACGTACTCCCACGGGGGTACGCGGAGAGCCGCTGGCCGTACGACGACGGGGACCCCCTCGCGGCGGGAGGCTCGAACCACCACCATCAAGGGAGTTGAGTCAGATGCAGACCCTCGCGCAGTTCGGCCCCGGCGACGGCCCCGGGCCGTGGATCCTGTTCCTGCCGCTGATCTGGGCGGCCGTGGCGATCGGTGTCGGCACGCTGCTGCGCCGCACCGTCTGGCGCGGGCGCCGCGGCCCGTGGCGCCCCGGACCGGTCGTCGACGAGCGCTCGCCGATCGCGGTGCTCGGCCGCCGGTTCGCCGCCGGTGAGATCGACGAGGACGAGTACTGGCGCCGGCTGTCCGTCCTGGACGCCGAGTTCGGGCGGAGCGCCGCGGGCGGCAAGGGCGGCGCGCTCTGAGCCGTCGGGCGCGAGGGCGGGCCCGGCCTCACGGCCGGGCCCGCCCTCGTCGTGCGGTGCCGGTGACGGGTGCGCGACGCGTCAGCGGCGCGGGCCGCCCCGGCCGGGCTTGCCCTCACCGGGCAGGCCGCGGTCGTGCTTCGGGTCGTCGTACTCGATCCGCTCCTTGCGCACGGTGTCGGAGACCTCCTTCGTCTCCGTGACCTTCTCCGTCTCCAGACGGACGCGCTCCACCGGGACGGTCTCCTTGCTGACGACCGCACGCTCGGCGTGCAGGGTCACCTCGGTCTCCGCCTCCTCGATCGTGCCGCGCCTGCCGTCGGCCTCGGTGATCGGCTCGCGCACCACGCGGACCTCTTCGTGGGACAGCGGAACCGACGTGGTCACGTTCTCGGTCTCGACCACCTTGCGCAGGTGCGCGTGGCCGACCTCCTGCTCCTCGACCCCGACGCGCAGCCGCTCCTCGGAGCGGATGAGCTCCGTCTCCTTCTCCGGGGTGTCGGCGGCGCCGCGCAGCGCGGGCTCCCGCGCACCGGCGGCGTGCCGGCCGGTGGACTCGCCCGTGGCGTGGCCGGCGGCACCGGCCGCCGTGCCCGCACCCGCCGCTCCCGCCGCGCCGTGGACACCGGGGGCGGCGGCCGGGCGCTCGGGGCGGTTGCCGGCGGCTCCGGCGGCACCGGCAGCGGCGCCGGTGGGCCTGGTCAGGCCGTAGTGCGCGTACAGCTCCTGCTGCTCGTCCTCGTCCAGGTGCTGGTCGGCCTCGACGCGGGGCGCGTCCTTGACGGCCTCCTTGGTGTACATCACCTGGAGGCGGTCGTCCGTGCGGGACGCTCCGTTGAGCGGAACGAAGGTCTCCTTCATACCGAAGAGGCCGGTCTTGACGGTCGCCCAGCCAGGCTTGCCGGTCCGGTCGTCAAGGTAGACCCGCTCGACGCTGCCGATCTTCTCCCCGGTGCGGTCGTAGGCCGTGAGCCCGACAAGGGCATCGGGGTTGTTGATCTCGCCCTGCGTCATGCGTGATCACTCCCTCCGGAACATGGGGGCGGCCGGGAGCCACCTGCTTGGCCATGTGCCTTGTCTCCATGGCGCGCGACAACCGGACGGCGCGCAACAAGGAGCTTCACCCCCAGTAGCGAGAATGCCGGGCGGAGGGCCGTTCGGGGCGTGATTGCTGGGGAGGGGGCGGCCTCGGGCGAGTCACCCCGACTGAGCCGAACGGGTGAACCCGACACGGGCCCACGCCGACCCCGGCGGCCCGTCGGGCCGAGGCGCCCGTCCTCGCCCCGGCCCCCTCCCGCGCCCCCACGCACCGGCTCCCCACGACCACGCACCCGCGTCCGCCGCCGCGCTCAGGGCGCGGCGGCGGACGCGGGTGCGTGGTCGTGGCGTGGGGCGCGACCCGGCCGGACACGCCGGACAGCAGGGCGGGTTCACGCCCGCCGTCGACCCCGGGAACCCTCGCCGGGGGACGGCCGGAAGGACATCACCGCCCGGTCAGCCTGCGACGGCCGACCGGGCGGGAGCATGCCGGGGCGCTTCGGCGCGGAGCGCGGCCGCCGTCGCGTACACCGGGAGGGAGGGCAGCGCCACCGCGGGCGAGGGTACCGGAAGGGCGAACCAGACGACCTTGCCGCCGTCGATGTGCGGCCTGACTCCCCAGCTCCTGCTCACCGAGGCGACCATGGCGAGCCCCCGTCCGCAGGTCGCGAGCGAGTCCGCGGTCCGCACCTCCGGCAGCCGGGGATCGTGGTCGCGCACCGACAGGGTGAGGCAGTTGCGGAAGAGCTCCAGCTCCACGGTGCACCGCTTGTCCGGCTCGGCGTGCCGGTGGACATTGGTGAGCAGCTCGGTGATCCCGAGCGCCGCCAGGTCGATCAACGGATCGAGATGCCAGTGGCGCAACTGCGCCGAAACGATTCTGCGGACCTGGCCGATCCGCGACGGCAGGGCCTGAAGCTCCACCATGCAATGCCTGCTCGGCTGGCTGATCACGGCTGCGACTCCCCGAATTGGGTCCGGAAGAAGACGAGATCGGATCGAGCGGAGCGACCGTGACACGGCAGGGTCGCCCGCTGCGGTGACCGGCGGGCTGGTTCGCAGCGTGATCGCCGGTAAACCCTGAGTAGTGATGTGTGACCAGAGTGACCCAGGGGGTGCGGGCGTGCAACTTCGGCCCGCGCCGACGCGGGGGCGGAGCGGGGGTGCGGGTGGCCGGCGACGCTACGCCGCGCCCCCCGTCGCCCTGCGCACCGCGTCGATGAACCGGCGGGCCGACGGCGGCCCCGCGTCCCCCTGGCGCTCCGCGCCGAGCCGCAGCAGATAGCGCCTGCCGTCGACCTCGGCGGTCGCGCGGTCCTCGGCGCCGAACCAGGGCCTGCCCGCACGGACTTCGCCCAGCGGCGCGCTGTCTATCTCGCTGCCGTAGCTGGTGAGCAGCTCCAGCCTGCCGTCCGTGATCCGGACCTGACCGGCCCGGGTCAGCGAGCGCAGTCCGCGCCCGATCCGCACGCCCGTCGCCGTGAACTCCGGCTCCGCCATGCCGCGTCGCCCCCTCCGAGTGCCTGTGTGCGGTGCAGTCTGCACGCACCGCGCCGGGAGCACCAGTGTGCCGGTGGCCGCCGCGCGCGCCAGGGGACGCATCCGGAATCCGCGCCTGTCCCCCGCCGCGCCCGCCCGCGTGGCCAGGCGTGCCTTTGAGGCTCCCAAAGGTGCGTTTATGCAGGTGAGAAGCGTGTGGAAGGTGTCTATGATCGAGGCGTCCGGTCATCTTCGACCGACCCGGCAGCGGTTCCACCGGCGCTCCCCGCAGGGGATGTCCGCGGGGCCGACGCTCGGAACGACGCGAAGGAGCCGCGTGGTGAGCACCATGGAGCAGGGCCGCACCGGGGGCGGGGAGCAGCCGCCCGCGGAGCCGATGCCGACCCTGGACGTCGATCACACGGACCCGGGCTACCGAAGCTGGCTGAAAGAAGCCGTGCGCAAGGTCCAGGCCGACAGCAACCGCTCGGCCGACACCCACCTGCTCCGCTTCCCGCTCCCCGAGCACTGGGGCATCGACCTCTATCTGAAGGACGAGTCGACCCACCCCACCGGCAGCCTCAAGCACCGCCTGGCCCGCTCGCTCTTCCTCTACGGCCTGTGCAACGGATGGATCCGCCCGGACCGCCCCGTGATCGAGGCGTCCAGCGGTTCGACGGCGGTCTCCGAGGCGTACTTCGCCAAGCTCATCGGGGTGCCCTTCATCGCGGTGATGCCCCGGACGACCAGCGCCGAGAAGTGCCGGCTGATTGAATTCCACGGCGGGCGCTGCCACTTCGTCGACGACTCCCGGACGATGTACGAGGAGGCGGCGGCGCTCGCGGCGCGCACCGGCGGCCACTACATGGACCAGTTCACGTACGCGGAGCGGGCCACGGACTGGCGCGGCAACAACAACATCGCCGAGTCGATCTACCGGCAGATGGAGCTGGAGCGCTACCCCTGTCCGGCGTGGATCGTCGCCACGGCCGGCACCGGCGGCACCTCGGCGACCCTCGCGCGCTACGTCCACTACATGCAGCACGACACCCGGATCTGCGTCGCCGACCCGGAGAACTCGTGCTTCTTCGAGGGCTGGACGACGAACGACCCCGACGCCACCAGCGACTGCGGCTCCCGCATCGAGGGCATCGGGCGTCCCCGCATGGAGCCGAGCTTCGTGCCGGGGGCGATCGACCGGATGATGAAGGTCCCCGACGCGGCGAGCGTCGCCGCGGTCCGCGTCCTGGAGGCCGTCATCGGCCGCAAGGCGGGCGGCTCGACCGGTACGGGCCTGTGGAGCGCCCTCAAGATCGTCGCCGAGATGGTCGCGGAGGGCCGCAGGGGGAGCGTGGTCACCCTGCTGTGCGACCCGGGCGACCGCTACCTGGACAAGTACTACTCGGACCAGTGGCTGGCGGACCAGGGACTGGACGTGGCGCCGTACCGGGAGGCGATCGAGCGGCTGCTCGCGTCGGGCGACCCCGCGGCCTGAGGGCGCCGCCGCGAGGACCGGCCGCGCCGGGGGCCGGGCCCCGACAGGGGCCGGGCCGTCACGCGGCGGCGGTGGACAACCGGCGTTCGAGGTTCCCCACCGCGTCCCGGAACGCCCGGCCGAGCCCGGACCGGCCGGCCCTCATCCCCGCGAGGAACAGCGCGGCACCGTCGGCGGCGAACGTCCACTGCACGCGGGCCCCGCCGGGCACCGGCGTGATCCGCCACTCCTCCAGCAGCGCCCGCACCCCCGGCGCGTTGGCCTCGTCGACCCGGTACGCGTAGACCTCGCCGGGCACGGCGGCCACGATCGTCTCCAGGAAGCGCCCGCCGCCCCTGAGCCGGACCTCCCGCCGCGGCCCGTCCGGGCCGGTCCCGGCCGGCCGCGCCAGGGTCACCGCGGAGAACCACTGCGGCCAGCCCTCGACGTCGTCCGCCAGCGCCCGGTACACCGCCCCCGGCGGCGCGGACACCTCGCGGGCGAACACCAGCCGCAGGGGAGCGGTCTCGACGAAGTCGAGACCGACCGGGAGAAGATGACGTGCCATGAGCGCTCAGCCCCCAGACAGGACGACGATCCCGGGGTCGGGCCCGCCCGAGCGGCAGCGGCGACGGCCCGGTCGACCGGGTGCGGTCACCCTAGCTGGCGACCCGTCAGATGTCTGTACCGCGTCCGTCGAGCGGTATCGGCCGCGAGAGCGCCCCCCGGTGCGAGGGCGCGGGATCCGGCGGCTGACCCGGGAGCCTCCCGGGTCAGCCGGCGGAGTGGGTCGTGGTGAGGTCGGACAGGCCGGACACCGTCAGGACCGGGTCGAGGAGCGGATTGCTGATCAGCTCGATGCGGTCGGCGTGCGGGAAGAGCACGCTCAGGCCCGCGCTGTCGAGGTACTCCACGGCACTGAAATCCAGCACGAGAGGGCCGGGCGTGCTGTCGAGCAGGGCGACCAGGTCGGCCGCGTTGCTCATGTCGATCTCGCCGACCGCGGTGAGGACGGCGACGCCGTCCGGCCTGCGGCCCGGCGTGAGGGTCAGAGGTGTGGTCATCAGGCGATCCTCGTGTGCATGTGGACGGTGGTCCCGGTGGGCGCCGGGGTGACGGTGACCTGCTGCATCAGGGCACGCATCAGTCCCAGCCCCCGGCCACGGTGGGAGTTCTGCTCGGGTTCGGGCGTCTTCCATCGCCCCGAGTCGGCGATCGTCAGACGCAGGTCCCCGACGAGGGCCTCGGCCCGGAAGCGGACGGCGGCGCCCGGCGCGTCGCGGTGTCCGTGCTCGATGGCGTTCGCACACGCCTCGCCGGCGGCCACCAGGATGTTCTGCACGGTGCCCGGCGGGATGTCGCACTGGGCCAGCCAGGTGCGCAGCGCCTTGCGGACGGGCGCGAGCTGGGCGGACTCCGCGGGGAAGGAGAGCTCCAGCGGCGCGGGGTGGCGGTACAGCAGCAGCGCGACGTCGTCGTCGTAGCCGTTGGCGGGGGCCAGCCGCGACATGACGTCGGTGGCGAGGTCGTTGACCGAGGACTCCCGGCCGTCCTGGAGCGCCGCGCCCGCCTGCCTTATCCCCACGTCGAGCGGGCGGCGCCGGCGCTCGACGAGCCCGTCGGTGTACAGCAGCAGAGTGGAGCGGGCGGGAATGACGCAGGTGCCCTCCGGACGCTGGGTGCCGGGCCGGACCGCCAGGGGGGTGGAGCGGCCGTCCTCCAGGAGCTGGGTGGTGCCGTCCGCGTGGGCCAGGATCCCCGGGGGATGACCGGCGCTTGAGTACGTCAGGCGCCCCGTCCCGGGATCGAGCACTCCGCAGAAGACCGTGGTGCACAGGGCGCCGGGCACACCGGCGGCGAAGTGGTCGAGCGCCATCAGCGTCTGCGCGGGACTGCCGTCCTGGAGCAGCAGCGCGCGGCAGGCACTGCGCAGCTGGCCCATGACGCTGGCGGCCTCCAGACCCCGGCCCACGCAGTCGCCGACGACGATGCCGATGCGCCCGTCGGGCAGGGCGACCGTGTCGTACCAGTCCCCGCCGACCTCCAGGGGCTGGGTGGCGGGTTCGTAGCGGACGGCGAAACCGTCGGGGAGGTGGGAGGGGCCGAGGATGGCGCGCTGGAGGGCGATGGCCGTCTCGCGCTGCTGGTCGATCTGGTGGGCGCGGACCAGCCCCTGGGCCAGGTGCCCGGCGAGCAGGGACAGCAGCAGCTGGTCCTGCTCGGAGAACGGCCGCTGCTCGCCGAGGTCCACCCAGAGCACGAGCGGGCCGTCGGGGTGTTCGAGGGCGATGGCGGCCGAACCCGGCGCGGCGGCGGGCGTCAGCGGTGTCCGGCCGCGCAGCTCGTCGAGCGCGTGGCGGCGGTCGGCGGACAGCTGCCGCCATTCCGGAGCCGGATCGGTGGCGGTCAGGGTCGGCTCGTCACCGCGTTCGAAGACGGCCGCCGTCACACACTGGGCGCGCCACAGGGTCTTGAGCTGGGCCAGCGCGCCGGCGAGCGCCTCGGGCAGGCTGGTGGCCTGCGACAGGGTGGTGTGCAGGGCCGCGAGGGCGCTCTCGCGCTGGATCGCGTAATGCTCCGCCGTGACGTCGCGGAAGGTGCCGACGACGACGGTGCGGCCGGTGTCGGGATCCTGGACCTGGTTGAACGTGGCGGTGACCCACAGCCGGTGGCCGTCGCGGTGGTCCACGGGGATGGTGTAGCTGCCCTGCGCGCGGTCCAGGAGGGTGCCGAACGCCTCGGCGACCTGCTGGTGCCCGACCGGGTCGGCGGCGGCGTCCGGCCACCAGGGGTGGACGGGCCGGTAGGGCAGACCGTCGGTGCCGTAGCCGAGGATGGTGGTGAAGGCGGTGTTGATCTCGATGACCGCGCCCTCCTCGTCGCACACGAAGAAGGCTTCCTGGAGCGAGTCGACCAGGGCGGTGCGCCAGCGGGCGTGGTGGGTGCGCAGCCGCGCCAGTTCGACGTTGGCACGGACCCGGGCGAGGAGTTCGGCGGCGGCGAACGGCTTGACGAGATAGTCGTCGGCGCCCGCCTGGAGGCCCTCGATGGAGGCCTCCTCACCGGCGCGGGCCGACAGCAGCACGACCGGCAGGGACGCCGTGCGCGGGTTGTCGCGCAGGGCGGCCACCAGGGCCAGGCCGTCCATGTGCGGCATCATCACGTCGCTGACCACGAGGTCGGGGGTCTGCGCGCGGACGGCCCGCAGGGCCTCGCGGCCGTCGCCGACGGTGTCGACCCGGTAGCCCGCGCCGCGCAGCAGCCGGCTCAGGTACTCGCGCATGTCGGCGTTGTCGTCGGCGACCAGCACCCGGGCCGGCACGCCGTCCCCGGGCCCGGCGGACGGCGCGGGGGCGTCGGACAGGACCGGCCCCCCGGCGGCGGTGCCGCCGGGCGCCTCGCCCGGCAGCCAGCGCAGGGCCTCCTGGACGTACGGGTCCGCGGTGAGCGACGGCGCGCCGGTGACCGTACCGCCGCGGACCGCGTCCTCGGGCAGATGGGCGGAGCCGAAGGGCAGCCGGATGGTGAAGCAGGTGCCCTCGCCCTCGACGCTGCGGGCGGTGATCTCGCCGCCGTGCAGGCCGATGAGCTCCTTGACCAGGGCCAGTCCGATGCCACTGCCCTCGTTGGAGCGGGAGCGGACGTTCTCGATGCGGTGGAACCGCTCGAACAGACGCGGCATCTCCGCGGCCGGCACGCCGATCCCCGTGTCGGCGACGCGCACCACGGCGGCGCCGTCCTCCGCCTCCACCGTGACCCGGATCGCGCCCTCGAAGGTGAACTTCAGCGCGTTGCTGAGCAGGTTGAGGACGGCCTTCTCCCACATGCTCCGGTCGACGTACACCGGCGCGGGCAGCGGGTCGCACGCCACCTGGAAGTCCAGCCCGGCCCGGTCGACGGCGGAGCGGAACACGCTGGCCAGCTCGCCGGTGACGGCGCCCAGGTCGACGGGTTCGTAGCTGGCCCGCATCCGGCCGGCCTCGATGCGGGAGAAGTCCAGCAGCGTGTTGACGAGCTTGCCCAGCCGCAGCCCGTTGCGGTGGATGAGGTCCAGCTCCTCGCGCACCTGCGCGTCGGCATCGCTGTCGGAGGCGGCGAACCGGCCGCGCAGTTCTTGCAGCGGCCCCATGATGAGCGTCAGCGGGGTGCGGAACTCGTGGCTGACGTTGGAGAAGAACGCGGTCTTCACCCGGTCGAGTTCGGCCAGCTCCTCGGCGCGGCGCTGCTGCGCCTGGTAGCTGCGGGCGCTGCCCACCGCCGTCGCCAGGTGCTTGGCGACCAGTTCCACGAAGCCGCGGTAGCCCTCGTCCAGGGCCCGGAAGCGGTTCAGGCCGGCCACCACGAAGCCGTACGGGGATCCGCCCTGGCGTTGCAGCGGCAGGGCGAGCGCCTGGGTGGGCGCCTGCGCGTCCGCGGCACCGGCCGGCGCCGGCCAGCCCTCGGCCAGGGATATCAGGGTCGTCTCGCCGCGGGCCGCGGCGGCGCTCGGCCACGGCGTGTGCGAGTCCGCCGGGACGCGCTCGGCGGCCCCGGGGTGGCCGGCCGGCACCCCGGTGGACGCGGCCAGGCGTGCGCTGCCGTCGTCCTCGAAGAGGTAGGTGAGGGTGAACGGCAGGTCGTGCGGGTTGCGGCTCAGCTGCGCGCAGGAGAAGTCGAGCATCTCGTGCTCGGTGGTGACGACACTGGGGTCGGAGCCGAGGTCGCGCAGGGTGCCCATCCGGCGGTCGCCGATGACGCGCTCGGTCTCCTCGCTGACCACGCAGAGCATGCCGACGACCAGGCCGTCGTCGTCGCGCAGCGGGCTGTAGGAGAACGTGTGGTAGCTCTCCTCGCGGTACCCCGAGCGCTCCAGGAACAGCAGCAGGGCCTCGTCCCAGGTCGCCTCGCCCGTGGTCAGGACGGCGTCGATCCGCGGACCGATGTCGTCCCAGATCTCCGCCCACACCTCCCGCGAGGGCCGTCCCAGCGCCCAGGGGTACTTCTGGCCGAGCGTGTCGCGGCGGTAGGCGTCGTTGCAGAAGAACGTCAGCTCCGGCCCCCACGCCATCCACATGGCGAACTTGGAGGACAACAGGATGCTGACGGCCGTCCGCAGACTCTGCGGCCAGTCCTCCGGCGCGCCGAGCGGCGTCGCCGCCCAGTCGACACTGGCGAGATCCGCGCCGACCCTCTCGTCGGCGGCGAAGACACCGGTCCCCGGTCCTGTCGGTACAGCGGACCCGCCCTCATCCCTGATGGTCACCGGACACCCTTTCGTTCACCCGACCCCTGAAGAACAGCGCGAGCGGTCGGTGCGGGGTGCCGCGGGGCGGTACGCGCATCGGACCGGGCCTCCCGGCCCTGTACTCGTTCCGGAGGCTCTGACGCGTTCCGTAGGATAAGCCAGCCGCAACGGGGGGCGGCAGCCGCATCGGTCCTGCTCAAAGTGGAGGGGCACCATGACAGCTGTGCAGCGAGTCGTCCGCACCGGGCCGGTGGGCGCGGCGCTGCGGCGCGCCCACCGCTCTTCGCGCCCGGGCGGACCGCCGGAACGCATCGACCACCTCGTACGCACACTTCACGCCGTTGTGGGCAGGGGGATCGGTGCCGCCTCCGCGCGGCCCGTCCCACAGCCTTCCTCAGCACGTCCTCACAGGAGAACAGGTGACTGACCACACCTTGACCGTCACACTGCTGCCACACGCCTCAGGAGCCAGTGTGCTGACCCTGGTGGGGGAAGTGGACCACCACACGGCCCCGGAGTTCCAGGCAGTCGTGGACCAGGCACCCTTCACCCCCGAGACCCCGGTGGTCATCGACCTGGCGGGACTCACGTACTGCGACTCCACCGGCATCACGGCGCTGATCAAGGCCCATCTGCGCGCCCACGACACCAGCACCCGGCTGGTCTTCGCCGCGCCCCACCACGACCTGATGCACCTGCTCCGCATCGTCGGCCTGGACCAGGTGTTCACCTTCTGCCCGACAGCGGCGGACGCGCTGGACGCGGTGCACCAGCCCACCGAGTCCTGAGGCGGCGGCTCCACCCGTCGCCCCGGTGTGTGCCGCGTCCCGTACGGACGCGGAACACACCGGGACGACGGGTCATCCGTCCGCGCCGGGCGCGCGGTGCCCCGGGCCGTCCGGCTCACCGGCGACGACGAGCCGCAGCTGCTCGGGGATCTCCAGCCGGGCCTCGACCGGCAGCCCCGCGTCCGTCACCAGCGTGTCCACCTGGTCGAGCGCGGCGAAGGAACTCAGCCCCACCGTCCCCCACTTGGTGTGGTCGGCGACCACGACCACCCGCCGCGCGGACTGGACCAGCCGCCTGTTGGTCTCCGCCTCCGCCAGGTTCGGCGTC
Source organism: Streptomyces sp. NPDC088785 (assembly GCF_044750685.1). Classification (NCBI taxonomy): domain Bacteria; kingdom Bacillati; phylum Actinomycetota; class Actinomycetes; order Kitasatosporales; family Streptomycetaceae; genus Streptomyces; species Streptomyces sp. NPDC088785. The sequence continues at coordinate 32,835 of NZ_JBIVKH010000017.1, forward strand.
GACAGACCCGCCTGCGGGCTTATCCCGTGCACGCCGAGGAACAGCACGTCGAAGTGGAGGGCCGCGATCGCCTGGTCGGCCACCGGCCCCACCAGCGAGTCCGACGGCGTACGCACCCCACCGGTGAGCACCACCGTCGCCGCGCCCTGCCGGGTGCCCGCGGTGCGCTGCGCGGCGTGGAACACGTCCGCCACCCGCACCGAATTGGTCACCACCGTCAGGTCCGGCACGTCGAGCAGGTGCTGCGCCAGCGCGTACGTCGTCGTCCCCCCGGACAGGGCGATCGCCGTCCCGGGCGCGGCCAGCGGGGCCGCGGCCCGCGCGATGTCCTCCTTGGCCGTCAGCTCCAGACCCGACTTGGCCTCGAAGCCCGGCTCGTGACTGCTCGCCTCGACCACGGGGACCGCCCCGCCGTGCACCTTCTCCAGCACGCCCTGCCGGGCCAGCGCGTCCAGGTCCCGCCGGACCGTCATGTCGGAGACGCCGAGCTTCCTCGTCAGCTCGTTGACCCGCACGCCGCCGCGGCGCCGCACCTCGTCGAGGATCAGGGCGCGGCGCTGCTCCGCGAGGAGGTTCTGATTCTCGCTCACGTCCCGTCGGGTCCTTTCGCATCGTCCCCTTGGCCCCGGTCCACCGGGGCGGGGATCCCGTCATCCTCGCACGCGCCACCGACACCCGTCCCACCACCCGCACCCGCCACCAGGAGGTTCGGCTCGAAAGGAGCGAGGAGATTCCGTGACGGGGGATGCGCGCGGGGGTGCGGAGGCGGAATCCTGGTGTCCGTCGGAACGGGGGACCCACATGGCGACGACGCCGGAACAGCACACCACCAGCACGGTCGCGGACGGGACCGCGCTGGAACTCCTCGTGCACGGCGTGGGCGGCACCACACCGGCGGAGATGCTCGGCGACCCGCGCACCGTGCGGGTCTCGGGCGACGGGACCGCGGCCGTCTACCGCCGCGCCGAGGACGTCGACGCCGAGAGCAGACCGGACGACTACCGCGGCCGACCCGTCCCCGAAGCGTACGTGTGGTGCAACCTCACGTCGGGCAACGGCTCACGGGCCCTGTGGCTGATCCTGCTGCCCTTCATGGTCGTGAACCTCGCCCACTGGATGCGCCCCAACGCGCTGCGCAGGACCCGCACCGTCCGCCTCTACGGCCTCCTCGTCCGCCTCGCCGGCCTCACCCTCACCGTGCTGCTCGTCGCCACCGCCTGCGAGGTCGCGCTCGACCTGACCGCCTGGCAGTGCGCGGGCACCCCGGCCTGCGCCGCGCGCAGGACCTGGCTCGGCTTCCTCGCCGACGGCTGGTGGAGCCAGCCCGGCCGCAGGCTCGCCCTCGCCGCCCTCGTGCCCACCGGACTGACCGTCCTGCTCTGGTACCTCGCCCACCGCACCTGGAGCGCGTACGAGGCCCAGCGCCCGCTGCCGCACCAGCCCGAACCGGACGACGGCTCCGCGGACAACGCGCTGGCGAGGCCCGGATTCTGGTACGGACGCCGGCTGGTCTCCCGGCTGCGCGCCGCCCACACCGCGGCGGGCCTGCTGACCGTGGCGGCGGCCGTCGGCACCTCGGCCGCCCGCTACGATCGGCGCGCGGGCGGCCCCGTGCTCCTCGACGTCCTTGGCCGGGTGCTCGAAGGCGCCCTCCTCGCGGGCCTCCTCGCCGTCCTCGCCGTCGTCGTGCTGCGCGGCCGCACCGAGGAGCGGCTCGACCTCGACCTGGACCGCACCCTGGCCCGCGTCCTGCCCTACGGAGCCCTGACCCTCCTCGCCCTGACCATGCTCTACGCGGGCTGGTCCCGCCCCCGCTGGCACTCCTCGGGACGGCTGCCGGGCGACGCCGCGTTCGGCGCGATCGCCCTCGCGCAGGTCGCCCTCGTGGTCCTCCTCGCCGTGGTGGCGAAGGCGATCTACCGCACGGCCGTCGACCGGCGCACCGCCCTGCGGGGCCTCGGCGGACCCGCCACGGCGATGCTGGCCTGCGCCCTCGGCGGCGTGATGACCGGCGGCGTCGCACAGCGCGTCGCCGACTGGCTGGACGGCACCAGCGGCCTGATCCCGGGCCCGCCGGTGCTGCTGTCCTGGCAGGCGTCCGTCATCCCGCCGCTGCTCGTCGTCCTCGCCGTCGTGTGCGCCGTCCTCGCCGTGGGCACGCTGCGCAGGAAGAAGGCCGAGACGCGCCGCGTCGTGAGCGACTACCACCTGGACGCGCACGCCGGCCCGGACGGCGAACGCCCGGACCACGCCCGGACGTCGGCCATCGCCGGCACGCGCGCGCGGGCTGTCCTGACCGACCGGACCCCCGTGATCATCGGCGTGGTCTCGTCCGTGACGCTCCTCCTCGGCGGCCTCGCCGTCGCCGGGGCCTGGGCCACCGACCAGGTCCCGGGAACGGCCGCCGAGGGCACGTTCCCGCTGCTGGAGGGCGCCGCCGACACCGCACAGGCGCTCGGCTCCTGGCTGATCGGCGTCGGCTTCATACTGTTCGTGACCTGGGGCCGCCGCGCCTACAAGGACCCCTCGGCCCGCCGCACCATCGGCATCCTGTGGGACGTCGGCACCTTCTGGCCGCGCGCCGCCCACCCCTTCGCACCGCCCTGCTACGCGGAGCGCGCCGTGCCCGACCTGACCTGGCGCATGGCCGCCTGGACCCGCACCACCGGCGGCCGGCTCATCCTCTCCGGCCACTCACAGGGCAGCGTCCTCGCGGCGGCCGCCGCCTGGCAGCTCCCGCCGTCGGTACGGCGACGCGTCGGCCTGCTCACCTACGGCTCGCCCCTGGAGCGGCTCTACGGGCGCTGGTTCCCGGCGCAGTTCGGCCCGGCCGCCCTGGCGTCCTTGCACCGCCAGGTCGACTGCTGGCGCAACCTGCACCGCGAGACCGACCCCATCGGCGGCCCGATCGACCTGCCGGGCGACTGCGGCCCCGCGGTCGACCACCCCGCCCTCCGGGACCCGCTCGCCTACGGCCGCACCGAGCGGCACCCGCTGCCCGCCCCGATCCTGGGCCACGGCGACTACCAGGCGGACCCGGTCTTCGCCGAGGAGCGGGCCCGCCTGCTGGCCCGCCTGCGGCACGCGGTGCCCACCCCGCGGACTCAGGGCAGCTCGGGCAGGTCGTCCGGGTAGAGGAGCGTCAGGTCGTCCGTGCTCGGCTCGCCGAGCTGGGCGACCCGCCCCGCGTGCCGCTCCACCATCGACTCGAACGTCTGCCGGGCCGTGCGGCCGTTGCCGAACGCCGGGCCCTTGGGCAGCGCCGTGAAGTACTTCAGGAGCGCTTCCGCCGTCCCGGTGCCGAGCCGGTACTCGTGCTCGTCCGTCTGCTGCTCCACGATCCGCAGCAGCTCGTCGGGCACGTAGTCGGAGAACGTGATGGTCCGTGAGAAGCGGGACGCCACCCCGGGGTTGACCGACAGGAACCGCTCCATCTCCGCCGTGTACCCGGCGACGATCACGACCACCGCGTCCCGCTGGTCCTCCATGAGCTTCACCAGCGTGTCGATCGCCTCACGGCCGAAGTCGCGCCCCGAGTCCTCGGGGGACAGGGCGTACGCCTCGTCGATGAACAGCACACCGCCGTGCGCCCGCTGGAACGCCTCCTGGGTGCGGATCGCGGTCGACCCGATGTGCTCGCCGACCAGATCGACCCGGGACACCTCCACGAGGTGCCCCTTCTCCAGGACACCGAGAGAGGCCAGAATCTCGCCGTACAGCCGGGCCACCGTCGTCTTGCCGGTACCGGGGGAGCCCGTGAACACCAGGTGGCGGCGGACCGAGGCCGCCTTGAGCCCGGCCTCCTGCCGCCTGCGCCCCACCTCGATCATGTCGGTGAGCGCCCGCACCTCGCGCTTGACGCTCTCCAGGCCCACCAGCGTGTCCAGCTCGCCGAGCACCGCGTCCGACGAGCGGGCGGGCGGCTCCTCGACGGGCGCCTCGGCCCGCTGTTCGGGGAGCCCGCCGAGCAGGCCCACGGTCTGCGTCGCGGACTGCGTCTGCACGGCGGGCTGCGGGGCGGCGGGCGCCCCGGGCCTTATCCCGCCGCTCTCGTCGCTCGTACACTCCTCGACCAACGGGCCGTCCTCCGCGAACTCGTAGCCGCCCCGCGAGCAGCGCTCCGTACGGCACTTCTTCAGGGTCGTGCGGCAGCCGTCGATGACGTGGAAGCCGTAGCCCTCACTGCCCGTCACCCGGCAGCCCTGGAACGTGCCCCGGCCGCCCGCGGAGACGTAGAAACCCGCCTCGGCGGGGGAGGTCACCGTGCAGCGGTCGATCGTCGGGTCGGCGCCCTTGGTGACGATGACACCCGTCTGGATCGCGTCGACCGTGCAGTTGGCGAGCGTGCCGCCGCTGCCGTGGTCGCGGAACCAGGCGCCGGTCGCGGCCTCCCGGATCCGGCAGTCGTCCAGCTGCGCCGTGGCACCGTCGCTCACCGACACCGCCGTGTTGCGCACCTGCGACAGATCGCTGTCGACGACGTCCACGCGCGAGCCGCGGTCCAGCACGAACAGCGCGTCCGGCACGTCGTGCACCCGGCACGCGTCCAGGACGGCGGTCGCGCCGTCACTGACCCACACCGCCGGGTAGTCGCCCGTGCTGTCGTGGATCTCGCACTGATTGGCGTCCACGCGCGTGCCCGGGTCCCACACCGACAGGCCGTTGCGCCCGAACTGCCGGACGGTGGACCGCGTCAGCGTCAGGACGGACCGGGAGCGCAGGTCCACCGCGTTCTCCGGGATGTCGTGGATGTGGCAGTCCGCGAGGGTGAGCACCGCGTCCGTGTCGAGGGTGACACCGTCGCCCGTCGTGCGGTGCACGTCGCAGTTGGTCAGGTGGGCGGTGGCCCGGCCGGTGATCTGCACGCCCGAGCCCTTGATCTCATAGATCTCGCAGCCCACGGCCTCCAGGCCGCTGTGCTCGCCCGTCGCCGAGAGCCCGGAGCCCGACGCGTGGTGCACCCGGCAGCGCTCCAGGCGCGGGTGCGCGCCGCCGCGCACCGCCACGCCCGCCTGCCCGGCCGCGACGACCTCGCACTCCTCGAAGACGCCGCCCCCGCCGTCCAGGACGGCGATGCCGATGCCGCCGGGATTGTCGACGGTGCAGCGCCGCACGGTGGGGCGGGCCCCGCCGCGCACCTCGATGCCGGACGCGGAGCGGGTGACGACCCGCACGTCGATCAGCTCGGGCGCGCCCTCCTCGACGAGGAGCGCGGGGGCCGCGGAGTCCTGGCCCTCCACGTGCAGGTCCTGCACCGTCGCCGACGCGCGGACGGTCAGCGGGACCCCGTCGACCGGCGCGATGCGCACCGAGCCGGGGGAGCCCTCGGGGCCGCGCAGCGTCACCGCGCGCTGCACGATCAGATTCTCCCGGTACGTGCCCGGGGCGACGGTCAGCACGTCGCCGTCTCCGGCCGCTTCGAGAGCGGCGGCCAACGACGCGTACTCACCTGTGCGACGCCGCCACCGTGATGTGCCGGTGTGCGTCACCTGGACCGTGCCCTGTGCCATAACGGTGCTGTGCCCCCACCTCGTCGTACGCGGGTCCTGCTCACGCCCTGACGGGCGCACTTCCTGAGAAAGGTGGGTCCACCGTAGCGCGCGCGGGGCACGGCAGTTGACCGGAGTGGCGACCCCGTCAGCTGCCCGTGCCGGTCCTGCCCCAGTCGGGGCCCGCGATGTCCCAGGCGTGGTCCCAGCGCGCGTACCGGCGACGCACCATCCGCCACACGACCAGCCGGCGCGTGCCCTCGAGGACGGCGCCGACGGCGGCCGCCGTGCCGAACCCGGCCAGCACCGCGTGGGTGGCCGCGGTCGCCCGGTCCAGCGGACGGCCCACCACGCGGCCCCGCTCGTCGGTCCACAGCGGGAACGTGTCTCCCCGGTGCGGGGACCGGAGGGCGGCGACGACCCGGTCGCGGTGCGCCGTGCCGTCCGGCGCCGTCCAGGTCGCGACCACGCGGCTGTGCGCGTCCCGCGCGGTCGAGGTCTCGGGGTCGGAGTCGAGGGGCGGCTGGGCCACGGTGCGCACGACAGTCGCGGTGATCTCGTGCCGCCGGTGGTGCTGCTCGCTCACGGAGCGGTACAGCGCGTCGCGTGAGAGGGAGCCCGCCACCACACCGGCGACCGGTGCGGCGACGACGATGAGGACCAGTGCGGCCAGCGCGATCCAGGCCTCGGCCCGATCGGTCCCGCGGCGCAGTGGATTGTGCCGCCAGCGCCAGATCCCGGTGATCGCCCGCACAGTCCGCCCCCCTTCCGCGTCCGTCCCAGCCCGGACGGCAGCGCCCACGCGCCGGTGTCTCCGGCCCTGCCCATTGTCCCCCAACCCGTCCGACGTGCCGCCGGGTTCCCCTTCCGGGTGACGGTTATTCGACGCTATTCGATGACGGTGAACGGGTCCCCGAGCCGGACCGGGCCGGTCGACTCCGGGATCAGGTTCGTGCCGAAGCACAGCTGGTCGCCGAAGCGGCGGTGCCGGGCGAGGGTGCGCAGTGGTTCCTTGCCGCGCTCCGCCGTCTCCTGGTTCGTGGTGGTCACCACGCAGCGGCCGCTCTTCTTGGCGACCCGGAACGTGACCTCGCCTATCGCGACCCTGGTCCAGTCGTCCTCGGCCCAGGGGGAGGTGCCCGAGACGACCACATTCGGCCGGAAACGGTTCATGGGCAGGGGGCCCTCGTCCGCGTGGTCGCCCTGGGCGATGAGGGAGTTGAGGGCGTCGAGGGAGGAGAGGGTGGTGAGCAGCAGGGGATAGCCGTCGGCGAAGCTGACCGTCTCGCCGGGCCGGGCGTACGCGGGATCGACCGGGCGACGGGTCGCCGGATCGTCCAGATGCATGAGGCGGACCTCGGTCTCCAGGCGGGCGCTCCACCAGGCGTGCGCCGCGTCCGCCGCGGGCACGGCCTCCACCTTGTCGCGCCACACCTCGATGGTGGCCGTCGGACCCGGCGCGGGCACCTCGACCGTCAGGGACCGCGTCCCGGGCGCGGACACCCTGAGGGCGCCGCCGGGCAGCAGACCGGCGGCGGCCAGCGCGAGCCGCGGATGCGGCCGCTGGGTGATCATCTTGTTCGACGCGTCGACCAGGACCCAGCGCCGGTCCCCCGCGAGCCCCCACGGTTCCACGACCGCCTCGCGCGGTGCGTGCCCCCGAACCGCCTTCAACGGGTAGACATGGATCGAACTGAGCACAGGCTGCTGCGACATGGGGCCATCCTGCCAGCAGGCACCGACAACCCCATGTGCGGGCCGTGCGTGGAGGCCGTCGCGACGGCCTCCCGCTCAGTAACCCCGGTACTGCTGACGGTTGTACGGATCCTCGTACGGGGCGGGCGCGGGCCGCGGCGCGGCCGGGCGCATCGCCTCGTAGCCGGTGCCGGGAGCCTGCCGCTGCGGCTGGTGCTGCTGGCCCTGGTAGCCACGCGGCGCGGCCGTCTGCTGCGGGATGTACGCGGTCGGGGCGGCCTGCATGTGCGCGGGCTGCATCTGCGCCGGCTGCATGTGCGCGGACTGCTGGGGCGGGTAGCCGTACTGCGGCGCTTGGGCGGAGGGACCGGAAGGCAGTGCGGGCAACGCGGCCGGAAGCGCGGGAAGATGGCTACCGGTGTCGTACGCGGAGGGGACCCGGATCGGGGCGATCTGGGGTGTGCCCCGCTCTGCGACGAGGGAGTCGTAGATCGGGGTGTCCGGGAAGGACGGCGCGGAGTAGTAACCGCCGCCATAGGTGGAGCGGGGGGAGGTCATGGCACATAAGTTAAGCCCACGATGTGGTCGATGGGGTAGCCCGATAAGAGGGTTCTTTTGCGGGTCGGGTGTGACCGTGCATCCCCAATGCGAGCGAACTCGGCAAAAACGGTCGTTGTGCGGCGTTAGATTCGTGTAAAGGGCGAGTTTTCGGCGGGTCATCACGTCGCCGGTCCCGCCGGTGAAGGGGACAGACATGAGCATGGGCAAGGGAACGAACGTCGCGGTGGGGGCGTCGGCGGTCCGCGTCGAACTGGGGTGGCGCGGCGGCCCCGGCGTGCCCGACGCGGACGCCTCGGCGCTCCTGCTCGCCGCCGGGCGGGTCCGCTCCGACGCGGATTTCGTGTTCTACAACCAGCCCGCCCACGCGTCCGGCGCGGTACGGCACGAGGCCAAGACGACCACGTCCGGCGCCGTGACCGACACACTGTCCGTGGACCTCGCGCGCGTGGAGCCGGACATCGAGCGGATCGTCCTCGCCGCGTCGGCCGACGGCGGCGCCTTCGGCCAGGTGCCCGGGCTCCACATCCGCGTCCTCGACGCCTCCTCCGGCGCCGAGCTCGCCCGCTTCGACAGCACGGACGCCACGGTCGAGACGGCGTTCGTCCTGGGGGAGCTGTACCGGCGCCAGGGCGGCTGGAAGTTCCGCGCGGTCGGCCAGGGCTACGACACGGGCCTGGCCGGACTCGCCACCGACTTCGGGATCACGGTCGACGAGCCGCAGCGGACGGCCGCCCGACCGGCGCCCGCCACGCCACCGCCGATGCCCGCGACGCCGCCGCCCGCCGCCGGGCCCGTCCGCCTCACCAAGGTGACGCTCACCAAGGCCGCCCCCTCGGTCTCCCTGGCCAAGCAGGGCGGCACCTCGGGGGCGATGCGCGTGAACCTCAACTGGGAGACGCGCAAGCAGTTCAGCGGCTGGGGCGGCAGGCGCGGCCGGGCGACCGCCGGCCACCGCGACCTGGATCTCGACCTGTGCGCCCTGTACGAGCTCGCCGACGGCCGCAAGGGCGTCGTCCAGGCGCTGGGCAACGCCTTCGGGGCGCTGCACCAGCCGCCGTACATCCACCTCGACGGCGACGACCGCACCGGCGGCGTGGCCGCGGGCGAGAACCTCACGATCAACCTCGACCACAAGGCCGCGCTGCGGCGCGTGCTCATCTTCGTGACCATCTACGAAGGCGCGCGCAGCTTCGCCGACCTGCACGCCACGGTCACCCTCTCGCCCCTGGGCGGGGCGCCGATCGACTTCTCCCTCGACGAGTGCACGGTCCCCTCCACGGTGTGCGCGCTCGCCCTCATCACCCACGACGGCGCCGACCTGACCGTCCGCCGCGAGGCCCGCTACCTGGTGCCCGAGCGGGGCGTCAGCCCGCAGCGCACCGTGGACCGCGCCTACGACTGGGGCATGGACTGGACCCCGGGCCGCAAGTAGGACGCCCGCAGGGAGGCGAGTGGGACGGTGGCGGGGGTCAGGCCGTGGCGTCCGGCCGGGCGTACGTCCGGCCCTTCCACGCCGCGCCCCGGCCCCGGTAGTGCTGCACGGCGGAGTCCACCGTCATCAGGAGGTACAGGAACGCGGTGAACGGCAGCAGCGGAGCCAGCCACAGCGTCTGCCGGTAGTAGCGCAGCATCGGGATGTATGTCGCCGTCATCACCGCCCACGCGAGTCCGGCGGACAGGCCCACCGCGCCGTTGCCCGCCACCAGGCCGCAGAGCACCCCGGCGGGCGGCACCAGGTACACCAGGGCGAGCCCGAGCACGGTGCCGAGCAGCACCGCGGGGTTGTGCCGCAGCTGCGCGTACGCGCTGCGCGACACCATCCGCCACAGGTCCGTCAGGCGCGGATAGGGGCGCACGCTGTCCACGTGCTCGGCGAGCCCCAGCCAGATGCGGCCGCCGGAGCGCTTCACCGCCCGCGCGAGCGACACGTCGTCGATGACCGCCTGCCGGATGGCGTCCGGGATCCGCGCCCGTTCGGCCGCCTCGGCGCCGATCAGGACGCAGCCGCCCGCCGCCGCGGCCGTGCGCGAGCGCTGGTCGGCGATCCGGCGGAACGGGTACAGCTGCGAGAAGAAGTACACGAACGCGGGCACCACCAGCCGCTCCCAGCCGCTGGCCACCCGCAGCCGGGCCATCTGCGAGACCAGGTCGAACCCGCCCGTGCGGGCCGCCGCCACCAACTCCCGCAGACTCTCCGGCTCGTGCGCGATGTCCGCGTCGGTCAGGAGCAGGAACTCCGGGCCACGCGCGCGTGCCAGCGCCATGCCGTGCCGCACCGCCCACAGCTTCCCGGTCCAGCCCGCGGGCGGCTCGCCGGGGGAGTCCACCGTCAGGGCGAGCCCGCCGCACCGGTCGGACAGGGCACGGGCCAGCTCCCCGGTGCCGTCCGAGCTGCCGTCGTCGATCAGGAAGATCTCCGCGCGGCCCGGATAGTCCTGGGCGAGGAGGGAGGGCAGGCTCCGGGGCAGCACCTCGGCCTCGTCGCGGGCCGGGACCACCACACAGACGTCCGGCCAGCGCTCCGGGTCCGTCCGCGCGGGCAGCCGCAGATCGGTGCGCCAGAAGAACCCCTGGCACAGCAGCAGCCACAGCCAGGCGGCGAGCGAGGCCGCGGTGATCCACACAACGACGTCCATCCGCCGCAGTCTGCCCCACCGGCGCGGTTCTGTCGGAGCGATCGTCTATGGTTTCCGGGTGAAGATCGCGCTCATGGACTCCGGAATCGGACTGCTCGCGGCCGCCGCCGCGGTACGGAGCCTGCGGCCCGACGCCGATCTCGTGCTCTCCTCGGACCCGGACGGCATGCCGTGGGGCCCGCGCACCCCGCAGGACGTCACCGAGCGGGCGCTGGCCGTGTGCGAGGCGGCCGCCGCGCACCGCCCGGACGCCCTGATCATCGCCTGCAACACGGCGTCCGTGCACGCCCTGCCCGCGGTCCGGGACCGCCTGGAGCCGGGGATCCCCGTCATCGGCACCGTCCCCGCGATCAAGCCGGCGGCGTCCCTCGGCGGGCCGCTCGCCATCTGGGCCACGCCGGCCACCACCGGCAGCCCGTACCAGCGCGGACTGATCCGGGACTTCGCGGCCGGGGTCGAGGTCACCGAGGTGCCCTGCCCCGGACTCGCCGACGCGGTGCAGTGGGCCGACGAGGACGCCATCGACCGGACCATCGCCGCCGCCGCCGCGCTCACCCCGCGTGACGTGCGGGCCGTCGTCCTCGGCTGCACCCACTACGAGCTGGTGGCGGAGCGGATCCGCGCGGCGGTGCGGCGCCCCGGCGCCGAGCCCCCGACGCTGCACGGCAGCGCGGGTGCCGTCGCCGCGCAGGCGCTGCGCCGGGCCGGCGGGAGCGCCCGCGCGGCCACCGGGCGCAGCGGGCTCACCGTCCTCCTCAGCGGCCGTGCGGAAACGCTTCCGCAGGCGGCGCTCACCTATGCCGAGGGGCGGGCGCTCCAGGCCGTCAGCCACGCCGGGTGACCAGGAGCACCGATCCGGAGCAGTCACTCTCCGCGAGGCGGTGCCTGCACGGCGGAACATGAGTAGTCTCGAAGGCATGAGGAACGACGCCGCCGACGCACACCCCGGGCGCCGCACGTCCGAGCGGGTGACCGAGATCTGGACCGGCCGCGCACACAACCGTGTGCAGTGGCTGCTGGCCCTGGGCGGCTTCGCCTGCCTGGCCCTCGGCATCGAGCTGGCCGTGGACAACTCGTGGGCCACCGGTATCGCCGCCCTGGCGATGTCCGTGGTCGGGCTGATCGCCGTCGGCCTGCTCGTGCTCTTCGGCACGCTCGCCTTCCTGCACGTCGCGGTGAAGGTCGACAAGGACCACCTCGAAGTGCGCTGCGGCCACGTCGGGCTGCCGCGCCGCCGGATCCCGCTCGCCCACGTCGTCGACGCCGACTTCGCGCCGCGCGTCACGCCGCGCCAGTGGGGCGGCTGGGGCTACCGCTGGCGTCCCGAGATCGGCACCGCCGTCGTGGTGCGGCGCGGCGAGGGCCTGGTGCTCAGCCTCGGCGACGGCAGGAAGTTCACGGTGACCGTCGACGACGCGGAGAGCGCGGTGCGCCACATCCGCGACCTCCTCAAGCCGTCCCCCGCCCGCCCGGCCGCCTGACGCCCGTCCGACGACCGACCCGGCCGCCCCGGAGCTCCTCCGGGGCGGCCGCGTCGTTCCCGGAGACGAACGCGGACACGGAACCGGATCCCGACACCCGGCGCGGTCGCGGCGCGACGCGGTTCACGACGGCTTCCCGGGGGAGCCCTCCCCGGGACGGGCCGGTGCGGGCGCCCCGTCGTCGCCGAGGGGCACGGCGGTCGCGATGCCCGCCAGCAGGCCCGCGCCCGCGGTCACCGCGGTGAAGCTGAGGGCGTTGCCGAGCGTCGCCAGCACCGCCACCGCCGTCAGGGCCGCACCAGCGGTGAGGACCACCGGTGTCGGACGGGTCGAGCGCCACAGGACGTACAGGAGCCAGCCGTACGCGGCCGTGAGCAGCGCCAGCCCGACGAAGCCCTGCTCCGCCGCGGTCTGGAGCACCGCCGAGTGCGGCCGGGCGTCCGGCACCTCCGACGGCGCCGGCACCCCGTTGACGTCCTCGAACCGGCCCGGTCCCGTGCCGAGCGCCGGATGGGCCTCGGCCAGCTCCAGCGCCCGGCGCCACAGCCGGACCCGGCGCTCGGACAGCCCGTCGGTCAGGAACGACGCCCATCCCGGCGGCAGGGCGCCGTCGGCCAGCGCGAGGCCGAGTCCCGCCACCACGGCCGTGCCGACGCCGAGCCCCGCGAGCGCCCTCGCCCGGCGCCGCCTGCGGGCGGACGCGAGTGAGCACAGGGCGACGGCGCAGCTCGCCGCGGCCCCGGCCGCCGAACCGGCCAGGACGCCCACCACGACCGTCCCGGCGGACAGCAGGTGCAACGTGATCCGCGGGCGCCGGGTCCGTGCCGACCAGGCCGCGCAGCACAGGGCGCCCGTCGACAGGACGAGCAGCGCGGCCGTCGCCCCGGCGCCGCCCAGCGGTGCCGAGCTGTCCGGAACGGGCACCGTCTGCGGGGACGCGACCGCCAGAGCCAGGCCGCCGGCGGCGACCGCGCCGCACGTGGCGACGGGTGCGAGCCCACCGGCGATGCGCCCGCCCGCGTACCCCGCGGCGACGGCCAGCACGGCGAGCAGCACCCCCTCGGGGCGGCCCGCGCGGGCGGTCGCCGAGATCAGTGTCCAGATCGCGCAGGCGCCGAGGACGGCGATGCCCGCGACGTCCGAGCGCCCGCGCCGCCGCCGGTCCACGCCCGGACCCGCGCTCGTCGACCACCCCGTCGATCCCAACCCCGTCGCCCCCCGACTGAGACGGGCCCCGGACGCGCGGGCCGGTGGCGGCCGCCCGTCGGGGACTCGGGCACACCGTAACGGCTGGTGCGCCGCTTTGGGACACCGTTCGCAGGAACGTTCCTGGACCGGTTCGGGCGCTCTGTGCGACCCGGGTCAGCCGGCGTCGCGGACCCGCAGCAGGTTCATCGCGGTGAGCGTGAGCACGGTCGCGTCGTGCTGGTTCAGCACCTCGACGTCCGTGTGCACGAGGCCCCGGTCCGGCTTGGAGCGCGACCGCCGTGCCGCGCGCACCGTCGCCCGGATCGACAGCCGGTCGCCGGGCCGGACCGGGCGGGTCCAGCGCAGCGCGTCGATACCGGGCTGGCGACGCTGCTGACGTTCCGGCAAGCCGACGGGGTCACCCTGCGCACCACGAGCATCGGAGTCCTCCACGCCCGATGCGGTCACGACGTGGACGGTGTGCGCTTCGAGCACGAGCCCGACGCCGCGATCTTCGCCGAGTACGGCCTCAGCCGCGTCTGGCCCTGCACCCCGCAACCCGACGGCGCCAACGAGCTGTTCACGGTCGACGGCAGCGACTACGGCCCCTACCCGGCACGACCCGCCTCGCCTGTCTGGGGCCCGCACGAGCCGATCAGCGTCACCGGCGAAGTCGCCGCGCGCATCGCCGACCACCTGAACACCCTGAACGCCGGCTGCGGCTTGACGGTCACCTGGGACGGCGGCTCCGGCCTCATCTTCACCTGGGACAAGACCTACCGGGACGACGAGGGCACCGAGACCGTCACCCCTGACGCCGAAGGCCGCTACCCGATCGGCGGCCTGTGGCCGTGGATGCGCTGGTCCGACCGCGGCTGAGCAGCAGACCAACTGAGGCCCGGGACGCACCGTCCCGGGCCTCGCCCATGCCCAGAGAGGACCCCGATGCGTCCGTTTCGCCTGCCCGACGAGCACCTGCCCAGCATCCGCGACGGCTGAATCTGCCGCGCCTGCTCCACGACCTGGCCATGCCGGGAGGCAGCCGACCACCTGACCTCCGACCCGTGCACGTGCGGCCAGACCGTCTACCGCGAGAAGCGCGGCCCGAGAAGCTGGCACCTGGGGGAGCGCTGCTATGGCGAGAAGGACACCGTCTTGTGGCAGGCCGCCGAGCTGGCCGCCGCCCGCACTACCCGCCGAGCCACTCCTACCCACCGAAGCTCGCTCGCCGGCGACGTCAGAGCCCGCCGATCCCACGGCACCGAATCGGCGGCCCGGGCGACGTCGGCGCGGGCACCTGGACGTGGGTCAGGCCCGCTGGCCTCCACCCCGGTTGGGGCGACATTCACCACCTCGCCATGGTCACCGCAGTAGGCGACTGGTGCGAGGTGTGGCTGATCCTCGACGGCACCGTGCACGAGGTGCGCGCCGACCGGCTGCCCCTCGAAGGCGGCCCGCGCTCGGACCGGCTCGGCTGGTGGAACTGGACGGTCGCCGAGCACCTCGCCCACCGCGCGGCCCAGGCGCCCGCTCCGCCTCCGACCCCGGTCCAGACCGGACTGTTCGAAGCGTCCATGCCCGCCTAAGCCGAACAACCCCCCGAGCACTCTCCCTCTCCACGTGGCCGCCAAAAGGCGGCCACAGACGTATCCACGCCCTCCCAGCGGCCGGAATCCTGCACCCATCCACCAGACGGACGCGGATCAAAGCCCCCGAATCGGAGTGCTGTGTATAGTCCCGGACGGATCGGCTGTCCTCAGCAGCGGCGCAGCCGAACCGCGCGCTGGTGGTGCAATTGCAGCACGCTCGGCTTCCGGCCGAGAGATCCAGGTGCAAGTCCTGGCCGGCGCTCCACGGAGGCCCCCGGCCCGTCGTACGCGACGGGTGCGGGGGCCTCGGCGTTCAGATACCGATGCGCTGGCCGGGGCCGTCGCGACAGCGGAAGAGGATCTTCCAACTCGCCGAATAATTGCCCGTCTTGCCCGTAGGGGCCGCTTTGGCGCTTTCCGGTCTCGGGCGGCGCTAGGGTCACTGAAAACCGCTGGGCACCGGGTAGTTCAGCGGCAGTTCAGTACACCTGGGAGGGGCACCAGCTCCATCGGGTCTCCACAACGCGCGGCGCATCCGTGCCCCTCCCACAGCCCCCGCAGTCTCGCATCTCCCGCCGCCATCGGTACACAAAGGCCGAATGACGGCACGCCCGCACGAGATGTGTGCACTGCATGAGGAAGAGATGACTCACTTTCTGGAAGTGCTACTCGAAGACTGGGGTGTCTGGGGGGAGTTCCTGCTCGCCCTCCTCCTGGCCGTCGTGGCCGAGCGGCTGGCCGCGCTCGCGAAGATCGTCAACTCTCACCCGGAGCTGATCTTCCCGCGCCTCAAGTCCGTCGACGTCACCAAGCCCCTGATCTTCTTCGCGATGCAGATCCTCGCCGTCCTGGTAGCTCTGGGCGTAGCGCACGCGCTGGGGTGGTTGTGACCGACATCCATGACGAGGCGCCGCGACCAGTTGGCCGCCCTCCTAAGCCGTTGCCGGACAGCGTGCCGCCTCACCGCGCGGAACTGATCCGCACGCTCCGGAAGTACATGGATCAGGCCGACATGAACGGGAAGGAGCTCGCCGCGCGGGCCTACATCTCCGAGGCGGGGCTGTCCCGGTTCTTGACGGGCAACCCGCGGTGGCCGACCTGGGACGGCTTCTTCAGGCCGATGATCGATGTGCTTCGGACCTGGCACGGGATTTGCGATCTCGACTTCCCCGGCGACGCCTTCTGGATTGAACTTCTCAACGCAGCTCGAGTCGAAAGCGGCCGCAAGCCCGAGGTGGTGCGGCCTCGCGACGAGAACGAGGGACGGTCCGGGTCCGAGACCGGTTCCGGCCGCCCGGCAGCCGCAGAGCCCGGCAGGGCTGCTGGTCGGCGGGCATCCAAGGCGTCGGCCGCCAGAGATACGGCGCGGACCATGCGGAAGACCGCGATTGGTGGCGCCGGTGCAGCCGCGATCGTGGGTGGCCTCTTGATGATCCCGTTCGTGGTGCAGGGCATCCGGGACGGGTTCTTCAGGGACGGCTTCGGCTATGTGCAGATGTTGGCGACGGTCGGGGCCGTCCTCGGTGCACCGCCCGTCAGGCAGGCAGTCGTGAACGGCATCCTGAAGATCCTGGGCGTCTTCACCGGCTCCCATAGGGGGGACCGCTCCTCCTGGACGTTCCGCCATCGGGCCCTTCAGAGGGTGCTCGCCGAGAAGCGCGCTAGGAAGGGCGAAGACGACGGCACGCCGATGTCGTAGATCCGGCCGCGCCGGCCGGTGCTCCACGCCGAGGCCCTCGGCCCGCCCCTCCCGCGGCGGACCGAGGGCCTCGCCCCTTTGTCGGCCTCCTCGAAGCGGCGGAATGCGCGCTTTGCCTGTTCGGCTACCATCTGCGCCCCCTTGATCGCCGACCGCCCTCCGGAGCCGCCCCATGTCCCACGGCTCGATCCCATCCGACATGTGCCTCATCGTCCGCGAGCACGTATCCCTCTGGACCAACGTCACCGACGTGTACAACGTCTGCTGCGCCGACGACAGCCTGGCCGTCCTCACCCGCGGCCAGTTCGCCGCGCTGCGCTCCGCGTACATGAACGCGAACATCCGGCCCGGCTCCGAGTCGCTCGGCGTCGCCGTCCTCGTCGACAAGAAGCTCGTCGGCGTCTTCGCCTACTCGCGGGCGCCGACCCTCGGGAACTGGGGCGCACACCTGCCCCAGAAGCCCACCGTCTACATGCTGTCCGACTTCCCGGTCTCCACCAGCCGCTACGCCAAGCTTTCCAAGCTGATCGTCATGGCCGCCATCAGCCGGGAAGCCCAGTTGCTCACGTGGCGGCACGGCCACCGCCGCTACCAGTCGCTCGCCACCACGGCGTCACGAAGCGGCCGGTGTCGATGAAGTACCGCGGCGTGCTCCGCCTCCTCAAGCGCGACCAGAAGGACGTGCTCAAGGAGGACTGGGCCAAGGGCATCGACCCGAACGACTCCTACTACGCGCAGCAGTACCAGCTCCAGTACGGGGCGCCGTTCTCCGGCAAGCCGCTCGCCGAGGTCCTCCGCGAGTGGAAGAATTGTTACGGCAAGGACGTGAAGAAGTGAAGATCGACATCCGTACCGGCGACCTCCGCACCCTCAAGACCCTCGACCTCAACGCCCGGTTCATGAGGCACGAGCAGTACCAGCAGCTCGTCAGGAACCTGCGCCGCGACCAGGTCCTCACGTCCACCCCGTTCGTCTGGCATGACGTGGCCTCCGGCGACCGCATCGTCCTGTCCGGGAATCACCGCACCAAGGCGTCCGTCGAGGCCGGGATCGAAGAGATCACCTGGCTGGAGACCAGCGACCCCCTCACCGAATCCCAGCGGATCGCCATCCAGCTGTCGCACAACGCCATCGCCGGCGAAGACGACCCCGCCATCCTCAAGACCCTGTCCGAGCAGATCGACGACCTCGACCTCCGCCAGTACGCAGGCCTCGACGACGCCACCCTCGAACTCCTCGCCGACCTCGACAGCCCCTCACTCGGCGAAGCGAACCTCGCCTTCCAGACCCTCGCGATCGTGTTCCTCCCCGACGACCTCAAGGAAGCCCAAGGCGTCCTCAACGACGCCCTCGGCCTCGCCGCGTCCTCCGACGCGATCTGGGTCGCCGCCCCCCCCGCCAGTACGACCAGACCATGGCAGCCCTCGACCTCGCCTCCAAGAGCGCCGACGTCACCAACGTCGCCACCGCCTTCGGCCTCATCCTGGAGAGCTTCAAAGAACCACGCAGACGAACTCGTCGACGTCTGGTACGACCGCGACACAGGAGAGCCCAAGCACCACGGCATGGCCCCCCTCTTCACCCTCTTCCACACCGACGCCATGCCCACCAAGGCCGCCGCAGTCGTCGAAAAGGCACTCCAGCAGGCTGTAGCCCATGGCGACGTCCCCGCCGAGCACCGGTACAAGGCCCTCGAACTGTGGGCCACCCAGTACCTCGACACCCCCGCGCAGGCCACCATGACCGCCACCAAGCCCGCGATCACGCTCAGTTCGACCCTCGACCCATGGGAGCAGCAGCCCGACGAGACGCCTCGCAAGCACGGCCAGTTCGTCACCTACCGTGACCTCGGCCGGACCCGGACCCTACAGAAGGCTGCGGACGGGCTACAGCTCCACGCGGTGACGGTCCGGAAGGCAGCGGCCACCTGCCGGTGGCGGGAGCGCGCAGAGTCGTGGGACCGACATCTCGACCAGCTGTACGAGGCCGGGTGGGTCGAGGAGCGGCGGAAAGCCGCCGAGAGCGACGCGAGGATCCTGGGCGCGGCGGTCGGCAAGCCGGCGCAGCGCCTCGGGACGCTCGACGCGGCGTCGATGTCCGTCGGCGACTTCATCCGCGTCCTCGACGTCGCCATGCGGCACCGGCGCGTCCTCTTCGGTGACCCGGGCGCGACGATCGCGGTGACCGGCCCCGGCGGAAACCCGCTCGCCGTGCAGCTCGCCGAGTTCGCGCAGATGCCGGCGGAGCAGCGCATGGCCCGGATCGAGGAGCTGACCAGCGCGGTGCAGCGTCGCACTAAGGCGCTGGACGGGGACGACGAGGACGACGACGACCTGCCTGATCCGGGCGGCGAAGGCGGCGTTGCCGAATGAGCAATCTGCTGGCCGACGACGATATGGCGCACCTCGACGACACTGAGGTGTACCAGCGGCTGTCCGCCGCGAAGGAGGCGGTGGCCCGGGACCTGCTGCGTGACCCGGTGACGCTCGCCCGGGGCCTGGAACGGGTCTACCGGGTGCGTCCACACCTGAGGGTCATCGCCGACGCCCTGGTCGGCCTGGAGCGCGGTGACTTCGACCGGCTCATGGTGTGGACGCCGTCCCAGGTCGGCAAGTCGTCGCTGGCGGCGGAGTGGTTCCCGTTCTGGCGGTTGTGCCTGCACGGCGAGGACCGTGTCGCGGTCACCTCGTACTCCGACGACCTCGCCATGCGGCGCGGCAAGGCGATTCGCCGGTACATCGCCGAGTACGGCGGCGAGTACGACTTGTCGCTGCTCGCCGGCTCGGCGGCCGCGCAGGACTACGACACCACGAAGGGCGGCGGTGTTCGCTCGGTGTCGATCGGCTCGGGACTGACCGGCTTCGACGTGAACGCGCTCGTCGTGGACGACCCGCACAAGGACCGCGCGGACGCCGAGTCACCGCGGCTGCGTGAACACGTCCATGACTGGTGGTCGTCGGCCGCCCTGCGCCGTTTGCAGCCGGACCGGAACGCCGTCGTGGCGATCCAGACACGCTGGCACCCCGACGACTTCTGCGGTCGGCGTCTGCAGGAGGAGGGACGGCTGGAGGACGGCGGCCGGTGGAAGGTCGACCACCTTCCAGCGATCGCCAACCCCAGTAAGTTCGGGCCGGACCCGCTCGGCCGCGAGGACGGCGATCCGCTTCCGCACCCGAAGATCCGCACGAAGAACCGGCGGGCGCTGCTCGCCTGGTGGGCCGACGTCAAGAAGACCTCCGACGTTCGTGACTGGCATTCCATGGCCCAGGGCGACCCGCAGCCGTCCGAAGGCGCCCTGGTCTCCCAGGACCTGCTGCGCCTCATCCGCGACGGATCCACCAAGGTCGAGCCGCAGAAGATCGCCGTGTCGATCGACCCGTCCGGCGGCGGCCGTGACGTCGCCGGCGTCATCGGCGGCTTCCTCGGCGACGACGGCCGCGTGTGGGTCACGCACGACAGGTCCGGGTCGATGCCGTCGGCCGAGTGGTCCTCCGTGGCCGCGATGCTCGCCTACGAGACGAACGCGGCGATCATCTACGTCGAGTGGAACTTCGGCCGCGACATGTGCGTCCTCGCGATCAGTACGTCGTGGGAGATGCTCCAGCGCGAAGGCACGATCCCGAAGGACGTGCTGATGCCCGCGATCCAGCCGGTGCACGCCAAGCAGGGCAAGCTGCTGCGCGCGGAGCCGATCGCGCAGCAGATGGTGCAGGACAAGGTGCGCTTCCGCAGCCTGTTCACTGACCTCGAGCGCGAGTGGGCGACATGGCAGCCCACCGACCCGGACTCGCCGGGCCGCATCGACTCCTCGTGCGTGCTTATCTACGGCCTGATCCCGGAGGCCAACCAGGGCGCGATCGTGCACCCGCCGCTCCCGCAGGCCCCGCAGCCAGGGCGGTTCATCCGGCCCAACCCGGCGAACAGCGCAGCAGCCGCTTACGGGCGCAGAATCGGAAACTAACTGGAGCCGCACGAGCCGAACTAGCGTCTTGTAGAACAGTAGTTGAGCGTGTGGGGGGCGAACATGACTGGTGAGCCGCAGAGGCGCGTCCGGCTACGACTGGCCAGGCAGCGCACAGCACCCGCCCGGGTGCGAGCCCGTGTGCGTGAAGAAGGCCCCGTTCCAGCGGCGGATCCAGGCCCAGGACCAGACCCGGAGCCGGCTCCCGACCCTGACCCGACTCCCGACTCTGTCCCCGAGACGTCCCGGTTGAGGCGGATACTCGCTCGTCTTCATAACGCCAGGTGGTCCCACATCCTCACCATGACCGCCACTAGCATCGCCGCTCTCGCCGCCATCGGAGGGCTCTGGGCTCAAGCTGTCACAACCTACTGGGGCAGCAGACCGCGAAAGACCAGCTCCACCAGTCCCAGGAGGAGAGCCGTCAAAAGGAACGCGCTCAGGCGGAGAACGTCTCTGTTTGGATAGTCGATCATTCCTATGAGTCGGTGACGGGCCGCGGAGAGTGCCGGGAGAAGGGCTGCGAAAAGCCCACAAGCCTCTGGGAAGTGCACCTTTTGAACCGATCTCCAGATCCGGTTCCCACGATATATGTGCGGGTTTATGGACTTGTTCGGATCCCTAGCGTGGTTGATGATCAAGGGGCAGAAATCAGCCTGACTACTTCCCGTCTGGCGCCCTGCACGGAACTAGTCTTCAGGGAGAGCAGTGTCAAGTGGTGGGAGCTTGCGGGGGCGCCTGGCGGAGAGGTCATTATCGATGCATCGATAGTGCAGGGGGTGAGCTTTGCTTTTTTCACGGATGCCAATGGACGGAAGTGGCGACGTGCCGGTAACGGCCATCTCACCCTCGAAACCCGCATGGAAATACCCGTAGAGAGGAAATGGTTTAGTCTCATGCTCGATAATCCCGAGGTGAAGAAAGCCCCGGCTTGCGGAAGTGGTTGATTCCGCTTACGTCATCGGGAAGCGAGCTGAGCCCGAACAGGTGAGCGATGACCGCGAACTGACAGAGGTGAGGACGCGCACGTCTGGCTCAGCGACGGAGGCGATTAGAGAGCCATTCCACTGTACGCGGCAGGCCGGGCAACGTCAGACTGGCTTGCGTGAAGATGCCCCGTATCGCGTGTGGAACATGCGGCAGGAAGATCGCCGCCGGGATAGTGGCCGGACGGCCCAGCAAGGGCCGCCCGTGGGGCCACGACCCGAGCGAGCGCCCCGAGCGCTTCGGCAGCGCCCTGGTGTCCTGCGAGGGCTCTCTCGACATCGTGGACCTGCCCGGTTCGCCGCACAACTGGAGTTCGACGAGACCGAGCAGGAAGAGGCACTCATGGGGCCGCTCGGCACGATGGCCCTGTTCTGAGCGCGGGTAGTGACCAGGCGTCTATCCGGCGCTGGTCTTGCCCATCTTCAGGCGATCGAGCTTTTTGCGGGCGGCAGGAAAACGGTGGGCGACTCTTTCCACAGTGTCGTGCGGAACTCCGTCAGTTCTGCGATCGCAGCAAAGTCGTCATTCCTTGCCGGGATTGGAGTCAGCGCGCGCAGCACGGTGTGTCTGGGGTCTTCGGAGTCCGGCCTGAGAAGCACGGACGTCGTGACGCGGCTGGCAACGAGGTCGATTCCTTCGACCAGCGCGAGTCCCCCGACCAGCCACTCCAGGACGAGCGCCGCGCCGAGATCGAGGAGATGGCCGCCCTCGTCGCCGGAACCGACGCCGCGCTCACCGCGAGCGCCGCACCGAAGGGAGGCAACTGATGCCGTGCGCTTGCCAGAACAAGAAGAAGCTCGAGGTCGTCACCACCGTGACCGACCCGAAGACGCAACAGCCGAAGGAGAAGGTCGTGTTCTCCTCGCAGCACAGGAGCGTCGCTGAGGGCGTCTCCAAGCGGTACCCCGGCAGCACCATCCGCGAGCACGACCCCAAGACCAGGTAGGCAGGAAGGCGCACACGTCAAGGGCCCACCAGCCTCAACTGGTGAGCCCTTGACGTGCACAGATTTAGCCGAGTGCCGGTTCGTTCCCGCGCTTGCCGCGCAGGATCACCGATGACGCGGCGGCGGCGCCTACGACCTCGGCGACCGCGCTCACATGCTCCGGCGGGAGCACCGCGGCCGCCCCGAGCACGATCACGCCGATCACGACGAGCTTGAGACGGGGCTTGCGGCGAAGGGGGATACGGGGGTCATCATGGGGAGAGGGCGTCAGCACCATTGCGTCCTGTCTGCCGCGAGAGCGGCGGTCTGCCGCCGGTCGTCCTCATGATGCTTGCGAGGCTAGGGACGTCCGGCGGCCGCTGGATTGAGAGTTGAAGTCTCGCAAGGACCTTGGCGCTGCATAAGAGGGGCGAGATAATCCGCGCATAAAACGCGCTCTACGCGAGACAACAGGTGTAGACCAGATGCCACGTCGTGCCACGCCCCTCTCGCCTGATGACGGTCCTCAGGCCCGGTTTGCCATTGCCCTGCGCCAGTTGCGTGACAGCGCGGGGTTCGACGCCATGACGATCCAGGCCATCGCCGCCAGGAACGACATGCCCCCGTCGACCCTTCATGCCGCTCTGCGAGGCCAGCGCATTCCGTCAGTCCCTGTACTCGCAGCACTCGTGCGCGCCTGGGATGGCGACGAGGCTGAGTGGATGCAGAAGAGAACCCAGGTCGAGGACGAGGTCGAGCGTTCACGACTGCGGACACGCGGGGAGTTGTCCCTGGAAGCTCCGGATGGTGCCACGGTGGCGCGGACTGTGGAGTCGGACAGGATGCAGCTCCGTGTATCGGAAGACGACGAAGTGCTCCACGCAATTCGGGAGGCCAGGCGCTCCCTCGACCGCGATCCGGACAATGAGCGGTTGAAAGAGTGGCTCGACGTACTACTGTCGAGGCCGGTGACAGGTGAGCCGGTGGAGGAGCCGCCGGCTCCCTCGAACAGCAACAGCAGCCGCGAGGTCTCTGACGCTCTCAAGTCGGCGATCGGGGCAGCGTCGACTGATGAGATCGTGAGGGAGCTGGAATCACGCCAGGTGTACTCGCTCGGGGAGGCGCGGGGGGCAGAGGAACGACTCCTGTGGCGCGAGCTTCGTCTCCGCGCGGGCGCCCCGGCCATTCGTGCAATCTCCTTGCAGGCTGGTGTGGCGCAGGCTGAGGTAGGTGCAGTGCTCCGTGGGGAACCGGCGCTCGGTGCCGCCGAGGTGATTGCCGCGCTGGACGAGATGGCCGCCGAGATTGCTGCCGAAGCTGCCAACTAGCCCGAACGACCCAGAACTCGCTGAACCGCGGCACGCGGGACATCGGCGTCCAGATCCGCCGCAACATCCAGCGCGGCCTGAACGCCGCCTCGGTCACCGTCCGCGTCGAGCCGGACCTGCGCCGCTTCGACGCTCGACTGCTCACCGGGCTGCGCAGCCTGGAGAGCATCAACATCCCGGTCGCGCCGGACCTGACCGGGTTCGTCGAGCGGATCCACGCCGCGCTCGCCGGCGTCGAGATCCCGATCCGGGTCGTCCCCGACTTCGACGGGTTCGACGCCCGGGTCCGCGCGCACCGGCCGCCCGACGTCACGGTCCACGCGGATGTCGACAGCGACCGGCTGGCCCGCTCCCTTGCCGGGCTCGGCGGGATCGCGGGCCGCGTCGGCGGCGCCCTGGCCGGACTCCTGCGGTTCGGTGCCATCGGCATCGCGGCGGCGAGCGCTGCCCAGGGCGTCGGCGGACTCCTGGCCGCGCTCGCCCCGGCCGCCGGGATCGTCGCCGCGCGCCCGGCGGTTCTCGCCGGGACGCAGGTCGCGATGGGCGCCCTGCGCCTGGCCGTCGTCGGCGTCAGCGATGCGCTGGGCGCGGCCCTCTCGGGCGACGCCACGAAGTTCGAGGAGGCGCTGGCGGCGCTCTCCCCGGCCGCCCGCCAGGCCGTCACCGCGGTCCGTGACCTGGCCCCCTCCCTCGAAGAGGTTCAGCAGTCCGTTCAGCAGGCGTTCTTCAGCCAGTTCGCCGACCAGGTCAAGGGCGCGATCACCGCTCTGCTGCCGCTGAAGACGGACCTGGCAGGCGTCGGTACCGAGTTCGGCAAGGCAGCCGACTCCGCGCTCCGCTTCGCCCAGACCCCGGCCGCGTTCAACGCGATCCGGCAGGTCATCGGCGGCACCAGGGCTCCGCGGTCAGCCAGCTCGACACGACTGTTGGACCGCTCGCCCAGGGCTTCCTCGACGTCGCCGCGGCGGTCTCCGAGGCGTTCGGGGCACGGCTCGGGTCGGGAATCGCCGGAGCGGCCAACCAGGTCGATGCGTTCCTCACCCGGATCTCCGACTCGGGGCAGGCCGTCGCCTGGGTCGAGGGCGCGCTCACGGCTTTCCGGGAGCTCGGCGGGATCGCGTCGAACGTCGGCCACATCCTCGCCAGCGTCTTCCAGGCGGCGAACGGAGCGGGCGGCGGCCTGCTCAACAACATCCAGACGATCACCGGGGCTCTCCGGGAGTTCGTCGCCAGCGCCGCAGGCCAGTCGGCCGTCGGGGACATCTTCTCGACGATCGCCACGATCGCCGCGCAGCTCGGCCCGATCCTCGCGGCGCTGGTCACCCAGGTCGGGGCCATCGCGCCCGCGCTCGCCCCGATCTTCACCGCGCTGGGGCCCGCGCTCGCCAGCCTGGTCAACGCGCTGGGCCCCGGGCTCGCCGCGATCGCCCCGGCCCTCGCCACCGTCGGCAGCGCCCTCGCCGAAGGGCTCGGCTTCCTTGAGCCCGCCCTCGGGCCGCTCGGAGACGCCCTCGGCGCAGCCCTCGCCGGTCTCGCGCCGATCCGGCCGCTCGTCGGCCAACTCGCCAGCGTTGTAGCTGCGGTTCTCGCGCCCGCGCTACGGAATCTGGCGACGCTGCTGACGCCGATCATCGCGGCGCTGGTCGACGCCCTGCTCCCGGTCCTGCCCCAGATCGGCCAGGCGTTTTCGATCCTGTCGACGTCGATGACTCCGGTCGTCGCGCAGCTCGCCCCGCAACTCGCTCAGGTGGTCGGGATGCTGGCGCCCGTCCTGTCGACGCTCGCCGACGTCCTGGTCCGGATCGCCCAGGCCCTCGTCCCGGTGGCGATGGCCCTGGCCGAGGGGCCGCTGCCGGCCCTGCCGCCGCTGCTCGCCGCCTTCGACGCGGTCCTCCAGGCGCTGCTGCCTCTCCTGCCGGTCGTCGCCCAGCTCGTCGAGGCCCTGGCCCCGCTCGTCGTCGCGGTCCAGGTTGAGGCGCGTGTTCTTCAGGTCGCGGCAGGGTTCTTGTCGTGGCAGACGATCAGCGCCGTCGTCCCGGTCATCCAGGCCGTGGTGGGCGTGCTGACCGGGCTGGTCACCGGCCTGAGCGGCGCCGTCTCGTTCATCGTCAATCTGCCGACGCTGATCTCCACCGGACTGACCGCACTGGGCACGTTCATCGGCACGTTCTTTACCGACCTGGTCACCACCATCGGCACGTGGACGACCACGGCTTTCACCGGCTTGGTCGGCTTCTTCACGGCACTGCCATGCGTGATCATGACCGGTTTGGCCGCGCTGCCCGGCCTGCTCGTCGACCTCTTCGTGAACGCCGTAGCGGCCCTCGGGATCGCGCTGCTCACCGCGCTCGCCGCAGTGATCTACCTGTTCACCCAGCTCCCCGGCCAGATCCTCGCGGCCCTGGCCTCGCTCGGCTCCAGCATCGGCGGCGCCTTCTCCTCGGCCGCCTCGACCGCCTATTCGGCGATCTCCGCGTTCGTCGGCAGCGCCGTCTCGTTCTTCGCGTCGTTGCCCGAGCGGATCGGATCCGCTCTCGCTGCCCTCCCGGGGCAGGGCGCGGCCATGTTCCGCGCGGCCGGCTCGTCGGCCCTGGGCGCCGCACGCGCCCTCGGCTCGTCGGCTGTCTCGTACTTCTCGTCACTGCCGGGCCGGATCGTCTCATCGCTCGGAAACATCGGCTCGCGCATCGTGTCGAAGATCAAGGGCGGGCTGCCGAGCGCCGTCGCCAAGGTGTGCCAGCCACTGGCGATGAGCCCGTCGAACGGCCCCGCCGCGGCGGCGACGGGGTCGGTGTGGATGCTCTGCGGGTCGAACTCCCCGGCGAACCGCAGGATGTCCGCCTCGGTCACGGCAATACTGCCGTACCGGTAGGCGGCGCCGGGGACGTAGTCCTCGAAGTACCGCTGTTCGACGGGGACGGGGAAGTCGGGGCCGAGGGCGGAGGTCGCCGGCGTCGTCGTCATCGGCGCACGGTAGCCGACGGGGTGCGTGCGGCGGGGAGGGTGCGCGCGGTGCCGTCCTGCCCGGAGGTGGGGGGGCGAACCGGGCTCCGGAGCGGCCGAAGCCCGGCCGACCTGCGGCACAGGCGTGCGCCGTACACTCCCCGGGTGACCGCCACCGCACCTCCCGTCGCCCCGTCCGACGAGCCCGACGCGCAGCCCGCACGCCGCTCCGGCCTGCGGCGGTTCGCGCCGGTCGTCCTCGCGGCGATCGCCGGGCTCCTCCTGTACGCCACCTTCCCGCCGCGCGAACTGCCGTGGCTGGCGCCGCCGGCGTTCGCCCTGTTCGGCATCGCCGTGCACGGGCGGCGGCTGCGGGCCGGCTTCGGCCTGGGCCTCGTGTTCGGCCTCGCCTACCTGGTGCCGCTGCTGTCCTGGACCGGTGTGGACGTCGGCCCGCTGCCGTGGCTGGCGCTCGCCGCCGCCGAGGCGCTGATCCTCGCCCTCGGCGGCATGGGCATCGCCTACGTGTCGCGGCTTCCGTGGTGGCCGCTGTGGGCGAGTGCGGTGTGGATCGCGGACGAGGCGCTGCGCGCGCGGTTCCCGTTCGACGGATTCCCCTGGGGCAAGGTCGCCTTCGGGCAGCCCAGCGGCGTGTTCCTGCCGATCGCCTCGCTGGGCGGCACCCCGCTCCTCGGTTTCGCGGTGGTGCTCTGCGGCTTCGGTCTGGGCGCGCTCGTCCTGCGCGTCCCGCGGCTGAGGAAGGGGCGCGCCGCGGACGGCGCGGGCCCGGCGCGCGGCGCCCGTCCGTGGCGTGACCGGGGTGTCGTCGCCGCGACGGTCTGCACCGTCGCGCCGGTGCTCGTGGGTGCCGCCGCCATGCCGCTGGTGTCGAACGACGCCGAGGCGGGCACCGCGCGCGTGGCGCTCATCCAGGGAAACGTGCCCCGCATGGGCCTCGACTTCAACTCCCAGCGCCGGGCCGTGCTCGACTACCACGTGCGCGAGACCATGAAGCTCGCCGCGAGGATCGAGGCCGGCACGGTCCGCAGGCCCGACCTCGTGCTGTGGCCCGAGAACTCCTCGGACATCGACCCGTACGTGAACATGGACGCCTACGAGGAGATCCAGAAGGCCGCCGAGGCGGTCGGCGCCCCGATCTCGGTCGGCGCCGTCGTCACCGACAAGAACGGCGACGAGCGCAATCAGCTGATCCTCTGGGACCCCAGGACCGGTCCCGGCGCCACGTACAACAAACGGCACCTCCAGCCCTTCGGCGAGTACATGCCGTACCGCAGCTTCTTCCGGATCTTCAGCAAGGACGTCGACCGGGCCGGCAACTTCGTCCCCGGCGACAAGCCCGTCGTCTTCGACATGTCGGGCACCAGGATCGGCAACATCACCTGTTACGAGGCCGCGTTCGACGACGTCGTGCGCGACCAGGTCGTCGAGGGCGCCCAGATCCTCTCGGTGCCCAGCAACAACGCCACCTTCGAGCGCAGCCAGATGACCTATCAGCAGCTCGCCATGGACCGGGTGCGCGCCGTGGAGCACGGCCGCGCCGTCATGGTCCCGGTGACCAGCGGCGTCAGCGCCGTCATCCGCCCCGACGGGTCCGTCGCGCAGAAGACCGGCATGTTCGAGGCGGACACGCTGCTCACCGAGGTGCCCAGGCGCACCAGCGAGACGCTCGCCACGCGCGTGGGTGCCTGGCCCGAGGCGCTGCTGACCCTGCTCGGCGTCGGCGGGCTGGCCTGGGCGGCCGTCCGGTCCCGCAGGGGACGCGGCACCGCGCCCGCGCCGACGGACCCGACCGCCTCGACGGGTTCGACGGGTTCGATCGGCCGGTCGACGGACGGTTAGGGTCGCGCTCATGGCAACCCCTGAATACATCCGAGCCGTCCGCGCCGCGGCGGGCCACCAGCTGCTCTACCTGCCCGGTGTCACCGCCGTCGTCTTCGACGACCAGGGACGGGTGCTGCTCGGCCGCCGCTCCGACACCGGCCGCTGGGCCGTGCCGGCCGGCATCGCCGAGCCCGGCGAGCAGCCCGCCGACGTCGCCACGCGCGAGGTGCTGGAGGAGACCGGGGTCGAGTGCGTCGCCGAGCGTGTCGTCCTCGTCCAGGCCATGAAGAGCCCGGTCACCTACCCCAACGGCGACCGGTGCCAGTTCATGGACATCACCTTCATGTGCCGGGCCACCGGCGGCGAGGCCCGCGTCAACGACGACGAGTCGCTGGAGGTCGCCTGGTTCGCCCGGGACGCGCTGCCGCCCCTGGACGAGCACGGCACGCTCCGGATCAAGCAGGCCGTACAGGACGGCCCGACGTGGTTCGAGACCATGACCGCATAGTGAAGTATGGGTTCTGAGCACATCGGGAGAGCGGCGGGGGACTGCCTAGGGTGCGGACCATGACCCCGCTCACGCCCGACCCCGCACCCCCCTCGGCAGCCCCCTCCGCCCCTCCCGCCGCCCTCGCCGCCACCCCGCTCGACCTCCGCGGACGCACCGCGCTCGTCACCGGCGCCGCCGGCGGCATCGGCCGGGCCTGCGCCCTGCGCCTCGCCGCCGCGGGCGCCGAGGTGCGGGCGGTGGACCGGGACGCCGCCGGCCTCGACGCGCTGGCCGCCGAGGCCCCCGGCATCGAGCCGTACGTCCTCGACCTCACCGATCTCGACGCCGCCGAAGCCGCGGCGGCAGGCACCGACGTCCTCGTCAACAACGCCGGGATCCAACTGGTGCGGCCCGTCGAGGACTTCCCGCCCGACGTGTTCCACACCGTGCTGACCCTCATGGTGGAGGCGCCGTTCCGGCTGATCCGCGGCGCGCTCCCGCACATGTACGGGCAGCGCTGGGGCCGCATCGTGAACGTGTCGTCGGTGCACGGGCTGCGCGCCTCCGCCTACAAATCCGCGTACGTCACCGCCAAGCACGGCCTCGAAGGGCTGTCGAAGACGGTCGCCCTGGAAGGCGCCGCGCACGGGGTCACCTCGAACTGCGTGAACCCGAGCTACGTGCGCACGCCGCTGGTCGAGCGGCAGATCGCCGACCAGGCCGCCGCGCACGACATCCCGGAGGAAGAGGTGCTCGCCCGGGTGATGCTGCGGGACAGCGCCGTGAAGCGGCTCATCGAACCGGAGGAGGTCGCCGAGGCGGTGGCGCATCTCTGCTCGCCGCAGGCGTCGTTCATGACCGGAACGTCGCTGGTCCTCGACGGCGGCTGGACCGCCCACTGACGCGGCGCCCCCCTGACGTCCCTTCCCGTGCCGTCCCATGAACGTCCCGGCGCCTGCGGTCACTCGGTCGAGTGGCCGCGGTTCCGTGATCGTTCGAGTTGTCCACAGGGCTGGCGGGGCCGGCCGTACGACGGGTAATCCTGGTGAGCATGTCGCACCCTCAACCGCACACGGCCGCGGCCGCCGACCCGCAGGACGCGGGGGACCCGCAGGCCCCGTTCCTGGAGCTGCTCGCCCGGGGCGCGTCCGCCGACGCCTACGAGCAGCCCGTGCTCCTCGCACGCGCCGACGGCGCACCGGCCGCCCGCATCGCCGCCCTGGAGGCGGCGAAGCGGCTCGCGCTCGGGGTGCGGGAGGAGATGGAGGGCAGACGGCGCCGCGAGGCCGAGCTGTCCGCCCTGTTCGAGACCGCGCACGACCTGGCGGGCCTGCGCGACCTCGACGCCGTCCTCCAGGCCATCGTGCAGCGCGCCCGCTCCCTGCTGCGCACGGACGTCGCGTACCTGACGCTGAACGACCCGCTCAGGGGCGACACCCGCATGCGCGTCACCGAAGGCTCGGTCGCCGCCCGGTTCCAGCAGCTGCGGCTCGGCATGGGCGAAGGACTCGGCGGGCTGGTCGCCCAGACCGCCCGCCCGTACGTCACCGACAACTACAGCCAGGACGTACGGTTCCAGCACACCAGCGCCATCGACGCCGGGGTCCGGGACGAAGGCCTCCAGGCCATCCTCGGAGTGCCCCTGATGCTGGGCTCCCAGGTCATCGGCGTCCTGTTCGCCTCCGACCGCAGGACCCGGGTCTTCGAGCGCGAGGAGATCGCGCTGCTCGGCTCCTTCGCCGCGCTCGCCGCCGCGGCCATCGACGCGGCGAACCTGCTCACGGAGACCCGCGAGGCGCTCGCCGGCCTGGAGCGGGCCAACGAGATCATCCGCGACCGCAGCAAGGTCATCGAGCGGGCCTCCGACGTCCACGACCGGCTCGCCGAGCTGGTGCTGCGCGGCGGCGGCGTGCACGACGTGGCCGCCGCCGTCTCCCAGGTCCTGGACGGCGCCGTGGAGTTCACGGACGCGGACGCCGCGCCCGCGCAGGCCCTGGAGGCGTCCCGCGCCGAAGGGCACGCGGTGCGCCGCGGTCAGGACTGGGTCGCCGCGGTCGCGGCCGGCGGCGAGCTGCTCGGCGCCCTGGTGCTGCGCGGCCAGCCGGACCTGGACCCGGTCGACCAGCGCACCCTGGAGCGCGCCGCCATGGTCACCTCGCTGCTCCTGCTCGCCCGGCGCTCCGCCTCCGAGGCAGAACAGCGCGTCCGCGGCGAGTTGTTGGACGACCTCCTCGACGCCCGGGACCGGGACCCGCGGCTGCTGCGCGAGCGAGCCGCCCGGCTCGCCGCCGACCTGGACGCCACCCACGTCGTGCTCGCGGCCCGCCTGGAGACCGTCGCGGCCGACGCCGAGGAGGAGGCGGCCGCACGCCGCCGCCTCGGGGCCGCCGCGGGCCATCTCGCGGCGACCCGGCACGGGTTGGCCGCCGCTCGGGACGGCGGCACGGTGCTGCTGCTCCCGCTGGCCGCGGGCGGCACGGCGTCCGGGCTCGCCTCACTGGTCGCCAAGCGGCTGTCCACCGCGACCCACGGGACGGTCACCGTCGGCGCCTCCGCCCCGGTCGACCGGCTCGCCACCCGCACCGAGACGGCATCCGTCGCCTACGCGGAGGCGGGGCGCTGCCTCGACGCGCTCCGCGTGCTGGGCCGGGCGGGGGAGGGCGCCGCCGCCGAGGACTTCGGCTTCCTGGGCCTGCTGCTCGCCGACAGCCGGGACGTCTCCGGCTTCGTGACCCGCACGATCGGCGAGGTCGTCTCCTACGACGCCCGCAGGGGCACCGATCTGGTCCGCACCCTCGACGCCTACTTCGCGGCCGGGTCGAGCCCCGCCCGCACCAAGGACGCCCTGCACGTCCATGTGAACACGGTGGCGCAGCGCCTGGAGCGGATCGGCCATCTGCTCGGCCCCGACTGGCAGTCACCCGAGCGGTCGCTGGAGATCCGGCTCGCCCTGCGCCTGCACCGGCTGTCGGACCCGGACGCGGGGCCGGACCCGGGCCCGGACATACGCTGACCCCGTGCGTTCCTCCTGTGACAGGAGGGGCGCACGGGGGCGCGGCCGCCTCAGACGCGGTGCGCGGCGTCGGCCGGCGGCCGGGGAGCCCCGACCGCCTCGGCGCCGCCGGTCCCCCCGACGTCGGCGAGGTCGCGGTGCCGGGTCTCCTTGGCGACGGCGACGGCGATCAGGGTGACGACGACGGCGACGATCACATACAGCGAGATCATCGTGGACCCGCCGGTGCTGTCGAGCAGCGCCGTGGCGATCAGCGGGGCCGGCGCACCGGCCGCGACCGAGGCGAACTGCGCACCGATCGAGGCCCCCGAGTACCGCATCCGGGTCGCGAACATCTCGGAGAAGAAGGCGGCCTGCGGGGCGTACATCGCCCCGTGCAGCACCAGACCGACGGTGACCGCGAGCACCAGACCGCCGAAGCTCGCCGTGTCGACGAGGGAGAAGAACGGGAACATCCACAGGCCGACCCCGGCGGCCCCCAGCAGGTACACCGGCCGACGGCCGATCCGGTCCGAGAGCGCACCCCAGGCCGGGATCACCGCGAAATGCACGGCGGAGGCGACGAGGACGGCGTTGAGCGCGGTCTGCTTGGAGACGTCGGCCGCCTGCACCGCGTACACGAGGATGAAGGCGGTGATGACGTAGTAGCTGATGTTCTCCGCCATCCGGGCGCCGATGGCGACGAGGACGTCGCGCCAGTGGTGCCGAAGCACCGCGACGAGCGGCATCTTCTCCACGGTGTCCGCGTCGGCCGCCCTGCGGGCCTCGGCGCGGGCCAGCGCGTCCTTGAACACCGGCGATTCGTCGACGGAGAGGCGGACCCACAGGCCGACCAGGACGAGCACCCCGGACAGCAGGAACGGGATGCGCCAGCCCCACGACGTGAAGGAGGCGTCGGACATCAGCGCGGTGAGCGCCGACAGCACACCGGTGGCGAGGAGCTGACCGGCCGGCGCGCCCGTCTGCGGCCAGGACGCCCAGAAGCCGCGGCGTTCGGCGTCCCCGTGCTCGGACACCAGCAGGACCGCACCGCCCCACTCGCCGCCGAGCGCGAAGCCCTGGACCAGGCGGAGCGCGGTGAGCAGCACCGGCGCGGCCGAACCGACCGTGGCGTGCGTGGGCAGCAGCCCGATCGCGAAGGTGGCGCCGCCCATCATCAGCAGGCTGATCACCAGCAGCTTCTTGCGTCCCAGCCGGTCACCGTAGTGTCCGAAGACCAGCGCACCGAGCGGCCGGGCGGCGAACCCCACGGCGTACGTGAGGAAGGAGAGGAGGGTTCCGACGAGCGGATCGGAACCGGGGAAGAACAGCTTGTTGAACACCAGCGCGGCGGCGGAGCCGTAGAGAAAGAAGTCGTACCACTCGATGGTGGTGCCGATGAGGGACGCGGCGACGATGCGCCTGAGGTTTCTCGGGGCTGGTGGAGCGGTTGCGGGGGACGACATCAACACCACTTCCTGGGGCGTGACGGGGACGTGTACGTGTCGCCACACCGTAGGAATCCGCAGGTCAGCCGCACATGTGGCGGGACACCATAGTTCGGGGGTCCGCTGTGCGTCCGGCCGCCATGCCGGCCCTGGGGGAGGACGGTGGAGAGGGGGCCGCCCGCTCCACACCGTCACCCGCCCACCGGCGTCCCGCCGGCGCATCCCGGCCGTCGTCTTCCACCTCGAGAACACCGGCGGCTTCGATATCGAAGTCGTCGCCCCGAAGCGAAGTGGACACGGGGTTCGTCGGAACCGGGCAGGCGCGCGACCCTCGTGGTCGGCGTCTCCGGGCGGTCCAGCGCCGACGCCCCACCGCGAGGCGGACGGGGGGCCGGGCGGTAGCCTGCGCCGTTATGATCACCGCGCGCGAACTCAACCGGGCGACCCTCGCTCGCCAACTGCTGCTGGAGCGCGTGTCGTTGCCCCTCCCCGACGCGATGCGGCGCGTGGTCGCCCTCCAGGCGCAGCATCCGGCCTCGCCGTACCTCGCGCTGTGGAACCGGATCGCTGATTTCGCACCGGCCGAACTCGACGCCGCCTTCGCCGGGCGTACGGTCGTCAAGGCGACCCTCATGCGGATCACGCTGCACGCCGTGCACGCCGGGGACTATCCGGTCCTGCGCGCGGCGATGCAGCCCACCCTGTACGCCTCCCGGCTCGGTTTCCGCTTCGCCGACGCGGGGCTGCTCCCCGCGGACGCCGACGAGCTGGTGCCGGAGCTGCTGGCCTTCGCCCGCCGGCCGCGGACCTCGGCGGAGATGCAGGCGTGGGTCGAGGAGCGGGTCGGCGCCGAGAAGAAGGACGGGGCCTGGTGGGGGCTGAGGGCCTACGCGCCGATGCACCACGCTCCGACAGGCGGCCCGTGGTCCTTCGGCCCGCGGCCGTCCTTCGTCGCGGCGGGGACCGGATCCGTCCCGGCGGGGACCGGTTCCCTCCCGGTGGGGCGGGCGGTGGATCCCCACGCGCTGCGGACCCTGGTGCTGCGCTGTCTTGCGGGTTTCGGGCCCGCTTCGGTGGCGGATGTGGCCCAGTTCGCCATGGTGCAGCGGGCACCCGTCCGCGAGGCGCTGCGCGCCCTGGGCGACGACGTGGAGCAGCTCCAGGGGCCGGACGGCAGCACGTTGTTCGACCTCCCCGCAGCCCCCAGGCCACCCGCGGACACGCCCGCGCCGCCCCGGCTGATGGCGATGTGGGACAGCGTGCTGCTGGCCCACGCCGATCGCAGCCGGGTGATACCCCCGGCCTACCGGCCGCTGGTGATCCGCAGGAACGGGGACGTCCTGCCCACCCTGCTGGTGGACGGTTACGTCGCAGGTGTGTGGCGCCCGGTGGACGGCGGTGTCGAGGCCACGGCCTTCCACTCCCTCTCACCCGCCCAGTGGGACGGACTCGCCGCCGAGGCCCGGTCCCTGAGGTCGTTCCTCGGCGGCCGTGAGGCGGAGGTCTACCGCCGCTACCACCACTGGTGGGCGAAGCTCCCCGAGAGCGAGGTGCGCATGCTGTGACCGGCTCGGAGGTCGGCCACGCCCTCGGCTGGCCCGCCCGCTGGTCGCGCCTGCCCGGATGCCGACCGGGACCAGGGCCAGGACCCAGGATCAGGACTCAGGGCCAGGACCCGTATCGGGCCTGACGCCGGGCGATCATGCAACGGTTTCCGCCGTCCGTGGACTCTGACGTGCGAGGAGGTGAGCCATGAGAGACACGGCAGGACCGGCGGCAGAAGCCGGTGAAGGGGCGGACGACTTCCGCGCGTTCGTCATCGGGCGGTGGTCGCGGCTGATGCGGACCGCGTATCTCCTGACAGGGGAGCAGTACGCGGCGGAGGACCTTGTGCAGGGGTGCCTGGAGCGCACGTACGTGGCCTGGCGGAAGGTGTCGGAGGCCCGGGACCCGGACGCCTACGTGCGACGCATCATGGTCAACACGCACGCGCGCAAGTACCGCAGGGGCCTCAAGGAGTATCTCTCGCGCGGTGACGGCGCCGAGCTCGGGCGCGACCTGCCGGAGAGCGGGGACCGCATCGCGCAGGCCGACGACCGGTCCGACCTGGTCGCCGCGCTGGCCCAGCTGCCGGCCCGGCAGCGGGAGGCCGTCGTGCTGCGGTACTGGGAGGACCTGAGCGAGACGCAGACCGCGGCCGCGATGGGATGTTCCGTGGGC
This sequence comes from Streptomyces sp. NPDC088785, assembly GCF_044750685.1. Classification (NCBI taxonomy): domain Bacteria; kingdom Bacillati; phylum Actinomycetota; class Actinomycetes; order Kitasatosporales; family Streptomycetaceae; genus Streptomyces; species Streptomyces sp. NPDC088785. The sequence continues at coordinate 68,309 of NZ_JBIVKH010000017.1, forward strand.
ACCGTGAAGAGCAACGCGGCCCGGGGGATCAGCCGACTGCGGTCCGCCATCGAGCTGCCCCGAACCGGCGTCGACACCGACACCGGCACCGGCACCAGCACCGGCACCCACAGCGACACCGACACCGACTCGACTCACGTGCTGCACGAAGGACGGACGTCATGACGGACACCGGCACCGACATCTCCGAACTGCTCGCCGAAGCCGCACAGGACGTCCAGATCACCCACGCGCCCGTCGACGCGATCGTCGTGGGCGGCCGACGGCGCAGGAACAGGCGCCGGGCCACCGGAGCGGTCGTCGCGCTGGCCGTCGTGTGCACCGCCGGTGTCGTCGCGTCGTCCACGCTGGGCGAGGGTTCCGGCGCCGCACCGGCCGCGACGGAACAGCGGGCCGCGCCCCGGCCCTTGACGGAGGTGATCGCGAGCGGGCGGCTCGACGGCAAGCCCTGGACCCTCAGCGTCGACGTGTGGCAACGCGCCGGCGACGCCAGGGAGGCGGGCCGGGTGTGGGACGCGATGCAGGAGGTCGAGTACCCGGACGTGCAGCGTGCGGGTGGCGCGGGAGGGCCTGAACTGGTGCGCAAGGACTGGTTCTTCGCCAACCTGAAGGTGGGTGAGCGGCGCTCGTTCGTGGACGACGGAGCCCTGAACGCGGCCGGGGACCGCAAGGTCGAGAGCAGCTGGGGGAAACTCTCGCCGACCGGATCCAGCTGGTTCGTCTTCGGGCGGACCGCGCCCGGGGTCCACACGGTGGAGTGCACCTGGGACGACGGACGGAAGGCCACGCCCCAGCTGCGGACGGTCACCGGGACCGACAGCCGGTTCTTCGCGATCGACGCCCCGGATCCGAAGCCGACGGCCGGCCAGCCCCGGTGTACGGCGGCGCGGTGATCTCTCGGGCCTCGCCGGGGCAGAGATCCGTAAGGAAGCTGACGCACGACCATTTCCGGGTGAGCGTCGAGGGGAACACGGTCGTCGTGGAGGGCGACGCGGCCGTGCAGGAGCAGAAGGAGAAGATCCTCCTCGCCCTGGGCAATGTCTTCGGGGTGACCGGGGTCGAGGACCGGGTGCACTCCGGGCAGGAGGGGATCACCCCGCGCTTCGTCACCGTCGAGGAAGGCGAGACGCTCGACGACGTGGCCCGGCGCGTCTACGGACACCCGGACGGTCGCAGGCTCCTGACCGCCAACCACCCCGTCCCGACCGACGCGCGGGCCGTCCACCCCGGCCTGGTCCTGCGGGCCCCCGCCTGAACGGCGGTGCCCCTTCCCGCCCGCTCGACCCGTTCCCCCGGCGGACGGCCGAAGATGGACCGGAACCCGCACGCGGCGGGCGCCGGCGCCCTAGGGTGCCGGCATGCCCACCGCCCGCGCCGCCGAACCCGTCCTGCTGGACCCCAAGGGCCCGGTGATCACCGCCATCGCGTGCACCGTCGGTGCGGTCCTCTTCCTGGGGGCGGGAGGGGCGTTCGTGTATGTCACCGTCCGTACGATCGCCGGCCTCGGCGAGACCGGAGGCGGGTGGGTGTGGGTCGGCGCCGGGCTCGCCCTGGCCGCGGCGTACGTCGCGGCCGTCGGGTGGTCCACCGTCCTGTCCGCCCGCGAGGAACGGCGGGCCACGCTGCGGCTCGCCGCCCTCGGCGTCGACGCGACCGCCCTCGTCCTGACGGTCGCCCCGGCGCCGCCGACCAACGACGAACACCCGCAGATACGGCTCCTGATGCGGGTCAGCGGGCCCGGCTTCGAACCCTTCGAGTGCGGCAGCGACGTCCCGCGCTTCCGGCTCGGCGGCGTCACCCCGGGGACGCCGCTGCCGGCCCGGGTCGACCCGCTCACCCGCGCGTTCACTGTAGGACGACCGCCCGCGCCCCAGTCACCCGCGGCCGGAGGCGGCTAGGAAACCCGCCTCGGTCCGTCCGCCGCGAGGAAACCCGCCTCAGTCCGTCCACCGCCACTCCGCGATCTCCGGCAGGTCGGTGCCGTGCTCGCGGATCCAGCGGTGGTGCCGGGTACGGGCGTCCGCCATGCGCTGGCGCACCGCCGCCGCGGCGACCGGGAGGCCGGGAACTCGGTCGATGACGTCCATGACGAGCCGGAACCGGTCGAGATCGTTGCGCACGACCATGTCGAACGGCGTCGTCGTGGTCCCCGACTCCTTGTAGCCGCGCACGTGCAGATTCGCGTGCCCGGCACGACGGTACGCCAGGCGGTGGATCAGCCAGGGATAGCCGTGATAGCCGAAGATGACCGGCTTGTCGGGGGTGAACAGGCCGTCGTACTCGGCGTCCGCCATGCCGTACGGGTGCTCGTCGGAGGGCAGCAGTGTCGTCATGTCGACGACGTTGACGACGCGCACCGCGAGCTGCGGCAGATGCCGGCGCAGCAGGCCGGCCGCCGCCAGCACCTCCTGGGTGGGCACGTCACCGGCGCAGGCGAGCACCACGTCGGGCTCCCCGCCGCGTTCGCTCCCGGCCCACTCCCACACGCCGGCCCCCCGCGCGCAGTGGGCGCGGGCGTCGTCCAGGGAGAGCCAGTCGGGGCTGGGGTTCTTGCCGGCGACGACGACATTGACGTGGTCGCGGCTGCGCAGCACCTGGTCGGCGACGGCCAGCAGCGTGTTGGCGTCCGGCGGCAGGTACACCCGGACGATGTGCGGGCTCTTGTTCAGGACGTGGTCGACGAAACCGGGGTCCTGGTGCGAGAACCCGTTGTGGTCCTGGCGCCACACGTGCGAGGTGAGCAGGTAGTTGAGCGAGGCGACGGGAGCCCGCCACGGCAGTTCCCGCGAGGTCTTCAGCCACTTGATGTGCTGGTTGACCATCGAGTCGACGATGTGCACGAACGCCTCGTAGCAGGAGAACAGGCCGTGCCGCCCGGTCAGCAGGTACCCCTCCAGCCAGCCCTGGCACAGGTGCTCGGACAGCACCTCCATCACGCGGCCGTGCCGGTCGAGGTTCTCGTCGACGGGCAGCAGCCGCTCCTGCCAGGCCTTGCCGGTGGCCCGGTACACCGCCTGGAGCTTGTTGGAGGCGGTCTCGTCCGGGCCGACCAGGCGGAAGTTGCGCTCCTGCGCCGTGTCCGCCATCACGCGGGCGAGCAGTTCGCCCAGGGTCCCGGTGGGGGAGTGCAGGGTCGCGCCGGGCTTGTCGACCGGCACCGCGAAGTCCTCCAGGGGCGGCAGGGGCAGGGCGCGCAGGCGGACACCGCCGTTGGCGTACGGCGACGAGCCCAGCCGCTTCGGACCGTCCGGCACCCAGGCGAGGACGTCGGCCGTGGGGCGTCCGTCCGCGTCGAACAGCTCCTCCGGCCGGTACGAGCGCAGCCACCGCTCCAGCTGGGCCAGGTGCTCCGGGTTCTCGCGGACCTCGGGCAGCGGCACCTGGTGGGCCCGCCAGGTGTCCTCGACGGGCAGCCCGTCGACCTCGTCGGGCCCGGTCCATCCCTTGGGCGTCCGCAGCACGATCATGGGCCACCGCACGGGCGCCGTCGCCCCGCCGGTCCTGGCCGCCCGCTGGTGGTCCGCGATCAGGTCGAGGGCCCGGTCGAGGGCGCCCGCCATGGCCCGGTGCACCTGAGCCGGGTCGTCGCCCTCGACGTACAGGGGTACGTGGCCGTAGCCGCGCAGCAGGGCGTCGAGCTCGTCGTGCGGGATGCGGGACAGCACCGTCGGGTTGGCGATCTTGTAGCCGTTGAGGTGCAGGACGGGGAGGACCGCGCCGTCGTGCACGGGGTCGAGGAACCGGCCGGAGTGCCAGGACGCGGCCAGCGGCCCCGTCTCGGCCTCGCCGTCGCCGACGACACAGGCGACCAGCAGGTCGGGGTGGTCGAAGGCGGCCCCGTAGGCGTGCGCCAGCGAGTACCCCAGCTCGCCGCCCTCGTGGATGGACCCCGGGACCTCCGGTGCCACGTGGCTGGGCACGCCGCCGGGGAACGAGAACTGCTTGAACAGGCGGGTCATCCCCGCCTCGTCGCGGCTCACGTCCGGATAGATGTCGCTGTAGCTGCCCTCCAGCCAGGCGTTGGCCAGGACCGAGGGGCCGCCGTGACCGGGACCCCACACGCACAGGGCGTCCAGGTCACGCTGCTTGATCACCCGGTTGAGGTGGGTGTACACGAGGTTGAGGCCGGGCGAGGTCCCCCAGTGGCCGAGCAGCCGGGGCTTGATGTGCTCGGGGCGCAGCGGCTCGCGCAGCAGCGGGTCGGCCATCAGGTAGATCTGCCCCGCGGCCAGGAAGTTCGCCGCGCGCCAGTGGGCGTCCAGGGTACGCAGTTCGTCGTCGCCGAGAGCGCGGGCGACAGGGGCGTCGGACGGGGTCATTCGCTGCTCCAGAACGGGTCGGTGGGCGTCTCACGCGCGTACGGACGGGTCCGGCGGCGGTACTCGGACCGCGGGACCCCGCTCGTGCGCGGGTTCCCGCGCGGCTCCGGGCCACGCACCGGATCCCGGACCGCCTCCCAGCCTGACGCACACCGGCCGCCGGCGCAGGTGGTGCGGCGGGCGGCGGGGGAGGGGTCGGACCGGAGGGGTCGGACCGCGGGCGGCCACGGTTGGTGCGTACGCCGGTCCGGCCGGCGCGGCGGTCAGGGACGCGGAGGGACGCGCAGGGAGAGCAGCGCCGTGTCGTCGCTGGCCCACCCGCCGTGGTACTCCGCCAGGGCGCCCGCGACGTGCGCGTTGGTGGCGGCCGCGGACATGCCGTGGGTGTCGGCGAGGGCCTGCGCGAGGGCCTCCTCGTCGAAGATCGGCCGCGAGGGCGCGGGGCCGTCCGGGGCGGGCCGGGCCTCGCACGCCCCGTCGGTGTACAGGAACAGCAGGTCGCCGGGGGCGAGGCGGAAGCGGACGTCGGTCAGCCGGACCTGGTCCATGACCCCGAGCAGGGTGCCGCGGGCGCCGATCCGCCGCACGCGGCCGTCGGCGCGGCGCACCAGGGCCGGCGGGTGGCCCGCCAGGCACAGCCGCCCCGACGCGCCGGTGGCGGTGGTGCGGAAGGTGGCCTGGACGGCGGTCAGGAAACGCGGCGCCCGCTGCGCGCGCATCGCCGTGTTCAGCCGGTCCAGGACCACCGCGGGCGAGAGGTGGTCGCCGGCGTCGGCCCGCAGCGTGTAGCGGGCCAGGGCGGTGACCTTCGCGGCCTCGGTGCCCTTGCCGCACACGTCGCCCATGACGGCGGTCCACCACGGCCCGCGCGCGTGGAAGAGATCGTAGAAGTCGCCCACGACCTCCACGTCACCGCTGGCCGGCAGGTACTGGGCCGCGGCGTCCATGGCGGGGACGGGACGCAGGACCGGCGGCAGGAGGCTGTCCTGGAGGCTGCGGGCCAGCTCCCGCGACGTCGACAGGGCGCTCTCCGCGGTCTTCAGGGCCGTCTCCGCGCTCTGTAGCGCGGTCCGCGCGGTGCCCAGGGACACCCGCAGGCTGATCTCGCTGGACACCGCGCGCGCCAGGACCGCCAGCGTCTCCAGGTCCTGCGGTCGCCACTGGCGGGGACGGGGGTCGATGACGCACATGGTGCCGATCGCCTGCCCGTCGGAGCTGACGATGGGGAACCCGGCCCAGGCACCCACGCCCCACGGGCCGATCGCGACGTGTCCGGCGGTGCGCGGGTCCTTCTCCGCGTCCTCCACGACGAAGGGGCCGTCCGCCCCGACGGCGAAGTAGCAGAAGCTGTCGCCCACCGCGTTCTGCCATGCCTCCAGCCCTCCGTAGGGCAGGTGCGGCACCGACTTCCAGTAGGTGCGCGTCTCTCCGACGAACGTGATCGCCGAGATCGAGGCGCCCGTCACCGACACCGCCAGGCGCGTGAGGTCGTCGAAGACCGACTCCGGGCCGCTGCCGACCATGCCGCTGGCCTCCAGGGCGGCCAGCCGTTCCGGGTCCGACAGCACCGCGGGCAGTCCGTCCTCCCGCACCCCGCCGGGGTACTCCAACCCGCTCATGGACTCCCTCTTCCCCTCCCTGTTCACCACCCCATGATCTCGCGGATCAGCCGAGCACATGGCCACGGCCCCCCGACGGCCACGAGGACCGCCGGGGACGGGCCGGGCGGGCAGGCGGAGGGACTCGTTCCGCCACGTGCGTCGCATGAACCGCCATAACGCCACATCGACATACAGTGCGCGCGTGACGACCTCAGACGTGACGACAACAGAGATGGCCGCCATCGCCATCAGGCCGCTCGACGTCGACGACGTCGGCGACGTGCTCAAACTCGGACAGCGGGTCTACGACCTGACGGTCAAGCCGTACACCTCCTGGTCACTCACGGCGGTGGCCACCCACCTGGACGGCGAGGGCGCCTCCTGCTGGGTGGCCCGGGCCGCGGACGGCCGGCTGGCCGGATTCGTCCTGGGCTCGGTCGGCTTCGACCAGCGCCGGGACTGGGGCAACCTGGAGTGGATCGCCACCGACCCCGCCTTCCGGGGGCAGGGGATCGCCGCGCGGCTGGTGACCGCCTGCTGCCGGGGTCTGGAGACGGCCGGCGTCCGCGCCGTCGTCACCGACGTGGAGTCCCGGAACGAAGCCTCCGCGGGCCTGATGCGCCGCAGCGGCTTCGAGGCGGGCGCGACGGTCACGCTCTTCGTCCGCGAGGTCGCCGACATCGCGCCGGGTGGCTGACGTCATGCCGGGTGGCTGACGTCACGCCGGGTGGCTGACGTCGCGCCCGGCGGGTGGCAGGGGGTCCGGGGCCTCAGCCCGCGAGCCGCGTGCGGGCCAGCGCGTGCGCGCGGTCGAGGGCGTCCGCGGCCGTGCACGGCACGTCCGGCTGCACGCCGTGGCCCTCCCAATTGGTGCCGGAGACCGGGTTGATGGCCCGGCCCGTCGGGATGCTCGCCTCCAGGTGCGGGTGCACCGTCCACCCCTCCCGCGGGTGCGCGCCGCCGCGCGTGGCCTCGCCGACGACGACGGCGCGGCCGAGCTGCTGGAGGTCGTACGCCAGCTCTTCGGCGGCGGAGAACGTCTGACCGCTGGACAGCAGGTACAGCGGCTTGCTGCCGCCGAAGCGCGCGCCGGGCACGTGCGGCAGGCTCCAGGACTGCTCGGTGCGGTCGCCGTCGCGCCAGTACATGGTGTTCAGGTGGGTGCGCTCGTCCAGGAAGTGGCTGCACACGAAGGCGACCGTGTCCGGGTCGCCGCCCCGGTTGGCGCGCAGGTCCACGATCAGTGCCTCGGCACGGGAGACGAGGGTCAGCGCGGCGCTCAGCGCGTCGGCGGTCCAGTCCAGCGGAAACAGCATCGGCGCCAGCTCCAGCACGGCGACGCCCGCGTCGAGCAGCTCCACCCGGGGCGCACCGCCCAGCGAGGTGTCGAAGTCCCGGCGTATGGAGTCCAGGGCGGCCGCCCCCTTGCGGGCGGGGACCGGGTCGGTGTGGTGCTTCAGGCCGAGGTGCTGGTCGCCGTTGACCGACTGGAGGTCCGCGGTGACCAGCCGGGCCAGCTCCGCGGCGCCGCCGACGTCGTACGCGCCGTCGGCGAGCCGTCCGCGCAACAGGCCCGCCAGCCGCTCGCCGATCTCGGGGAACGCGTAGTGGTCGACGAGGAGTTGTGCCGTCTCTTCGACGATACGGGAGGGTACAAGGTTCGTAGAGGTTGTCATGGCGGCGAGTAGAGCACCGTCCTCGCGCAGGCGTACGCCCTTGACCCTTTCGGTATCCGCGAGCGGCCCCGCCGTTAATCATTAGCCGATTCCCACGCCGTGTGCGCAGCTCAGAAGCTACTGTCCGGGCTAATGCGCGGCGAGGGTCGCGCCGACGGCGAACGGGGGAGGGCGTCGATGTCCAAAGGACACAAGTGCCCGGTGTGCGGGACGAACACGGTGCAGCGGACGAGCACCAACAAGATGCAGTGCTCGAAGTGCAAGTCGCGCTACGACAAGAGCATCTTCGGCCTCTGACCCGGCGCATCGGTGCCGACCGGCGGGCGGATCACCGGTCCGGCGTGGGAACCTTGGTCCGGACGGGGCCGACGAGCGATCTGGAGTGCCGATGACCACCGCACGGGACCTCACCCTTGTCGCGCTCGACGCGGCGCCCGGCCGCACCGTGGAGCAGGGCGACCTGTCGCTCGCGCTCGCGGGCGCCGAGGTGATCGATCTGGGCGGCGCCGGCGCGCTCACCCTCGACGGCGACCGGATCGTGCCCGGCCCGCCGGCGCGGACGGGGGACAGGCTGCTCGACGAGGCCGCCGCGGCGCTCGTCCGGGAGGAACCCTTCGAGACGGTCGAGGACTGGCTGTGGCGGCGCGGCCGGGAGCTGGCCGCCACCTACGTCGACGAGGCGGAGGGCGTCGAGCCGGGAAGCCGGGGACGGCGGCGCCGCACCCCGCTGCTGTCCGGGCGGGGGAAGGCCGCGGACCCCGTGGCCCGCGACCGCGCCGAGGGACGCAGGGCGTCCGGCGAACCCGTCCTGGCCGTTCTCGCGGCAGCGGCCGGAGCGGCGGACGAGAAGCCGGACGCGGGCCGGGACATCACCGACGACACGGTGAGCACAGTGCTGGCCGCCGTCGGCGACGCGGTGATGGAACTCGAAGCCGTACGGCAGCGCCGCGCGATCGAGGACGCCGCCTTCGACAACATCTGGCGAGGATTCTGAGGGCACTGAGGGCACTGAGGGCACTGAGGCTGCTGGGACGCCAGGCGCCTGAGACGTCCGGGGGCCGGCGCCGAGGCCTTCACCGTGTCGGGGGGTGCTCCTTGGCGTACTGGTACAGGTCCTGGGACGTGTCGATCAGCTCCTTCTGCTCCTCGGTCGAGGCGACCATGGGCTGGGAGCCGTTCAGGGGCAGCTGCGCGCTCTCCGGCAGGAACTTGACGGTGACCAGGCCGATGACTCCGGCCAGCATGAGGTAGTAGGCGGGCATCAGCTTGTCGCCCGTCACGTTGACCAGCGCCTCCGTCACCAGCGGCGTGGTGCCGCCGAACGCCGCCACGGCGAAGTTGAAGCCGATGCCCATGGCCGCGTACCGCACCGCGGTCGGGAACAGGGCGGGCAGCGTGGCCGCGCTCGGCGCCGCGAAGCACGCGAGGAGCGTGGACAGGATCAGGACCCCGAAGACCGGGGGCCAGGTCCCGTGCGCCTTGATGAGCAGGAAGGCCGGAATGGCGAGGACGATCATGGCCGCCGCCGAACCCGCGTACAGCGGGCGCCGGCCGATGTGGTCGCTGAGGCGGCCGAGGAAGGTGATGAGGATGACGATCCAGACCATGCCGATGAGCACGAGGACGTCGGCCGAATTGCTGGACCGGTCGAGCGTCTCCGTCTGATAGGTCGGCAGGTAGCCGGTGACCATGTAGTTCGTGACGTTGTAGAGCAGCACCAGGCCCATGCAGATCAGCAGCGGCCGCCAGTGCTCGCGGACGATGGTCTTGAACTCGCTGCCGACCGAGTCCTGGGCCAGGGTCTTCTCGTGCTCGTCGAGCTGCTGCTGGAAGGCCGGGGACTCCTCCAGCTTCAGCCGCATGTACAGGCCCATGACGCCCAGCGGTCCCGCGATGAGGAACGGCAGACGCCATCCCCAGGACAGCATCTGGTCGTCGCTGAGCGCCATGTTCAGGACGGTCACCAGCGCGGATCCCAGCGCGTAGCCGACGAAGGTGCCGAAGTCGAGCCAGCTGGAGAGGAAGCCGCGCCGCCGGTCCGGCGAGTACTCGGCCACGAAGGTGGTCGCGCCGCCGTACTCGCCGCCGGTCGAGAAGCCCTGCACCATGCGGGCGAGCAGCAGCAGGATGGGCGCGGCGATGCCGATCGTCGCGTAGCTCGGGATGAGGCCGATGGAGAATGTGCCGGCCGCCATCATGATCATGGTGGTGGCGAGTACCTTCTGCCGCCCGACCCGGTCGCCGAGCGGACCGAACACCAGGCCGCCCAGCGGGCGCACCACGAATGCGGCAGCAAAGGTCGCGAAGGACGAGATCAGCTGGGCGCCCGGCGACGCCCCGGGGAAGAAGACCTTGCCGATGGTCGCGGCGAGGTAGCTGTAGACGCCGAAGTCGAACCATTCCATGCAGTTGCCGAGCGCCGAGGCGCTGACGGCCCGCTTGAGGAGCGGCTTCTCGACGACTTGGACGTCCTGCTTGCGGAACGCCCGCTTGGTCCGCCGCAACCTGCGGACCAGCTCTTCTCGTACGTGCCGGGGCATGTCCGTGATCGACTCCGGCACGCGCCTGCGGCCTCCGTCGCTCGGGCCATCGTGTGGTGTGTGGGCCACGTGCCGACGCCGCCTTTCCCAGATCTCTCTACTTTTCGCCAGGGTCGAGTCTCTGCCGTACTGATCACCCGGCGCACTCTGAGACTGCCTTCCCGACATTTGCACCCGCACGCCCCGCCTCGGTGCTCTTCCTCGCCCAAGGCACTCGAATGCCGCGAATACCACGTCGGAAGGCGTACGTGCGCGCACCGACGGTGAGGCCGTCGTGGGGGCCCGCGGGTGGATCCGTTGCGCCGTTCGGCGGCGGCCGCGGGCGTCCGTTGTGCGGGCCCGCGCGCCGACTCGGCGCGGGTGCCGCGGGGGAAGGCCGTCCCCCATGCCAGAGTCGGTCCGATGAGGACAACCACAGCGTGGATGCGTCGGATCGGGGCGGCGGCCGCGGCCGCTCTGGTGCTGGTGAGCGGTGCCGTGGCCACGGCGGGCCCGGCCGGCGCGGTGATCGGCGGGGAGCGAAGTGCGTACGGGCCATGGGCGGTTCGCATGTTCGTGGACGGCAAGCCCGAGTGCACCGGGACGGCGATCGCCCGGCGGTGGGTCATCAGCGCGTCGCACTGCTTCTACGAGCAGGCGGAGCCCGTCGCCGACCGGCGGATCACCTTCCGGGTCGGTGCGCTCGACGTGCGCGAGGGGACCGTGGTGCGTCCGGTGCCGGGCAAGCGGGTGGGCAGCGCGGACGCCGACATGATGCTGGTCGAGGTCGAACCGATGGACGTCCGGGTCGCGCGGCTGGCCACGGCGGCGCCACGCCCGGGGACGGTGGTGCGGCAACTGGGCTGGGGTGCCACCTGTACCGATGACGAGAACAGCTGTCAGTCGCCCGTGCTCAGGCAGGCCACGCTGCGCGTGCTCGATCCCGACGCCCCGCAGTGCGAGGGCTACACCGTGCCCGGCGGCTCGGACTTCTGCATGGGCAGGGTCAGGGGCATCCCCGCAGGCGGCGACTCGGGCGGCCCGGTGATGTCCGTCGGGCCGCGCGGCACGGAGACCCTGCTCGGGGTGTTCTTCGGCACCGACCGCGAGACGACGGCCGGCGCCGGTGACATCTCCCGGCAACTGTCCTGGATCCACTCCGTGATCCGCCACTGAGCCCGCGGCCTCCGATGCCTGGGGCGCCGAGGTGGCGGGTTCCGCCCGTCGGGTTCCGGGCTGTCGGGTTCCGGGCCTGTCGGGCACGCAGCAACCATCCGGCACCCCGCGGCGAGCCATCCGGCACCTGCGCCGAACGCCGAACGCCGAACACCCGGCACCCGTACCGAGCCCCCCGTACCGAGCCCCCCGCGCCGATCCACCCGCGCCCCCGCGCACAGGCTCAGCCGACGAGGCGCAGCCGCTCCGCGCAGACCCCGACCCGTACCGTCTGCCCCCAGGTCAGCTCGACCGCGTCGGCCTCCATCCCGTCGCCGAACGCCACCAGTCGCTCCGACTCGACGGTCAGGGACAGCCGGGCCCGTGCCGTCAGTTCCCCGGCGCTGAGCCGGGTGCCGGTGACCGGTGAGGGCCACGCCTCGCGGACGAACCACAGCAGCCGGTCGTCCGTCGGGCCGGGCAGCGGCCCGCCCCCGCCGCGCTCCTGCCACACCGACCGGATCCACCCGGTCGCGCCCGTCCCCGTACCGATCAGGACGCCCGAGGAGGCCTGGGCCTCGACGACACCCCTGTCGTCGTCGAGGCCCAGGCGGTAGCGGGCGGTGCGGTGACCGGCCGCACCGACATAGATCTCGTTGAGCGCCACCAGCCGCTGCGCGTCGTCGGTGACCGCCTCCACCATCGTCAGCTCGTCGACCCCCGGGCCCCCGTCCAGCGCGGCGGGCAGCAACCGGGCGACGTCCGCCGACCGGTGGCGCACCAGCACCCCCGGATTGCGCCCCGGGTCCGCGTCGACGCCGATCACCGGCTGGGCGCCGACGTACTGCGCGACGTTGGCCACCAGCCCGTCCTGCCCGACCGCGATCACCACGTCCTGCGGGGCGAACAGGAACCGGTCCAGGTCGGCGCGCTCGACCTGCGCCCGCCGCCAGCTCAACGGCACCGCGGCGGCCGCCTCGGTCAGCGCGCGCTGCGCCCGCCGGTGCCGCTCGGCGACCTCCGCGATGTCCCGGCCCCGGGACGAGAGGAAGAACGCCGCCTGCCCGTGCGTGCCGTGATGCGCCACCAACTCCTCGTACTCGGTGGTGCGATGGACCAGGACGGCGCGGGGCGCGAGGCTCATTCCGGTCGCCCGCCGTCCGTGCCCAGCCGCGCCAGGAGCCCGGTGAGGACGTCGGGGGAGACGGTCACGCTCTCGATGCGCGGCAGGTTCTCGGCGAGCCGGGTGCCGGTGAGCGCGTTCAGTGTCGCGACGTCGGTCTCGCCGTGCACCCGCAGCCAGGCGGCCTGCGCCTGGGCCCGCGCCTCGCCGGCCTCGCGGGCGGCTTCCGCCTCCGCACGGGCCAACCGCACCTTGCGGTCGGCCTCGGCCCGTACGCGCACGGCGTCGGCCGCCGCCTGCTCCTCGGCCTCGCGCCGGGTGTTCGCACCGCGCTGCTCGACCAACTGCTCTTCCCTGCGGGCCAGTTCGATCTGGCTGGCCAGCTCGTTCTCCGCGATGGTGCGCTCGCGCTCGACGGCGACCGCGCGCCGCTCGTACGTCGCCCTGTCCGCCTCCTGCTGGATGCGCTCGCGCGCCGGGGTGCGCAGTGCGCGCTCCACCTCGGGCTCGGGGCGCAGCGCCATCACCCGCACGGCGACCACCGCGATGCCGGTGGCGGGCAGCCGCGGCTCCTCGGCCAGCCCCGTCGCGACGGCGTCGCGGACCGCCGGCACCCCGTCGACGAGGGCGGACGCCAGCGTGGTGCGGGTCAGCACCTCCAGCGCGTGCTGCTGCGCGGTCTCCGTCAGCAGCGTCGCGAGCTGCTCCAGCGGGGCGCCGCGCCAGATGCCCGAGTCCGGGTCGACGGAGAAGTCCAGGTGCTCGGCCGCGACGGCGGGGTCCCCGATCCGGTACGTCACCGTGGCCTGCACGGCGACGTCCTGGAAGTCCGCGGTCCTGGCGTGGAACGTCATCGCCAACTCCCGGTCGTCCACCGGGACTTCGGAGAGAGCCGCGGACAGCGGACGGAACCAGAAGCTCAGGCCGGCACCGTCGTGGGCCAGCTGGCCCGAGCGGTGGTGGCGTACGTGGGCGGTGGGCGCGGCGCGCAGGTGGCGCCAGCCGAACCGCTTGGTGATGTCTGCCATGACGAATCCCTCCCGTTAGAGTCATGTTGACTTTAAATGGGAGTGCGCTTGTCGTCAAGCGGACGAGAAAGCGGAACGCGAGGCCCCGCTCAGGGGTTCTCCCCGAGCGCCACCCCCGCCCGGACGCCGAGCGTCGACTCCCGCGCCAGGAGCGCGTGCGGGGCGGTGTGGACCTCGAAGGGGAGCGGCTCCCGCGCCGTGATCCGGGCGGCGAGGCAGCGCACGGCCGAGGAGGCGATCGCGGCCTTGTCGGGCACCACGGACGTCAGCGACGGAGTGGCGTAGGCCGCCTCCTGCGACCCGTCGACGCCGACCAGCGCGATGTCCTCCGGGACGCTCAGTCCGGCCTCGAAAGCGCCGCGCAGGGCGCCGATCGCCAGGGTGTCGCTGAAGCAGAAGACGGCGTCGGGCCGATCGGCGGGGGGCAGCGCGAGCAGGGCGCGCATCGCGGCCAGGCCGTTGGGGCGGTCGAACTCCCCGATCGCGGGCGCCAGTCGGGGGTCGAAGCGCAGCCCGCCCGCGTGCAGCGCCGTCTGGTACCCGGCCAGGCGCTGACGGCTCGTCGCGGAGCCCTTGCGGTCCGCTCCGATCACGCCGATCCGGGTGCGGCCCAGGCCAACCAGATGCGCCGTGGCGTCCCGTGCCGCGCCCGCGTTGTCGATCAGGACGTGGTCCGCGCCGACGCGCTGGTCCTCGTAAGTGCGCTCGCCGAGCAGGACCAGCGGCAACTCGCTGGCGACCGGAGTCAGTTCGGTCGCCGAGACGTGCAGCGGTGACAGGATCACCCCGTCGAGCAGCGACGCGCCCACCCCGGTGGCGAGTCGCAGCTCCTCCGCCGGGTCTCCGAGGGTCTCCTCGATGAGGACGGTCAGGCCGAGCGCCGTCGCCTCGGTGCGCACGTGGTGGGCGAGCTCCGCGAAGTAGGGCGTCGTCAGCTGCGGCACGGCGAGCGCGATCAGGCCGCTGCGGCCCGTGCGCAGTCGCCGGGCCGAGGGATTGGGGCGGTAGCCGAGGTCCCGGACGGCCCGCAGCACCCGTTCGCGGGTCGCCGGAGCCACCTTGGGCGCCTCGCGTACAACGTTGGAAGCAGTCTTGATGGAGACCCCCGCGAGTTCCGCCACGTCCTTGAGTGTCGCTGCTCGCACGAACCCGTCCCCTCTCTGGAGTTTTCCAGATTATGCATGCTCAGCGGGGAGTTGTGAGGGTCGGGAGTCGTGCGGAAGCTGAGGGCGTCAGGAGGGTTGACCCTGCGCAGACATGGCGGTTACAACGTGGGAACGCACTCATAGCAAGCGCTTGCTGTCGGCGGCGCTCCCTCGTGCCGTCCTCCGCGCGCCGGCCGTCCGAGTGTCAGCCGTCCGAGTGCCAGCCGTCCGAGCGCCGATCCGTCCGCCCGTCCGACGAGAGGGTCCGTCATGTCCCCGCAAGGTCCGAAGACTCCGCTGCGCACGGCCGTGGTCGGGGCCGGCGGCATCGCCCGCTCCAGCCATCTGCCCGCCCTGCGCACCCTCGCCGCCGAGGGCGCGGCGGAGGTCGTGGCCCTCGTCGACGTCGACGACGCGGCGGTGCGGGCCCTGGCCGGGGAGTTCGGGATCCCCCACGCGTCGACGGACCTCGACGCGATGCTCGCCGAGGTCCGCCCCGACCTGGTGGTGCTGTGCACCCCGCCCTCCGTGCACCGAGCGCAGTCCGTCGCCGCACTCGCGGCCGGGGCGTGGGTGTGGTGCGAGAAGCCGCCGTGCCCCTCGCTGGCGGACTACGACGCCGTCGGCTCGGCCGAACAGGGCGACGACACCGCCCCCTACGCCTCCATCGTCTTCCAGCACCGCTTCGGCTCCGGCGCCCGGCACGTGCGGCGACTGCTGCGCGAGGGGGCCTTCGGGCGGCCGCTCGTCGCGCACTGCCAGACCACCTGGTACCGCGACACCGCCTACTACGCGGTGCCCTGGCGCGGCCGGTGGGCCACCGAGGGCGGCGGCCCCGCGATGGGGCACGGCATCCACCAGAGCGACCTGCTGCTCGACCTGATGGGGCCCTGGTCCGAGGTGCGCGCGATGGCGGCGCGGCTCGTGCACGACGTGGAGACCGAGGACGTCTCCACCGCCCAGGTCCGGTTCGCCGACGGCGCCGTCGCCACGGTCGTCAACAGCGTCCTCAGCCCGGACGAGGTCAGCCGCATCCGGATCGACTGCGAGCGCGCCACGATCGAACTCACCCACCTGTACGGCCACGGCAACGCCGACTGGCGCATCACGCCCGCCCCCGGCGTCGCCGAGGAGGAGGCCGCCGCCTGGCGGGACTTCGGCGCCGACGAGCCCAGCTCCCACCTGGCCCAACTGCGCGCCCTGGTGGCCGACATCCGGGCCGGCCGGCGCCACCCGACCAGCGGCGAGGGCGGGCGCCGCACGCTGGAGTTCATCACCGCCCTGTACAAGTCCGCGTTCACCGACACCACGGTCCGGGCCGGTGACATCGGGCCCGGCGACCCCTACTACACCGTGCTGCACGGCGGCGCCCCCGGCTGGGCGCCCGCCGCGCACGACGCCGCTCCCGGGGAGGGGGCCCCGGCATGACGCTCGCACTGACCCACGCCCACGGCGACCGCGTCACCGTCGCCCACGAGCCCACCGGCACCGAGCTGTTCGCCTACGTGTACCGCCCGGAAGCGGCGTGGGAGGCGCCCAAGCCGTACCTCCACCCGGTCCGCACCCTGTCCGGCGCGACGGTCACCGACTACCGGCCCCACGACCACCGCTGGCACAAGGGCCTGCAACTCACCGCCTCCCACCTCTCGGGCCAGAACCTGTGGGGCGGCAACACCTACGTGCACGGCGAGGGGTACCTCCCGCTGCACGAGAGGATCGGCTCCATGGGGCACGTCGCCTTCGACGAGATCACCGCCGACGGCGACCGTGCGGTGATCGCGGAACGGCTCACCTGGCACCCGTACGACGGAGAGCTGTGGGCCGACGAGGAGCGCCGCCTGACCGTTTCCCACCTCGACACCGACGCGGGTTCCTGGTCGCTGACCTGGACGTCCGCCGTCACCAACCGCCGTGCCGAACCGCTGCGCTTCGGCAGCCCCACCACCCACGGCCGCCCCGCCGCCGGGTACACCGGCCTGTTCTGGCGCGGTCCGCGGGCCTTCCGCGACGGCCGGGTGTTCAGCGCCGACACGGACGGCGGCGACCTGATGGGCACCCAGGCGCCCTGGCTCGCGTACGTCGGCGAGCACGACGGCCGCGACGGACACGCGACGCTGCTCTTCGAGCACGCGGCGGCCAACGACCATGCGGGGGAGCAGGGGACGCACCCGGCGCACTGGTTCGTGCGCAGCGCCCCGTTCGCCGCGGTCGCCCCGTCCTGGGCGTTCCACGACGAGCTGGTGCTCGCTCCCGGCGACACGCTCACCCGCTCCTACCGGGTCACCGTCGCCGACGGTGCCTGGGACCGCGACCGGGTCGCCGCACACATCGCGGCGACCGCGTGGTGAGCGCGGCCTACGACGGGTTCCCCGGAGCGGTCGGCGTCTCCCGGCTGCGGGTCTACGACTGGCCGACCGTCGAGGGCCTGCCCGGCGGCGGCACCCCGCACCTCCACCTCGCGTGCAGCGAGGGATACGTGGTGACCGGCGGGCGCGGGCGGGTGCAGACGCTGACCCCGTCCGGGTACGGGGAGACGCCGCTGGAGGCCGGGACCGTCGCCTGGTTCACGCCCGGCACGGTCCACCGGCTCGTCAACGACGGCGAGTTGGAGATCACGGTGGTGATGCAGAACGGCGGGCTGCCCGAGGCGGGCGACGCCGTCCTCACCCTGCCGCAGGACCTGCTCGGCGACCCCGGCACCTACGCGGACGCCGTCCGCATCCCCGACGACGTGCCCGAGGCCGCACAGGAGGCGGTCGCGCGGGCCCGCCGGGACCTGGCCACCCGCCGCTTCCTGGAACTGCGCGCCGCCACCGAACAGGGCGACCCCGCGCCCCTGGAGGCGTTCCAGCGGGCCGCCGCGGTGCTGGTCCGCCCGCGCCTGGACGCCTTCGAGCGGCGCTGGCGCGACGGCGCGCGGGCCGCGTCCGCCGCGACCGGCGCCCAGTTGAGCGCGCTGCGCGCGGGACACGCCGGCCATCTGGCACGGGCCGCCGTCACGGCCACCGGCCCCACCGCGCGCGGCCGGTTCGGCATGTGCGGGCGGCTCGACATCTATCCCGGCATCTGAGGCGTCCCGCATCCCGGCATCCGAGGCGTCCCGACCGCCTAGGCCATCCGCGCTCCACCCCCACGCTCCCCCCCACGACCCACCTCCCCCCCCAGGAGGGCCCCATGCCCGAGCCCCCGAGCCGTCGCCCGCCGTGGCGGGCCGTTCTCGCCACGGCCGCCGTCGCGCTCAGCACCGTACTGACCGGCACGCTCGCCGCCTGCTCGCCCGCGAGCGGCGAGGCGTCGCACGGCGTCCCGCTCACCTTCACCTGGTGGGGCAACGACGACCGGGCCGCCCGCACGGTGAAGGCCGGCGCCGGGAGCCCGGCGAGGTCTTCGGCGCCGGATTCGCCCTGTTCGCCGACATGCTCCTGATGGGGCTGCTCACCACGGTCGCCTGCCTGCCGGTCGTCGCCGCGCCGGCCGCGTTCGCCGCCGCGTCGGCGACCCTGCGCCGGGCCGCCGGGACGGGCACCCCGGCCGACGTGGGGGCGTTCCTGCGCCGCCTGCGGGCCCGTACGACCGTGGGGTCCCTCGGCGCGGGCCTGCTGCTGCCGTTCGTCGCCGCGGTCCTCCTCGTCGACACGGCCGTGCTCCGCGGCGGTCTCCCCGGCGCCGGGCTCATGGCCCCCGCGCTGCTCCTGCTCACCCTCGGCGGCGCGGTCGTCGCCCTGCGCACCACCGCCCTGCCCGAGGACGGCCGGCTGTCCCCGCGGGCCTCGCCGACCTCCGGGGCAGCGCCCTGCTGCTCGCCGCCGTGCTGCTCGCCGCGCTGCTGATGTGGTCGACACCGCTGGTGATCCCGCTGCTGCCGGGCCTTTGGCCCTCGCCGCCACCGTCGTCGACCTGCGCGCCCCCGACGCGGAGGGCTGAACCGGGCCGCGCGGGCCACGGACGCCCGCCCCGACCCGGGTACGACGCCACCGGGCCCCGCCGCCGGTTCGCAAGCGTCGTCCCCGAACTCGCGGGGGAGGAGTGGTTCGGCCACGGCGGGGCGTCAGCGCGCACCCGTACTCCCCGTCGCCGACCGCGCTCCACGGCCCGCACCGCGCATCGGACGTCACTCCCGTCCCACCCGTTGACGTACGCCCCTGTGGCCACCGAGCATGGGGCGACTCCCTGTTGACAACGTTGTCCTGCCGAGAGGATCCACCCCGTGCCGCCCCTGAACACCCCGCTCGACCGCAGGCGCCTGCTCCAGCTCATCGGCCTCACCGGAGCGGCGACCGTCCTGCCGCCCGCGTTCGGCGCGGCCGGCGCCCGGGCGGCGGGCGCCGGCCCGCGGGCCGGCGCCGCGACCCCGCCGGACGACATCGCCGCCGTGTACCACCGCGTCCTGCTCCAGCACACCCGCTGGTCGGAGACCCAGTGGGACGCGGCCAAGGGGTACTACACGGCCAAGGACTTCGGATTCGCCGTCGTCCTCGGCAACGCCCTGCTGCTCACCCACGGCACCTACGACGCGGACCTCGCCGGGATCGACCGCGCCGAACTGGCCCGGCGCACCCTGGCCACCCTGCGCCACTTCGCCGCCTCCAACCGGCTCACCGGCGGCACCGAATGGGGCCGCACCCTCTTCTTCGACACCACCTTCCAGCTGTACTTCGTCCTCGCCGCCCGGCTCCTCTGGGACGACCTGGACGCCGCCACGCGCGCGAACGTCGACCGGATCACCCGCGAACAGGCCGCCTACACGCAGGCGTTGGGCACCGGCGACGACCCGGCCTCGGGGTCGTGGACGCCGGACGGCCTCGACGGCGGCCACGTCGGCGACACCAAGCTGGAGGAGATGGGCGTATACGCCCAGTCCCTCGCCCCGGCCCTGGCCTGGGCGCCCGACGACGACCGCGCGGCCGACTGGGCGGACACGTACGGCCGGTGGTCGCGCAACGAGACCGGGCTGCCGCCCGCCGACCTCGCCAACCCGGCGCTCGTCGACGGCGTGCCGGTCGCGCGCAACACCGCCCGCAACCTCTACGACACGTTCATCGTCGAGAACCACGGCTCGTTCGGCCCCCACTACCAGGAGGAGCTGTGGCGGACCTCGGGGCGCAACTCCGCCCACTTCCTCACCGCGGGCCGCCCCCTGCCCGAGGTGCTCACGCACCAGCCCAGCGGGCCCGAGCTGTGGCGGACCCTGCTCGGCGTCATGAGCGACGCGGGCGAACCGCTGATGCCGATGGTCAACGACCGCGAACACCTCTACGGCCGGGACGTGATCCCCCTCGCGTTCCTCTCCCAGGTCCTCGGCGACCGCGCCGCCGCGCGCGCCGAACTGGAGCTGGCGGGACGCCTGGAGGCCTACCAGAAGTACCCGCCCGAGTACCGTCTCGCGAAGTTCTCCGGCGAGCCCAAGTACGAGCCCGAGGCGCGCGCCGAGATCGCCATCAGCTATCTGCTGCACGTGTGGGCGGCGGGGCAGCGGCGGCAGGTGACCCCGTACTCCCGTGCCGAACTGTTCGCGCACGCCGCGGGGGTGAGCGACTTCGGCGACGGACCCGGGCTCGTCTCCCACCAGTCGCCCGCCGCCTGGGCGGGCGCCGTGTCGAAGGCGGGCTTCGTGAAGTTCGCCTGGCAACCGGCTCACGACGACTGGCTGTTCAGGATCAGCGGGGCCACCCCCATGTTCCTGCCGGCCACCACCGGCAAGGTCGCCGGCCGCACCACGCGGGTGTACGAGAAGGTGCGCGACGGCTTCGACGGCAGCGCCACCCTGCTCCGGCTGGACGGCGGACACGCCGGGTTCACCACCCTGCCCACCGGCTCCGTCGTCTATGCGAGCAGCGGGACGGCGGCGGGGGAGGGGCACCTGGAGCTCCACAACCTCACCCTGCCCGGTATCGCGGGGCTCGACGGCAGCCGCACCTACCGCTTCGAGGAGGGCACGGCGTCCGTCGCCGCCGCGGACGCCTCCCCGGCACCGGGCGCCGACGG
This sequence comes from Streptomyces sp. NPDC088785, assembly GCF_044750685.1. Classification (NCBI taxonomy): domain Bacteria; kingdom Bacillati; phylum Actinomycetota; class Actinomycetes; order Kitasatosporales; family Streptomycetaceae; genus Streptomyces; species Streptomyces sp. NPDC088785. The sequence continues at coordinate 88,860 of NZ_JBIVKH010000017.1, forward strand.
CCGCGTGGACCGGCTGACCTTCCCGCGCGCCACCGTCCGGCACCTGCGCATGCTCGGCGTGCGTCCCGACCCCGCGTACGGATACTCGCTCTACGCGTTCGAGGCGCGGACCGGCGCCGACGCCGCGGACCTGGCGCGCGGCGCGACCGCGACGGCCTCCTCCGCCGACGCGGGCAAGGGGGCGGGCCTCGCCGTGGACGGCGACGGCGCGACCCGCTGGGCCGTGTCGAAGGCCGAACGGCCGCGCGCCGACAGCTGGTTGGCCGTCGACCTCGGCTCGCCGCACGAGGTCACCGAGGTCACCCTGCGCTGGGAGGCCGCCGCCGGCCGCGCCTACCGGGTGCAGGGCTCGGCCGACGGCGACGACTGGCAGGACCTCGCCGCCTGGCCGGCCCCCGACGCGAGCAGCCGGGGCGGCTGGCTGGACGTGGACGGCCGGGCCGGGCTCGTGATCCGCGGCGCGGACCTGCCGCTGTCCGTCTACGGCGACACCGTCGTGCTGGCCGACGGCCCCGCGGCACCCGTCCTCGTGGAGGGCTTCACCGCGACGTCCGCGACGCGGCTGCGGGCGCTCGCCCGCGAGGCCGCGCCGACGACGGGGCACCGGGCCGTCCGCGCCGCCCTGACCGACGGCCACCTCAGCCTCTTCAACCTCTCCTCCGACCCCGTCACGACCGACGTCGCCGTCCCGCACCCGGGCCGTCGCACCGCGGTCTTCGAGGGCACGCAGACGGTGACCGCCGAGGGCACGGTCTTCGAGGCCCGCCTCGACGCGGCGGACGCACGGCTGCTGCCGACCCGCTTCACGCTCACCCCGGCGGACGGCCGCGCCCTGCCGCGGGGCCTGCGCGTCACGGTGGACGACGGGGCCCGGCTGCGCCTCTCCGGCGCCGACGCGCGGATACGGGTCGAGGGCCAGGGCCACAGCACCACCGTCACGGTGCGCGGGCGCCGGGAGACCGTCGTCGACCTGCGCGGGGCCGCCGCCTACCCGCACGACGACCTGGCCCTGGGACGGCGGGTCTTCCCCAACAGCCCGCTGCCCGAGGGGATGTCCGACCCGGCGGCGGCAGTCGACGGCGACGACGCCACCTCCTGGCGCCCCGGACGCGACGGGCGCCTCGTCGTGGACCTCGGCGCCGTCCGGCGGATCGGCACCGTGGAGGCGCGCTGGACCGGCGGCGGCGCACCGGCCGGCCGGGTCCGGTTCAGCGACGACGGCATCGACTACCGGGACGCGGGCCGGACCGGCGGCCGCGGGCCCGTGCGCCGGGTCACCACCACGGGGTCGGCGCGCTACGTCTCCTTCCAGGTGGAGGGCGAGCCGGGCGCCCACGCCCGGCTGGTCCGCCTCTCGGTGCGGTGAGGACGAGCGGGCGCCGAACCCGGTGAGGTGAGGGGCCGATGTGCGGCGGGGGGCCGGGGACCGGTACCCCCGCTGTGGCCTGCGGTGACGGCCGTGCGACCGGCTGCCCCCCGGACGGACAGCGCGTTTAGGTTAGGCTAACCTTTGCCGCGTGCATGGAGCTGAAGAGACCACCAGCGCGGCCGCGCGCCGCCATGGCCACGAACTGTCGGCCACCGACGTCACCGTGGCCTACGAGGGCGTCGACGTCGTCCACGGCGCCGCCATGACGCTGCGCCCCGGCGAGGTGACGGTCCTGGTGGGGCCGAACGGCAGCGGCAAGTCGACGCTGCTGCGCACCCTCGCGCGGCTGCAACGCCCCAGGGCCGCCGCCCTCGTGCTCGACGGCGAGATCGACGGACTCGCGCTGAGCCCCCGCGACTTCTCCCGCCACGTCGCCCTGCTCACCCAGGGACGGCCCACGCCCGGCGGACTGACCGTGCGCGACGTCGTCGAGTTCGGCCGCTACCCCCACCGCGGACGGTGGGGCGGATCGGACCCCGGCGGCGCGGCGGCGGTGGACCGCGCGCTCGCCCTCACCGGCGCCGCCGAACTCGCCGACCGGGGAGCCGAACACCTCTCCGGCGGCCAGCTCCAGCGCGTCTGGCTCGCCGGCTGCCTCGCCCAGGAGACCGGCGTCCTCCTGCTGGACGAACCCACGACCTACCTCGACCTGCGCTACCAGGTCGAACTCCTCGATCTCATGCGGGACCTGGCCGACCACCACGGCATCGCCGTCGGCGCCGTCCTGCACGACCTCGACCAGGCCGCCGCCGTGGCCGACCGGATCCTCCTGCTCGACGCCGGCCGGGTCGTCGCCTCCGGCGCCCCCGAGGACGTCCTCACCGGCGACCGGCTCACCACCACGTACGGCATCCGCATCGAGGTCGACACCGACCCTCTCACCGGCCGGCTGCGCACCCGCGCCATCGGCCGCCACCACGAACGAACCGAAAGGCTGCGCACCACCTCATGAGACGCTCCCTGATCGCCGCGGCAACCGCCACCGTCGCCGCCCTCACCCTGGCCGCCTGCGGCACCACCGAGCCCGCCGCCGACGCCGACGCGAAGAAGGGCGCCGAGCCCCTCACCCTGACCGACGCCTCCGGCGCGAAGGTGAAGCTCGACGGCCCCGCGAAGACGGTCGTCGGCACCGAGTGGAACGTCGTCGAGAGCCTGATATCCCTCGGCGTCGACCCGGCGGGCGTCGCCGACGTCAAGGGCTACAAGACGTGGGACACCGCGGCCCCGCTCACCAACGACGCCAAGGACATCGGCACCCGCGGCGAGCCCAGCATGGACACCGTCGCCGCGATCAAGCCCGACCTGATCATCGCCACGACCGACCTCACGGCCGCCGCCGTCAAGCAACTGCGCAAGATCGCGCCGGTGCTGACGGTCCGCTCCGCCGACGCCTCCGACCCGGTCGGCCAGATGACGGAGAACCTCGACCTGATCGCCGAGGCCACCGGCACCACCAAGAAGTCCGCCCAGCTGAAGAAGGACTTCGAGGCCAAGCTCGCCCAGGGCAGGAAGGCGCTCGCCGCCGCCGGTCTCGCCGGCGCCCCCTTCGCCTTCGCCGACGGCTACGTCGCCTCCAACCAGGTCTCCGTGCGCCCCTACACCAGCGGTTCGCTGATCGGCGGCGTCAACGAGAAGCTCGGCCTGAAGAACGCCTGGACCGTCAAGGGCGACAAGGCCTACGGCCTCGGCACCACCGACGTCGAAGGACTCACCAAGCTCCCCGCCGACGTGCAGTTCGCCTTCATCGGCAACAAGGACGACAAGAACGCCACCCCGTACGATGGCGTCCTGGCGAAGGACAAGGTCTGGACCTCGCTGCCGTTCGTCGAGAAGGGCGACGTGCACCGGCTGCCCGACGGCGTCTGGATGTTCGGCGGGACCGCGTCGATGAGCCAGTACGCCGACTCCGTCGTCGAAGCGCTGACCAAGTAACGCCATGGCCGTCACCACCACCGCTCCCGCCACCCGTCCCACGGCGGCCGCGTCCCGTACGGGCGCGGCCGTGGTGACGGCCGCACTGCTCGTCCTCGTCGCCGTCCTCGCCGTCGTCGACATCACCCAGGGCACCGCCTCCGTCGGCGCGCCCGAGGTGTGGAAGGCGCTCACCGGCCGGGCCGGCGACGGCGACGCGTCCGTCGTCATCGCCTCCCGGCTGCCGAGGATGTGCGCCGGACTGCTCGTCGGCGCCCTCCTCGGCGCGGCGGGCGCCGCCCTGCAACGCGTCAGCCGTAACGCCATCGCCTCGCCGGACACCCTGGCCGTCAACGCGGGCTCCTACCTCGCGCTCGGCATCGCCGCGGCCACCGGCCTCTCGCTGCCGCTGCTCGCCTCGTCCGGCATCGCGTTCGCCGGCGGCCTCGCCGCCGCGGCCGTGGTCCTCGGCCTGTCCGGCCTCGGCGCCGGCACCGTCCGGCTCATCCTCGCGGGCAGCGCCCTCACCCTGGGCCTGAGCGCCGTCACCGAGGCCCTGATCCTGCTCTTCCCCGAGCGGACCGAGGGCCTGTACGCCTGGAACCAGGGCAGCATCGGACAGAACGGCTTCGACGGCGTCCTCCAGATGGCGCCCGTCGGACTCGTCGGACTGGCCGGCCTGCTGCTGCTCGCCCGCCGCGTCGACGCCCTCGCCCTCGGCGACGACGCGGCGCGCGGCGTCGGCGTCCCCGTCCGCAGCACCCGGATCGGCGCCGTCGTGCTGTCCGCCCTGCTCTCCACGGCGGCCGTCACCCTCGCCGGACCCGTCGGCTTCGTCGGCCTGTGCGCGCCCGCGCTGGTGCGCCTGCTCACCCGCCGGTTCCACGCCGTCACCAGGTTCCGGACCGCGCTTCCCTTCACGGCGCTCATCGGCGCGGCCCTCGTGCTCGGCTCCGACGTGCTGCTGCGCGCCCTCGTCCCCGCGGACACCGCGGTGGCCGTGCCCACCGGCGTCGTCACCAGCCTGGTCGGCGCCGCGTTCCTCGTCGTCCTGGCCGCGCGGGTGCGGGACGCGGGCGGCTCGGCCCCCGCGGACCGGCTCCGGCTGCGCAGCCGGACCGTCGTCCTCGCCACCACGGCCGTCCTGGTCGTCGCCCTGGTCGGCGTGAGCATCGCCGGCGTCCTCCTCGGCGACAGCAAGCTGCTGCTCGGCGACGTCGTCAACTGGGCCCAGGGCAACGCGGGCCGGACCGTCTCCTTCGTCCTGGAGACGCGCGTGCCCCGCGTCCTCGCCGCACTGCTCGCCGGCACCGCCCTCGCACTGGCCGGCACCATCGTGCAGGCCGTGACCCGCAACCCGCTGGCCGAGCCCGGCGTCCTCGGCGTCACCAACGGCGCCGCGGCGGGCGCCGTCATCGTGGTCACCACCCTCTCGGCCGCCGGCACCTGGGCCGTGGCGGGCGGCGCCTTCGCCGGCGCCGCACTCAGTGCCGTCCTCGTCTTCGGGCTCGCCGCGCGGGGCGGATTCCAGCAGAACCGCCTCGTCCTCGTCGGTTTCGGCGTCGCCACCGGCGCGGCCGCCCTGACGAGCCTGCTCATCATCCTCACCGACCCGTTCAACGCCACCAAGGCGCTGACCTGGCTCTCCGGATCGACGTACGGCCGCACCTACACCGACTCGCTGCCCCTCGCACTCGTCCTCGTCGTGGGCGTCGCCGTCGCCCTGAGCCGCCGCACCGAACTCGACCTCGTGTCGCTCGACGAGGACACCCCGCGCCTGCTCGGCCTCGGCCTCGGCCGCGCCCGCCTCGGCTTCCTCGTCCTGGCGGTCCTGCTCAGCGCCACCGCCGTGGCCGCCGCCGGCACGATCGGCTTCGTCGGCCTCGTCGCCCCCCACGCGGCCCGCGCCCTGGTCGGCCGCCGCCACGTCCGCGTGGTCCCGGTCGCCCTCCTCCTGGGTGCCCTCCTCGTCTGCACGGCGGACCTCGTCGGCCGCACCGTGATCGCCCCGGCCCAGCTGGGCGCCGGACTCATGACGGCCGTGATCGGCACGCCGTACTTCATGTACCTGCTGGCGCGGGGCCGCGGAGCCACGTGACCGCCGCGCAGGCCCCTCCGCGGGGCCTGCGCACCCTCGCCGACCTGGGCCCGCACCGGATTCCGCCGTCCACACCCGCACCCCCGTGTGACCTACGTCATGTTACTGGCGGTATCTGAAACACGGTGTCGCAGGTAAATTGCGGTGCACACGCAGAAGTGGATCCGCGCGTCCGAGGACCGCCGTCGCCCGGGAAGGGACGCCGGCCCCGCGCCCCTGCCTCTCCGGGCCCCGCGAGCGAGAGTGAGGAACCTCCGTGATGGAGCAGCAGCACGTCGACGTCCTGGTCATCGGCGCCGGAATCTCCGGCGTCAGCGCCGCCCGGCACGTCCTGCGTGACAACCCCGGCGCCTCCCTCGTCGTACTCGAACGCCGCGCCCGCGTCGGCGGCACCTGGGACCTCTTCCGGTATCCCGGGATCCGCTCCGACTCCGACATGTCCACCTTCGGCTTCGGCTTCCGTCCCTGGCGCGACGCGCGCATCCTCGCCGACGGCGCCCGGATCCGGCAGTACGTCGAGGACGCCGCCGCCGACGAGGGCGTCCTGGAACGCACGCGCTTCGGCCGCCGCGCCACCCGCGCCGACTTCAGCCACGCCACCGGCCGGTGGACCGTCGAGGTCGAGGACGAGAACACCGGCGAGCGCGAGTCGTACAGCGCGGGCTACCTCGTCGGCGCGACCGGCTACTACGACTACGACACCCCCTACCGCCCGCGGTTCCCCGGCGAGGCGGACTACCAGGGGACCCTGGTCCACCCCCAGCACTGGCCCGAGGACCTGGACCACACCGGCAAGCGGGTCGTCGTCATCGGCTCCGGGGCCACCGCCATCACCCTGCTGCCCGCCCTGGCCGGCGACGCCGCGCACGTCACCATGGTGCAGCGCTCGCCCACGTACGTCCTCGCGCTGCCCGAGGTCGACCCGCTCACCGCCGCCCTGCGGAAGCTGCGGGCCCCGGCCCGGCTGACGTACCGGCTGGTCCGCGCCCGCAACATCGCCTTGCAGCGGGGGAGTTACGCGTTCTGCCGCAAGTACCCCCGGCTCGCCCGCCGGGTGCTCCTCGGCCTGGTGCGCGCCCGGGCCGGCAAGAGTGTCGACATGCGGCACTTCAGCCCCCGGTACAAGCCCTGGGACCAGCGCCTCTGTGTCGTCCCCGGCGGCGACCTGTTCAAGGTGCTCAGGAGCGGGCGGGCGTCGGTCGCCACCGACACGATCGACACGTTCACCGCCGACGGTCTGCGCCTGAAGTCCGGCGAGGAGCTGAAGGCCGACATCGTCGTCACCGCCACCGGACTGAGCGTCCGCCTCATGGGCGGCATGGACCTCACCGTCGACGGCAGCCCCGTCGACGTCAGGAACCGCGTGCTCTACAAGGCCGTCCTCCTCGAAGGCGTGCCCAACATGTCCCTCGTCATCGGCTACACCAACGCCTCCTGGACCCTGAAGGCCGACCTGGCCGCCGCGTACACCGCGCGCCTGCTCGCCCACATGCGGCGCCACGGGCACGAGATCGCCACCCCGGTCGCCCAGGACGGCGACCGCTCGGAGTTCTCCGTCATGGGCGAGGCCCTGACCTCCGGGTACATCGCCCGGGCCGACGAGGTCATGCCGCGCCAGGGCACCCGCGACCCGTGGCGGCTGTGGAACAACTACTACCGCGACCGCGCCCTCCTGCGGGACGCGCCCCTCGACGACAGCCTCCTGCGCTTCGACAAGGCGGGCACCGCGAGCGCCGCCCAGGAGACGGCCGACGCCGCCTGACCGCCCGGCCCGCACCCCGCCCCCCACCCGTACCGGCCCGCGCACCCGCCTCCCCCTCCGGCGGCCGAGCAGACAACCGAGGACGAAGATGACCGCGAATCTGACCAGGAAGCTCTACGACGAGCGCCTGCGGACCCTGTCCGAGGGCTCCGTGAACGTCAACTTCAACGCCTTCATCGACATCAAGTGGGACGATCCCGAGTTCGCCGTGGACCTCGACGACCCGCGCTGGGTGCTCACCAGCGCGGACGCCCTCGGCGCCCACCCCTGGTACCAGGAGCAGTCCCTGGAGACACGGATCCGCATCGGCATCTGGCGCTGGGCCGTGATCGCCAAGGTGGGCATGCAGTTCGAGAACATCCTCATGCGCGGCGCCCTGGACTACGTCTACCAACTGGGCAACCAGAACCAGGAGTTCAGGTACCTCACGCACGAGATCACCGAGGAGACCCACCACACCCAGATGTTCCAGGAACTGGTCAACCGCACCGGTGTGGACACCGCGGGCGGCAAGCGCTGGTTCCGCCGGGTCAGCCGGTTCCTGCCGCTGTTCGGCTCGCTCTACCCGGAGGCGTTCTTCACCGGCATCCTGGCCGGCGAGGAGCCCATCGACCACCTCCAGAAGAGCGCCCTGCGCAGCGGGGAGCCGGTCCACCCGCTGCCGCAGCGGATCATGCAGATCCACATCGCCGAGGAGGCCCGGCACATCTCCTTCGCCCACGAGTTCCTGCGCCTGCGGGTGCCCGGGTTCGGCAAGGCCCGCCGGGGCGCGCTGTCCGTCCTCTTCCCGCTGATCATGCGCATCCTGTGCGACGTCATCATGATCCCCGACCGCAGGTCCGCCGCGCAGGTCGGCATCCCCGACTGGGTGGTCAAGGACGTCTTCTGGAAGTCCGAGGCCGGGCGCGCGATGCTCCACGAGCTCTTCTCCGACGTGCGGATGCTCGCCCAGGACATCGGGCTGATGAACAAGGTGTCCCGCCCGCTGTGGAAGGCCCTGCGCATCGACGGCCGCCCGGCGCGCTTCCGCGGCGAGCCGGTCCTGCACACCGACTGAGCTCCCCGCCCCGCACCGCCCTTTCCCCGAACGGAGACCAGCCCGCCGTGCCGTACGTCGTCACCCGATCCTGCTGCGCCGACGCCTCCTGCGTGCTGGCCTGCCCGGTCAACTGCATCCACCCCGCACCGGGGGAGCCCGGGTTCGGGACGGCCGAGATGCTGTACGTCGATCCGCGCACCTGCGTCGACTGCGGCGCGTGCACCACCGCCTGCCCGGTCGACGCGCTGAAGCCGCACACCGCGCTCGGCGCGGCGGAGCTGCCGTTCCTGGAGCTGAACGCCGACTACTACAAGCGGCACCCGCACGACGACCGCACCCCCATGTACGTCCTGCCCAAACAGCGCGCCGTCGCCCCGGGCGACCTGTCCGTCGCCGTCGTCGGCGCCGGACCCGCCGGCCTCTTCGCCGCGGACGAACTGCTGCGCCACCCGGGCAAGCGCGTCACCGTTTACGACCGGCTCCCGACCCCGTACGGCCTCGCCCGGGCCGGTGTCGCCCCGGACCACCAGGACACCAAGCAGGTCACCGAGCTGTTCCGGACCATCGAGTCCCAGCCGGGCTTCGCCTACCGCCTCGGCGTCGAGGTCGGCACCACCGTGACGCACGAGGAACTCCTGCGCACCCACCACGCGGTGATCTACGCGGTCGGTGCCGCGACCGACCGGCGCCTCGGCATCGACGGCGAGGACCTGCCGGGCAGCGTCTCGGCGACGGACTTCGTCGCCTGGTACAACGGCCACCCCGACCACGCCGACGACCACTACGACCTGGCCACCGAACGCGCCGTCGTCGTCGGCAACGGCAACGTCGCCCTCGACGTCGCCCGGATCCTCACCGCCGACCCCGACACCCTCGCCCGGACCGACATCTCCGACCGCGCCCTCGCCGCGCTCCGCACCAGCGAGGTCCGCGAGGTCGTGCTGCTGGGCCGGCGCGGCCCCGCCCAGGCGGCGTTCACCGTCCCCGAACTCGTCGCGCTGGCCGCCCTTGAGGACGTGGACGTGCGCGTCGAGGGCTGGCCCGACGACCTCCCGCCCGACACCGACGACAGGACCCGGCTGCTGGCCCGGCTCGCCGCCCGCACCCCGGTCGAGGGCCGCCGCCGCATCGTGCTGCGCTTCCTGACCAGCCCGGTCCGGCTCACCGGCGAGACCTCCGTGCGCGCCCTGCGGGTCGCCGCCACGGCCCTGCACACCGACGCGGACGGCACCGTCCGCGCCCGCCCCACCGGGGAGACGCGGACCCTGGAGACCGGCCTCGTGCTGCGCGCCGTCGGCTACCGCGCCCGGCCCGTCCCCGGCCTGCCCTTCGACGAGGACACCGCGACCGTGCCCCACGAGGGCGGCCGGGTCGGGCCCGGCGTCTATGTCGCGGGATGGATCAAGCGCGGGCCGACCGGCTTCATCGGCACCAACAAGACCTGCGCCCAGGAGACGGTCGAGACCCTGCTGGGCGACGCCGCCGCGGGCCGCCTCACACCGCCGGAGCAGGGCACGGGCGCCGTCCGGACGGCGCTGGGCCTGGACGCGTGGCACGCGATCGACCGCGCGGAACGGGCGGCGGGCGAGGCGCAGGGCCGTCCCCGGGTCAAGTTCACCGACACCGCGTCCCTGCACGGGGCCGCCCGCACCGCTCCCGCGCTACCGGCCTGAGGACCGGGGCGCCGGACCGCCGCTCACGGCCCCTCCAGGTCGGCCACCCGGTGCCGCGGCGACACCTCCACACCGAGGTCGCGCAGCGTCGCGTCCAGCACCGCCCAGACCGAACGGCACAGCATCGCCCGCAACTCCTCCTCGGAGACCTCCGGTTCGGTGTCGCGCACCCACTGGTTGACCGCGGTGTCCACGAACCCGACGATGCCCACGGCGACCGACCGGATCGGCGCCCGCGGCACCCCGAGGCCCTTCAGCACGTCCCCGAACCGCTCGCTCAGCATCAGCGCGATGGCCGTCTTCGTGTCCGCCACCAGCGACCCGTCGCCCATCGCGTGGTCCCCGACGCCCATGTAGGCGTACAGGCGCGGATGCTGCGCCACCCAGTCCAGATGGGCGCCCACCACCCGCTCCACGGACTCCTCGATCGTCCCGTCGAAGGTGAGGGTCGGCTCCATCCGCCGCATGAAGGACTCCACCACCCGTCGGCGGATCAGCTCGTCCAGCGTCGCCCGGTCCTTGAAGTGCCGGTAGAGCACCGACCTCGGCAGCCCGACGCGCTCCGCCAGCCGCTGCACCCGGAAACGGGCGCCCTCCTCCTCGATGAGGGCGACCGCCGCGTCCACCAACTCGACCTGGCGCTGCGCCTTGTGCTCGTCCCACCGGGTGGAGCGCCCGTCGATCTGCGGCTCGCCGCCGGTTCTGTCCGCCATCCGGTCAGGATATCGGGACAGGTGTGCGGACGGCCGCGGACCGGAGGAGGTCCGCGGCCGTCCGCTGCTGTCCGCTGCTGTCCGCGTGGTGTGGCCGGTCAGCCGTTGTGGGCGCCGTTGCCCGAGAGGACCGGGACGTCGTCCAGGATGTGCGACGCCGGCTCGTCGCCCTTGGCCTGCGTGGAACCGTCGGCGCACTGCTGGTTCTGCGGGGCGGACAGGACCGGGATGTCCTGCGCGGCGACGGGCACGAGCACGCCGACGAGCGAACCGGCGTTGGCCTTGACGGGCAGGCCGACACAGAGCTTGTTCAGCGAACCCTGGACCGCGCCGACCTGCGGGCTCTGCGAGCCCTCCGTGACGGAGTTGCCGACCGCCGACTGCGAGGCGTTGCCGCTGGCCGAGGTGGTGCCCTGGTCGTCCCCGAGCGCGACGGCCTGTCCGGCGGTGGCGGCGGCGAGGCCGGCGACGGAGGTGGCGAGGGCGGCCGAGGCCATGACCTTCTTCAGCATGGTGTCTTTTTCCTTGGTTGTCACCGATGGATCACTGCGCGTGAAGAACGCGGACCCGGGCCCGGAGGTTGCGCCGATCCACTCCATCGACGCATCGCGACGATCGCGCTGACGCCGGGCGACCCTCGACCGGACCCCTTTCGAACATGACCCGGCCACGAGATATCTTGATGTCGAGCAATATTGAGCAGAGTGAGAAAAACTGCCGATGACATGGAAGACGTGGAGCGGAGCACCCGGTGACTGACTCGACCATCATTTACACGCACACAGACGAGGCCCCGGCCCTCGCGACGTATTCCTTCCTGCCGGTCATCGAGGCCTACGCGTCCACCGCCGGTGTCCGCGTCGAGACCCGTGACATCTCCCTGGCCGGCCGCATCATCGCCTCGTTCCCGGAGCACCTGACCGAGGAGCAGCGCATCGCCGACGCCCTCGCCGAGCTGGGCGAGCTGGCGAAGACGCCGCAGGCCAACATCATCAAGCTGCCGAACATCTCGGCGTCCATCCCGCAGCTCAAGGCCGCCGTCGCCGAGCTCCAGGAGCAGGGCTACGCGCTGCCCGCCTACCCGGACGAGCCGAAGACCGACGAGGAGCGCGAGGTCCGCGCCCGCTACGACAAGATCAAGGGTTCCGCCGTGAACCCGGTCCTGCGCGAGGGCAACTCCGACCGCCGCGCCCCCGCCTCGGTGAAGAACTACGCCAAGGCCCACCCGCACCGCATGGGCGCCTGGACCGGCGAGTCCAAGACCAACGTGGCCACCATGGGGGAGAACGACTTCCGCTCGACGGAGAAGTCCACCACCATCGCCGCCGACGGCGCCCTGCGCATCGAGCTGGTCGGTGACAACGGCACCACCACCGTGCTGCGCGAGTCCGTTCCGGTCCTCGCCGGCGAGGTCGTCGACGCCTCCGTGCTGCGCGTCGCCGCCCTGCGCGAGTTCCTGACCGCCCAGGTCGCCCGCGCCAAGGAGGAGGGCGTCCTCTTCTCCGCGCACCTCAAGGCCACCATGATGAAGGTCTCCGACCCGATCATCTTCGGCCACGTCGTGCGTGCCTTCTTCCCGGAGACCTTCGCCCGCTTCGGCGCCGACCTGGCCGCCGCCGGCCTGTCCCCGAACGACGGCCTCGGCGGCATCTACAAGGGCCTGGAGTCGCTCGCGAACGGCGCCGACATCAAGGCGTCCTTCGAGGCCGAGCTGGCCGCCGGTCCCGAGCTGGCCATGGTCGACTCCGACCGCGGCATCACCAACCTGCACGTGCCGTCGGACGTCATCATCGACGCCTCGATGCCCGCCATGATCCGCACCTCGGGCCACATGTGGGACAAGGACGGCAACGAGGCCGACACCCTCGCCGTCATCCCGGACTCCTCCTACGCCGGCGTGTACCAGGCCGTCATCGACGACTGCCGCGCCCACGGCGCCTACGACCCGTCGACCATGGGCTCCGTCCCGAACGTCGGCCTCATGGCGCAGAAGGCCGAGGAGTACGGCTCCCACGACAAGACCTTCGAGATCCCCACCACCGGCACCGTCCGCGTGGTCGACCAGAACGGCGACGTCGTCCTGGAGCAGGCGGTCTCCGAGGGCGACATCTTCCGCGCCTGCCAGACCAAGGACGCCCCGATCAAGGACTGGGTCAAGCTCGCCGCCACGCGCGCCCGCGCCACCGGCGACCCGGCCGTCTTCTGGCTGGACGAGGGCCGCGCCCACGACGCCCAGCTGATCAAGAAGGTCGAGGCGTACCTGCCCGAGTTCGACACCGAGGGCCTGGACATCCGGATCCTCAACCCGGAGGACGCCACCAAGCTGTCGGTCGAGCGCATCCGCGAGGGCCTGAACACCATCTCGGTGACGGGCAACGTGCTGCGCGACTACCTGACCGACCTCTTCCCCATCCTGGAGCTGGGCACCAGCGCCAAGATGCTGTCGGTCGTCCCGCTGATGAACGGCGGCGGCCTCTTCGAGACGGGCGCCGGCGGCTCCGCCCCGAAGCACGTCCAGCAGCTGGTCAAGGAGAACTACCTGCGCTGGGACTCGCTCGGTGAGTTCCTGGCCCTGGCGGTCTCCTTCGAGCACCTCGCCACCACCACGGACAACGCCCGGGCCAAGGTCCTCGGTGAGACCCTCGACCGCGCCACCGGCACCTTCCTCAACGAGGACAAGTCGCCGACCCGTCGCCTCGGCGGCATCGACAACCGCGGCAGCCACTTCTACGTCGCCCTGTACTGGGCCCAGGAGCTGGCCCGGCAGACCGACGACGCCGAGCTCGCCAAGGCCTTCGCGCCGCTCGCCGAGACGCTGGCCGCGAACGAGCAGAAGATCGTCGACGAGCTGATCGCCGTCCAGGGCTCGCCGGCCGACATCGGCGGCTACTTCCAGCCCGACCCGGCCAAGGCCGACAAGGTCATGCGCCCGTCGCAGACCCTGAACCAGGCGCTCGCCACCCTCGCCTGATCGCCGCCCTGCCCCGCCCGGCCCCGCGCCGGGCGGGGCAGCGCGCTGTCCACGCTGCGCCAAAGCCGCCCGACAGGTGCTGTTCACCCGCGCTGACCTGGGTAGGCTGCGTCGATGAGCACTCTGGATGACGCACGCGCGGGCATGGACCCGGCGATCCGACCGCAGGACGACCTCTTCGGCCATGTCAACGGCCACTGGCTCGCGACCGAGCCGATCCCCGACGACCGCTCCAGCTGGGGCCCCTTCGTGCAGCTCGTGGACGTCGCCGAGCAGCAGGTCAAGGAGATCATCCAGGAGATCGCCGCGGGCGGCCCCACCAGCCTCGACCCGGACGAGGCCCGCAAGATCGCCGAGCTGTACGCGTCGTTCATGGACGAGGAGGCCGTGGAGGCCCGCGGCCTCGACCCGATCCGGCCGCTCCTCGACGAGGCCGCCGCGCTCACCGACGTGTCGCAGCTGGCCGCCTTCATCGGCCGTTTCGAGCGCTCCGGCGGCTCCGGCCTGTTCGGCTCGTACATCGACTCCGACGACCGCGACTCCGACCGCTACCTGTACAACATCCTCCAGGGCGGCCTCGGCCTGCCCGACGAGTCGTACTACCGCGAGGAGAAGTTCGCCGGGACGCGGGAGAAGTACGCGGCGTACCTCACCGAGCTGTTCCGGCTGGGCGAGCACGCCGACCCGGCCGCCGCAGCGCGCACGGTCCTCGCCCTGGAGACCCGGCTCGCCGAGGGCCACTGGGAGCGCGCCGCGACGCGGGACGTGCAGAAGACGTACAACCTGACGACGTTCGACGAGCTGACCGCCCTGGCCCCGGCGTTCGACTGGCGCGCCTACGTGGACGCGCTCGGCGGCGGCGACGCCACGCTGGCCCAGTCCTGCGTGCGCCAGCCGTCCTACCTCGCGCACCTGTCGGCCGTCCTGTCCGAGACGCCCGTCGAGCAGTGGCGCGACTGGCTGCTCGCGCGGGTGCTGCGCACCAGCGCCCCCTACCTGTCGTCGGCGTTCGTGAACAACAACTTCGAGTTCTACGGGCGCACGCTCAACGGCACCCCGGAGCTGCGGGCCCGCTGGAAGCGCGCCGTGCAGTTCGTCGAGGGCGCCATGGGCGAGGCCGTCGGCAAGGAGTACGTCGCCCGGCACTTCCCGCCGGCGTCCAAGGCCCTCATGGACGACCTGGTCGCCAACCTCCTGGAGGCCTACCGGCAGTCCATCGGCGCGCTCGACTGGATGACCGACGAGACCAAGGAGCGGGCCTACGAGAAGCTCGCCACCTTCCGGCCGAAGATCGGCTACCCGGACTCCTTCCGCGACTACTCCGCGCTGGCAGTCGTCGAGGGCGACCTGGTCGCCAACGCCTACGCCGCCGACGCCTTCGAGCACGACCGGCAGCTGGCGAAGATCGGCGCGCCGGTCGACCGCGACGAGTGGTTCATGCTGCCGCAGACGGTGAACGCGTACTACAACCCGGGCACCAACGAGATCTGCTTCCCGGCCGGCATCCTTCAGAAGCCGTTCTTCTCCCCGGACGCGGACCCGGCCGAGAACTACGGCGGGATCGGCGCGGTCATCGGCCACGAGATCGGCCACGGCTTCGACGACCAGGGCGCGCAGTACGACGGCCGGGGCAACCTCAACGACTGGTGGACCGCCGACGACAAGGCGGCCTTCGAGACCAAGTCCAAGGCGCTCATCACCCAGTACGACGCGTTCGAGCCGCGCAACCTGCCCGGTGAGCGGGTCAACGGAGCGCTGACCGTCGGCGAGAACATCGGCGACCTCGGCGGCCTGACCATCGGCCACACCGCCTACCTGATCTCCCTGGAGGGCGGGGACGTACCGGTCGACGAGGAGGGCGTCAGCGGCTCGCAGCGGCTGTTCCTCAACTGGGCGTTCTGCTGGCGCACCAAGCGGCGCAAGGAGCAGGAGCAGCAGTATCTGACCATCGACCCGCACTCGCCGCCGGAGTTCCGGGCGAACATCGTGCGCAACCTCGACGAGTTCCACCAGGCGTTCGAGACGGAGGCCGGGGACGGTCTGTGGCTGGACCCGGCCGACCGGGTGCGGATCTGGTGACCTGAGCCGGCGGGGGGGGGGGGGGGGGGGGGGGGGGGGGGGCCCCCCCCCCCCCCCCCCCCCCCCCCCCCACGCCGGGAGGGACCCGGTGCGGGCGGGCGCTACACGACGGTCGAGCGCAGGAAGTCCGTCGTCGCCGCCCACGCCTGCGCCGCCGACGCCGCGTCGTAGACCTCCGGGCGGCCGTCGTTGAAGAAGGCGTGGTCCGCCGGGTAGAGGCGGAAGTCCGCCTCGATGCCGGACTGCTCGCGGATCGTGCGGCGCAGGCCGTCCAGGGTCGCCACGGGGACGGTCTCGTCGCGTTCGCCGTAGTGGCCGAGGACCTCGGCCCGCAGCCCGGAGAAGTCGGGGATCTCGCCCTGGACGACCCCGTAGAACGGGACGGCCGCGCCGACCCGCGGGTCCTTCGCGGCCAGGTACAGCACGAAGCCGCCGCCCATGCAGAAGCCGACCGCGCCGACCGTGGCCGAGGTGACCTCGGGCCGTCCGAGCAGGTGGTCCACCGCTCCCGACAGCAGGTCGACGCCGCGCTCCACCGGCAGCTCCTGCATCATCCGGAACGCCTCCCCGGAGTCGTGCGCGACGCTGCCGCCGTACAGGTCGGGCGCGAGCGCCACGAAGCCCTCGGCGGCGAGCCGGTCGGTGACGTCGGCGATGTGGCCGGTCAGGCCCCACCACTCCTGGATGACGATGACACCGGGGCCGCGGCCCGCGGGCGGCAGGGCCAGATAGCCGTGCGCCGGGTTGCCGGCGCTGTCGAGCGTCACGTTCTGGCGGGCCGGCTCTCCGGTGGGGCGGGGGGTTTCCGACATGGATTCTCCTGTGTTGTCCGGTTCTCGATGCCACGATGCCACCCCGCCCGCGGGGGAGCGGCGGCCCGGTCCGGGCGAGGGCCGCCGAGATTGCGTGAACGAGACGACAACGTTCCGCCGGGTGGCCGAGGACGCACCCCCGAAACGCGCCGGTGCCCGGCCCTCCCGTGGGGGAGCGCCGGGCACCGGCGGGCGCGGGGCGAGGAGGTCAGCTGGCGCCCTTGGCCTTCTGGAGGGCCGAGATGCAGGTCGAGATCGCCTCCTGCAACTCCTCCAGGCGCTGAAGCATGTCGTCCTCGACGATGGTGTCCATCTCCTCGCCGTCGACGTCGTCGAAGGTCAGCTCCTCGAACGCCTTCGTCGCCTTCTGCAGGCTGCTGTAGAACTTCGCGCGCCGCTCCTGGACCCGCAGCTCCGGATCCTTCTCGACGGTCTCGGCGACCAGCGTGCGCACACTGTCGTAGGCCTCCTGGGCCCACTCGCCGGTCTCCTCGTCCTCGTCGAGCTCGTCGATGAGGGACAGGTGGCGCTCGGCCTCCTCGCGCAGCGAGCGCGGAGCCTCGATCTTCTGCCCCGCGGGCGTCTTGACCTGCCCCTCCTCGACGATCTTCCGTACGTATTCGAGCTGGCCGCCGGTCTTGCTCTCCTCGGCGACCGCCTTCTTCAGGTCGTCGGTGCGCACGATGTCCCGGGCCATCCCCGTGCGCAGCACCGGGTCCTCGCCGAGCCGGTCCATCAGGGCCTTGCGGGCGGCCTCGGCGGTGCCCGGGTCGGCGAGGATCGCGGCCCGCAGCGCCGTCGGGTTCTCCGCGACCTCCAGGGCCTTCGTCGGCCGGATGCCCTCCGCCTCGGCGGCCTCGGTGATCGCCTGGCCGCGCACGGAGGTGCCGCTGGAGCGGGAGACGTAGTACGACAGCCAGACGTCGGCCTCGGGCAGCTCGATGTCCGCGCCCGGCGCCAGCGACTCGAACTGCGGCACGATGCCGTCGTCCGCCGCGCGGTCCCACGCCTTGTAGAAGCGCATGACCCGGTCGGCCGAGCAGCCGGCGAGCCCGGCGAACCGGCGCGCCGAGACCTTGGACGTCTCCCCGGCCGGCTGTCCGCCGGGGCGCACGCTGCGCGCCACCTTCAGGGCGAACGCCCAGCCGCCGGTGCGCGCGTACACGCCGAACTCGTGCGCGTCGCGGGCGATCGGCTCCGGGACCTCGGCGTCGGCGTCCGCCGTGTCCTCGGTGTCCTCGGTGTCCGCCGTGTCCTCGGCGTCGTCGGTGTCCTCGGCGTCCTCCGCGGGGGCGGGGTGTGCGGTCTCCTGCGGCGCGTCGGCGGGGGTGTCCGCCGGGGGCTGCCAGAAGTTGCCCGCCTCGCCGTCCGTCGTGCTCCCCTGCGCGTCGACCGCGGGCGTGGACTCCGCGGCCTGCGGCGGTACGGCGTCGCCGCCGGTCGGGGCCGCTGCTTCGGACGCGTCGATGGCTACGGTCACGTAGATGCTCCTGGGTGATCGGGCGCGTGTGGGTTGACGGGCCACTTTATCGCTCCGATTGGGCTGATTTGCGCGCCAGTTGCCGCGTCGCGCGTCCCGACGCCCGGGACGTGCCCTCCGTCACACGGCGTCGCGGTCGCGCAGGGCCGCGCGGGCCCGGGCGATCTCCTCGTAGGCCCGGTCGCGGCCCTCCCAGTGGGAGCCGTCGACCGACTTGCCGGGTTCCAGGTCCTTGTAGACCTCGAAGAAGTGGGTGATCTCCAGCCGGTCGAACTCCGGGATGTCCTCGATGTCCTGGACGGAGGCGTGGCGCGGGTCGTGGGCGGGGACGCAGAGGAGCTTCTCGTCCGGGCCCTTCTCGTCGCTCATCACGAACATGCCGATCGCCCGGCACTCGACGACGCAGCCGGGGAACGTCGCGTCGGCGGTCAGCACCAGCGCGTCCAGCGGGTCGCCGTCCCCGCCGAGGGTGCCCTCGACGTAGCCGTAGTCCGCCGGGTACTGGGTCGAGGTGAACAGCATCCGGTCCAGGCGGATGCGGCCCAGGTCGTGGTCCATCTCGTACTTGTTGCGGGAGCCCTGCGGGATCTCCACGATCACGTCGAACGCCTCGGCGCGTGCCTCGGTGCCGCCCAATGTGGCCTCCTTGCCCCATGGTCGCCCGCTTCGGGTGCCCCCGAGTGTGCGCCGTGGGCGCCCGGGGCGGAACCCCTCAGGCGCCGCAGGGAAGGGCGAACTCGAGTTCCGGTCGGTCCCAGCCGACGGCGGGCGGCGCGGCCGCGGCGGTCCCGGTGCGGCGGGCCCCCATGCTGCGGTAGAAGCCCTCGGCGGGCGGATGGGAGACCACCCGTACG
This sequence comes from Streptomyces sp. NPDC088785, assembly GCF_044750685.1. Lineage (NCBI taxonomy): Bacteria > Bacillati > Actinomycetota > Actinomycetes > Kitasatosporales > Streptomycetaceae > Streptomyces > Streptomyces sp. NPDC088785. The sequence continues at coordinate 107,681 of NZ_JBIVKH010000017.1, forward strand.
CGGTCGAGCCCGGCGGCGCGGGCCTCGTCGCGCATGTGGGCGACCAGCAGCCGGCCGATGCCGCGGCCCTGCGCCGCGTCGGCGACGAACATCAGGTCCAGCTCGGCCGGGTCGATCAGCAGTGCGTAGAAGCCGAGGACCGGGCCGCGCGCTCCGGGGTCCTGGGCGGTGCCGCTGTCGTCCACCGCGGCGAAGACCCGGTGGGTGTCGATGTAGGCGGCGCTGACGCGGTAGCCCGCGACCATGTCCGCGTACTGCCCCTCGTAGGCGCTGGAGCCGCGCACGAGCCGGGTGAGGCGCTTGGCGTCCCGCGCGGTGGCCCGGCGGACCGTCACGGACGGGCAGCGTCCCGGGCGCGTTCTGCTCGCAGTCATAGGACGAAGGGTACGGAGGATGGGGGAGGGCCGGTCACGCGGTGGGGACGGTCCCGTGGACCTGGCGCAGGAACGCGGCGTTGTCGGGCGTCTTGCGGAGCCTGTCCAGCAGGGCCTCGTAGCCGGAGCGCCCGTCGCGGCCCTGGAGGGCCCGGCGCAGTCCGCTGACGGCCGCCAGCTCGGCGGCGGGGAGCAGCAGCTCCTCGCGGCGGGTGCCGGACGGGGTGATGTCGACGGCGGGGAAGACGCGGGCGTCGGCGAGGGTGCGGTCCAGCCGCAGCTCCATGTTGCCGGTGCCCTTCAGCTCCTCGAAGTAGTAGTCGTCGGCGCGGGAGCCGGTGTCGACCAGCGCCGTGGCGAGGATGGTCAGCGAACCGGCCTCCTCGGTGTTGCGGGCCGCCCCGAACAGCCGCTTGGGGCCGTGCAGCGCGGCCGCGTCGACCCCGCCCGACAGTGTGCGGCCGCCCTTGGACGACGCCGTGGCGTTGTTGTGGGCCCGGCACAGCCGGGTGAGGGAGTCGAGCAGGATGATCACGTCGACGCCGCGTTCGACGAGGCGCTTGGCGCGTTCCACGGCGAGTTCGGCGAGCGCGACGTGGGTCGTGGCGGGCCGGTCGAACGTCGAGGCGAAGACCTCGCCGCGCACCGAACGGCGCATGTCGGTGACCTCCTCGGGCCGCTCGTCGAGGAGCACGACCATCAGGTGGGCCTCGGGGTGGCGGTCGGCGATCGCCGCGGCGAGCTGTTGCAGCAGGACGGTCTTGCCGGTCTTGGGCGGTGCGACGATCAGGCCGCGCTGGCCCTTGCCGACGGGCGCGACCAGGTCGACGACCCGTCCGGCGAGGCCGCCCGCGGGGCTGTCGAACCGCAGCCGGCGGTTCGGGTGGAGCGGGGTCAGGTCGGCGAACCGCGGACGGCTGCGCGCCGTCTCGACGCCGAGGCCCTCGACGGTCTCGACCCGGGCGAGGGCGCGCGGCCTGCCGCACACCCCGGTGACGAAGTCGCCCGTGCGCAGGCCGTGCCGGCGGATCAGCTGGGCGGGTACCTGGACGTCGTCCGGCGTGGGGATCAGGCCGGGGGAGCGCAGGTGGCCGCCCCCGTTCCCGGCGATGTCGAGGACACCGACCGCGCTGACGGGAACGTCGGTGGACGTGGGGGCGCCGGGCTGTCGCGGCGCGCGGAGTGTGGTGGTGGTCATGGTCGATCAGGGTCCTTTCGCGGACTGAGGTCGTACGCGGCAGAGAAAGCGGGTGGGGGATCCGGCGGAACCAGGGGCGGGCGGACATGTCACGCCCGGCCGGGGCCGGGGAAGACCTGGAACGGGGCGGGACGTCACCCGTCAGAACCCGTTGACCAGGAAAATGCGCGCGAAGCGACCGTGCGTCGACACAGGACGATGCTGAGCGCTCGTGCGCTGGAAAAGAGAGGAACGGTACCGGCGCCTCGATGATCCCGATGGGGAAACCCGATGGGGAAAGATGTGACGAAGAGGAGACGTACACAAGTACCGCTCGGAGAGTAGCACGCCACCCCCGGTGCGTGGCAAGCCCGGATTTCCCGGGGCCGCCCACCTAAGCTGAGCGGCCATGTTCACCCCTCAGGGCCCCACCCTCCGCGAGCTGGCCGTGCAGGCGATGTCGTCGGTCGAGCACGGCTACGACCTGCTCGCGCCGAAGTTCGACCACACCCCGTTCCGGACCCCCGACGCCGTCCTCGACCCGGTCACGCGCGTCCTGCGCGGGACGGGCCCCTACGGCACCGGGCTCGATCTGTGCTGCGGCACCGGAGCGGGCCTCGGTGTCCTGCGCGAGGTGTGCACCGGGCGGGCCGTCGGGGTCGACTTCAGCGCCGGGATGCTGGACGTCGCGCGGCGCGGCGGGCCCACGGCGTCGTACGTGCGCGCGGACGCCCTCGCCCTGCCGTTCGGGCCCGTCTTCGACCTGGTGGTCAGCTTCGGGGCGTTCGGGCACTTCCTCCCGCGCCAGCACGCCGACTTGTTCGCCCAGGTGCACCAGGTGCTGCGCCCGGGAGGGCAGTTCGTGTTCCCGATCCCCGCGCCCGCGCGGCCGGGCTCGCGCGGCTACTGGGCCATGCTCGGCTTCGACGCGGCGATGCGGGTGCGCAACGCCGTGTGGCGGCCGCCGTTCGTCATGTACTACCGGGTGTTCCGGTACGGGGACGTGCGCCGGGAGTTGGAGCGCGTCGGGTTCGGAGTGGAACTGCGCGACCTGCCCGAACTGGGGGAGCGCCCCGACGGCAGCCCGCGGTGCGGGCTCGTCGTCGCCACCCGCGACGCACCGTCAAAAGAACATCACCGCACGTGAATTGTGTGCAAAGAATGCAGGTGTGGGACGAGTTTTTTCACAACAGGCTTTGAAATGGTCACAGGAAGGTCACTAGTGTCAGGGCTTCGACCTTCCACTCGGGCGATCCCGCACATCAGGTGCGCGACGGTGGGAGGGCACCGTCCATGGGCTCTTCCGTGGGTGGCCTGAGGAAGAAGGAGACCGCCTTCCGTGGCGTCCCACCGTCGATCCAAGCAGCCGAGCCGCACCCGCGTGACCGTGCTCACCGCGACCGCCGCCGCTGCCGTGGCCCTCACCTCGCAGGCGGCCGACGCCGCCCCCAAGCCCACGAAGCACGAGGTCAAGGCCAAGGTCGACACGCTCTACGAAGAGGCGGAGCGGGCCACCAACCAGTACGACGGCGCCAAGGAGGACCAGCGGAGGCTGGAGCGGCAGATCGACCGGCTCCAGGACAGGGTCGCCCGCGAGCAGGACGAGCTGAACGAGCTGCGCACCGCGCTCGGCGCGATGGCCGGCGAGCAGTACCGCTCCGGCGGCATCGACCCCTCCGTCCAGCTCTTCCTCTCCGCGGACCCGGACGACTACCTCGACAGGGCCTCCACCCTCGACTCGCTGTCCGCGCAGCAGCTGGAGTCGCTGAAGAAGGTCCAGGCGAAGCAGCGCACGCTCGCCCAGGAGCGCGCGGAGGCCGCCGAGAAACTGAAGGACCTCGCCGACACCCGCACCGAACTGGGCCGGAAGAAGCGGGAGATCCAGGGCAAGCTCGGCGAGGCGCAGAAGCTGCTGAACTCCCTGACCGCCGCCGAACGCAAGGAGATGGCCGACGCGGAGACGCGCGCCAGCCGCTCGGCCGCGAGCCGCGTCGACCTCGGCCATGAGGCCGCCGCCTCCAAGTTCGGCGCCGCCGCCCTGAGCGCCGCCGCCGGCCAGCTCGGCAAGCCGTACGTCCGCGGCGGCACCGGCCCCAACTCGTACGACTGCTCGGGCCTGACCCAGTGGGCGTACGCGCAGGCCGGCGTGCAGATCTCCCGTGTCACCTATACCCAGGTCAACGACGGAGTCCGGGTCGGCATGAGCGCCCTCAAGCCCGGCGACCTGGTCTTCTTCAACAACACCGAGCACGTCGGCCTCTACGCGGGCGGCGGCCAGGTGATCCACGCCCCGTACCCGGGGGCCGTGGTCCGCTACGAATCGATGAGCACCATCGGCAGCTTCCAGTTCGGCGTCCGCGTCGCGGGCTGAGCGGACGGCCACCGTGGACGGGACGCGCCGGATCGGCGTCATCGGGGTCGGGGAGCTGGGGCAGGCCCTCGTGGAGGGGCTGTGCGGCGGCAGCGGGACGGCTCCCGAGGTGTTCCTCTCCCCGCGCGGCGCCCGCACCGCCGCCGCCCTCGCCGAGCGGTACGCCCGGGTCGAGGTCTGCGCCGACAACCAGGACGTCGTGGACCGCGCCGGGCTCGTGATCGTCGCCGTGCGGCGCGCGGACCGGGAAGCGGCCCTCGCCGGGCTGCGCGTCCCCGACGACAAGGTCGTGGTCAACGCCATGGCGGGGGTGCGCACCGACGACCTGCGCGCGCTCCTCGCCACCGACGCCCCGGTGATCAGGGCGATCCCGCTGCCCACCGTCCGCGAACGCCGCTCGGTGACCGTGACGTACCCCTCGCACCCGGCGGCGGACGCCCTCTTCGACCACCTGGGCGGCGTGCTGCCGGTCGCGGACGAGGCCGCCTTCGACGTGTTCTCCGCGCTGACGGGGACGCTGACCACCCATCTCGCCTACCTCACCGTGCTCTCCGACTGGGCGGCCGGCCACGACATCCCCGCCGCCGACGCCGAACGCTACGTGCGCGGACTGTTCCAGGGTCTCGGCCGCGCCCTGGGCGACGAGAGCCGCAGCCTGCGCCGGCTTGCCGCCGACCACGAGACGCCGCGGGGCAACAACGAGCGCATCCGCACCACCTGGTTCGACGACGCCAACAGCGACGCCCTGAGCCGCGCCCTCGACGACCTGCTCGCCGATCTGGGCTAGCGGCCCGCGCCGTCCCGCGCGGCGGGTGCGGAGCCGGGGCCGTGTCCTGCGACCGGGTCGCCGCGAGCGCGCCCAGCCGGCCCGGCACCGGCAGCGGGCCCCGGCGCGCGACACGCGGCCACACCCACACCGTCAGAACCACGCGGCCCAGTGCTCCCAGGACAGCCACGTACAGCAACGCCCGGCTCGTCCGGCCCCTCCGCATCTCCTCCCGTCCGGGGCGGCGCACCGCCGGACCCGCGGCCCCCTCCCGTGAAGAGACCGCGCGGGGCGGGCGGGTCGGGCACGGCGCGGCTTCTTACCCTCCTCCTCACCGGCTCTTACTCCACCGGTGCCCGGCGTCCCTACGCTCGGCGCCTGTGAAACCTCGCCCTGCCGCCGTGGCCGGTCACACGTGCCTGTTCATCGGGCTCCTCGACATCGCGACGGCCGTCTTCCCGCACGTCCGCGTCACCCGCATCGAGCGCATCGCGCCCTATGTACCGGGGCTCGCCGACTCCATCGCCCGCGCCGCCGCGCTCGCCGCCGGACTGCTCCTCGTACTGCTCGCCCGCGGGTTGCGCCGCCGCAAACGGCGTGCCTGGGAGGCCGCCGTGGTCCTGCTCGCGGCGAGCGCCGTCGTCCAGGGACTGCGCCATCACGCGCTCGTCGCCGCCGCCGTCTCCGCACTGCTGTGCGCCGGACTCGTCGTGTTCCGCGGGGAGTTCCGGGCCCGCAGCGATCCGCGCGGCCGCATCCGCGCCCTGAGCAATCTGCTCGTGCTGCTCGCTCTCAGCTTCGGCATCGGCCTGCTGATCGTCGGGGTGCGCGCCGGCGACGAGGAGGGGCACGGCATCTCGTTCACCGACCGCGTCCAGCAGGTCGCGTACGGGCTCGTCGGAACGGGCGGCCCCCTCACGTACGCCTCCGACCGCGTCGGCGACGCCGTGCACCTGTCGCTGCTCGCGCTCGGCCTGGTCACCGGCGCCACCACCGCCTACCTCGCCCTGCGCCCGGTCCGGCTGCCGCCCGCCGACGGCTCGGCGCGCCTGCGTGCCCTCCTCGACCGGGAGGGGCGGCGCGACTCGCTCGGCTACTTCGCGCTGCGCGGCGACAAGTCCGTCCTGTTCTCCCCGACGGGCAAGGCCGCCATCGGCTACCGCGTCGTCTCCGGCGTCGCCCTGGCCGGCGGGGACCCGATCGGCGACCCCGAGGCCTGGCCCGGCGCCATCAGGGAGTTCCTCGACCAGTGCGCCCGGCACGCCTGGACCCCCGCGGTCATGGGATGCAGCGAACTCGGCGGGCAGGTGTGGGTCCGTGAGGGGGGCCTGCGGGCCCTGGAACTCGGCGACGAGGCCGTCGTCGACTGCGCCGCCTTCAGCCTCGCCGGACGCCCCCTGCGCAACGTGCGCCAGATGGTGCACCGCATCGAACGCGCCGGATACTCCTGCCGCACCCGCCACGTGCGGGACCTCGACCCCGCCGAGCGGCAGCACCTGCGCGAGGCCGCCGCGGCCTGGCGGGGGAGCGCCACCGAGCGCGGGTTCTCCATGGCGCTCGGCCGCTTCGGCGACCCCGCGGACGGGGACTGCGTCGTCGTCACCGCCCACCAGCGGGACGAGACGGGGCACGAACAGGTGCGCGCTCTGCTGCACTTCGTGCCCTGGGGCGACGACGGTCTCTCCCTCGACCTGATGCGCCGCGACCGCACCGCCGAACCCGGACTGAACGAACTCCTCATCGTCGCCGCCCTGCGCGACGCGCCCGCCCTGGGCATCGCCCGGGTCTCCCTCAACTTCGCCGTGTTCCGTGCCGCGCTGGCCCGCGGCGAGCGGCTCGGCGCCGGACCGGTGCTGCGGGGGTGGCGCTCGCTGCTCGTCTTCGTCTCCCGCTGGTTCCAGATCGAGTCGCTCTACCGGTTCAACGCCAAGTTCCGGCCCGCGTGGCAGCCCCGCTTCGTCGTCTACCCCACCGCCCGCGACCTGCCGCGCATCAGCTGGGCCTGCCTCCAGGCCGAGGCGTTCGTGGTGCTGCCCCGGCCCGCCGAGCGGCTGCGCCAGTGGGCGCGCGGCCGGCGCCCGTTCACCCGGCCACCGGCAGCGGGAACCGCACACCGGTCAGCCGCTCTGACACCTCCCACAGGCGGCGGCCGGTGACGGCGTCCGCGGCGCGCGGCGCGGGCCGCACCCTGGTCGGCGCGCCGCGCAGTTCGCCCCGCCCGCCGGGTGCGATGAACGCGCCGCTCTCCACGGCCGGTTCCGTCGCCGCGCAGAGCACGGACCGCGCGCCGTCGGCCGGCTTCTGGGCGAGCGGCGCGAGCAGCCGCCCGTACAGCAGCCGCACGCCCGCGACCGGCGTTCCCTTCTGGAGGTTCGTCGCCACGTACCCGGGGTGCGCCAGCACGCTGCGCACGGGGCTGCCCGCCTGCCCGAGGAGCCGGTGCAGGTGCAGCCCGAAGACCGCGTTCGCCAGCTTGGAGCGGTTGTAGTGGCCCATGGGCGAGTATCCGCGCGGCCCGTCGAGGACGTCGAGGACGTCGAGGTCGCCGACGACGCCGAGGTCGAGCCGTCCCCGGCGGTGGTTGGGCGAGCTCACCGTCACCACGCGCGGGTCGTCGCCCCGCCCGAGGAGGTCGAGCAGGAGTCCCGTCAGCGCGAAGTGCCCCAGGTGGTTCGTCGCGAACTGCACTTCGTGGCCCTGGGCACTGAGGGTGTGCGGCGGCGCCATCACCCCGGCGTTGTTGACGAGGAGATCGAGCCGGGGCAGCTCCGCCCGTAACCCGTCGGCGAAGGCCCGCACGGAGTCGAGGTCGGCCAGGTCCAGGTGGCGCAGGTCGATCCGCGCCCCCGGGACGTCGGCGGTGATCCCGGCGGCGGCGCGGCGGCCCCGGGTGAGGTCGCGCACCGGGAGGACCACCCGCGCTCCGCGCCGCGCGAGCGCCCGGACGGTCGCCAGCCCCACGCCGCTGCCCCCTCCCGTGACGACGGCCACCCGGCCGCCCTGGTCCGCGATGCGGTCAGGTGTCCACAGATCCCAAGTCATATGATACAGATTGCCTGTGATGGCACTTGGTGTCAAGAGAGCATCTCGGTGTCACCGAGGGCACGGCATGTAGGATGAGGGGGTGAGCAACCGAGCAGAGTCGACCCTGGCCGAGCGCAAGCGGCAGCTCGTCGCGGACGAGCTGACCGAGGCGGCGCTGCAACTGCTCGCCGTCAAGGGCTTCGACGCCGTCACGGTCGACGAGATCGTGGCGTCCGCCGGCGTCTCGAAGCGGACCTTCTTCCGGTACTTCCAGTCGAAGGAGGACGTCGTCGTGCAGTTCCTGGCCGGCATGGGCGACGACATGCGGGCCGAGCTGGCCGCCCGGCCCGCGGGCGAGCCGCCGTCCGAGGCGCTGCGGCACACCGTCCGGGTGCCCGTCACCACCTGCGCCGCCGACGGCGAGCGGGCGCTGCGCGTGGTCCGGCTCATCCTGCGCACCCCGGCGCTGCTCGCCCGGTTCCTGGAGCGCCAGGACGGCTGGCGCGACGACCTCGCGGCGGAGCTGGCCCGCAGGACCGGCCGGGACGCCGCCACCGACCTGTATCCCGCGCTGGCCGCGGGCAACGCCCTCACCGCGTTCCACGTCGTCCTCGAGCACTGGAGCGCCGGGGACGCGGCGCAGGACCCGGTGGCCCTCCTCGACGAGGCGTTCGCCGTGGTGGCGCCCGCCCTCGACCCGGCCTCCCCGACGACCTTCGGCACACCGATCGCGGACCGGGGCCCGCAGGCCTAGCGTGGGACCGTAGCCGCCGGGCACACCGCTGTCCGGCAACCCCCAGGGAAGGGTGACGCGTCATGTCCGTACGTCCCGAGGGCGCGCCCGTCTGGGCCGACGCCATGTATCCGGACCTGGAGGCGGCCAAGGCCTTCTACGCGGAGCTGTTCGGCTGGACCTACGAGCCGGGCGCCGAGGATTTCGGCAACTACACGCAGGCGAGGAACGCCGACGGCAAGCGCGTCGCCGCCCTCATGCCGCAGATGCCCGGCGCGGAGGGCGTCCCGCCGTCCTGGAACCTCTACCTCTCCGCCCCCGACGTCGCCGCGAGCGCCGAGAAGGTGAGGAGCGCGGGCGGCACCCTCATGATGGAGCCGATGCAGGTCGCCGACTTCGGCACCATGACCACCGTCCAGGACCCGGCCGGCGTCATGTTCAGCCTCTGGCAGCCCGGCTCCCACGAGGGGTTCGAGGTGGTCAACGAGCCCGGCGCGTACTGCTGGGCCGAGGTCAACACCCGCGACGCCGCCAAGACCGACGCGTTCTTCACGTCCGTCTTCCCCTACGACGCCAAGAAGATCGCCGACGAGCACGTCGACTTCCACGTCTGGCTGCTCGACGGCGGGCCCCAGCTCGGCCGGATGCGGATGACCGACGCCTTCCCCGACCACGTGCCGTCGTACGTCAACGTGTACTTCGTCGTCGAGGACTGCGACGACGCCGTCGCCACCGTGCAACGCCTCGGCGGCACCCTGCACTTCGGTCCGGCGGACAGCCCGTTCGGCCGGATGGCCTCGGTCGCCGACCCGCAGGGCTGCCCGTTCTCCGTCATCGACGTCACCAGGCCCCAGGGCGAGATGCCGCCGATGGACTGACCGACCGACCGGCCCGCCCGGCCCCGGCCGGGCCTCAGTCCGACTCCGGCAGCGGGAACCCCAGTTCGGCCGCGGCCAGCCGGGGTGTCGGCTGCGCCCAGCGCTCCGCCGCCGCCCGCGTCCGCGTCGACGACAGGGAGCGCGGTTCGGCCCGGTCCAGGTACAGGGTGCCGTCCAGGTGGTCCGTCTCGTGCTGCACGATCCGCGCGGGCCAGCCGCCGAACTCCTCGTCGACGGCGCGCCCGTGCTCGTCCAGGGCGCGCAGCCGCACCCGCTCGTGCCGGGCGACGACCGCCTGGTAGCCGGGCACGCTCAGGCACCCTTCGAAGAACGCCGCCCGGCGCCCGTCCACGGCCTCGTACGCCGGATTGACCAGGACCCGGAACGGCTGCGGCACCCGGCCCCGGGCGACCCGCACCTCCTCGGGGACGGTCGCCGCGTCCTCCAGCACCGCGAGCCGCAGCGCCAGGCCGATCTGCGGCGCGGCGAGCCCGACGCCGGGCGCCGCGTGCATGGTGCGGCGCATCACCTCGACGAGGCGGGCGAGCAGGGCGTCGGAGAGCTGCCCGTCGACGGGCTCGGCGGGGCGGCGCAGCACCGGGTCGCCCGCGGCGACGATCGGCAGGGTGCCCGCGTCGGCGGCGGCGAGCAGCGCCTCGACCTGATCAGTGAGTGGCATCGTCGGCATCGCGCCAGCATGCCAAGGACGATCACCGCTCGGCAACGCGGGACCGTGCGGCCCGCGGGCCGGCGCGACGCACACGTTGCAAGCTCGTGAACACCCTGCGCGCACGGGAATGATCCGCCCTGACCAGTGGGTTTGATGGTGGGGTGCGCTCCGGCGCGCCGATACGACGAGCACGACCCACCGCACGCGAAGGGGACCGGAATGACGCAGACGTACGAGGAGCGCGGGGGCACCGGCCTCCCCGGTGCCGGGACGCACCCGCTGGACAACCCCGCGTACGCCGCGCTGACCGGCCCGCACGCGCACTTCGCCGAGCGCAGCGGGCGGGTGCTGCGCTATCCCTCCGACGTCTCGCCGTGGGTCGCCCTGCCCGCCGCCCCCACGGCACGCGACTGGACGGACCTCGCCGCGTTCGCCGACGCCGAGGGCGCCGTGCCGGTCCTCGGCGTGCGCGAGGAGCTGCCGGCCGGCTGGGAGCCCCTCTTCGACGTGCCCGGTGTGCAGCTCGTCGACGACGGGGTGGACGCGGCCCACGACCCGGAGGCGGTACGGCTGACCGAGGCCGACGTGCCGGAGATGCTCGACCTGGTGGCCCGCACCCAGCCCGGCCCGTTCGAGACGCGCACCATCGAACTCGGCACGTACCTGGGGATTCGGCGCGACGGCGTGCTGGCCGCCATGGCGGGGGAGCGGCTGCACCCGCCGGGCTTCACCGAGATCAGCGCGGTCTGCACCGACCCGGCCTTCCGCGGGCAGGGTCTGGGCGGCCGGCTCGTGCGGGCCGTCGCGGCCGGGATCAGGGACCGGGGCGAGACGCCGTTCCTGCACACCGGCGCGGGCAACACGAACGCCATCCGGCTGTACGAGGCGCTCGGCTTCCGGCTGCGCCGCACCACGCGGTTCCGGACGGCGCGGGTGCCCGCGGACGTTCAGTCGTCCCGCGCGGCCTCGTTGTAGCGCATCAGGTACCGGGCGAACCGCGCGAGGTCGTCCACCGGCCAGTCCGTCAGGCGGTCCCCGAAGATCTGCCGGCGGCTGACCGTCACCTGCCGCAGGATCTCCGCGCCGGCCTCGGTCGGGTGCAGGACCTGGACCCGGTGGTCGTCCGGGTCCAGGCGCCGCATCACGAGGCCGGACCGCTCCAGCGCGGAGACCTGGCGGCTGACCGTGGACTTGTCCAGCGCGTAGTGCGCCGCCAGGTCGGTGGCGCGGCAGCCGCCCTGCTCGTCGAGATGGCTGAGCAGGGTGTACGACACCAGGGACAGCTCGGGGTGCATCCGGGCCGCCGTCGCCCGCGCGCGGCGCGCGAAGGACGTCAGTTCCCGCTGGATGACCTCCACGGCCGCTTCCCGCTCACCCTGTTCCACGGACGGATCCCTTCCCTCTGCTCGTTGCATTCTACAACTGGGTGCGGTGGCGGGCCGGGTGCGGGTCGGCCGCCCTTGTCACCCGTCACAACCCCATCGCCACCGCTTTGACCCGCGGGCCAGTTCTCACCGGCGCTCCCCGGCGACATCATGGCTGCCGAAAGCGCCGCCCCCCACCGCGAGGAGACGCACGACCATGCAGCCCAGACGCCTGACCGCGGCCGCACTGGCCACCCTGGTCCTCACCGGCACCGCCACCCTGGCCCACCCCGCCCTGGCCCAGCCGCACACCGCCCCCGCGTCCGCCGGGGCGCAGCGAGCCGTGGCGCAGGCCGTCCCGTTCACGCAGGCCGCGGCCCACCTCGCCGGTGACGGCTCGTACACGCTCTCCTGGGCGTCGACCGCGGCGACCGTCCGGGTCACCGCGCACACCAGGCCGGACGCGAGCGACCCCGGCACCCCGGTCGGCAGCGCGGCGGGCACCGGTTCGCTCACGGTGCCCGCGGGCGCGCTGGCGGCCGACCGGCGCTGGTACTTCGAGCTGACCCCGGACACCGGCGGGGCCTACGTCGTCGCCGAACGCTCCCTCGGCATCGCCTCCGCGAAGAACTTCCGCGACGCGGGCGGCTACCGCACGAGCGACGGCCGCTGGGTCAAGTACGGCATCGTGTACCGCAGCAACAAGCTCAGCGGACTCACCGCCGCCGAGCAGCAGCGCGTCGTCGACCAGGGCATCACGCGCGACATCGACCTGCGCAACTACTTCGAGCGCAGGGACGAGCCGGACAAGGTCCCCGCCGGGGTCGCCTACCAGGTCGCCGACGTGGTGTCGCTCGCGCACGGGGTGGGCTTCCACGACCCGGCCCTGATGACCCTCGCCCAGGCGCTCGCGGCCGGTCTGTTCTCCGGTTCGTCCGACCTCGGGCAGTCCATCGGCTACCCCTTCATGGTCAACTTCGTCGGCGCCGACCACGCCTTCAAGGACCTGCTGACCGCGATCGACGGCACCGCGGGCGCCACCGTGTTCCACTGCTCGGCGGGCAAGGACCGCACCGGCTGGGGCACCGCCGTGCTGCTCACCCTGCTCGGTGTCCCGCGCGCCACCGTCGAGGCGGACTTCCTCGCCAGCAACGCCTACACGGGCGACCCCGACGCGGTCGAACTGTCCTGGCTGCGCGCCGCGTTCGCCGAGGCCGACCACATCTACGGCTCCTTCGACGCCTACCTCCACCAGGGCCTCGGCCTCGACGACGCGACCGTCCAGCGCCTGCGGAACCGGCTCCTGACGCCCTGAGGGGAGTCCGTGCGCGGCGGGCGGGCGTGGTGCACCTCTCTTCTGCAACTTGTTGCATAAAAGGGTCCGGGTCGTCTAGAACAGTCACGACGTTCGCCGCGCACGGAGGGCCCCATGAGCCGTTACCCCCACCTTCTCGCCCCGCTCGACCTGGGCTTCACCACCCTGCCCAACCGCGTCCTGATGGGCTCGATGCACGTGGGTCTGGAGGAGGCGGAGAACGGCTTCGCCCGCATGGCGGAGTTCTACGCGACGCGCGCCCGCGGCGGCGTCGGCCTCATGGTCACGGGCGGCATCGCCCCGAACGAGGCCGGCCGGCCGTGGAGCGGCGGCGCCAAGCTCACCACCGAGGAAGAGGCCGCCCAGCACCGCGAGGTCACCGACGCCGTGCACGCCGCCGGCGGCCGGATCGCGATGCAGATCCTGCACTTCGGCCGCTACGCCTACCACGAGGACCTGGTCGCACCGAGCCCGATCCAGGCTCCCATCAGCCACTTCGTCCCGAACGAGCTGAGCGACGCCGACGTCGAGCAGACCATCGAGGATTTCGCGCGCACCGCCGAACTCGCCCGCTCGGCCGGGTACGACGGCGTCGAGATCATGGGCTCCGAGGGCTACCTGATCAACGAGTTCATCGTCGCCGCGACCAACCGGCGGACCGACCGCTGGGGCGGCTCGTACGAGAACCGCATCCGCTTCCCCGTCGAGATCGTCAAGCGGGTCCGCGAGCGCGTCGGCGACGACTTCATCCTCATCTACCGGCTCTCCATGCTCGACCTGGTGCCCGGCGGCTCCACCCACGAGGAGGTCGTGCGGCTCGCCAAGGAGATCGAGGCGGCCGGCGCCACCCTCATCAACACCGGCATCGGCTGGCACGAGGCCCGCATCCCCACCATCGCGACCTCCGTACCGCGCGGCGCCTACACCTGGGTCACCAAGAAGCTCATGGGCGCGGTGTCCGTCCCCCTGGTCACCACCAACCGCATCAACACCCCGGAACTGGCCGAGGAGCTGCTCGCCGACGGCGCCGCCGACATGGTCTCGCTCGCCCGGCCGATGCTCGCCGACCCCGACTTCGTGAACAAGGCCGCCGCCGACCGCTCCGACGCCATCAACACCTGCATCGGCTGCAACCAGGCCTGCCTCGACCACACCTTCAGCGGCCAGATCACCTCCTGCCTCGTCAACCCCCGCGCCTGCCACGAGACCGAACTGGTCCTCTCGCCGACCCGCACGAAGAAGCGCGTCGCCGTCGTCGGCGCCGGCCCGGCCGGTCTGGCCTGCGCGGTCTCCGCCGCCGAGCGCGGACACCACGTGACCCTCTTCGACGCCGCCGCCGAGATCGGCGGCCAGCTCAACGTCGCCCGCAAGGTCCCCGGCAAGGAGGAGTTCGACGAGACGCTGCGCTACTTCCGTACGCAGCTGGACGCGCACGGCGTGGACGTGCGGCTCGGCACCCGGGTCGCGGCCGGCGACCTCGACGGCTACGACGACGTGGTCGTCGCCACCGGCGTCAGCCCGCGCACCCCCGTCATCGAGGGCGTCGACCACCCCAGCGTCGTCGGCTACCTCGACGTGCTGCGCCGGGGCGCGCCCGTCGGCGACCGCGTCGCCGTCATCGGCGCGGGCGGCATCGGCTTCGACGTCGCCGAGTACCTCACCGACGGCGGCGACCGGGCGAGCCAGGACCCGGCCACCTACTTCCGCCAGTGGGGCGTCGACATGACCTACGCCGACCGCGGCGGCCTCACCGCGCCCGAGCGGCCCGCCCCGCCGCGCCAGGTCCACCTCGTCCAGCGCAAGACCTCCAAGGTCGGCGCGGGCCTCGGCAAGACCACCGGCTGGATCCACCGCACCGAGCTGCGCCACCGCGGCGTCACGATGATCGCGGGCGCCACCTACGACCTGATCGACGACGCGGGCCTGCACCTCACCGTCGACGGCGAGCGGACCCTGATCCCCGTCGACACCGTCGTGCTCTGCGCGGGCCAGGAGCCGCAGCGGTCCCTGTACGACGACCTGGTGGCCGCCGGCCGCGTCCCGCACCTCATCGGCGGCGCCGACGTGGCCGCCGAGCTGGACGCCAAGCGCGCCATCAAGCAGGGCACCGAGGTCGCGGCCGCGCTCTGAACCCCCGGACCGGGTGGTCACGTGGCCGGGCCCGCCGGCCGCGTGACCACCCACTTCACCCGAGAGACCCGCTCTAGGCTTACGCCATGTCACTGCCGCACGCGATCCTCACGGCCCTCCTGGAGAAGCCGTCGTCCGGGCTCGAACTGACCCGCAGGTTCGACCGGTCCATCGGCTACTTCTGGTCGGCGACGCACCAGCAGATCTACCGCGAGCTGGGCAGGCTGGAGCGCGACGGCCTGATCCGCGCCCTGCCGGACCAGGCCCCGGCGCGCGGCCAGAAGAAGCGGTACGAGGTGCTGCCGGACGGCCGGAGCGAACTGGCGCGCTGGACGGCGGCGCCGCAGGACCCCAAACCGATGCGGGACCCCCTGCTGCTGCGCCTGCGCTCCGCCGCGGTCGTCGGCACGGACGGCGTCGACGACGAACTCCACCGCCATCTCGACCTGCACCGGCGCCAACTCGCGACCTACCGGGAGATCGACCGGCGCGACTTCGGCCCGGACAAGGACTCCGAGGCGGACCGCCTGCAACACGCGGTGCTGCGCGCCGGGATCGACCTGGAGACCTTCTGGGTGGGCTGGCTCGAACGCACCCTGAGCGACCTCGGTCGGCCGCACCCGAGCCCGCCCGGCGAGTGACCGGGACCGTGCGCGCTCACGCGGAGGGGCCGCCGCCCGGACTCCGGACGGCGGCCCCTCCGCGTGAGCGCGCACGGGCTCAGGCGCGGCGGCGCCGCAGGTACCAGACGCCGCCGAGCACCGCGGCGGCCACCATGGTGCCGCCCGCCGCGTACGTCAGCGTGCCGAAGTCCTCCGACGCACCGCCCAGGCCGCCCCGGACGCCGCCCAGCGGGCTGGACGTCGCCGAGATCGTGGGGCTCGCGGAGACGGTCACCGATCGGGTGCCCGCCGTCGAGTGGTCCGCGCACACGACCACCACCGTGTACGTGCCGGAGGCGACCCCGGCCCAGGTGGCGCTCCCCGAGGCGAGCGGCGCCTGCCGGCCCTGGGCGAAGTCCGCCTGGCCGGCGGCGAGCAGCGACCCGTTGCCGCCGTTCGCGCAGGCCGTGGTGGTGGCCGTCACCGTGGAGCCCTCGGCGGTGACCGAGACCCCCGCGGCCTGCGCCGCGGGCGCGGCCAGCACCAGCGGCAGCGCGGCGGCGGCCGCGACGGTGAGCCCGGAGCGAGCGATGGTCGACGTCATGCGCATGCTGTCTGCCCTCCGGCGGCACGGGAGGCGGTACGTCCCGTGGCCCGCCCGAGTCGGCAAAGCCCGTGCTGCCTGACGCCCAGCCAAGGACCCCGCCGCCGCGGGCGCATGCGGACCGGGGCCGGGCAGGTGACACGTTCCGTCGTCCGGCCCAGCCGCGCCTACTGACGGCCGGTCACCCGCCGCTCCGGCGAGAACGCGCCCCAGGTCCCGTCCGGCAACTGCGCCCGGATCTTCACCCGGTGCCGCGCCGCGTCGCTCCCGCCCCCGATGTAGAAGCTGTACTTCGCGGTGCCCTCGGGCGCGCTGTCGCCCCACACCACCGTGGTGGCCTGCTCCCCGTCCACGTACACCTGGTACGCCGGAACCTCACCGCCGGTGTCCGGCGGGGTCCAGGTCAGGTCGATGTACGACGCGTCGCCGGAGCGCCGCACGGCCGCCGTGAAGTCGGCGGGCGCGGTGTCCGCGCCCTCGTCCGCGCCCTCGGCCGTCGTCAGGCGGACCGTCCCGCTCGGGGGCGAGGTGTTGTCGGCGGCGTCCCGGGCCCGCACGGTGAAGCGGTACGCGGTCCCCGGCCGCATCCCCGTCAGCACCGCCCGCGTCTGCGTGCCCGGCACGCTGTGGATCTTCGTCGTGCCCTGGTAGACGTCGTACGAGACCACGCCCTTGTCGTCGTCGGACCCGCGCCACGACAGCGACACCGAGCGCGCGCCGTCCGCCGTGCCGCGCAGTCCGGTCGGCCTCGACGGCGCGGAGCGGTCCGCGGCGACGGCGGCCGGGGTCGTCACGGTGACCTTCCGGCTCGCCGGCCCCGCCTCGCCGTCCTCGTCCCGGGCGCGCACCGTGAACACGTACCGGGTCCGCGGCCGAAGTCCGGTGACGTCGACCATCTGCTGACGGGCCGACAGCTCCTTCACCCGGGTCCTGCCGCGGTAGACCTCGTAGCCCTCGACGGCGGCGGTGCTCGCGGGCCGGTTCCACATGACATGCACGGAGGTGGCGCTGCCCGCCTGCGCGGTGACGCCGAGCGGCTCGGAGAGGGCGGGGCCGTCCGCGCCGTCGCCGGACGACAGCAGTCCGCAGCCGGAGAGGGCCGCCAACAGCGCGGTGGCTCCTGCCAGTCGGGGGAGGAGCGGGCGTGGGGGGACGCGTCGCACGGGAGGCCTTCCGCTCGGCGGGACCGGATTGGTACAGACCTGTATGGCACGGCTGATGGGTCCTCATCAAGAGGGGTGCGTGCCCGTCCGGCCCCCGAGCGGTGGACGCGCTCCCGCAGGCGCCCCACATTGGACGGGTATGTCCCCCGCTGTCCCCGCTCCTGACCGAAGGCGTCCGTGTGCACCCTCGTTCCCTGGCTCTCGCCGCCGTGTGCGGCGCCGCCCTCCTCGCGCCGGCCGCGCTGGCCCCGGCGTCCGCCCAGCCGAGCACCCCTCAGGAACCGGACACGGCCGCGCCGTTGGTCCGCGAGGACGGGGTGAGCGCCACCGCGCTGCTCGCCGCCGTGCGCGGCTGTCCGCAGATCTCGCGCGGCCGCTACCGCGAGGACGACGGCGCCCGCGCGAGCGTCCCGGTGTGCGGCCGGCGCGGCGCCGTCTACTGGAAGGCCGACCTCGACGTCGACTGCGACGGCCGCCCCGGCCGGCACTGCAACCGGCGCACCGATCCGCTGTTCCAGAACATGACGGCGTATCAGCAGGCCGACGGACGGCACCTGAGCGCGGAACGGCTGCCGTACGTGGTGGTCCCCGCGGCCAGCCGCATCTGGAGGCCGGCCCGCTCCGGCGTCCGGGGCGGCACGGTCGCCGCGCTCGTCCACCGCGGCACGGTGCGGTACGCGGTCGTGGGCGACACCGGCCCCGCCGACCTCATCGGCGAGGCCTCCTACGCCGCGGCCCGCGCCCTCGGCATCGATCCCGACCCGGTGCGCGGCGGCACCTCCGACGAGGTCACCTACATCCTCTTCCCGGGGACGACGGCCCGCCCCATCCAGAGCCGCCGTGCGGCGGTGACCGCGGGCCGGGCGGCGGCCGAGAAGTTCGCACGCACCCGCTGAGCCGCCCGCGCGGTGGCCGCGGACCCGGCGCCGCCCGCCACCGCCCCGCGACCACCTCGTGCGGCACGCGTGTGCCCGGCACTCACTCCTTGCGGTACGTGTACGCCTCGGACGCGGCGGCCACCACGGCGTCGAGGTCGGCGCCGGCCGACGCGGAGACGACGGCGGCGACCGCCCCCTCCACGAACGGCGCGTCCACGAGCCGGGTGCCGTCGGGGAGTTCGTCGCCCTCGGCGAGCAGGGACTTCACGGTGAGCACCGCGCTGCCCAGGTCGACCAGCACGGCGACCCCCGCACCCCGGTCGACGTCCGCCGCGGCCGCCGAGATCAGCTCGGAGCTGGTGCCGAGCCCACCGTCCTCGGTGCCGCCCGCCGCGGCCAGCGGGGCGAGGGCGCCGCCTCCGGCCAGTCCGGCAGCGAGCCGCGCCACGGACTCGGCGACCTCCCGGCTGTGCGACACCAGCACGATGCCGACGGCCTTGTCCGGGGCGTTCACGCGGCTCCGTCCCCGGCCGTCCCGGCGAGCGCGCCGATCAGCAGCGCCGCCGACGTGGCCCCGGGATCCTGGTGCCCGATGCTGCGCGCTCCCAGGTAGCTGGCCCGCCCCTTGCGGGCCTGGAGGGGTGTCGTCGCCTCCGCGCCGTGCTCGGCCGCGGCCCGGGCCGCGGCGAAGTCCCCGCCGTCCAGCGCGTCCACCGCGGGCACCAGCGCGTCGAGCATGGTCTTGTCGCCCGGCGCGGCTCCGCCGAGCGCCGCCACCGCGTCGACCCCGGCCCGCAGCGCGGCCGCGAGATCCGTCGCGCTCACCTCGTCCGCGTCACCGAGGGCCTTGCCGGTGCGGCGCAGCAGCGTCCCGTACAGCGGCCCGGACGCGCCGCCCACCTTCGAGATCAACTGCCGCCCCGCCAGGGTGAGTACACCGCCCGGGGTGGCCGGCGGCTCCTGTTCGAGGATCTGCGAGACGGCGGCGAAGCCGCGTTGCAGGTTGCTGCCGTGGTCGGCGTCACCGATCGCCGAGTCGAGGTCGGTGAGCCGGGCGGCCTCGCGGTCCACGGCCACCGCGGTCGCGGCCATCCAGCGCCGGAAGAAGTCGGCGTCGAGCACGTGATCTCCTTGCGTGATAGGTACGTTGACGCGTGCGGGCCGGCCGGTCACCTGCCCCAGCGCAGGCCCGCCGTGCTGACCGGCGCGTCCCACAGCCGCAGCAGTTCCTCGTCCGCCTCGCAGAGGGTGACGGAGGCGCCGGCCATGTCGAGGGACGTGACGTAGTTGCCGACGAGGGTGCGGGCGACCGGCACGCCGCGCTCGCCGAGCACCCGCTGCACCTCGGCGTTGAACCCGTACAGCTCCAACAGCGGCGTGGCCCCCATGCCGTTGACGAGCGCCAGGACCGGGCTGCTCGGGGCGAGGTCCTCCAGCACGGCGTTCACCGCGAAGTCGGCGATCTCGCCCGAGGTCATCATGGAGCGCCGTTCGCGGCCCGGCTCCCCGTGGATGCCGACGCCCAACTCCAGCTCGCCGGACGGCAGGTCGAAGGTGGGGGCGCCCTTCGCCGGGGTGCTGCACGCGCTGAGCGCCACCCCGAAGCTCCGCGACCGCTCGTTGACCCGCCGCGCCACGGCCTCCACCCGCTCCAGCGGCTGCCCCTCCTCGGCGGCGGCTCCGGCGATCTTCTCCACGAAGAGGGTGGCGCCGGTGCCGCGCCGCCCGGCCGTGTACAGGCTGTCGGTCACGGCGACGTCGTCGTCGACGAGGACCTTGGCGATCTGGATGCCCTCGTCCTCGGCGAGCTCGGCGGCCATGTCGAAGTTGAGCACGTCACCGGTGTAGTTCTTGACGATGAACAGCACGCCCGCGCCGCTGTCCACGGCGGCCGCCGCCCGCACCATCTGGTCCGGCACCGGCGAGGTGAACACCTCACCCGGGCAGGCCGCCGACAGCATCCCGGGCCCGACGAACCCGCCGTGCAGCGGCTCGTGCCCCGACCCGCCGCCCGACACCAGGGCCACCTGCCCGGCGACCGGCGCGTCCCGGCGCAGGACCACCCGGTTCTCGACGTCGACCACCAGGTCGGGATGGGCCGAGGCCATCCCGCGCAGCGCGTCGGCGACGACGGTCTCGGCCACGTTGATCAGCATTCTCACCAGTACCTCCGGGTGACGATGACGGACGGCGCTCCGACCCGCGTGCTTCCTGGTCGGAGCAGTGGTGGGGGTGCCGGCTCCCGACGGACCCGGCCGCTCCCGGACGGCCCCGGACGATCCCGGGCGGCACGGACCGGCGAAGCCGACCCGACGCCAGTATCGACGGACGCATGGTGTTGAGCACCCGCTGCGGCAGGATCGGTGCGGCGTGCCGGAGCCCTGATTGCGGATCGGGGGCGGCGGCGGTGGTGGGGTCGGCTGCTGGAGCGGGGGCGTCGAGGGGAGGGCGGTGCGGCTGCTTCTCGCTCGGGCCGGCCCCGGGGGTTGGGCTGCGGCCGGCGGCCGTCGGGCGAAGAAGTAGGAAGGGCCGAACAGTTCAGACGGCCCGAACCGTTCAGACGCGCGAGACAGTTCAGCCGGATCAGACAGTTCAGCCGGATCAGATGGCTCAGACAGGTCGAATAGTGCGGACGGGGCGGGCCGGTCAGAGGTCGATGACGACCTTGCCGCGGACATGTCGGGCGGCCTGGAGTTCGACGGCCGCGCGGATGTCCTCGACGGGGTAGGTCGCGGCGAGGGGGACGTGCAGGCGGCCCGCCGCGACGAGGCGGGCGATGTGCGCGAGGGCGTCCGGTGAGGCGTTGGCTCCGTTGGCGGCGGGAACGCCGTCGACCTGGCCCGCGATGGTGCAGATGCGGTCGTCGGGCACGTCCAGCTCGCGCGCGACGCGCACCGTGTCCGTGCCGTGCAGGTCGAGGGCCGCGGTGACCGGGCCCGCACCTAGGGCGCGGACCCTGACGGCCAGCCCCTCTCCGTACGCGACCGGTTCGGCGCCGAGGCTCCGCAGGTACTCCGCCGACGACGGCGAGCCGGTCCCGATGACCCGCGCCCCCGCGATCCGGGCCAGCTGGACCGCGAACACCCCCACTCCGCCGCCCGCGCCACCCACCAGCACCGTGTCCTGCGGGCCGAGGCCCAGGACGTCGAGGGCGGCGGACGCGGTGCTGCCCGCGATCGCCAGCGTGGCGGCGGTGCGGTCGTCGACGCCGTCCGGGGTGTGGTGGGCGACGCCGCGCGCGATGTCCCCGTCCGCGTCGAGGACGATGTGGTCGGCGACGGCCCGGGACAGAGCCGTCCCGAACACGCGGTCGCCCACCGCGTAGTCGCTCACGCCGGCACCGACCCGGTCCACGACTCCGGCGTAGTCGGTGCCGAAGCCGCAGGGCAGGCTCAGGCCGAACCGCGCCGCGGTCTCGGCGTCGGAGGTCATGAACCAGTCCATCGGGTTCAGCCCGGCCGCCGTCACGCGGACGCGGATCTGGCCGTCGCCCGCCCGGGGTTCCGGAACGTCCTGGAGGGTGAGGACCTCCGGGCCGCCGAACGAGTCGAGCAGGACCGCCCTGCTCGCGCCGTCGCGGGGTGCGTCGTCGTGTGGCCGCATGTCGTCCTCGTCTCCTCGTACGCGGGGAGCCGGTCCAAACGGACTATGCTCCGGTTATGGCATCCAGCATAACCGGAGCGTGATCCGTTTGACGAGTTCCAAGCCACCGCGGGGGAAGCGGGCCGACGCCGCCCGCAACCGTGACCAGCTGCTCGACGTCGCGTCGCGCGTGCTCGCCGCGCCCGCCGCCGAGACGTCCATGCGCGCCATCGCCCGGGAGGCCGGGGTCGGTATCGCGACGCTCTACCGTCACTTCCCGACGCGGGAGTCCCTCGTGGAGGCCGTCTACAGCGACCAGGTCGTCCGCCTCACGAGCGGCGCCCGGGAACTGCTCGCCAGTGAGGCCCCGGCCGTGGCGATGCGGCGCTGGATGGACCTCTTCGGCAACTGGGTCGCGACGAAGAACGGCATGCTCGACACCCTCCTCGCCCTGATCGAGTCCGGCGCGGTCGGCCACGCGCGGACCAGGGACGAACTCCTGGACGCGATTTCGGCGATCCTCGACGCGGGCCGCGCGGCCGGGGACCTCCGGCCCGACGTCACCGCCGAGGAGGTCGCGGCCAGCCTGATCGGTATCTTCACCGTCGCGCACCAGGCCGGGGGTGCGTCCGTGGACGGGGGTGCGCCCGTGGACGGGGGTGCGCCCGTGGGCGGGGGCGCGTCCGCTTCCGTATCCGGGGACGCTCCGGTATCGGGGGACGCATCCGCATCCGGGAACGCATCCGCGTCCGGGGGCGCGTCCGCATCCGGGAACGCGGTCACGGCTGACCGCCTCCTGGACATCCTCTTGGACGGCCTTCGCCCACAGAGGGGTGCGTGAAGGCCCGGGGCGCCGAGTCGTGTATCGGCCATGACCGATCCATCGATCCATCGATCCATCGATCCCTCGCCGGCCGGACCAGGACCGGCTGTGAACGAGCCGGTGCGCGACTTTTGAGGTGACATGCCGGGGCCGGCGGTCGGGCTGCGGCTTTTCGGGCCGCGCGAGTTGGGGTGGACCCCGGCGTCCGACGTCGTCCCGTGACTGAAAACGTTCTGCGAGCCGGTCGCGACCACGGTCAGTCCTTGGGCTGGGCGTTCTTCCGCCGTTCGTAATGGCGTCGCGCCTTCATGCGGTTCCCGCAGCCGGCCATGGAGCACCAGCGGGCGCTGTTGCTCTTGGAGTGGTCGATGAGGAACAGGCTGCACTCGTCCGCGTTCTCACATCGCCGGATCCTGCCGGGCGCGCTGCGCTGGAGCGCGGCCCAGGTCACGGCGGCGCGGGCCGCCAGTGCGTGCTGCGCGGGCGCGGCCAACTCCCAGGTGACACCGCTGTCCCCGATGGTGGGCCGGTAATTGACCCCGTCGAGGGCCGGGGCGAGAGCGTCGGGTGCGGCCTCCTCGCGAACGAGCGCTTGCAGGGCGTCGCGGGTGGCGCGCAGGAGCGCGACGTCCTCGTGCGTCTCCCGTCGACCGGTCTGCTCCTCGATCCAGGCCCGGGCGTCCTCGGGGTCGGCGAGGCGATCGGTCCGGGTGCCCTCGACCGTCGGCGTGGTGTTCAGCAGAGCAAGCAGCAGCCCCTCGGCGGGCGTCTCGACCGTGATCATGTCCCTAACCTCCATAAGTCTTTTGACAGGTTACCTCGAGGGGCCTACGGTGTAACCATCAAAGGCGCGTCAAGGAGGTTAGGGCGATGAGTGTTGTGGTGCATCACCGATACGCGACCGTCGACGGCCGGCGGCTCTTCTACCGGGAGAGCGGATCGGCGGACCAGCCGACGCTGGTGCTGTTGCACGGCTTTCCGACGAGCTCGTTCATGTTCCGCAATCTGATCCCGCGGCTGGCGGGCTACCGGGTCATCGCCCCCGATCACCTCGGTTTCGGTCTCTCGGACGCGCCGCGCGTCGAGGAGTTCGACTACAGCTTCGACGCGCTGGCCGACCTGACCGCGGGCCTGCTCGACCAGCTCGGAGTGACGCGGTACGCGATGGTGGTGCAGGACTACGGCGCCCCGATCGGCTGGCGGCTGGCCCTGCGCGACCCGGAGTCGGTGGTGGCGGTGATCAGTCAGAACGGGAACGGCTACGACGAGGGCTTCGTCCCCGACGGCTGGAAGCCCGTCTGGGACTACCAGCGCGAGCAGTCCCCGGAGAACGAGGCGGCACTGCGCGCGGCGTTCACACTGGAGGCGATCCGCGAGCAGTACGTGACGGGCGTCGAGGACGAGAGCGTCCTCTCCCCGGACACCTGGACCCTCGATCACGCCTTTCTCTCCCGGCCCGGCAACGCCGAGGTGCAGTTGAAGCTGTTCCTGGACTACGCCACGAATCCACCGCTCTATCCGGCGCTGCACACGTGGCTGCGCACCAAGCAGATACCGGTGCTCGCCACTTGGGGCAGGAGCGACCCCTTCTTCGGCCCGGACGGGGCGCGGGCGTTCGCCCGGGACACCGACAACGCCGAGATCCATGTGATGGACGGCGGGCACTTCCTTCTGGAGAGCGCGGTCGACGAGGTCGCCGCACTGATCCGCACTTTCCTCGCCACCCATCTGCCCGCGGCGGTGCGGTCCGACGGGAGTGCGAGCCACGCACAGTGAGCCGGGGCGGCCAACTCACCGCGCCACTTCCTGGCGCATCGTCCGAGCTCCGCCCCTGCCGCACGCTGGCAGGACAGGAGTGGCGGCCGGGGGAGCCGGTCGAGGGGCCGGCGAACCCGGTCAACTCGATCCGTCCCCGCGCGCGCCAGGTCTGCCGGTGCACCGGCAGACCGGCACACCGGCACACCGGCACACCGGCACACCGGCACACCGGCACACCGGCACACCGGCACACCGGCACACCGGCACACCGGCGCACCGGCGCACCGGCGCACGGGAAGGTTCCGTGTCTCTCGAACCTTGAGGTCTTCTGGACCTTGAGCTGTGAGCCTTGAGGTGCGGCCGTGCGCGTCCATGGGGGATCACCGCGGCCGTGTCGCCCCACCCCGCCCCGTCCTGACATCCGATCTGTGAGGAACGACATGAACGAACGCCACGACCAGTTCCCCGTCCGCGTTCTCGGCGGACCCACCGCCGTGTTCGAGTACGGCGGCCTGCGGTTCCTGACCGATCCCACGTTCGACGCACCAGGCGAGTACTCCCGCGGCAACGGCCGGGTGATGGCCAAGACCGCGCACCCCGCCGCGGCCCCCTCCAGCCTCGGGCGCATCGACGTGGTCCTGCTCTCGCACGACGAGCATCCCGACAATCTCGACACGGCGGGACGGGCACTGCTCGCCGATGTCCCGCTGACACTGACCACACCCAGCGCCGGACGCCGCCTGGGCGACACCCTGGGAGCCAAGGTCAAGGGACTGGCCGACTGGGAGACCCTCGACCTGGAGCGTCCCCAGGGAGGCACCGTCACCGTGACGGCAGTGCCTGCCATCCATGGCCCGGGCACGCGCGAGGAGGTCGAGCCGATCACCGGCCAGGTCGTCGGCTTCGTACTGACCGGCCACGACCTGCCCACGGTCTACGTCAGCGGTGACAACGCCTCACTCGACGTCGTCGAGGAAATCGCCCTGCGCTGCGGCCCCGTCGACACGGCCCTCCTCTTCGCCGGAGCCCCTCGCGTCCCCGCCCTCTTCGACAACCAGCTCCTCGTCCTGGACAGCGCCATGGCCACCGACGCCGCGCGAATCCTCGACGCCCGGCGGGTCGTGCCCGTCCACTACGACAGCTGGACGCACTTCACGGAGGGGCGCCGGGAGCTGGAGGACGCCTTCGCCGCCGCCGGTATCGCCGCACGACTGGACTGGGGGCAGCCTGACTGACGCCACCGGCCCCACCGGCCCCACCGGCACATCGGCACTCGGCCGCAGGACACCCTGGTCCGGGCCACGGCCGTCCGGGCCGGCCCGGACGGCACGCTCAGGGGTGTTGCCCGGGCCCCGGGCCCCGGGTGGGGTCGGCCAGGCGGCTGGGGGAGAGGTCGGCCGGACCCTCGCCGGGTTCGAGCAGCGTGTCGGCGGGGCCGATCAGCAGCGGGTCCGGCTTGCCGACCGCCTCGACGTCGCGGGCCTGGTAGTCGATGCGGAACAGCAGGTGCCGCATGGCTTCCAGTCGGCCGCGTCGCTTGTCGTTCGTCTTCACCACCGTCCAGGGTGCGTAGTCGGTGTCGGTGGCGCGGAACATCTCGACCTTGGCCCGCGTATAGGCGTCCCAGAGCTCCAGGGAGGCGAGATCGGTGGAGGAGAGTTTCCACTGCCGCACCGGGTCGATCTGGCGGATCGCGAAGCGGGTGCGCTGCTCGGCGCGGGAGACGGAGAACCAGAATTTCACCAGCACGATCCCGTCGTCGGTCAGCATGCGCTCGAAGAGCGGCGCCTGGTCCAGGAAGTGCCGGTGCTGCTCGGGGGTGCAGAAGCCCATCACCGGCTCCACGCCGGCCCGGTTGTACCAGGACCGGTCGAAGAACACGATCTCGCCGGCCGCGGGCAGCTGGCTGACGTACCGCTGGAAGTACCACTGCCCCGCCTCCCGGTCCGTCGGCGTCTCCAGCGCGACGACGCGGGCACCGCGGGGATTGAGTCGCTCGGTGAACCGCTTGATCGTGCCCCCCTTGCCCGCGGCGTCCCGCCCCTCGCACACCACGACCACCCGCAGCCCCTGCTCGCGCACGTGCTTCTGCAACTTCAGCAGCTCGATCTGCAACAGACGCTTGTGCCGCTCGTACTCCTGGCGCTTCAGCTTGGTGGAGTACGGATAGTTCTCCCGCCAGGTCCGCAGTGGACGCCCGTCCTCGTCCAGCAGCAGGGGCCGCTCCGGACGTGACTCGTCCACGAGCAGACCATCGAGCAGCTGCGCCTTCTTCCCGCCGGCCAACCCACACCCCTCTCCAGGAAACACCCACACCTTTGCGTTCCCTTTACCGTAACCCGGGGCGGGCCGCCCATACCTCCCGGCGGCGATCGGCGTCTTTCCGTCGATCTCATCGCGGGTGAGGGCCTCGACGGACTCCCTGCCACGGTCCGGCTGTCCGGCTGTCCGGCTGCGGGAGACGGGGTTCCGTTGCGGCCCTGGCCGTACTTCATGACTGCCGGCCCGGGTACGCGCACCCGCTCCTGATCGACGGCGACGCATGCGTCGCCGACCAGCTCGGCGCGGTTCACGGTGGTCGTGCGCCTGTGGTGGTCGCGGCTGGTCGCAACGACCCGCGTGCCGCGCACCGCGCACCCGTCCGGAGCGTTGACCGGGCCGCGGTCGCTCGCGACGTCGCCGTACCGACTCGCCTTCGGTGGCGGCCGTGCAACCACAACCCTCCAGCGGCCACCCGGGAAGCCGCCTCCGCGGTGCCCCCGTCGCGGCATCCCGGGTGCTCCAACCCGCCATGCCGGCCGGCTCTGGACTCCGGGTGGTCGCCGTAGACGCCCTCGTCGCGATAGGCGGTCCAGATGCCCCCGTTGCGATCGGCCACCAGAACCGGGATGTCATCGCCGAGTGCCAACGCCCTCCGAAGAGCGCCACGTTATGGGCCTCGGCGCACTCGACCGGGTGCTGGAGCGCAAGGGAAAGGGAGCGGTGGTTCAGATTCCGGTCACGGGGGCGGGCGCGGGCAGGTCCAGGACGCGGGCGGCCCAGGGCAGGGCCACCTCCAGCTGGCGCCGCTGCACGTCCCGGACCTGCGGAGCCACCGGGATGTGCGGCAGTCCCGCCCGGCCGGCGAAGAAGCCCGCGACCAGCGCCACCAGCGCGGGTTCCACCTCGCGCACCTTCTCCGGCTCCGGCCCGCCCTCCATGTGGAGGCTGGGCAGCCAGAACGCCACGTCCATGGCCGGATTGCCGTACGCGGCCAGATTCCAGTCGACGAGGACCGCCCGGTCCCCGCGGAAGAACAGGTTGTCGCTGCGTACGTCGAGGTGGAGCAGCGCGTCCCCGGCCAGCGCGGCGGGGTCTCCGACGGACAACAGGGTGGGCAGCGCCCGCGACAGCCACGCGGACGAGCACATGCCGAGCGCGAGGAACGGCTCGGGCGCCCTGGCGACCTCCGGCCACCCCGACCGGTGGAACGCGTTGTCGTCGATGGGAGCCAGCCCCGGCGGCACCGGATGCGCGCTGACCTCGGCGAGGGCGGCCAGCACGGCGTCCACCCGCTCGGCCGTCCAGGGCGGCGGACAGGGAGCCCCGGACAGGTCCTCCAGCACCAGGACCGGCAGTGATCCGTCGTCGTGCCAGCCGAGCACGTCGGGGCGCCAAGGTCCGTCGAGCGCCGAGTAGATCGCGTACTCGGCCCGCAGCCAGGACGCGGTCGTGTCGTCCACCGCGAGCTTGACGAACGCCGACCGCCCGTCCCTCAGCCGCGCCACCGCGTGCTCGGCGTACGTGTACCCGCGACTCACGACGGCGTCGACGGCCAACGGCTCGGCCGGCAGCGCCGGGAGCGCGCGTCGCACGACATCCGCTGCCCGATCCATCCGGGCAGTCTAGGGACGCCCGATCGCGGGGGAGCGTATTTCTGATGCCATGGACGGCGTTCAACCCCGCTGTCCGGAAAGCCAGTTGACCGGGTTGGGGGCCGCGTCTGCTTTCTAGGCCGATTCCGCGGGAAGCGGGCGCCGCGAAACCACGGCACTACGGGGGGCGGAGCACGTGGTGAGTTCAGCTCGCTCCATGGAGAAATTGCAGCAGATGATGGTGCTGACCGCGGCGCGGGGACTGCTCTGGCTCGGGCCGGGCCTCGTCCTGGGGCAGCCGTACAGGCGGCCGTGCGCTGGCCCTCGTCCTGCGAGGTGCCGTCGTGGGGACGGCGACGGTGGCCTGCCTCGCTCCGGCCGGCGTGCTGACCGGCACGGCCATGCCGTGACCCCACCCGGCGGCCGCGCGGTGGAGCGGCACGCGTCCAGTGCGGGCACGTTCAGTTCCGCCGCACGTTCCGCGCCCCTGGACCTGCGGAGCTGAACCTGCGGTGCCACGGGGGCCGGTCAGGAGGCCGTGTTGGTTAGGTTAGCCTTTCTTCATGCTCAAGCGTTCGATTCATGCTGCTCGGCAGGCCGGTGCCGCCGTCTCCCGTTCCCGTGGCCGCCGCGTCACCCTCGCCGCCACCGCGGTCGCCGCGTCCCTCGTGGTCGCGGGGTGCTCGTCCGGTTCCGGCGGTGACAGCTCCGAGGACACCGGGTCGGTCGCCAAGGGGCACTTCCCCGCGAAGGTCGCCACCAAGTTCGGCGACGTGACCGTGAAGAAGCAGCCCAAGCGCGTGGTCGCGCTCGGCTGGGGCGACGCGGAGACCGCGCTCGCCCTCGGGGTCCAGCCGGTCGGGGCGAGCGACTGGCTCGCCTTCGGCGGCGACGGCGTCGGCCCGTGGGCGAAGGGCACGTACGACAAGAGCCCGAAGAAGATCGGCACGCTCGAACCCGAATACGAGAAGATCGCCGCGCTTCAGCCCGACCTGATCCTCGACACGAAGTCGAGCGGGGACCAGAAGCGGTACGACACCCTCAGCAAGATCGCGCCGACCGTCGGCGTGCCCAAGGGCGGCGACCAGTACCTGACCGACTGGCAGGACCAGACCGAGATGGTCGCCGACGCCCTCGGCCTGCACGACAAGGGCCAGGCGCTGATCGCCAGGACCAAGGCCAAGTTCGCCGCCGTGGCGAAGGCGCACCCCGAGTTCAAGGACAAGACGATCACGTCGGGCTCGCTGACCTCCGAGGGCTTCGGCGCCTACGTGCGCGGCAGCGGCCGGGTGGACTTCCTGGAGCGGCTCGGCTTCAAGAACAACCCCTGGGTCGAGAAGCAGGGCGGCAACAGCTTCTTCATCAGCGTCGCCCGCGAGAACGTGAACAAGCTCGACTCCGACCTCGTCGTCATGGAGCCCATCGGGGTGTCCGCGTCGACGATCCGGAACGACGCGCTGTTCAAGAAGGTTCCCGCGGTCCAGAAGGGCCACGACGTGGTGTTCGAACTGAACTCCGCGTCCGCCCAGGCGTTCGCCACGGACTCCGTGCTCTCGGTGAACTACGCCCTGGACAAGGTCGTGCCGCAGTTCGCCAAGGCCCTGAAGTAGTCCCGGCCGCGAGCGGCGCGGAGCGAAGGACAGCACAGAGGGGTCACCCGCAGTACGCAGGGGCCGCACCGACCGGTGCGGCCCCTGCGCCGTACCGGGACCGCCCGCCGGTCCGCCGGCCCGTACGGGGATCAGGGCGCGGCCGGGCGGTGGGTCTCCGCGACCTCCACGTCGGAGTGCAGGTCCGCGACGGCGTGCAGGGCGCCCGCGCCCGACACGGCCACGGAGCACAGGAGCAGCGCCGCCACGCACCGCCGGGACCGCCTCGCCACGGGCCCGGGCGCGCCGCCCGCCGGAGCGAGCAGGGCGAGCACCCGCTGGGGAACGGGGCCCGTCGTGGCGCCGAGGAGGACCCCGGCGCGGGGCGGGCGCAGCGGAGAGGCGTGAGCGGCCAGCGCCGCCCGGCTGATCGCCCGCGCGGTCAGCTTCCGGTCGCCCACGGCGGCCGCCGCCGACTCGTCCGCCCAGCGCTCCAGGTGGAAGGCGAGCGGCCGCCGCAGCTCCCGCAGCGACGGGTGGAGGACGGACGCCACCTGCGCGCAGCCCAGGAACAGGTGGTGCCGCCCGCTCAGGTGCGCGCGCTCGTGCGCGAACAGCGCCTCCCGCTCCGCCGCGCTCAGCGCCCGCACCATGGCCGAGCTGACGACGACGGTGCCGGGGCGGCCCAGCCGCCCGGGCAGCGCGTAGGCGTACGGATGGCCGTGCGCCGCGACGGACAGGTCCCCGGCCCGCGGCCCCGCCGCCGCGCGCGCCGCCCGCAGCTCCCGGAACTGACCGGTCAGGCGCCGGACCGCGAGCCCGAGACCCGCCGCGAGGGCGCCCGCCGCACCGATCGCCGCGGGCGTGGTCCACCAGAACGGCGCGCCCAGCCAGCGGGGTCGGATGTCCTCCAGCGCCGCGACGGGGGAGAGGCGCAACGCGCCGGCGAGGAGCAGGGTCCCCAGGGCGAGCGTGCTGCACGCGGCGAGGACCGCGGACGTCAGGGTCAGCGTCCAGACCGACGTGCGCGGGGACAGGCGGGCGGCGACCCGCCGGGCGACGGGAACCGCCAGGAACGGCACGAGCAGCGGCAGCCAGACGGCGTAGATCACTTCTCGGTGTCTCCCAAGCTGTTTCCCAGGCTGTCTCCCAAGCTGTCGCCCATGCCGGACAGCAGGGCGCGCAGCGTCTCGCCGTCCTCGTCGCTCAGGTCGCCCACGAAGCGCGCCAGGACACTCGTGCGGTCCTGCCCGCGATCGAGTTCCGCGTGCATGCGCCGGGCCGTGAGACCGGAGGCGTCGGCCGCGGGCTCGTACGCGAATCCGCGTCCGGAGGGGGAGCGTCGGACCACGCCCTTGTCATACAGGCGGATCAGGATGGTGGACACGGTCGTGCGCGCCAGGCCGTCCCCGAGCCGCCGCCGCAGCTCCCCCGGGGTGAGCGGGCGGCCGGCTTCCCAGAGGGACGCCAGGGCCCGCGCTTCCAGCTCGCCGGCCGGCCGGCGGCTTCCGATCTCCTCAGCCATGGAACTCAGTGTGACAGAAGAACGTCTACAGTGTTGTAGTCCGACTACTGGCGTGTAGACGTCGTGCCGTTCAGCGACCCGGCACGCCCCTGACCGGACGCCGCCCGATGTTCCCTACGGAAGGAATCGGCGTGCCTTCGTGCCCCGATCTGTGCGCCACCGCCGCGTCCCATCCCCTCGCGGTCAATGTCCTGGACGCCGGTTCCCTGCTGACCGCCTTCGGCGCCCTGGGCGTCGCGGTCGTCCTGTTCGCGGAGACCGGCCTCCTGATCGGCTTCTTCCTCCCGGGGGACTCGCTGCTGTTCACCGCCGGACTGCTGTGCGCCTCCGGGCGGGACGGCGCGCACCTCTCCCTGCCCCAGGTCCTCCTCGCCTCCGTGGCGGGAGCGCTGGCGGGCGCCCAGGTCGGCTACTGGATCGGCCGCAAGGGCGGCCGCGCCCTGCTGGCCCGCAGCCGCTCGCGCCGCCTGCGTGACGGGGCGGCGCGCGCCGAGGAACTGCTGGCCCGGTACGGGCACGCCAAGGCGATCGTCCTGGCCCGGTTCGTCCCCGTGGTGCGTACGGTGCTGAACCCGCTGGCCGGAGCCCTGGACGTGCCCGCCCGCACGTTCGTCCTCTGGCAGAGCGTCGGCGGCGCAGTGTGGACGGTCGGCCTGGTCCTGGCCGGGTACGCCCTCGGATCGTCCGTCCCCGACGTCGACCGCTACCTGCTGCCCCTGGTCGCCCTCGTCGTCGCCGTCTCGCTGCTCCCCCTCGCCCTGGAGGTCCTGCGCGCACGCAGGAACCGCCGCCGCGCCGCCGCGGCCCGGACGACCGCTGCCGGGGAGTGACCGTGACCACCGCTTCGTTCGCCGACGACTCCCTCTACACCGGGATCGCGCACCTGACCGACCGCACGCCCGCCGCCGTGAACGACCTCGTCTCCCTGTGGTCGGACTGGGGGCTCGGTCTCTTCGCCGTCCTCATGGTCCTGGCCTGGCTGCGCGCCCGGGCCGCGGGGCGCCCACAACGGCCCGCCCTGGCCGTTCCGGTCGTCGCGGTCGTCGCCTTCCTCGCCGACTACGGCACGAAGAGCCTGCTCCACGAGGCCCGCCCGTGCCAGGTCCTGCACGTCACGCCCCTCCAGACCTGTCCGCCGGTGGGGGACTGGTCCTTCCCCAGCAACCACGCGGCCATCGCGGCCGCCGCCGCGGTGGCCCTCTGGTTCGTCGACCGCGGGCTCGCGGCCGCCGCCCTGCCCGCCGCCGTCCTCATGGCGCTCTCCCGCGTCTGGGTCGGCGCGCACTACCCGCACGACGTCGTGGCGGGTCTGCTGCTCGGCACGGTCGTCGCCGTCGTCTCCATGCGGCTGGTCCTGCGCTCCGTCGCCCCGCCGCGCACCTCCGGAGAGCCGGAGCCCGCCCAGGTGCCCGTCCCATGACGGCGCGCGCCCCCGGTGAGCGGGGAGCGGCGGGCGCGCGCCGGACCCGGCAGCCGCCGTGGCTGCCCCGGGCCGGCGGCGTCGCCGTCCTGCTGCTGGCCCTCCTGACCGGCGCGGTGCTGGTGGCCGGGGACCGGCCCCTCGCCGCCGACACGGCTGTGCACGCCTGGTCGCTCGGGCACCGCACGGCTTTCGCGGTGGACATCGCCCGCCTCGTCACCGCCACCGGCACCTCGCTGTGGCCGTACCTGATCACCTTCACCGCCGCGGCGCTCACCGGCGGTGCGTGGACCGCGAGGCTGACCCGCGGACTGACCGGCCTCGGCGTGCTCCTGGCCGGGCAGGGTGTGCGCCTCGCCGTGATGGCCCTCGTCGCCCGCCCCCGGCCGCCGCGGGCCGGCTGGGCCACCCACGCCTCCGGCTTCTCCCTGCCGTCCGGGCACACCACGACCTCCGCGATCACCGCCGGAGTCGTGTGCTGGGCGGCGGGACACCTGACGCACCGCGGCGCCGGCCGCTGCCTCCGGGCGCTCGCCGCGGCGTGGGCGGCGGCCGTCGCCTGCACCCGCGTCTACCTCGGGGTGCACTGGGCCAGCGACATCGTCGCGGGATGGCTCCTGGCCGTCGCCTGGCTGGCACTCGCCGCCGCGGCCCTCGACGCGGCCGACAGGAACCGCCGGGCGCCGACACCGCCGCCGCGCCGGAACCCCTGAGCGCGGCGCGGGCGGACCCCCCCCCGGCCGGCGCGCGGCCCGTGTCGCCGTAGCGCGGGGTCGCCCGCGGCGAACCGCCGCCGTACACCGCCGAGTTCACCGGGCGCCGTCATGACGCCCGTACAGCCCCTTCCCCTACAGCCCCTTCCCGTACAGCCCCTTCCCGTACGGGCAGAATCCCCGTACGGGCGTCATCGCGACGGGGACGCGGACGGCGCCGGACGCGCGCCGCGCACCACCAGCCCGGCGACGCTCTTCTGCACCAGTCCGTAGGTCAGGACGGGCATGAGGAGATACGGCTTGTCCGGCAGAGCGGTGCTGATCAGGACGGCGCCCGCGCTGCTGTTGTTCATGCCGCAGGCCAGAGCGAGCGACGACCGCCCGCCCCGGTTCAGGCGCAGCACCGCGCCGGCCGCACTCCCCAGGACGAACGACGCCACGCACACCCCGGCCGCCGTGACGACGCACGCGGCCACCAGCAGCGGACGCGGGTGTGCCAGGCACGGCCCCAGCGCGCCGCTGGCGTTGACGTACGTGGTGCCCAGGGAGGCGAGCAGCCCGGCGGCGCCGACCCCGCTCTCCCACGTCCCGCACCGGCCGCGCCGCAGCACGGCCCGGCAGAGCACGCCGGCCGCGCACGGCAGGACGATGCCGGTGAGCGCGAGCCCGCCGTGCGCGGCCCGCGCGGCGACCGCGAGCCGGTCCGCGTACCCGCCACGGACGAGCCGTCCCAGGGCCGCGATCACGACCGGGGTGGTCAGCGGGCTGAGCAGCGTGGACCCCAGGACGGTGGCGACCATGGCCGGCTGGTCGCCGTCGCCCTTCGCCGTCCACACCGTGGCGTTGGCCGCGACCGGCATCGCCACGATCAGCACCATGGCCGTGACGATGCCGCTGCCGTGATCGGCGTCCGGCGTGCCGCGCAGCAGGAGCACCAGGGCGGGGATCAGCACCAGCGGAAGCGCCAGGTGCAGGGACAGCGCGGCCAGCAGACCGAGCGGCCGGCGCAGCAGTCCGGACAGTGCCGTCGCCCGCACCTGGAACCCCGCCGCGAACAGCAGCACCCCCAGCAGGACGGGCGGCACGCGCAGCCCGGCGGAGAGGTGGACCAGCGGGAGCGGGTGCGGCTCCCGGAGCCACTGGCCCGGCCACGGTGCCAGGAGAGCGGCCGCGTACGTGGCGAGCACGGCCCGTCCGAGGCGACCGCGCAGCCAGGAGGAGAAGCGCCGGACGGCGTCCGTGGTCGCGAGGGGTCCCAGGTCCATCGCCCCATCGTGGGGACGGCTCCGTGTCCAGGCGGCCCCGAACCGCGGGACGGTCAGGACGCGTTCAGGTTCCCGCACGACCGCACCGCCCCGACGAACACCGCCCCGACCCACCCCGACCCGTTCCGCCCCGCCCCACCCCGCGCGGACCGTCGGCCCGGACGAGGTCCGCCGTCCGCCGTCCGCCGTCCGCCGTCCGGCGCCGACGCGGCAGGCCGGGCCGGGCCGGTACGGGTACCAGCCGGAGCGCGGATCAGCCGGGCAGGTCGACGACGAAGCGGGCTCCGCCGCCGCGGCCCTCCTCGTAGCGCGCCGTGCCACCGGCCGAGCGGGCCAGCCGCAGCACCAGGGACAGGCCGAGCCCCGCGCCGTCGTGCCCGTCCGCGGGCTCGGCCCGGCGTCCGGGCTGGAACAGGTACGGCACGAACCGGGCGGGGACCCCCGGCCCGTCGTCGCTCACCGCGCAGCGCACGCCCTCGGGCGTCGCCCGGGCCTCCAGGGTGATCGCCGACCGCGCGTGGCGGAGCGCGTTCGCGTACAGCGGGCTGACGATGCGCTCCAGGACCGCGTCGGCGACCCCGGCGCGCAGCCCCGCCTCCACCCGCACCACCGTCCTCCTGCCCCCGGCTCGCCCGGCGTCCGCGACGCGGTGCAGCACGGCCGACACGTCGCTGGTGCCGTGCGGCGCGCCGTCGGTGGCGGCGCCGTCGCGCGCCTCGGCCAGCAGGGTGTCGCAGATGACCCGCATGCCCGCGGCCGCCTCGGCGATCGCGGTCCGCGCGCGGCGGGTCTCGGCGTCGTCGCGCGGCCGCGCCTGCCACAGCTCCAGCTCCGCCACGATCCGGGTCAGCGGCGTGCGCAACTCGTGCGCCAACTCGGCGGTGAGCAGCCGCTCATGACGGAGCGTGCCGCGGACCCGGTCCAGCAGGGAGTCCAGCGCGGAGCCGAGCCGGAGCAGCTCCTCGGGGGCGCCGGGGACCGCGAACCGGGTGGACGGGGAGACCACGGTCCACCGCGCGGCCCGCTCGGTCATCGTGGCCACCGGGCGCAGCGCCCTGGCGACCGACGACCGGGCCAGCACGCAGGCGCACGCCAGGGTGGCCACGGCGAAGACCACCGACCAGGCCGAAAGGAGGCGCGCCGAGCCGTCGTAGGGGGCCAGGTCGAGGGCCGCGACCACCGCGACGCCGCGTCCGCGCGGGGACACGGAGCCGGCGCACATCCGCCACTCCGGTCCGCCGTCGCCGTCGCCGTCGCCGTCGCCGACGGTGGCGCAGGCCGGTGCGGCGGACGCGGCGAGCCGTAACGCGGTGCGCGCCACCGCCGGACGCCGCCCGACGGGCGGCGCCTCGACCGCCTTCGACCGGTCGTAGACCCACACGGGGGAGTCGAGCGCGGCGTCGTGGGCGCTCTCGCGCACCACGACGCGGGTCCCCGCGACGTCCACGGCCGAGGCGACGGCGGCGATCGTGCCCCGCAGCCGCCCGTCGGCCTGGGACCGCAGCTCGTGGGCCGCGACGACGTCGAGGACGAGCGCGAGGACGGCCGTCACCAGGACCGCCAAGGCGACGGCGGTCACCGCAAGACGGCCGCGCGGCATCCGTGGGCGGAGGGACGTGGCCCGGCGCCTCATGACAGGTGGTGTCCGATCCCGCGCCGGGTACGGACGGTGAGCGGACTGCCCGCCTCGCGCAGCCTGCGCCGCAGCCGGGTCAGGTACTGGTCCAGGGTGTTGTCGCTCACCCACGCCCCCTCGGGCCAGCCGGCGCGGACGAGTTCGCGGCGCCGCACGGACGACCCGCCGGCCCCGACGAGCACGGCCAGCAGCCGGAACTCGGTGGGGGAGAGCCGGACCTGCCGACCGTTCACGCGGGCGGTCAGCGTGAGGGGATCGACCGCGATGCCGTCCGCGCCCCGGTCCGGGGCGGGCCGGGACCGCCGGAGCAGCGCGGTGGTACGGGCGACGAGCTCGCTGAGATGGAACGGCTTGCACAGGTAGTCGTCCCCGCCCGCCGCGAAGCCCGAGAGGCGGTCGTGGAGCGCGGTGCGGGCCGTGAGGAAGAGCACGGGAGCCGGGACACCGTTCGCGCGCAGGGCCCGGCACACGTCGCGGCCGTCCGCGTCGGGCAGCCCGATGTCGAGCACCACCGCGGCGAGACCGGGCGTGGCCAGCCGCAGCGCCGTCGCCCCGTCCGGCGCCGGGACCGGGTCGAAGCCCTCCTCGGCCAGCCCGCGGCGCAGCACGTCACGCAGGGCGTGGTCGTCCTCGACCACCAGGATCGCAGGGGGCACCGGTTCCTCCGTGACGCTCGGACGGCAGCCGGGCGGGGCGTCGCCCCGGCGGACCCGGCCCCGACCTTTGATCGGCCCCCCATTGTCTACTAGTCTGTAGACGTACGCTGCGGAACTCCCCCACGGACGCCGCGGGACCGTGCCGTCCGGCGCCGACGAAAGGCAGGTCCTTGTACCGATCCCCGGACCTCGTCGCGCACCGGATCCGCCGGGACCGCGGGGCGGACCCCGGCCGCACCGTCTCCGAGCTGGCGCAGCGGCACCGCGTCTCCCGCAAGGTCGTGCTGGAAGCCCTCGGCCTCGAACCCGAGGCGCCCCCCGCGCCCGCTCCGCCCGCCCGCCCCCGGCTCCTCGACCCGGTCCGCGACCTCATCGACGACCTCCTGCGGCGCGAGCTGGAGGAGGCCGGACAGCCCCGGCTCACGAACACCCGCATCCATGAACACCTCGCCCAGGAGGCCGGATTCACCGCCGCGTCGGTGTCCACCGTCCGGGACTACGTCCGCAGGCGACGCCCGGAGATCCGTTCGGAGCGCGCTCCTTCGTAGCCCGGTGCAGGGGCGCCGCTCAGTCGGCCGCCACCCCGCACGTCTGCCCGAATGCGGCCCGTGCGCATCTGCCAGAATGCGACCCATGAGCGAGCAGCACGGGGACCGCAGACCGGCCGGAGAACTGGAGGCCGGCGTCCTGGCCGCCCTGTGGGCCGCCGGGCAGCCGCTGACGCCGGGCGAGGTCCGCGAGGCGCTCGACGCCGACCTCGCGCGCACCACGGTCACCACCATCCTCACGCGCCTGTACGAGAAGGGCACGGTCAGCCGGTCCCGCCGGGGGCGCGGCTACGCCTACGTCCCGGTGACCGACGACTCCGGCCTCCACGCCCTGCGCATGCACGCCGAACTCCGGCGCGGCGAGGACCGCAACAGCGTGCTGGCCCGCTTCGTGTCCGACCTCAGCTCCGACGACGAGGCCATGCTGCGCGCCCTGTTGCACGACGGCGAGCAGCCCGGGGCGTGAGCCGGGCCGTGCGGCTCCCGCCGCCCGCTCCGCTCCTCGCGGCGACGCCGCCGCCGCCGGGGACCCGCACCTGAACGTCCGTGCCGCCCAGGACGACTCCGTGCCGCCCAGAACGACTCCGGGCCCCCGCAAAGGCTGTTGCCGTGCGGAACCCCCGCTCGCGGCGGCCGTGCCGAGCCCGCGCCCGGTACGTCGTCCGGCGCCGCGGCCGGCGTCCCGCGCGGTCGTTTGGACAGTACGGATGTTGTCTGGCAACGTCGCCTGTCCGACCCCCGATGACGCCGGAAGGCGGTGCGGAAGATGACCGAGGTGAGCACGCGCAGCGTCCGGGACGCGGCTGTCGCCACGCGCCTGCGCAGGACGACCAGCCTCGACGTGCCGGAGGACTTCGAGACGTGGTCCGTCGCGGACCTCGCGGACTGGCTCCACGACACGGAGGACGACCCCGAGGTGTCCGACGAGGACTTCTACCAGGCCCGCAAGGCCGTCCAGATGATGGGGGTCGAGGACGTCTGACGGGCGGTGCCGGCCGGACGGCGGGCGCACCCGGCGCGGTGCGCGCGGTCCGTCCTCCCGCCCCGCCGGGCCCGTGCGGCGGCCCCCGCGAGCGTCGGACGGCGGCGCGTCAGGCGTCGGGACCGGTCAGCAGCCGGCCCAGCCAGTCGGTGCGGGTCCTGCGGGCGGCGGCCGAGATGCGGGCCTCGGGGTACAGCGTGTCGAAACCGTGGAATCCCCCGGCCCAGACGTGGAGTTCGGCCTGGCCACCCGCCGCCCACAGCCGTGAGGCGTAGTCGGTGATCTCGTCACGGAAGACCTCGGCCGAGCCGGTGTCGACATACGTGGTGGGCAGGCCCGAGAGGTCGTCGGCGCGCGCGGGGGAGACGTAGGCGGGGACCTCGTCGTCCGCCAGGCCGCCGAGGACGGACCGCCACGCGAACGCGTTCATCTCCGCGGTCCACATGCCGGGCCCGCCGGAGAACTGGTGGCTCGACGTGCTGTCGTTGCGGTGGTCGAGCATGGGGCAGATCAGCAGCTGCGCGGCGACCCGCGGGGCGCCGAGGTCGCGGGCCAGCAGCGTGAGACCGGCGGCGAGCCCGCCGCCGGCGCTGGCCCCGGCGACGACGATCCGGTCGGGGTCGATGCCCAGGTCGGCGGCGTGCTCGGCGGTCCAGCGCAGCCCGCGGTAGCAGTCGTCCACGAGGGTCGTGCCGGTGGCCTCCGGGGCGAGCCGGTAGTCGACCGAGACGACGACCGCGCCGAACTCGTCGAGCCACTCCAGCGGGATCTCGAGCTGGGCGAAGCGGTCGCCCATGACCATCCCGCCGCCGTGGATCCAGTAGACGCAGGGCGCCGCGCCGGCACGGTCGCGCCCCGCGGGGCTGAGCACGGTCAGCGGGATCGGCGTGCCGTCCTCGGCCGGCACGCTGGTCTCCCGGCGGTCGACGCTCCGGTCCGCGAGCAGCGCGTCGATGGGGTTCGAGGGCAGCTCGCGCAGCCGCGCCAGCACCTCGGGGGTGAGGTCGGACATGAGGGGCATGTCGGCCAGCAGATGACGGAGTTCGGGATCGAGGTCGGGGCGTACCGAGGTCATGGTCGGGGCCTTTCGGGTAGCGGCGCGGGCGCGCGGTCACGGACGCCGTGTGCCCGGTCGGCGGGAGATGACGCCAGCAGGCCGTTCTGACCTGCGTCGTCGCGCGGGCCCGCGGGCGGGGCGCCCAAGCCCGTTTGACCTTGACACGATGGCAAGGTCTTCACTGCTTCCCGAGGAGGTGGTCCCGATGACCATGACAGGACCGGCGACCGGGACGGGGCGGGAGGCCGACACCGTACGGGTACTGCGGGCACTGGAGGACGACCGGTCGTCCGTGCGGCTGCGGGCCGCGCTCGCGCTCGGCACGACGCCCGACCCGCGGTGCGTGGACAAGCTCGTCGAGCGGTCCGCGGTCGAGCCCGAGTTCTTCGTGCGCGACATGCTGACCTGGGCGCTCACCCGCCACCCGGTGTCCCTGACCCTGCCCGGGCTGCTCCGCGAGGTCCGCTCGGAGCGCGCACAGGCCCGCAGCCAGGCGCTGCACACCCTGTCCAAGATCGGGGACCGGCGGGCGTGGCCCGCGCTCACCCCGGAACTGCTGTCCGACCCCGACGACGAGGTGGCCCGCAGCGCCTGGCGGGCCGCCGTGATCCTCGTACCACCGGGCGAGGAGCCCGCCCTGGCCGCGCTGCTGGCGACCCGGCTCGGGCACGGTGGGCGGCGGACCCGGCTGAGCCTGAGCCAGGCACTGGTCGCCCTCGGCGACGCGGGCCGAGCCGTCCTCGACGCCGCCGCGGCCGCCGCCGACCCGGGCCCCCGCACGCACGCGCTCGCCACCCTGCGGCTGCTGCGCGACCCGGACACCGGATTCGAGGAGGCGGTCGAGGAGGCCAAGCGCGTCGTGGCCCTCGATGGGGCGCCCGGGGCGCCCGCGGCGGACGATGGGAACCATGCTGATCGGTGAGGTGGCGCGACGGTCCGGGGTCAGCGCCCGCATGCTCCGGCACTACGAGTCCCTCGGCCTGGTCCGCCCGTCGGGCCGAACGGGCTCCGGCTACCGGGAGTACTCCACGCAGGACATCCGCCGGGTCTTCCACATCGAGAGCCTGCGCTCGCTCGGCCTGTCGCTCCGCGAGATCGGGCGGGCGCTCGACGACCCCGGGTTCGCCCCCGCACAGCTCGTCGGCGACCTCGTGCGGCAGACGCGCGAGCGCATCGCGGCCGAGACCCGGCTGCTCACGCGCCTGCGCAGGATCGACGCCGCGGACCCCGCGGGATGGGAGGACGTGCTCCAGGTCGTCGCACTCCTGCGGGCGCTGGCGGCGAAGAGCCCCAGCGCCCGCCAGCGCGCCGTCCTCGCCACGGGCGACGCGGCTCCCCTACCGGTGGAGGCGCTGGTCGAGGCGGCGCTCGGCGAGACGGACCCGATCGTCGCCGGAGCGCTGCGCTGGGCGCTGGCACGCTCGGACGGCGCCGCCCCGGCCCTGCTGGCGGAGGGGCTCGACGCCCCCGTGGCCGCCGTGCGGGAACGGGCCGTGCGGGCCCTCGCCGCGCTCCGCGGCGAGGAGGCCGCCGGATACCTGCGCGACGCGCTCATGCACCCCGACGCCGTGGTCCGCGGGCGGGCGGCGGTGGTGCTCGGGGCCCGCGGCACGCCCGACGCGGTCCCGACGCTCATCGACATGATCGTGGAGGGACGCGACGACACGGACGCGGCCGACGCGCTGCGGGCGCCGGCGAGCGACCCGGAGACGGCGGAGCGGATCGCGGCCGGGCTCGTGGCCCGTCTCGCCGACCCCGCCACCGGTGCACCCGGACGGAGCCGGCTGACCCAGGCCCTGGCGGACATCCCGGGGCCGACCGCGTCGAGCGCCCTCGTGGAGCTGTCCGGCGACGCGGACCGGGCCGTCGCCCTCACCGCCGCCTACCTCCTGAAGCTCCGCGCGGCAGGCGACGCCGCACGGGAAGCCGCCCGGGAAGCCGCCCGGGAAGAAGAGTGACGACGCCCGTCCCGGGGCGCCCGTCGCCCCATCCGGCGGGCGCCCGGCCGCGACCCGCCCTGGAGCGTGCCCCACGGAGATCGTTAGGGTCGCCGACATGACGACACCCCTGACCGGCAGTGCTTTCGACGAACTCCGCCGCGACGCCGTGGCCGACCTGGAATCGCTGCGCCGGGCCTACGCGCTCCCCGGCGCCGCGGCCGTGCGCAAGCAGCTGGGCGAACTCACCGACCAGACCCGGCGGTTGATCGGCTGCTCCTCGCTGGTCCTGGTCGCCAGCGCGGACGCCGACGGCAACTGCGACGTCTCGCCGCGCGGCGGACCCGCCGGGTTCGTCGCCGTCCTGGACGACCGCACGGTGGCCATACCCGACGCCACCGGCAACAAGCGGCTCGACACCTTGCAGAACGTCATCGCCACCGGCCGGGCCGGCCTGCTGTTCATCATCCCCGGGCGGACCACCACCCTGCGCGTGAACGGCCGGGCCGTCGTCTCCACCCGCCCCGAGCTGCTGTCGCAGCTGACCGCCGTGGGCAAGCCGCCGGCCAGCGCCCTCGTGGTCGGCATCGAGGAGGTCTACCCGCACTGCCCCAAGTCCCTGCTGCGCAGCGGCGCCTGGAAGCCGGAGCAGTGGCTGGCCCCGGACGCCCAGCCGACGTCGGCCGAAGTGACACTGGCCCAGCTGCGGATGCCGGAGCTGACGCTCGCCGACATCGAGCGGACCGAGGCCGAGTCGCTGAAGTACCGGTACGAGTAGGGGTGGTGCGGGCGGGCCGGTCTCAGGCGCGGGCCGTGCTCCGCAGCCCGTCGATGACGATCCCGAGCATGCGGTCGGTGCGGGCGGGCCGGTCGGGGCCGTCGTCGACCTTCCACAGGAACGACACCAGGAGCAGCACCTCGTCGGCGCTCACGCCGGGCCGCAGCAGTCCCGCCGCGTCGCAGGCGGCGAGGATCCGGCCCAGCGCGGCGGCGAGCGCCGGGTACGCGGGGCCGCCGAGGTCGGGGCGGGTGGCCGCCTCCAGGGCCTGGGCCACCCCGGGCCCGCCGCGCCCGTACGCGGCCAGCCGCCCGACCCAGCGGCGCAGCGCCTCCAGGGGTTCGTGGTCCGCGAGGAGGCGCGGGGCGGCCAGGACGAGCGCGTCGACGTCGCTCCGGTAGACGGCGATGAGCAGCGCTTCCCGGCGGGGGAAGTGCCGGTACATGGTGCCCTGCCCGACACCGGCCGCCCGCGCGATCGACTGGAGCGTCGCGTCGGGGCGGTCGGCGAGGGCCGCGCCCGCGCACGCGACGATGCGGGCGCGGTTGCCCTGGGCGTCCGTGCGCCGTGGACGGGTGAGGTCCGTCGGCGGCGCCGTCCGTCCGCCGCCGGGTCCGGGGTCGGGCATGGGTCCGCGGTCTCCGTTCCGTGGGTGGGGCGCCGCCGGGGTCAGGGCGTGGCGCGGACGAGGACGAGCGAGCCGTCGTAGGCGGGCCGTCCGCGCAGCTGTCCGAAGGCCTCGTCCCAGGCGCCCGATCCCAGGGCGTGCCGCAGGGAGAGGTCGAAGTCCTGGCGGCCGCGGTCGTCGAGGAAACTCCAGGCCGAGCAGGGCTGCCGGGCGGCCGGGTCGAGGAGCAGTTCGGGGCGGCCGTAGTACGCCTCGTTGAAACTGTCGGTGCAGTCCAGCGGCACGGGAACGGACTGGAGGGTGACGGTGCCGCCGAGCGCGGCGGCGAGTCGCTGGAGGGGCGGATAGCGGCGGGCCTCGGTCTCCAGGACCTCCGGCGCGTACTCGTACAGCCAGAAGTCGCGCACGCGCGCGGGATCGCAGGTCAGCACCACGACCGGGCCGCGGGTGACACGGCGCGTCTCGCGCAGTCCGGCGTCCACGTCCGCCCAGTCCTGGACGCTGAACAGCGCCATCGCCGCGTCGAACTGCCCGTCGGCGAAGGGCAGGTCCTCGGCGACGGCGTCGATGGCGGTGACGAGCTGCGCGGGGCGCCGGGCACGCATCGCGAGCGACGGCTCGACCGCGGTGAACGTGTGGGCGGCGGTCTCGTACGAACCGGTGCCCGCGCCGACGTTGAGGACGGTACGGGCGTCGCCGAGGGCCTGGGCGATGACGCGGGCGATGCGCTCGTCGGGCCGGCGCCGTCCGGCGCTGGGGGAGGTGGGGAGCCCGAAGCCGACGTCGCCGCTGTCGAGGGTGGGCATGACCATGGGGGACCTCGCCTTCCGGACCTGGTCGGAGCGACGGCATCCGCGCCCCGAACTGCGCCTCCTATCTTGCATCTGCCACGCTAAAACTCATAGCAGCCTGGCGAATGCTTGGTGAATCGGCCAAAGGGTGGGGCGGTTGCGGCGCCACGCTTGGAGGTTGTGTCAGCGCCCCGACGGCGACCTCGCCCTCAGGAGCGGCCCACGCCGGTTCGACTACGCTCGCGGAGCCGGCCCACGGGAACGAAGGACACCCGTGGCTCGCCGCTACGGATCCGGACCGGACGGTTCGTCCTCGGCGTCGCCGGTGGCGGGCCGGCGCCCGGCCCTCGGGCCCGCGCACGCACCGCGCACCATCGCCGTACCGCCACCGCCGAAAGGACTGAGTCCGTGTACGACATCGTCTTCACGCGGGGAAGCGGCTGGATCCCGAACGTGATCCGCGAGGACGGCGGGCTGAAGCTGATGCTCGGTGCCGGGGCCGACGCCAACCACGACCCGCGCACGTTCACGTTCCCGATCGGCGAGGCCCATCTCGCGGTGATCCGGGAGGACCTGGCCCGGCACCTGCTCCTGTGGAGCGCCGTCCTTCCGCTGTGCGACGCCGCCGGTACCCGCGGCCGGCTCGACGAGAGCGCCGCCGTCGCGCTCCTGGACCCGGTCCTCCTCGGCGCGCCCGACGACATCGACGCGCTCTTCCGGCGCGTCCCGTGGGACGGCGGCCGGC
Source organism: Streptomyces sp. NPDC088785 (assembly GCF_044750685.1). Taxonomy (NCBI): domain Bacteria; kingdom Bacillati; phylum Actinomycetota; class Actinomycetes; order Kitasatosporales; family Streptomycetaceae; genus Streptomyces; species Streptomyces sp. NPDC088785. The sequence continues at coordinate 152,017 of NZ_JBIVKH010000017.1, forward strand.
TCGTCGCCCACGGAGCCGACACCGGCCTGCTGGAGCGCGGCCGGGTGCACGCGGCGCTGCGCGCGGCGACCGGGACGCCGAACGAGAAACGGGCCCAGGAGTACCGGGCGGTCCGCCGGCGCGCCCGGCGCGGAACGGTGCTCGGTCCGCTCGACACCGCCGTCCTGACGTACACGGGCCAGTACCTGCACGGCGCGACGGCTCCCCGACGGAGGCCCGGCGCCGTCGACGCCGCGCTGCTGCCCGAGGTCATGCGGGTGATCGCCGTCGCGGAGGGGGCGTGCGCCGGAATGCGGATCGGCCGCGATCCGCGGCGGGGGAAGCGCGCCACGGACCGGAGCGACTGGGGCCGGATGGCGGCGACGGTCGAAGCGGCCGTGCGCCGCACGCACCCCGAACTCGCCGACGACGCGGTGCGCAGCGTCGGCTTCCTGATGTGCGCGGAGGCCGCGGACCGCTCCCGGTCCGCACCCGTGCCGGACGACGAGGACGCGGCGGGCCACCACCCCGGCCGCGGCGGGAGCGCGCGGAAGACCGCCCTGACGTTCACCGACGCCCAGGGCGCCGAGACCACGTGGGTCGCGGGCGCTCCCCGCATGGCCGCCGCGGAGTTCTGGGAGTTCGTCGGCGACCGCTCCGCCGCGGACAACGAGGTGTTCACCATCGAGGACGAGGAGAGGGGCGAAGGGATCCAGCTCCACTTCTACGCGGACTCCCTCGCCCGCATCACGACGGTACGCGCGGGCACGGACGGGTCCGCTCCCGCGTACGCGGTCGAGTACACGCTGGTCGACGGGATGGGCGGCTACCGGAGCCTGGTGAGCGCCTTCGTCGCCGGCGGCTGCGCCGCACTCGACCGGCACGGCCCCTGGATCTCGGATGTCGACGAATTCGAACGTGCGCGCCGTCGGCGGCGGGGCGCGCGGTAGCACCGGCCCGGCGGGGGCGGGCCCGGGTGGACTGACACCCGCCCCGGAAAGGGAGAACGTTCGGTCTTGACAAGGGGGGAGCGGCTTGCCAATCTGAGAGGACAGAACGTTCGTTCTTCCTTCTTCGTCGTTTTTCTCTGGTTCTTCTCCCGTCGCTCTCCGGGCGCCCCTCCTGCGCGGACCCACCGAAAGGGATCACCGTGAGCACCACTGCCGCTCCGACCCGCCTCTCCACCACCAGCTCGGCACGCGCCGCCGCCTCGGCGCTGCGGCGGCTGTACTTCGTCCGGTTCGCGTTCGCCCTCCTCTGGGCCCTCGTGATGTTCACGATGGAGGACCGGATCAGCCCGGCCGGTGCCGTGCTGCTCGTGCTGTACCCGCTGTTCGACGTGGGCGCGGCCGTCGTCGACGCTCGGGCCTCGCGCACCACCGGGGCGCCGGGACTGCTCTACGTGAACGTGGCCGTCAGCCTGCTCGCCGCCGCGGGCGCGGGCGTCGCCTGTGCGTCCGGGATCCCGGCGGTGCTGCGGGTCTGGGGAGCCTGGGCGTTCGTGTCCGGGCTGGTGCAGCTGGCCGTCGCACTCTCGCGCCGCGCCCTGGGCGGCCAGTGGCCCATGATCCTCAGCGGGGCCGTCTCGGCGCTGGCCGGAGCGTCGTTCGTCGCCTCGGCCGGGGCCGACGACCCCGCGCTCACCGGCGCGATCGGCTACGCCGTCCCCGGCGGGGTGTTCTTCCTCGTGTCGGCCCTGCGGCTGGGCCGCGCCTCCCGGACGGAGTGACCCGGGGGGACCTCGACCACCGGGCCGCCCGCGACGCCATCGCGGGCGGCCCGTCCGTCACGCGCCCCGCGCCCGGAGGATCCCCTCGACGCCCTCCAGGAACGTCTCGGAGACCGCCGCCGGGTCGGACAGGCACCCGGAGGCCATGGCGCCGTCGCGCAGCAGGACCAGATGACGGCCCGCGGGCCCGGCGGGAGCGTCCCCGGTGCGGCTCAGCAGGCCCGTGACGGTCTCCAGGAACCACTGGCGGTGGGCCAGGACGGCGCGGTGCACCGGGTGCTCGGGGTCGGGGTACTCGGCCGCCGCGTTGAGGAACGCGCACCCCCGGAACCCGGGGGAGCGGATGCCCTCGGTGATGGTCCGGCACAGCGCGCGGAGCTTGCCGGCCGCCGACTCCTCGGCCGCCTGCGCGGCCCCGGCCTGCGCCCGCAGCTCCCGGTCGGCCTGGTCGAGGTACGACAGGACGAGGTCTTCCTTGCCCGTGAAGTGCCGGTACAGCGTGGCGCGGGTGACCTGCGCCTCCGCGATGATCCGGTCGACGCCGACGGAGTGGATCCCCTCCGCGTAGAAGATCCTGGTCGCCGTGTTCAGCAGCCGCGCCCGCGCTTCCGACGGGCCCCGTCCCTTGGTGCTCTGACTCATGCGTCCAGCCTAACGAAACGCGGGGGAGAACGGTCTGTCCCCCGGCCCGATGGGGCGAACCCCGAAACCGGCCGCCGGGGGACAGACCCGACCCTGCGCGCACCGCACGCCGGGCAGCGTCGCCGGGACCGGCTCAGATCGGCGGTTCGGCACGCTGCCGGGGAATCCCCGGCAGCGCGCGGTGCGGCTCGGGGAGCGGGCCGGGGCGCCTGCGCGGCGGCGACGGCTTCTTCTCGTCCCGCCTGGCGGCGAACACCCGCGCCCACCAGCTGCCCTGCGGATCACGGAACGTCATGTCGATCGCCCTCCTGCTCGTCGAAGTCGGACCGGGTCACTGACTGCCTCCCGTCTTGCCCGCACCGCGCCTTCGACGCGTCTTTCCCCTCTTCGGGCGTATGTGCGGGAATCGGCCGCTGACGCCGTGGCGGACCCGCGCGCCGGGCGCCCCGGGGGACGCCCGACGCCGGACGCCACCCGGCAGGCACACCGCTCGGGTACTCCAGTCGGGCGCGCGCAAGAGTCCTCCGGGGGCGGTGGCCCGGCGTGCCAGGTGGTTCAGTGGCCGGCCGTCAGCTCGCCGCTGAGCCGCTCGTGGAGCCGGGCGCTGGGCCCGTCCAGGCCGACGATCTCGACCCGCTTGCCGCGCTGCGCGTACCTGGCTCCGATCGCGTCGAGCGCCGCGACGGACGAGGCGTCCCAGATGCGCGTCGCGGACAGGTCGACGACGACCCTGTCCGGGTCGGTCGCGTACTGGAACCGGGTGGCCAGGTCGTTGGCGGAGGCGAAGAACAGCTCGCCGGTGACCCGGTAGACGACCTGGCCGCCATCGGGGTCGACGACCGCGGTGACCTCGGCGACGCGGGCCACCCGCCGGGCGAAGACCACCATCGCCGTGACCGAGCCGACGACGACCCCGACAGCGAGGTTCGACGTGGCGACCACGACCCCGACGGTGATCACCATGACCGCGATCTCGCCCGCGGGCATCCGCCGCAGCGTCCCGGGGGCGATGGAGTGCCAGTCGAACGTCGCGAACGACACCATCACCATCACCGCGACCAGCGCGGCCATCGGGATGTCGGAGACCACCGGGCCGAACACGATGCACAGCACCATCAGGAAGGAACCCGCCAGGAACGTGGAGAGCCGGGTGCGGGCCCCGGACACCTTCACGTTGATCATGGTCTGGCCGATCATCGCGCAGCCGCCCATGCCGCCGAAGAACCCGGTGACGATGTTGGCGATGCCCTGGCCGACGGACTCCCGCGTCTTGTCCGAACGGGTGTCCGTGATGTCGTCGACCAGCTGGGCGGTCATCAGCGACTCCATCAGGCCCACCAGCGCCATGGCGAGCGCGTACGGCGCGACGGTCGTCAGGGTGTCGAGGGTGAACGGCACGTCGGGCAGCCCCGGCACCGGGAGCGTCGACGGCAGCGCGCCCTTGTCGCCCACGGTCGGCACCGCGATCCCCGCCGCCAGCGTGACGACGGTCAGGACGACGATCGACACCAGCGGCGCCGGGACGACCGTGGTGACCTTCGGGAAGAGGACCATCAGGGCCAGGCCCGCGACGATGAGCGGATAGACCGGCCACGGCACGCCGGTCATCTCCGGCAGCTGCGCCACGAAGATCAGGATGGCCAGGGAATTGACGAAGCCGACCATCACCGAGCGCGGCACGAACCGCATCAGCTTCGCCACACCGAGCGCGCCGAGCACGATCTGGAGGACACCGGCGAGGACGACGCAGGCCACCAGGTAGCCCAGGCCGTGCTCCCGGTTGAGCGGCGCGGTGACCAGGGCGACGGCGCCGGTGGCCGCCGAGATCATCGCCCGGCGCCCGCCGACGACCGAGATCGTCACCGCCATCGTGAAGGCGGCGAACAGCCCGATCCGGGGATCCACCCCGGCGATGACCGAGAAGGAGATCGCCTCGGGGATCAGGGCGAGCGCGACGACCAGACCGGCGAGCACCTCGGTGCGCCACACCTTGGGGTCGCGGATCCAGTCGGGCCGCAGACCGCGCAGCCGCGCGACGGGGGAGAGGGCAGGAGCGGGCAAGGCGGTACCTGTCGTGATCGGGCACGCCCGGCATCCCGGATCGTGCGGAGGGAGGGGGCGGACGGTCGGGCCGCCCGCCCGGCCCCTGTGCCGGCCGCGGCGGGACGGGCTTCGGGGAGCGGCGCGCCACGCGAGACCGCAGGCGGCGCGGGCGACACCGGCGTGCCCGGCGCCGGGGAACTCTACCCTAACGTTACGGTAGAGATCGCGGCCGCCCCGGCACCCGACGGGAGCGGCGCACCGGACGAGGAGAGCGGGCGCGTGAGCGGCGAGCACATGCAGATCGGCGAGGTGGCCGCGCGGACCGAGCTGTCGCTGCGCACGATCCGGCACTACGAGGACACCGGCCTGGTCATCCCGTCCGCCCGCTCCCAGGGCGGCTTCCGCCTCTACACCGAGGCCGACGTCGCCCGTCTCATGGTCGTCCGCAGGATGAAACCGCTCGGCTTCACCCTCGACGAGATGCGCGACCTGCTCGCCGCGACCGACCGCCTCGACGCCGGGGAGGCGCTCACCGGCGCCGAACGCGCACACCTCCTCGACCGCGTACGCCACTTCGAGGGGGCCGCGCAGCGCCGGGTCGCGGATCTGCGCATCCAGCTCGCCCGCGCCGAGGAGTTCGCCGACACGCTGCGCCGACGGCTCCCGCCCCCCTGAGGACCCGCCCCGGCCCGGGCGGCTCAGGCCGGCACGTCGCGGGCCGGCCAGGCGAGGGCCGTGTCGAGGTCGGGGGCGACCCGCAGGGCGTCCGCCAGACCGGCGAGCCGGACCACGCGCAGCAGGAACGGGTCGGTGAGGACCAGGATCAGGCGCGCCTGCCGCGCACGCAGCCGCTCCTGGACGCGGACGAACATCGACAGGCCGCTGCAATCCAGGAACGTCACCCCGCGCAGGTCGGCGACCAGCGTGCCGCCCTCCCCGGGGAACAGGTCCCGCAGGCGGTCCGCGAGACGGTGGGCGGCGAGGATGTCGAGTTCACCCCACAGCTCGACGACCCGGGGGTCCTCGGCGTGCGGCACTCTCATGCCGAACGCGGCTTCGGTGTCGTGGTAGGCGGGCATGGCCTCCTCGCAGGGGTGAGGGAGCGGACGCGACGGTGATGTACGGGTGCCCCTGGCATACCCCCACCCGCGCGCCGGGGCAACCCCCTTTCGGCCGACGGGAGTTGAGCAACCGTGTTGTCGGTCAACCGGCCACCGGGATGATCTCTGGCGAGATCCGCACCGTACGGTTCCCGCCCGTCACACGCGCCCTCCGTGATCACACCGTGCTCAGCCCGGGTCCGGCCGCACCGGGCCGGGCGGGCGGGCGACGGCGGCGCGGTGGGCCTCCGGCGGGAAACGGACGTACCGGCGGACGCACAGGTGATCTTTCGCCCCGCACGCGTCCGGGAACCGCCACAGATTCGGCCGGATGCGGAGGTGATCCTTCGGCCGCCCGCCGAGCGTCGCGGGAGGCGTGAGGGGCGGGGCGGCGCGGGGACGGCCCACGCCGTCGCGGGCGACCGGGCGAGCGCCGGGACCTGACGAACGCCGGGCCCGTCCTGCCCGTCGGGGCCCCGGTGGCCGTACTCCGGGGGTCAACCCCGGCGCGAGCCCGCGCGGCGGTCCGGCGGCGTCCCGTACAGCTCGTCGATCTCCGTCGCGTACCGCTGGATGACCGCCGATCTGCGGATCTTCAGCGACGGGGTCACCAGCCCCTCGCGCGAGCCGAACTCGTGCGGCAGCACCCGGAACGTCCGGATGGACTCGGCGCGCGAGACACGGGAGTTGGCCCGGGACACCGCGCGGCGCACGTGCCCGAGCAGCTGCTCGTCCGTCACCAGGGCGGCGGGCTCCTGCGGGTCGCGCCCCTTGAGCGCGAGCCAGCCCGACACCGCCTCCTCGTCGAGGGTGATCAGGGCGGCGACGTACGGCCGGTTGTCCCCGACGACCAGGCAGCCCGAGATCAGCGGATGCCCGCGCAGCTCCTCCTCCAGCAGCAGCGGGGAGATGCTCTTGCCGCCGCTGGTGATGATGATGTCCTTCTTGCGTCCCGTGATGACCAGGTAGCCGTCCGGATCCAGCCGTCCGAGGTCCCCGGTGCTGAACCAGCCGTCGCGCAGCACCGCCTCCGTCGCCTCCGGGTCGTTGAAATAGCCCGCGAAGACCACGTCCCCGCGGACCAGGATCTCGCCGTCGTCGGCGATGCGGACGGCGTTGCCGGGCAGCGGCCGGCCCACCGTCCCGTGCCGCACCGCGCCCACCGGCTGCGCGGTGACGGCCGCCGCCGTCTCGGTCAGCCCGTAACCGTCGTAGACCGTGATCCCGCAGCCCGCGAGGAACAGCCCGAGCTCGCGGGAGAGCGGCGACCCGCCGGACACGGCGTTGCGCACCCGGCCCCCGAGCACCGCGCGCACCCGGGCGTACACGAGCCGGTCGTAGACCGCGTGCCGCAGCCTGAGCCGCGGGCCGGGGCCGCCGCCCCGCCCCGCCGCGCCGCGCTGCTCGGCCGCCGCGTAGCGCACCGCCGACTTCACCGCCCGCTCGAAGAGGGCGCTGCGCCCGCTCTGACGCGCCTTCAGGCGGGCGGCGCGGAAGAGGCGTTCGAAGATGTACGGCACGGCGTACAGGAACGTCGGACGGAACGCGGCCAGCGTCGGCAGCAGGGCCTGGGGCGAAGGGTCCGGCTGGAAGGCGACGTTGACCCCGAACCGCACCGAACTGACCACCACCACGAGCCCGTAGCAGTGGGCGAGCGGCAGGAACGCCACGAGGGACGCCTCCTCGCCGGGAGCGGCCAGCAGACCGCCCCACCCCGCCGACAGGGTGTCGCACTCGGCGATCAGATGGGCGTGGGTGAGGACGCAGCCCTTGGGGCGGCCCGTCGTGCCGGACGTGTAGCAGATCAGCGCGGTGTGCCCGGGCGTCACGGCGGACCGCAGCCGGTGCACGTGGGAGGGGTCGGTCCCGGCGCCCTCGGCGCGCAGCTCGTCGAGGGCGCCCTGGTCGATCTGCCAGAGCCGGGTCAGCGGGCGGTGCGGGCCGTGCGCGGCGGCCACCGTCATGGCGTGGTTCTCGTTCTCGACGAAGCAGCCGATCGCGCCCGTGTCCCGCAGGATGTCGCGGACCTGCTCCGTGGAGGACGTCGGGTAGACGGGCACGACCACGGCGCCGATCGACCACAACGCGTAGGCGGCGAGCGTCCATTCGTACCGGGTGCGCGACATGACGGCCACCCGGTCGCCGAACCCGACGCCCTGCGACAGCAGCCCCGCGGCGACCGCGAGGACCTCGTCGGCGAACCTCCGCGCGGTCACCGGCTCCCACCGCCCGCCGGGTGCGGCCAGCGAGAACTGGACCCGGTCCGGGGTCCGCCGCACCGCCTTGAAGACCGAGTCCGCGAGACCGCCCGCCACGGGCGGCTCCAGCAGCCGGGGCACGTCGAGTTCCTGCATGTTCCTGCTCTCCGCGGGCGAGGGACGAACGGATCGCGGGTGGGGCCGCAGCCCGGCAACGTACCCCGCCCGGACGATCTTTGCGGAGGTCTGCGAGGTGACGATCGGGACACGGTACGCACGGCACGGCCCGCACCGCCCGTCCCGGCCGGTCCCGGATCAGCGGCGGGTGCGCAGGCGGCGGCGCACGAGCAGCGGGACGCCGGTCAGGACGGCGAGGGCCGCCGCCGCGACCAGGTGGCGGGGCAGGCCGGACGGCTCCTCGGGCTCCGGGCGGCCCGGCGCGGTGGCGGCGACGGCGTGCAGGGGACCGGCCTGCTGCTTCGGCGGTTGCGGGGCCGGGGTGGCGAAACCCCAGTCGAGGAGGGCGCGGCTCTCCTCGTACACCGTGTTGAAGTCACCGTCCTGAGGGTTCATCACGGTCACCAGGAGGGTGCGGCCCCCGTGGGTCGCGGCGGAGACCAGGGTGGTGCCCGCCTGCGTGGTGTAGCCGTTCTTGACGCCGATGAGACCGGGATACGGCTCCACGCCGTGCGAGCCGACCAGCAGCCGGTTGGTGTTCTGGATCTCGTACGCGTCCGGGTCGCCGGACGCCGGGAAGCGGGCGTACTTCGTGCCCATGTACCGGCGGAAGTCCGGGTTGCGCAACCCCTCGCGGGCGATCAGGGCGAGGTCGTGCGCGCTGGAGTACTGCCCCGGCGTGTCGAAGCCGTCGGGGGAGCGGACCTGGGTGTCGCGGGCGCCGATCCGGCGGGCGGTGGCCTGCATCTGCGCCAGCGTGCGCGACAGGCCGCCGTTCAGCCGGGCCAGCGTGTGCACGGCGTCGTTGCCGGAACTGAGGAACACCCCGCGCCACAGGTCCCCGACCGTGTACCGGTGCCCCTCGGCGACCCCGACCTCGCTGCTGCCCTCGGCGACCTCCGCGAGGTCCGCCCACGACGCCCGGTGCACCGCGTCCTGCCGCAGGTGCGGCAGGACCGTCACGGCGAACAGCGTCTTGAGGGTGCTGGCGGGCGGCAGCCTGCGGTGCGGCGCCCCGGCCGCCAGGACCGTGCCGGTGCCGGCGTCCATGACCTCCCAGGACAGGGCCGACGGGGTGGGCACGGCGGGCGGTCCCGCAGCGGCCCGCGCGGGACCGGCGGCGGCCCCCGCGACGAGGGCCGCGCACAGGCCCGACGTCGCCAGCGCCCTGCGCAGGACGGGACGACGCGGGGGACGGGGCAGCCGACGGGAGCGGATGATGATCACCATGCGGGCACGGTAGGTGCGTGACCGTCCCGTCGCGATCCGTTACCGCCATCCGGCCGCCGACCACGTCGACGACCCGGTACCGGCGGGACGTACGTACGCTGGAGTGACCCGACGGTGGAGGTGTTCCGCCATGACGGACCGGACACGACTGCTGAACCGCCTTCCGCGCGCCTATCGCGACCGCCTGATGCCTCTCGCCGCAGAGGTGTCCTTCCCCCAGGACTCCCGGATCTTCGAGGCGGGCGACCGCGCCGACTGCTTCTGGATCATCAGAACCGGGACGGTCACGCTGGACGTGCCCGTCTCCGACCGGGCCCGGCTGCCCCTCGATCCGCTCGGACCGGGGGACCTCCTCGGCTGGTCCTGGCTCTTCCCGCCCTATACCTGGGACTTCGGTGCCGAGGCGTTCAGCCCGGTGCGCGCCTATGAATTCGACGGGTCCTCCGTGCGCGCCCTGTGCGACATCGAACCGGCACTCGGCGTGACGCTGCTGCACGGCGTCGCCGAGGTGATGGCCCACCGCCTGGAGGCGGCCAGGGTCCGGCTCGTGGAGGCGCACCGGTCGCACGGCATGAGGGGGTACGTGTAGCGGGCGCGGGGCTCGTGCGGGTGACCGTCCGGCGGGCGCCGGGCGGTCACCCGCACGTGCCCCTTCCCTCACCCGACTCGACGCCTCGGCGGGCGACGGGCCCGGTCACGCGGTTTGCTCGGCCGCAGACCAGCCCGCACCTGCGGCCGTCCCGGCCGCGCCCGAGAGGAACCGCATGCGTCGTACCGTGCCCCTGTCGACCGCCACCGCAGCCCTGCTCCTCCTCGGGGCGCCGGTGTGCGCCGCGGCCGCGTCCGACGGGGACGACGGCTGGGGCGACACGCCGTCCTGGACCGCCCCGCCGTCGGCGCCCGCGACGCGGTCCGGGGCGGGCACCGGCCTGGTCCTCGACCCCGCGGACGCGCGCCCCGGCACCTCCGTCCTGGCCAGCACCACCGCGTGCGGCGGCGACTCCTCGGCGACCGGCGACGCGGACAGCCTCGGCGCGGGGGAGTTCACGCTGCGCACGGCCGAGTACGAGAAGGGCGTCAGCGGCACCTTCGAGGTGCCCTCCGGTGCCCGGCCGGGCACCTACCCGGTCTCCGTGACCTGCGAGGGCGGCGCGGTGGCCCGGCAGACCCTCACCGTGTCGGGCGAGGGCGGCGACCAGCTGCACGGCGTGCACGCCGGGGACGGCGGCTCCCTCGGCCGGTGGAGCACCGCGCAGCTGGCACTGGGCGGCGCGCTGATCGCCGGTTCGGTGGGCGCCGCCGGCTACTACGCCGTACGGCGCCGCGCCGAGGAGCTGTGAGCCCCCGGCGCGACGCCGTACGGATCGGTCATACCTCGTGCGGGGTCGGTCAGCCCTTGCGGGTCTTGACCTCTTCGGTGAGCTGGGGCACGACGTCGAAGAGGTCGCCCACCACGCCGTAGTCGACGAGGTCGAAGATCGGTG
>NZ_JBIVKH010000018.1:0-157465 GCF_044750685.1 Streptomyces sp. NPDC088785
AACGCCCGGTTACATTCCGAACCCGGAAGCTAAGCCTTACAGCGCCGATGGTACTGCAGGGGGGACCCTGTGGGAGAGTAGGACGCCGCCGAACTAAATTTGAGAGGACCCTTGGTCCCGGCACACATGCTGGGGACCAAGGGTCCTTTTTGTATTTCCAGAACTTATCTCGGAGCGCGCCGGCACCCCGGCTGCGCGAGAATGACTGCGGTACCGAAGACAGGAGCCCACCGATGCCCACCAACTCTCCCGATGAGCGACCCGAGCGCGACCAGCGCCGCCGGGACAGTGGTGACCGGGGCGGGTACCGCGGAAACACCGGCGGCCCGCGTCGCGACCGCCGCGACGACCGTCCGTCCTTCGGTGACCGTGACCGTGACCGGGACCGTGGGCCGCGTCGTGACGGGGACCGTCCTCCCTTCCGGCGTGATGACCGACGCGATGACCGTCCCTCGTACGGTGCCCGCCGTGACGACAACCGTGGTGGTGGCTTCCGCGATCGTCGTGACGACAACCGTGGCGGCGGCAGCGGTGGCGGCTATCGCGACCGTCGTGACGGGGACCGACCCTCGTACGGCGACCGTGACCGTGATCGTGGGCCGCGTCGTGACGGGGACCGTCCTCCCTTCCGGCGTGATGACAACCGTGGCGACCGGCCGTCCTATGGTGCCCGCCGTGACGACAACCGTGGCGGTGGCGGTTACCGCGATCGGCGCGACGACCGTCCGTCCTTCGGTGACCGCGACCGTGACCGTGATCGTGGGCCGCGTCGTGACGGCGACCGTCCTCCCTTCCGGCGTGATGACCGACGCGATGACCGGCCGTCCAACGGCGGCCGCCGTGATGACAACCGTGGTGGCGGTGACCGGCGTGACGGTGACCGTCCCTCGTACGGTGCCCGGCGTGACGACAACCGTGGTGGTGGCTTCCGCGACCGCCGTGACGACAACCGTGGCGGCGGCAGCGGCGGCGGCTACCGCGACCGGCGTGACGGGGACCGACCCTCGTACGGCGACCGCGACCGTGACCGTGATCGTGGGCCCCGTCGTGACGGCGACCGTCCTCCCTTCCGGCGTGACGACCGGCGTGACGACCGACGCGACGACCGGCCGTCCTACGGCGCCCGTCGTGACGACAACCGCGGTGGCGGCGGCTTCCGTGGACGCGATGACGACCGTGGTGCGCGCGGGCCGCGGCGGGACGACCGTGGTGGGCGGCCCGGTGGGTTCCGGGGCCGCGACGACCGGCGGGACGACCGGCGCGGTGACGACCGGCGCGGTGGCGGCTTCCGTGGGCGTGACGACCGGGACCGGGACCGTGAGCCGATCAAGCGGTTGCCGATCCCCGAGGACGTCTCCGGGTTCGAGCTCGACAAGGGCGTACAGCAGGAGCTTCAGTCGCTGCCGAAGGGGCTGGCCGAGGATGTCGGCAAGAACCTGGTGATGGTGGCGCGGCTGATCGACGAGGACCCCGAGGGTGCCTACGGGTATTCGCGGATCGCGCTGCGGCTCGCCTCGCGGGTCGCCGCCGTCCGCGAGGCCGCCGGTTTCGCCGCGTACGCGAACCAGAAGTACAGCGAGGCGCTGGCCGAGTTCCGTGCCGCGCGGCGCATGACCGGCAACGTGGAGCTGTGGCCCGTCATGGCCGACTGCGAGCGCGGGCTGGAGCGGCCGGAGAAGGCGCTCGACATGGCCGGAGCGCCCGAGGTGCAGAAGCTCGACAAGGCCGGACAGGTCGAGATGCGGCTGGTCGCGGCCGGGGCGCGGCGGGACATGAGGCAGCTCGACGCCGCCATCGTCACCCTCCAGAGCCCCGAGCTGGCCTCCAACTCCGTCCAGCCGTGGACCGCGCGCCTGCGCTACGCGTACGCCGACGCGCTGCTCGCCGCCGGGCGTGAGGGCGAGGCGCGCGAGTGGTTCGCGAAGGCCGTCGAGTCCGACAAGGACGGCAGCACGGACGCGTCGGACCGGCTCGCCGAGCTGGACGGCGTCGAGTTCGTCGACGCCTTCGACGACAGCGACGAGGACGGCGCCGCGCCGGCCGGGCAGGCCGACGACGAGCAGGAGCAGGACCGGGAGCGGTAGGAACGGGTCTGTGCGGTGAAGGCGGGCGGGTTCCCCTCGGGGAGCCCGCCCGTCCGTCGTTGCCCGTCAGTCGTCGGTCAGAGTGCGCAGGACCAGGCCCGTCGCCGGCTTCGGGCCGAACGAGGTCGACTTGCGGGGCATCGTCACGCCCTGCCGCGCGAGATCGCGGACGACGTCCTCGTGCACCGGGTGCATCAGCACCGCCGTCCCGCCGTCCCGGCGCGCCTTGTCGACCGTGGCCTGCGCGTCGTGGATGTACGTGACATCGGCCGGCGAGTCCTCCGCGATGCCCCAGACATGGCCGAGGAGCGTCCCGTGCAGCACCGTCGCGTCCAGCGTGCGCCAGGCCTCCGGGCGGTCCGCGCGGATCGTGCGGGCGAGCAGGGCCGGATCCGGGCGGTCCAGGAGGTGGTACGTGTCCGTGGCGCCGCCGGCCAGCAGGAAGGCGTTGCCGTCGGCCGCCGCCCGCGCCAGAGCGTCCATGGCGCGCGGCAGCGGGCCCCGCACCTCGCGCACGCGGAACGAGCCCTCCACCCCGGCCAGGGCCTCGTCGAGGGGGAGCCGGTTGAGGAGGCGGTGGATGGCGCGGACCCGCAACGGATAGCGGGCCGTGTCGACCAGGAGCACCAGACCGTAGTCCCACGGGGAGGACACGGACGGCGGGTGCTCCGTGCGCAGCCGCAGATAGGTCGCCCAGCGGTGGTGGCCGTCGGCGATCAGGGCCTGGTGGGAGGCCAGGTCGGCGTGGACGCGGGCGACCTCCGCCGGATCCGTGACGGCCCACAGGCGGTGGCTGTAGCCGTCCTCGGTCGTCGTCGACAGCAGCGGCGGGTCCTGCACGGTGCGCTCGATGACGGCCGCCGTGCCGGTCGCGTCGCCGGCGCCGTTGCCGTCGCCCCGGTAGGTCAGCAGCAGCGGTTCGAGGTTCGCCTCCGTGGCGCGCATGACGCCCGCACGGTCCTCCACCACATGCGGCATCACGCCCTCGTGGGGGAGCACCACACCCTCCGCCGCCTCGGACAGGTGCAGGGCGCCGATGACACCGCGCTGGAGGAGGTCGCCGCCGCGCTGCTCGTAGACGTACAGGGCGGGCTCCGGGTCGGGCGCCAGGACGCCCTCGCTGAGCCAGTGCCGCAGGGTGGCGGCGGCCTGCGCGTTGCGCGTGCCGGGATCCGTCGCCTGCGGCAGGATCAGGCGCACGATGTTGAACGGATCGGCGCTCTCCAGATGGAGCAGGCCGTCGGGGCGTACGACGACGTCGTACGGGGGTGAGGTGACGGCGGCGAGGCTGCCGACCCGCTCGGGAACGTACCGCACGCCCCTGAACGGCTTCAGGTCCAGGCCGTGGTGTCCCGTCTGTACCGTGCGACCTGCAGTGTTCATTCGAGCATCGTACGAGTGTCGGCGCGGTGAGGGATGATCGGGGAGTCGGATGGAACGAGGAGCGATACGTAATGAGCCAGAGTGAGCGCGAGGCGGCCGGCAGCGGGCCGCGAGTGCGGCCCGACGGCAGTGCGCGGGCGTTGAGCGAGGCCTACGACACCGCCCTGCTCGATCTCGACGGGGTCGTCTACGCGGGCGGGCACGCCATCGACCACGCGGTGGAGTCGCTGGCCACCGCGCGGAAGGGCGGGATGAACCTCGCGTACGTGACGAACAACGCGCTGCGCACCCCGGACAGCGTCGCCGAGCACCTGAGCGAGCTGGGGATCCCGACCGGCGCCGACGACGTGATCACCTCCGCGCAGGCCGTCGCCCGGCTGATCAGCGAGCAGGTGCCCGCCGGGGCGCGGGTGCTGGTCATCGGCGGCGAGGGACTGCGGGTCGCCCTGCGCGAGCGCGGGCTCGAACCCGTCGAATCCGCTGATGACGACCCCGCCGCCGTCGCCCAGGGGTACGGCGGGCCCGACATGACCTGGGCACGGTTCGCGGAGGCCGGCTACGCGGTCGCGCGCGGCGTGCCGTGGTTCGCGTCCAACACCGACCTGACGATCCCGAGCGGCCGTGGCATCGCCCCGGGCAACGGCGCGGCGGTGGAGGTCGTCCGGATCGCGACGGGTGCCGACCCGCAGGTCGCCGGCAAGCCGCTGCCGCCGATGCACCGCGAGACCGTGCTGCGGACCGGGGCCGAGACCCCCCTGGTCGTCGGCGACCGCCTCGACACGGACATCGAGGGGGCGTTCAACGGCGGGGTGGACTCGCTGCTCGTCCTCACCGGCGTCACCGACGGGGCGCAGCTGCTGGCCGCGCCGCCGCAGCACCGGCCGACGTACGTGGACCGCGATCTGCGCGGGCTGCTGCGCGGGCAGCCGGACGTCGAGGAGACGGACGGCGGATGGCGGTGCGGCGGCTGGACCGCGTCGGCCGGCGACGAGCGCCTCGAACTCACCGGCGACGGCGACCCGGTCGACGGGCTGCGGGCCCTGTGCGGCGCCGCCTGGGCGGCCGCCGGGGACGGAGTCTGCGAGCGGGACTCTGTGAAGGTTCTGGAGCGGTTGGCGCAGGCGGGGCTTTAGCGGCGCGCCACCCGGTCACGCGTGGGGGACAAGGGCCCGGGCGCCGTCGGCCCCGGGCCGGTCCCGACGTTCCCCGCACCGCTGGGTAGCGGGAGGATAGGTTAGCCTAACCTCGTGTTGGTCGAGAGTCCCCCAGAAGCCGGCGCGGAGACCGCTCCCGCGCCCCCCGGCCGTCGTACGACGCTCCGCACCGTCGTCCTGCTCGGCGCGGTCCTCCTCCTGGTGGCGGTCGCCGTGGCGAGCATCGCCGTCGGCGCGAAGTCGCTCACGCTCGACCAGGTCCGGCACGGGCTCTTCCACGACACCGGCACCTACGCGGACGTGGTCGTCGGGGAGCGCGTCTCGCGCACGGTGCTCGGACTGCTGGCCGGGCTCGCGCTCGGCCTCTCCGGCGCCGTGCTCCAGGCGCTCACCCGCAACCCGCTGGCCGACCCCGGCATCCTCGGCATCAACATGGGGGCGTCCGCCGCCGTCGTCACCGGCATCAGCTTCTTCGGCGTGACCACGCTCAGCGGGTACGTGTGGTTCGCCTTCGCGGGCGCCGCCGCCGTCGGCGCGCTCGTCTACGTGCTCGGAGGGACCAGGAACGCGACGCCCGTGCGCCTCGCGCTCGCCGGAACCGCCGTCGCCGCGGCGCTCTCCGGCTACCTCTACGCCATCATGATCACCGACGATGTCGCGCTGAACCGGATGCGCTTCTGGCAGGTCGGCTCGCTGGCCGGCGCCAGCATGCACACCGTCCAGCAGGTCTGGCCGTTCATCGCGGTCGGCACCCTGCTCGCGCTCGGCCTGGCCCGGCCGCTCAACGCCATGGCCATGGGCGACGACACCGCACGGGCGCTCGGCGCCCACCTCGGACGGACCCGCGCCCTCGGGATGGCCTCCGCGACGCTGCTGTGCGGCGCCGCCACCGCCGCGTGCGGGCCCATCGCCTTCGTCGGCCTGATGGTGCCGCACATGGTGCGCTCCTTCACCGGCCCCGACCAGCGCTGGCTGCTGCCCTACGCGGCGGTCCTGTCGCCGGTGCTGCTGCTCGGCGCCGACGTGCTCGGCCGGATCGTGGCCCGGCCCTCCGAACTCCAGGTCGGCATCGTCACCGCCGTGCTCGGGGCGCCCGTCTTCATCGTTCTCGTACGACGCCGGAGGATGGCCCAGCTGTGAAGACCATCAAGGCGGTCCGCACCCCGGGCGGACTCTCGGTACGGCTCGACCCGCGCACCGTCGCCGTCGTGGCCGCCCTCCTCGTCGCCGTGCTCGCCGCGGGCGTCGTGCTCATCGGCACCGGCGACTTCCCCATCCCCGCCCTGGACGTGCTGCGCACCCTGACCGGTCACGGGAACGCCGGGCAGGAGTTCATCATCAACGACCTGCGGCTGCCCCGGGTCCTCGTCGGGCTGCTGGTGGGCGGCGCGCTCGGCCTGTCCGGCGCCCTGTTCCAGTCCATCTCCCGCAACCCGCTGGGCAGCCCAGACGTCCTCGGCCTCGGGCAGGGCGCCACCGCCGGCGCCCTCGTGATGATCGTGATCTTCGGCGGCAGCGCGGCCCAGGTCGCGCTCGGGGCGCTCGTCGGCGGTCTCGTCACCGGCGTCGCCATCTACGTACTCGCCTGGAAGCGGGGCGTGCACGGCTACCGGCTGGTCCTCGTCGGCATCGGCGCCTCCGCCTTCGTCACCGCCGTCAACGGCTATCTGCTGACCAAGGCCGACTTCGTCGACGCGGCCCGTGCCACCGTCTGGATGACCGGCTCGCTCAACGGACGCGACTGGACCCAGGTGTGGCCGCTGCTGATCCTGTTCGTCGTCGTCGCCCCGCTCGTCGCCTACCACGGGCGGCCGCTGCGGATGCTGGAGATGGGCGACGACGCGGCCGGGGCGCTCGGCGTGCGCGTCGAGGCGACCCGGCTGGTGCTGCTCGGCGCGTCCGTGGTGCTGACCGCCGCCGCCACCGCCGCCGCGGGCCCGGTGAGCTTCGTGGCGCTCACCGCCCCGCAGATCGCCCGCCGCCTGACCAGGTCGCCGGGGCCGAACCTGCTGGCCTCCACCGTCCTCGGCGCCACCCTGCTGATCGTCGCCGACCTGGTGTCGCAGCGGGCGTTCGGCGCCGACCAGCTGCCGGTGGGCGTCGTCACGGGCGTCGTCGGCGGCGTCTATCTGCTGTGGCTGCTCGTCACCGAGCGCAAGGCGGGGCGGATTTGAGTCCCGGTATTCGTACGAACCAAAGGAGCACCGCCGTGAACAGGCTGATAGCCGACGACGTGACCCTCGGATACGACCAGCGCGTCATCGCCGAGAAGCTGTCCGTCGAGATCCCCGACCAGTCCTTCACGGTGATCGTCGGCCCGAACGCCTGCGGCAAGTCGACGCTCCTGCGCGCCCTGTCGCGCATGCTCAGGCCCAGCACCGGCCGGGTGCTGCTCGACGGCCACGTCATCCAGTCGATGCCCGCGAAGAAGGTCGCCAAGACGCTCGGCCTGCTCCCGCAGTCCTCGGTCGCGCCCGACGGCATCACCGTCGCCGACCTCGTCGCCCGCGGCCGCTACCCGCACCAGGGACTGCTGCGCCAGTGGTCGCCGGAGGACGAGAAGGTCGTCCGCGAGGCGATGGAGTCCACCGGCGTCGCCGAACTCGCCGACCGGTACGTCGACGAGCTCTCCGGCGGCCAGCGCCAGCGCGTCTGGATCGCCATGGCGCTCGCCCAGCAGACCCCGCTGCTGCTGCTCGACGAGCCGACCACCTTCCTCGACATCCAGCACCAGATCGACGTCCTCGACCTCTGCGCCGACCTGCACGAGGAGCAGGGGCGCACGCTCGTCGCCGTGCTGCACGACCTCAACCACGCCGCCCGGTACGCGACGCACCTGATCGCGCTGCGCGACGGACAGGTGATCGCCGAGGGCGCGCCGAAGGACATCGTCACCGCCGACCTCGTCGAGCGGCTCTTCGGGATGCGGTGCCAGGTCATCGACGACCCGGAGACCGGCACCCCGCTGGTGGTACCCGCGGCGCGCAAGGCCCGCGGACAGCGGAGCACCGACGGCCCGCGGGCGGAGGCCGCCCGGGCGGACGTCGCTAAAGCAGCGTCCTGAGGCGCAGCAGGTCGCGGAAGGACGCCTCCAGCCTCACACGGCCGGCGGCCCACGCCTTCGCGAAGTTCAGCCGCCCGTCCACCAGCGCCACGAGGTCGTCGCCCGTCATCGCCAGCCGGATCTGCGCCTTCTCGGCGGGCGGCCCCGGGCGGGTGCCGAGCACCGTGATCCGGCCGTCCTCCAGACGGCCGGAGAACGTCGTGTCCAGGTCCTTGATGTGGCAGCTCAGCGAGCGGTCCAGGGCGGCCGCCGCGCGTACGTCGCCGCCCGCGCCCGCCATGGTGTCCGAGAGCCTGCCCAGTGCCGCGCGGCACTCTTCGATCGTCGCCATCGCGACCGACGGTACACCGGCGCCACGAGGTAGCGTCTGGGCATGAGCGAGACTCCCGCCGCCGGGGCCCCGGTGCCGGCGCAACCGTCGTACGACCCCGCCGCGCCCGCCCCGCTGGGCGTCGAGCGCGCCCGCACCGGCAACCCGGAGGTGGACGGGCAGCTGGAGCGCCTGGCCGATGTCGACCACCTCGCGGCAGACGGACACGCCAAGGTGTACGAGGATGTACATCAGGGGTTGCGCGGCGCGCTGAGCGCGCTGGACGCGCGGCCCCGGCCCTCGTCCCCGTATGAGCACAGGAGCTGAACCGACCGTGGCAGGTGTGGCACGTCGCCGCCTCGACGCCGAACTCGTCCGCCGCAAGCTGGCCCGCTCGCGCGAGCACGCCAGCCAGCTGATCGCCGCGGGCCGGGTCGCCGTCGGCAAGACCGTCGCGACCAAGCCCGCGACCCAGGTGGAGACGGCCGCGGCCATCGTCGTGCAGTCGGACGCCGACGACCCCGAATACGTCTCGCGCGGCGGGCACAAGCTCGCCGGCGCCCTGGCGGCGTTCCTGCCGCGCGGGCTGGCGGTGGCGGGGCGGCGGGCCCTGGACGCCGGGGCCTCCACCGGCGGCTTCACCGACGTGCTGCTGCGCTCCGGCGTCGCGCACGTCGTCGCCGTCGACGTGGGGTACGGGCAGCTCGCCTGGTCGCTCCAGAGCGATGAACGCGTCACCGTCAAGGACCGCACGAACGTGCGCGAGCTGACGCCGGAGGCGATCGACGGCGTGCCCGTCGACATCGTGGTCGGCGACCTGTCCTTCATCCCGCTCGGCCTGGTGCTGCCCGCCCTCGTGCGGTGCGCGGCACCCGACGCCGACCTGGTGCTGATGGTGAAGCCGCAGTTCGAGGTCGGCAAGGACCGGCTGGGCAGCGGCGGTGTCGTGCGCAGCCCCGAGCTGCGCGCCGAGGCCGTGCGCGGGGTCGCCGCCCAGGCGTTCGCGCTGGGGCTCGGCGTGCGGGGCGTGACCGCGAGCCCGCTGCCGGGGCCGTCCGGGAACGTCGAGTACTTTCTGTGGCTGCGTGCCGGTGCGCCCGCGCTGGACCCGGCCGACGTCGACCGTGCAGTGGCGGAGGGGCCGCGTTGACCCAGACCCGAGCTCGTACTGTGTTCCTGCTCGCGCACACCGGGCGGCCCGCGGCCATCCGCAGCGCCGAGCTCGTCGTCGAGGGGCTGCTGCGCAGCGGCCTCGGCGTGCGCGTGCTGGAGTCGGAGGCCTTTGACCTGCCGCTGCCCGACTCCGTGGAGCTGGTGAAGGAGGCGACCCCGGCCTGTCTCGACGGGTGCGAACTGCTCATCGTGCTCGGCGGCGACGGGACGCTGCTGCGCGGCGCCGAGTTCGCCCGCGCCTCCGGCGTGCCGATGCTCGGGGTGAACCTGGGGCGCGTGGGCTTCCTGGCGGAGGCCGAGCGCGACGACCTGGACAAGGTCGTCGACCGGGTCGTCACCCGGGAGTACGACGTCGAGGAGCGCATGACGATCGACGTCGTCGTGCACCGCAACGGCGACGTGGTCCACGAGGACTGGGCGCTCAACGAGGCCGCCGTGCAGAAGGTCGAGCCCGAGCGGATGCTGGAGGTCGTCCTGGAGATCGACGGCCGCCCCGTCACCGGGTTCGGCTGCGACGGCATCGTGTGCGCCACCCCGACCGGGTCGACCGCCTACGCGTTCTCTGCGGGCGGGCCCGTGGTGTGGCCGGAGGTCGAGGCGCTGCTGATGGTGCCGATCAGCGCCCACGCGCTGTTCGCGAAGCCGCTGGTCACCTCGCCGAACTCGGTGCTGGCCGTGGAGGTGCAGCCGCACACCCCGCACGGGGTGCTGTGGTGCGACGGGCGGCGGACCGTCGAGCTGCCCGCGGGCGCCCGGGTGGAGGTCCGGCGCGGGGCCGTCCCGGTGCGGCTGGCCCGGCTGCACCACGCCGTGTTCACCGACCGGCTCGTGGCCAAGTTCGCGCTGCCGGTCGCGGGGTGGCGCGGGGCCCCGCACTAGGCCTGTCCGCTCGGCGGGGCGCGGCGCCGGACGCGCGGTTCCCCGCGCCACTCGGGCACGCGCGGTGCACGGCCGCCCCGCCCGTCCCGGCACACGCACGGGTGACAGAGGGCCGCGCACCACCTGCTGGTTCGGGGCCGAGGGCCGGGGTCCGTCGCACGGAGGGCCCGGGACCTCGTAAGGTCGTGTTCGTGTTGGAGGAGATGCGGATACGGTCGCTCGGAGTCATCGACGACGCGGTGGTCGAGCTGTCACCCGGTTTCACGGCGGTGACCGGCGAGACCGGCGCGGGCAAGACCATGGTCGTCACGAGCCTCGGGCTGTTGCTGGGCGGGCGCGCCGATGCCGCGCTCGTGCGGATCGGCGCGAAGCACGCGGTGGTCGAGGGGAGCGTCACGGTGCCCGCCGGCTCGGGCGCGGCGGCGCGGGCCGAGGAGGCCGGGGCCGAGCTGGAGGACGGCGTGCTGCTCGTCAGCCGTACCGTTTCCGCCGAGGGGCGCTCGCGGGCGCACCTGGGCGGGCGCTCGGTGCCCGTCGGCCTGCTCGCCGAGCTCGCCGACGACCTCGTCGCCGTGCACGGCCAGACCGACCAGCAGGGGCTGCTCAAGCAGGGACGGCAGCGGCAGGCGCTCGACCGGTACGCCGGGGACGCCGTCGCGAAGCCGCTCGCCGGGTACGCGGGCGTGTACAAGCGGCTGAAGGCCGTCGGCGCCGAGCTGGAGGAGATCACCACGCGCGCCCGGGAGCGGGCGCAGGAGGCCGATCTGCTGCGGTTCGGGCTCGACGAGATCGCCGCCGTGGAGCCCCGCGCCGGCGAGGACGCCGAACTGGCCGAGGAGGCGTCGCGGCTCGGGCACGCCGAGGCGCTGGCGTCCGCCGCCGCGGTCGCCCACGGCGCGCTCGCCGGGAACCCCGAGGACCCGGAGGGCGTCGACGCCCAGACCCTGGTCGGCGGCGCCCACCGGGCGCTCGAAGCGGTCCGCTCGCACGACTCCGCCCTCGGCGCGCTCGCCGAGCGGATCGGCGAGGTGCAGATCCTGCTCACCGACGTGGCCGCGGAACTCGCCGGGTACGCGGACGACTTGGACGCCGACCCGCTGCGGCTCGCGGCCGTCGAGGAGCGCCGCGCCGCGCTGACCGCGCTCATCCGCAAGTACGGCGAGGACGGCGGCGGCACCGAGGCCGTGCTGACCTGGTCCGAGCGGAGCGCCGCGCGCCTGCTCGAACTCGACGGCGACGACGAGCGGATCGGCGAACTCACCACCGAGCGCGACGCGCTGCGCACCGAACTCAGCACGTTCGCCCAGGAATTGACGCACGCCCGGGTGGAGGCGGCCGCGCGGTTCGCCGCCGCCGTCACCGAGGAGCTGGCCTCGCTCGCGATGCCGCACGCCCGGATCTCCTTCGACATCCGGCAGACCCCGGCCGACGCCGGTGACGGCGTGGAGGTCGACGGGCGGACCGTGACGTGCGGGCCGAGCGGCGCCGACGAGGTGGAGCTGCTGCTCGCCCCGCACCCCGGTGCCCCGCCGCGGCCCATCGCCAAGGGCGCTTCCGGCGGCGAGCTCTCCCGCGTGATGCTCGCGGTCGAGGTCGTCTTCGCCGGCACCGACCCGGTGCCCACCTACCTCTTCGACGAGGTCGACGCCGGGGTCGGCGGCAAGGCCGCCGTCGAGATCGGCCGGCGCCTCGCCAAGCTGGCCAGGTCGGCCCAGGTCGTGGTCGTCACGCATCTGCCGCAGGTCGCCGCGTTCGCCGACCGGCAGCTGCTGGTCGAAAAGACGAACGACGGCTCGGTCACCCGTTCCGGCGTCACCGTGCTCGAAGGGGAGGACCGCGTAAGGGAGTTGTCGCGGATGCTCGCCGGGCAGGAGGACTCCGAGACGGCGCGGGCCCACGCGGAGGAGCTGCTGGCCGCGGCCAGGGCCGACGCGTGAGCGCCTCCCCGGCGCGGGGCCGGGGGCAGGGTCACCGCGGGGCGCGCGGTGACCGGGCGCCCGCGGGCACGCGGTGGCGCTGAGCCCGGTCAACTCACCCATGTGAGTGGTCCGGTGTGCCGTGTTGCCCGGACTCGCGCGGTGCGAGACCGTGGGCGGTGCCGGAACGCCCGTACGGACTGGCATCCTTGGCTGCTGAGGCGCCGGCCGCCCCGGACCCGCGACCCCCGTACACCCATGCCCACGGACTTCCCGCACCCCTCGCACCGTTCCCACCTCCCGTATCCCTCGCACCCAGTCCACCCCACGCACCTCTCGCACCTATCGACCAGGAGCCCGGTCACGTGAGTCACGTGAGCAGCCACGCAGCGCACGGACAGAAGCCGCTGCGTACCGTGCAAGTGCTGGGCGGCGGCAGCGCGGGCAGCAGCGCCCACGTGCGCTCGCTGACGGCCGGGCTCGTGGCGCGCGGCGTGCGGGTCACGGTCTGCGCGCCCGCCGAGGCCGAGCACGCCTACGGATTCGGCGACGTCGGCGCCCACCACCTGGCGGTGCCGCGCAGCAGCGACCCGGCGTCCCTCGCCGCGCTCCGGGTGGCCTGCGCCGACGCCGATCTGGTGCACGCCCACGGACTGCACGCGGCCCTGCGCGCCTCCCTCGCGCTCAGCGGCCGCCGGATCCCGCTGGTCGTCACGTGGCACACCCGGTCGTACGCGGAAGGGGCCCGGGCCTCGCTCCAGCGGATGCTGGAGCGGCGCGTCGCCAAGGCCGCGTCCGTCGTGCTCGGCACCTCCTCCGACCTGGTCGACCGGGCCCGCACCCGGGGCGCGCGGGACGCCCGGCTGGCCGCCGTGTCCTTCCCGCCGCCGTACCGCCCCGAGCCGCTCCGGGAGGACGACGCCGAGCGCGCCCGCAGCAAGACGCGCGCCGAACTGGGAGCCGTGGGGCGCCCGTTGCTGATGTCGGTCGGCACGCTGGAGCGGCACCGCGGCTACGAGGTACTGCTCGACGCCGCCCACGCCTGGCTGGACCTCGACCCGGCCCCCCTGCTCGTCATCGCGGGGGAGGGGCCGCAGCGCAGCATCCTCCAGCGCCGCATCGAGGGCGAGGGCCTGCCGGTGCGTCTCGTCGGCCGCCGGGACGACGTCGCCGACCTGCTGCACGCCGCCGACGTCGCGGTCCTGCCCAGCAGTTGGGAATCGCGCTCCCTGCTCGCCCAGGAGGCCCTGCACGCGCGGGTGCCGCTCGTCGCCACCGACGTCGGCGGCATCCCCGAACTGGTCGGCGACGCCGCCGAGTTGGTCCCCTACGGCGACGCGCCCGCGCTGGCCCGCGCGATCGAACGCCTCCTCACGGACCCGGACCGGTGCGCCGAACTGCGCGCGGCCGGTGCCGCGCAGGCCGCGTCCTGGCCGAGCGAGGACGCGACGGTCACCCAGGTCCTCAGCGTCTACGACGAGTTGACCGGCACCTTCTGAGACCGGCACCTTCTGAGACCGGCACCTTCTGAGACCGGCACCTTCTGAGGGCACGCCCGCCGGGCACCGCTACCCGACGTGCCGCCGCGCCCGCAGCGCCAGGCTCAGCGCCAGGACCGTCTGCGGGTCGTCCAGGTCCGTCCCCAGCAGCTCGCCGATCCGCGCGAGGCGGTTGTACAGCGTCTGCCGGTTCAGGTGCAGCTCGCGGGCCGTCTCCGCCTTGCGGCCCGCGTGCGCCAGATAGGTCTGGAGGGTGGGCAGCAGGGGCGGCTTCGAGCGCCTGTCGTGGTCCTGGAGCGGGCCGATCGCCCGGTCCACGAACGCCGCCAGGTCGGGATGGTCGCGCAGCCGCCACAGCAGCAGGTCGATGTCCAGCCGCCGCGCGTCGAACCACGGGCGGTCGGTCAGGCCCTGCGCGGCGGTCGCCGTCTCCGCCGCGTGCCGCAGCCCCGCCGCGGCCGCCGCCCAGCCGCCCGCGCCGCCGACCACGACGACCGGCGGCCGGGCGCCCGCGCGCTGGATCCCGGCCCGCTCCACGCCCGCCCGCAGCGCCGCCGCCACCCGGTCGGCCACCGCGGTGCGCTCCGACTCCGAACGCAGCCCGAGCAGCAGCGGCACCCGCCCCTCGACGGGCCGCACGCCGAGCAGCACGGGCACCCCGACCGACGCCAGCTCCTCCGACACGGCCCGCGCGAGCACGGCCCAGCCGCCGCCCGGCGACAGGCTCACCGCGGAGTCCGGCTGCCCCGGCAGCCGCATCACCACCGGCAGCAGCGGACCCTGACCGACCGGCCTGAAGCCCAGGACGCGGGCCTGCGCCGGGGCGTCCTCCGCGGTGATCCGGCCCTCCGCGAGATCGGTGAGGAAGTCGCCGCGCCCGCGCGCCGCCAGCTCCTCCTCCTGCCGCGCCTGCATCAGTACGACGGCCAGCGAGCCGGCGGCCCGCTCCGCCGCGATCCGGTGCACCGGCAACGGCGCCGACGACACCGGGAGCACGACGAGCCGCGCCCGCACCGAACCCGTCCCCGGGCCGCCGCCCGGCACGTCCACGAGCAGCGCCCCGCTGGGCGGCTCGTCCTGGTGCGTGCCGCGCATGCCCTCCCACACCTGGAGCGGGTCGGTGATGTCGCCGTCGGCACCGGCCGCGTAGAGCAGCTGTCCGTCGGCGGTCTCCAGGAAGACCGGATTGCCGCTGAACCCGGCCAGGATCCGCAGCACCTGCGGCACCCCGCCGCCGCCGAGCAGCGCGTGCGTGCAGCGCCGGTGGACCTCCTCGGCGCGCTGGAGCAGGGCGTAGTGGCCGTTGACGATCTCGGTGTGGACCTCCTCGGTGACCGTCACGAAGGGCACTTCGCGGTGCAGCTGCACCAGCGGCAGGCCCGCCGCGCGCGCCGTCTCCACCAGCGCCGCGGGCAGCCGGGCGAACCGCTGGCCCAGCTCGATCACCAGCGCGGAGATGCCCCGCTCGGCCAGCTTGCGCACGAAGGCCCGCTGCTCCGCCGGGCGGGTGCCGAGCCCGAACCCCGTGGTCAGCAGCAGCTCGCCGCCCTTGAGCAGCGACGCGATGTTCGGCACCTCGCCCGCGTGCACCCACCGCACGGTCCGCTGGAGCCGGTCCCCGCCCGCCACCACCTCGGGCAGCCCGCTGCGCAGCCCGGGCAGCTCCAGGGCCCGCTGCACGGTGATCCCGGCGGGCGAGACGGGAGGGGAGTACGGGGAGTACTCGGGGGAGGTGCTGTCCATGCTGCGGACGGTACCGGCGCGGACGGTCCGGCAACACAGCCGCCCGCGCACCGGGACCGGCGCCGCGCCCGGCGCCCCGGCAACTGGTCACCGGGCCAACGGCATTGCCCGGCCCCGCGGCGGGTGTGGCGTACCTCACGCGCGGCCCGGCCCCGACCCCCGTACGGGGTGGGACCGGGCCGCGCGGGGCCGGGCGGTCAGCCCCCGTACGCTCCCGACGCCGTCAGCCGCAGCGCCGTGTCGATCAGCGGCACGTGACTGAAGGCCTGCGGGAAGTTGCCGACCTGGCGCTGGAGGCGCGGGTCCCACTCCTCGGCCAGCAGGCCCAGGTCGTTGCGCAGGGCCAGCAGCTTCTCGAAGAGCCGGCGGGCCTCGTCGACCCGGCCGATCATCGCCAGGTCGTCCGCCATCCAGAACGAGCAGGCCAGGAAGGCGCCCTCGTCGCCGGGCAGCCCGTCGACGCCCGCGTTGTCCCCGTCGGTGGGGTACCGGAGGATGAAGCCGTCCGACGTCGACAGCTCCCGCTGGATCGCCTCGATGGTGCCGATGACGCGCTTGTCGTCCGGCGGCAGGAAGCCCATCTGCGGAATCAGCAGCAGCGACGCGTCCAGCTCCTTGCTGCCGTACGACTGCGTGAAGGTGTTGCGCTCCTTGTCGTACCCCTTCTCGCACACGTCCCGGTGGATGTCGTCGCGCAGCTCGCGCCACTTCTCCAGCGGCCCGTCGGCGTCACCGGACTCGATCAGCTTGATGGTGCGGTCGACCGCCACCCACGCCATCACCTTGGAGTGCACGAAGTGCCGGCGCGGCCCGCGCACCTCCCAGATGCCCTCGTCCGGCTCGTCCCAGTGGCCCTCCAGGTACCGGATGAGCTTGAGCTGGAGCAGCGACGCGTAGTCGTTGCGGGCCAGGCCCGTCATGTGCGCGAGGTGCAGGGCCTCCGTCACCTCGCCGTACACGTCGAGCTGGAGCTGGTGCGCCGCTCCGTTCCCGACCCGGACCGGCGCCGAGTTCTCGTAGCCGGGCAGCCAGTCCAGCTCGGCCTCGCCCAGCTCCCGCTCGCCCGCGATGCCGTACATGATCTGGAGGTTCTCCGGATCGCCGGCCACGGCCCGCAGCAGCCACTCGCGCCAGGCCCGGGCCTCCTCCCGGTAGCCGGTGCGCAGCAGTGACGACAGGGTGATGGCCGCGTCGCGCAGCCAGGTGTACCGGTAGTCCCAGTTCCGTACGCCGCCGATCTCCTCCGGCAGCGAGGTCGTGGGAGCGGCGACGATGCCGCCGGTCGGCGCGTAGGTGAGCGCCTTCAGCGTGATGAGGGAGCGGACCACGGCCTCCCGGTAGGGGCCGTGGTACGTGCAGTGGTCCACCCATTCGCGCCAGAACTGCTCCGTCGCCTCCAGCGATCCCTCGGGATCCGGCAGCGGCGGCTGCTCCCGGTGGGAGGGCTGCCACTGGATGGTGAAGGCGACGCGGTCGCCCGGTCCCACGGTGAAGTCCGAGTACGTGGTCAGGTTCTTGCCGTACGTCTCGGCGTCGGAATCCAGCCACACGGAGTCCGGCCCGGCCACCGCGACCGTCCGCCCGTCCACCTTGTGCACCCATGGCGTGATCCGGCCGTAGGAGAACCGCATCCGGAGCGTCGAACGCATCGGCACCCGGCCGCTGACCCCCTCCACGATCCGGGTCAGCTGCGGCGCGCCGTCGCGCGGCGGCATGAAGTCCGTCACACGGACCGTGCCGCGTGGGGTCTCCCACTCGGATTCCAGGATCAGCGAGTCGCCCCGGTACGAGCGCCGGGTCGCCGCCGGCGGCTCGGCGTCGGCGGCATGGGCCGGGCCCAGCCGCCAGAACCCATGGTCCTCGGTGCCGAGCAGCCCGGCGAAAATGGCATGCGAGTCGAAGCGGGGCAGGCACAGCCAGTCGACTGTCCCGTCCCGGCAGACCAGCGCGGCGGTCTGCATGTCCCCGATGAGTGCGTAATCCTCGATGCGCCCGGCCACGTGCATCTCCAGTCGAACGGCCACGCACACCCCAGCGAGACGAAAATGCTGCGAGGGACATGCGCTCTGCGGTCTTCACGGTCAACTAACGATCGTCGACTACGTCAAACATACGGTCAACGAATCGTCTTGATACGTCGTCCTGATACGACGTTGTCAAACGAACTGACGAGCCGGGTGTTCCGGTGGAGGCACCGGCGATCGGATGCGATCGGACTTCGGATTCCGGTGAACGGGCGGGAACGGGCGGGGGTGTTGCCGTTGTGGTGCCGTTTTCCTGAGGTGACTCGCCAGCCGAGTGTCCGAGCAGGATACGACGCGCTCAAGTGATCCGCGTGCCGCTCAGGGCAACGCGTCCGGGCCGAACGGGTGAGCCACGGGTGAGAGTGCCGGGACGGCGGTATACCGGTGCACCATTGTGGTGACGCATGTGCGGAGCGTGGCCGGAAGCAGCCTCCCCGATGCGCTGATACCCTGGTAGCCCGTGAGCCGGTGGTCCTAGAACCCCCGAACCGCAGCGACGGCACCTCCCCCGGACGACCCTGAACCGGTCGGGTGAGCGCGCCGGTACGCACCCCAGACCGCGACCACGGGAGCCCCCTCTTGGCCATGACGCCCAAATCCACGACGACCAAGCACATCTTCGTCACCGGGGGTGTCGCCTCATCCCTCGGCAAGGGCCTCACCGCCTCCAGCCTCGGGATGCTGCTCAAGGCACGGGGTCTCCGCGTCGTCATGCAGAAGCTCGACCCCTACCTGAACGTCGACCCGGGCACGATGAACCCGTTCCAGCACGGCGAGGTGTTCGTCACCAACGACGGCGCCGAGACCGACCTGGACATCGGCCACTACGAGCGCTTCCTCGACGTCGACCTCGACGGCAGCGCCAACGTGACCACCGGCCAGGTGTACTCGCAGGTGATCGCCAAGGAGCGGCGCGGCGAGTACCTGGGCGACACGGTCCAGGTCATCCCGCACATCACGAACGAGATCAAGCACCGCATCCGCCGCATGGCGACGGACGAGGTCGACGTCGTGATCACCGAGGTCGGCGGCACGGTCGGCGACATCGAGTCGCTGCCGTTCCTGGAGACCGTCCGCCAGGTCCGCCACGAGGTCGGCCGCGACAACGTCTTCGTGGTCCACATCTCGCTGCTGCCCTACATCGGCCCCTCCGGCGAGCTGAAGACCAAGCCCACCCAGCACTCGGTGGCCGCCCTGCGCAACATCGGCATCCAGCCGGACGCCATCGTGCTGCGCTGCGACCGCGAGGTCCCCACCGCCATCAAGCGCAAGATCTCGCTGATGTGCGACGTGGACGAGGACGCCGTCGTGGCCTGCCCCGACGCCCGCTCGATCTACGACATCCCGAAGGTCGTGCACACCGAGGGCCTCGACGCGTACGTCGTCCGCAAGCTGGACCTGCCGTTCCGTGATGTGGACTGGACGACCTGGGACGACCTGCTCGACCGCGTCCACAACCCCGACCACGAGATCGTCATGGCGCTGGTCGGCAAGTACATCGACCTGCCCGACGCCTATCTGTCGGTGACCGAGGCGCTGCGCGCCGGCGGCTTCGCCAACAAGGCCCGCGTCAAGATCAAGTGGGTCACGTCCGACGACTGCAAGACCCCGGCAGGCGCCAAGAAGCAGCTCGGCGACGCCGACGCGATCTGCATCCCCGGCGGGTTCGGCGACCGCGGGGTCAGCGGCAAGGTCGGCGCGATCCAGTTCGCCCGCGAGAACAAGATCCCGCTGCTGGGCCTGTGCCTCGGCCTCCAGTGCACGGTCATCGAGGCCGCGCGCAACCTGGCCGACATCCCGGACGCCAACTCGACGGAGTTCGACGCCGCCACCGCCCACCCGGTCATCTCCACCATGGCCGAGCAGCTCGACATCGTCGCCGGCGAGGGCGACATGGGCGGCACCATGCGGCTGGGCATGTACCCGGCCAAGCTCGCCGAGGGCTCCATCGTGCGCGAGGTGTACGACGGCAAGGAGTACGTCGAGGAGCGCCACCGGCACCGCTACGAGGTGAACAACGCCTACCGCGCCGAGCTGGAGAAGAAGGCCGGGTTGCAGTTCTCCGGCGTCTCCCCGGACGGCAAGCTCGTCGAGTACGTCGAGTACCCGCGCGACGTCCACCCCTACCTGGTCGCCACCCAGGCCCACCCGGAGCTGCGCTCGCGCCCGACGCGTCCGCACCCGCTGTTCGCCGGCCTGGTCAAGGCCGCCGTGGAGCGCAAGGTGAAGGCCGCCGCGGGGGCCAAGAAGGCCAAGTAAGACCTGTCGTACCAGCGAGGTACGGTTACCGGGGTGCGTGCCAAATGCGGCACGTGCCCCGGTTTCTTTTGCGCACGTGGGAGGACGTTCCGGCATGACGACGATCAAGGACAGCGCCGAGCAGTGGGAGGTCCGGGAGACCGCGACCCCCTTCGTCGGGAACAAGACCTCGGTGCGCACGGACGACGTCGTCATGCCCGACGGGTCCGTGGCGCGGCGCGACTACCAGGTCCACCCCGGCTCGGTGGCCGTGCTCGCCCTCGACGACCGGGACCGGGTGCTGCTCCTGAAGCAGTACCGGCACCCCGTCGGCATGAAGCTCTGGGAGATCCCGGCCGGGCTCCTCGACGTGCCGGGGGAGAACCCGCTGCACGCCGCGCAGCGGGAGCTGTACGAGGAGGCGCACGTCAAGGCCGAGGACTGGCGGGTGCTGACCGACGTCTACACCACGCCGGGCGGGTGCTCGGAGGCGGTACGGATCTTCCTGGCCCGCGGGCTGTCCGAGGCGGACGGGGCGCGGTTCGAGGTGGAGGACGAGGAGGCGGACATGGAGTTCGCCCGGGTGCCGGTGGCGGAGCTGGTGCAGGGGGTGCTGCGCGGGGAGCTGCACAACAACTGCCTGGTGGTGGGGGTGCTGTCGTTGAGCGCCGCACTGGCCGGCGGCGGGGTCGAGGAGCTTCGGCCCGCCGATGCGGAGTGGCCGGCCCGGCCGTTCGACGCCTAGGACGCGCGCGGGCCGAGGCGTGCGGGCCCGGTACGACGGGGCGGGGGTGCCGGTGACGGCGGGCGCGGGCGGCTGAACTAGCCCGGTCAGACCATCCGTTGATCCGATCGGGGGACCTGCCCGCGCTGCCCGGCCGGGGCGACGGCACCCCCTGAACTAGGCTCGGCCACGCCCCGGCCGACCCCCGGAGGGGCTGGCGTGAGACGGAGCGTGGCCCGTGACGAATCAGGCGGTCGAGGAGCCCTCGGGGCGAGCCCGAAAGCGGCGCCGCATCCGCCGTGGCCTGGACATGACGGGCCCTCAGTTCATCGGTCGCGGCCGCGAGTTGAAAGAGCTGCGCGCCGACATCGAGCGCGCGGGCCTGGACACCCTGTCGGGCCGCAAGGCGCCCAGGGCCCGGGTGCTGCTCATCGCGGGCCGCCCCGGCACCGGCCGCACCGCACTCGCCGTCGAACTGCTGCGCCAGATCGCCGACCGCTACCCCGACGGCGCGGTCCGCGCCCGGCTCACCGCGCCCGACGGCACCCCGGTGCCGACCGAGCGCGTCGCCCGCGACCTGCTGGACGCGCTCGACCTGCCCGCACCGCCCGGCGAGTCCGCCGACGACCTGACGGAGAGGCTGCGCGAGGGACTGTCCGTGCGCCGGGCCGTCCTGCTCCTCGACGACGCGAGCGGCGCCGAGCAGGTGGCCGAGCTGCTGCCCGAGACACCGGACTGCCTGGTCGTGGCCGTCGCCGAGGGCCCCCTCACCGGCATCCCGGACGTCCGCCCCTGCACGATCGGCGGCCTCGACACCAAGTCCGCGGTCGAACTGCTCACCCGGCACACCGGTTCCGTCCGGATCACCTGCGACCCCCGCTCCGCCGAGTCCCTGGTCGAGGTGTGCGGATCGGAGCCCGCCGCGCTGGAGATCGCCGGCGGCTGGCTCGCGGTCCGGCCGAAGGAGTCCGTCGCCGACCTGGCCAAGCAGCTGCACGCGCTGGACGGCGACGGCCCGGCCCTCGCCCGCGTGTTCCGGCACGCCTACGCGGCCCTGCCCGGCCCCGCCGCCCGGATACTGCGCTACCTGTCCCTCGCGCCCGAGGGATACGTCGACCCGCACACCGCCTCCGCGCTCGCCGGCTGCTCGGTGTCCGCCGCCCGCACCACCCTCGACGACTTCGTGACGCTCGGGCTGGTGCGGGGCGTCGCCTCCGAGCTGCCCCAGTACGAGGTGCCGGGCTGCCTGCTGCCGCTGCTGCGCGGGCTCACCGAGACCCAGGACCGGCCCGGCGAGGTGCAGCTGGCCCGCGCCCGGATGCTGGAGCGCACGGTGCGGCTGCTCACCTCCTGCCGCGCGGTCACCGAGCCCGAGGGCTCCCCGCCCCGCAAGAAGCTGGCGGGGCTGCCCAGCGCCCTGCGGTTCACCGACGCCGAGGCGGCCGCCGACTGGCTGCGGGTGCGCCGGCCCACCCTGCTCGCGGCGGCCCGGCTCGCCGTGGCCGACGGCGAGCTCGACACCCTCGCGCGCCGCCTGATGGCGGCCCTGACCCGGGCCCTGGTCGCGCACCGCGGCCCCGAGGACGCCGCCGCCGAGCTGTACGGCATCCACCGGCTCGTCCTCGACGTCGCCGAGCGCCGCGACCTGCCGCGCGAGCAGGCCGCGGCCCTGCTCAACCTCGCGGACCTCGACGCCAGGACCGGCCGCACCCAGGAGGCGCTGGCCCGCTACCGGGCCGCGCTGGACGCCGGACG
The DNA here is from genome assembly GCF_044750685.1 of Streptomyces sp. NPDC088785. Taxonomy (NCBI): domain Bacteria; kingdom Bacillati; phylum Actinomycetota; class Actinomycetes; order Kitasatosporales; family Streptomycetaceae; genus Streptomyces; species Streptomyces sp. NPDC088785. The sequence continues at coordinate 21,947 of NZ_JBIVKH010000018.1, forward strand.
CCGGGCCGGCGACCCGTACGCGACCGGCCGCGCGATGGAATCCGTAGGCGGCACCTACCAGCAGCTCGGGGACTGGCACCGGGCCGCCGACTGGTACGGCCGCGCCCTCGCCCAGCGGCTCACCCGGGGCGAGCGCGCGGACGCCGCGCGGCTGCACGGGCGGATCGCGACGGTGCACACCTACGCCGGGCGCTACGGCGACGCCCTGCGCGGCTGGCGGTCGGCCGTCGCCGGGTACCGCAAGGAGGGCGACGTGCCGGCGCAGGCGCGGGCACTGAGCGAACTGGCGCGCGTGCAGGAGTACGCGGGGCGGCCCGAGGACTCGCTGTACACGTGCCAGGAGGCCGTCGAGTGGGCCCGCCAGGCCAAAGACGTACGGCTTCAGGCGGCGCTCCAGCTGCGGCTCGCGGACACGCTCGAACGGCTGGGCGACCCGGCCGCGGCCAAGCTGCACCGCAGTGCCGCCGAGCGCATGCTGGGAGAGGAACTGGCGCCGGCGGCCCCCGCGGATGCCACGGGCGCGCAGGCCGCTCCGGAAGCAAACCCTTCGGAACAAGCCGCTAACGCCTACGAAATCCGCAGTGCATCCGCAGAAGATTGATGTATCGAAAGGCTAGACAGCCAGAAAACCTTCATTAGACTGGCTCCGCCGCGTCCTTCCGCGGTGTCTCCGGTGTACCCCTCGGGGCGCTGGTATGTAGTGCTTTGTCCGAAACATCCCCTGAGCCAAGGACCGTGATCGACGATGAAGGTCGGCATCCCCCGCGAGGTCAAGAACAACGAGTTCCGGGTGGCCATCACCCCCGCCGGCGTGCACGAGCTCGTGCGCCACGGCCACCAGGTCTTCGTCGAGCAGAACGCCGGTGTGGGCTCGTCGATCACGGACGCGGAGTACGTCGGCGCGGGCGCGCAGATCCTCCCCACCGCCGACGAGGTCTGGGCCACCGCCGACCTCCTGCTGAAGGTCAAGGAGCCGATCGCGCAGGAGTACCACCGCCTGCGCAAGGACCAGACGCTCTTCACCTACCTGCACCTCGCGGCCTCCCGGGAGTGCACCGACGCGCTCCTGGAGTCCGGCACGACCGCCATCGCCTACGAGACCGTCGAGACCGCCAACCGCGCGCTCCCGCTGCTCGCCCCGATGTCCGAGGTCGCGGGCCGGCTCGCCCCGCAGGTCGGCGCCTACCAGCTGATGGCCGCCAACGGCGGCCGCGGCGTGCTGCCCGGCGGTGTCCCCGGTGTCGCGGCCGGCCGCGCCGTCGTCATCGGCGGTGGCGTCTCCGGCTGGAACGCCGCGCAGATCGCCATCGGCATGGGCTTCCACGTGACCCTGCTCGACAAGGACATCAACAAGCTCAAGGAAGCCGACAAGATCTTCGGCACGAAGATCCAGACGGTCGTCTCCAACGCCTTCGAGCTGGAGAAGGCGTGCGTCGACGCCGACCTCGTCATCGGTGCCGTCCTGATCCCCGGCGCCAAGGCGCCGAAGCTGGTCACCAACGAGCTGGTGTCGCGGATGAAGCCCGGAAGTGTCCTTGTCGACATCGCGATCGACCAGGGCGGCTGCTTCGAGGACTCGCACCCGACGACCCACGCCGAGCCGACCTTCCCGGTCCACAACTCGGTCTTCTACTGCGTCGCCAACATGCCCGGCGCGGTGCCCAACACGTCGACGTACGCGCTGACCAACGCGACGCTGCCGTACATCGTCGAGCTGGCCAACCGGGGCTGGGTCGAGGCCCTGCGCCGGGACCCGGCCCTGGCCCTGGGCCTCAACACGCATGACGGCAAGGTCGTTTACAAGGAGGTCGCCGAGGCCCACGGCCTGGACCACATCGAGCTGGAGACCCTCCTGGGCTGACGCCCCGACCGGCCCCCGGACCGCGTACGCGTCAACGGGAGTCGTCAATCTCACGCCTGCGGCCGGACCTTGTGAGGGGTCCGGCCGCACTTTTGGGGGCACAGCGGGCGCGCGGGCGTGGTCAACTCGCCGCGAACGTAACCCTTCAACCGATTCGCGCCCCTGCGAAACCCGTCGAAGAACCGCCATACGCCCTTGACATGAGGGTGTTCACCGGTCGCTGAAGCGCCGACACATCGTGCCGGGTCCGGCGGATTGTGTTGCTGCGGAGTGGTGACACGCCATAGAGTCGCAAACCGTCGGCATGGTGCCACGCTGACCTATCGATAAATGTTCCTGGTCACATCCAAGGAGGTAAGACGACTTGTGAATGAGTCGACATTTACTCCCGGAGGTGGCCAGCCAGGCGGACAAGGACCCGCGGGGCTTCAGGCTGTCGGCTCCGTCGCTGTACGTACCTTCGCCGCCCGCCAGAGTGGCCATCGGGGCATCTCCGCGCAGAGCCCCCAGCAGACGCCGACGCAGACAGCACACCAGAGCATGGATGGCCATCACGTGAACGCCATGGCCGGCGACCGAAGCGGCGACACACACAGCCGCTTCGCCGACTACGACGAACTGTCCCCCGAGGGACACTTCTACGACCCAGACGCCGAGTACGAGCCCGATCCGGAGTACGCGGCCACGCTCGCGCCCGACGCTGCACGCCAGCGCCGCGAGCGCGTCGGACCCACCGGGCGGCCGCTTCCGTACTTCCCGATTCCAGGACCGCTGACCGATCACGGCCCGGCGAAGATCATCGCGATGTGCAACCAGAAGGGCGGCGTCGGCAAGACCACGTCGACCATCAACCTGGGTGCCGCGCTCGCCGAGTACGGCCGCCGGGTCCTGCTCGTCGACTTCGACCCGCAGGGCGCCCTGTCGGTCGGGCTCGGCGTGAACCCGATGGAACTCGACCTCACGGTCTACAACCTGCTCATGGAGCGGGGGATGTCCGCCGACGAGGTGCTGCTGAAGACGGCCGTTCCGAACATGGACCTGCTGCCCAGCAACATCGACCTGTCCGCCGCCGAGGTGCAGCTGGTCAGCGAGGTCGCGCGGGAGTCCACGCTGCAACGGGCGCTCAAGCCGCTGATGGACGACTACGACTACATCGTGATCGACTGTCAGCCCTCGCTCGGTCTGCTGACCGTGAACGCGCTGACGGCCGCCCACAAGGTGATCGTCCCGCTGGAGTGCGAGTTCTTCGCGCTGCGCGGTGTCGCGCTGCTGACCGAGACCATCGAGAAGGTCCAGGAGCGGCTCAACCCCGAGCTCGAACTCGACGGCATCCTCGCCACGATGTACGACTCGCGGACCGTGCACAGCCGTGAGGTGCTCGCCCGCGTCGTCGAGGCCTTCGACGACCACGTGTACCACACGGTCATCGGCCGGACCGTGCGCTTCCCGGAGACCACGGTCGCCGGTGAGCCGATCACCACCTACGCGTCCAACTCCGTCGGCGCCGCCGCCTATCGTCAGCTCGCCAGGGAGGTGCTCGCCCGGTGTCACGCCGAGTGAGTCTGCCGGGGGCCGACGAACTGTTCCGTACGACCGGGGGCATGGCACTGCAATCGTCGTCCCCGAGGCGCTCGGCGAACGGCGAGGCACGCGTGCCCGCGCCGGCCGGCGAGAGCGACGAGGCGGCCGCCGCCTCGTCCGCGCCGGAGGAGGACGAGGGCGAGTCCGCGCCGTCCGCCGAACACGCCGCCGCGGACGCGGAGTCCGACTCCGGGTCCCGGGGCCGGTCCGTCGCCACGGAGGCGGCCGAGAAGTCCGCGCGGCGCTCGTCCGGTGGCGTGCAGGAAGGTTCTGCCGGCGGTGGCCGGGGGACCGGCCAGGCCCGTCGCCGCGCCCGCGCCGCGAACCGGCGGCCCAGCGGCCGTGAGCGGCACGACGAGAAGATCACCGTCTACGTCTCCGCCGAGGAGCTGATGGACCTGGAGCACGCGCGGCTGGTGCTCCGCGGGGAGCACGGGCTCGCGGTGGACCGGGGCCGGATCGTGCGCGAGGCCGTCGCCGTGGTCCTCGCCGACCTGGAGTCGCGCGGCGACGCCAGCATTCTCGTTCGCAGGCTGCGCGGGCGGTAGCCTCCGGCCTTGTGCCTGTGAACGATTCGTCCTCCCGTTCGCCCGACCGGGGTGCGCGTCGGCGCGCCTTGGGGCGGGGGGCGCTCGCCGCGCCCCAGGAGGCGGAGCCCGGGGCCGCCGAGCCCGCCGCTCCGGCCGCCGCCGCCCCGGCGGATCCGGCCGGTCCCGCCGCTTCTCCTGACGCCGTGGCTCCTCCTGAAGCCGTCGCTCCTCCCGAGGCCGCCGGTCCGGTGGACGAGGTCGTGGACGACGGGCGCTTCACGGTCCGGCTCGCCAACTTCGAGGGGCCCTTCGACCTGCTCCTCCAGCTGATCTCGAAGCACAAGCTCGATGTCACCGAGGTCGCGCTGTCGAAGGTCACCGACGAGTTCATGGCGTACATCCGCGCCATGGGCCCCGACGGGGACCTGGACCAGACGACGGAGTTCCTCGTCGTCGCCGCCACCCTGCTCGATCTGAAGGCCGCCCGGCTGCTGCCCGCCGCCGAGGTCGAGGACGAGGCCGACCTCGCGCTCCTGGAGGCCCGCGACCTGCTCTTCGCCCGGCTGCTCCAGTATCGCGCGTACAAGGAGATCGCCGACATCCTCGTCCGGCGGATGGACGAGGAGGGCCGCCGCTACCCGCGGACCGTCGGCCTGGAGCCGCACCACGCCGAACTGCTGCCCGACGTCGTCATCAGCATCGGCGCCGAGGGGTTCGCCCGGCTCGCGGTCAAGGCGATGCAGCCCCGGCCGAAGCCGCAGGTGTACGTCGAGCACATCCACGCCCCGCTGGTGAGCGTCCAGGAACAGGCGGACGTGGTCATGGCGCGGCTGCGGGAGCGGGGCGAGGCCAGTTTCCGGGAGCTGGTGGCCGACACCGACGACACCCTCACCGTCGTCGCCCGGTTCCTGGCGCTCCTGGAGCTGTACCGCGAGAAGGCCGTCGCGCTGGACCAGGAGACCGCGCTGGGCGAGCTGCTCGTGCGGTGGACCGGCGGTGACGGCGACGGGCGCCCGGTGGTGACCGACGAGTTCGACCGGGCCCCCGAGCCCGTCGGCGACGACAAGGAGAGTGCGCGATGAGTGTGGACGCCGCGACCGGTGTCGAGGGGCTCGACCTCAAACCCGCGCTGGAGGCCGTGCTCATGGTCGTCGACGAGCCGGCCACCGAGGAGCACCTCGCCCGGATCCTGCGGCGGCCCCGGCGGGCCGTCGCGGACGCCCTGCGGGCCCTCGCCGACGAGTACACCGTGCAGGGGCGCGGCTTCGAGCTGCGGCTCGTGGCCGGCGGGTGGCGGTTCTACACCCGGCCCGCCTACGCGGCCGCCGTGGAGGGCTTCGTCCTGGACGGGCAGATCGCCCGGCTGACCCAGGCCGCCCTGGAGACCCTGGCCGTGGTCGCGTACCGCCAGCCGGTCAGCCGGTCCCGGGTCTCCGCCGTGCGCGGGGTGAACTGTGACGGGGTCATGCGGACCCTGCTCCAGCGGGGTCTGGTGGAGGAGGCGGGCGCGGAACCCGAAACAGGTGCGATCCTGTACAGGACGACGAACTACTTTCTGGAGCGGACGGGCCTGCGCGGCCTGGACGAGCTGCCGGAGCTCGCGCCCTTCCTCCCCGAGGCGGACGCGATCGAGGCGGACACGCTGGAAGGGGTTCCGTCCTTCGACCCGGACGCACCCGATGCGCCGGGTCCGGAGCACACCGAGCACACAGCCGACTAACGGAAATTTGATGCGAAGCAGCAGCGGCAGGAACAGCAGCGGAAACAACGGCGGGAGCCGTGGTGGCAACAGCGGCGGCCGCGGCGGGAGTGGCGGCGGCCGGGGCAACCACCGCGGCGCCGGCAACGACCGCGACGACAAGCAGGGCGGCAACGAGCGCCCGAAGCGGCCGCGCCCGGAGGAGCGGCGTTACGACGTGGGCCCCGGCGGCACGCAGGACGGCCCGAAGACGGGCCGCGGCGCCTCGGCGCGCGGCGGTGCCAAGGGCGGCCCCAAGCGCGGGCAGCAGCCCGCACAGGGCCGCGGGCGCTGGGTCCCGGCGACCTCGCGCGAGTACGAGGCGCGGGCCGAGGAGCGCAACCGCGAGCGGTACGCGGGCAAGCCGAAGGTGAACCTCCCCAAGACCTTCCCCGGCGCCGAGCAGGAGGGCGAGCGGCTCCAGAAGGTGCTGGCCCGGGCCGGCTACGGCTCGCGGCGCTCCTGCGAGGAGCTGGTCGAGCAGGCCCGCGTGGAGGTCAACGGCGAGATCGTCCTGGAGCAGGGCATGCGCGTCGACACCGAGAAGGACGTCATCAAGGTCGACGGCCTGACCGTGGCCACGCAGTCGTACCAGTTCTTCGTCCTGAACAAGCCCGCGGGCGTCGTCTCCACCATGGAGGACAACGAGGGCCGCCAGTGCCTCGGCGACTACACGAACAACCGCGAGACGCGGCTGTTCCACGTGGGCCGGCTCGACACCGAGACCGAGGGCGTCATCCTGCTCACCAACCACGGTGAGCTGGCGCACCGCCTCACGCACCCGAAGTACGGCGTGAAGAAGGTCTACCTCGCGCACATCGTGGGCCCGATCCCGCGCGACCTGGGCAAGCAGCTCAAGGACGGCATCCAGCTGGAGGACGGGTACGCGAAGGCGGACCACTTCCGCGTCGTCGAGCAGACCGGCAAGAACTACCTGGTCGAGGTCACCCTGCACGAGGGCCGCAAGCACATCGTGCGGCGGATGCTCGCCGAGGCCGGGTTCCCGGTCGACAAGCTGGTCCGCGTCGCCTTCGGCCCGATCACCCTGGGCGACCAGAAGTCGGGCTGGCTGCGCCGCCTGTCGAACACCGAGGTCGGCATGCTGATGAAGGAAGTCGACCTGTAGACCGGACTCCCGCAAGGGGTTGTCGTCGGCGACCCCCTCCTTTAAAGTCGATTGGACTAATAAGGGAGGGGGTCGCCGCATGTCCGTGCAGGGCTACGACAAGTACGCCTACGAACCGTTCGCCGTCACCGTCGATCTGGCTGTCTTCACACTCAGATCCGGGCGGCTGCACATTCTGCTCGTCGAGCGCGGCCAGGAGCCGTACGCGGGACAGTGGGCGCTGCCCGGCGGTTTCCTGGAGCCCGACGAGGCCGCGGAGGAGGCGGCCCGGCGCGAGCTGGCCGAGGAGACCGGCCTCGACGACGTCGCCGGGCTCCACCTGGAGCAGCTGCGCACCTACAGCGAGCCGGGCCGCGACCCCCGGATGCGCGTCGTCTCCGTCGCCTTCGCCGCCCTGGTGCCGGACGCGCCGCAGGCCCAGGGCGGCGGCGACGCGGCCCGGGCCGCCTGGCTGCCGTACGAGGAGGGGGCGGGCGGCGCCTACGGCCCGCTCGCCTTCGACCACGACCGGATCCTCGCCGACGCCCACGACCGGATCGGCGGCAAGCTGGAGTACACCTGCCTGGCCACCGCCTTCTGCCCGCCCGAGTTCACCCTCGGCGAGCTGCGGCAGGTCTACGAAGTGGTGTGGGGCACCGAACTCGACCCGGCGAACTTCCGCCGCAAGGTGCTCGCCACCCCCGGCTTCGTCGCCCAGGTCCCCGGCGCCTCCCGGCTCACCGGCGGCCGCGGCAAGCCCGCCGCCCTCTACCGGGCCGGCGGCGCCGGATCCCTCCACCCGCCGCTGCTGCGGCCCGCGCCCGAGCCGGTGCCCGACGCGAAGAAGGGGGTCTCGCCGTGATCGGGCGCGCCGCCACCGGATCACTGCTCGGACTGGCGCTCGGGGACGCGCTCGGGTTCCCGACCGAGTTCAACGACGTACCGGCGATCCTCGCGAAGTGCGGGCCCTGGCGCGAGATGGAGCTGCCCGGGCCCGTCGCCTGGATCACCGACGACACCCAGATGGCGCTCGCCGTGGCGCGGGCCGGTGCCCCCGACTCCCCGGCCGAGTACGCCGAGGCGCTGCGCCGCGAGTTCATCGCCTGGAACCGCTCGCCCGACAACAACCGCGCCCCCGGCAACACCTGCCTGCGCGCCTGCGACCTCCTGGAGGACCCCGCGCGCGACTGGCGCGACGCCAGCCAGATCCACTCCAAGGGCTGCGGCGCCAACATGCGGGTCGCGCCGCTCGGCCTCGTACCGGGCCTGGACGACGAACAGCGCTCGGGAGCCGCCCAGTTGCAGGCCGCGCTCACCCACGGGCACCCGACCGGGCTCGCCGCGAGCGACCTGACCGCGCGGGCCGTGCACCTCCTCGCGCAGGGCGCCGATCCCACCGGTCTGGTCGGCCGGCTGCGCAGCCACGCGCTGGAGAACCGCACCCGGTACCACGAGCGCTGGCTCGGCGACCTGTGGCGGCGCGGGCAGGACCCGGGCCCCGAGGAGTTCATCGCGCGCGGCTGGGACGAGTGCCTGGACGCCCTCGGCCGCCTGGAGCGCGCCCTGCGCGACGCCAATCCGGAGATCGACCCCTGCCTCGCCACCGGCGCCGGCTGGATCGCCGAGGAGGCCCTCGCCACCGGACTGCTGTGCTTCCTGCTGTTCGTCGACGACCCCGTGCTCGCGCTGCGCCGGGCCGCCTGCACCTCCGGCGACTCCGACTCCGTCGCGGCGCTGGCCGGAGCGTTCGCCGGGGCGCGGCTCGGCGCCGGCGCCTGGCCCGCGCCCTGGGTCGAGCGGATCGAGCACCGCGACGAACTGCTCGCCCTGGGCAAGCGCTGGGACGCCGCCTGAGCGGGCCGCCGCCGGATAATTCGGTGGGGCCCGCGCACGGGGTCGGGGAGCATGGGCGGATGACCGAGAACGCCCTGCTGCCCGCCTCCGTGGACCTGACCGCCGTGGTCGCCGCGGAGCCCGACCCGCTGCTCTTCGCGACCGTCTCCGGCGCGCACCTGTACGGGTTCCCGTCCCACGACTCGGACGTCGACCTGCGCGGCGTGCACCTGCTGCCCGCCGAGGCGCTGGTGGGACTGCGCGAGCCGGAGGAGACCCGGTCGCGGATGTGGTGGCAGGACGGGACCGAGATGGACCTCGTCACGCACGACCTGCGCACGTTCGTCCGCCTCATGCTCCGCCGCAACGGATACGTGCTGGAACAGCTGCTGTCCCCGCTCGTCGTGCACACCGGCGCCGCGCACCGCGAACTCGCCGCCCTCGCGCGGGGCGTCGTCACCCGGCACCACGCCCACCACTACCGGGGGTTCGCGGGCACCCAGTGGCGGCTGTACGCGAAGACCGGCGAGCTGAAGCCGCTGCTGTACACGTTCCGGGTGCTGCTCACCGGCATCCACCTGATGCGCACCGGCGAGATCCAGGCCGACCTGCCGACGCTGTACGGCGAGGTGGGCCTCGGGCCGGACTACCTGCCCGCGCTGATCGAGGCGAAGGCGGCGGCCGAGCACGGGCCGGCGCCGGTGGACCCGAGCCGGGCCGAGGCCGACGTCGAGGCGCTGCACATCCGTCTCGACGAGGCACAGGCCGCCTCGAAGCTGGCCGACGCCCCGACCGCGTACGACGCCCTGCACGACTTCGTGGTGCGGGCCCGCCTGGGGGACTGACCGGGGTCCGGCGGGGGACCGGCGGCGGTCAGTCCCGGGCCGAGGCCCGGCGGGTGCGGACCAGGAAGTCCTCGACGCGGGGCAGGTCCGGCTCCGGCGGCAGCGGGGAGCGGTCCGCCGCCGCGTCCGCCTCCTCGGCCAGCCGGGCCATCCGGCGGTCCACCTCCGCCCACGGCACCTCGCCCCGCTTCACCGCGAGCAGCGCGTCACGGTCCGGGCCCACGCCGATCCGCAGCTCGCCGGTGCGCAGCAGGTCGCGGCTGGAGGCCAGCAGCCGCAGCAGGTGCATCGCGTGCTTCCAGCGCGGGGCGCCGTGGACGCGGACGTCGGCCTCGAGCTTCCTGCGCTGCCCGTCCGCGTACCGGGCGAACGTCCGGTGCGCGCGGCGGGACAGGAACGCCCCGCGCAGCGCGAGCAGCTCCTCGCCCGCCGGGGTCAGCACCTCGACCAGGGGGGAGTGCAGGCACTCCAGGATGTTCGGATTGGCGCGCAGGGCCAGGGCGCAGAAGCGCTCCAGCTCCCAGGAGAACTGCTCGTCGGCCGGCCCGTCGACGTGCGTCGGCGGCTTGTCGAACCGCCAGAACAGCGGGGCCGGCGCCGCGTACACCCCCCGGCGGTCCGTGTCGCTGTCCTCGGTGGCCAGGCCGAAGGCGCGCGAGCCCATCACACAGGCGTAGATCGTGTGGTCGCGGACCAGGTCGTGCGGGTGCATGCGGTGAGCGTAGGCCGCCCGTCCGTCCCGCGTGGTCGCATTGCCCCGGGGCCGGTGGGACGGCCGGGCGCGTACCGGCGGTGCACCACCCGGCCGAGTGGCGCACCGGTGCGCTTCGGGTGACATTGAGGTGGTTCGCGTTTGCGCACGCACCGCACCGAAAGGCACACCACGATGGCGGGCAACGATCTCGGAAGTCTGCTCGGCGGTCTCCTCGGCGGAGGCGGCCAGGGCGGCTCGTCCGGCACGGGCAAGATCCTCGGCCAGGTCCTCGGCTCCGTCCTGGGCGGCAAGTCCGGCGGGAGCGCCGCCGCGGCGGGCGGCTCCAACCCGCTCGGCGGGCTGATGGACTTGATCACGAAGTCCGGCCTGGTCAGCCAGGAGCAGCTCGACTCGTGGGTCGGCACGGGCAGCAACCAGCCGCTCGACGCCGACCAGGTCAAGCAGGCCGTCCCCGACGAGACCCTCGACCGGGCCGCCGCCGACGCGGGCCTCAGCCGCGACCAGGTCGCCGACCAGGTGGCCCAGGAGCTGCCGCAGCTCGTCGACCGGATCACCCCCGACGGGCAGGTGCCGGCCGTCTCCCTGGAGGAGCTGGCGAAGCAGCAGAAGCTCTGAGCCGCCCCACCGCGGCCCGGCGCACCGGTGCGCGGCCCCGTCTCGGCAGACGGGCGCCGCGCACCCGTGCGTGCGGGCCCAATTACGCTGGTGCGCAAGACACACGCAACACAGGCAAGGAGCACCGTCGTGGCGGTACGAGCGGTCCGGGGCGCCGTCCAGCTGGAGCGGGACGCGGCCGACCACATGGGCCGGCAGGTCGGTGAGCTGCTCACCGAGGTCCTGGAACGCAACGGTCTGACCGCGGACGACCTGATCTCCGTCTGGTTCACGGCCACGCCCGACCTGCACTCCGACTTCCCGGCGGCCGCCGCCCGCAGACTCGGCGTCGAAGGACTGGCCGACGTGCCGCTGATCTGCGCCCAGGAACTGGAGATAGCGGGCGCCATGCCCCGCGTCGTGCGCCTCCTCGCCCACATCGAGACCGACCTGCCCAAGTCCGAGATCGCGCACGTGTACCTCGGTGCCGCGGCCGCACTCCGCAAGGACATCGCCCAGTGAGAACCGCACTCGTTATCGGCACCGGCCTGATCGGCACCTCCGCCGCCCTCGCCCTGGCCTCGCGCGGGGTCACCGTGCACCTCGCCGACCACGACCAGGCACAGGCCCGCACGGCCGCCGCGCTCGGCGCCGGCACCGACGCGCCGCCCGAGGGCGCCGTCGACCTGTGCGTCGTCGCGGTGCCGCCCGCCCACGTCGCCCCCCAGCTGGCCGCCGTCATGCGGGCCGGCGCGGCCCGCGCCTACCTGGACGTCGCCAGCGTCAAGGGCGGCCCGCGCCGCGATCTGGAGGCCCTCGGGCTCGACCTGACGTCGTACATCGGTACGCACCCGATGAGCGGCCGCGAGCGCAGCGGACCGCTCGCCGCGACCGCCGACCTCTTCGAGGGCCGCCCCTGGGTGCTCACCCCGACCCGGGACACCGACACCGAGGTCCTGAACCTCGCCCTCGAACTGGTCGCCCTGTGCCGCGCCGTCCCCGTCGTCATGGACGCCGACGCCCATGACCGGGCCGTCGCCCTCGTCTCCCACATGCCGCACCTGGTCTCCACCATGGTCGCGGCCCGCCTGGAGAACGCCGAGGAGAGCGCCGTCCGGCTCTGCGGCCAGGGCATCCGCGACGTGACCCGGATCGCCGGGTCCGACCCGCAGATGTGGATCGACATCCTGTCCGCGAACCCCGGCCCGGTCGCCGACCTGCTCGCCGCGGTCGCCGGCGACCTGGAGGAGACCGTCCGCTCCCTGCGCTCCTTGCAGTCCGCCGACGACGCCAAGCGGCACGAGGGCGCCGAGGGCGTCGAGACCATGCTCCGCCGGGGCAACGCCGGGCAGGCCCGGGTGCCCGGCAAGCACGGCGCCGCCCCGGCCGCGTACGAGATCGTCGCCGTGCTCATCTCCGACCAGCCCGGCGAGCTGGCCCGCATCTTCGCCGACGCCGGCGCGGCCGGGGTCAACGTCGAGGACGTCCGCATCGAGCACGCGACCGGGCAGCAGGCCGGTTTCGTGCAGCTCATGGTGCAGCCCGCCGCCGCCCCGAAACTGGCCGCGTCCCTGCGCGAGCGGGGCTGGGCCATGCGCCAGTAAAAGGCGGCTGCCGGAGCCAGTAACCTTGTGCGGGGCGTGTCCGCGCCCCGTACGCATGCCCCCGTGCACTGAGAAAGGCGTTCGTCACCCATGGAAACCCCGGCAGCTGTCATCGTCGCGATCGACGGACCCTCCGGCACGGGCAAGTCCAGCACCTCGAAGGCCGTCGCCGCGCAGCTCGGTCTGAGCTACCTGGACACCGGCGCCCAGTACCGGGCCATCACCTGGTGGATGGTGAACAACGACGTCGACCTGACCGATCCGACGGCGATCGCCGCCGTCGCCGGCAAGGCCGACATCGTCTCCGGCACCGACCCGGCCGCCCCCACCATCACGGTGGACGGCACGGACGTCGCCGGCCCGATCCGCACCACCGAGGTCACCTCGAAGGTCAGCGCCGTCAGCGCGGTGCCCGAGGTGCGCGCCCGCATCACCGACCTGCAACGCTCCATCGCCAAGGGCGCCGGGGCCGGCATCGTCGTCGAGGGCCGGGACATCGGCACGACCGTGCTGCCCGACGCCGACCTCAAGATCTTCCTCACCGCCTCGCCCGAGGCCCGCGCCGCCCGCCGCTCCGGCGAGCTGAAGGGCTCGGACGTCAGGGCGACCCAGGAGGCCCTGGTCGCCCGGGACCGGGCGGACTCCAGCCGCAAGACGTCGCCGCTGGCCAAGGCCGACGACGCCGTCGAGGTGGACACCACCGAGCTCACGCTCCAGCAGGTCATCGAGTGCGTCGTGACGCTGGTCGAGGAGAAGCGGGCCGCGAAGTGACGGACGCGCCGTCGGTACGGGGTGCCGAGGTCGGGCGGCGGATCGGCGTCGGCCTGATGTACGGGCTGTGGAAGCCGCGCGTCCTCGGGTCGTGGCGGGTGCCCGCCGCCGGCCCGGTGATCCTCGCCGTGAACCACTCCCACAACGTGGACGGCCCCATGGTCATGGGCGTCGCCCCGCGCCCGACGCACTTCCTGATCAAGCGGGAGGCGTTCATCGGGCCGCTCGGCACCTTCCTCGAAGGCATCGGCCAGCTGAAGGTCGACCGCTCCGGCACCGACCGCACCGCCGTCACCCGCGCCCTCGGCGTGCTGAAGGACGGCGGAGTGCTCGGCATCTTCCCCGAGGGCACCCGCGGTGACGGCGACTTCGCGTCGCTGCGCGCCGGACTGGCGTACTTCGCCGTGCGCGGCGGGGCGCCGATCGTCCCGGTGGCCGTGCTGGGAAGCACGGAGCGGCCCGGACGGTTGATAAAGGGGCTGCCCCCGCTGCGCAGCAGGGTGGACGTCGTCTTCGGCGACCCCTTCGAGGCGGGCGACGGCAGCGGACGGCGTACGCGCAGGGCCCTCGACGAGGCGACCGTGCGCGTCCAGGGGCGGCTCACCGCCCACCTGGCGGACGCCAGGCGCCTGACCGGGCGCTGAGCGAGACTTTCAGTAGTGGACCGCGGTACACGACACGGCGGCCCACCGATCACCACGAATGAACGACGAGGTACGGACTTCATGAACGACCAGATCCAGCCCGAGGACTCCCCGGAATACGAGCACGGGGCGCTCGGCGACGCGGAGTACGCGGAGTTCATGGAGCTCGCCGCCGAAGAGGGCTTCGACATCGAGGACGTCGAGGGCGCCATCGAGGAGGCGGGCCACGGCCCGCTGCCCGTGCTCGCCGTCGTCGGCCGCCCGAACGTCGGCAAGTCGACCCTGGTGAACCGCATCATCGGCCGCCGCGAGGCGGTCGTCGAGGACAAGCCGGGCGTCACCCGCGACCGCGTCACCTACGAGGCCGAGTGGGCGGGCCGCCGCTTCAAGGTCGTCGACACCGGCGGCTGGGAGCAGGACGTGCTCGGCATCGACGCGTCGGTGGCCGCGCAGGCCGAGTACGCGATCGAGACCGCCGACGCCGTCGTCTTCGTGGTCGACTCCACGGTCGGCGTCACGGACACCGACGAGGCCGTCGTCCGGCTGCTGCGCAAGGCGAAGAAGCCGGTGGTGCTCTGCGCCAACAAGGTCGACGGCCCGTCCGGCGAGGCCGACGCCACCGCCCTGTGGTCGCTCGGCATCGGCGAGCCGCACCCGGTCTCCTCGCTGCACGGCCGCGGCACCGGCGACATGCTGGACGCCGTCCTGGAGGCGCTGCCCGAGGCGCCGCAGCAGACGTTCGGCGGCGTCGGCACCGGCGGCCCGCGCCGCATCGCGCTGATCGGCCGGCCGAACGTCGGCAAGTCCTCGCTGCTCAACAAGGTGGCGAACGAGGACCGCGTCGTCGTCAACGAGCTGGCGGGCACCACCCGCGACCCGGTCGACGAGCTGATCGAGCTGGGCGGCGTCACCTGGAAGTTCGTCGACACGGCGGGCATCCGCAAGCGCGTCCACCTCCAGCAGGGCGCCGACTACTACGCCTCGCTGCGCACCGCCGCCGCCGTGGAGAAGGCGGAGGTCGCGGTCATCCTGATCGACGCCTCCGAGTCCATCTCCATCCAGGACCAGCGGATCGTGACGATGGCGGTCGAGGCGGGCCGTGCGATCGTCGTCGCGTTCAACAAGTGGGACACCCTCGACGAGGAGCGCCGCTACTACCTGGAGCGCGAGATCGACACCGAGCTGGCGCAGATCGCGTGGGCGCCCCGGGTCAACGTGTCGGCGCGGACCGGCCGCCACATGGAGAAGCTCGTCCCGGCGATCGAGACGGCGCTGGACGGCTGGGAGACCCGGGTGCCGACCGGGCGGCTGAACGCCTTCCTCGGCGAGCTGGTCGCCGCGCACCCGCACCCGGTCCGCGGCGGCAAGCAGCCCCGCATCCTGTTCGGGACGCAGGCCGGTACGAAGCCGCCGCGGTTCGTGCTGTTCGCCTCCGGCTTCATCGAGGCCGGCTACCGCCGGTTCGTGGAGCGCCGGCTGCGCGAGGAGTTCGGCTTCGAGGGAACGCCGATCCACATCTCCGTCCGCGTGCGCGAGAAGCGTGGCAGGAAGAAGTAGCGGATCCGTCGCGCCGGGGCCTCAGTGCTCGCGGCGCGGAGCGGGCGGCAGCGCGGCCGGGAGGTGACCTCCGTGGCCGTGGTGCCGCCCGTTCGTCTGCGGGGCCTGCGGCTGCCAGTGCTGGTACTGGTGGGCCGCCGGGTAGTACGGGGTGTGGTGGCGTGCGCCGTAGGGACCGCCGCCGAAGCCGGTGAACCCGAGATCCTCCTCGCCGCTGCGGTCGCCGGGCAGCGCCCGGAAGGACCTGCGGTACTCCGCGTAGAGGGCGTCGTAGATGGGCGTGGCCGAGGGGACGCCCGCGTAGCCGGTCGAGTGGCCGCCCGCGTGGCCGCTCGGCTGGCTGCTCTGGTGGTCCTCCGCGGGGCGCATCGACGGGATCTGGCTCGGGTACGGCTGACGCCGTCCGGACATGCTGGGGTCGTATGGGTGCACGTAGGTGCCAACGACCCGGATCCGCTACGGATGCGCCCTTGGCCTCGGCTTTTCCAAGGCTTCAGGAGGGTGGGCGGCGCATGCGTACGGGTCCGGGCCGTCGGTCCTACGGGGTGCGGCCGGGCTCAGGTGCCCGCAAGCGGCAGCGCCGCGGCGACCAGCCGGCCGTTCGCCGCCGCCTTGTCGAGGGCGTCGCGCAGCAGGTCCTCGCGCGGCTGCCGGCCGATCGAACCGGCGGGGGCGGCGAAGACGAGCACGGTCTGCGTCT
The DNA here is from genome assembly GCF_044750685.1 of Streptomyces sp. NPDC088785. Taxonomy (NCBI): domain Bacteria; kingdom Bacillati; phylum Actinomycetota; class Actinomycetes; order Kitasatosporales; family Streptomycetaceae; genus Streptomyces; species Streptomyces sp. NPDC088785. Next base: position 38,025 of record NZ_JBIVKH010000018.1, read on the forward strand.
TGTTGGCGGCGGCCCGCCAGCCCTCGGTGACGACCAGCGGCTGGTGCGCCTGCCACCAGGCGACCTGGGAGGGGGCGCCGCCGGTGCCGGGCTGGAGCACGGCGTGCAGCTGGCCCATGGCGAGCAGCACCGACCAGCCTTCGAGGGTGCGGGGCGCCTCCTCCAGGCCGGTGACGGGCATGTAGCCCTGCTCGATCAGGAGCGGCAGGAAGTCGTCGCCCGAGTCGCTGCCGGGGCGGGCGATCGGCCCGGTGGGCTCCACGACGAGCGCCGGGTGCAGGTCGCCCGCGATCAGGACGAGACCGCTGGTCACACCGAGCACGGCCTGGGACGGCGCGGCGCCGGGGATCTCGTCGGGGGACCCGGCGACGGAGCGGACGGCGCCCTGCAACTGGTCCTCGGCGACCCGGACGACCTGCGAGGGCAGGCAGCCGGCGTGCGCGAAGGCCAGTACGGCGGTCTCGTCACCGACGAACAGGACGGTGCTGGTGTGCTCCTGTTCCGAGTCCCCCGCGGTGCGGCAGGACGTGCAGTCGTAGCTGCCCGGGGCGTTGCCCCCGGCGAGCAGCCGGTCGGCTTCTTCGTCGCCGATCTCGGCGCGTACGTCGTCGCTGACGTCGAGCAAGCGCGGCACGGGTGGCTCCTCAAGGGTCGGTCGCCCCCGCACGCGAGCGCGGACACGGGGACAGAGAGTGCTGATGAAGGGACAACGGGTGATCCGCGGCCGGGGTCACGCCCGGAACCGAACAGAATTCACCCATCCGGCGCGCATCGCGCGAGCCACCCCGGAACCCGCCGTTCCCCGCCAACTGGCCTTCACGGCCAGCGCGTTGAGCAGGTGGAAGGCCATATGCCGATGAGGCGCCAGGTCGACAAATCCTGAAATCAGCTCATGAAGCGGGTGGCGTGAAGGTGCTGTTACCTTCGGTAAGGGCAGCGGGTCCCGTCCGCCTGGTCCGCCGACCGGGTGGGCCCGGGGCCCGCGCGGCGCGGCACGGCGGACCGGTCCCGGCCCGCTGCTTAGCGTGACGCGATGCGTCCGCTGCCCTCGCTGCTCCCGGCGTCCTGCGCCCTGCTCGCCTCGCTGCTCGCCGTGACCGCCGCGCCCGCGCCCGCCCAGGGCGCCGCGCCCGCCGCGCGGACCGTCCGCAAGCCCGACGCCTGCGTCAAGGGCGACTGGCCGTGGGACTGCCTCGCCCAGTGCGAGAGCGGCGGCCACTGGGACGCGAACACCGGCAACTCCTACTACGGCGGGCTCCAGATCTGGCAGCCGACCTGGAAGGAGCACGGCGGCCTCGCGTACGCGCCGCGCGCCGACCTCGCCACCCGCGCCGAACAGATCCAGGTCGCCGAGGAGGTGCTGCGCACCCAGGGCTGGCGCGCCTGGCCCGCCTGCGCGAAGAAGTACCGGCTCCGGGGCCGGGTCCACGTGGTGCAGCGCGGGGAGACGCTGACGTCGATCGCCCGCCGCCTGAAGGTGAAGGGCGGCTGGCAGGCGCTCTACGCGGCGAACCGGGACCTGGTGGGTCCGCACCCCGACCTGCTGAACGTGGGAACGATGCTCTCCGTCCCGGAGAAGCGGAGGAAGGCGTCGCGGGGTCACCCGCGGCGGTGACGTGGGCGACACGCGTTTTGACGCTCCGCAACTTCCTCACCAGCCACGATGCGGCCCTGATGGACAAAGTGGCCAAATGGTTCCTCATATTGCCTACCAATAAGGCAACTGTTCTGGAACAAGATGATGATGAGGAACAACCCTGGGCGGGGCATCTCTGTCTAACCATCTGGTAGGCGGAGGACACGGATCGAACCGACAGAACCGACGGTCCGGACTGTCCGCGCGGAATGGTGGGATACGGGGACACATGCAGATTTCTTTTCTGATTCACAATGCATATGGGATCGGAGGGACGATCCGCACCACGTACAACCTCGCCAACACCTTGGCCGAGCAGCACGACGTGGAAGTGGTGTCGGTCTTCCGGCACCGCGACGAGCCGGTGTTCGCGCCTGACCAGCGCGTCCGGCTGCGTCATCTGGTCGACATCCGCAAGGACGCGCCGGGCTACGACGGCGCCGACCCGGAGTTCGCGGCGCCCGCCGCGGTCTTCCCGCGCCACGAGGGCCGCTACGAGCAGTACAGCGCGCTCACCGACCGGCGCATCGCCGAGTACCTCGGGAGCACCGGGGCGGACGTCGTCGTCGGCACCCGGCCCGGGCTCAACGTGCACCTGGCCACGCAGACCCGGCGCGGCCCGCTGCGCGTCGGCCAGGAGCACCTCACGCTCGACACCCACCCGCCGGGCCTGCTGCGGCAGCTGCGCAAGGTCTACCCGCGTCTGGACGCCCTCACCACGACCACCGAGGCCGACGCCCGCGCCTACCGCGACCGGATGCGGCTGCCCGGCGTCCGCATCGAGGCCATGTCCAACCCGGTGCCCGCCCCGGGCGTCACCCCCGCCGACGGTGACGCCAAGTGGGTCGTGGCCGCCGGGCGGCTCGCCCCCGTGAAGCGGTACGACCTGCTGATCAGGGCCTTCGACAAGGTGCGCGCCGAGCGCCCCGACTGGCGGCTGCGGATCTACGGCGCGGGCCGCCAGAAGGACAGACTCCGCGCCCTCATCGACGAACTCGGGCTCTACAACCACGTCTTCCTCATGGGCCCGGCCAACCCGATCGAGCCGGAATGGGCGAAAGGTTCCGTCGCGGCCGTCACCTCGACCTTCGAGTCGTTCGGCATGACCATCGTCGAGGCCATGCGCTGCGGGCTCCCGGTCGTCGCCACCGACTGCCCGCACGGGCCCGGCGAGATCATCGACGACGGGATCGACGGCCGGCTGGTCGAGGTCGGCAACGTCGACGCGATCGCCGGCGGCCTGCTGGAACTCATCAACGACGACAAGCGGCGCCAGGAGATGGCGGCCCGCGCCCTCACCAGCTCCGAGCGGTTCGACCCGGCCCGGATCGCCGAGCGCTACGAGTCGCTCTTCGGCTCGCTGACCGGCCGCGGCGGCTCCGGCGGCCTGCTGCACCGCACCCGCGGCTCCCTGCTCGGCGGCGCCTACGTCGTCCGTGACGCCGGCCGCACCCTGTTCAAGTCCCCGGGGAAGGGGCGCACCGCATGACATCGTTGGCCACGCCCGCACCGACGTTCGCGTCTGACGACAGGACCGTCCTCATGGCACCCCGCGCCGACTGCATCGCCGACTCCGCCGGCGGCCTCACCTTCGACGTCATCGACCACGGGGCGGCCGGCTCCGCCTACCTGGTCCTGGTCCAGCGGGCCGGCGGCCAGGAGGTGCGCCTGCCGCTCGCCCCGGTCGGCGAGGGCCGGCTGCGCGCCTCGCTCCCGATAGGGGTGGCGCTGGCCGAGGGACGCTGGGACGCGTTCGCCGAGGTCGCCGGGGGCGACCCGGTCCGGCTGGTGCCCGGGGTCAACGACCTGCGCTCGCTGGTGGACCGCGCGCCCAGCGGATCCCGCGGCCACGTGGCCGTCCGCATCCCGTACGCCACGAAGAACGGCAACCTGTCGGTCCGCAGCTGGCGCCGGGCCCCGCACGCGGAGGCCGGTGAACTCCTCATCACCGGTACCGAACTGAGCGTGCGCGGCCGGGTCTACGGCACGCCGGTCACGGCCAAGGCGAGCGCCGAGGTGCGCGAGCGCGGCGGCGACGGCCCGGCGCTGCACGCCGAAATGGACGCCGAGGGGTGCGAGTTCACCCTGCGGATCACGTACGACGAGCTGACCGAGGGGCGCTGGGACCTGTGGCTGCGGCCCGGCGGCGAGGACGGCCCCGAGGTGCGGGTGGCCCGGCTGCTCGACGACATCGCCGACAAGAAGCCGATCTTCGCCTACCCGGTGACCCCGGTCGTCGTCGCGGGCCGGGAGCTGACCGCCGAGCCGTACTACACGAACGACAACGACCTCGCCGTGGTGGTGCGCGCCGCGACGGCCTAGCCGGTCGCGCTCAGCGTGGTGCGGGACCGTCCGGGCCGTGCGCCAGGGCGGTCTTCGACTCCGGGGGATGCTCCTGGAACGCGGCGAACTCCGGGTGGTGCAGGTCGAACGCCGGGGACTCCGAGCGGATCCGGGGCAGCGTGAGGAAGTTGTGCCGGGGCGCCGGGCACGCCGTCGCCCACTCCAGCGACCTGCCGTAGCCCCACGGGTCGTCGACCTCGACCTTGGCGCCGTACTTGGCCGTCCGCCAGATGTTGTAGAGGAACGGCAGCGTGGACAGGCCGAGCAGGAACGCGCCGATCGACGACAGCGTGTTGAGCGCCGTGAAGCCGTCCGCCGCCAGATAGTCCGCGTACCGGCGGGGCATGCCCTCCGCGCCCAGCCAGTGCTGGACCAGGAACGTGGTGTGGAAGCCGATGAACAGCGTCCAGAAGTGGATCTTGCCGAGCCGTTCGTCGAGCATCTTCCCGGTCAGCTTCGGCCACCAGAAGTAGAAGCCGCCGAACGTCGCGAAGACGACGGTGCCGAAGACGACGTAGTGGAAGTGCGCGACGACGAAGTACGTGTCCGAGACGTGGAAGTCCATCGGCGGCGACGCCAGGATGACGCCGGTCAGCCCGCCGAACAGGAACGTCACCAGGAAGCCGACCGACCACAGCATCGGGGTCTCGAAGGACAGCGAGCCCTTGAGCATGGTGCCGGTCCAGTTGAAGAACTTCACGCCCGTCGGCACCGCGATGAGGAACGACATGAACGAGAAGAAGGGCAGCAGCACCCCGCCGGTCACGAACATGTGGTGCGCCCACACGACCACCGACAGGCCGGTGATCGCCATGGTCGCGCCGACCAGCATCGTGTAGCCCCAGATCGGCTTCCGGCTGAAGACCGGGATGATCTCGCTGATGATGCCGAAGAAGGGCAGCGCGATGATGTAGACCTCGGGATGGCCGAAGAACCAGAAGAGGTGCTGCCACAGCAGCGCGCCCCCGTTCTGCGGCTCGAAGACCACCGACCCGAACCGCCGGTCCGCCTCCAGCACCAGCAGCGCCGCCGCCAGCACCGGGAAGGCGAGCAGCACGAGGATCGACGTGAACAGCGTGTTCCACGTGAAGATCGGCATCCGGAACATGGTCATGCCGGGGGCCCGCATCCCGATGATCGTCGTCAGGAAGTTCACCGAGCCCAGGATCGTGCCGAACCCGGCGAGCGCGAGCCCCATGATCCACAGGTCGGCGCCGACACCGGGCGACCGGGTCAGGCTGTTCAGCGGCGCGTACGCGAACCAGCCGAAGTCGGCGGCCCCGCCCGGCACCACCAGCGAGCCCAGCACGATCAGCCCGCCGAAGAGGAACAGCCAGTACGAGAGCATGTTCAGGCGCGGGAACGCGACGTCGGGGGCGCCGATCTGGAGCGGCATGATCTCGTTGGCGAACCCGGCGAACGTCGGGGTGGCGAAGAGCAGCAGCATGATCGTGCCGTGCATCGTGAAGAGCTGGTTGTACTCCTCGTTGGAGAGCACCTGGAGCCCCGGGCGGGCCAGCTCGGCGCGCATCAGCAGCGCCATGACGCCGCCGACCAGGAAGAAGGCGAAGGCCGTGATCAGGTAGAGATGGCCGATCTTCTTGTGGTCGGTCGTGGTCAGCCAGTCCACCACGATGCGGCCCGGCTGCCGCGCGCCGGCCCGCTCCGCCGTCTCCGGTCCGGCCGCCACCCCGGTCGTTCCCATCGCCTGCCCCCTCGCCGCGCCGCGCCCCGGGCTTGCTTCGGACTGACGCCATGATGCTCGCGCGGCCACCCCCGCGACAGGGGGCGTACCCCGGTTTCTGGCATGGACAGGCAATTGTCGGACATCCTCAACTCGCGGCCCGCACCGCGGGATTCGGAATATCCGTGAATGGCGCGAAGGCGTCCCGGCAATTACTCCGGGGCGGGTGCCGCCTCTCTTGTGCGGGCGGCCGGAATTGCGGGTACCGGGGGGTTCTTCCCGGGGTGCGGGGGAGCGCGTAAGAAGTGTGTAAGAACTAAGGAACCGCTCGAACGTGTGAGGAAGTCGGACGGAAACTCGGCGTCGCGATCCGTCGTGATCTTGTGACGGAAGCGTGACAGTACGACAGTCCGACCGGGGCATCCGGGCGGCCCTGGCGCCCCCCGGGGACACGGCCTACGGTGGGCTGCATGGCACCCACGCAGGGATCACAGGACACCCCCGACAGCTACGTCGGTCTCGACGCGGCGCGCGCCGAGCGGCAGGCCCACGACCGGGGCTGGTCGACCGTCCGGCAGTTGCCGCCGGGCGCGATCGTCACCATGGAGTACCGCGCGGGCCGGCTGAACTTCGAGGTCAGGGACGGCACCGTGACGCGCTGCTGGAAGGGGTGAGGGGTCCGGCCCGCCCCCGTCCGGACACGCGAAGGCCCCGGAGCCATGGGCTCCGGGGCCTTCGTCGTGCGGGGTGGTTGTGCGTACCGGCCCCGCTGCTCGGGGGGACCCGCCGGGCGGGTCTCAGGCCCGCTGGGGGTCCGCCGTGCCCGCGCGCGCGGATCCCCGCGTGCCCGCGGGGCGTCTGCTGCCCGCCGGGGTGGCGGGGGTGCGCTCGCCCCGAGGGGTGTGCGGGCCCTGGGGGAGCAGCGCCGAGGGGCGGCTCCCCGGGCGGTTGGGCAGCCCGGCCGGCTCGCGCGTGCGGGCCGGCGCGGGGGCCGGGAGCGGCTCGGCGGCCGGCTCGGCGCCCCGGCGGGGGATCCGGACGCGGTCGCGGACCGCGAGGATCCGGGCCTCGACCTTGGCGACCAGCGGCTCGCACCAGGGCAGCGCGAGCAGGATCAGCAGGCCGGCGGCCCAGCCCAGCAGCACGTCGCTCAGCCAGTGCGTACCGAGGTAGACGGTGGTCAGGCCGACGCTGAGGGAGATCACCGCGGAGACGGCGGACAGCCAGCGGCGGGCCCGTGGGGTGGAGGCGAGGTAGGCGAGAATGCCCCACGTCACCACGGCGTTCGCCGTGTGGCCCGAGGGGAATATGTCGCCGCCCTGCCACATCTCGTTCGAGCCGATCATGGTGGCGTAGTGCGGGCCCGCGCGGCCCATGCCGTACTTGGCGGCGCCCACCGTGGCGTTGAGCAGCAGCAGGGCCGCGCCGAACATCAGCAGCGGCCGCAGCGTGTGCTGCCGCCAGGAGCGCCAGCCCAGCCACGCCATCACCATCACGGCGGTCGGGCCGCGCTGGCCCAGCACCACCCAGTAGTCCAGGAACGCGTGGATCTCCGGCCACTGCTGGTACGGCCGGAAGAACATGACCTGCCAGTCGAACGCGACCAGCCAGGTCGTGGCCAGCACGGCCACCACGATCGTGAGGTAGAAGGACAGCGTCAGGCCCAGGAGCACCACGCGGTGCCGGCTCATGTGGGGCATGTCCACATGAGCCGGCCGTTCGGGCTCTCGGTCGAGCCGGGCGAAGACCCGCTCGACCCGGCGGGTCAGGTTTGGTTCGGTACGCACCCAATCGACGCTACAGCGGGTGAGTGGCGGACCGCCTCGAAACAGGGGCTTTGTGATGACGATGTGATGTGGGATTGATCTCAGCCCGGGGTTTATTCCCCGGATTCCGATTACCGGAGAGTCCTGTTCCCGTGAATTCGGTGATCGTTTAAACGGGCCGGTTTTCGTTCGCTTATCAATGCGTTCACCGCCCGCTGGCGCGGAATTCGCCGCCCGGTCGGCAGCGGGCGGGGCCGGGTCACGGCGGCCCCGAGCCGTTCAGCCAGAACGCTCCGTACCCGGCCGAGATCAGCGCGAGAGCGCCCAGCGCCCAGGCCGCCGCGGGCCGCCGGGCGTGCCACCTGGCCAGGGCCACCGCCGGCGGCAGCAGCAGCGGGAACGCGGGCAGCATCAGCCGGGGCTTGGAGCCGAAGTAGCCCGACGAGCACAGCGCCAGTGCCAGCACGATCCCGGTGTAGACGAGCAGGGGCGCGGGCTGTCCCCGGCGCGCCCCGGTCACGTACAGCCACAGGACGAGCACGACCCCGACGATCAGCCCGGTCCCGGCGAGCGCCCCGGGCAGCGACGTGAACCGGTCGGCGACGAACCGGGCGAAGGCCAGCCCGCCGTCGAAGCCGTTGCCCCACTGCCCCTGGACGTCGAGGTAGCCGAACAGTCCGCCACCGGTACGGTTGCCGACCCACAGCACGTACGAGGCCGCGCCCACCGGCGCGAGCAGCACCCCGGCCACCGACCGCCACGACACCCGCCGCTCCCGGCGCATCCACAGCGCCGCCGCCACCCACACCGCCGCCACGACGGCCGCGCCGATCGGCCGGGTCAGCCCGGCCAGCGAGGCGAGCAGCCCGGCCGTCACCCAGTGCCGGCGCAGGACCGCGTACAGGCCCCACGCCGCGAGCGCCGTGAACAGGGCCTCGCTGTACGCCATCGACGCCACGATCCCGATGGGCAGCGCGCCCCACAGCACCGCGAGGCAGACGCCCGCCCGCCGCCCGGCCACCCGGGCGCCGACCGCGTAGATCCCCCACGCCGCCGCCAGCGAGGCGAGCCAGCTCACGACCATCCCCGCCGTGCCGTACGAGAGCGGGGTGAGCGCCGACACCAGCCGCTCCAGCCACGGCAGCAGCGGGAAGAACGCCAGGTTCGAGTGGACGCTCCCGTCGGGCAGCGTCACCGACCAGCCGTAGCCGTGGGCGGCGACCCGGGTGTACCAGAGGGAGTCCCAGCGGGCGGTCAGCAGCGTCAGCCAGCTCTTGTCCGCGGCGGCGCTCCACAGCGCCAGCACGAGCACGCCGAGGGCGCGCACGGCCGCGTAGCCCAGCAGGGCCGGGGCCGCCCGCCGCAGTCCTGGCCGGTCCTGTCGATCATCGTCCGTCACGGCCCCGATTATCGGCCGTCGCCGCCCGTGGTCCGGACGCCGCCCGGCCCGCGTGGGCGGCGTACGCGTGACGCACGAGTGGCATACGAGTGGCGCACGAGTGGTGCACGAGTGGTGCACGCCACACGCGCGGGCCCGGTCCGTGAGAGACCCGCCACGTGTGACCGGCTCGAACTCGCGTACTCTGACGGCTCACTCGCCTGACCGCTGCGGGGCCGGGAGCCGACTCCTCCCGACCGGAGACCGAGGGACATCCCCAGCCCCCGGATCCGCCGAACGCGAGGACCACTGGGAGGTACGCACATGTCCGGGACGAGCACGGCCGCCGGGCGGCTGCGCGGACTGCTCGCCGCGACGCGCGCCCGCACCAATCGCTGGGTCGTCCTCGTCGTCCTGTGCACGAGCCTGCTGCTGGTCGCGCTCGACTCGACCATCCTCTACGTCGCCCTGCCCTCGGTCACCGAGGACCTCAGGCCGACCTCGGTCGAGCTGCTGTGGATCGGCGACGCCTACCCGCTGGTGTGCGCCTCGCTGCTGATCCTCTTCGGCACGCTCGGCGACCGGGTCGGCCGGCGCCGCATCCTGCTCCTCGGGTACGCCCTGTTCGGCGCGGCCTCCGCGCTCGCCGTCCTCTCCGACACCGCGCAGGTGCTCATCGCCGCCCGCGCCCTGCTCGGCATCGGCGGCGCGATGATCATGCCCGCGACGCTGTCGATCCTGCGGGACGTCTTCCCCGACCGGAACGAGCGGGCCGTCGCCATCGGCGTGTGGACCGCCGTCGCCGCGATCGGCGCCGCCACCGGGCCCGTCCTCGGCGGATTCCTCGTCGAGCACTACTGGTGGGGATCCGTCTTCCTTATCAACATCCCCCTGATGGCGGTCATGCTGCCGCTGTGCCGTGTCCTGGTGCCCGAGTCCAGGGGGCGCTCGGACGGACCGTGGGACCTGGCCGGGGCGCTGCTCGCCGCGCTGGGCGTCCTCGGTGTCGTGTACGGCATCAAGCAGTGGGGCACCGAGCGGGACCTGCTCGCCCCCGAGGCGGTGCTGCCGTTCCTGGCCGGAGTGCTGCTCCTGGTGCTGTTCGTGCGGCGTCAGCGCCGCCGCGAGCACCCGCTGATCGACATGCGGCTGTTCGCGCGGGCCGCGTTCTCGACGTCCGTCGGCTGCATCGTGATCGCGATGCTGGCGCTGGTCGGCCTGGAGCTGATCGCCGTCCAGTACCTCCAGCTGGTGCTGCGGCTCAGCCCGCTGGAGACCGGCCTGCGGATGCTGCCGCTCACCTTCGCCGCGATGGCCGCGGGCGTGCTCGGCTCCGCCAACCTGCGCCGCTTCGGGCCGCGCGGCATGGTGGCGTCCGGCTTCGCGCTGACGGCCTGCGCGGTGCTGCTGCTCTGTCTGATGGGGCAGGAGGACCGGCCGTGGCTGCTCGGCTTCGGCTTCATACTGCTCGGCTTCGGCTTCCAGAGCACGCTGTTCGGGGCCTATGAGTCGATGCTCACCGAGGCGCCGGCCGACGACGCCGGGGGCGCCGCCGCCATCGGCGAGACCTCGTACCAGCTGGGCGCCGGCATGGGCATCGCCCTGCTCGGCTCGGTCATGAACGCCGCGTACGCGCCCGGTCTCGATCAGGTCCCCGGAGTGTCCGGGAGGACCAGCGCGGCCGCGGGGCACTCGCTGGGGGAGGCGTACGAGATCGCCGGCGACCTGGGCGGCAGGGCGGGCGCCGCACTGCGCGACGCCGCACGGACCGCCTTCGTGCACGGGCTGCACGTCACCCTGATCGTCAGCGCGGTGCTGCTGTTCCTCGGCGCGCTGGCCGCGCTGTGGCTGCCGCGCCGGATGGAGTGCGAGGAGGAGGGCCCGGGGTCCGGGGTCGCCGCTCCGCGCAGCTCGTCCCGCACCGAGTCCTCCGTCGTCTGAGGCCGGTGCGGCCGTCTGACCGTGGGTGGGCGGGGCTGCGGCACCGCCCACCCGACGGTCAGCTCTGGTTGAAGAAACCGTCCTGCTGAACCTTGGCCTCCCGGCCGGACACGATCTGCGTGTCCGCGGGGGTCAGCAGGAACACCCGGTTCGCGACCCGGTCGATCGAGCCGCGCAGACCGAAGATGAGCCCCGCCGCGAAGTCGACGACGCGCTTGGCGTCGGCGGGCTCCATGGACGTGAGGTTCATGATCACCGGGACGCCGTCCCGGAACATCTCCCCGATCCGGCGCGCGTCGCGGAAGCTGTCCGGGGTCACGGTGCCGATCCGCCGGTCCTCTTCCTCGGCCTTGTCCTCGGCGACCTTCACGCGCGGGTCGGTGACCCAGGCGGCGCCGCCCGCAGGGGGCTCGGGCCCCTCGTCGTAGTCGTCGTCGTAGTAGCGCTCGTCATCGTTGTCGTCGACGAGGCCAAGCCAGGCACTCGCCTTGCGCACCGATCCCATGGACGCCTCCTCTCACCGCGGTTCCTCTGCGTTCCGCATGTCCTGCATCCCCATGTTCATCCATGATGCGGATGCCGCGCCAAGTGGATAGTCGCCGCGCGGGGTTTTCGTGACGGTACTGGTGCAGAGTCAACACGGTGTTGCCCCGGCGTTCCCAAGGGCTGTACGGGCCCGAGCTGCTGACGGTGAGTGAAATATGATTCTTCGCGGCGTTTGGGTGACCGGAGGTGCGTACGGGTGAACGAGAAGGCGTACGGGGGCTCGATACGATGCCGTCGTTCACGGTCACTTGGGCGGCGGCGCGTCGGGCGGACGACGTTGACGGCCCCAGTTGACGCTTCGTCATCCGGCGCACGGGGGAGTCGCCTTGTTCGGAATCGTCCGGCCCTGTAGTCATCGGCTCGGGGAGCACCTCAAGACCCAGTGGATGGCCCATCTGTGCGGCCTCTGTCTGGCGCTGCGCGGCGATCACGGGCAGTTCGCCCGGGTCGTCACGAACTATGACGGTCTGCTGGTATCCGTCCTGACGGAGGCTCAGGCCGAGCGGCCGGGCGGGGCCGGGGCCTGGCGGCGGCAGGCCGGACCCTGCCCGCTGCGCGGGATGCGCACCGCGTCCGTCGCCCGGGGCGAGGGGGCCCGGCTCGCGGCCGCCGTCTCCCTGGTGCTCGCGGCGGCGAAGGTGCGCGACCACGTCGACGACCGGGACGGGCTCTTCGCCCGCCGCCCGGTCGCCCTCGCCGCCCGCCGGGTCGCGGCGAGCTGGGGCCGGGCCGGCGCGCGCACCGGATCCGACGTCGGCTTCGACACCGCGGTGCTGCTCGACGCGGTGGAGCGGCAGGTCGGGATCGAGGCGCTGGCCGGGCCGGGCACCGCCCTGCTGACGGTCACCGAGCCGACCGAGACCGCGACCGCCGCCGCCTTCGCGCACACCGCACGGCTCGCGGGCCGGCCGCACAACGCCGAGCCGCTCGCCGAGGCGGGCCGGCTCTTCGGCCGCCTCGCGCATCTCCTCGACGCCGTGGAGGACCTCGCCGAGGACGCCGCCTCCGGCGCGTGGAACCCGCTGGCCGCGACCGGCACCGGTCTCGACGAGGCGCGGCGGCTCGCCGACGACGCCGTGCGCGGGATCCGGCTCGCCCTGCGCGAGGTCGACTTCGTGGACGGGAAGCTGGCGCATCTGTTGCTCGCGCACGAGGTGGGGCGGTCGGTGGACCGGGTGTTCGGGGTCACCGGTACGTGCGGGCACGCCGCGACCGCCTCCACCCCGCACTCCGGTGGGCCGGGGGGCTGGGTGCCGACCGGGGCGCCCGGTAGTCCGTACGCGCCGACGGGGTCGGGTGCGTACGAGTCCAACAATCCTTACGGGGGCGGTGCCGGTGGCCCCGGTGGGTCGGGTGGATCCGGTGGGTCGGGTGGATCCGGTGGGTCGGGGGGATTCGGGGGAGGGCCCGCTTTCCCGCCGCCGCCCAAGCCCGGCAGGCGTGGGCTGGTCGCCGGGTGTGCGGTGGCGATCGGGCTCTGCTGCACCTGCAAGGTCTGCTGCGCCGACGAGTTCGAGGGGCCGTGGTCGGGCAAGAAGCGGGAGGGGTGGTGCAGCAACTGCGATTGCGACTGCCCCGATTGCTCTTGCTGTGATTCGTGCGATTGCTGTGACTGTTGCTCGTGCTGCGATTGCGGTTAGGGGATGCCGGGTTTCTGGGGGGCGGCGGGATCGTCCGTGCGCCTCGATTGATGGCCGGGGCGTGGTCTCTGGGTCGTCTTTCGGGTGCGGGTCGGTGGGGGCTGGTTGCGCAGTTCCTCGCGCCCCTGGGTGGTTTTTCGGGTGCGGGTTTCGTGGTGGCTGGTCGCGCAGTTCCCCGCGCCCCTGAGATGCGCACTGCGTGCGGCATCTCATCGGGGGCGCCACCGTTGCGCCGCCCAAAAGAGGTGCGCCACCCTCTCGCTTCCCAGGGGGCGCGCCACCGTTTCGCCTCCAACGGGAGGGATGTGCCGCCGTCTCGCCTCCCCGGGGGAGGGGCGTGCCGCCGTCTCGCCTCCCGTCAGGAGGTGCGCGTCACCCGTCCCGCCTCCCCTTGGGAGGGGCGTGCCCCCGTCCCGCTCCCCTCGGGAGGGGCGTGTCACCGTCGCGCCTCTCAGGAGAGGCGCGCGGAGCGCTGCCTCTGGGGGGAGGCTGCGCGTAGCGCATGCCTCAGGGGCGCGGGGAACTGCGCGAGAAGCTCCACCGGCCCGCAGGTGAAGTACGACCCAGGGGCGCGGGGAACTGCGCGAGAAGCGGCCACCGGGTCGCAGGCGAAATACGGTCCAGGGGCGCGGGGAACCGCGCGACCAGCCCCCACCAGGTCGCGCGGAGCTTCGGCGGCAGCCACCCCCCCCGCAACGTCAGTCCTTGATTTCTGGTGGGGAGATTCGGGATGTGGTGAGGGCCGAGCCTGATGTGCCCCACTTGGCCAGGATCTTCTGGTAGGTGCCATCCGCGATCAACCGGTTCACCGCGGAGCGGAACGCCGGGGCCAACCGCGTCCCCTTCTTGAACGCGAACCCCACGTCGAGCCGGTGGAACTCGTTGAGGAAGCGCAGGCCCTCCTGGTGGGCCACCCCGTACCGGAGCCCGTTGATGGTGCTCATCACGACATCGCTGCGCCCCTGCTGAAGGGACGACCAGATCGCGCTGGGCTCCGCGTACGTCTTCACGTCGTACGGCTTCTTGCCCGCCTTGCGGCACAGGCCCTTGTTCTCCTCCAGCGTCGTCTCGAAGGTGGTGCCGGCGCCGGTCGCGACGTTCAGGCCGCACAGCTGCGTCAGGTCGGTGACCTTCTTCAGGTCGCTGTCCTTGCGGACGGCGAAGCCCTGGCCGTCGTTGATGTACGTCACGAAGTCGATGGTCCGGCGGCGTTCGTCGGTGACGCCGAAGTTCCCGGTGCCGAGGTCGTACTTGCCGCTGCCGAGGGCCGGGAGGATCGCCTCGAAGCTCGCGACCTGCTGGTCGAGCGAGATGCCCAGCACCTTGGCGACCGCGTTCGCGAAGTCGAGGTCCTGCCCGACGACGGTCTTCCCGTCGGGCAGATAGGTGGAGTTGGGCGGTGTGCCGCCCACGCTGACGGCGATCCGGAGGCTGCCGCTCTTGCGGACGGCGGCCGGCAGGAGCTTCGCGGAGGCGGGATCCTCGGCGACGGACGACACCACGTCCTTCGTCGGGATCTTGTCGGCGGCCGCGCCGGCCGGCGCGGCGTCGTCGGCCCCGCCGCCCGAGCCGCAGGCGGTGAGCCCCAGCGCGGCGACGGTGATCAGCGCGAAAGAAGAGAGAACGGGTGATTTGGGCAGGCTGGAGGAGCGCATGGCGGAGAGGTGTGCCCTTCGATGGCAGAGCAGAGCGGGGCTGGAGGAACCGGCTGTGCGAGGGGAGCGTGCAGCAGGGCCAAGGCGCGTACCTGGACAGGGAACGGGACGCGTCGAAGTGCGGCGGAATCGCCGGGGGAGAAAAGGAGAAAGGACGCGCTCAGAGGCGTCGGAAGGGCATCAACAGGACGCGGACCACACGCGACCGAAGTCGATGTGGGAGCGGGTGACCAGCCACTGCTGCGGATGCATGGGCATTAGTGGAACAGGCATCCGGTTCCGCGTCAACTCACTTGAGACGCCCGGCTCACAGTCTGGACAGCCTTGACAGGGGCCGTGACAGGCCCCGTACTCTCGGTGCGGGACCGCTGCTGAGGGGCTCGGCCCGAGCGACACGCACGCAGCAGGTGCGAAGGCGGGACCGTACTGGACGGGATTCCAGCCCACGGAGCCTTCCCATGTCCTCAGACACCCTTCCGTCACCCTCGGGCCCGCTGGCCGAAGCGCCACCCGGCGCCGGCCCCGCCGCTCCGCGCATCGTCCCGCGCCGCCGCACCGGACAGTGGGCCGCCGCGGTCGTCGTACTCGCCCTGCTCGCCCTGGCGGTGAACTCGGTGCTGCGCAACGACGCGTTCCAATGGGACGTCGTCGCCGACTACTTCACCACCGCCTCCGTGCTCCGCGGGCTCTGGCTGACGCTGTGGCTGACCGCGCTCGTCATGACGCTCGGCTTCGTCTTCGGCACCCTGCTGGCCGTCATGCGACTGTCCGCCAACCCCGTTCTGCAAGCGGTGAGTTGGGGGTACGTCTGGCTGTTCAGGTCGGTGCCGATCCTGGTCCAGCTGCTGTTCTGGTTCAACATCGGCGCCCTCTACCCGCGCGTCCTCGGCGTGCGGACCGTCGACCTCTTCGGGCCCGTCACCGTCGCCATCATCGGACTCACCCTGCACGAGGCCGCGTACGCCGCCGAAGTGGTGCGCGGCGGCATCCTCTCCGTCGACCGCGGGCAGGTGGAGGCGGCCCAGGCCCTGGGGCTCGGCCGGTTCCGCCGGTGGCGCCGGATCGTGCTGCCGCAGGCCATGCGCGCCATCGTGCCGCCCGCCGGGAACATGCTGATCGGCACCCTCAAGGGCACCTCCATCGTCAGCATCATCGCGGTGCAGGACCTGCTCTACTCGGTCCAGCTCGTCTACCACCGCACCTACCAGGTCATCCCGCTCCTGCTGGTCGCCACCCTCTGGTACATCGTCGTCACCTCGCTGCTGAGCGTCGGCCAGTACTACGTCGAGCGGCACTACGCGCGCGGGACCCGCCGATGAGTCCCGTACGGCAGTCCCTGGTGATCGTGGGGGCCGGGCCGCGGGGGACCGGAATCCTGGAACGCATCGCCGCCAACGCACCGCACGAGGACGGCGAGTTGGCGCTCGACGTGCATCTCGTCGACCCCTATCCGCCGGGCGGCGGGCGCATCTGGCGGCGCGAGCAGTCACCGCTGCTGTGGATGAACTCGCAGGCCCAGGACGTCACCATGTTCACCGACGACACGGTGGAGCTGGCCGGCCCCGTGGTGCCCGGGCCCGTGCTGCACGAGTGGGCCGGCATCGACGGACGGACCTTCGCCGACCGGCGGCGCCAGGGCGGCTATCTGCGCTGGGTGTACGAGCGGGCCGTCGCCGCACTGCCCGAGGGCGTCACCGTCCACCACCACGCCCGGCGCGCCCTGCGCGTGTCCGGGACGCCGCACGGCCGTCAGCAGGTGTGGGTCGAGGGGGAGACGAGGCCGCTGTCCGCCGACGCCGTCATCCTCGCCCAGGGCCACCTGGACGCCGAACTGGACGAAGACCAGCGGGAGTTGAGCGCGTACGCGGCACGGCACGGGCTCACGCACCTGCCGCCCGACTTCACCGCCGACTCCGACCTGAGCGCCCTCGCACCCGGCCAGGACGTCCTCGTGCGGGGCTTCGGCCTCGCCTTCGTCGACCTGATGGTGCTGCTCACGGAAGGGCGGGGCGGACGCTTCGAGGGGGACACCTACGTGCCGTCCGGGCGGGAGCCGGTGCTGCACGTCGGATCCCGGCGCGGCGTGCCGTACCACTCCAAGCTCGGCTACGACTGGGACACCGGCGACCGGCCGCCGCTGCCGCGCTTCCTCGGACCCGCCCAGATCGACGAACTGCTCGCGAGACAGGGCGGGTTCCGGCCCGACGACTTCCGGCGCGACGTGTGGCCGCTCATCGACAAGGAACTCGGCTACGCCCACTACCACCGCCTCTTCACCGCCCACCCCGAGCGCACCACGGTCGCCTGGGACGTCTTCGAGGAGAAGTACGCCGCCGCCGCGCCGCTCGGCGCCGAGATCCGCGCGCTCGTCGCCGCCACCGTGCCCGACCCCGCCGACCGGCTGGACCTCGACGCCCTCGACCACCCGCTCGACGGCCTGCGGTACGGCTCGTCCGAGGACCTCCAGGCGGGTCTTCGCGCCCACATCACCGACGACCTCCAGCGCCGCCACGACCCGGCGCACAGCCCCGACCTCGCCGTCTTCCTCGGCCTGCTCTCCGTGTACGGACAGCTCGTCCGGCTCGGCGACGTCGGCCCCTGGTGGCACGGCTTCTTCAGCTTCCTGGCGTCCGGGCCGCCCGGCCCGCGCCTGCGCCAGCTGCTCGCCCTCTCCCGCGCCGGCGTCGTGCGGTTCGTCGGCGCCGACATGCGGATCGAGACCCGCGACGGCGTCTTCCGGGCGACGAGCGCCAGCGCGCCCGGAGCGGGCGTCGAGGCCCGCGCGCTCGTCGAGGCCCGCCTGCCGCAGCCGACCCTCGCCCGGACCCGGGACCGGCTGCTGCGCACCCTGTACGAGGAGGGCGCCCGCGCCACCGACGCCGGACTGCTCGCCGTCGACCCGGCCGACGGACGCGTCCTGCACCGCGACGGCACCGCACACCCGCGCCGTTTCGCCCTCGGCCCGCACACCGACGCCCGCGGCGCCGGCGCCTTCACCCGGCCGCGCACCAACGGCCCCTCGTTCCGGCAGAACGACGCCACGGCCCGCGCCGTCCTGGCGCTGCTGCGCGACCTCTCCTGTCGCGCCACCGCCACCACCGCCGCCGCTTCCTGAGCGGGGCGGTCCGCCCGCCCGGACCGCCCCCGCCCGCCGCCCCACACCTCTTCGCCCGCCCGTCTCCGAGGACACCCATGTCTCTGACCAGCGACCCACCCCTGGGCGCCACCGACACCGCCGCCGACCCCGCGAGCACCGCCGAAGCGCCGAACGACGCCTACGCGCACCTCAAGGTTGTCCCCGTACGCCATCCCCTGCGCTGGGTGGCCATCGTCGTCACCGCCGTGCTGCTCGCCCAGTTCGCGCACGGCCTGGCCACCAACGCCGGCTGGGAGTGGGAGGTGTTCGCCGAGTTCTTCACCGCGGACGTCATCCTCAAGGCCGTCTGGACCACGCTCCAGCTCACCGCCTACGGCACGGCGCTCGGCTTCGCCCTCGGCATCGTGATCGCCTTCATGCGGCTGTCGAACAGCCGGTTCCTGCGCACGGTGGCGTTCGGCTACATCTGGGCGTTCCGCTCGATCCCGCTGATCGTGCAGCTGCTGTTCTGGTTCAACCTGGCCTACCTCTACAAGCGGCTGACGTTCGGGATCCCCTTCGGGCCCGGCTTCTTCGCCTTCGACACGATGGGACTCGTCGGCGCGATGAGCGCGGCCGTCCTCGGCCTCGCCCTGCACCAGGCCGCGTACGCCGCCGAGATCGTCCGCGGCGGTGTACTCGCCGTCGACAGCGGCCAGTTGGAGGCCGCCGCGGCCCTCGGCATCCCGCGCCTGCGGCAGATCCGCCGGATCGTGCTGCCCCAGGCGATGCGCTCGATCCTGCCCAACGCCGCCAACGAGGTCATCTCCCTCTTCAAGGGCACCTCGATCGTCTCCGTCATGGCGATCGGCGAACTCTTCTACCAGGTGCAGGTCATCTACGGCCGCAACGGCCGCGTGGTGCCCCTGCTGATGGTCGCCACCGCCTGGTACATCCTGCTGACCAGCGCGCTCTCCGTACTCCAGCACTACGTCGAGCGCCACTTCGCGAAAGGTTCCACCCGATGAGCACCATGGTGGACGTCAAGTCCGTGCACAAGAGCTTCGGCTCCGTCGAGGTGCTGCGCGGCATCGACCTGGAGGTGCGGGCCGGCGAGGTCACCGTCGTCCTCGGCCCGTCCGGCTCGGGCAAGTCGACGCTGCTGCGCACCATCAACCACCTGGAGAAGGTCGACAGCGGCTGGATCAGCGTCGACGGACAGCTCGTCGGCTACCGCCGCTCCGGCGACAAGCTGTACGAGCTGCGCGAACGGGAGATCCTCAAGCAGCGCACCCACATCGGCTTCGTCTTCCAGAACTTCCACCTCTTCCCGCACCTGACGGTCCTGGAGAACATCGTCGAGGCCCCGCTCTCGGCGCTGAAGCGGCCCCGCGCCCAGGTGCTGGAGAGCGCCCGCAAGCTGCTCGACCGGGTCGGCCTCGCCGACAGGGCCGACGCCTATCCGCGCCAGCTCTCCGGCGGCCAGCAGCAGCGCGTCGCCATCGCCCGGGCCCTCGCCCTGGAACCCAAGCTGCTGCTGTTCGACGAGCCGACCTCCGCGCTCGACCCCGAACTGGTCGGCGAGGTCCTCGACGTCATCCGCGACCTCGCCCACCAGGGCACCACGATGATCGTCGTCACCCACGAGATCGGCTTCGCCCGCGAGGTCGCCGACACCGTCGTCTTCATGGACGAGGGGCGCATCGTCGAGCGGGGCGCCCCCGGCGACGTACTCGACGCGCCCCGCGAGGAGCGCACCCGCGCGTTCCTCTCCAAGGTCCTGTGACCGACGACCCCGCGACCGGCGCCGCCCGTCCCTCCCTTCTTTCCTTTTCGCACCACCCATCACCCACCAGAACGCCGAGGAGCACACCCATGCTGTCCCGCCGCACCCTGACCGCCTCCGTCGCCGCACTCGCCCTGGCCCCCCTGCTCAGCGCCTGCGGAGGGGACAGCGACGCCGCCACCACCGGCTCCGGCACCAAGAAGGTCGGGAAGATCAACATCGGCCCGGACCAGCACCGCATCCACGGCCAGAAGGTCGACAAGATCGCCGCGCTGCTCCCGGCGGCCATCCGCGAGCGCGGCACGCTGCGGCTCGGCGGCAGCGCCGACGCCTCACCGCCACTCGGCTTCTTCGCCACCGACGACAAGACCCGCATCGGCTCGGAGATCGACCTCGCCACCCTCGTCGCCGACACCCTCGGCCTCAAGATCAAGCAGGAGCTGGTGAGCTGGGAGAACCTCTTCGTCGGGCTCGACAGCGGAAAGTTCGACGCCGTGTTCTCCAACGTCACCGTCACCGAGGAGCGCAAGGAGAAGTACGACTTCGCGACCTACCGGCTCGACAACATCGCCTTCGAGGCCAAGAAGGGCGCGAACTGGCGGGTCAAGGAGCCCAAGGACGTCGCGGGCAAGACCATCGCCGTCTCCTCCGGCACCAACCAGGAGAAGATCCTCGTCGACTGGAGCAAGCGCAACGAGAAGGCGGGCCGCAAGCCCGTCACCATCAAGTACTTCCAGAAGGACACCGACTACTACCTGGCGCTCCAGTCCGGCCGCATCGACGCCTACCTCGGCCCGAGCCCGGCCGCCTCCTACCACGTGGCGTCCGCCGGACAGTCGCAGATCATCGGGACCATCTCCGGCGGCGGCGACGAGGTGCAGGGCGAGATCGCCGCGACGACGAAGAAGGGCAGCGGACTCGTCGACGCGTACGCCGCCGCGCTCAACCACGTCATCGAGGACGGCTCGTACGCACGGGTGCTGAAGCGGTGGGGCCTGTCCAGCGAGGCCGTGCCGAAGTCCGAGGTCAACCCGGCGGGGCTGCCCAAGACGTAGCCCCTCCCCGGGGTGGCCGGCCGCGGCGCCGCCGTGACCGGCCACCCCGCCCCCGCGCCCCCGCCGGGGCGCCCCTTCCCCCCTCTGCTGAAAGGTTCCCGCCGTCATGGCCAGCCATCCCGGCCGCGGGCCGCTCCATCTCTCCGCCGCCGTCGACCTCGCGGACACCTACGCCCCCGCGCCCTACCTGGAACTCGCCCGGCTCGCCGAGCACGGCGCCCTCGACTTCGTCACCCTGCACGACAGCTTCGGCGCGCCCGGCCCGGACGCGCTCGCCGTGCTCTCCGCGCTCGCCCCGCGGACCTCCCGGATCGGGCTCGTGCCCACCGTCACCACCACCCACACCGAGCCGTTCCACGTCCAGGCCGCCGTCGCCACCCTCGACTGGGTGAGCCGCGGGCGGGCCGGCTGGCGCCCCGACGTCTCGCCCGACGAGGACGAGGCCCGGCTCTTCGGCCGGCGGGCCGCGGTGCCCCCGCCCGCCGACCTGTGGCACGAGGCCGGCGAGGTCGTCGACGTGGCGGGCAGGCTCTGGGACAGCTGGGAGGACGACGCCGAGATCAGGGACGTCGCCACCGGCCGCTTCATCGACCGCGACAAGCTGCACCACGTCGACTTCGAAGGCCGGACGTTCTCCGTGCGCGGCCCGTCGATCGTGCCCCGGCCGCCGCAGGGCCGCCCCGTCGTCGTCGTGGACGCCACCCAGCCGTACGCGTACGACGTCGCCGCCCGGCACGCCGACGTCGCGCTCGTCGGCGTCTCCGACCCGGGCCACCTCGCCGCCGCCCGGAACGGCCTGCGCCGCCGGGCCGGCGAGCACGGCCGCGACCCCGACGACCTGCGGGTGCTCGCCGCGCTCCGCGTCGACCTCGTCGGCGGCGAGCACACGGCCCAGCCCGGCCACGGCGGCGGACCGCTGCCCACCGGCGAGGGCCCGCTGTACCGGGGCGGGCCCGTGGACCTGGCCGACCTGATCGCCGACTGGTACCGCTCGGGCGCCGCCGACGGCTTCCACCTCACCCCGCTCGACCCGCGCCGCGACCTCGAACGCCTCGTCAACGGCACCGTGCCGCTGCTCCAGCACCGCGGCCTGTTCCGCACCTTCTATCCGGGCAGCACCCTGCGCGAACACTTGGGGCTCGCCCGGCCCGCCAGCCAGTACGCAGCCGCCCCGGGGGTCCCCTCATGACCAGGCACGACAGCGGAACGGACGGCACACGGCAGATCCACCTCGCCGCGCACTTCCCCGGCGTCAACAACACCACCGTGTGGGCCGACCCCCGCTCGAAGTCCCAGATCGACTTCGCCTCCTTCGCCCACCTGGCCCGCACCGCCGAGCGCGGCCTCTTCGACTTCCTCTTCCTCGCCGAGGGGCTGCGGCTGCGCGAGCAGCGCGGTCGCATCCACGACCTGGACGTCGTCGGCCGCCCCGAGTCGATCACCGTCCTGGGCGCGCTCGCGGCGGTGACCGAGCGGCTGGGGCTCGCCGCCACGGTCAACGCCACCTTCAACGAACCGTTCGAGACCGCCCGCCGCTTCGCCACCCTCGACCACGTCAGCGGCGGCCGCGCCGCCTGGAACGTGGTCACCTCGTCCGACGCCTTCACCGGCGAGAACTTCCGCCGCGGCGGCTACCTCGACCGCGCCGACCGCTACACCCGGGCCGCCGAGTTCGTCGACGTGGCACGGGAGTTCTGGGACGCGGGCATCGACCACCCGGTCCGGCACCGGGGACGGCACTTCACCGTCGAGGGCGACTTCACCGTGCCCCGCCCGCCGCAGGGACACCCCGTCGTCATCCAGGCCGGGGACTCCGCCGAGGGCCGCGAGTTCGCCGCGGCCGCCGCCGACGTGATCTTCACCCGGCACGGCACCCTGGAGGCGGGGCAGGCCTTCTACGCCGACGTCAAGGCACGGCTCGCCGCGTACGGCCGGGAGCCCGACGACCTCAAGATCATGCCGGGGGTCACCGTCGTCCTCGGCGACACCGCCGCCGAGGCCCGGGAGGAGGCCGCCGAGATCCGGCGCCGCCAAATCTCCCCGCAGACCGCGATCCTCGCCCTGGAACAGGTGTGGGGCGTGGACCTCTCCTCCTACGACCCCGACGGCCCGCTGCCCGACATCGACCCGGTCCCCGACTCCGGCCTCTCGCAGGGCCGCACCCGGCGCGGCGACGTCCGCGAGACCGCGGAGCGGTGGCGGGCGCTCTCCCGGGCCAAGGG
Organism: Streptomyces sp. NPDC088785; assembly: GCF_044750685.1. Lineage (NCBI taxonomy): Bacteria > Bacillati > Actinomycetota > Actinomycetes > Kitasatosporales > Streptomycetaceae > Streptomyces > Streptomyces sp. NPDC088785. The sequence goes on from NZ_JBIVKH010000018.1 coordinate 60,753, forward strand.
CCTGTCCATCCGGGAGACCGTGATCGAGGCGAGCGGCCGGCAGTCCTTCGTCGGCACGCCCGCCGCGGTCGCCGCCGAACTCGACGCGTTCGTACGGGGCCGCGCCGCCGACGGCTTCATCCTCGTCCCGCACCTGACCCCGGGCGGCCTCGACGCGTTCGTGGACCGGGTCGTGCCGCTGCTCCAGGAGCGCGGCGCCTTCCGCACGGAATACCGGGGCTCCACCCTGCGCTCCCATCTGGGACTGCGCACTCCCGAAAGGATCCTCACCGCATGACCGACGCCGCCGACGCCTGGAAGCAGTGGCACGAACAGCGGACCGCGTCCGTCGCCGCGCCCCACGGGCCCCTCTCGCTCACCGGCACCCACTGGCTCGACGACTATCCGGACGGCCGACTTCCGGCCATCCCCGGCGCGTGGCACGCGGACGGTGACGCCGTCGTGCGCACCCTCGACGGCGAGCGGACCCGGCTCGCCGCCGACGCCACCGTGACGCTCGGCGCGCGGCGGCTCGTGGTGATCCGGCGCGAAGGACTGTGGGGCGTACGGGACTTCGACCCGGACGCGCCCGCCCGCGCGGCCTTCCTCGCGGCGCCGGGCATCGACGCCACCCCGTACGACCCGCGCTGGACGGTCGAGGGCCGCTACACCCCGTATCCCGGCGGGGGCACGGACGTGCGCGTGGCGAACGCCGACGGCCGGGAGCGGGCGCTCGGGCTCGCGGGGGAGCTGACCTTCACGCTCGCCGGGCAGGAGCACACCTTGCAGGTGGCGCGGCAGGCGGACGGCCGGCTGTGGGCCGTGTTCGCCGACGCCACCAGCGGCCGCACCAGCTACCGGTTCCGCTTCCTGTACCCGCCGGCGCCCGACGCCGACGGCCGCACGACGGTGGACCTCAACCGGGCGACGCTGCCCCCGTGCGCCTTCGCCGACCACTTCCTGTGCCCCTTCCCGCCCCCGGGCAACACCCTCACCGTGGGCATCGAGGCGGGCGAGCGGAACCCGGCGGCGCCCAGGACCGTCTGACGGGTCGGACCGAGCCCCGGCGGGCGCCGTACCCACCGTACGAGCCGAGCCGCCGGGGCGCTCCGCCATGCCCGCGCGGCCGATGCGGAAGGCCGAAAGCCGCTCTTGTGCGCGGTAGTTGAGAGACCGAATACTCCCGAACAGCGCTTGTCAGGGTCACGGCGTGTCCGTTATCCGGACCACCACCGTCCCTGACCGCGCCTCACGGGCCCCGACCCCACGCGGGCCCCCGACTTCCCTCGGGAGGAACGACCAGTGAGGATCAAGCGCACCACCCCCCGTAAAGGCATGGCAAGACGGACCGGGCTGATCGCCGCGGGCACCGGACTGCTGGCCGTGGCGGCGTTCACCGTCCCCTCCGCGCAGGCCGCGGAATCCCCGACGTTCAGTGCGGCTCAGCTCACCCGTGCCAGCGACGCCGTCGAGGCCGCCGACATCGGCGGCACGGCGTGGACCGTCGACGCCAAGACCGGCAAGGTCGTCGTCACCGTCGACAGCACCGTGTCGCAGGCCGAGATCAACACGATCACGAAGCAGGCCGGCAGCAATGCGGGCGCGCTCCAGATCAAGCGGACGAACGGCACCTTCAAGAAGCTGATCGCCGGCGGCGACGCCATCTACGGCGGCAGCTACCGCTGCTCCCTGGGCTTCAACGTCCAGGACAACAGCGGCAATTACTACTTCCTGACCGCGGGCCACTGCGGTGAGGTCGCCTCCACCTGGTACGCGAACTCCGCGAAGACCACGGTGCTCGGTTCGAACGTGAGCTACAGCTTCCCCACCAACGACTACGCGCTGGTGAAGTACAGCAACAGCTCGATCGCCAAGTCCGGCACCGCCGGCAACACGGACATCAAGAGCGCGGCCACGCCGGGCGTGGGCGCCACGGTCTACCGTGACGGCTCGACCACCGGCATCCACAGCGGCAAGGTCACCGGGCTCAACGCCACCGTGAACTACGGCGGCGGCGACATCGTCTACGGCATGATCCAGACCAACGTCTGCGCCGAGGGCGGCGACTCCGGTGGCGCCCTCTACTCCACCAGCGGCGTGGCCTACGGTCTGACCTCCGGCGGCAGCGGCAACTGCTCGTCCGGCGGCACGACGTTCTTCCAGCCGGTCACCGAGGCGCTCAGCGTCTACGGCGTGCACGTGTTCTGACCGCACCACCCGCGTCACCCGCACCACCGGCACCGGCGGTAGATCCGTGCCGCACGGCAGCCATCAGTGGAGAGCCCCCGTCCGGCAGCGCACCGGGCGGGGGCTCTCCCGTACCGCCCCGCACGGGACTACCGTCGAAGGACGCGCCTGAACCACGTCTGTGACGCGCCCACTTCGGACCCTGGGGGCCGTGTGATGGTGGAGGAACTGGTGGCGGCCGCGGCGGCCGTCGTGGGGGCCGGGGCGGTGTACGCGATGGCCGCGGCCCGGGTGGTCAAGCAGTACGAACGCGGGGTGGTCTTCCGCCTCGGCAGGCTCACCACGTCGGTGCGCGGGCCCGGGCTCACGATGATCGTGCCCGGTGTGGACCGGCTCCGCCGGGTCAACATGCAGATCGTGACGATGCCGGTGCCCGCGCAGGACGGCATCACCCGGGACAACGTCACGGTGCGGGTGGACGCCGTCATCTACTTCAAGGTGGTCGACGCCGCCGAGGCCGTCGTGCAGGTCGAGGACTACCGGTTCGCCGTCTCGCAGATGGCGCAGACGTCCCTGCGCTCCATCATCGGCAAGAGCGATCTCGACGACCTGCTGTCCAACCGGGAACGGCTCAACCAGGGGCTGGAGCTGATGATCGACAGCCCGGCCATCGGGTGGGGCGTGCAGATCGACCGGGTGGAGATCAAGGACGTGTCGCTGCCCGAGACCATGAAGCGGTCGATGGCGCGGCAGGCCGAGGCGGACCGGGAGCGGCGGGCCCGGGTGATCAACGCCGATGCCGAGTTGCAGGCGTCGCGGAAGCTGGCCGAGGCCGCGCAGCAGATGGAGGACACTCCGGCCGCGCTGCAATTGCGGCTGCTCCAGACCGTGGTGGCGGTCGCCGCCGAGAAGAACTCGACGCTGGTGCTGCCGTTCCCGGTGGAGCTGCTGCGGTTCCTGGAGCGGGCCACGCCGCCGGCCCGGGGGGACGAGGGGGGTACGGCCTAGCTTCTGCCGGTGCCGGTGCCGGTGCCGGTGCCGGTGCAGGGTGGCGGTGGCGAGGTGGCTCGGCGTCGTGGTGTGGTGCCGGCTGGTGGTGGCGGGGTGGCTCGGCGTCGTGGTGTGGTGCCGGCTGGCGGGGGCCGGGCGCGCGGTTCCTCGCGCCCCTGGTGGGGGGCGCCCTTCATTGTTCTGTGGCCGTGCGCCGTGGCCGGGCGCGCGGTTCCTCATGCCCCTTGGGGCCCGTTCGGTCCGGGAGCGCAGGGGCGGATTCTGGACAGGACTAGTCCTCACCCTCCGCCCAACGGTGCGCGCGCGGAGTGTTTGCTTCGGTGACGGTGGGCGGGCGACCTCGGTGGGGGCGGGGCGTGGAACAGGGCGGGGGCGTACGCGGGTTGGCGGACGCGCGTCCTGAAGTCGACCTTGTGTGCCCCCTGTGACGCTCGGGATAGTGGGCCCGTCAGCCTCACGGAACCCGGTGCGTCCCCCACGACAGCCGGGCTCCCCACCCCCCACAGGAGGACGAGAGTTGAAGCACCGACGCATACCCAAGCGGCGCGTCGCCGTGGTCGGGGCGGGAATAACCGCCCTGGCCGCCGCGGGCATCACCTTCCAGACTGCGAACGCCAGTACGGACACGCCTGACCTGACGCCGCGGAACCTGTCCGTCGCGAAGGCCGGAAATCTCGCCTCGACGCTGCATCAGGACCTCGGCGCGGAGGCGGCCGGCAGCTACTACGACGCCCGGGCCAAGCACCTGATCGTCAACGTGCTGAACGCGGACGCGGCGCAGACCGTGCGGGCGGCCGGCGCGCAGGCCAGAATCGTGCGGAACTCGCTGGCCGAGCTGAGGGGCGCCCGGACCACGCTGAAGAGCGACGCCTCGATCCCGGGCACTTCCTGGGCCACGGACCCCGCGACCAACAAGGTCGTCGTCACCGCCGACCGCACGGTCAAGGGCGCCGACTGGCAGAAGCTGAACAAGGTCGTCGACGGGCTCGGCAAGAAGGCCGAACTCCAGCGCACCCAGGGGGAGTTCAAGCCCTTCGTGGCGGGCGGCGACGCCATCTCGGGCGGCGGCGGCCGCTGCTCCCTCGGCTTCAACGTGGTCAAGGGCGGCCAGCCGTACTTCATCACGGCGGGCCACTGCACCGAGGCGATCTCCACCTGGTCCGACTCCAGCGGCCAGCAGATCGGCACGAACGAGCAGTCCAGCTTCCCGGACAACGACTTCGGTCTGGTGAAGTACACCGCGGACGTCCCCCACCCCAGCGAGGTGAACCTCTACAACGGCTCCGCGCAGGCGATCACCGGAGCCGGTGATGCGACCGTCGGCCAGAAGGTGACCCGCTCGGGCTCCACCACCCAGGTCCACGACGGCACCGTGACGGGCCTCGACGCCACCGTGAACTACGGCAACGGCGACATCGTGAACGGCCTGATCCAGACCGACGTGTGCGCCGAGCCGGGCGACAGCGGCGGCTCGCTGTTCTCCGGCAGCACGGCGATCGGCCTCACCTCCGGCGGCAGCGGCGACTGCACCTCCGGCGGCGAGACGTTCTTCCAGCCGGTCACCGAAGCGCTCTCCACCTTCGGCGCGGAAATCGGCTGACCCTTTTCCCGGGGCACCCCGCACACGCGGGGTGCCCCTTTTCCGGGAAATTCTTGTGAAAGTTTTCACAAGCTCGCAAGGGACGTTGGACCTTCGCCATTCATGCAGGTGGGGGAGGGTATCGAGGGTGTCGCCGCCAACTCGTCGGGACCTTCGGCCTGCCATCCGAGGCCCTTTTCCGCCCGCCGGGCCGCGCGAAAAGGTGTGGAATCGAACTGTCGGAGAAAAGGCCGTGAAGAAGGAGATCCTGCCGTGGATGCCAAGGGGATGGTCGACGAACTGGTCACCGGCGCGCTGGAGGCGCTCGCCCGGTTCGAGACGTACGACCAGGAGCAGGTCGACCGCATCGTGCAGAAGGCGTCCCTCGCGGCGCTCAGCCACCACGGCGACCTGGCGAAGAGCGCCGTCGAGGAGACCGGGCGCGGCGTCTTCGAGGACAAGGCGGTCAAGAACCTCTTCGCGAGCGAACACGTCGTGAACTCGATGCGCGGCCTGAGGACCGCCGGTGTGATCTCCCGCGACGAGATCGACGGCATCACCGAGATCGCCGAACCGGTCGGCGTCATCTGCGCGATGACCCCGGTCACCAACCCCACCTCCACCACGGTCTTCAAGGCGCTGATCGCGCTCAAGACCCGTAACCCCATCGTCTTCGCCTTCCACCCCAGCGCCCAGAGGTCCTCGGCCGAGGCCGCCCGGATCGTGCGCGACGCCGCGATCGAGGCGGGCGCCCCCGAGCACTGCGTGCAGTGGATCGAGCAGCCGTCCATGGAGGCCACCGGCTTCCTGATGAACCACGAGGGCGTCTCCACCATCCTCGCCACCGGCGGCAACGCCATGGTCAGGGCCGCCTACTCGTGCGGCAAGCCGGCCCTCGGCGTCGGCGCGGGCAACGTGCCCGCCTACGTCGCCAAGGACGCCAGGCTGGGCCGCGCCATCCACGACATCGTCCTGTCCAAGGCCTTCGACAACGGCATGATCTGCGCCTCCGAGCAGGCCGTCGTCCTCGACCAGGAGATCTACGAGGACGGCATCGCCGAGCTGCGCCGGCTCCAGGCCCACGTCCTGACCGCCGCCGAGAAGACCAAGCTGGAGGAGTTCGTCTTCGGCGCGACCGCCTACGGCAGCGACTGCGCGGGCGCCAGGCTCAACGCCGCCGTCGTCGGCAAGCCGGCCACCTGGATCGCCGAGCAGGCCGGGTTCGAGGTCCCCGCCGACACCTCGGTCCTCGTCGCCGAATGCGCCGAGGTCGGCCCGGCCGAGCCCCTCACCCGCGAGAAGCTGTCCCCGATCCTCGCCGCGCTCAGGGCCCGCGACACCGAACACGGCCTCGAACTCGCCGCGCGGATGGTCGAGTTCAACGGCCTCGGCCACTCGGCCGCCATCCACACCGAGTCCGAGGAGCTGGCCGAGGAGTTCGGCCGGCGCGTCAAGGCGGTCCGCGTCATCGTCAACGCGCCCTCCACCTTCGGCGGCATCGGCGACGTCTACAACGCCTTCCTCCCGTCGCTGACCCTGGGCTGCGGCTCCTACGGCCACAACTCCGTCTCCAACAACGTCTCGGCGGTCAACCTCGTCAACATCAAGCGGATCGGGCGGCGCAACACCAACATGCAGTGGTACAAGATCCCGCCGAAGATCTACTTCGAGCGGAACGCCGTCAAGTACCTCGGCGAGATGGACGGCGTCAGCCGCGTCAGCCTCGTCACCGACCGGACGATGGACGCCATCGGCTTCGTCCGGAAGATCACCGACATCCTCCACGCCCGTCCCGAGCCCGTCACCGTCCAGGTCATCGACGACGTCGAGCCCAACCCGGAGCTGGCCACCGTGCGGGCCGGTGCCGCCGCCATGCGGGAGTTCCGGCCCGACACGATCATCGCGCTCGGCGGCGGCTCGCCGATGGACGCCGCGAAGATCATGTGGCTGATGTACGAGCACCCGGAGATCGAGTTCGCGGACACGAAGGAGAAGTTCTTCGACATCCGCAAGCGCGCCTACACGTTCCCGCGGCTCGGCGGGAAGGCCCGGCTCGTCGCGATCCCCACCACCTCCGGCACCGGCTCCGAGGTCACCCCCTTCGCCGTCATCTCCGACCCCGAGGCGGCCCAGAAGTACCCGCTCGCCGACTACGCCCTCACCCCGGACGTCGCGATCATCGACCCGATGCTCCCGATGGACCTCCCGCCGACCGTCACCGCCGACTCCGGCTTCGACGCGCTGACCCACGCCACCGAGGCGTACGTCTCCGTCTACGCCAACGACTTCACCGACGGCCAGTGCCTCCAGGCGATCAGGCTCATCTTCGAGAACCTGGAAGCCTGCGTGCGGGACGGCGCCCGGGCCCCCGAGGCGCGCGAGAAGATGCACAACGCGTCGACGATCGCGGGCATGGCCTTCGCCAACGCCTTCCTCGGCATGGTGCACGCCATGGCCCACACCCTCGGCAACACCTTCCACGTCGCCCACGGCCGCACCAACGCGCTGCTGCTGCCGCACGTCATCCGGCACAACGGCACGGTCTCGCACAAGGCGACCCCGTGGCCCAAGGCCGAGACCTACCGGGCGCCCGAGCGGTTCCAGGACCTCGCGAAGATGCTGGGCCTGCCCGCCGCGACCCCGCAGGAGGGCGTCGAGTCCTACGCCAGGGCCGTCGAGGACCTGCGCGAGCGGTGCGGGATCCCCGCCTCGTTCGCCGCCGAGGGCGTCGACGAGAGCGCCTTCCTGGAGGCGCTGCCCCAGCAGGCCATGAACGCCTACGCCGACCAGTGCGCGCCCGCCAACCCGCGGATGCCGATGATCGACGACATGCGACAGCTCATGCGGCAGGCGTACTACGGCAACCGGGAGGGCACGCCCACCGCGTGACCGGCCGCCCGCGAGGACGCGCGCCCCGCCACCGTTCGCACGACGGTGGCGGGGCGCGCCCGTCCCGCACGCGGACGCGCGTCAGGACTCGGCCAGCTCCGGCGGCGTCAGGAAACGGCCCATCGGCAGCACCGGCCGCCCCCACGTCGAGGCCATCACCTGGCCCGCGAGCAGATACAGCGCCCCGGCCGTGGCCCCCAGGCCGAACCAGCCCGCGACCCGGTTCCAGCCGACGAGACCCGTGAAGCCGTTGCAGGTCATCGCGATGAACACGACCAGCACACAGCTGAAGGTGAGCAGCAGGACCAGGTGGATGCGCCAGCTCGCCAGCCACAGCACGAACACCACGAACACCCAGGGGAGCGTGAACAGGCCCATCGCGTCGCCCCGCAGGGACGGATCGAGGGACGGCACGATCCACTGGAGCATCAGCGCCTTCGCCATCCAGAACAGACCGAAGCCGCCGAACACGGTGGCGTGCCAGGTGTCGCCCCGCTGGGCCTGGAAGAGGCCGGCGAGCAGCTGGGCCAGACCGCCGATGAAGAAGCCGACCGTGGGCACGTCGGCCGCCGCGAGCCGCTCGGGGAAGATGCCCGCGTCGATACCGGTGGCGATCATCGTGACGACGATGAACCCGGTCAGGCCGAGCGGGCCGAGCTGGGCCTGCGCCGTCGGCTCCATCCGTTTGACGGAGCTGGCCTGGGCGGCCGGGCCGGAGCGGTGGGGGAGGTTCAACGGGGACGCCCTCTCGTCTGCCGGGCAGCCGCCGGGGGGCGGGTGCGGGTCGTGGTGGGGTGTGCGCGCGGTCGACCGCGCCCCTTACGGGGCTGCACTCGGCCCGAGCGGCTGCCGCTGGAGCCGCTCCCGGCCGAGCCTCTTCTCGCGCAGGCCCGACACGAGCATCGTCACCGCGACGCCCACCACCGCCCACGCCGACAGCACCAGGAGCGACCGGGTCAGGTCGTTGCCGTGGAAGTACGCGATCGAGCGGGCCGACCAGGTGCCCGCGCCCGGCGGCAGCCAGGGGCCGATCGCCTTCCAGAACGGGGGCAGCATCGGCAGCGGGAAGGCGCCGCCCGCGCTCGGGTTGCCCGCCACCACGATCAGCAGGACGGCCAGGCCGATGCCGACGATGCCGGTCAGCTCCTCCAGGGCCAGGGTGATCGCGCCGACCGCGAAGGTGACGAGCGCGCCGAGCCCGGCCAGCCCCCAGAAGGAGCCGGGCAGCGCCCCCAGGACGGCGTCGCCGATGATGAGCGAGCCGCCGATGCCGCCCGCGATCGCCACCAGCGCCATCGTGCCGAGCCGGATCAGCGCGCGCGGCGGGCTGGTCGGCTTGGACCCGGCGCTGATCGACATGATCGAGGCGCACAGATAGCCGCCGACGCACCAGCCGACGATCAGGTAGAACGCCGAGAGGCCGTCGAAGTCCTTGGGCGAGGCCGGGGCGACGTCGACCGGGCGCACCGTGCGCTGCTGGGTGGCGTCGATCTCCCCGGCCAGGTTCTCCAGGGCGCTGGCCAGGACGGTGCCGCCGCCGGACGCCACGAGCAGGGTGTCCGTGGTGCCGCGCGGGTCCAGGACCAGCGCGCCGTCGATCTTGCGGTCCAGGATCTGCCGCTTCGCCGTCGCCGCGTCGGCGACGACGCGCGGGTCGAGCGGCGAGCCCGGCAGCTTCGCCAGCTGCTGCTCGGTCCGCTCGGCCACGGCCGCCGTCGGACCGACGACCCCGAACGGCACGTCCTTCGGCTTCGGGCTGTGCAGCGCTCCCACGTAGGAGGCGATGAAGAGGAGTTGGAGCGCGAGCACACCGATGACGAGCAGCACGGCCCGGGGGGTGACGGCGTCCTTGAACTCTCGGGCGAATCCATCGGCGAATCTCATGTCACCACCGTCCGGCGGGGCACCGCCGCGTGCAGTCGGGGTGGACCGAACGAGTGGCCCCGGGGCGGCCGCGCCGTCCGCCCGGCCCTGCCCGCGGGTCCGGACACGCCCTAAGCTCGTCCTCCCGACCCCATGGAGACTGCGCCGTATGACCGAACAGACCCAGACGCTGTCGCTGGTCCTGAGAACCATCAGGAGCGGCCTGGCGGTGACCCGGCCGGAGTTGAGCCGGCACACCGGCCTGGGCCGGACGATCATCCAGCAGCGGGTCGACCACGCGCTCAGGGCCGGGCTGCTCCACGAGGGCGAGCCCGCGCCGTCGACGGGTGGCAGGCCGTCACGGATCCTGCGGATCGCCGCCGGGCGCGGCGCCGTCCTCGGGGTGGTCTTCGGCGCCACGCACCTGCACCTCGCCGTGACCGACCTGGACGGTACGCAGCTGGCCGACCGGCGCCAGCCCTGGGACGTGGCGGCGGGCCCCGAGGCGTCGCTGGCCGCGCTGTTCGAGGCCGCCGCCGCCCTGCTCGGCGGAGAGCTGGCCGACCGGCTGTGGGGCGTGTGCGTGGGCGTGCCGGGCCCCGTCGACTTCGCCCGGGGCACCCCCGTCCACCCGCCCATCATGGAGGGCTGGCACGGCTTCCCGCTGCGCGAGCGCCTGGAGGCCCACTTCGCCGTCCCCGCCTGGGTCGACAACGACGCCAACGTGATGGCGCTGGGCGCCTGGAGCCGGGACCGGGTCGCGGCCGGCGACAACGTCCTGCTCGTCAAGGCCGGCACCGGCATCGGCCTCGGCCTCATCTCACGGGGCCGGCTGCACCGCGGCGCCCGGGGCGCGGCCGGCGACCTGGGCCACACCATCGTCGCGGCCGAGTCCCGCCACCGCTGCCGGTGCGGGAAGTACGGCTGCCTGGAGGCGCTCGCCGGCGGCTGGGCGCTCGCGCGGGACGCCCGCGCCGCGGCCCTCGCCGGACGCAGCGCCTTCCTCCAGGAGCGGCTCGACCGGCTGACCGTCACCGAGGTGCTGGACGGCTGCGCGCACGGCGACCCGGTGAGCATCGAACTGGTCACCCGGGCCGGCGAGCTCGTCGGCTCCCAACTGGCGCTGCTGGTCAGTGTGTTCAACCCGTCGACCGTGTACCTGGCGGGCACGCTGGCGCAGGCCGGCGCCGTGTTCCGGGAGCCGGTCGTCGACCAGGTCACCCGCGGCGCCCTGCCGCTGGCCACCGACGAGCTGGTCATCACCGAGGCCGATCCGGACCGGGCCGAAGGGGTCGGCGCGGCCCAGCTCGCCATCGAGGAGCTGCTGCACCCCGACATGCTCGGCGAATGGCTGCGCCACGGCAGCCCGCGCGACGCCCACGCCCGCGACCGGGCGGGCGCCGAACCGCTCTACCTCTCCTGAGCGGCCCCGGTCAGCCGGGCCGCCGGGTCTCCTTCACGTCCACCCAGCCGCCGTCCTGCGCGGACGCCACGACGGCCTCGGCGAGGTGCGCGGCGCGGACCCCGTCCGCGAAGGTCGGCATCCCCTCGACCTGCGTACCGCGCACGGCGGCGTGGGCGTCGGCGACGAAGTCGGCGAAGCACTCGTAGTAGCCCTGGGGGTGACCGGCGGGCAGCGCCGCCGAACGGCCCACCGGCGACGCGGCACGCCCCGGGTCGCGCACGACCACCCGCGCGCCGTCGCGGTCGCCGATCCACAGCGACTCGGGGGTCTCCTGGTGGAAGGCGAAGCTGGCGTCCGGCCCGTCGAAGGAGAACGACAGGGCGTTCTTGTAGCCCGCGGACGCCTGGCTGACGACGACCGAGCCGACGGCGCCGGAGTCGGTGCGCAGCTGCACGACCGCGCCGTCCTCCGTCGCGACGGGCCGCGGGGTGCCGTCGGCGGCCGGGCGGCTCGCGGCGGTCCGCGCGAAGGTGGCCGACACCTGGGTGATGCGCTGGCCGGTGACGAACTCCGCGAGGTCGCACCAGTGCACGCCGATGTCGCCGAAGGCACGGGTGGCGCCGCCGTCGGCGGGGTCGACGCGCCAGTTGCCCGTGTCCGGGTCGGCGAGCCAGTCCTGGAGGTAGCTGCCGTGCAGCAGCCACGGCGGCCGCTGCCCCGGCCGGGCCAGCCGCAGCCGGGCCTCGCGCACCGCCGCGTAGTAGCGGTACACGAACGGCACGGCGGTCACCACACCGCGCTCCGCAGCCCGCTCGTGCAGCTCCCGGGCCGTCGCGGCATCCGTGGCCAGCGGCTTCTCGCAGACCACGGCGACACCCGCGTCGAGCGCGGCGCGGCTGAACCGGGCGTGCGAGGCGTTGGGCGTGCACACGTGCACGACGTCGACCCCGGCGCGCAGCACGTCCGCCACCGAGTCGAAACCGCGCCCGGCGCCGAACCGCTCGGCCGCGTCGCGCCCCTTGCGCGGGGTCGACCCGACGATCCCCACCACGTCGGCGCCCGCCGCGCGCGCGGACCGGGTGTGCACCGCCCCCATGAAACCCGTCCCGATCACCGCGACACGGAGTTGACTCATGATGCCCTCGTCTTCCTGTCCCCAGGGGGCTTCAGCAAAGCCTCACGTGAACAAAAGGTACGGCCCGGGAGAGACCCTTGGCCCATAGTTTTGTTCAAACTAAGCTAAAGTCGCGAACGGAGCCAAGGAGGCACGGCATGACCCAGCACCCGCGACCGGCCCGCCGACCGGTCACGCTGTTCACCGGACAATGGGCCGACATGCCCTTCGAGGAGGTCGCCCGGCTGGCGAGCGGATGGGGGTACGACGGACTGGAGATCGCCGCGTCCGGCGACCACCTGGACCTGGCCCGCGCCGAGGAGGACCCGGACTACCTCCCGGCCAAGCGGGCCGTCCTCGACCGCTACGGACTGAAGGTCTGGGCGATCTCCCACCACCTGGGCGGCCAGGCCGTCTGCGACGACCCCATCGACTTCCGCCACCGGGCGATCCTGCGCCCCTCGGTGTGGGGCGACGGCGACGAGGAGGGCGTGCGGCAGCGCGCCGCCGAGGACATGAAGCGCGCCGCCCGCGTGGCCCGCAGGCTCGGCGCCGACACCGTCGTCGGTTTCACCGGATCGAAGATCTGGAAATACGTGGCCATGTTCCCGCCGGTCCCGCAGTCCGTCATCGACGACGGCTACGAGGACTTCGCCCGGCGCTGGAACCCGATCCTGGACGTCTTCGACGCCGAGGGCGTGCGCTTCGCCCACGAGGTCCACCCCTCCGAGATCGCCTACGACCACTGGACCAGCGTGCGGACCCTGGAGGCCATCGGCCGGCGGCCCGCCTTCGGGTTCAACTGGGACCCCTCGCACATGCTCTGGCAGGGCGTCGACACGGTCGGCTTCATCACCGACTTCGCCGACCGCATCTACCACGTCGACTGCAAGGACACCCGGGTGCGCCCGCAGACCGGCCGGTCCGGCGTCCTCGGCTCCCACCTGCCCTGGGGCGACCCGCGCCGCCGCTGGGACTTCGTCTCCGTCGGCCACGGCGACGTGCCCTGGGAGGACGCCTTCCGCGCGCTCGCCGCGATCGGCTACGACGGGCCGATCTCCGTCGAGTGGGAGGACGCCGGCATGGACCGGCTGCACGGCGCCGCCGAGGCCGTCGGACGGATCAAGGACGCGCTGTGGCCGCTGCCCGGGGCGTCCTTCGACGCCGCGTTCAGCAACCAGTGACCGACGCCGGCCCCGGCCCGGCCCCCGCGAGCGTGCCCGGCCGCACCGCGCCGGGACCGAAGCGGCGGCGGGCCCGGTCGGCGGCGGCCTCCACGGCGCGGGCCCGGTCGGCCCCCGGGTCGAGCGAGAGCTGAAGGTGCGCCGTGTCCGCCGGACGCAGGCCGTCGGCGCGGACGCTGAAGGCGCGGACCCGCGCGCGTTGCAGCCCGAGACCGGCCAGCAGCGCGAGCGCGGTGCCGGCCAGGGCCGGCGAGTGCCCGGTGGACTCCGGCAGGGCGCGGGTGCGCGTGGTGGAGCTGCGGTCCGCGTACCGCACGGTGAGGGTGAGACGCCCCGCGACCCGGTCCTGGGCCCGCAGCAGCTGGCCGAGCCGGTCGGCGAGACCCAGGACGGCGCGGTGCTGCCCGGCCGGGTCGAGGCAGTCCCGGTCGAGGACGTGATCGGCGCTCAGGTGCTCGGCGGGCTCGGCCGGGACGACCGGCCGCGGGTCGTGGCCGCGGGCGCGTTCGGCCAGCAGCCGTGCCTGCGCGCTCCCGAGGAGCCGTTGCAGGGTCGCGGGCGGCAGGTCCGCGATCTGGCCGATGGTGTGCAGGCCGTACTTGCCGAGGGTCGCCGCCGTGCCGCGGCCGACGCCCGGCAGGGCGGCGAGCGGCCGCGGAGCGAGCCACTGGGCGGCCCGCTCTGCGGGCACCCAGGTGGTGGCCGCCGGCGCCGAGGCGTCCGCCGCCATGGCCGCCAGCATGCGGTTGCCCGCGAGCCCGGCGCTGCTGTCGATGCCGTAGAGGGCCGTCAGGCGCATCTTCACCATGTGCACGGCCTCGTACGGGGACAGGTCGAAGTAGCGCAGCGCCGACGTCAGGTCCAGCTGCACGGCGTCCGGCGGGACGGCCTGCACGTGCGGCGTGATGTCAGACATCAGTTCGATTATATGGGCGTACTGCTCCTCGCTCAGCCGGGCGTGCAGGTGCAGATGGGCGATGTGCCGCCGTCGTGGGGTCATCCCGCGCTCCCCGCACTGCGGTGGCCGAACCTCTTCAGGTCCGCCGACCGGCTGCCCGCGGGCTGAAGATCGGCGTACGGATGCAGCCGGGCGCCCGTGGTGCCGTTGGCGAGGGTGCGCCCCGGCTGGGCGGGCGTCGGCTGCGGGCCGCTCGCGCCGAGCAGGGCGAGCGCCGCCTCGGGGCCGTTGTCCCGGCGGGCCGCGGCGATCTCGTCCAGGTCCCAGGCCATGCTGCCGACCACGGTGCGCCGGGTGCCGCGCACCTGCACCGTGCCGCGCACCAGGAGCAGCCCGCTGTGGAAGACGGTGTGCGCGCAGGCCGGGTGGGAGTCCTCGAAGAACGCCAGGTCGACCAGGCCCGAGCCGTCCTCCAGGGTGACGAAGATGATCCGCCGGCCGCTGGCGATCGGCGGCGTCTGGGTGGAGGCCCGGACCCCGGCGACGAGCACCCGCTGCCCCGCGCGCAGCCCCGCCAGATGGGCCGAGTCGGTCGCGCCGACCTCGCGCAGCAGCCGGTGGTGATGCTCCATCAGGTGCTTGGAGACGTCGAGGCCGAGGGTGTTCAGCTCGGCGCTCATGGTCTCCCGGGAGGTCGGCTCCGGCAGCCCGCTGGGGCCCTGGCCGCCCACCGCGCCGGTGTCGAAGGGCAGCTGGCCCTCGCCCGCGGACCGGGTGCGGGACTGCCGGTGGAGTTCGGTGATCTGGAGCAGCAGGTCGCGGCGGGTCGACCGCCCGTCGTGCAGGGGGGCCAGGGCGCCGATCTCGGCGAGCCGCTCGGCGGTCGGCCGGCTGGGGCGGGCCCGCTGCCAGAAGTCGGACAGCGAGCCGTAGGGCTGCCCCTCCTCGATCCGCGCGGCCTCCTCCTCGCCGATGCCGCGCACCTCGGACAGCGCGAGCCGCACCCCCCACCGGTCCCCGTCGCTCTTCTCGACGACGTGCCGCACCCGGGACCGGTTGATGTCGACCGGCAGCACCGGCACACCGCCCCGCCGCGCGTCGGCGACCAGGACCCGCTTGGGCCACATGCCGGGATCGTGTTCGAGCAGCCCCGCCAGCAGGAAGGCGGGGAAGTGCGCCTTGAGCCAGGCGCTCTGGAGGGCCGGCACGGCGAACGCGACCGCGTGCGCCCGGCAGAAGCCGTAGGCCCCGAACGCCTCGACGGTCCTCCAGACCTCCTCGCGGACCGGGTCGTCGTAGCCGCGCGCCCGCGCCTCGCGGTGGAACCAGTCCCGGACGCGGGGCAGCCGCGCCCTGTCGCCGAGCGCGCGCCGGGCGGTCTCCGCCATGGCGCGGTCGCAGCCCGTCAGCACCGACAGGGTCTCGATGATCTGCTCGTGCCAGATGGTCACGCCGTAGGTGTCCGCGAGGACGGGCTCCAGGTCCGGGTGGGCGTACACGGGGGCGCCGCCGTGCCGGGCCGCGATGTACCGCTCGGGCATCCCGCCGGCGACCGGGCCGGGCCGGAAGAGGCTGATGTCGGCGATGACGTCCTGCGGATCACGCGGCTGGAGCCGCGACAGCAGGTCCTGCTGGCCGGGGGACTCCAGCTGGAACAGGCCCAGGGTGCGGCTCTCCTGGATCAGCTTGAACGCGAACACGTCGTCGAGCGGCACCTGGTCCTGGTCGTCCAGGTCGACGCGGTCGCCGGTGGTCCGCTCGATCTCCGCGACGGCGTGGGCCATCGCGGACTGCATCCGCACGCCCAGGACGTCCAGCTTGATGTTGCCCAGCGCCTCGATCTCCTCCTTGGCCGCCATCGCCATCGGGTAGTCGCCCTGCGGCGTCGGCTGCACCGGCAGCCGGTCCAGGAGGGTCGCGTCGCTGATGACCACGCCGCAGGGGTGCATGGCCATGCCGTGGACCAGGGAGTCGAGCCCCTCGGCCAGTTCCCACAGCGGCCCGTACCGGTGCGCCCGGGCCGCGAGCCCGCGCAGTTCCGGCAGTTCGGCGAGCGCGCCGCCGATGTCGGACGCGCGCAGGTGCGGGAAGCTCTTGGCGATCTCGTCGACCTCCGCCGGTTCGATGCCCAGGGCGAGCCCGGCGTCGCGCAGCGCCCGGCGCGCCCGGTAGGTCTCCGGCATCGCGGTGACCGCCACGCGCTCCTTCCCGAACCGCTCGAAGATCACGTCGTAGCACTCCAGGCGCCGCGCGGACTCGACGTCGAGGTCGATGTCCGGCAGCGAGGCCCGCCGCACGCTCAGGAAGCGTTCGAACAGCAGCCGGTGCTCCAGGGGGTTCGCCGTGGCGATGTCCAGGGTGTGACAGACCAGGGACCCCGCGCCCGAGCCGCGCGCGGCGACCCGGATCCCCTTCGCGCGGATGTCGGTCACGACCTGCCCGATGGCGAGGAAGTACGCGTCGTAGCCCAGCTCGGCGATGACGGCGAGCTCCTCGTCCAGGCGCCGCACGGCGGCCGGGTCGTGCGCCAGGCCGCGCCGGGCCAGACCGGCCTCGGCGTGCTCGCGCAGCAGCCGGGCCGCGCCGCCGGAGCGGGGCGGGGCGCCGAACAGTTCGGGTTCCGGGAGCCGGTGGGTGCCCAGGCCGAGGTCGGCCACGGGGTCCACGGCGCAGGCGGCCGCCGTGGCGGCGGTGTCCGCCAGCAGCCGCCGGGCCCGCCGCGGCCCGGCTCCCGCGCACTCGGCGATCATGCGGGCGACGTCCGCCATGGCGGCCTCGTCCTTGAGCCAGCGCTGCCCGCTGTCCAGGCGGCGCCGGTCGATGGGGCGCAGCAGCCGCGCGGCGTCCAGGACGTCGGCGACGCGGTGCTGGCCGGGGTCGGCGTAGCGCACCGCGTTGGTGAGGACGGCGGTGGTGCCGGTGCGGTCGGCCAGGGTCAGGGTGCGGGCGGCCAGGCGCAGGGAGCCCGCCCCCGTGCTGAAACGTTTCTGCGCGACCGTTTCGAGCCGCACGCCCGCCCCGAAGATCTCCTGCCACGGGACCAGCAGCTTCCGCGCGACGTCCTCCCGGCCCGCGGCCAGCGCCCGGACCGGCTCGGAGAGCGGGCCGAGCAGCACCGTCAGGCCGGGACCGCCGTGCTCGCGCAGCGCGTCCCACGGCACGACGGGGGCCGGGGCCGTGGGGTGGGCGTGGGCCGCCGAGGTGATCCGGCACAGCCGGGCCCAGCCGGCCCGGTCCTGCGCCAGCAGGACGACCCGCAGCGGCGGCTCGGTCACGTGCGCCCCGCCGCGGGCCGGTGTGCGGGGGCGCCGGGCGGGCGGCGCGGGCGCGACGGGCTCCACGGCGAGGTCGATCCCGAAGACCGGCCGGATCCCCTGGGCGGCGCACGCCCTGGCGAATCGAACAGTGCCGGTGACCGTGTCCCGGTCCGTCAGCGCCAGCACCGACAGGCCGCGCTCGGCCGCCCGGCGTGCCAGGTCCTCGGGGTGGGAGGCGCCGTAGCGCATCGAATAGCCGGAGGCGACATGCAGATGAGCAAAGCCTGTCATGCCACACCTCTCTCGCCTTGCCCCCTTTGCCGCTTCTGTCCGACACGTCAATCGTACTCGCGTTCGATAACAAGAGTCACTCTAGCTCAGGAGTCGAACATGTGATCGCATCCGAGGTGGGGGTGGAGGAGAGGCGGGCTCCCGGCCCGGGGCCTTCGAGGGTGCGGATCGAAGCCCCGTCCCCGCCCCGAGTAAGGTCCTCGCATGGCGAGCGACCTGCGACTTTGTGAGATCACCCCCGAAAACCTGGACGCCGCCCTCGGCGTGCGGGTGCGGGCGGACCAGGAGCATCGGGTGGCCCCGGTGGTGAAGTCTCTGGCCGAGGCGTACGTGCATCCCGGAGTGGCCTGGCCCCGGCTGATCGTCGACGGGGACCGGACGGTCGGGTTCCTGATGGCCTTCTTCGACATCGACTGGACCGGCGACGGCACCGACCACCGCTCCGGGCTGTGGCGGCTGAACATCGCGGAGGGCGAGCAGGGCCGGGGCTACGGCCGCTTCGCCGTGCGGGCCGTGGCCGACGAACTGCGCCGCCGCGGCCGCACCCGCTTCCATGTCACCTGGCACCCCGGCCCGACCGGCCCCGAGGGGTTCTACCTCGGCCTCGGCTTCCGGCCGACGGGGGAGACCAGCGGCACCGACGCGGTCGGGGAACTCGTCCTGACGTGACGGGCCGATCCGGGGTGCGGGCCGTGCGGGCCTGCCCGGCGAAGGGGCGGCACGGATGACGGTACGCCGACGCCCCGGCGGGCTGCTCGGCCTGCCGGGGCGTGCGGGGAAGAAGGGGGAGAGGGGGGAGAGGGGGGAACGGGGGGAAGAGGGGGGTGCGTCGGGTCAGCGGCCGTGCCGGGCGCCGCCCGCCACCGCGCGCCGCCGCACCGAGGCGAACAGGCCCGCCGCGCCGATCGTCAGGGCCGCGGCGCCACCGATCGCGAGGTAGGAGGTGGAGGCGTCGCCCCCGGTCTCCGCGAGGCGCTCGGAACTGCCGTCCGTGGACGGGGTGTTGCCGCCGGTCGAGGCCGCCGCCGCGGCCTCCGTCGACGGCGACGTCGACGGCGACGCGTGGTCCTCGTGCGCGGTGGCCGGGGCGCCGCCCTCGTCGCCGCCCCCCATGTCCATGCCGCTGTGGTCCACCGTCGACTTGTCGGCGTCCTTCGCGATCTGCGCGTCGGAGGGGGCGGAGGCCGCCGGCGCCGCGGCGGATCCGGCCGCCGCTCCGCCGCTGCCGCCGTACGTCACGTCCGAGCAGGAGTAGAACGCCTCCGGGCTGTCCGAACGCTGCCAGACGCCGTAGACCAGCTGGCGGCCCGTGCGCTCGGGCAGCGTCCCGGAGAAGGTGTAGTAGCCGCCCTCGGCCGTCGGGTCCGTCTTCGTCGCCACCGGGTGGTCCAGGTCCAGGTCGGACCAGGCCAGCGGCTTCGACGCGTCGTAACCCTGCTTCGTCACATAGAGGTTGAAGGTGCCCTTGTGCTGGGCGGTCACCTTGTACCTGAAGGTGTACGCGCCCGCCGAGACCTTCGTCGCCGGCCAGTCGTCCCGCGCCAGGTCCAGGCCCTTGAACTCCTCGGAGCCCGCCGAGCACAGCTCGCCGTCCGGGATCCGCGCCTGGTGCTGCCCGTTCGCGTCGCCGACCCGGATGCCGTTCCAGTCGTAGAGGGCCTGCGGGCCGCCCGCCGCGACCGCCGCCCTGCACGCCGCGGAGGTGGGGCTCTCGGCGCCCTCCGCGTAACAGGCCGCGACCCGGCTGACCGGGTCGCCGAGCGTGCCGTGCGCGGCGGCGGGCGTCGCCGAGAAGGCGGCCAGGGCGGTGGCGCCCGAGGCGACGGCGGTGAGCGCGGTCAGCGTGCGGCGGGTGGGCATGGGGGCTCCTCGGTCTCGTCCGACGTGGGGGTGTGCCAAGGAAGTTAGCCCGCGGAACCCGCCCGTCCGGGCCGTCCGGCGGCCCCGGGACGATCTTTATGGCGCCGTTAAGGCCCGGCTCAGCCGGGGATCAGGAAGCCCGCCGCACCCGCGCCGGGAACCCGCTGGTGCGCGGAGGGGGAGGTGACGTAGACAAGGAGGCATGAACGACGAAGCACCGGCGGGGGAGCCGGGGATCCGCCCGGCCGTCGCCGCCGACGTACCGGCCGTCAGGGCCGTCACCGACGCCGCGTACCGCCCCTACATCGCCCGCATCGGTCTCGCCCCGCAGCCCATGGAGGCCGATCACGCCGCGGACGTCGCGGCGGGGCTGGTGCACGTCACCGGGGAACCGGACGTCGTCGGGCTCGTGGTGGTGGAGGCCCGCCCCGGCCATCTGTTCCTGGAGAGCGTCGCGGTCCACCCCGACGCCCACGGGCACGGAGTGGGACGTCGCCTGCTCGGCTTCGTCGACGAGCACGCGCGCGCCCTCGGACTGCCCGAAGTGCGGCTCTATACCCACGCGTTGATGTGGGAGAACCAGAAGATCTACCCGCGGTACGGCTACGAGGTCACGGAGCGCCGCACCGACGGGCCCTACGACCGCGTCCACTACCGCAAGCGGCTCTGAGTCTCATCGGCCGACCCCCTACTCGTCCGGCCACCACGTCTTGCGCACGTCCTTGCGCACTTCGGGCCGCTCGGGCTGTCGCTCGGCGGCCTCTTCCCGCAGCCGACGGGCGATACCGCTCTGCCCGACGGGCTTGTGCATGGTCACTCGGCGCATGGGTGCCTCCTGTACCTACACGGTTTCCAACGTGGTGCCGTTGTAGACCTGTTCCCGGAGCCTCGCTCATCGAAGCGCATTTGTCAGTGGCGGTTGTCACGGAAGGTACGGCGGACCGCGATGTCAGTGCCCCGTGATGGGATGCGGGGCATGGACGAGACAGCCGGCAGCACCGGCACCGACGCACCCGTGAGCGGCACGACCGCCGTGTGGGACGAGGCGGCGGCCACCTTCGACGACGAGCCCGACCACGGCCTGCGGGACCCCGCCGTGCGCGCGGCCTGGGCCGAGCGGCTCGACGACTGGCTGCCCGCCGGGCCGGCCGCGGTGCTCGACCTCGGCTGCGGCACCGGCAGCCTCTCGCTGCTCGCGGCCGAGCGCGGCCACCGGGTGACGGGGATCGACAGCGCCCCGCGCATGCTGGAGCGGGCCCGGCACAAACTCGCGGACCACGACGCCCGGTTCCACCTCGGGAGCGCGGCGGCCCCGCCGGTCCCGCCGGGCGCGTACGACGTGGTGCTCGTCCGGCACGTGCTGTGGGCCCTGCCCGGCCCCGAGGACGTGCTGCGGCACTGGCTGACGCTGCTGCGCCCCGGCGGGCGGCTGGTGCTGATCGAGGGGGTGTGGGGCGCTCTCGACCCGGTCGGCATCCCCGCGGACCGGGTCCTGGACACCCTCGCACCGCTCGTCCGCACGGTGCGGCACACCCCCCTGTCGCAGGACGCGCGCCTGTGGGGCGGACCGGTGCGCGACGAGCGGTACGCGGTGGTCGCCCTCAGCTGAGCAGGATCCCTCGGCTGAGCAGGATCCCTCAGCTGAGCAGGCTGGGGAACGCGCCCTGCCGGGCGAGGTGTTCGAGCGCGTCCAGGGCCCGGGTCGCCTCCCGCGCGGCGGCCGGGTCCCGCCCGGCGAGCCCGCTGTCGGCGAACTCGTCCTCGTCCAGCCGGATCACCTCGGCGCCGTCCGCCGACACCCACAGGTCCAGGTCGAGGTCCTCGGAGAGCAGATCGCCGTCCGCGCCGCGGACCACCGGGCGGGTGATGTCGCAATACCAGCCCTTCAGGGTGCCGTCCCCGGTCCGCACCTCCTTGACCGCGTACCAGCGGTCGCGCCAGTAGTGCTCGGTGAAGACGTCGCCCGGCTCGAACCGCACGAACCCGAAGTCCCGCACGCCGTCGCCCGCCCAGGCGGCACGGACCACCGCGTGCGTGCCGTCGTCGCGCAGCAGCTCGGCCGGATACCGGATCTTCGTCCGGCCGGCCTTGACCAGCCGGACGTGCACCGGGTCAGGCGTCGAGGGCGCGGACATGGCGGATCTCCTTCGCGTCGCGGGTGTAGCCGAACCAGGTGTTGATCGCGAGCATCGGCGCGTTCCCGGCGTCGTTGCCCGTGTACGCCACCCGCATCCCGGCCTCCCGGGCACGGTGCAGCGAGTCGTTCTTCGCGAGCTTGGCCAGGCCCCGGCCGCGGTACGCGCGGCCCGTGCCGGTCATCCCCGACGCGTAGCGGCCGTCGCCGTCGGTGTGCGCGAGGGTGAACGCGGCGGGCCGGCCGTCCACCACGGCCACCGACGTCAGCGCGTGGTCGAGCAGCGGATGCTGCCAGGTGTCCGCCAGCCACTGCTCGTAGTCGGTGAGCAGGGTGGCGATGTCGCCCGGTTCGTCGGCCGCCGTCTCCGCGTCGAGGGCGAACAGGGGGCGCGGGTCGGCCGCGTAGTCGGCGCCGGTGCGCAGCTCCACGCCGGCCGGGAGCGGGGCGCGGGGCGGCAGCGCGCCGTCGGCGGCGAGATCGAGGCGCAGGAAGTGGGCGCTGCGGCTGGGCCGGTAGCCGTGGGCCGCCGCCCAGCCCAGATTGCGCTCGCCGTCCAGCGCCCAGCAGAACACCTCGCGGGCGCCGTGCCGGGCGAGATGCTCCTCGGCCGTGCGCAGGAGCAGGCCGCCCGCGCCCCGGTTCTCGTGGTCGGGATGGACGTAGACGTTGGCGAAGCCCTGGCCGGGACGCGGGCTGTCGTAGGCGATGCCGACCTGCGCCGTACCGACCACCTCGTCGTCGGCCACCGCGATCAGCTGGCGGTAGTGGGCGTCGGGGTGGGAGCGGGAGACGTCGTGGGCGAGGGACGCGGGGGTCGCGAGCATCGCCGGTACGCAGGCCCTGCGGACCCGGGCGAAACCCGCCGTCTCGGACGGCGAACCCGGGCGCAGGGTACGGACGATCACAGTCATGGGGCCGGACGGTACGCGCCGACCGGGCCCGGGTGCCTCCCATTTTCCGGGCCTGCGGGACAATCGGGCCGTGACTCTGAAGATCCGGATCGACGACGGCGCGGCCCCCTACGAGCAGGTGCGGGCGCAGATCTCCGAGCAGGCCAGGGGCGGGGCGCTGCCCGTCGGGTACAAGCTGCCGACCGTGCGGGGGCTGGCCGAGGAGCTGGGGCTCGCCGCCAACACCGTGGCCAAGGCGTACCGGGCCCTGGAGGCGGACGGGGTGATCGAGACGCGGGGGCGCAACGGGACGTTCGTCGCGTCCGCCCGGGACGCCGCCTCGCGGGAGGCGGCCACCGCGGCCCGGACCTACGCCGAACGCGCCCATCGCCTCGGCCTCACCGAGGAGGCCGCGCTGGAGGCGGCGCGGGACGCGGTACGCGCCGCCTACGCCTAGGGCCTGTCCGGCGGATCGTGTCGCGGGCGCGGGGTCCGGCACAGAAATACGCGGGCCACCCGACCACGACCTGATCCGCCGGACACGCCCCAGCCCGGCCGTCGGGCGGCGGGCCGGCGGGTCAGCGGACGCGGATGACGGCCCGGATGGTCTTCCCCGCGCCGTCGGGGTGGATCGTCACCACGACCTGGGTGGCCAGCCGCTGCACCAGGTCCCAGCCGAAGCCGCCCGGTTCCGTGGCGTCCCGCCGCGGCGAGCGGGGCTGCTGGGTGCTGCGGTCGCCCACGTCGATCAGCACCTGGCCGTCGTGGGCCCGTGCCTCGAACCAGTAGAGGCCGCCGCCGTGGCGGTGCGCGTTCGACACCAGCTCGGAGCAGACCAGCTGGGCCTCGGCCAGCAGGCGCTCGGTCGCGAGCGTCTGCGCGGCGTCGGCGGCCAGACAGGCGAGCGTCGCCCGGCGCACCAGTTCGCGCGCCTCCGCTCCCGACAGGGTCAGCGGCGCGGCGGCGAGGGCCGGTCGCGCCCGTGAGGAGCCGTGGGCGCCATCGTGCTCGGCCCTCATGGCCCACCCCTGCTCTCGACGGCTGCCGGGGCCACCGGCCCGCGCGGTTCCCTCACTGTGCGCTCTCCTGACGACCGAGGCGGGACCCGGACTCCTGCTCGGCCGCGCGCTGCGCCGGGACGGACGTCTCGACGCAGCGCCGGAACACGTCCGTCGTCCCGGTCACGTCGAGCAGCTGGGAGACGGCGGCGCTGAGCGGGCCCCGCAGGACGAGCCGCGCCCCGCGGTCGGACTGGGCGCGCAGCGCCAGCAACAGGGCATGGAGGAGGGTCGAGTCGCCGAAACCCACCTGGCTCACATCGATCTCCAGGACCCGGGGCTCGACCGCGAGGACCTGGGTGAGCGCCTCCGTGAGCAGGTGCTCGGAATCCTCGTCGCAGTCCCCGTGCAGGGAGATCGTGGACCTATGCGGATCGCAGTTGACGGTGACCTGCAAAGACGCACGCATGGGAGCATTATCCACCCGGCGCGGCGGGAACCGGCACCCGACCGGTCCGCCGGCCCCGGATCCCTCCAGGTCGCGGCGTCCTCCGGGCCCCGCGGCCGACGGGTACGGCCGGTCCACGGGTACAGGTACGGGTACGGGTACGGCCGGTCTACAGGTACAGCCCCGCGTCGGCGCCGCCCCGCTGGTCGGGCACCGACGTCGGCGACACCCCCCGGCGGAGGGCGTAGAGCTCGGCCAGTGTCGCGCCCTCCCGCCCGATGCCCTCCTCGGTGCCGAGCCACGCCACCGACTCGCGGTGCGTCATCGGGCCCACCTCGATCCGGGCGAGGCAGCGGCCGGGCCGGACCACGGCCGGGTGCAGCCGTTCCAGGTCCTCGTTGGTGGTCACGCCCACCAGGACGTTCCTGCCCTGCCCGAGCAGCCCGTCCGTGAGGTTCAGCAGCCGCGACAGCGCCTGCCCGGCGGTGTGCTTGGCCTCGCCCCGGATCAGCTCGTCGCAGTCCTCCAGCAGGAGCAGCCGCCACCGCCCCTTCGCCGTGCCGTCGTCCTCGCCGATCGCGATGTCCATCAGATAGCCGACGTCGGAGAAGAGCCGCTCCGGGTCGAGCACGCAGTCGACCTGGCACCAGTCCCGCCAGGACCGGGCGAGGGTGCGCAGCGCCGACGTCTTGCCGGTGCCGGGCGGTCCGTGCAGCAGGAGCAGCCGGCCCGCGATGGTCTCGGGCCGTGTCTTCATGAGGCCGTCCATCGCCGCGGCGACCGGGGCCGTGTAGTTGGACCGGACCTCGTCCCAGGTGCCGGCCGAGATCTGCCGGGTCGTGCGGTGCGGCCCGCGCCGCGGCGAGACGTACCAGAACCCCATCGTCACGTTCTCCGGCTGGGGTTCGGGCTCGTCGGCCGCGCCGTCGGTGGCCAGCTTCAGGACCTTCTCGGCCAGCTCGGTGGTGGTCGCGGTGACGGTGACGTCGGCGCCCCGGTTCCACCGGGAGATCAGCAGCGTCCAGCCGTCCCCCTCGGCGAGCGTCGCGCTGCGGTCGTCGTCGCGCGCGGAGCGCAGGATGCGGGCGTCCGGCGGCAGCAGGGTCGCGCCGGACCGGACCCGGTCGATGTTGACGGCGTGCGAGTGCGGCTGCTCGCCCGTGGCGAAGCGGCCGAGGAAGAGCGCGTCGACGACATCGGAGGGCGAGTCGCTGTCGTCGACGCCCAGCCGGACCGGCAGCGCGTCGAAGGGGTTCGCAGACATGCCGACATGATCCGCCAAGCGGAGGCCGGCCGCACGGCATTTCCCCACCGCGTCACCCGTCCCGCACCCGGGGCGCGGGCGGGGACGGGCAGTGCCCCGGCGGCGTGACGCCCGCCGCCGGGGCACTGCCTGCGGTCCGCCGCGGGGCGGCCCGTTACGGGACGATCTTGAGCAGCTTGTTCGGCGAGCCGCTGCCGGGGCCGGTGACGACCCCCGACGTGGCCCCGTTCACCAGCGCCGAGGAGACCTGGGCGGGCGTGGCGGAGGGGTGGCCCGCCAGGTAGACCGCGGCCGCGCCCGCGACGTGCGGCGTGGCCATCGACGTGCCGGAGATGGTGTTGGTCGCGGTGTCGCTGGTGTTCCAGCCCGCCGTGATCGACACCCCCGGGGCGAACAGGTCGAGCACGGAACCGTAGTTGGACCAGCTGGCCCTCGCGTCGGTGTTGCTCGTGGCGCCGACGGTGATGGCCTGGGTGACGCGCGCGGGCGACGACGTGGACGCGTTGGCGCCGGAGTTGCCGGCCGCGACCGCGTACGTGACGCCGCTGGAGATCGAGTTGCGCACCGCCGTGTCCAGCGTGGTGCTGGTCCCGCCGCCCAGCGACAGGTTGGCGACCGACGGGCCGCTGTGGTTCCTGGTGACCCAGTCGATGCCGGCGATGACGCCCGCGGTCGTGCCCGATCCGTTGTTGTCGAGCACGCGCACCGCCACGACCTTCGCCTTCTTGGCGACGCCGTAGGTGGTGCCCGCGATGGTGGTGGCCACATGGGTGCCGTGGCCGTTGCCGTCCTGGGCGACGTTGTCGCCGTCGACGGCGTCGTAGCCGTTCGAGGCGCGGCCGCTGATCTGGGAGTGCGTGATGCGCACCCCGGTGTCGATGACGTACGCCGTCACCCCGCCGCCCGCCGTGTCCGGGTAGGTGTACGTGCCGGAGAGCGGCAGGGCCGACTGGTCGATGCGGTCCAGGCCCCAGGGGGCGCCGGTCTGGGTGGCGTCGACGTGCACCCGCTGGTTCTGCTCGACCGACGCCACGGCCGGGTCGGCCGCGAGTCTCGCGGCTTCCGTGGCCGAGAGCCCCTTCACCGCATAGCCGTTGAGCGCGCTGCGGAAGGTCTTCTGCACGGTGCCGCCGTGCTCGGATATCAGGCTCTTGCCGTCCGCGGACGCGGCCGTGAGGCCCGCCGGGCTCTGTGCGGGCTTCTTGAGCGTGACGAGGTAACTGCCGTCGACCGCCCCGGCGGCACCCGCCGAGAGGACCGTGCCGGTGGCGGGGGCGGCGGCCTGGGCGGGCAGTGCGGTGAGCGAACCGAGCAGGCCGACGGCGGCGGCGGTCGAGGCGGCCGCGGTCACCAGTGCTTTGGAGAGTGCCATGACGAGGGAGTCCTCCTCTTAGGCGGCGCGTGCCGGAGGGCGGCACGCGTCAGTGGGGGGTGTGCGCTGGGTGGCGCACACGGGCCGTCGGAGCGGGGTGTTCCGTCCGGGCCCACTCAGCAGGCTGATTCATCTACGGGCGTAGCTCAAGGAATCTGAGGGTATGTCATAACCCTGACATGTACCTGCAATTGAACGGCCGGTGAATGTCCGTCAGGGGTACTTCCCGGTAACTCTGTGGCGTGCTACCACAGATGTGGCAGAAATCCTGCTAAGGGAGGTTCCATGAGACGTTTCCGACTTACGGCATTCATGACGTCGTTCCTCTTCGCGGCCGGCGTCGCCCTCACCGGGGCGACGAACGCGCAGGCGGCGGCGACCGGCTACGTGGCGCTCGGCGACTCCTACTCCTCGGGGGTCGGGTCCGGCAGCTACGACAGCGCCAGCGGCGACTGCAAGCGCTCCTCCAAGGCCTATCCGGCCCTGTGGGCGGCCGCCCATTCACCCTCCAGCTTCAACTTCACCGCGTGCTCGGGTGCTCGTACGGGTGATGTCCTCTCCGGCCAGCTCACCCCGCTCGGCTCCGGCACCGGCCTCGTCTCCATCAGCATCGGCGGCAACGACGCGGGCTTCGCCGACGTCATGACCACCTGCGTCCTCAACTCCGAGGCGACCTGCCTGAACCGCATCAACCAGGCCCGCGCGTACGTCACCTCCACGCTGCCCGGCAACCTCGACAAGGTCTACGACGCCATCCACGCCAAGGCGCCGGCCGCCCACGTCGTGGTCATCGGCTACCCCCGCTTCTACAAGCTGGGCGGCAGCTGCATCGCGGGCCTGTCCGAGGCCGAGCGGACCGCCATCAACAGCGCCGCCGACCTGCTCAACACCACCACCGCCAAGCGCGCCGCCGACCACGGATTCACCTTCGGCGACGTGACCACGAAGTTCTCCGGGCACGAGATCTGTTCCGGCAGCCCCTGGCTGCACAGCGTCAACTGGACCAACATCGGCGAGTCGTACCACCCGACGGCCGCCGGGCAGTCCGGCGGCTACCTGCCCGTGCTCACGTCCGCGGCCTGAGTCCCACCCCGTGGGCGACGGCTCACGGCGTGGGGGAACCGGTGGTGGCTCCCGTGGAGGGGGTCACCACCCGGCACGTCACCGCGTAGGCGACGAAGTTCGACGTCACCGCGACCGGGCCGCGCACCTCCACGCCGATCTCGTCGTGCAGCGTGCCGCCGTCCTCGTACCGCGTCTGCGCCGTGCTCACCGCGCGGGTCCGCGCGCCGCCCGACCCGAGGTCCAGGGTCTTCCAGCCCGGGTCCGAGGCCCGACCGCCCTTCGTCACCCACCGGTACTCGACCCGGGCCGGCGTGCGCCCCACCGTGATCGTCGCCGTGAAGGACGGTGCCGCGGCGCCCGGCGGGGGACAGGGCCCGGAGTAACTGCCCCGCACCGCCGTGACGGTGACCCGCACCGACTGGGCCGGCGTCGTCGTGCGGCCCCCGCCGCCACCGCCCCCGCCGCCGTGCCCCGACGACGCGGAGCCGCCGCGGGACGCCGAGGACGCCGCTGACGCCGCCGAGGTCGCCGACGCGCTCGGGCCGGGGCCGCCGCCGGACGCGGAACCGCCGGCGGACGGGCCGCCGCCGTCACCGCCGTCCCCGCCGCCGTCGAGCAGGACGTACGCCAGCCCGCCGAGCGCCAGCAGCAGGACCACGAGCCCGGCCATGAGGGCGAGCGAGGCGCGCCGGGACGCGTCCGGGCCCGTGCGCGCCGCGACGGTCGACCGGGTGCCGGCCGGGTCCGGGGCCGGGGGTGGCCCGACGGGCAGCGGCATCGGCGGGGTGGGCGCGGCCGACGGCTGCCGCGACGTCACGGTCGGCATCGACGCCATCGGCGTGGACCGCGGGGTGCCGCCCGCACCGATGATCCGCAGCTCGTGCTCGGCCTCCGCCGCGCCGATGCGCCGCGCCGGGTCCTTGCGCAGCAGCCCCTCGATGACGGGGGCCAGCGGGCCCGCGCGGTGCGGCGGCGGCAACTCCTCGTCCACGACGGCGCGCAGCGTGCTCAGCGGGGTCTGCTGCCGGAACGGCGAATGGCCCTCCACGGCCGCGTACAGCAGTACGCCCAGCGACCACAGGTCCGACTCGGGCCCGGGCGTGCGCCCCAAGGCCCGCTCGGGGGCGAGGAATTCGGGCGACCCGATCACCTCGCCGGTCATGGTGAGCGCCTGGGTCCCCTCCACCATGGCGATCCCGAAGTCGGTGAGGACGATCCGGCCGTCGTTCGAGAGCAGGACGTTGCCCGGTTTCACGTCGCGGTGCAGCACCCCGGCCCCGTGCGCGGCGCGCAGCGCGGCGAGCACCTCCGCGCCGATGTGCGCGGCGCGCTGCGCGGGCATCGGGCCCTCGGCGTCGAGCTGGTCGGCGAGCGACACGCCCCGCACCAACTCCATGACGACCCAGGGGCGTTCGTCATCGGTCGCCACGTCGTACAGGGTGATGACGTTGCGGTGCGAGATGCGCGCCGCCGCCCAGGCCTCGCGCTCCAGGCGCTGGTACATCCGGTGCCGGTCCGCCGTCGGCAGGCCCGCAGGGGCCCGCACCTCCTTCACGGCCACCTCGCGGCCGAGCACCTCGTCCCGGGCCCGCCACACGGTGCCCATGCCGCCCTCGCCGATCGGGTCCAGCAGCCGGTACCGGCCCGCGACGACCCGCCCGCTGCGTCCCCCACTGCCCGGCCCTGTGTCCACGGCCGCCGCCCCCACTCGCCACGACATCACGACAAGTCTGAACAAAAGTAGCCCAGCCCGGGGCCGGAGGGCACGGGGCGGACCGGGACGCGTGAGATCGCCCACGTCCGGGCGCGGCGGCGGGCCCGGGTCGCCCGGGGGCCCGCGCGTCGCCGCGCTCCTGGGAACCGCCTGCCCGCGAACGCCTCCGACACGCCGTGTCCCGCCTCCGGCTTGACCTCCGGCGCTTCCTCACTGTCGGTGACGCCCTCCTCGGGAGGCGGCGCGAAACTCCCGCCAGGCGCCCAGCTTGTCCAACTCGCCCTGAATTCAGTTGGATTCGGAGAGTAACCGGCATGAGGTCGTCAACCTCCTTGTGGGGGAGGTGAATCCTGCGACCGGGATACACGAGTGTCGCGCTGGGGCGATAGGGTTAACCTGCCCGGGCCGGGTGCCCTCGTACGGGTGGGGAGTGACATGGAACAGATAACAGTGCGCAGCAGGCCTCGTGTGCCTGCGATCACCTGCGGGAGCAGCGCGACCAGTTCGCGGCTCGACCGCCATCTCTCGGTGCTCGGCGGCCCTGCCGTCCCGCAGCGTGAGACGGTCGAGGCGACGACGCTGATGCGTGAGCTGACCGCGCGTGACGCCGCGCACGACGAGCGCAGCACGACCCGCGCGCGGGTGCGTCGGGTCTCGCTCTTCGCACCTCTGCGGCGACTGCGCCGCTCGCTGTTCGGCGGCCACTAGGCGGCCGCCGCCCAGCGAGGGCCCCGGGCCCGCAACCGACCTCCGCGCCGTCCGGCGTAGCGCCGCGCATCTCCGCGACCGTCATCCCCACGGCATGCGGCGAGCGCCCCGGCGGGGGAGTCGGGTGCGGGCCCGGGGCCTTTGCATGCGGGGTGGACCCGGCCCCCGGGGCCGGGGACGGTCACCGTCCGCCGCGGGCGTACCGGTGGACGGCGAGCGGCGCGCACCCGATCAGCAGCGCCGCGCACCAGGCCAGTGAGCCGGCCAGCGGGTGCGTCACCGGCCAGGCGGCGCCGTGCGGCACCGGCGCGTTGCCGAACAGCTCGCGTACGGCGGTCGCCACGGCGCTGATCGGATTCCACTCGGCCAGGGCGCGCACCCAGCCCGGCATGCCGGCGGTCGGGAGGTACGCGTTCGACAGCAGCGGCAGCATGAACGTGGCGCTGCCCAACTGCCCCGCCGCCTCCTCGCTCCGGGAGGCGAGCCCGAGCAGGATGCCCACCCAGGACGTCGCGAACCGGAACAGCAGGAGCAGTCCGAACGCGGCGCAGGCGTCCGCCGCCCCGCCCTCGATCCGCCAGCCCATCGCGAGGCCCACCAGGACGAGCGGGACGAGCCCGACGGACGTCGTCGCCAGATCGGCCGCGGCCTGCCCGAGCGGCACGGCGGCCCGGCTCATCGGCATGGTGCGGAAGCGGTCCATCACCCCGCGGTGCGCGTCCTGGGCGGCGGTGAACATCCCGGTCATGACGCCGTTCGCCGCCGTCGCCACCAGCATGCCGGGCACCAGGAACGCCCGGTAGTCGGCGCCCGGCATGGCGAGGGCGCTGCCGAAGACGTACCCGAAGAACAGCAGGAACACGATCGGCATCGTCTGCGTCATGACCAGGATCGCCGGGGCGTGCCGGACGCGCCGGAGGTGGCGGCCGAGCATCGCCGTGCCGTCGTACAGGATCGCGGAACTCATGCGGCGACCGCCTTCGGTGTCGTGGGCGTGGCGGTGAAGCGCAGGAACACCTCGTCGAGGGTGGGCGGGCGCAGCGTCGCGTCCCGCAACGGCACCCCGGCGGCGTCGAGTTCGCGCACCACGTGGGGCAGCGTCAGGGCCGGGTCGAGCACGACGACGCCCACGGTCCCGCGATCGGGGTCCGGTGCGGGCCGGGCCCCGGTGAGCCGGTCCAGGACGGCGGCGGCCGCGAGCAGTTCCCGCTCGCCGGGGGCGGCCGCGGGGTCCGCGGTGCCCACCGTGATCTCCAGCCGGTGCCCGATCTGCGCCTTCAGCCCGGCGGGCGTGCCGCGGTGCGCGGCGCGGCCCGCCTCGACCAGCACGATGTCGTCGGCGAGCCGGTCGGCCTCGTCCAGGTACTGCGTCGTGAGCAGGACGGTCGTGCCCTCGCGGGCCAGCTCGCGCACGGTGTCCCAGATGGCGCCCCTGCTGTGCGGGTCGAGTCCGGTGGTCGGCTCGTCGAGGAAGAGGACGGCCGGCCGGGTGAGCAGGCTCGCGGCGAGGTCGAGGCGGCGGCGCATCCCGCCCGACCACGTGCGCGCCGGCCGCCCGGCCGCCTCCGCGAGGCCGAACCGCTCGATGAGTTCGTCGGCGCGGGCGCGGGGCGTGCGCAGCAGCCGGGCGAACAGGCGCAGGTTCTCCCGGCCGGTGAGATCGCCGTCGACCGACGCGTACTGCCCGGTGACACCGATCCGGCGGCGGACCGCGTGCGGCGCGGTGACGACGTCGTGCCCGGCGACACGCGCGGTGCCCGCGTCCGGCCGCAGCAGTGTCGTCAGCAGCCGGACGGCGGTCGTCTTGCCCGCCCCGTTCGGCCCCAGCAGGCCGCAGACCGTGCCCTCGCGCACGGCGAGATCGAGGCCGCGCACGGCGTGCACCGCCTTGTCCCCCGCGCCGAAGCGCTTCTCCAGACCTTCACTAAGTACAGCGTACGTAGAAGTCATGGCGCCACCGTAGCGCACTACGTACGCCGTACGTAACTACGATGGAGCGCGAGGTGATGATCGATGGCGGGCCGACCGGCCGAACCCGAAGTGATCTGGGCGCGCCCCGAGCGTGCCGGGCGGGGCCCACGGCCCGCGCACAGCCGGGCCGACATCGCGGCCGCCGCCGTGCGCGTCGCCGACGCGGAGGGCATCGACGCGCTGTCCATGCGGCGCGTCGCCGGCGCACTCGGCATGGGCACCATGTCGCTGTACAACTACGTGCCGCGCAAGGAGGACCTGTACGAGCTGATGGTCGACGCGGTCAGCGCCGAGTACACGTACGCGGAGCCCTCCGGCGACTGGCGGGCGGACGTCCTCGGGCTCGCCCGGCAGACCCGCGCGCTGATGCACCGCCATCCCTGGCTGCCGCGGCTGATGTCACCGGTGTACGGGTTCAGCCCGAACGCCCTGCGGTACCTGGAGCACTGCATGGCCTGCCTGGACCCGCTGGAACTGCCCTACGGCACGAAGATGGAGCTCATCGCGTCGGTGACCGGCGTGGTGACGACCTATGTCGCCAACGAGATCGCGACCGCCGAGCGGACGCGGTCGCTGCCGTGGAGCGCGGAGCGGGAGCACGCCGTGCGGATCGCGTACCTCGGGGCGCAGGTGGCGTCCGGGAGATATCCGCGGCTCGCCGCCGCGTTCGCCGAGGACACCGGGCCCATCGACCTGGAGGCGGTGTTCGAGCGGGCGCTGCGCAGGACCCTGGAGGGGTTCGCCGGACCGGCGCGGGCGTGAGCGGGGGAGACGGGCCGCGCGAGGGATCCGCGGGGCCCGGGCCCGCCCGCCGCTACAGGATCGCGAACTGGCCGCCGGGGCCCTCCTCCCGGTGGTCCAGGACCGAGGCCGGGCGGCGGCAGCGGTCCGGGACCGGCAGGATCCGCGCCCGCGTCAGTTCCCCCGGTGTGACACGGTCGCCGATCCCGGCCGTCAACTCCTCCCGCAGCGGCAGCAGTTCCGCCAGGAGCGCCAGGACGGTGATCAGCTCCAGCAGCTCCGACGTCCAGGGCTGCGGCCAGCTCTTCGGCCGGACGGCCGCCAGGGAGCCCGGCTCCGCCGGGGCCGTGCGGCGGGCGAACCACTGCTCCAGGACACGCACCCCGCTCACCTGGAAGTCCCAGGCCGCGGCGGGCACGGGCGCGATCCGGCCGGCGCCGATCCACAGCGTCTCCTCGTCGCGGTCGTAGCCGAGCCCGTCGGGCCGGTCCGGCAGCGGCGCGCGGACGTACGGGCGCCGGCCGCCGGGCAGCCGGGGGCGGTCGGCGCCGGCGCCGCGGCGCTCCAGCCGCAGGACGCGGCGGCCGAGTTCGACGCCGCGCAGCCAGACGTCCGGGTCGACGGGCAGCGGCACCCGGCACGTCCGGTCGGCGCCGCGCGCGGCCATCGCCAGGATCCAGGCGAACACGTCGGCGGCCACGACCTCCTGGTCGTACGTGCCGGACAGGTGCTGGAGCAGGCCCGGCGCGAGGTTCGGCTCCGTCGCGCCCGGCCGCCGGTACAGGGGGCGGATCCGGCCCGGCCGGCCCGCGGGGGAGCGGCCCTCGGGCAGCACGGCGCAGGCCAGCACGGCCGGCCCGCCGGCGCCCGGCACGTACCCCTGCTCCACCAGGTACAGCTGCCGCTCGTCCGCGACCCGCCACAACTCGGGCCGGGCCGCGTCGATCAGGCGCTGGTCGGGGATCAGCCACTGCTCGTCGAACGGCCCGTGCAGCACGCGCACCGGCTCCGGGCACGGCCCCGACGCGTGCGCCAGCGGCTCGGTGCCCGCGCGGACGCCGGGCAGCTGGGCGGCCGCCGTGTGCAGGGTGCGGGCGCGCGTCGGCTCCAGCAGCGTCGCCCGGCGCTCCGGGTCGCCGCCGACGAACGCCTCCCAACGGGCCTTCAGGGACGCGGCGTCCGGCGCCACGGGCCAGCCGCGGCCCAGGCGCAGCGGCGCCACGGACCACGGCATGAGGTCCGGGAGGGCGACGGTCTCGGCGTCGTCGGCGGCGATGTCGGCGGCGGTGGCGGTGCCGACGGGGCGGTCGTTCGTCACGCCCGGCATGGTACGTCCCCCCGGCCGGTCATCAGTCGGCGTCCAGCGTCACCGAGAACGAGAAGCGGTCCCCGCGGTAATGGATCACCGCCACGTCCAGGACCCGGCTCTCCTCGTCGTACGTGATGCCGGTGTAGTGCAGGATCGGGCTGAGCAGCGGCACTTCGAGCAGCCGCGCCGTCTCCGGGTCGGCCAGGCGGGCCTCCACCGAGTCCGTGACCCGGGTGATGCGCACCCCCACCACGTCCCGCAGCACCTTCGTCATCGGCCACCGCTCCAGGTCCGCCACGTCGACCCGCTCGGCGAGCTCGGGCCGGATGTAGTTGCGGGCGTGGTTCGTCGGCTCGCCGGTCTTCTCGTCGCTGCGCAGCCGGTGGTACGTCGCCACCCGGTCCGCGCCCGGGAAGTGGTCGGCCAGCGCCGCCGGCACCGGGACGGTGCCGTGCTCCAGCAGCTCGGCCGTCATCCCGGACTGCTGCGCCACGATCGCATCCACGGAACCGAGCAGCCGCACCGGGGCGCCGCGCCGGGCCCCCGGCTCGATGAACGTCCCGCGCCGCCGGTGCCGGGTGATCAGCCCCTCGTCCTCCAGCTCCTTCAGCGCCTGCCGCATGGTCAGCACCGAGACGCCGTAGTGGACCGCCAGCCGCTCCTCGGTGGGCAGCCGCAGCGGGTCCTGCGGGGACCTGCCCAGGATCGAGGCGCGCAGCGACTGCGACACCTGGTACCAGAGCGGCAGCTTGCGGTTCAGGACGATCGAGTCCGGGGCGAATGACGTCACGGCCTATCCGTATCGGTCGGGGGCGGGATGTGCAATGAAGGCCCGCGCCGGGCGGGGCCCCCTCCCGGGCCCCGCCGCCGGCGGCCCCTACCCGCCGAAGTGCCGCTCCAGGCCGCGCCACACGTCGTCGTAGCCCCGCTGTAGATGTCCCGCTCCGGCGGCCTGCGCCGTCGCCGTCACCGGCCAGCGCGTCTCGAACATGAACGCCAGCCCGTCGTCGACCCGCTGCGGCACCAGCTCGGCGGTGCTGGCCCGGTCGAACGTCTCCCGGTCCGGGCCGTGCGCCGACATCATGTTGTGCAGCGACCCCCCGCCCGGCAGGAAGCCGGAGGCCTTCGCGTCGTAGGCGCCCTCGATCAGCCCCATGTACTCGCTCATCACGTTGCGGTGGAAGTACGGCGGCCGGAACGTGTCCTCGCCCACCAGCCAGCGCGGCGCGAAGACCACGAAGTCGACGCCCGCCAGCCCGGGGGTGTCCGACGGCGAGGTCAGCACCGTGAAGATCGACGGGTCGGGGTGGTCGTACGAGATCGAGCCGATGACGTTGAAGCGGCGCAGGTCGTACACGTACGGCAGGTGGTTGCCGTGCCAGGCGACGACGTCCAGCGGAGAGTGGTCGTAGGTCGCGGACCACAGGTTGCCGCAGAACTTGTTCACCACCTCGACCGGCCCCTCGACGTCCTCGTACGCGGCGACCGGCGCCCTGAAGTCCCGGGCGTTCGCCAGGCCGTTGGCGCCGATCGGGCCCAGGTCCGGGAGCTGGAACGGCGCGCCGTAGTTCTCGCACACGTAGCCGCGCGCCCGCCCGTCGAGCAGCTCCACGCGGAAGCGCACCCCGCGCGGGATCAGCGCGACCTCGCCGGGGCCCGCGGCGAGCAGCCCGAACTCGGTGCGCAGCAGCAGCGTGCCGCGCTCGGGCACGATCAGCAGCTCGCCGTCCGCGTCGCTGAACACCCGGTCCGTCATCGAGGCGTCGGCCGCGTACAGGTGCACCGCCATGCCGGTGCGCTGCGTCGCGTCGCCGTTGCCGCCCAGCGTCCACAGGCCCGCCAGCCAGTCCGTGCCGGGGGCCGGGTCGGGCAGCGGGTTCCAGCGGCGCCGGTTGGGGTCGGGGACCGACTCGGTGAAGGGGGCCGAGCGCAGGGTGCCGTTGTCCGTCCGCGTGAACTCGGGGTGCGCCGCCGAGGGCCGGATCCGGTACAGCCACGAGCGCCGGTTGTGCGCGCGGGGCTCGGTGAACGCGCTGCCGCTCAGCTGCTCCGCGTACAGACCGAGCGGGGCGCGCTGCGGCGCGTTGCGCCCCTGCGGCAGGGCGCCCGGCACCGCCTCCGAGCCGTGTTCGTTCCCGAAGCCCGTCAGATAGGCCAGGGCCTCGGCCGTCTTGTGTGCGTCCCCGCTCATCATCGCTCCCTCGTCAATGATTCCTATGCACAACCGTAGGATTCGGTATCGGCCCACGCAAGACGCCGTCCGGCCGGATTCGATCTCCCCCTGACTTCCCCGGTCTCCTCCCCCGTCTCCCTCTGTGGACCTCCTCCCCGAGACGGATCCGAAAACGTGAACGGTCGCCTACTGTCCGAGCATGCCCAGGACGACGCCGGCCCGCGCCCTCGCCGCCACCCTTCTCGCCTGCTCCCTGCTGCCGGGCCTCGCCGGATGCGGCGGCGACGACGGCGGCCCGCGCCAGGTCGGCACCGTGCTCGACCAGGCGGACGGCGACGGCCACCACCTCCGCCAGGTCCCCGCCGCCGACGCCCCCGAGGTCGGCCTGATCGTGCAGCCCGACGCGCGGCCCGACGGCGGCTGGGACGTCCGGGTGCGGGTCCGGAACTTCCGCTTCAGCCCCGGGAAGGCGGCGGCCCGCGCCGTGCACGGCCGCGGCTACGCCCAGCTCTACCTGGACGGCGCCCGCCTGTCCCGGCTGCGCGCCGACGACTACCGGCTGCCCGGCACCCGGGTGAGCCGCGGCACCCACAAGGTCACCGCCCGGCTCTACGCCGACGACGGCACGGCCTGGGCGGTCGAGGGCAGACCCGTCGAGGCCACCGCCGACCTCACGGCGTCCGGCGCGGAGACGGCATCCCCCTCCCCGTGACGCCGCCGTAGGGTGACCGGCATGTCCCCTCCCTTGCGCCGTACGCCCGTTCAGCAGCGCAGCGCCGAGCGGCTGAGCCGGATCCTCGACGCGTGCGCCGCCCTCCTCGACGAGGTCGGCTACGAGCGCCTGAGCACGCGGGCCGTCGCGGGCGCCGCCGACGTCCCCATCGGCTCGGTCTACCGCTTCTTCACCGACAAGCGGGCCATGGTCGACGCCCTGGCCCAGCGGAACCTGGAGCGGTACGCGGAGCGCGTCACCGCCCGCCTCGGCGCCCTCCCGGCCGACGACTGGCGCGCCGCGATGGACGCCGTCCTCGACGAGTACCTGGCGATGAAGCGCACCGCGCCCGGCTTCTCGCTGGTCGACTTCGGCACCCAGATCCCCGTCGGCGACCCCGACGCCGCGCCCAACCTGCGGGTCGCCGACACCCTCACCGACCTGCTCGCCCCGCACCTCGGCCGGACCGCCGACGCGGAACTGCGGCGCACGTTCCTGGTCGCGGTCGAGGCGGCCGACGCGCTGGTGCGGCTCGCCTTCAGGCTCGACCCGGCGGGCGACGAACAGGTCATCACCGAGACCCGGGAACTGCTGCGCGCGTACCTGGCCCGCTCCCTCGACTGACCGAGCCGGACCGAGCGCAAAGCTGTGACCTGGAGTTCTGCGCTTATTGCTCACGTGTCAACGTCTTGTTAACGCCGACGGACGGGCCCTAGCGTCTCGCTGACCGCCGACCCCGGGCGGCAGTTCAACGGCGAACGACGTGAGGAACCCACTCCATGCTGACGATCCTCGGATTCGTCATGATCGCCACCTTCCTGGTGCTGATCATGCTCAAGAAGGTGTCACCGATCGCGGCGCTCGTGCTCGTCCCGGCGCTGTTCTGCGTCCTGGTCGGCAAGGGGGCCCACCTCGGTGACTACGTCATCGACGGCATCGGCGACCTGGCGCCCACCGCCGCCATGCTGATGTTCGCGATCGTCTACTTCGGCGTGATGATCGACGTCGGCCTCTTCGACCCGATCGTGCGGGCCATCCTGAGATTCGCGAAGGCCGACCCGGTGCGGATCGTCGTCGGCACCGCCGTGCTCGCCGCGATCGTCTCCCTCGACGGCGACGGCTCCACCACCTTCATGATCACCGTCTCGGCGATGTACCCGCTGTACAAGCGCCTGAAGATGAGCCTCGTCGTGATGACGGGGGTCGCGGCCACCGCCAACGGCGTCATGAACACCCTGCCCTGGGGCGGCCCGACCGCCCGCGCGGCCACGGCCCTCAAGGTCGACGCCACCGACATCTTCGTGCCGATGATCCCCGCGCTCGGCGCCGGCCTGGCCTTCGTCCTCGTCCTCGCGTACGTGCTGGGCCGCCGCGAGCGCAGGCGCCTCGGCCACCTCTCCCTCCCCGGCGACGGGGCCGCCGGGACCGTGCCGCAGGCCGCGGACGAGAAGGTCCTGGTGGGCGCCGGCGCCGCCGCGGGCTCCGGTACGGGGACGAACGGCGCGGCCGCGGGCTCCGCGCCCTCCTTCCGCGACGAGGACGGCGGGTCCTTCACCGGTCTCGACCCGGACCGCCCCACCCTGCGGCCGAGGCTCTACTGGTTCAACGCCCTGCTCACGGTCGTCCTGCTGGCCGCCATGATCATGGAGCTGCTGCCGATCCCGGTCCTGTTCATCCTGGCCGCCGCGCTCGCCCTCACCGTCAACTACCCGCACATGCCCGACCAGAAGGCCCGCATCGGCGCCCACGCCGAGAACGTCCTCAACGTCGCCGGCATGGTCTTCGCCGCCGCCGTCTTCACCGGCGTGCTCCAGGGCACCGGCATGGTCGACCACATGGCCGAGTGGGTCGTCGGCGGCATCCCCGACTGGATGGGCCCGCACATGGCCCTGGTCACCGGGGTCCTCTCCATCCCCTTCACCTACTTCATGTCGAACGACGGCTTCTACTTCGGCATCGTGCCGGTCCTCGCCGAGGCCGGGAACGCGCACGGCGTCTCCACCCTGGAGATCGCCCGCGCCTCCCTCGTCGGCCAGCCGCTGCACATGTCCAGCCCGCTCGTCCCGGCCGTGTACGTCCTCGTCGGCATGGCCAGGGTCGAGTTCGGCGACCACACCCGGTTCACCGTCAAGTGGGCCGCGCTGACCGCGGTCGTCGTCCTCGGCGCCGGTCTGCTCCTCGGGATCGTGTGACCGGCGGATGAGCCGCACCTGGCTGCTGCGCCTCGTCATCGCCTTCGGCTTCGCGCAGGGCGCGGTGTCGATGGCGCGGCCCGCCGTCACCTACCGGGCGCTCGCCCTCGGCGCCGACGAGCGCGCCGTCGGCGTCATCGCGGGGGTCTACGCGCTGCTGCCGCTGTTCGCCGCCGTTCCGCTGGGGCGGCGCACGGACCACGGCCGCTGCGCCCCGCTGCTGCCCGCCGGGGTGGGGCTCATCACGGGCGGCTGCGCGCTGAGCGGCACCGCCGGGTCCCTGGCGGGGATGGCCGCCTGGAGCGGGGTGATGGGCCTCGGCCACCTCTGCTTCGTGATCGGCGCCCAGTCCATCGTGGCCCGCCGGTCGGCCCCCGACGAACAGGACCGCAACTTCGGCCACTTCACGATCGGCGCCTCGCTCGGCCAGCTCGTCGGGCCGGTCGCGGCGGGCGCCGTCGTCGACGGCGGCGACCTGGCGGGCACCAGCACGCCGGCGCTGCTGATCGCGGCGGGCGGCTGCGCCCTCGCCCTCACCTCGCTGTGGCGCGTCGAGGTCCCTCGCACTCCGTCCGACGCACGGCCGGGCGCGGGCGGGGGAGCGGCTGCGGGGACGGGCGCGGCTGGGGCAGCGGCCACGGGGACGGGCGCGGCTGGGGCAGCGGCCACGGGGTCGGGCGCGGCCCGGGTGCCCGTGCACCGGATCCTGCGCAGCCGGGGTGTCCCGGGCGGCATCTTCATCAGCCTCGCCGTGCTGTCGGCCACCGACATCCTCACGGCGTACCTGCCGGTGGTCGGCGAGCACCGGGGCATCGCGCCCGCCGCGGTCGGCGTGCTGCTGAGCCTGCGCGCGGCGGCCACGATCGCCTGCCGGCTGGTCATGACCCCGCTGATCGCCTGGCTGGGCCGGGCCGTGCTGACCGCCACCACGTGCCTGCTGGCGGCGCTGGCGTGCGCGGCGGTCGCCCTCCCGGTGCCGGTGTGGGCGCTGGCCGGGATCCTGGTGGTACTGGGTTTCTGCCTGGGCGTCGGCCAGCCCCTGTCCATGACCACGGTCGTCCGGGCCGCCCCGCGGGACGCCCGCTCGACGGCCCTGGCCCTGCGCCTGACCGGCAACCGCCTCGGCCAGGTGGCGGCGCCGGCCTCGGCGGGCGCGGTGGCGGCGGTGGCCGGCACGGCGGCGCCGTTCGTGATGCTGGGGGCGCTGCTGCTGGTCGCGTCGGCGCTCGCGGTGCGGGGGCGCGCGGCGCCGGAGCACGGAGCGGCGTGACGGGCGTCTCTGGCGCCTGAAAACTATCACCGCTAGTTTGGGTGTCGGACGACCCGAACGATCGCGCAGTACGCGGGAGGAGAGCCATGAAGGCCCACGACGGGATGTACATCGGCGGCGCCTGGCGCCCGGCCCTGACCGAGGAGACGATCGCGGTCGTCAACCCGGTCGACGAGACGGTCATCGGGCACGTGCCCGCGGGCACCGCCGAGGACGTCGACGCCGCCGTGCACGCCGCCCGGACCGCCTTCCCGGCCTGGGCCGCCACGCCCCCGGCCGAGCGCGCGGCACGGATCGCCGCACTGCGCGACGCGCTCGTCGCCCGCAAGGACGAGATCGCCGAGACGGTCACCGCGGAACTCGGCGCCCCGCTCGCCTTCTCCCAGGCGGTGCACGCGAGCGTACCGATCCTGGTCTCCGGCTCGTACGCCGAACTGGCCGCCTCCCACCCGTTCGAGGAGAAGGTCGGCAACTCGGTCGTCTACTCCGAGCCGGTCGGCGTCGTCGGCGCCATCACGCCCTGGAACTACCCGCTGCACCAGATCGTCGCGAAGGTCGGCCCGGCCCTCGCGGCGGGCTGCACGGTCGTGCTGAAGCCGGCCGAGGACACGCCCCTGACCGCCCAGCTCTTCGCGGAGGCCGTCGACGGGGCGGGCCTGCCGGCGGGCGTCTTCAACCTGGTCACGGGGGTCGGCGCGGTCGCGGGGCAGGCCCTCGCCCAGCACCCGGACGTCGACCTCGTCTCCTTCACCGGCTCGACCGCGGTGGGCCGCACG
This sequence comes from Streptomyces sp. NPDC088785, assembly GCF_044750685.1. NCBI lineage: Bacteria > Bacillati > Actinomycetota > Actinomycetes > Kitasatosporales > Streptomycetaceae > Streptomyces > Streptomyces sp. NPDC088785. Next base: position 102,010 of record NZ_JBIVKH010000018.1, read on the forward strand.
ATCGGCGCCGCGGCGGGCGCGGCGGTCAAGCGGGTGGCCCTGGAACTGGGCGGCAAGTCCGCGAACGTCATCCTGCCCGACGCCGACCTCGCCAAGGCCGTCAACGTCGGCATCGCCAACGTCATGGGCAACTCCGGGCAGACGTGCAGCGCCTGGACCCGCATGCTCGTCCACACCGACCAGTACGACGAGGCGGTCGGCCTCGCCGCCGCGGCCGCCGCCAAGTACGGCGACCGCATCGGCCCGCTCGTCAACGCCAAGCAGCGCGACCGGGTGCGCGGTTACATCGAGAAGGGCGTCGAGCAGGGCGCCCGCCTCGTCGTCGGCGGCACCGGGACCCCGCACGAGAAGGGCTACTACGTCGCCCCCACCGTCTTCGCCGACGTCACCCCCGAGATGACCATCGCGCAGGAGGAGATCTTCGGCCCGGTCGTCTCCCTCATCCGGTACGAGGACGAGGACGACGCCCTGCGGATCGCCAACGGCACCGTGTACGGGCTCGCGGGCGCCGTCTGGGCCGGTGACGAGGCCCGGGCCGTCGCCTTCGCGCGCCGCATGGACACCGGCCAGGTCGACATCAACGGCGGGCGGTTCAACCCCCTCGCCCCCTTCGGCGGTTACAAGCAGTCGGGCGTCGGCCGGGAGCTCGGCGCGCATGGCCTCTCCGAGTACCTCCAGACCAAGTCCCTCCAGTTCTAAGGGAGTCACCGATCACCATGGTCCGCGCCGCTGTCTGCACCGCCGTCGGTTCCCCGCTGGAGATCACCGACGTCGACCTGCCCGAGCCGGGACCCGGGCAGGTCCGCATCGAGCTCGCCGCCGCCGGGGTCTGCCACTCCGACCTGTCGCTCACCAACGGCACCATGCGGGTGCCGCTCCCGGCCGTCCTCGGCCACGAGGGGGCCGGCACGGTCCGCTCCGTCGGCGACGGCGTCACCCATGTCGCGCCCGGCGACCGGGTCGTCCTCAACTGGGCGCCCTCGTGCGGCCGTTGCCACGCCTGCTCGCTGGGCGAGGTCTGGCTGTGCGCCAACGCGCTGGCCGGAGCGAACGACGTGTACGCGCGCCGGGCCTCCGACGGCTCCGATCTGCACCCCGGGCTGAACGTCGCCGCGTTCGCCGAGGAGACGGTGGTCGCCGCGAACGCCGTGCTGCCGGTGCCGGACGGGGTGCCGCTCACCGACGCCGCGCTGCTCGGCTGCGCCGTGCTCACCGGATACGGCGCGGTGCACCACTCCGCGCGGGTCCGTGCGGGGGAGACGGTCGCGGTGTTCGGCGTCGGGGGCGTCGGGCTCGCCACCCTCCAGGCCGCCCGGATCGCGGGGGCCTCGAAGATCGTCGCGGTCGACGTGTCGCCGGAGAAGGAGGAGTTGGCGCGCGCCGCCGGTGCCACGGACTATGTCGTGGCCTCGGACGGCACGGCCCGGGAGATCCGGGGGCTCACCGGCAGGCAGGGGGTCGATGTCGCCGTGGAGTGCGTGGGGCGTGCCGTGACCATTCGGGCCGCCTGGGAGTCCACGCGGCGGGGTGGGCGGACCACGGTCGTCGGGATCGGCGGCAAGGACCAGGTCGTCACCTTCAACGCCCTGGAGCTCTTCCACTGGGGGCGCACCCTGTCCGGCTGCGTCTACGGCAACTCCGATCCGGCCGCCGACCTTCCCGTCCTCGCCGAGCACGTCCGCGCGGGGCGTCTGGACCTGTCCGCGCTGGTCTCCGAGCACATCACCCTGGACGACATCCCGACGGCCTTCGACAACATGCTCACGGGCAAGGGAGCCCGCTCCCTGATCATCTTCTGACCCCCGAGCGGTCTTTCGGATGCGCCGGGCGTGGCGGCCGACGGCGCAGTCCCCCGCGCCCCTGGGCTGTCCGGTCCGTCGCCTGCGGCCCGGTGGGGGCTGGCCGCGCCCCTGGGTAGCACTTCGCCCGCGGCCCGGCGGGGCTTCTCGCGCAGTTCCCCGCGCCCCTGGGTAGCACTTTGTCTGCGGCTCGGCGGGGCTTCTCGCGCAGTTCCCCGCGCCCCTGAGATGCGCACTGCGTGCGCCATCTCATCAGGGGCCCACCACGGTCCCGCCTCCCCGGAGCGGCCCATCAGGAGAGCCGCACCGCCCGCCTGCCCCAAGAGGCGCGCGAAGCGCAGCCTCAAGGAGAGGCTGCGCGCCAGCGCATGCCTCAGGGGCGCGGGGAACTGCGCGACCAGCCACGACGGCGGCACGCGCGAGAGACCACCCCAGGGGCGCGGGGAACTGCGCGAGAAGCGGCCACCGGCCCGCGGATGACGTACGACCTAGGGGCGCGGGGAACTGCGCGAGACGCGGCCACCGGCCCGCACACGAAGCACGACCCAGGGGCGCGGGGAACTGCGCGAGAAGCCCCGCCGGGCCGCAGATGACGTACGGCCCAGGGGTGCGGGGAACTGCGCGACCGACCCCCCACCGGGCCGCACGCGAACAGAGCGGCCCGAGGTGCGGGGAGCCGTGTGAAGGGGGATCGGGGTCAGGGGGTCGGGCGGGGGCGGCCGGCGTACTGGACCGACAGGCCGTCCAGGAGGGCCGTGAGGCCGGTCTCGAAGGCCCGTTCGTCGATGAGTTCCTGACGGTCGGCGAGCAGATGGGCCTGCCCGAGATGCGGATAGTCGGCGGGATCGTAGGCGGCCTCGTCGTCGACGAAGCCCCCCGCGAACGACCCGAGCGCCGACCCCGTGACGAAGTACCGCATGAGCGCCCCGATGGACGTGGCCTGAGCAGGCGACCACCCGGCATCGACCATCGCCCCGAACACGGCGTCCGCGAGCCGCAGCCCGGCGGGCCGCCGCCCGGGCCCCTGCGCGAGCACGGGCACGATGTTCGGATGCGCCCGCAGCGCCGCCCGGTAGGAGACGGCCCAGTCGTGCAGGGCGGTGCGCCAGTCCCGCCCGTCCGCCGCGTCGAACATCGACAGATCGACCTGCGCGCTCACCGAGTCGGCGACCGCCTCCAGGATCTGGTCCTTGGTGCGGAAGTGGTTGTACAGGGACGGCCCGCTCACCCCGAGTTCGGCCGCGAGCCGGCGCGTGGAGACGGCGGCCAGCCCCTCGCCGTCGACGAGGGCGCGGGCCGTGTCGACGATGCGGTCTCGGCTGAGGAGGGGCTTGCGCGGTCGGGCCATGGCGCACATAGTAGGGCTGTCAGCCAAAAACTAGCAGTGCTAATTTAAAGCTCAGCCTGCACGCCGCCCCGGGAGTCGTCCGTGAATCTGGAGCTGAACGAGGAGCAGACGGCGGTCCGCCGCCTCGCCAAGGACTTCGTGGACCGCGAGATCGCGCCGAACGTCGTGACGTGGGACCGCGCGGAGGAGGTCGACCGCGCGATCGTGAAGAAGCTCGGCGAGGTCGGCTTCCTGGGCCTGACGATCGGCGAGGAGTACGGCGGCTCCGGCGGCGACCACCTCTCGTACTGCCTGGTCACGGAGGAGCTAGGCCGCGGCGACTCGTCCGTGCGCGGCATCGTCTCCGTCTCGCTCGGCCTGGTCACCAAGCCGATCCAGCAGTGGGCGTCCGAGGAGCAGAAGCGGTACTGGCTGCCCCGGCTCACCGCCGGCGACGCGCTCGGCTGCTTCGGCCTGACCGAGCCGGGCCACGGCTCCGACCCGGCCCACCTGCGGACGAGGGCCGTCCACGACGCGGCCACCGACGAGTACGTCATCAACGGCACCAAGATCTTCATCACCAACGGCACCTGGGCCGACGTGGTGCTGCTCTTCGCCCGCACCAACGACACCCCGGGCCACAAGGGCATCTCCGCCTTCCTGGTCCCCACCGACACCCCGGGCCTGACCCGCAACACCATCCACGGCAAGCTCGGCCTGCGCGGCCAGGCGACGGCCGAGCTGGTCCTGGAGGACGTGCGCGTGCCCGCCTCCGCGCTGATGGGCCCCGAGGGCAAGGGCTTCTCGGTGGCCATGTCCGCCCTCGCCAAGGGCCGGATGTCGGTCGCGGCCGGCTGCGTCGGCATCGCCCAGGCCGCGCTCGACGCCGCCGTCGGATACGCCACGGACCGCGAGCAGTTCGGCAAGCCCATCGCCGCGTACCAGCTGGTGCAGGAGATGATCTCCGACATCGCGCTCGACGTGGACGCCGCCCGCCTGCTGACCTGGCGCGTCGCCGACCTGATCGACCGCGGCGAGGAGTTCCAGGTCGCGGCCTCGAAGGCCAAGCTCTTCGCCTCCGAGGCCGCCGTGCGCTGCGCCAACAACGCCCTCCAGGTCTTCGGCGGCTACGGCTACATCGACGAGTACCCGGTCGGCAAGCTGCTGCGCGACGCCCGCGTCATGACCCTCTACGAGGGCACCAGCCAGATCCAGAAGCTCATCATCGGCCGCGCGCTGACGGGCGTATCGGCGTTCTGAGGCGCCGGCCGCGGGTCCGCGGTCTGAGTACGCGGATGAGTACGGGAGCGGATGGGGCGCAGGCCCCGCCCGCTCCATGCTGGGCGGCATGAGTGAGACACCGGTCAAGCAGCAGAACACCAACGCCTACTACGGCCAGGCCGTGGCGTCCTTCGCCGTCGCGCTCGCGGCGGTCTCCGTCGGGATCTACAGCCTCGACGTCAGCGGTTGGATCCGGGCGTTCCTGGCGGTCTCGGTCCTGTACCTGACCACCTCGGCGTTCACCCTCGCCAAGGTGATCCGGGACCGTCAGGAGGCCGACCGGATCGTCAGCCGCGTCGACCAGGCCCGCATCGAGAAGATCCTCGCGGAGCACGACCCGTTCAGGCCGGTCGCCTGACCCCGCCCTCCGGCGCCGCAGCGGCGAGGCAGTCGATCCGGTAGGCGCCCGTACGCGGGTCCCGGTGGACTCCGTGGATCTCGCTGAGGAAGCCGGGGAAGGACCGGTCCCGGGCTTCCAGGGCCGCCAGGAAGCGCAGCACGGTCCCCGACGCGGGCCCGCAGTTCTCGCCCGGCATCAGCAGCGGGATGCCGGGCGGCGTGACCACGATCATCGAGGCCGCGGTGCGATGCGCGGCCTCGCGCAGGGACAGCAGCTCGGTGGGCGCGTCCGCGGTGCGCCGGTAGGCCTCCGCGGGGGTGCAGTCGGCCGGCGGCGCCGTCGTGTGCGCGCGGTCCAGCAGCTCCGCGTGCCCGTGGTCGCGCAGGTGCGCGTGCATGCGCCGGCACAGCTCGCGCAGGGTGATCCCGCGATAGTGCCCGGGCCGGTCGGCGACCAGGTCCGGCAGGACGTCCTCCAGCGCGGCGTCGCCGTCGTACAGCTCCTTGAAGTCCAGCAGGGCGCGCAGGAGTGCGGTCCACTTCTCGCGGGTCGTGCTCATCGAGAAGAGGAACAGGGCGGTGTAGTCGCCCGTCTTCTCGACGGTGATGCCCCTGGTGCCCAGGAAGGCGCTCAGCACGGGCGCCGGGACGCCCCGGGGCGCGACCTCGCCGCTCGCGCTCACGCCGGGGCACAGCACGGTGACCTTCAGCGGGTCCAGCAGGCAGTAGCCGTCCTCCAGACCGCTGAACCCGTGCCAGGCCGCCCCCGGTTCCAGTTCCCAGCAGGACGGCCGCGTGGTCAGCAGGTCGGCCGGTGCCTCGGCGAAGGCCGTCCGCTCGCCGGTGTCGGGGTCCGTGACGTACGGGGGCTGCCAGACCCCGAAGAACCACCCGTCCCGCGCGTCGGCCGCCGCGAGACGGCTGCCGGTGCGGTCCATGGCCTGCCGGAACGCCACCGCCTCGCGGACCGGCTCCGCGATGAGCTCCCTGCCGCGCTCCCCGTCCATCATGGCGGCGGCCACGTCGAGCGAGGCGATCATCGGGTAGGACGGCGAGGTGCTGGCGTGCATCATGTACGTCTCGTCCAGCCGCCGGTCCGCCACCGGCGCCCGCGGCGCCGACCGCACATGGAGCATCGCGGCCTGGGAGAGCGCCGCGAGCATCTTGTGCGTGGACTGCGCGGCGAAGACGGTCGGGCGCACGGCGTCGGGCAGCGCCCGGTCGGTGACGGCCATGGCGTACCGGTCCCGGTAGAGCGGGTGGAAGCGCGCGTAGCCGAACCACGCCTCGTCGAACAGGATGCGCGGGACCGCAGGGGCGAGGAGCGCGCTGGTGCGCACGGTGTCGTAACACAGCCCGTCGTACGTGGAGTTGGTGATCACCGCGAGGTCGGCGGGCTCGGTGTCCAGCCCCGCGGGCGGGACCGGGCCGATCAGTCCGTAGCCGTTGCGCGTGGGGTGCAGATAGCGCGGCCGGGCGCCGCTGAGGACCAGGGCGTGCAGCACCGCCTTGTGGCAGTTGCGGTCCACCGCGGCGCTCCGGCCCGGGCCCAGCGCGTAGTGACCGACGATGCGGTTGGTGGTGGAGGTGCCGTTGAGGACGAAGTAGGTGCGCTCGGCCCCGAACACGCGCGCGGCGTTCGCCTCCGCCGCACCGATCGGCCCGGAGTGTTCGAGCAGCGAACCGAATGCGGCGACCGACACCGAGATGTCGCCCCGCAGCAGTTCCTCGCCGCAGAACGCGTGGAACTCCCGGCCGACGTCCGACGCGAGAAAGGCCCGCCCCGCGGCGTGGGCCGGAGTGTGCCACGACGTCGTATCGCGCCGGACGAAATCCTGGAGCGCGTCGAAGAATGGCGGACGGGCCGATTCGGGGCGCTTTCCGAGGGCGGTGAGGACTTTCGCCGCGTCCTCCTCCGGGGCGTCGCGGCCGAGCCGGATCCGGCCGGCCTCGCCCGGGACGCGGGTGAGGGGGTCGGTCGCGTCCGCGCCCGCCAGGAGCACGATGACGGGCACCGACGGGAACAGCCCGGCCGCCGGCCGGTCCGCGAGCAGCCGGCTGTCCACCACGGCGGCGCCGGCCGACCGGTGGGCGCCGTCCCCGGCGGCCGGGAGCCCGGCCTGCACCTCGACCTGGAGCCCCGCTGCGCGCAGGAGGTCGCGCCAGACGCCGAGATCGTGCGCCGTCCGGCCGTCGAGGCCGCCTCCCAGATAGGTGAAGATCCGCGTCCGACTGTCCATGGTGCCCGTTCCGTTCCTCGGCTGTTCGCTGAATGCGGGAGATTCCCGTCATGGGCAAGTGCCCGGAAATGGAGCGGAGATGGACCTGGTCCTCCGGCGTACGGCGGCATTCGGAATTGCGGGCACGTGCGCTCCCGCTCCTCGGGCACGCCGGAGCGGTAAAAGCCTCGAAAAGGACCGCGCGATCCGGCCGGTGGAGTGGATTTCCCGGGCATTCCGAAAGAGTGCATCCAATACCGGGTCCGCCCGGGAATGCGCGCGCCCCTCCTTATGTGTTCACCGCATTCCGGCCGGGGCGACCTCGGGCTAAGCGCCCGCTCAGCCCGGGAGGTAGGGTGAGGCCGAGCCCCACGACAGGATGTGAGCGCAGCGATGACGCAGGACCAGCGGGTCACGGACCAGCAGCCCGACGACGAGATGCCCTGGGCCGAGGTCACCCCCGACGCCGCCCGGCGCCTGCTCGTCGCCGCGGTCGAGGCCTTCGCCGCGCGCGGCTACCACGCCACGACGACCCGGGACATCGCGAGCCGGGCCGGCATGAGCCCGGCCGCGCTCTACATCCACTACAAGACCAAGGAAGAGCTGCTGCTGCGCATCAGCCGCATCGGCCACGAGAAGGCGCTGCGCATCCTGCGCCGCGCGGCCGACGGCGGGGGCACGGCCACCGAGCGGCTCGCGGAGGCGGTGCGCACCTTCGTCCGCTGGCACGCGGGACACCACACCACCGCGCGCGTCGTCCAGTACGAGCTGGACTCCCTCGGCGACGAGCACCGGCCGGAGATCGTGGCGCTGCGCCGCGAGAGCGACGCCGCCGTCCGCGGGATCATCGAGGACGGCGTGGCCGCCGGCGAGTTCCAGGTGCCGGACGTGCCCGGCACGACGGTCGCGATCCTCTCGCTGTGCATCGACGTGGCGCGCTGGTTCAACACCCAGGGCCGCCGCACGCCCGACGAGGTCGGCGCGTTCTACGCCGACCTCGTCCTCAGGATGGTGGGCGCCGCCGTCGAGCCGCGCGGCTAGCGCCCGCCGGGGCGCTCACAGGTAGTAGCGGGACACCGACTCGGCGACGCAGACCGGCTTGTCGCCGCCGTCGCGCTCCACCGTGAACGCCACCGACACCTGCACGCCGCCCGCCACGTCGTCCACGGACGTGATCCTCCCGGTGGCGCGCAGCCGCGAGCCGACGGGTACGGGCGCGGGGAAACGCACCTTGTTCGTCCCGTAGTTCACGCCCATCTTCACGCCCTCGACGGCGATGAGCTGCGGGCCGAACAGCGGCAGCAGCGACAGCGTCAGATAGCCGTGCGCGATCGTCGTGCCGAACGGCCCGGCCTTCGCCCGCTCCGGGTCCACGTGGATCCACTGGTGGTCACCCGTCGCCTCGGCGAACCGGTCGATGCGGCTCTGCTCGATCTCGACCCAGTCGCTGTGTCCGAGCTGCTCGCCGACGGCGCCCTTCAGCTCGTCGACGTCCTTGAAAACCCGCGGCTCCGCCATGCTGTCCATCCTCCATCGCAATGTCTAAGCGCTTGCTCAGCATGCTAACAACGCGGTCGCGCTGCGACTAGGCTCGACCGGGTGCCACAGATCCCGGAGAAGATCCACGAGCTGACCGTCGGGCAGGTCGCCGCACGCAGCGGCGCCGCCGTCTCCGCGCTGCACTTCTACGAGGCCAAGGGCCTGATCACCAGCCGCCGCACGCCCGGCAACCAGCGCCGCTACAGCCGGGACACCCTGCGCCGCGTCGCCTTCGTCCGCGCCGCCCAGCGCGTCGGCATCCCGCTGGCGACGATCCGCGAGGCGCTGGCCGAACTGCCCGAGGAGCGCACCCCGACCCAGGAGGACTGGGCGCGCCTGTCCGAGACCTGGCGCTCCGAACTGGACGAGCGGATCGCGCAGTTGGGCCGGCTGCGCGACCACCTCACCGACTGCATCGGCTGCGGCTGCCTCTCCCTGGAGAACTGCGTGCTGTCCAACCCGGACGACGTCTTCGGCGAGCGGCTCACGGGCTCGCGTCTGATGACGGAGCGCCGGGAGCGTCCCGCGCGGCCGTGACCCGGGGACCGAGCGCCCGGAACACCGCGCAGAGCACGACCGCCGCGATCGCCCCGGCCGCCACCCCGCTGCCGAACAGGGTCCGCGCCCACGAGGGCAGGCCCGCGTACATCCCGGGCTGCACGATCGGCAGCATGCCGACGACCAGGGCGAGCGCGATCACCACGCTGTCGGTGCCGTGCGCGAGGTCGGTGCGGGAGAGCATCCCGAACCCCATGACGGCGATGACGGCGTAGATGACCAGCCCCGCCGCGCCGACCACCGGCTCGGGGACGGCGGCCAGCACCCGGGTGAGCGGCGCGAGCAGCCCGCAGGCGATGAGCAGGACCCCGGCCGCCGCCGTCACGAACCGGCTGCGGACGCGCGTGAGCTGGACGATCCCGATGTTCTCGGCGCTGGTCACCATCAGCGACGTACCGAAGACGCCCGAGCCGAGCGAGACCAGCGCGTCGGCGCGGGCGATGCGCGGCACGTCGCGGCCGGGGTCGGGGGCGCGGCCCACGGCCTCGCTGTTGAGCACCGTCTGCCCGGTGGCCTCGGCGAGCGAGGCGAGGGCGAAGACCAGCAGCGGTACGGCGGCGAGCGGGTCGAGGTGCGGCGTGCCGTACGGGAACGGCTCGGGCAGGGCGAACGCGCCGCCGTGCGCGACGTGCAGCCCGGTGCCGGTCAGCACCGCCAGGAGGGTGCCGCCGGCCAGGCCGAGCAGCACCGCCGACTGCCGCCACACGCCGCGCAGCACGAGCAGCAGGAGACCGGTCACGCCGAGCGTGGCGAAGCCGAGGCCCGGGCCCGAGGCGACCATCGGAGCGGTCACCTTGATCATGTTGATGCCGATGAGGACGACCGTCGTGCCCATCACCAGCGGCGGGAAGAGCCGCACCAGACGCCCGTAGAAGGGCACGACGCACAGCAGGAACGCGGCGGCGACCAGGACCGAGCCGGACGCGGTCGCCGGGCCGTACTCCCGGGCGGTCTGGAGGAAGATCGCGACGGCGGCGCCGCCCGGCAGCATCAGGAACGGCAGCCGGGCCCCCACCCGCAGCGCCCGCACGCCCAGGGACTGGAGCAGGGCGCCCACCCCGCACAGCATCAGCGTCGCGCTGAGCAGGGACGCGGTCCGGGCGGGCGACAGCCCCAGCGTCGTCGCGATGAGGACGACGGAGGAGACGGGCGCGGCCACGCCCGCCAGCAGGTGCTGGCAGGCGAGGGGGACGAGACGGCGCACCGGCAGCCGCTCGTCGACCGGGCTCACCAGGGCGCCGGCCGGGGCGGTCACCGGTTCAGCCAGGGCAGTTCGGCGGCCGCGTAGCGGTAGGAGCGGAACACGGCGTTCGGCTCGGACGGGAAGAGCGTGCGGACCTCCTCCTCGGCGTAGCCGCCGAAGAACGGGACGATGTACTCCCAGCACAGATAGCCGTCGGCGGTCACCTCGAAGAGCCGGCCCGCGGGGGAGTCGGTGACGAGCGTGTTGCCGTTGGGCAGGCGCTGGGCGCTGCCCATGAACGGCGCGAAGAACGACTCGCGGGCCGGGTCGTGGTACTCCCAGACGATCTTCCCGCTCGCCCGGTCGATCTCGATGACGCGGCTGAACGGCACGTCCCGGTGCGGCCGGAAGACGCCGTTGTCGAAGACGAGGACGTTGCCGTCGGCCAGCTCGGTCGGGCAGTGCTGCTGCGAGACGGCGCCCGGCTCGGAGCGCCATACGAGGGCGCCGCTGGCCCGGTCGATGACGACGACCGCCGACACCGAGCGGAAGCTGGCGAGGACGGTGCCGTCGGCGAGCGGCAGCACGCTGTTGATCAGCGGGTAGTGCTCGCGCGCGTAGTCGGGGTGGAGCGGGAATCCGGCGCGGTCGAGGTGCTCGGAGACCTTCCACTCCCAGGTGCGGTTCCCGTCGGCGTCGACCTCGACGATGGTGTCCGCCCAGACCGTGCCGCCGGCCGCCTCCGAGCCCGGCACGCCCCCGCGCACGGCGGCCGCGGCCGCGCCGGTCAGCGGCTCCAGGGCCGTGTACAGGATCCGGCCGTCGCCGTGGTGGTGGGCGTCGTGGTGCTGGAGCGGGTCGCGGTGCTCGCGCACCACCGTGCCGTCCGGGGTGATCTCCTGCATCAGGCCGCCGCGGTACTTGTGCCACATGGGGAAGAGCGCGGGCTCGCCGGGGAGCACGGCGTTGTACGCGAGGTTGCCGTTGGCCAGGATGCGCGCGTGCCGTCCGGGGCGGTGCGGCAGGTCCCACCGGTGCACGACGGTGCCGTGCAGGTCGATCAGGTACACCTCGCCGGTGCCGGTCAGCGGCGCGAACAGCGTGTAGCCGTCGTACGCGGCCTCCTCGTCCAGGGCGATCAGGCCGGTGCCGCGGCGGCGCCGCTGGTTCTGGTCCACACGGGCCATGGGGGGCCTCCCGGGGTGCGGTTAACCGGTGCGGTTAACTTTTTTAAGTGACGGTGAAGGAGTTAACCATGGCGATAAAGTGCCGGGAACAGGCCGAACGGCGAGAGGGCGTTACAAGTTCATGAACGTGGGACCCGGCATCCGGCGCAGGCGCCGCGCCCTGGAGCTGACCCTCGCCGAAGTGGCGCGCCGGGCCCGGGTCTCCGTCCCGTTCCTCAGCCAGGTCGAGAACGGCCGGTCGCGACCCAGCATGGAATCGCTGCAACGGATCGCCGACGCCCTCGACACCACGGCCGTCGAGATCATGGCGGCGGCCCAGGAGCCCCGCCCGGTCGACGTCGTCCGGGCCGCCGACGGCGCGGCCACCGCCGACGGCATCCGGCCACTGGTCCGCGGCGCGCAGCGGCTGCACGCCCTGGAGTTCACCGGCGACCACGACTGGGACCGCGCCTACCGGCACCGCGGCGACGAACTCCTCTACGTCGCCGACGGCGCGGCCGAGGTGGAGGCGGACGGCGTCCGGTACCGCCTGGAGCGCGGCGACACCCTGTACTGCGCGGCCGAACTCCCGCACCGCTGGCGCCCGCTGGAGCCCGGCACCCGCGTCCTCGTCGTCGGCATCGCACCGGGCGCCCACTAGGGCCTGCCCTCACCGCCCTCACCCTCCCGTCCGCGCCCCCGGCCGCCCCAGGACGCGGATGCGGCGGGACCGGGTTTCCGCCGCCGTCAGGAGGAGGGCCCGCGCCCGTCGAGCGCCCGACCGATCAACTCCGCGTTGTCGCGCGCCCGGGAGCCGTCCGGCAGCAGCAGGGTGTCCTCCAGGCCCATCCGCGTCGCCAGCCCCCGCTCCCGCGCGAGCCGCAGCACCGGCCACGCGCCGCCGTCCTCGCCGTGCAGCAGCACCGGCCGGCCGTGCGCCGCGCCGATCCCCTCCAGCAGCGCGCCGGCCGTGCCGCGCGCGGTGGCCGGATCGCGGTCGGTGACCTCGGCGAGGACCCGCAGCACCCGCCCCGCCAGCGGCGACACCGCGAACCGGGCGACGCCGTCGGTGCCGGACCACAGCCCGGCCTCCACCCCCACCCCGCGGTCGAGGAGCGCCGCGGCCACCTCCTCCGCGCCCTCCTCGTGCCAGTTCACCGACGCGTGGTCCGGCAGCGCCGTCCACGAGCGGATCCGCGCCACCCGGGCCGCCGGGTCCCGCTCCGCCCAGGCGCCCGTCGTCACCCCGACCGGCACCGCCACCCGCGAGCGGATCGCGTCGAGCACGGCCGCCACCACGCGTGGCGACAACGTGTCTTGCCCACAAGGGGTCTTGGGGTGAACATGCACATCCGACGCCCCGGCGGCGACGGCCGCCGCCGCGGCCTCGCCCAGCGCGGCGGGGGACAGCGGGACCACGGCCCCGTCACCCGCGCCGCGCGCGCCGTTCAGACACACCTGTACGAAGTCCATCCCTGTGATGGTGCCAGCAGCCGCCGACGACGGCAGCCGCACCGCGACCCCGACGGGAGAGTGCGCAGCGCATGGCCGTAGCGATCAGTTCCCTGAAGTTCGAGGCCGCCCGCTCGGGCGCCCAGAAGATCACGTACGACAGCGACGGCTACCACCTCGTGCGGTTCCCGTACGCGAGCGCCGAGGAGTCGTACGACCCCTGGAACATGCACGCCCCGTCCGCCGGCGGCGGTTCCTCGAAGTACCCCGACGCCCGCTCCGGCCTGATCTGGCCGAGCCACGACGGCTGGGGCACCCTGTCCGCGCTCGTCTTCTGGGCGCCGAGCCCGCGGGCCACCGAGTACCGCGCCCGCTTCGTGCGCGACCCGCTGAACCTGTCGACCGGCTACGACTCGACCGCCACCACCGACACCGTGGCCACCGGCGGCGGCCAGTACCGCGCCTACACCTGGCAGATGTTCGTCCACCCGGGCACCCCGGTCGGCCTGAAGATAGCGGCCCGGCGCGGGGACACCCACCTCGCGGTACCGCTCACCCTGGCCGAGTTCAAACTGGCGATCGAGACCGAGGTGATCAGGCCCTAGGACCGGCCCGGGGGTCCCGGGGAAGCCGCCCGCGCCCGGCGGCACGCCTCGTAGAGTCGGGGCCGTGACCTCCAACGACACGTCCGACCCGCACCTGTCCACGCTCACCGGCGCGCAGGCCGACCGCCTGCGCGCCCTCGTCGCCGGTGGACTGCGCGCCCGCACCGGCGCGGAGCCCACCGTGACCGGCGACACGGCCGAGTCCGAGGGGCGGCGCCACCCGCTGACGCACCTGGCACGGCACTGCCGGGTGGCGCCCGAGGAGCAGTGGCCCGCGGTGGTCGAGGCGTTTCTCGGGGAGATCGCGCGGCCGTCCCCGGGCGGCGAGAGCGCCGAGGAGCTCCTGGCGCGCACCTGCCTGCGGCTCGTGGCGCCGGACGCCCTCCCGGCCGACGGCGGCGGCGACGGCGACGACGGCGACGACGGCGACGACGGATTCGGTTACGCGCGGGACGTCGCCGGGGGACTGCGGCTCGTCCTCGCCCTCGACGGGCCCGCCGCCGTCCGGCTGCTCACCGACGCCGACGTGGAGCGGGCCGGCGCCGACGCGCTGTGGGCCGCCGCCGAGCGCGCCCTGGTCCGCGCGCCGATGCGGCTGGAGGAGGTGCGGCTCGCCGGGCACCCCGTCCTGTACTCGGTGTACGGCGACTCCCCGTTCGTGTCCACCAAGGCGCTGGTCCTGCCCGAACTCGTCGCCGAGGCCACCGGGAGGCGGATGCCGGACGCGGGCGCGCTCGTCGTCGTCCCCACCCGGCACCTGCTCGCCTTCCACCCGGTCGTCGACGGCACCGCGGCCGCCGCCGTCGACGACCTCGCCACGTACGCCGTCAAGGCCCACGAGGACGGCCCCGGTCCGCTCTCGCCGCTCGTGTACTGGTGGCACGGGGGACGGCTCACCCCGCTCACCGCCGCCGGTCAGGAGCCGTCCGGCGACCTCGCAGACGTGCTGCGGGAGCTGCGCGGGCTCGACCGGGCCGGCCGCCTCGTCACCTCGGCGCGGACGGCCGGTCCCGCCGAACTCGCCGCGGCTGCCGCCGAGTCGCTCGTCGCGGCCGCCGCGGACGCGGACCGGCTGCCCGAGGCGTTCGACGCCGCCGTCACCCTCGCCCACGCGCACGCGGCCGACGACCCCGCCGCGGACCGGGCGCCGACCTGGGACGCCTGGGTGGCCGCGCTCCAGCTCGGCACCGCCCTGTTCACCGCGACCGACGCGGTCCCGGTCCGGCTCGGGGAGCGGGACCTCACGGTGCCCGCGACCGGCCCCGAGGTGCGCGGCGACGCCCGCGCCTGGCTCGACACGTTCTGGCTGACCCTGGTGACCCGGGAGCGCGAGCGCACCGAACGGCTGTGCGAAGTGGCGCCCGACGCCCTCGGCGACGACCACGTCGGCCACTTCGCGCGGGCCCTGCGGGGCTACTGGCTGCGCCGCCCGGTCGACGAGGTCGTCGGGGCGCTGGCCGACGCGATGGACGCCGCGCACCCCAAGGCCGCCACGCGCGCGCCGAAGGACTTCGTGAACGCCGTCGACTACCCGCCCGTCGGCCTCTTCCACCGGCTGCTCACCCAGGAGGACGACCGGTTCGCGGAGCTGCTCGCCGCGGCGCTGGAGGAGCACCGGGGCTACTGGGCCGACGCGCCGGCTCCGCGCTCGCGGGTCGCGCTCGGCCCGCTGGCGCTGGCCTGTCTCGCGTACGACGGGGGCCTGCCCGTCGACCTCGACCAGCCGTTCCTGCCGCGCCACTTGCTCGACCGGACCCGCCTCGCGGCGATCCCGGACCCGCGCGTGCGGGGCTGAGGCGGCCGGGCCGCCGGGCCGGGCGGCGCGGACGGCCGCGGGCAGCCCTGGGGGACCGGGGGTGCGAGGACTGTCCGCGGCCGTCCGCACCCCCGTCGCGCTGTGCACGGCTCCTCGCGGGGAGCCCTAGGCGGAGACCAGCGTCCGGGCCCGGTGGGCGTCGGTGAGGGCCTCGGGGGTGAGAACGGGCCGCGGCACGACGATGCCGCAGCGGGTGCAGACGGGGCCCGACGACGGCTCGTGCGCCAGGTCGTGCGTCCAGACGAGTCCGCTGCCCGCGCAGACCGGACAGCACGCGCCCGGATCGCGCTCCAGCGCGGCGATCAGCCGGCGCAGGACCTCGGCGAGCGCTCCGCCGGGGTGCACCGACGGGTCGTCGCACCAGGCGACCCCGAAGCCGCCCCAGGTCAGCCGGTGCCAGTCGTCGATCGTGCCGGGGCTGCGCAGCCCGTCGTGCTTCTCCCGACGCCTGCGCTTGGCGAAGGCGTCCTCGTACGCGAGCCAGACGGCCCGCGCCTCTTCCAGCTCCTCC
Source organism: Streptomyces sp. NPDC088785 (assembly GCF_044750685.1). Taxonomy (NCBI): domain Bacteria; kingdom Bacillati; phylum Actinomycetota; class Actinomycetes; order Kitasatosporales; family Streptomycetaceae; genus Streptomyces; species Streptomyces sp. NPDC088785. Next base: position 117,805 of record NZ_JBIVKH010000018.1, read on the forward strand.
AGCGCCGCGACCAGCCGGGCCGGGTCGGGGGAGCGGTCCTCGGGTCCGAAACCGGCCCGTGAACACAGGTGGTCCCAGGTCGCCCGGTGCCCGTAAGGGGCGAATCTCTCAAGGCACTTGCGCAGTGAGTAGCGCCGCAGTGCCAGATCGTTGCGCGGATCGCGCACCTGTCTTGCCAGACTCCGGAATCCAGCCATCGCCCTGCACCTCCGTCACACGTACGTCGGCGTCGCCGCAGCCATGGCGCGACGTCGCCGAGTAGACGTACCGACACACGATTCGGATCCCTCCGAGGGCCGTCGATTCCCATTCGATTTCCGATGGGGTCCATCACCGGCACCTTGTGAGGCCGGGGACTTGCTGAGTGCTCCCTGTGATGATTCCGAAAACGTGACGCATGTTCATCTTCTGTCGTTGGCTAACCGCCGGTAACCTCCGGCACACCCATCGTCGGGAGGACCAGGCATGCGACGACGCATTCCACGCACCACCCTGAACAGAGTGCCCGGCAGGACCCGTGGTCCTCTGCGGAGAGTTACGGCCGCCGCGGCTCTCCTGCTCACCGCGGGACTGCTTTCCCCACTGACGACCCCGACGGCCAGTGCCGCCGACGAGCCCGTCCCGGTCGCCGATTACTGCCGAGGGCAGTGCTCGGACATACTTCCGCCCGGGGCGAACGGCAGCGCCACACTCGCCGAGATCCTCGGGAACAAACTGTTCGGCACACAGCCCCAGCATGCGGACGATCAGCTCGGTCCCTATGACGCGCTCTCGTCCGGCTACCCGTCGCTCACGGACGGCACACTCGCGAACTTCTTCAACGACTCCTCCTTCGGTGTACCGGCCGATCAGGTCGCTTCCGTCACGCGGCCGCGGGACGACGTCACCATCACCCGTGACAAGAAGAACGGCGTACCCCACATCAAAGGTTCCACGCGCTACGGAACCGAGTTCGGCGCCGGCTTCGCCGCAGGTCAGGACCGCATGTGGCTGATCGACCTGTTCCGGCACATCGGCCGCGGCGAGCTGACGTCCTTCGCGGGCGGCGCGCTGGCCAACCAGGGACTGGAGCAGGAGTTCTGGCCCCAGGCCCCCTACACCGAGGACGACCTGCAAAAACAGGTCGACTTCATCAAGGCCCAGGGCACCCGCGGGCAGCAGGCCATGGACGACGCGCAGGCCTACATCGACGGCCTCAACTCCTACCGGGTCAAGTCGAAGAACGGCCGCTACTTCCCGGGTGAGTACGTGCTCACCGGCAAGGTCGACGCGATCACGAACATCGGCGAGATCCAGCCGTTCAAGGTGACCGACATGATCGCGCTGGCCTCGGTGGTCGGCGGGCTGTTCGGCAACGGCGGCGGGGGAGAGGTCGGCCAGGCCCTCTCGCTGATGCAGGCGCAGCAGAAGTACGGCGTCCAGAAGGGCACCGAGGTCTGGGAGTCCTTCCGCGGCCGCGACGACCCCGAGGCCGTCAGCACCATCCACGACGGCACCAGCTTCCCCTACGGCCAGAAGCCGGCGAACCCGCGCGGCCAGGCCCTGCCCGACAAGGGCTCCGTCCAGACCGAGCAGGTCGTCTACGACCGCACCGGCTCGGCCGCGACCGCCGCCGCCACGTCCGGCGACGGCATCGCCAAGGACCCGGTGAAGGCCCCCCGGCAGCTCAAGCCGCTCCAGGGCATGTACGACGACGGGGTGCTCCCCGCCGACCTGTTCGACGGCGCCGCGTCGGGGACCAGGAAGGGCATGTCGAACGCCCTGCTCGTCTCCGGCACCCGCACCGCGTCCGGCCACCCGGTCGCCGTGTTCGGCCCGCAGACCGGCTACTTCGCGCCCCAGCTGCTGATGATGCAGGAGCTCCAGGGCCCCGGCATCAGCGCCCGCGGCGTCTCCTTCGCCGGCGTCGGCATGTACATCCAGCTCGGCCGCGGCCAGGACTACTCCTGGTCGGCGACCTCGGCCGGACAGGACATCACGGACACCTACGCGGTCCAGCTGTGCGAGGCCGACGGCTCCACGCCGACCCGGCAGTCCACGTCGTACCTCTACCACGGCACCTGCACGCCGATGGAGAAGCTGGAGAAGAAGAACGCCTGGAAGCCGACGGTGGCCGACTCCACGGCGGCCGGCTCCTACCGCCTCCAGGTGTTCCGCACGAAGTACGGCATCGTCACGCACCGCGCCACGCTCGACGGCAAACCCGTCGCCTACACCGCGCTGCGCTCCACCTACCGGCACGAGGCCGACTCGATCATCGGCTTCCAGATGCTCAACGACCCGTCCTACGTCACGGACGCGGCCTCCTTCGAGAAGGCGGCGCAGCACATCAGCTACGCCTTCAACTGGTTCTACGCCGACTCGCGCGACATCGCGTACTACAACAGCGGCAGCAACCCGGTGCGCGCGGCCGACATCGACGGCTCGCTGCCCGTGAAGGCCGAACCGGCCTACGAGTGGAAGGACTTCGACCCGGCGGACAACACCGCCGCCTACACCCCGCCGGACCAGCACCCCAACTCCGTGAACCAGGACTACTACATCTCCTGGAACAACAAGCAGGCCAAGGGCTTCGGGGCCGCCAACTTCAGCCTCGGCGCCGTGCACCGCGCCGACCTGCTCAACGACCGGGTGAAGAAGCTCAGCGCGCAGGGCGGGGTCACCCGGGCCGCGCTGACCCGGGCCATGGAGGAGGCGGCGGTCACCGATCTGCGCGGCGAGCAGGTGCTGCCGGAGATCCTCAAGGTGATCCGCAGCAAGCCGGTCGACGACCCGCAGCAGGCGGCGGCCGTGCAGCAGCTGGAGGCCTGGCAGAAGGCGGGCGCCCAGCGCAACCAGACGTCCGCCGGATCCAAGACGTACGCGCACCCCGACGCCGTACGGATCATGGACGCGTGGTGGCCGCTGCTGGTCGAGGCCGAGTTCAGGCCGGGCCTCGGCGACGACCTCTACCAGGCACTCACCGGTGAACTGACCGTGGACGAGGCGCCGTCCGCCGGGCACGGCCCGACGGGCTCGCACGCCGGGTCCTCGTTCCAGTACGGCTGGTGGGGCTATGTCGACAAGGATCTGCGGGCCGTGCTCGGCGACCCGGTCCAGGGAAAGCTGGGCGAGAGGTACTGCGGCGCCGGTGACCTCTCGGCCTGCCGGGACGCGCTCCTGAAGACCCTCACGACGGCCGCCGCCAAGCCCGCCACCGAGGTCTACCCCGGTGACGACACCTGCAAGGCCGGTGACCAGTGGTGCGCGGACACCATCGTCCACCGGGCGCTCGGCGGGATCACGCACCGCTCGATGCAGTGGCAGAACCGGCCGACGTACCAGCAGGTCGTGGAGTTCCCGGCACACCGGTGACCTCCGGCACTCCGGTAGTCCGGCACTCCGGTAGTCCGGCACTCCGGTAGTCCGGTACGCCGGTAGTCCGGTGCTCCACCGCGGCACCCGGCAGGTCCCAGGGGCACCGCGCGGTCCGTCCGCGCGGTGCCCCGCTCCGGGGCCGGGGCCGCCGCCCGCGTCGCACGCCGGCGGGCCATCTGTACGGTTGTACGGCGCGGGCTACTTGTACGTGAGGTACGCGCGGCGTACGTCCCTGAACGCGGCCAGCTCACCGCGCCAGGCCCCCACCACCTCGTCCGTCGGGGCGCCCGCGTCGATCATGGTGCGGACCTGAGTGGACCCGGTGAGCTTGTCGATCCAGTTGTCCGGGCGCCAGGCGAAGTCCTTCCAGACCCGCTTCGCGGTGACGAGGAGCGCGATGCCGGTGCGCACCGGGTCGAACGACTCCCGGTCGTCGACGTGCAGCTGGACCCCGCCGATCGTCTTTCCCTGGAACTTGGAGAACGTCGGCGCGAAGTACGCCTCCCTGAAGTGCACGCCGGGCAGGCCGAGGCCGTTCGCCGCCGCGGCCCACGCCCGGTCGACGCCCTCGGCGCCGAGCAGCTCGAAGGGGCGGGTCGTGCCCCGGCCCTCCGAGAGGTTCGTCCCCTCGAAGAGGCAGGTGCCCGCGTACACCAGCGCGGTGTCGGGCGTCGGCATGTTCGGGCTGGGCGGCACCCACGGCAGCCCCGAGGCGTCGTAGAAGTCGCCGCGCCGCCAGCCGGTCATCGTGACGGTGGCCAGCTCGACGGGACGCTCCAGGTACTCGCCGTTGAACAGCCGGGCCAGCTCGGTGACGGTCATGCCGTGCGCCTGGGAGATCTCCCGGCGGCCGACGAACGTCGCGAACTCCTTGTGCAGCACCGGCCCGTAGGCCCCGCGGCCCGTCATCGGGTTCGGCCGGTCGAGCACCACGAACCGCTTGCCCGCGAGCTGGGCCGCCTCCATGCAGTCGTACAGCGTCCAGATGTAGGTGTAGAAGCGGGCGCCCACGTCCTGGATGTCGAAGACGACGGTGTCGACGCCGGACGCCGTGAAGACGTCCGCGAGCGGCCGGCCGCTCTTCAAGTACGTGTCGTAGACCGGCAGTCCGGTCGCCGGGTCGTCGTAGCGGCCCTCCGACCCGCCCGCCTGCGCGGTGCCGCGGAAGCCGTGCTCCGGGCCGAACACCGCCTTCAGGTCCACGCGTTCGTCGCCGTGCATGACGTCCACGATGTGCCGGACGTCGCGGGTGACGCCGGTCGGATTGGTGACGACGCCGACCTTCTGGCCGGCCAGGAGGCGGTAGCCGTCCGCCGCCAGCCGCTCGAAGCCCGTGCGCAGCGGCCGGCCCCCGCCGCCCCGCCCGGCGGCCCGCGCCGTACCGCCGACGCCGACGGCGCCCGCCGCGCCCGCGCTCGCCGCGAGCAGCACCCGTCTCGACATGTTCATGCGAGATCCTCCGTGATCATCGGAACTGGCATGGCCCTGCACGCTAGCCCGTGGACGGGCCGCGGGGAACGAGCCCCGGGGGACGAATCTCCGCGGATCACCAGGTCCGAACCCCTTCCACGGTTCCATACCGACTGGTTAGTCTGCTGGGGCAACGAGCCGATCTCGTCGTGTCGAAGGAGACCGATGGTGGAGAGTCTGCAAGGCCAGTCAGTCGTCGTCACCGGCGCGGGCGGTGGCATCGGCGCCGCGCTCGCCGGCCGGTTCGCGGCGGCGGGAGCCCGGGTCGTCGTCAACGACCTGGACGCCGTCAAGGCCGGCGCCGTCGCCGAGCGGATCGGCGCGATCGCCGTCCCCGGGGACGCCTCCGCCGTCGTCGAGCAGGCCCGCGACGCCCTCGGCGGCACCGTCGACATCTACTGCGCGAACGCGGGCCTGGCCTCCGGCGGCACCGAGGCCGCCCCCGAGGAGGTGTGGGCCGCGGCCTGGGACGTCAACGTCATGGCGCACGTCCGCGCCGCCCACGCCCTGCTGCCCGGCTGGCTGGAGCGCGGCGCCGGCCGCTTCGTGTCGACCGTCTCCGCGGCCGGGCTGCTCAGCATGGTCGGGGCGGCCCCGTACAGCGTCACCAAGCACGGCGCGTACGCCTTCGCCGAATGGCTCTCGCTCACCTACCGCCACCGCGGCCTCAAGGTGCACGCGATCTGCCCGCAGGGCGTGCGCACCGACATGCTGACCGCGTCCGGCTCCGCCGGTGACCTGGTCCTCGCCCCGACCGCCATCGAGCCGTCGGACGTCGCCGACGCGCTGTTCGCGGGCATGGCCGAGGACCGCTTCCTGATCCTGCCGCACCCCGAGGTCGCCGAGTACTACACGGCCCGCGCCGCCGTCCCCGACCGCTGGCTGACCAGCATGAACCACATCCAGCAGAAGTGGGAGGCCGCACAGTGACCGACCGGACCGCGACCCCGACCGACTCGATCTACGCGGCGCGGCCCTGGCTCGGCGTCCTCAACGACGCCCAGAAGGCCCACGTCACCCCGGCCGCCTCCGTGGCCCACGCCTTCGCCGACGCCGTCCGCCGCGCCCCCGACACCACTGCCCTCGCCTACTTCGACGGCCGCCTCAGCTACGCCGAGGTGGACGCCCTGTCCGACTCGGTCGCCGGGCACCTCGCCGCGCGCGGCCTGGCCCGCGGCGACCGGGTCGCGGTCATGCTCCAGAACTCGCCGCACTTCGTGCTCGCGCTGCTCGGCGCCTTCAAGGCGGGCGCCGTCGTCGTCCCGGTCAACCCGATGTACAAAGCCGGCGAGGTCGGGCACGTCCTGCACGACGCCGAGGTCACCGGGCTCGTCTGCACCGACCGCGCCTGGGAGGCGTACCTGCGCGAGAGCGCCGCGGACTCTCCCGTACGGATCGTGCTGACCGCCTGCGAACGCGACTTCCAGACCCGCGACGACCAGCGCGTCCTCGCCTTCGAGCGGGTCACGCCCGCCGCCACCGACGCCGACGACCTCGTCACCGTGGCCCGCGCGGGCCACGCGGCGCCCGCCGGACGGGAGCTCACCGGCGACGACATCGCGCTCATCAGCTACACCTCCGGGACCAGCGGCACCCCCAAGGGCGCCACCAACCTGCACCGCAACATCACGTACAACGCGGAACGCCAGCGCACCGGCCTCGGCCTGCCCGAGGGCGCCACCTACTTCGCGCTCGCGCCGCTCTTCCACATCACCGGCATGGTCTGCGAGCTGGTCGCCTCCTTCGCCAACGCCGGCACCCTCGCCCTCGCCTACCGCTTCGAACCGGGCGTCGTCCTCGACGCGTTCGCCGAGCACCGGCCCGCGTACACCGTCGGCCCCTCCACCGCCTTCATGGCGCTGGGCGCCCAGCCGCAGGCCACCCGCGAGCACTTCGCCTCCTTCTCCTCGATCTCCTCGGGCGGCGCCCCGGTGCCGCCCGCCCTCGTGGAGAAGTTCCGCGCGGCATTCGGCCCGTACATCCACAACGGCTACGGCCTCACCGAGTGCACCGCGCCCTGCGCGTCCGTGCCGCCCGGCACCGAGGCACCCGTCGACCCGGTCTCCGGCACCCTCGCGGTCGGCGTCCCCGGCCCCGACTCGGTGGTCCGCATCCTCGACGACCTCGGCGACGAGGTGCCCTTCGGCGAGCAGGGCGAGATCGCGGTGCGCGGCCCGCAGGTCGTCCCGGGCTACTGGCGCCGGCCCGAGGCCACCGCGGAGGGCTTCCCCGACGGGGAGCTGCGCACCGGCGACATCGGCTTCATGGACACCGACGGCTGGCTGTACGTCGTCGACCGCAAGAAGGACATGATCAACGCGTCCGGCTTCAAGGTCTGGCCGCGCGAGGTCGAGGACGTCCTCTACACCCATCCCGGGGTCCGGGAGGCCGCCGTCGTCGGCATCCCCGACGCCTACCGCGGCGAGAGCGTCAAGGCGTACGTCAGCCTGCGCCCCGGCGCCGAGGCGACCCCCGACGAACTGGCCGCCTACTGCAAGGAGCGGCTCGCGGCGTACAAATATCCCCGCGAGGTGGAGGTCCTGCGCGAGCTGCCCAAGACGGCGAGTGGGAAGATCCTCCGGCGGGAGCTGCGTTCTCCCGCAAGCCACGGTTAACCGACAGCGAAAGGCAGGTGGCGGCAGTGCCCAGGACGACGACGGGCGGGGACGGCACACCCGTTCCCCAGCGCCTCCTCGCGGCCGCCACCCGGCTCTTCGCCGAGCAGGGCTACGACCGCACCTCCGTCCAGGAGATCGTGGAGGCCGCGGGCGTCACCAAGGGCGCCCTCTACCACTACTTCGGCTCCAAGGACGATCTGCTCCACGAGGTGTACGCGCGCCTGCTCCGCCTCCAGCAGGAGCGGCTCGACGCCTTCGCGGGCCGGGACGAGCCCGTCGAGCAGCGGCTGCGCGAGGCGGCGGCCGACGTCGTCGTCACCACCATCGACAACCTCGACGACGCGGCCATCTTCTTCCGCTCCATGCACCATCTCAGCCCGGAGAAGAACAAGCAGGTGCGGGCCGAGCGGCGCCGCTACCACGAGCGGTTCCGGGCGCTGATCGAGGAGGGCCAGGACACCGGCGTCTTCTCCCGGCAGACCTCGGCCGACCTGGTGGTGGACTACCACTTCGGCTCCATCCACCACCTGTCCACCTGGTACCGCCCCGACGGCCCGCTCACCCCCCAGGAACTGGCCGACCAACTGGCCGAACTCCTCCTCCGAGCCCTCCGCCCCTGACAGCCCCTGAAACGAACTCACTCGTCCACCGCGATCAAGAACCGCCCCGCCAGGGGCGCGGGCAACGGCGCGAGAAGCACCCACCGGCGGTCAGCCGAGGACGGACCGGGGGCGTGGCGACGATCGGCGGTGCGGGCTAGTCGCGATCAGCGACTGCCCCGCCGGGGGCGCGGGGAACGGCGCGAGAAGCACCCACCGGCGGTCAGCCGACGACGGACCAGGGGCGCGGCAACTCCGAGCCACCCCGCCCCCGCCGGCTAGGCGAAACGCTTGAGTTCCCGGCGAGCCAACGAGCGCTGGTGCACCTCATCGGGCCCGTCGGCCAAGCGGAGCGTCCGCGCCCCGGCCCACAGCTCCGCCAGCGGATAGTCCTGCGACACGCCACCGGCGCCGTACAGCTGCACCGCCTTGTCGATGATGTCGACCACGGTCCGCGGCGTCGCGATCTTGATGGCCTGGATCTCGGTGTGGGCGCCGCGGTTGCCGACGGTGTCCATCAGCCACGCCGTCTTCAGCACCAGCAGCCGCAACTGCTCCACGGCCACCCGCGCGTCCGCGATCCACTCCTGCACGACGCCCTGCTGCGCCAGCGGCTTGCCGAACGCGGAGCGGGCGACGGCCCGCCGGCACATCAGGTCGATGGCCCGCTCGGCCATCCCGATCAGCCGCATGCAGTGGTGGATGCGGCCCGGACCGAGCCGCGCCTGCGCGATGCCGAAGCCGCCGCCCTCCTCGCCGATCAGGTTGCTCGCCGGCACCCGGGCCCCGTCGAAGACCACCTCGGCGTGGCCGCCGTGCCAGTGGTCCTCGTAGCCGTACACGGTCATGGCCCGCCGCACCTCCACCCCGGGGGTGTCGCGGGGGACCAGGACCATCGACTGCTGGCGGCGGATGTCGGGGCCGTAGGGGTCGGTCTTGCCCATCACGATGAAGATCTTGCAGTTCGGGTTCATCGCCCCGGAGATGTAGAACTTCCGTCCGGTGATGACGTAGTCGTCGCCGTCGCGCTCGATCCGGGTCGTGATGTTCGTCGCGTCCGAGGAGGCGACCTCCGGCTCGGTCATCGCGAACGCGGAGCGGATCTCCCCGGCGAGCAGCGGCTCCAGCCACTGCTTCTTCTGCGCGTCGTCACCGAACTGGGCGAGCACCTCCATGTTCCCGGTGTCGGGCGCCGCGCAGTTCAGCGCGGTCGGCGCCAGCTGCGGGCTGCGGCCGGTGATCTCGGCGAGCGGCGCGTACTGGAGGTTGGTCAGCCCGGCGCCGTGCTCGGCATCGGGGAGGAAGAGGTTCCACAGGCCCTGCCGGCGCGCCTCGGCCTTCAGGTCCTCGACCACGGCCGGGGTCTCCCACGGCGAGCCCAGCGCGGCGCGCTGCTCGGCGGCGACCGCCTCGGCCGGCTGCACGTGCTCGTCCAGGAACGCGAGGAGCTTGCCGCGCAGCTCCTCGGTACGGGCGTCGAATGCGAAGTCCATGATGCGCGTCAGCCTTTCTGGAGGGTGTCGGTGCCGTGGGCGATGAAGACCGGGACCAGCTCGCCGATCCGGTCGAATCCGGCGCCGACGGTCTGCCCGAGCGTGTAGCGGTAGTGGATGCCCTCAAGGATCACGGCGAGCTTGAACCAGGCGAACGCCGTGTACCAGGAGACCGCGGAGACGTCGCGCCCCGAGCGCGCGGCATACCGCTCGATCAGCTCGGCCGGGGCCGGGTGCCCGGCGGCCGACGCCGTCGTGGAGATGGGGGAGTCGGGCAGTTCGAGCCGGGCGCTGTACATCGCCAGCAGGCCCAGGTCGGTCAGTGGGTCGCCGAGCGTCGACATCTCCCAGTCGAGGACCGCCTTGATCCGGTCGGCGCCGTCGGCGTCCTGCCGCACCAGGACGTTGTCCAGGCGGTAGTCGCCGTGCACGATCGTCGCGGCGGGGGAGTCGGGCAGCGAGCGGCCGAGCGCCGCGTGCAGCTCGTCGATGCCGGCCAGTTCCCGGTTGCGGGAGGCGTCCAGCTGCTTGCCCCAGCGGCGCAGCTGGCGGTCGAGGAAGCCGTCGGGCCGGCCGAAGTCGCCGAGTCCGACGGCGGCCGGGTCCACGGCGTGCAGGTCGACCAGGGTGTCGACGAGCCCGAGCACCGCGGCCCGGGTGCGCTCGGCGCCGAGCGGCGCGAGCTGCTCCGCGGTCCGGTAGGGGGTGCCGTCGACGAACTCCATGACGTAGAACGGCGCCCCCGCCACGCTGTCGTCCTCGCACAGCAGCAGCGCCTCGGGCACCGGGACCGGGGTGTCGTGCAGCGCGGCGATGACGCGGTGCTCGCGCTTCATGTCGTGCGCGGTGGCCAGGACGTGGCCGAGCGGCGGGCGCCGGACCACCCACTTCGCGGACCCGTCGCTCACCTCGTACGTCAGATTGGACCGGCCGCCCTCGATGAGCCGCCCGGACAACGGACCGCCGACCAGGCCGGGCCGCTCACGATCGAGGTGGGCGCGCAGCTGGTCGAGGTCGAGACCTGGGGGGTGACTCATCGTGGTCCTCCGAGAATCCGGGACATGTCGGGGCGACAGCGAACACGGTGGGACTCATCATGCCGACCAGTCGGTATGTCGTCCAGTGGCTGACGGAAACGTGATCGTCCTTACGGTGCTTCCGCGCGGGCCGCGCCGATGCCCACGGTCCCCTGTCCCCCACCCGAACAAAAGGCTCCTGGCACCACGGATGCAGCCGCCCCTTGGGTGATCTTCCACGCGCGCCACCGTCGTGGCTGGTCGCGCAGTTCCCCGCGCCCCTGGGCGGATCTCCGTCTGCGGCCCGGTGGCCGCGTCTCGCGCAGTTCCCCGCGCCCCTGAGGCATGCGCTGCGCGCGGCCTCTCCTTGAGGCTGCGCTTCGCGCGCCTCTTGGGGCAGGCGGGCGGTGCGTCTCTCCTCGTAGGCTGGCCGCCGGTGGGCCCCTCCGGGAGGCGGGACCGTCTGATGAGATGGCGCACGCAGTGCGCATCTCAGGGGCGCGGGGAACTGCGCGAGAAGCCCCGCCGGGCCGCGGACGAAGTGCTACCCAGGGGCGCGGGGAACTGCGCGAGAAGCCCCACCGGGCCGCGGGCGAAGTACTGCCCGGGGTGCGGGGAACTGCGCGACCAGCCCCCGCCGGGCCGCAGGTGACGAACCGCCGGTTGGGCGGGGTCAGGTCACCAGGGCCACCGCGAAGACGGCCAGTGCCACCGTGCAGGCCGTCGCCGTCACGGCCCCCCGGACCGAGAGCACCGGCGGAGCCGACTCGTGGAGGGCCAGCCCGGTGATCCGGCGATGGGCCACGACCAGGAAGGCCAGCCACACCAGGAGGACCAGCGCGGTGGCCGTCCACTCCACCACCCCGACACCCCCGTGCACCACGGTCTTGACGGCGAGCACGGCCGCCACGGTGCAGGACAACGTCGTACGGCGCCACGCGAGCCGCGTCCGCGCGGGCTGCAACCCGGGATCACGCCCACCGGCCCCGCCCGCGACACTCACCCCTCCCACCCCAGCAGCACCACGACGACCATGGCCACGGCGACCAGCGCCACCACGGCACTGAGCACGGCGGGGAACCGCGACACCGGCAGATCGTCCCCCCGCCGCATCGCCCGCTCGCACCGCACCCAGTGACTCACGGCCCGCAGCGAACAGAGCACCCCCGACGCGAGCAGCGCCAGCGCGAGCCCCACCCGCCAGCCCCACCGCAGATCGGGCAGGAACTGGTCCACCGCGAACCCGCCGCCGATCAGCGCGAGCGCCGTCCGCACCCAGGCGAGAAAGGTCCGCTCGTTGGCGAGCGAGAAGCGGTAGTCGGGCGTATCGCCCTCGTCCCTGACCCGCTCGGGTGCGAACCAGAGACGGATGTTGCGCACGAAATCGATCACTGGCAGGACACTACCCGCGGGCCCCCCGGGTCACCGCCGAGCCCGCCACCGGGCGAACGCGTCCAGCCCGTCCGGCGTCCACGCCCACTCGCCGAGCCGCCGCTCCAGCTCGTCGAGGCTCAGGAACGCGTGCCAGTCGATCTCCTCCTCCTGCGGTCGCACGGGCAGGTCGAAGGTGACCTCATAGACGGCCGACCACCAGGAGCCCCGGGTGCCGTCCCCCTCGTACAGGAACCGGAACAGCGGCGTCGGCTGCGGCAGCCCGCTCACCCCCAGCTCCTCCTCGGCCTCGCGCAGCGCCGCCTCGTCGTAGCTCTCGCCCGCGCCGACGACACCCCCGACGAACATGTCGTAGAGGCCGGGGAAGACCAGTTTCGTCGCGGTGCGGCGGTGCACGAACACCTCGCCGGCCGGGTTGCGGGCCAGGATGAACGCGCACCGGTGGCGCAGCCCGCGCGCGTACGCCTCCCCGCGCGCCGCCTGCCCGATCACCCGGTCCTCGGCGTCGACGATGTCCAGCATCTCGTCGGCCGGAGCCGGCGCCCCCGAGGTGGCGGCAGCGACGCGCTCGGAGAGATCGACGTGCCCAGAGGGGGCAGAGGGGGCAGAGGGGGCAGTGGGGCCTGAGGGATCCGGGGGCGTGGAAGAGGGCGGTGTCGGCGGGGGAGTCATGCGGGCAGGCTACTGCGGCCTATCGCGGCGCGCCGACCCGTTCCCGGAGGGCCGATCCGGCCCCCGGCATCGCCGGATGCAGCCCCAGCAGCACCACGCCCGCCACGATCCCGGCCAGCCCGGCCGCCTCCCAGGCCAGCGCCCCGGTGTCGGCGCGCAGCCGGTCCCCGAGGAAGCCCACCCCGCACACGATCCCGGCCAGCGGCTGCGCGGCGGTCAGCGCGGGCAGCGACATCCGCAGCGGCGCCGTCTCGAACGCGCTCTGCACGAGCACCAGGCCCGTCACCCCGAGCGCGATCACCGCATACGGCTGCCAGCCGGTGAACACCGAGCCGAGCCCCCCGGCCGAGAACCGCTGCCCGCACACCCGGGTCAGCGCGTCCTGGACCCCGTACAGCAGCCCGGCGGCCACCGCGAGCAGCGCCGGGCCCGCGCTCAGCCGCGACCGCTTGGCGAGCGCGGCCAGCAGCAGGGCCACGCCGACCATCACCCCGATGATCAGCCAGTGCCGCAGCGGATCCGTCACCGCGCTGCCGCCCCGGGGCTGCCCGGCCACGATGAACGCGGTGACACCGCCCGCGAGCAGCACGAGACCCGCCCAGCCCTGCCGGCCGAGGGGCTGTCTGGTCTGCCGGCGCGACAGCATCAGCGCGAACAGCAGGTTCGTCGCGAGGAGCGGCTCCACCAGGGTGATCTCGCCCTGCCCGAGCGCGATCGCCCCGAGCACCATGCCGCACACCATGAGCCCTATGCCGCCGAGCCAGCGCGGCACCCGCACGAGATCGAGGAGCAGGCGCGGGGAGAGGAAGTCGCCGAGCGGGGCGTGCGCCGCCGCGTTCTGCTGGAGGACGAATCCGATGCCCAGGCAGAACGCCGCGCCCACGGCGAGGACGAGTACGAGGACCGACACGCTGCGCACCTCTACGGACTGCGGACGGGGGAGCAGGGATGGGTATGGGCCGACCATAGCGCTCCGCGCGGCCCCGCGCCCCACGGGAGCGCGCCCCGCGTGACGCCCCGAGTGGCCGGAGTCCGGCGGTCTGTACTCGTGTCACCACGACAACTGACCCGCTGACGAGGCAGGTTGACGACGCAACTATCCCAACTCTTTGTTGTTGACAGCGAGTTGGTGAACTCCGTCACCCGATCACTCTTGACGTGGAGCCCTCGCTGCCGCTTTGCTGTGCGTGATCATTGACCTGGCCGCGCAGCGTCGCGCGGAGCCGAAGAGATCTGCCGAGATCCGCAGAGCCGTAGAGGAACCGTCGCGGTGCCCCCACCCCCGCCTCCCCTCGGGCGCTCCCGCAGGAAGTCCGGGCGCCCCGCCGGCTTCGGTGACCCCGCACTCGACGACCACGACCTCGTGGCCGCCCGCACGGCCCTCGGCCAGGGCCGCTGGACCGAGGCCCGCGCGCTGCTCGCCGCCACCGGCGACGACTGGGACCGGCGCGGCCACCGGGTCATGGGGCTCGCCCGGGAGTCCACCGCGAGCGCCTGGGTCGACGACTGGCGGCTCGTCGAACCCGAGTCCACGGACGCCGCCGTGCTGCACGCCCTCGCCGTCGTGCACCGCGCCGTCGCCGGACGGACCCGCGCCGACCGGGCCCGCGACGCCTGCCTCGACGCGGCGGACCGGGTGCCCCGCGACCCCACCCCCTGGCTCGGCCTGCTCCACCTGGAGCGCGAGGTCGGCCGAGAGGAGGACGTCGTACGACTGTTCGACGAGATCCGGCACCGGCACCCCACGCACCACCACGCCCACCACCTCATGGTGGCCCGGCTCGCCGAGCGGCGCCCCGACGCGGGCCAGGACCCGCTGCACGAGGTCTACGACTTCGCCGCCTGGGCCGCCGAGCAGGCCCCGCCCGGCTCGCCGCTCGCCGTGGTCCCGGTCGTCGCGCACGCCGAACGGTTCCGGGTGCTCGCGCGGGCGGGCGCGGTCCCCGGCGACCCCAAGGGCTCCGGGCACTGGGCCGGACGGCGCGCCCGCCTCGTCATGAAGGCCGCCTTCGACTGGTGGCTGGAGTGGGGCGACCCCCACGACCGGGCCGGGACCGTGCACCCGCGCGCCCGGATCGACCTGAACTTCCTCGCCCACGCCAAGTACTGCGAGGGCCGGCCGGCCGAGGCGGCCGCCCTGTTCCACCGGATCGGCCCGCACGTCACGGAGGCCCCGTGGTCGTACGGCGGCCAGGAACCGTACGCGGCGTTCCGCGCCGCGCACGACGCCGCGCTCGGCGCGGTCTGAACACCAGCAGGAACGCACCCCTCAGCCGGCCCCCAGCCGGACCGCATCCATCGGAAGGGACGACCCCGCGATGACGACGGGCAGTTCGAGCACCACCGACACCGCGAGAGAGCCGGGCATAGCGACGTTCAAGGGGGAGGAGACCGCCCTGCGCGCCGGCCGGCTCGGCACGGCGGGCCTGCTGCTCTCCGTGCTCGCCGCGACGGCGCCGCTGATGGTCGTGGCCGGGGTCATGCCGACCACGTTCGCCGTGGTCGGCGCGGTCGGGCAGCCGCTGCTCTTCCTCGTGCTCGGCGTCGTCCTCGCGCTGTTCAGCGTCGGCTACGCGGAGATGAGCCGGCACGTGCACAACGCCGGCGCGTTCTACGCGTACATCACCCGCGGCCTCGGCCCGACCGCCGGATCCGCGGCGGCGCTCGTCGCCCTCCTCGCCTACAGCTCCTTCCAGGTGGGCATCTTCGGGATCTTCGGCTTCGAGGTGTCCGCCCTCGCGCAGGAACACCTCGACGTCCGGATCGCCTGGTGGATCCCGGCGCTGGTGGCGGTCGCGGTGGTCGCCGTGTGCGGCCTGCTGAAGATCGACATCAACGCGCGGGTGCTCGGGGTGCTCCTCCTCATCGAACTCGCCCTCGTGGTGGTCTTCGACGTCGCGGCGCTCGGCGACCCGGGCAAGGAGGGCGTCTCCCTGCACGCCTTCAACCCCGACACGCTCTCCGGCGTCGGCGTGGGCACCGCCCTGTGCTTCTGCATCGCGGCGTTCGCCGGCTTCGAGCAGGCGCCCGTGTACGCGGAGGAGACCAGCCGCCCGCACATCCTGGTGCCGCGCGTGATGTACCTCGCGGTGGGCGGCGTCGCCGTGTTCTTCGCGATCAGCTCCTGGGCGCTGACCGTCGCCACCGGCCCCTCGGCGATCGTCGGCGAGGCCCGCGCGCAGTCGGCCGGACTGCTCTTCGGCCTCACCGAGGACCGGCTCGGCGCCACCTTCACGGACGTCGTGCACGTGCTGTTCATCACCGGCATGTTCGCGGCGATGCTGAGCTTCCACAACGTCGTCGCCCGGTACGCGTTCGCCATGGGCCGCGAGGGGCTGCTGCCCGCCGTCTTCGGCCGCACGCACAGCGCGAGCGGGGCGCCCGGCGCGGGCTCGGTGCTCCAGACGGTGATCGCGGCGCTCGTCGTCGTCGCCTTCGCCGTGACCGACTCGGGCGCCGCGGGCGATCCGACGGCGCCGGTGCTGCGCCTGTTCACCTGGGGCGGCAACGTGGGGGCGCTCGGCGTCATCCTGCTGATGGCCGTCGCGTCCCTCGCGGTCATCGTCTTCTTCGTCCGGCGCGGCGCCGCGGCCGCCCAGGGCTGGCGCCTGGCCGCCTCCGCCGTCTCGGGCGTCGCCCTGCTGGTCATCGCGGGCTACACGGTCAAGGACTTCGACGTCCTGGTCGGCTCCGGCCCGGACTCGGCCCTGAACTGGCTCCTCCCCGGCCTGATCGTCCTCGCCGCCCTGGCCGGCATCGCCCACAGCCTGATCCTCCGCCACCGCAACCCGACCGCCCACGCCCGCATCGGCCTGGGCAACGAGGCCTTCCAACTGGAGAAGAAGAGCACGCGGTAACCCCCGCCCAGCACAAAACCGCCCACCGCCCGCAAGACGACAGACGACCCCGGCCCCTCCCCAGGGGCGCGGGGAACTGCGCAAAACCGCCCACCGCCCGCAAGACGACAGACGACCCCGGCCCCTCCCCAGGGGCGCGGGGAACTGCGCAAAACCGGCCACCGGCCGCAACGCCACCGACGAAAGCCCGACCCACCCCCGGACCCCCGTCCCCGACCCCGGCCCCCCGAAAAGTGACGGAACCCGAACGCCCCCCGAGGACCCCTGGCCCCGGCCCCCCGAGACGTGCTCGAATCACGGAGTGACCCCGCACGACGACCCCGGCACGAACGAAGAGCACGGCACCCCGCTGGGCCGGCGCCTGATCCTCGGCATGCTCGGCGCGGGCGCCCTCGGCGTCGCGGCCGCCCCCGCCCTCCAGCGCGCCGTGGAGAGCGTCACGTCCCGGGACCCCACCGGCGTCACGGGACTCCTCCCGGCGGGCGGCGGCTTCCGCTACTACTCGGTCACCGCCTCCGTCCCGCACAAGGACGAGCGGAGCTACCGGCTCACGGTCGACGGCCTGGTCGACCGCCCCACCACCTACACGCTCCCCGAACTCCGGTCGCTGCCCCAGACCCGCCTGGTCCGCGACGTCCAGTGCGTGACGGGCTGGCGGGTCCCCGGCACCCCCTTCGAAGGCGTCCGGCTCTCCCGCATCCTGGCCGCCGCGGGCGTCCGCCCGCAGGCCCGGGCCATCCGGCTGACGTGCTTCGACGGCGCGTACTCGGAGAGCCTCACCCTCCAGCAGGCCCGCCGCGACGACGTCCTGGTGGCGCTGCGCATGCGGGACGAGGACCTCGGGCACACCCACGGCGGCCCGGTCCGGCTCTACGTGGCGCCGATGTACTTCTACAAGTCGGCGAAGTGGCTGTCCGGCATCACCGTGACCGACGGGGTGCGGCCCGGCTACTGGGAGAACCGCGGATACGACGTCGACGCCTGGGTCGGCCGGTCGAACGGACGCGGCGATGCACCCACCGGCTGACCCCCATGACCGCGTCCGCCGCTTCACCCCGGCCGAACGCGGGGTGCACCGCACGACGGCCGCCCTGATGGGCCTGTGCATGGCCTCCGCGGCCTGCCTCTACCTGCCCCAGCTCGCCGAACTCGTCGGCCGCCGCGCCCTCGTCGTCACCGTCCACGAGTGGTCGGGACTGCTGCTCCCGGCGCCGTTCCTGCTGGGCCTCGCGTCCCGCGCCTTCCGCGCGGACCTGCGCCGCCTCAACCGGTTCGGCGCGCACGACAGGGTGTGGCTGCGGGCGGCCGTGCGGCGCGGGCCGGGCCCGCGCCCGGCGGGGAAGTTCAACGCGGGGCAGAAGGTGTGGGCGTCCTGGCTGGCGGGCGCCGTCCTGGTGATGCTCGGCACCGGCCTGCTGATGTGGTTCACCCACCTCGCGCCGCTGGCCTGGCGCACCGGCAGCACCTTCGTGCACGACTGGCTCGCCCTGGCGCTGGGCGTCGTCGTCGCCGGGCACATCGGGATGGCCGTCGGCGACCCGGAGGCCCGTGCGGGGATGCGCACCGGCTTCGTACGGCGCTCGTGGGCGGAGCGGGAGCACGGCGAGTGGCTGCCGTGACGCCCCCCCGCGCGCCCGCCCGGCCTCCGCGCACAGCAGGAAGGGCGGCCCGCCGAGAGACGGGCCGCCCTTCCTGACGCACGTATCGCACGCATCGCACGCGACGAGCGTGACGCGCGCCGCTAGAGGATCAGCGACAGCAGCAGCACCAGACCGCCCGCGACCACGGAGATGATCGTCTCCATGAGCGACCAGGTCTTCACGGTCTGCCCGACACTGAGCCCGAAGTACTCCTTGACCAGCCAGAACCCGGCGTCGTTGACATGGCTGAAGAAGAGCGAGCCCGCGCCGATCGCGAGGACCAGCAGCGCCGTGTGGGTGTCGGTCATCCCGGCCGCGAGGGGCGCGACCAGACCGGCGGCGGAGACCGTCGCGACGGTGGCCGAGCCGGTGGCCAGACGGATGACGACCGCGATCAGCCAGGCGAGCAGCAGCGTCGGGATCGACCAGTCCTTGGAGATGTCCAGGACCATCTGGCCGACACCGGAGTCGATCAGCGTCTGCTTGAAGCCGCCGCCCGCGCCGACGATGAGCAGCACGCCCGCGATCGGGGCGAGGGACTTCTCGGTGGTCTCCTGCAACCTGCCCTTGGTGAACCCGGCGGGCCGGCCGAGGGTGAACATGCCCACGAGGACGGCGACGAGCAGGGCCGTCAGCGGGTTGCCGACGACGTCGAAGACGCGCTGGACGGTGGCGTCGGGGTCGTCCACGACGATGTCGACGAGGGCCTTGGCCAGCATCATCACGACCGGCAGCAGGATGGTGACGACGGCGGCGCCGAAGCTCGGGCGCCGCTCCAGCTGCTCGGAGGCGCGGGCCGGGATCATCTTGTCCGGGGCGGAGACGTCGACCCACCTGGCGGCGTACTTCGAGAAGACCGGACCGGCGATGACCACGGTCGGGATCGCGACGACGATGCCGAGCGCCAGGGTGATGCCGAGGTTGGCGTGCACCGCGTCGATCGCGACGAGCGGGCCGGGGTGCGGCGGGATCAGACCGTGCATGACGGACAGGCCGGCGAGGGCCGGGATGCCGATGCGCATCAGCGAGTAGTTGCCGCGCTTGGCGACCATCAGCACGACCGGGATCAGCAGCACGATGCCGACCTCGAAGAAGAGCGGCAGGCCGATCACGGCCGCGATCAGGACCATCGCCCAGGGCATGGCCCGGCCGCCGGACTTCCCGGCCCTGGCCAGGATGGTGTCGACGATCTGGTCCGCGCCGCCGGAGTCGGCGAGCAGCTTGCCGAGGATCGCGCCGAGCGCGATCAGCACGCCGACCCCGGCCACGGTGGAGCCGAGTCCGGAGCTGAAGCTGGTGATCACCTTGTCGAGCGGGGCCCCGGCGAACGCGCCGAGCGCGAGCGAGCCGATGGTCAGCGCCAGGAAGGCGTGGACCTTGAACTTCGTGATGAGCAGGACGATGACGGCGATGCCGGCGAGCACGGCGATCCCGAGCTGGGCATGGCCAGCGGAGGTGATCGGCTCGACGGTGTCCGCTGCCAGCATCTCGACGCTGAGACTGGTCACGTCTGATCCCTTGTACGTGGAGGGGGGAGGGGAGAGCGGAAAATCAACGGGTGGCGGAGTCGAGCGCGTCCAGGGCCGTCACGGCCCGGTCGGCGATCTCCTCCGGGGAGCCGGCGACGTCGACCTCGACGCCCGTCTCGTCCGGCCCGAGCGGCTGGAGCGTCGCGAACTGCGAGTCGAGCAGCGCGGTCGGCATGAAGTGGCCCTGCCGGTGCGACATGCGGTCCTCGATGAGGGCCCGGTCGCCGGTGAGGTGGACGAAGACGACGCCCGGGGCGGCGGCGCGCAGCCGGTCGCGGTACGCCCGCTTGAGCGCGGAGCTGGAGGCCACCCCGCCGAGCCCCGCCCGGCCGTGGGCCCACTCGCCGATGGCGTCCAGCCAGGGCCAGCGGTCCTCGTCGGTCAGCGGGGTGCCGGCCGACATCTTGGCGATGTTCGCCTCGGGGTGGAAGTCGTCGCCCTCGGCGTAGGGGACTCCGAGCCGTTCGGCGAGCAGGGGACCGATCGTCGTCTTGCCGGTGCCTGCCACGCCCATGACCACGACGACATGGGGGGTGCTCATCGCTGTACTGCCTCGCTGTCTGTCTTCATCGACATCGCTGTTGTACGCCACTCAAACGCAATAGGTCCGACAAATTCAAGAGGGTGTGATCTATAAGTCAGACCTTTGACCCCCGGGCTAGTCTTTTCCCATGACCACTCAGGACCGGGGGCTGCACGCCCGGGTACTCGACAGCCTCGGCCCCGCCATCACGGCGGGCGAGTACCCCGCGGGGAGCGTGCTGCGCACCGACGAGCTCGCCCAGCGGTTCGAGGTGTCGCGTTCGGTGATGCGCGAGGCGGTCCGGGTCCTGGAGTCGATGAACCTCGTGACCTCGCGGCGCCGGGTGGGCGTGACGGTGCTCGCCGCACCGGAGTGGAACGTCTACGACCCGCGCGTCATCCGCTGGCGGCTCGCCGGGACCGACCGGCCGCGCCAGCTGCGCTCGCTCACCGTGCTGCGATCCGCGCTGGAGCCGGTGGCGGCGGGGCTCGCCGCCCGGTACGCGACGGCCGAGCAGTGCGCGCGGCTCACCGAGTGCGCGCTCGGCATGGTGGCCACCTCACGCGGACAGCAGCTGGAGAAGTACCTCGTCCACGACATCGAGTTCCACCGCACGGTGCTCAACGCCTCCGGCAACGAGATGTTCGCGCACCTCGGCGACCTCGTCGCGGAGGTCCTCTCGGGGCGCACCCACCACCAGGTCATGTTCGAGGACCCGGACCCGGCGGCCGTCACGCTGCACGTGCGGGTCGCCGAAGCCGTACGGGAGGGGGACGCGGAGCGGGCCGAGTCCCTGACCCGCGAGATCGCCGTCGGCGCGCTCCAGGAACTCGACATCCTGGCGCCCTGACCGCCCTGACCGCCCTGACCGCCCTGACCGCCCTGACCGCCCTGACCCGCCCCCGCGGCCCTACTCGACGAAGTCGCCGTCCACATAGACCCAGGCGCCGTCCACCCGCGCGAAACGGCTCCGCTCGTGCAGCACCCCGCCCTGGTAGCGCGCCCGGAACGTGACGGTGCCCTCCTGGTGGAAGGCCGACCCCGCCGTGGTCCCCACGATGTCGAGGCCGGTCCACCGCGGCGCGTCCGCGAAGTCGAGCACGGCCGGCCGGGTGTCCGGATGCCAGGTGCGCAGCAGGTACGGCCCGTCCTGGCGGACGAACGCGGCATAGCGCGAACGCATCAGCGCCTCGGCCGTCGGGGCCCCGGCCCGGCCGGAGTGGTACCGGCCGCAGCAGGTCTCGTAGGACCGCGGCAGGCCGCAGGGGCAGGTGGGGGCGGTGCGTGACATGGGGCCCACGATAATCCCCGCGTCAGCACGGCGCCGCCGCACCGGTCACGGTCAGCGGCGCGCCCCGGGTGCGGTCGGAGGCGGGCCCGGTCTCCAGCACCAACTCGCCCGGCTCCACCCGGAGTTCGAGATCCCGCCCGACCGAGGCGAGGGTCTCGGCGGTCACCGGCAGGACCACCTCGCGCCGCTCGCCCGGCGCGAGATCCACCCGCGCGAACCCGCGCAGCTCCCGCACCCGGGGCCACGACGAGCCCCCCGACCGGCGGCGCACGTACAGCTGCACCGTCTCCCGCACCGCGGCCCCGCCCGTGTGCGCGACGGTGACCGTGCAGGTCAGCTCGGGGTCGGCGGCGGACACCACGGACCGGCTCAGGCGCGGCGCGCCGTACTCGACCGTGCCGTACGACAGGCCGTGCCCGAACGCGTACCGGGCCGTCGCGGGCTGGTCCGCGTAGCCGCGGTAGCCGTGGTCCTTGCCGTTGTAGAAGACGGGCAGCTGCGCCGCCGAGCGCGGCACCGACACCGGCAGCCGCCCCGCGGGCGCGACGGCCCCGAACAGGACGTCCGCGACGGCCCGCCCGCCCCACGGCCCCGGGTACCAGGCGCACAGCACGGCCGCCGCCCGCGCGAACCGGTCCGGCAGCGCGTGCGGGCGGCCCTGCACCAGCACCACCACGACCGGCACGCCGGTCGCGGCCACGGCGTCGAACAGCGCCGACTGGCCCTCCGGCAGCGTCAGTTCCGCCAGGTCGACACCCTCGCCGCAGGTCATCGCGGCCGGATTGCCGGACGCGACGACCGCCGCCCCGTTCGCCTCGAACCGGGTGTCGTCCTCCCGGGCGCTCGACCCGCCCAGCACGAGCACCGCCACGTCCGCGCCCGCCGCCGTCGCCACCGCGTGCTCCCGCCCGGACGGGTCGGCGCCGACCAGCTCGCAGCCGCGCGCGTACACCACCTCGCGGTCCGCGCCCGCGACGGCCCGGATCCCGTCGAGGACCGTCGCGCCGGTGCCGGGCCGCTGCGGCGCCGTGTAGTCGCCGATCTGCTGCGGCACCGAGTCCGCGTTCGGGCCGAGCACCGCGATCCGGCGCACCCCGGGGCCCAGCGGCAGCGCGCGGCCGTCGTGACCGAGCAGGGTCACGCAGGCGCGGGCCAGCCGCTCGCCCGCCTCCCGGGCGCCGCCACCGGGTGCGCGCTCACCCACGTACGGGCTCTCGAACAGCCCGAGCCGGAACTTGAGGGTGAGGACGCGCGCCACCGCCGTGTCCAGCGCCGCCGGCGCGACCAGACCGCGCTCGACGGCCTCCCCGAGCCGCGGGAACGCGCCGTCCCACAGGCTCAGGTCGGTCCCCGCCGACAGCGCCATCGCACCCGCCGCCACCGGATCGCCCGCCAGCCGCACCAGCCGGTCGAGGGCGCCGCCGTCCGCCATCACGATCCCGTCGAACCCCCAGCGCTCCCGCAGGAGTCCGGTGAGGAGGTACGGGTTCGCGGCGCACGGCAGGCCGTCGAACTCGTTGTAGGCGGCCATCACCCCGGCCGCCCCGGCCCGCACCCCCGCGCGGGCCGCCGCCAGGTGCACCTCGTGCAGCTCGCGCACGCCCAGCTCGGTCGCCGCGCTGTTGCGGCCCCCGACCGTCGCGCCCTGCCCCGCGAAGTGCTTCAGCACGACACCGACACCCGCCGACCGCGCGCCCCGCACCAGCGCCCCGGTGAACCGGGCGGCCAGATACGGGTCCTCGCCGAAGCACTCCTCGGCCCGCCCCCAGCGCGGGTCGCGCACCAGGTCGAGCGCCGAGACCAGCGCCAGGTGCCCGCCGCGCGCCCGCAGTTCGGCGGCAGCGGCGGCCGCCGCCTCCTCGTACAGGCCGGGGTCCCAGGAGGCGCCCACCGCCAGATTCACCGGCAGCACCGTGCCGTCGAGCGCCTGGTGCCCGTGCGGCATCTCCTCGACCATCAGGACCGGGATGCCGAGCCGGGTCCCCTCGACGGCGCAGCGCTGCACCGCGTCGGCGACCGGGGCCGCGTCCGCCGCCGTGATCCCGTCCGCGAAGGTGACGCCCGACCACGGATCGGCGCGCTGCAACCCGTACAGGGCGCCCATCCCGTCGTACGCGGCGACCTCCGACCGGAACGCCTCCGTCAGCCGGAACGCCCCGCCGGCCGTCCGCTCGTACGCGTCCCAGCCGTACAGCCGCTGGTTGACCTGGCCGACCTTCTCGGCGAGCGTCATCCGGCCGAGCAGGTCCCGCACGCGCCGGGCGACCGGCGCGGCCGGGTCCCGGTACACCGGCACGCTCACCGCAGCTCCAGCACCCGCACGCCGAACGCGGCGAGCGTCACCTCGGTGACCGGCGCGCCCGTCGCCAGGTCGTGCAGGGTGCCCGCCGTCCGGGGGGACACCGTCAGCTCCGCGTCGTCCTGGCTGACCAGCCACACGAACCGGCGCCCGTCCGCGTGCTCCAGGACGTCCGCGCCGACGAACGGCGAGTCGACCGTCACCGGCCGCGCCACCCCGGCGACCTCGGCCAGCGCCGCGTACAGCAGATGCGTCTGCTCCGGGTTCGCCCGCGCCGTGCGCGCCGCCATGTGCTCCAGCGGATACGTGGCCAGCACGGTGCGCCCGCGCCCGGTCTCGCGGCACAGCAGCGCCGGGCGGCCGTGCCCGTCCACCGCGACGACCCGCGCGTCCTTCGCCACCACCGGCAGGTAGGCCCGGCTGTCCTCGTTGCCCGCGACCGGGAAGCGCAGCGACCGGCCGGCCCGGATGCCGCCGAAGTCCTCCCGGAACGTCAGCTCCAGGGTGTCGTCCTCGATCGGCTCCGCCACCCCGTACGAGAGCTGCTGCTCGACCCCGAACAGCCCGTCCAGGTCGTCGAACCAGGGGCCGCGCGTCCCCGGGTGCTCGCCCGAGCAGAACGACAGGTACACCGTGGCGCCCTCCTCCGCCCGGCGGCGCAGCGCCCGCGTGGTCCGCGTCGTCAGCTGCCGGGTGGCGGGCAGCAGGTACAGCCGCACGTCGTCCGTGATGCCGTCCGCCTCCCGGGTCAGCGCCGCCGGCAGGTCCGCGGCGCGCGACGCGACGTAACCCTGGTGCAGCGCGCCGAAGATGAGCGGGCGGTCGGCCGGGCGGCTGTAGGGGTAGCCGCGCTCCAGGAACGCGGGCACGACGAACGCCGCGCCGGTGTCCGCGCGCCGGCAGCGCGCGAAGTCGACGTGCTTCAACACATCGGCGAACGCCGCCAGTTCGCGCAGCGGGGCCTTGGGGGCGCCGGCGCCGTCCGTGATGCCGAAGTGCATCTCGAAGGGGTGGTGGTCGTACGGCGACCGGTCCCACAGGTCGTCGTAGTCGGTGTTGTTCCACGCGATCCAGCCCGTGGCGCCGCCGAGCAGCGAGGTGTGCAGGGTCTGCCGGTAGTACACGCCCGCGTTCTCGGCGGACACCGTGTCCGTGGAGACGCCGAACTCCTCCAGGACCACCGGCCGGCCGGTCACCGACGCCAGCTCGCACTCGAAGGCCGCCCGGTAGTGCTGGCGGACCCGGTCGGTGTCCGAGCGGTAGACGTGCGGGCCGACGAAGTCCACGTACTCGGCGGTGTCGCGCAGCGAGAAGCCGTTGTCGCGGCCCGTCACCTCGATGCCCCAGGCGCCGTCGCCGAGCGAGACGGGCTGGGTGGCGCCCGCCGCGCGCACCGCGTTGCACATCGCCTGCGCCCACGCGGTCACGACGTCGCTGTGCGGCGGGTCGACCTGGTAGATCCGGCCGTAGCCCGGCATCTCGTTGGTGATCAGCCAGCCGGTCACGGCCGGGTGGTCCTTGAAGCGGCGGGTCATCTGCGAGGCGAACCACGCCTGCCGGCCCACCATCCACACGTCCTCGTACAGGTCCCGGCCGCCGCGCCACGCCGGGTCCCAGTTCTCGCCCGACATGTGCCCGACGATGAACGTCGGCACCGTGCCCATCCCCAGCTCCCGGTGGGCGTCGAGGAAGTCGTCGAACCTTTCGCACAACTCCTCGTCGACGCGGTGCGGTTCGGGGTGGAAGTCCGGCCAGTAGAAGAACGAGCGGGTCATGTTCAGTCCGTGCCCGCGCAGCACGGCCAGCTCCTCGCGCACCACCTTCGGGTCGTAGTCGCGCCACATCAGGGGGCCGCCGGTGCGGGACCAGAAGTTGGCGCCGAGCCAGGGCAGGACGGCGGCGTCGTGGGTCAGGTGGGCGCTGTGGCGTCGCATGGTGGTGGGGGACTCCGTTGCAGTGCTGTCGGGGTGCTGTCGGGGTGCTGTCGGTCAGAGGTCAGAAGGCGGGCGCGGGGCCGGTCGACTCGCGCACGAGCAGCGCGGGCCGGCCGTCGAGCGGCACGTCGGGCACGTCCTCGCCGCACCGGGCGAGCAGCGCCCGCGCGGCGGCGGCGCCGACCCGCTGCACCTGCTGGTCGACCGTGGTCAGCCGCGGGTGCAGCCAGCGGCCGAGCGGCAGGTTGTCGTAGCCGACGACCGACAGGTCCTCGGGCACGCGCAGGCCCGCGCGCTGGGCGGTGCCGATCCCGCACACCGCCATCGAGTCGTTGGCGTAGACGAGGGCCGTCGGCCGGTCGGCGCGGGCGAGCAGGTCCTTCGTCGCGGCGACGGCCGCCGCCTCGCTGAAGTCGGTGTGCAGGACCGCCGCGGGCACCGGCCCCAGGGCCTCCTGGAAGGCGGCGAGCCGGAGCCGGGTGTGCGCCAGCTCGGCGGGGCCCGCGACGTACGCGACCCGGCGATGCCCCCGCTCCCGCAGATGCGCGGCGACCTCCCGCACCCCGGCGCCCTGGTCGGCGAGCCCGACCACCGGCACCCCCGGCGTGGGCGCGCCGAGCAGCACCGCGGGCAGGCCGAGCCGGGCCAGCAGCGCCGGGCGCGGGTCGTCGGCCCGCGCGTCGGTGAGGACCGCGCCGTCCACCCGCTTCCCGGCGGCGAGCCGCTCGTACAGCGCGCCCTCCTCGGCGACGTCGGCCACCAGGTGCAGCAGCAGGCCGTAGCCGCGCGGCGCCAGCTCGCCCTCGATACCGGTGATCAGCTCGCTGAAGTGCGGGTCGGCGCCCAGCACGTCCGTCGGCCTGCGCACCACCAGCGCCAGGGTGCGGGTCCGCGCGCTGCGCAGCGCCGACGCCGACGCGCTCGGCGACCAGCCCAGGTCGACGGCGGCCGCGAGGATCCGCCGCCGGGTCGACTCCGCCAGCCGCCCCTTGTCGTTGAACGCCTGCGACACGGCCGCCGTCGACACCCCGGCCGCCGCCGCCACCGCCTTGATGGTCGGCCGCGCACCCGTTTTCGCCCCGCTCACATCTTCACCGCCCCACTCACCAGAGCCTGCTGCATCCGCTTCTGGAGCACCGTATAGACCACCCACACCGGAACCAGGGTCAGGACCGTCCCCGCGGTGAGCACGCCGTAGTCGGTGCCCGTGACGGCCTTCAGGGTGGGCAGCGCGACCTGCACGGTGCGCTGCGCCGGGTCGGGGCCGACGATGACGAGCGAGTACAGGTACTCGTTCCAGAACGTCAGGAAGTTCAGCAGCAGCACCGTCGCGATGCCCGGCAGGCACATCGGCGTGTACACGTGCCGCAGCACCGCGAAGGTCGAGGCGCCGTCGAGCCGGGCCGCCTCCTCCATCTCCTTCGGGATCGTCCGCATGAACTGCACCAGGATCACCACGGACAGCGGCATCGCCGTCGCCGGCAGGAACAGCACCATGAAGGTCCGGGTGTGGAACAGGCCCGTCGCGGCGGCCAGCAGGAACGTCGGGAACAGGGCGGCGAACGTCGGGATCAGGAACCCGAGCGAGAACACCTTCTCCACCACCGACGCGAGCCGCCCCGTCGAGCGCGCCAGCGCGAACGCCGCCGGGATCGCGAGCAGCAGGGTCAGCGCCAGCGAGAACCCCGTCACCAGGGCCGAGTTGACCACCGCCAGACCCAGGTCGGCGCTGGTGAACGCCGTCGAGAAGTTGTGGAACGAGAACGACGTCGGCAGCGCGAAGGGGTGCGCGAAGATCTCGTCGTTCGACTTGAACGCCGAGGCGACGAAGTAGTACAGCGGGACGACCAGGAGCACCGCGTACAGCCACACGAGGAGATGTGCGGGCAGCCACGCCCGGCCGAACTTCGACCGGGCCTGCGGACGGGCCGGGGACTTCATGACGTACGGCTCCGATCGGTTCAGTGGGACGCGCGGAACACGCGCCGGATGGTGAGCAGTCCGACGAGGCCGACGAGGAAGAGGAGGACGCCGACGGTCTGGCTGTAGCCGAGGTCCGCCGCGACGAACGCCTTCTGGTAGACGAGGAACGACAGCGTCGTCGACGAGCTGCCCGGCCCGCCCTGGGTGAGCAGCAGCACGTGCTGCGCGGACCCGAACAGCGTCCACAGGAACTGAAGCATCGTCACCACGCCCACGTAGTCCCGGATCACCGGGAAGTGGATCCGCCACATGGCCCGCCAGTGCCCGGCCCCGTCCAGCTGCGCGGCCTCGCCCAGCTCCTCCGGCACGCTGCCGAGCCGGGCCGCGAACAGCACCGCCGTGAAGCCGATGCCCGCCCAGACGTCCAGGGCGATCAGGCAGGCGAGCGCCGTCGACGGCGAGGCCAGCCAGGCGTCGGCCAGCGAACCGAGCCCGACCGCCTCAAGCCCGCCGTTGAGCAGCCCGTCGGGGGACAGGGCCGCGTAGAAGACCATCGCCTTGGCCGGGGTCGAGATCAGCCCGGGGATGAAGAGCAGGTACCGGATGACGCGATGCCCGGGCGGCCGCTGCGCCACGTAGTAGCCGACCATGTACGCGCAGACCACCATCACGGGGACGGCGACGGCCAGTTGGACCGCCGTGTTCCGCACGGCGTCCCAGAACACGGGGTCCGCGAAGACGGTCCGCACGTTGTCGGCCCCGGCGAACGACACCGGCTGGAGCATGCCCGGCCAGTGCAGCGCCGCCACCACGAAGATGGCGACCAGCGGCCCGACCATGAACACCAGGTACCAGGCGAGCGCGGGCACCGCGAGCACCGTGCCGCCCTGGCGGCGCGGGCGGGCGCCGGGCCCGGGCGGCGGCGGGACCGGGCGGCGGACCGCCGTGCCGCCCGCCGCCGTGGACGTCGTAGTCGCCATGAGCAACTCCCTTGCGAAGGAGGAGAGGAGGGGAAGGGCGGGGCGGGCGGTCAGACGCCGCGGTAGGCGGCTTCGAGGACCTGGCGGACCTTCGCCGCGCTCGTGCCGCGCGTGAAGGACGTGCTGGTCGCCGTGATCAGCGGCTGGCTCGCCGCGGGCGGCACGAACACGTCCGGCAGCAGCACCTCGCTGACGGCGCCGCCGAGCCGCTGCGCCGCCGCCACCAGCGGGAAGTCCGTGCTCACCGCGTCCGTGCGCAGCGCCATGTCCCGGCCCGCCTCCTCGACGAACCGGGCGACGGTGTCCTCGCGGTAGAAGAACTTCAGGAACTTCTCGACGGCGTCGATCTTCTTCGTGCCGTTCGGGCTGACCCAGAAGCCGATGAGGGTGTAGGTGCGGATGACCGTCGGCCTGTCGTGCGCCCCGCCCGGCGCCAGGGGCCAGCCGCCCACGTCCGTGTGGCGCGCCACCGCCTCCGGGACCTTCGCCAGCGCCGACGACATCGCCGACTGCACCGCGGCGGCCTGCGTGTTGAACTGCGTCGCCATCGAGTCGGACGTCAGGCCCTGCGCCTTGTCGGTGAAGACGCCCGCGTCGCGCAGCTCGACGAAGTACTCGATGCCCCGGCGCGCGCCCCGCCCGCCGAAGTCGCCGGTCGTGTAGACGTGCCGGGCCTCGTCCCGGCTCAGGAACGTCTGGACGACCTGGGCGAGCAGCTTCTGCCCGGTCCAGTCGTTGCCGCCGACGGTGACGGGGGAGAGGTTCTGGCCGCGCAGCCTGCGCGCCGCGCCGATCAGTTCGTCACCGGTGACGGGGATGCGGCCGACACCGGCCCGGTCGAGCAGCGACCGGTTGAAGGCCACCGGCCAGTTCGTGGCGAAGTACGGGAAGGCGCGCAGCCGGCCCCGGGCGTCGGTCCAGGCGTCGAGCGCCACGTCCCGCACCCGCCCGCGCAGCCCCCAGTCGTCCAGATAGTCCTTGACGTCGACCGTCGCGCCGACGTCCGTCCAGGCCAGCGTCTTGTCGTACAGGTTGACCATGACGACGTCCGGCTCCTTGCGCGCCAGCCGTGAGGTCTCGTAGACCTGCGCGAGGTCGTCGCCGTTGACGAGGTTGCGCACCTTCAGGCCGCTCTCCTCGCGGAACCGGTCGAGCGCCGCGAGATACGTCGGTGAGCCGGGCGCCGTGGTGCCGAGCTGGCTGTGCACCACGAGGGTGTCGGGGTCGTCGTCGGCCGCGGCGAGCGAGGAGCAGCCGGACAGGGCGGAGGCGGCGGCGAAGGCGCCGCCGGCGGCGAGGAATCCGCGCCGGCTCAGCGGTGAGGGCACAGCGGTAGGTCTCCAACCGGGAGTGGTTAATCGATATACCTACGGGGGTGCCAGCACCGTACGAGGGCCCGGGGGCCGGGTCAACCCCCTGTTGCGCAGGGTGAAACGGCGGCGGTCCGGCGCGCGCGTGGCGGGTCAGGGGGGGGCGGTGCTGGCCGCGGCGGTGCGGCGGTGTGGCGGCGCGCGGGCTCAGACCTGCTCGGCGCGGAAACCGGCCGGGGTCAGCCCCGCGTGCTGCTGGAAGTACTTCGAGAAGTTCGCCGGGTCGGGGACGCCCACCGCCGCGCCGATCCGGCCCACCGGCAGGTCGGTGTGGGCCAGCAGCCGCTTCGCCTCCAGGACCACGCGCCGGTCGATGAACGCCTTCGGGGTCAGGCCGGTCGCGGCCCGCACCGCGCGGACCAGGGTGCGCCGCGAGTACCCCAGCTCGTCGGCGTACGCGCTCACGCTGTGGTTCGACGTGAACTCCTTCTCCACCGCCGCCCGGAACCGCGTGAACGTCGTGTCCGCCTGCGGTTCGAGGGCGTCGGCCGCGGCCTGCGCCGAGACGTGGGCCACCCGCAGCATGAAGGCGGTCAGGGTGTGCCGCAGGACGCTGGTGTGCAGGCTCAGCGGGAGCGTCGAGGTGTCCTGGTACTCGCGCTGCAACTGCGCCAACGACGCCTGGATCGCTTCCTGTTGGGGCTCGTCCGGGTGGAGCAGCGGCGGCCGGTCGTAGCGGTACATGCCGGTCGCCTCGACGATGGCGCGGGGCAGGAAGCCGGGCTGCATCGTCAGCCGGGTGCCGACATAGGGCTCGGTGGCGGAGAAGCCGTGCACCTGGCCCGGCCGGATCCACAGGATGTCGCCCGCCCCGACCTCGTACTCGGTGAAGTCGATCATGTGGTGGACCGGGCCGTCGCGGAAGAAGAGCAGCACGTGGAAGTCGATGCGGTGCGCCCGCCGGGAGGGGGCCGCGCCGCGCTCCCAGGGGGCGCCGGTACCCATCGGTCCGACCCGCATGCCGACCCCGGACAGGCTCTCCGCCGGGTCGAAGGGGTACGTGCGGATGTGCTCCGTCGCCCCCAGATGTGCGCTCGGATGTGCGGGGTCCTGCTCCGGCATGCGTGTTCCTCGGTGTCGGCCGTGTCTGCTGTCCCATTTTCACCGAACGCTGGCACGGGGCCACCTGTCCCCTCAAAAGTATGACCTTTAAGTTTGAACCTGTCGCGACCAGGAGCTTTGGATTCTGGCGGCAGGTGCCCCGCGGCACCTTGGACAGACAACGGATGCGAAGGAAGTCATACAGATGAGCACGCAGACACCCGACGGCCTCGACCCCTTTGAGCGCCCCTTCGAGTGGACCGAGCTCGACCAGCGCGCCGTCGACACCGCCCGCGTCCTGGCGGCGGACGCCGTGCAGAAGGTCGGCAACGGCCATCCCGGTACGGCGATGAGCCTCGCCCCCGCCGCGTACACCCTGTTCCAGAAGGCCATGCGCCACGACCCGGCCGACCCGGAGTGGACCGGCCGCGACCGCTTCGTGCTGTCGCCCGGCCACACCAGCCTGACCCTCTACACCCAGCTCTTCCTGTCCGGCTACGAGCTGGGCCTGGACGACCTGAAGGGGTTCCGCGCGCACGGCTCCAAGACCCCCGGCCACCCCGAGTACGGCCACACCGCCGGGGTCGAGACCACGACCGGCCCGCTCGGCCAGGGCGCCGCCAACGCGGTGGGCATGGCGATGGCCGCCCGCTACGAGCGCGGCCTGTTCGACCCCGAGGCCGCCCCCGGCGAGAGCCCCTTCGACCACACCGTCTGGGCCATCGTCTCCGACGGCGACCTGGAGGAGGGCGTCTCCGCCGAGGCGTCGTCGATGGCCGGCCACCAGAAGCTCGGCAACCTCGTCTTCCTCTGGGACGACAACCACATCTCCATCGAGGGCGACACCGCGACCGCCTTCTCCGAGGACGTCCTCGCCCGCTACGAGGCGTACGGCTGGCACGTGCAGCGGATCACCCCGCAGGAGAACGGCGACGTCGACGTCCGCGCCCTGCACGCCGCCCTCGCCGCCGCCAAGGCCGTGACCGACCGGCCCTCCTTCATCGCGATGCGCACGATCATCGCCTGGCCCGCCCCGTCCAAGCAGAACACCGAGGGCGCGCACGGCTCGGCGCTGGGCGACGACGAGGTGGCCGCCACCAAGCGCGTCCTCGGCTTCGACCCGGAGAAGTCCTTCGACGTCGAGGACGCCGTCGCCGCCCACGCCGGGCTCGCCCTCGACCGCGGCGCCGAGGCCCACGCGGCCTGGGACAAGAAGCTCGCCGAGTGGCGCGGGGCCAACCCCGAGCGCTCCGCGACGCTGGACCGGATCCTCGCCGGCCGCCTCCCCGAGGGCTGGGAGCAGCACCTGCCCGCCTTCGAGGCCGGCACCAAGCTCGCCACCCGCGCCGCGTCCGGCAAGGTCCTCCAGGCGCTGGGCCCGATCGTCCCCGAGCTGTGGGGCGGCTCCGCCGACCTCGCCGGCTCGAACAACACGACCATCGACAAGACCTCGTCGTTCCTGCCGGCCGGCAACACGCTGCCCGAGGCCGACCCCTACGGCCGCACGATCCACTTCGGCATCCGCGAGTTCTCGATGGCCGCCGAGATGAACGGCATCGCGCTGCACGGCAACACCCGCGTCTACGGCGGCACGTTCCTGACGTTCTCCGACTACATGCGCAACGCCGTCCGCATGTCGGCGCTCATGCAGCTCCCCGTCACGTACGTGTGGACGCACGACTCCATCGGCCTCGGCGAGGACGGCCCGACCCACCAGCCGGTCGAGCACCTGGCCTCGCTGCGCGCCATCCCGGGCCTGAACATCGTCCGCCCGGCCGACGCCAACGAGACCGCCATCGCCTGGCGCGAGATCCTGCGCCGCGGCTCGGTCAAGCCGGCCCCGCACGGCCTGGCGCTCTCCCGCCAGGGCCTGCCGACCTACGAGGCCGACGAGGCGGCCGCCAAGGGCGGTTACGTCCGCGCCGAGGCGTCCACCGGCACCCCGGACGTCATCCTGATCGCCACCGGATCCGAGGTGCAGGTCGCCGTCGCCGCCCGGGAGCGGCTGGAGGCCGAGGGCGTCGCCACCCGTGTCGTGTCGATGCCGTCCGTCGAGTGGTTCGAGGAGCAGGACGAGGCCTACCGCGCGTCCGTCCTGCCGCCGTCGGTCCGCGCCCGCGTCGCCGTCGAGGCCGGCATCGGCCTCACCTGCTACCGCTACGTCGGCGACGCCGGCCGCATCGTCTCCCTGGAGCACTTCGGCGCCTCCGCCGACGCGGACGTCCTCTTCGAGGAGTTCGGCTTCACCGCCGAGAACGTCGCCGACCAGGCCCGGGAGTCGCTGGCCGCCGCCCGCGCCTGACCCCACGACCCGCACGTACCGCGTCACACCGAAAGAAGATGAAGCACACCATGAGCAACGCCGTCAGCTCGTCGCCCCTCAAGGCCCTCTCCGACGAAGGCGTTTCCATCTGGCTGGACGACCTGTCCCGCACCCGCATCGAGTCCGGCAACCTCGCCGAACTGATCGAGAAGTCCCACGTCGTCGGCGTCACCACCAACCCGTCGATCTTCCAGGCGGCCATCGGCTCCGGCGCGGGCTACGAGGACCAGCTGGCCGACCTGGCCGTCCGCAAGGTCACCGTCGACGAGGCCGTCCGCATGATGACCACGGCCGACGTCCGCGCCGCCGCCGACATCCTGCGCCCGGTGTACGACGCCACCGGCGGCCGCGACGGCCGCGTGTCGATCGAGGTCGACCCGCGCTCGGCCCACGACACCGGAGCCACGATCGCCGAGGCCAAGCAGCTCGCCTGGCTCGTCGACCGCCCCAACGTCATGATCAAGATCCCGGCGACCCTCGCGGGCCTCCCGGCGATCACCGAGGTCATCGGCCTCGGCATCTCGGTCAACGTCACGCTGATCTTCTCCCTCGACCGCTACAAGGCCGTCATGGACGCCTACCTGGCCGGTCTGGAGAAGGCCCACGAGCGCGGCCTGGACCTCTCCACCATCCACTCCGTCGCCTCGTTCTTCGTCTCGCGCGTCGACACCGAGATCGACAAGCGGATCGACGCCCTGGGCACCGACGAGGCGAAGGCCGTGCGCGGCAGGGCCGCCCTCGCCAACGCCCGGCTCGCCTACGAGGCCTTCGAGCAGGTCTTCGCCACCGAGCGCGCCACCAGGCTGGCCGCCGCGGGCGCCCACAAGCAGCGCCCGCTGTGGGCCTCGACCGGCGTCAAGGACAAGGCGTACAAGGACACCCTCTACGTCGACGAGCTGGCCGCCCCCGGCACCGTCAACACCATGCCGGAAGGCACCCTGAACGCCACCGCCGACCACGGCGACATCCACGGCGACGCCGTCTCGGGCACCTACGGGACCGCCCGCGAGGAGCTCGCCGCCGTCGAGAAGCTCGGCATCTCCTACGACGAGGTCGTCCAGCAGCTGGAGGACGAGGCCGTCGCCAAGTTCGAGGCCGCCTGGAACGACCTGCTCGCCACGGTCGCCGACCGCCTCCGGGGCGGCGAGGCCAAGTGAGCGTCGCCTCCCTCCCGTCGCAGGAGTGGGCCAACCCGCTCCGCGACCCCCGCGACCGCCGCCTGCCGCGCGTCGCGGGCCCCTCGGGGCTCGTCATCTTCGGCGTCACCGGCGACCTGTCCCGCAAGAAGCTGATGCCGGCGGTCTACGACCTCGCCAACCGCGGTCTGCTGCCGCCCGGCTTCTCGCTCCTCGGCTTCGCCCGCCGCGAGTGGGAGGACCAGGACTTCGCCCAGGTCGTCCACGACTCGGTGCGCGAGCACGCCCGTACCCCCTTCCGCGAGGAGGTCTGGGCCCAGCTCGCCGAGGGCATGCGCTTCATCCCCGGCGACTTCGACGACGACACCGCCTTCAAGCAGCTGCGCGAGGCCGTCGACGAGCTGGACGAGAAGCAGGGCACGAGCGGCAACTACGCCTTCTACCTGTCCGTCCCGCCGAAGTTCTTCCCCAAGGTCGTGCAGCAGCTCAAGAAGCACGGCCTCGCGGACGCCCCCGACGGCTCCTGGCGGCGCGCCGTCATCGAGAAGCCGTTCGGCCACGACAGCGCGTCGGCGCGCGAGCTGAACGCGATCGTGCACGACGTGTTCGCCCCCGAGCAGGTCTTCCGCATCGACCACTACCTCGGCAAGGAGACCGTCCAGAACATCCTGGCGCTGCGCTTCGCCAACCAGATGTACGAGCCGGTCTGGAACCGCAGCTACGTCGACCACGTGCAGATCACCATGGCCGAGGACATCGGCATCGGTGGCCGCGCGGGCTACTACGACGGCATCGGCGCGGCCCGCGACGTCATCCAGAACCACCTGCTCCAGCTGCTCGCCCTCACGGCGATGGAGGAGCCGGCCGCGTTCGACGCCGAGTCGCTCGTCAACGAGAAGCTCAAGGTCCTCAAGTCCGTCCGGCTCCCCGCCGACCTGGAGCGCTCCACCGTGCGCGCCCAGTACGCGGCGGGCTGGCAGGGCGGCGAGAAGGTCCGCGGCTACCTCCAGGAAGACGGCATCGACCCGCAGTCGAAGACCGACACCTACGCCGCCGTGAAGCTGGAGATCGACAACCGCCGCTGGGCGGGCGTCCCCTTCTACCTGCGCACCGGCAAGCGCCTGGGCCGCCGCGTCACCGAGATCGCGGTCGTCTTCCAGCGCGCCCCGCACTCGCCGTTCGACTCCACCGCCACCGAGGAACTCGGCCAGAACGCGGTCGTCATCCGGGTCCAGCCCGACGAGGGCATGACCGTACGCTTCGGTTCGAAGGTCCCGGGTACTTCGATGGAGATCCGTGACGTCTCCATGGACTTCGCGTACGGCGAGTCGTTCACGGAGTCCAGCCCGGAGGCGTACGAGCGGCTGATCCTGGACGTGCTGCTCGGCGACGCCAACCTCTTCCCCCGCACGGAGGAGGTGGAGGAGTCCTGGCGCATCCTCGACCCCGTCGAGGAACACTGGGACGGCCACGGCAGGCCCGCCCAGTACGCCTCCGGCAGCTGGGGCCCCCGGGAAGCGGACGAGATGCTCGCACGAGACGGACGGAGCTGGCGCAGGCCATGAGGATCGACCTGACCGACACCACGGCAAGCAAGATCAACAAGGCGCTCGTCGAGGGGCGCCGCGCCATCGGGACGCCCGCCGTGGGCATGGTCCTGACGATGGTCATCGTCACGGACGAGGAGAACGCCTACGACGCGACGAAGGCCGCCCAGGAGGCGTCCCGCGAGCACCCCTCGCGCACCCTCGTCGTGATCAAGCGCACCGCCCGCTCCCCGCGCGACCGCCAGGGCAACCGGCTCGACGCCGAGGTCCGGGTCGGCTCCGACGCGGGCACCGGCGAGACCGTCGTCCTGCGCACCCACGGCGAGGTCAGCAGGCACGCCGACTCGGTCGTGCTGCCGCTGCTGCTGCCCGACGCGCCCGTCGTCGTGTGGTGGCCGGTGGACGCCCCGGACGAGCCCGCCAAGGACCCGCTGGGCGCCCTCGCCGCCCGCCGGATCACCGACGCCTACGCCGTCGAGGACCCGATCGGCGCCCTCGCCCTGCGCGCCGCGTCGTACGCCCCCGGCGACACCGACCTCGCCTGGACCCGCCTCACCCCGTGGCGCTCCATGCTCGCCGCCGCCCTCGACCAGGCCCGCGCCGAGATCGTCTCCGCGGCCGTCGAGTCCGAGGCCGAGAACCCCAGCGCCGAACTGCTCGCGCGCTGGCTCGGCACCCGGCTCGGCGTCCAGGTCGAGCGGATCACCACCGACGGCCCGGTCGTCACCGCGGTCCGCCTCGGCACCCCCGGCGGCGAGATCGTCATCGACCGCCCCGACGGACCGCTCGCCACCCTGACCCTGCCCGGCCAGCCGCAGCGCACCCTCGCCCTGAAGGTCCGCTCCACGGCCGAACTGATCGCCGAGGAGCTGCGCCGCCTCGACGCCGACGAGATGTACGCCGTCGCGCTGCACGGCAGCGCCTCCGGTACCAAGGAGCCCGTGGACCATGCCTGAGAACGCCCCTCTGTTGACGCGCCGCCCGCAGTGGACCGCCATCGAGGACCACCGTGCGAAGTTCAACGGCACGCACCTGCGTGACCTCTTCGCCGACGACCCGCAGCGCGCCGCGCGCTACACCGTCCAGGTCGGCGACCTGCACATCGACTACTCCAAGCACCTGATCACGGACGAGACGCTCGCCCTGCTCCAGGAACTGGCCACCGCCACCGACGTGTTCGGGCAGCGCGACGCCATGTTCCGCGGCGAGAAGATCAACACGACCGAGGACCGCGCCGTGCTGCACACGGCGCTGCGCGCCCCGGCCGACGCCGTGGTCGAGGTCGACGGCGAGAACGTCGTGCCGAAGGTGCACGCCGTCCTCGACAAGATGGCCGCCTTCGCCGACAAGGTCCGCTCCGGCGCGTGGACCGGCCACACCGGCAAGCGCATCAAGAACGTCGTGAACGTCGGCATCGGCGGCTCCGACCTCGGACCCGCCATGGCGTACGAGGCCCTGCGCCCCTACACCGCCCGCGGGCTGACGTTCCGCTTCGTGTCGAACGTGGACGGCGCCGACCTGCACGAGGCCGTCCGCGACCTCGACCCGGCCGAGACGCTGTTCGTCATCGCCTCGAAGACGTTCACCACGATCGAGACGATCACCAACGCCACCGCCGCCCGCGGCTGGCTCCTCGCCGGCCTCGGCGGCGACGAGAGCGCCGTCGCCAAGCACTTCGTCGCCCTGTCGACCAACGCCGAGAAGGTCGCCGACTTCGGCATCGACACGGCCAACATGTTCGAGTTCTGGGACTGGGTCGGCGGCCGCTACTCCTTCGACTCGGCCATCGGCCTGTCGCTGATGATCGCCATCGGCCCGGACCACTTCCGCGCCCTGCTCGACGGCTTCCACCTGGTCGACGAGCACTTCCGCACGGCGCCCGCCGAGGCCAACACCCCGCTGCTGCTCGGCCTGCTGGGCATCTGGTACGGCAACTTCCACGGCGCCCAGTCGCACGCGGTGCTGCCGTACTCGCACTACCTGTCCAAGTTCACCGCCTACCTCCAGCAGCTCGACATGGAGTCCAACGGCAAGTCCGTGGACCGCCAGGGCCGGCGCGTGGAGTGGCAGACCGGACCGGTCGTCTGGGGCACCCCGGGCACCAACGGCCAGCACGCCTACTACCAGCTCATCCACCAGGGCACCAAGCTGATCCCCGCCGACCTCATCGGCTTCGCCGAGCCCGTCGGCGAGCTGAGCGACGACCTCAAGGGCCAGCACGACCTGCTCATGGCCAACCTGTTCGCGCAGGGCCAGGCGCTCGCCTTCGGCAAGACGCCCGACGAGGTCCGCGCGGAGGGCGTCGCCGAGGACCTGGTCGCCCACAGGACGTTCCAGGGCAACCACCCGACCACGACGATCCTCGCCAGGGAGCTGACCCCCTCGGTCCTCGGCCAGCTCATCGCCCTCTACGAGCAGAAGGTGTTCGTCCAGGGCGCGGTGTGGAACATCGACTCCTTCGACCAGTGGGGCGTCGAACTCGGCAAGGTGCTCGCCAAGCGTGTCGAGCCCGCCCTCACCGAGGGCGCGGAGGTCCCCGGCCTCGACGCGTCCACCCAGGCCCTGGTCGCCACCTACCGCGCGCTGCGCGGCCGCACGTCCTGACCCCGACTCCGCATCAAAGACTCCCGAAGGTAAGTGAACTGACATGCAGCTTGGTCTCATCGGTCTCGGCAAGATGGGCGGCAACATGCGCGAGCGCATCCGCCGCGCGGGCCACGACGTCATCGGCTACGACCGCAACGCCGAGGTCTCCGACGTCGCCTCCCTCGCCGAACTGGTCGAGAAGCTCGAAGGACCGCGCGTGGTCTGGGTGATGGTCCCGGCGGGCGCCGCCACCCAGTCCACCGTCGACGAGCTCAAGGAGCTCCTGTCCGAGGGCGACATCGTCGTCGACGGCGGCAACTCCCGCTGGACGGACGACGAGAAGCACGCCGCCGAGCTGGGCGTGAAGGGCATCGGCTTCGTCGACTGCGGCGTCTCCGGCGGCGTGTGGGGCCTGGAGAACGGCTACGCGCTGATGTACGGCGGCACCGAGGAGGACGTCGCCAAGGTCCAGCCCGTCTTCGACGCCCTCAAGCCCGAGGGCGACTTCGGCGCCGTGCACGCCGGCAAGGTCGGCGCCGGCCACTTCTCCAAGATGGTCCACAACGGCATCGAGTACGCGATGATGCAGGCCTACGCCGAGGGCTGGGAGCTGCTGGAGGCCGTGGACTCGGTGACCGACGTCCGCGAGGTCTTCCGCTCCTGGCAGGAGGGCACGGTCATCCGCTCCTGGCTGCTCGACCTGGCCGTCAACGCCCTGGACGAGGACGAGCACCTCGCCGACCTGCGCGGCTTCGCGCAGGACTCCGGCGAGGGCCGCTGGACGGTCGAGGCCGCCATCGACAACTCGGTGCCGCTGCCCGCGATCACCGCCTCGCTCTTCGCCCGCTTCTCGTCCCGCCAGGACGACTCGCCGCAGATGAAGATGATCGCCGCGCTGCGCAACCAGTTCGGCGGCCACGCGGTCGAGAAGAAGTAGCACCCGCCCACCCCGGACGGCACCCCGGCCGGCGGGGGACGGGCCCCCCCACCCCGTACCGTACCCGCCCGCCGCCGCCCCACCCCGACCCCCGCCCCCAAAGGCCAACACCCACCCGCACACACACC
>NZ_JBIVKH010000019.1:0-148055 GCF_044750685.1 Streptomyces sp. NPDC088785
CGCAGTTCCCCGCGCCCCTGGGTGGTTCGTCGTCTGCGGCCCGGTGGCCGCGTCTCGCGCAGTTCCCCGCGCCCCTGAGATGCGCACTGCGTGCGGCATCTCATCAGAGAGGCGCGCCACCGTCCCGTCCCTCAGTGGAGGCGCGCGGAGCGCAGCCTCTGGGGGAGGCTGCGCGCAGCGCATGCCTCAGGGGCGCGGGGAACTGCGCGAGAAGCGGCCACCGGGCCGCGGATGGCGAACGACCCAGGGGCGCGGGGAACTGCGCGAGAAGCGGCCACCGGGCCGCGGATGGCGAACGACCCAGGGGCGCGGGGAACTGCGCGAGAAGCGGCCGCCGGGCCGCGGATGACGAGCCACCCAGGGGCGCGGGGAACTGCGCGAGAAGCGGCCGCCGGGCCGCGGATGACGAACCACCCAGGGGCGCGGGGAACTGCGCGACCAGCCGCCACCGGGCCGAACCCGAAGGATCACCGCTGCGCGACCAGCCGCCACCGGGCCGCGCCTGACGAAGCGGCGGCGGGGGGTTACGGGAGGTCTCTCAGGGTGAACCAGAGTTCCATGCGGACGTCCGGGTCGTCCAGGTCCGCCGACACCAGCACCCCGCACTTGGAGATCCGCTGCCGCACCGTGTTCCGGTGCACCCCGAGCGCCTGGGCCGAGCGGTCCCAGCTGCCGTGCAGGGAGAGCCAGGTGCGCAGGGTCTGCCGGAGTTCCGGGCGGTCGGCGAGCGCGGCCACGTCGGGCGCCGGGGTGTCGGCCCGGTGCCGCACCAGCGGCGCGCGCAGGGCCCGGGCGCGGGCCAGCGCATGGGCCGCCTGGGTGTCGGCGACGGCCAGCTGCCCGGCGCCGGCGGGGGCGGAGACGCCGAGGGTCCAGCCGTCGTGCGCGACGACGTCCTGGCCGGCCGGCACGAGCGCGCGGACCAGGGAGCCGGTGGCGTCGACCAGCGGGGTGCCGAACTCCGGCACCGGCCGGACACCCTGCGCCTGCGCGTGCGCCTGCGCGTGCACCACCCGCCAGCTGCCCCCGGCACCGAGCGCCCCGGCGGCGTCCTCGGGGCGCTCGCCGAGCAGCAGCCGGACCAGCGCCGCCGACCTCCGGGCGTCCCCCGTCGACCGGTGCTCGCCCTGGAGCAGCGAGAGCAGCACGACCGCGACGCCCGCGACGGTGTGGTCGCCGGGCGCCCGCGCCCCCGTGGCCAGGCCGAGCGCCCGGCCGTCGGCGCCCCCGAGCGCGTACGCCGACAGGTGCACGCCCGCCACCTCGTCGGAGGCGGACGCGGGCGTCGGGAAGAGCCGCGTCGAGGCGGGCCGCACCACCCGCAGCAGATCGGCGAGGGCCGCCTCCACCGCCTCGGACGGCGGGGTGCCCGCGTGCTGCGGCCCGGTGCCGTCGGGTCCGGCCAGCACCGCGTACCCGCCGGTGCGCTGGGCGAGCTGGCGCAGCACGGCCGGGACCGGATCGGGCCGGGCGGCCGCGGTGGCCAGCCCCTGCTGCGCCTCGGTGACCCGGCGCAGTTCGAGATGGCGCACCGCGGTCATCAGGTCCCACAGGGCGCGGCCGACGGCGCTGAACGTCGTCCGCTCGGGCACCTCCACCAGCGCGAGAGCGCGCCGCTCGCACGCCGCCACCAGAGCGGGCGGCACCGTGTCGTGCACCGGCGCCACCCCGAACCCCAGGGCGGCGGCGCCCGCCGCGACGATGCGTTCCGCGTAGGCGTCGTAGTAGGCGTCGGTGCCGGTGTCCTCCGGCGCGTGCACGCCCGCCGTCAGCAGCAGCTCGCCGCCCAGCAGGTACGGGTAGGGGTCCGACATCTCCGAGGTGTGGGCCGAGTGCACCGGCACCTCCTCGGCCGGCGGGCCCGCGATCTGCCGCAGCCCCAGCTCGGCGCGGGCCAGCAGCGCGCTCAGCGGGACGGCGGGCAGCGGGGGCACGGCGGGCAGCGCCGACGGGGAGGACATGGTGTGCGTTTCCTCTGGTTCGTACGCGATGAGTAGAGGAAACGTACACTTCAGCGACGCTTTCCAGCCACCTAAGGTCGTCCCGACCGGTGAGCACGGGTACGGGCGGATGTCCCCGTGTCGAGATCCGGGTCCGTTTCCCCGCACGACACGCCACCGAAGTGTGTGAAGGAGGGCTGCCCCATGGCCGTCGACTACATCGTGATCGTCCTCTACCTGGCCGGCATGCTGGCCATGGGCTGGTGGGGCATGCGCCGCGCCAAGTCGAAGAGCGACTTCCTGGTCGCCGGGCGGCGCCTGGGCCCCGCCATGTACTCCGGCACGATGGCCGCCGTGGTCCTCGGCGGCGCCTCCACCATCGGCGGCGTCGGCCTCGGCTACCAGTACGGCCTGTCGGGCGCCTGGATGGTCTTCACCATCGGCCTCGGCATCCTCGCCCTGTCGCTGTTCTTCTCGGCGCGCATCGCCCGCCTGAAGGTCTACACCGTCTCGGAGATGCTCGACCTGCGCTACGGCGGCAGCGCCGGGATGATCTCCGGCATCGTGATGTGGGCCTACACGCTGATGCTGGTGGTCACCTCCACGATCGCCTACGCCACGATCTTCGACGTCCTCTTCGACGTGCCGCGCTGGCTGGCCATCGTCATCGGCGGCGCCATCGTCGTCGCCTACTCGACGCTCGGCGGCATGTGGTCCATCACCATCACCGACATGGTGCAGTTC
Source organism: Streptomyces sp. NPDC088785 (assembly GCF_044750685.1). Classification (NCBI taxonomy): domain Bacteria; kingdom Bacillati; phylum Actinomycetota; class Actinomycetes; order Kitasatosporales; family Streptomycetaceae; genus Streptomyces; species Streptomyces sp. NPDC088785. Next base: position 2,685 of record NZ_JBIVKH010000019.1, read on the forward strand.
GTCGTCAAGACGATCGGCGTGCTGCTGATCCTGCTGCCGGTCGCCGTCGTCAAGGCGGGCGGCTTCAGCGAGATGAAGGCGGCGCTGCCCACCTCGTACTTCGACCCGCTGGGCATCGGCGGCGAGACGATCTTCACGTATGTGCTGATCTACACCTTCGGCATGCTCATCGGCCAGGACATCTGGCAGCGCGTGTTCACCGCCCGCAACGACAAGGTGGCCCGCTGGGGCGGCACCGTCTCCGGCGTCTACTGCCTGCTCTACGCGATCGGCGGCGCCGTCATCGGCACCGCGGCCAAGGTCATCTACCCGCAGGGCCTGGGCCAGGCCGACGAGGCCTTCGCCCAGATCGTCAAGGACGAGCTGCCGGTCGGCGTGCGCGGCCTGGTCCTCGCCGCCGCGCTCGCCGCCGTCATGTCGACCTCCTCCGGCGCCCTGATCGCCTGCGCCACCGTCGCCAACAACGACATCTGGAAGCGGCTGCGCGGCGTCCGGCCGGACGCGGCGCCCGAGGCCGAGCACGACGAGGTCAAGGGCAACCGGATGTTCATCCTCGGACTCGGTGTCGTCGCGATCATCACCTCGATCATCCTCAACAACGTCGTCGAGGCGCTGACCGTCGCCTACAACCTGCTCGTCGCCGGCCTGCTCGTGCCGATCCTCGGCGGGCTGATCTGGAAGCGCGGCACCGGCACCGGCGCCCTCGCCTCCGTCGTCGTCGGCGGGCTGTCCGTCATCGGCCTGATGATGTCGTTCGGGATCCTCGCCAACGAGCCCGTCTACTACGGCCTGTCGGCGTCCCTCGTCGTCTACGTCGTCGTCTCGCTGGCCACCCGGCCGACCGACGCCGCCGTCCTCGCCCACTGGCGCGAGCGGCTCGCCGGCCGCGGCGCCCCCGAGTCCGAGCCGGCGGCCGCCGACCCCGTGGCCGCCGCCACCCGGTAACCCGCCGGACAGCCAGTCACCGACTGGAGAGCCCGTCACCCGCAGGAAAGAAGGCACCCGCGCATGAACAGCAACGAGACGCCCCGCGTCCAGGCCGACCCGAACGGTCCGGTCGGCCCCGTCGACTCCTCGCTCGTCCCCCGCTACGCGGGCCCCGCGACCTTCGCGCGCCTGCCGCGCCCGGACGAGGCCGGCGCGGCGGACGTGGCGGTCGTCGGCGTGCCCTTCGACACCGGTGTCTCCTACCGGCCCGGCGCCCGCTTCGGCGGCAACGCGATCCGCGAGGCGTCCCGGCTCCTGCGCCCCTACAACCCGGCGCAGGACGCCTCCCCGTTCGCGCTCGCCCAGGTCGTGGACGCCGGTGACATCGCCGCGAACCCGTTCAACATCAACGAGGCCGTCGAGACGATCGAGGCCGCCGCCGACGGCATCCTCGGCTCCGGCGCCCGCATGATGACCCTCGGCGGCGACCACACCATCGCGCTGCCGCTGCTGCGCAGCGTCGCCAAGAAGCACGGCCCGGTCGCGCTGCTCCACTTCGACGCGCACCTGGACACCTGGGACACCTACTTCGGCGCCGAGTACACGCACGGCACCCCGTTCCGCCGCGCCGTCGAGGAGGGCATCCTCGACACCTCCGCCCTCAGCCACGTCGGCACCCGCGGCCCGCTCTACGGCAAGAGCGACCTCACCGACGACGAGAAGCTCGGCTTCGGCATCGTCACCTCCGCCGACGTCTACCGGCGCGGCGCCGACGAGGTCGCCGACCAGCTGCGCCAGCGCATCGGCGACCGCCCGCTGTACATCTCCATCGACATCGACTGCCTCGACCCGGCCCACGCCCCCGGCACCGGCACCCCGGAGGCCGGCGGCATGACCTCCCGCGAGCTGCTGGAGATCCTGCGCGGTCTGGCATCGTGCAACCTGGTGTCGGCGGACGTCGTCGAGGTGGCCCCCGCCTACGACCACGCCGAGATCACCGCCGTCGCAGCCTCGCACACCGCGTACGAACTGACGACGATCATGGCCCGGCAGATCGCGGCGTCCCGCACCGTCTGACCGCACCACCGGACCGCCCTCCCGCACCTCAAGGAGAGACCCCCGCGATGACCCACGACCACGACCTCGACCTGCGGCCCACCGCCGCCCAGACCGAAGCGGCCCTGAACCCGCCGCCCGGCCGGACCGGCGGCGACCTGGTCGTGGAGACCCTCGCGGGGCTCGGCGCGTCCACCGTCTTCGGCCTGCCCGGCCAGCACGCCCTCGGCCTGTTCGACGCGCTGCGCCGCTCGGACCTGCGCTATGTCGGCCTGCGCGTCGAGAACAACGCCGGGTTCGCGGCGGACGCCTACGGCCGGGTGACCGGTGAGGTCGCGCCGCTGTTCCTGTCCACCGGGCCGGGCGCCCTCACCTCGCTCGCCGCCCTCCAGGAGGCCGCCGCGGCCTCCGCGCCGGTGCTCACCGTCGTCAGCCAGGTCCCGGTGGCCGGGCTCGGCGGCGGCCGGCACGGCTACCTGCACGAACTGCGCGACCAGCAGGCCGCCTTCCGCGACGTGGTCAAGTCCGTGCACACCGTGCGCACCCAGTCGCAGATCCCGTCCGCGATCGCCGCGGCCTGGGAGTCGGCGCTCAGCGCGCCGCACGGCCCGGTCTACGTGGAGATCCCGCAGGACGTCCTGCTCGCCGAGGCCACCCTGCCCCAGGTCACGGCGGTCGACGCCACCCCGCACGAGCTGGTGCCGCGCCCCGAGCTGACGGCCGTCGCCGCCGACCTGCTCGCGAAGGCCGAGCGGCCCGTGATCATCGCGGGCGGCGGCGTGGTCCGCGCCGACGCGGCGGGCAAGCTGCGCGCGCTGGCCGAGCGGCTCGACGCGCCGGTGGTGTGCACCTTCGGCGGCAAGGGCGCCTTCCCCTGGGAGCACCCGCTCTCGCTGCGGTCCTGGATGGAGGACCGGCACGTCACCGACTTCCTGGAGGACGCGGACGTCCTGCTCGTCGTCGGCTCGGGCCTCGGCGAACTCTCCTCGAACTACCACACGTTCGCCCCGCGCGGCCGGGTCGTCCAGATCGAGGCCGACGCGGGCAAGCTGGAGTCCAACCACCCGGCGCTCGGCATCCACGCCGACGCCCGCCTCGCCCTCCAGGCGCTCGTCGAGACGGTCCCGGAGCGCACGGACGGGACCGCACCGGCGCGCGTCGCCGAGGTGCTGAAGGCCGTACGAGAACGCATCGAATCCCAGGAACTCACCCTGGAGCAGGACGTGCTGGCCTCGGTGCGGGCCGCGCTCCCGGACCGGGCCCCGTCCTTCTGGGACATGACGATCCTCGCCTACTGGGCCTGGTCGGCCTGGCCGGGTCCGCTGCACTCGGCGCAGGGCGCGGGCGGCCTCGGCTACGGCTTCCCGGCCGCGCTCGGCGCCGCGGCGGCCGACCCGACGACGCCGGTCCTCGCGGTCTCCGGCGACGGCGGCGCCCTGTACTCGATCGCCGAACTCGCCACGGCGAAGCAGGAGTCCCTGAACGTCACCTGGCTGATCGTCGACGACGGCGGCTACGGCATCCTGCGCGCGTACATGAACGACACCTTCGGGCAGGCCACCGCGACCGAGCTGTCCCGCCCGGACTACGTGGCCCTCGCGGAGTCCTTCGGCGTCCCGGCCGTGCGCACGTCGCCGCGGACCCTGCGCGAGGACCTGGCCGCCGCCCTGGCCGCGCCCGGCCCGCGCGTGGTCGTGCTGCCCGCCGTGCTGCGCATGTTCGCGCCGACGCACCTGGGCTGACGGGCCGGGTCCGCCGGGCCGTGCGGCCCGGCGGGCGGGGCGCCTACCAGATCGACTCGACCCACTCCGGGTGGTCGATGAACGGGTTGCGGTTGTGCTGGTAGGTGTCGTAGATGACCTGGTTGCGCTTCTCCTCGAAGGCGCTCGGCGGGTCCTCCTGGCTCCACTGCTTGAGGACGGAGAGCTTGCCCATGAAGGCGGCGCTGCCGTTGTTGACCTTCTCGTTGGGCTCCAGGTCGGCGAAGCCGTCGCCGCCGTCGTAGCGCACCGCCATGTAGAGGATCATGCGGGCCACGTCGCCCTTGTCCGCGTCGCGCGGCTCGAAGGAGTCGGAGTCGGTGAGGCTGCCGCCGCCGCCCGAGACGGCGCTGCCGCCGTCGTCGAAGTCCTTGTTGCCGCGCACGCTGTTGACCTGGACGTCGGCGGGCCGCAGATGGTGCAGGTCGGTGCCGGGGCCCGTCACCTCGCCGAAGTCGCCGTGGGACTTGGCCCAGGTGTGCTCGCGGTTCCAGTCGCCGAGGTCGCCGCCGTTGAGCGTCTTGGCCCGCGAGACGCCGCTGTAGAGCAGGATCACGTTGTTGCTGTTGTTCGGGTCCTGGTCGGTGACCTTGAGCGCGTTCCAGACCGCGGAGTACGAGATCTTGGTCTGGCTGCTGATGATCGTGTGCAGCGAGGACTTGAGGCTCGCGCCGGTCTTGCCGATCGCGTTCTTGTAGTACGTCGCGTCGTACGCGGTGGTCGTCGCGGAGGCGGGGCCCGCGGTGGCCAGGGGGAGGGCGACGGCCGTCATCAGGGCGGCCGCGGTGAGCGCCGCGGTGCGTATGGGGATTCCGGGCATGAGGGGTGTCCGTCCGTTCTACGCGGGTCGACAGGGAGGCAACCCGCGTAGAATGACATGGACACGAGGAGTTTGGGTGAACAATTCGCGTCAATCATGTGACGTGGATGCGGTCCCTGACGGGGTGTCAAGGACCGCCGTGTGCGCGTCAGTTCACGTCCGACGGGTCCAGCCGGTACAGGGACGGGAACGCCTTCACCGCCGTGCCGTGCTCCTTCACCCACGCGGTGACCGCGGAGCTGACGTCGTTGCCGCCGCCCATCCCGCCGCCCAGGCCGCTCCCGCCGACCTGGACGTAGTGCAGCCGGCCGCTCTTCACCAGCTTCGTGAGCTTGGCGACGGTCATGCCCTTGTCGGAGCCGGTGAAGCCGTACATGGAGATGACGGGCTTCTCGGTGCTGAGGATGATCCGCGCGGCGGACTGCGAGTCGGACACCGCGAGCAGCCACTCGGCGCCGTCCTGGTGCTTCTCCAGGTACGCGATCAGGTCACTGTCGATGGAGCCGCCCAGCCCGCCACCGGGTGCCTCTCCGCCGCCCGGCATCCCGCCGCCGCCCCGCTTCTCACTATCGCCGGGCATCCCGCCGCCGCCCGGCTTCCCGCCGCCGTCCGGCGGGGTGAACCCGCCCTCCTGGCCGCCCGAGCCTTGGCGCTGCCCGCCACCCGGCATCTCGCCCCCGCCGGGGAAGCCGCCCCGGCCGCCTCCGCCGCCTCCGCCGCCCGGGCCGCCCGCGCCGCCGCCCGTCGCGGGCCCGGCCGTCGGGTTCGTGCCGCCCATGCCGCCGCCCGCGCCGGACGAGAACGGCTCGGCGAAGGAGTACGCGGCCGGGCCCGCCACGGACGCCACGACCGCCGCCGCCACCGCGGCGGCGAACAGCCGCACCCGCCGCCCCGACGCCGTCCGCAGGACGAGCAGGCCCGCGAGCGCCAGCGCCATGACGAGGGCGACCAGCGGCCACAGCCACCCGTTCCAGCCGGCGGCCCGCCGCAGCAGGACGACCGCCCAGATCCCGGTGGCCCCGAGCGCGACGGGCAGCACCCACGCCCACCGCCTGTCGGCGCGGAAGGCGCGCAGCAGCAGCACCCCGCCGCCTCCGCACAGCGCCGCGATGCCGGGGGCGACCGCCGTCGTGTAGTACGGGTGCATGGTGCCCTCGGCCGTCGCGAACGTGACGTAGTGCAGCACAAGCCAGCCGCCCCACAGCACCAGCGCCGCGCGCGCGGGGTCGGTGCGCGGGGCCCGCCCGCGCAGCACCAGACCGCCGACGAGGGCGATCACCGCGAAGGGGATCAGCCAGGAGATCTGGCCGCCCAGGGTGTCGTTGAAGAGGCGGCCGAGGCCCGCGGCGCCCGCGAAACCGCCTCCGCCTCCGCCGCCCCCGCCGTTGCCCTCGCCGCCGAGGACCCGGCCCAGCCCGTTGTAGCCCAGGATCAGGTCCCAGGCGGAGCCGTCCATGGAGCCGCCGATGTAGGGGCGCTCGGCGGCCGGTACGAGGGAGACGGCCGTCGCCCACCAGAAGCTGGAGACGGCGAGGACCACGGCCGCGAGCACCAGGTTGCGGATCTTCTTCGCCCGGCCCGGCCGGGCCGCGTACAGGTACACGGCGAAGGCGACGGGCAGCGCGATCCAGCCCTGGAGCATCTTGGTGTTGAAGGCCAGGCCGAAGCAGAGGGCCGAGCCGAGCAGCGGCAGCAGCCGGCCGTCGCGGGTGGCGCGCAGCGCGAGGGCCGCGCCGCCCACCATCAGCAGGAGCAGCAGGGTGTCCGGGTTGTTGTCCCGGTCGATCGCGACCGTGATCGGGGTCAGGGCCAGGACCAGCGCGGCGAGCGCGGCGGCCGCGTGGCCCCAGACCCGCTTCACGGAGGAGTGCAGGATCCAGATCGTGCCGAGCGCGGCCCCGATCTGCGGCAGCATCATCTGCCAGGTGCCGAAGCCGAGGATCCGGCAGGACAGGCCCATCACCATCAGGGACAGCGGCGGCTTGTCGACGGTCAGGAAGCCGCCCGCGTCGAGGGAGCCGAAGAACCAGGCCCGCCAGCTCCGCGTGCCGCTGTACACGGCGGCGCTGTAGAAGCTGTTCAGCTCGTTCGACGACAGGTTCCAGGCGTACAGCACCCCGGCCAGCGCCAGGACGCCGAGCAGCGCGGGCAGCGACCAGCGCGGCGCGCGGTGCGCGGTCGGCGGGGCCGCCGGCGGGGGCGGGGCGGGGGCGTGCGGGAGCGGTTCGGTCGCAGAGGTCACCAGGGAAAGGTGCCCGGCGCGGGTGGGCGGGGGCTGTGCCGGAGCTGGGCACCAGCTGTGAAACCCCGGGCGCGGCGCCGCCCCGATTGTTGCGGCGGGATGAAATCGGCTCCTCGCCGCGTTGGTCATCACGGCACAGCAGCAGGATGGCGAGAGGCGACGGTGTGACGGCGGACGAACAGGTCGGGCGGGGCTGGGCGAAGCGGCTCGCGGGATACGCCTGGCGGTATCCCAAGGACGTCGTGCTCGCGCTCGGGGCCTCGCTCGGCGGGATGGCCGTCATGGCGCTGGTCCCGCTCATCACCAAGGTGATCATCGACGACGTCATAGGCGACCACACCCGCTCCATGGGTGTCTGGGCGGGCGCGCTGGTCGCCGCGGCCGTCGTCGTCTACGTCCTCGCCTACGTCCGCCGCTACTACGGCGGCCGGCTCGCCCTCGACGTCCAGCACGACCTGCGCACCGAGATGTTCGGCACGATCACCCGGCTCGACGGGCGCCGGCAGGACGAGCTGTCCACCGGCCAGGTCGTCGGCCGCGCCACCAGCGACCTCCAGCTCATCCAGGGGCTGCTCTTCATGCTCCCGATGACCATCGGGAACTTCCTGCTGTTCCTCATCTCCCTGGTGATCATGGCGTGGCTCTCGCTGCCGCTGACCCTGGTCGCGCTCGCCGTGGCCCCCGCGCTGTGGTTCATCGCCCGGCGCAGCCGCTCCCGGCTGCACCCCGCCACCTGGTACGCGCAGGCGCAGGCCGCCGCCGTCGCCGGGGTCGTCGACGGCGCGGTCAGCGGCGTGCGCGTCGTGAAGGGGTTCGGGCAGGAGGAGCAGGAGACCGGCAAGCTGCGCGAGGTCGGGCGGCGGCTGTTCGCCGGGCGGCTGCGCACCATCCGGCTCAACTCCCGGTTCACCCCCGCCCTCCAGGCCGTGCCCGCGCTCGGCCAGGTCGCGATGCTGGCCCTGGGCGGCTGGCTCGCGGTGCGCGGACAGATCACGCTCGGCACCTTCGTCGCGTTCTCCTCGTACCTGTCCCAGCTCGTCGGCCCGGTGCGCATGCTCGCCGTCGTGCTGACCGTCGGACAGCAGGCCCGCGCCGGTGTGGAGCGCGTCCTGGAACTCATCGACACCGAGCCGTCGCTCACCGACGGCACCAGGGACCTGCCCGCCGACGCGCCCGCCACCGTCGAGTTCGACGACGTCGCCTTCGCGTACGCGGGCGGCGACCGGCCGGTCCTGGACGGGCTGTCCTTCGAGATCCGCGCGGGCGAGACGCTCGCCGTCGTCGGCTCCTCCGGCTCGGGCAAGTCCACCGTCTCGCTGCTGCTGCCGCGCCTGTACGACGTCACGCGCGGCGCCGTCCTCGTCGGCGGCCACGACGTGCGCGAGCTGAGCCTGGCCTCGCTGCGGGCCGCCATCGGCCTCGTACCGGAGGACTCGTTCCTCTTCTCCGACACCGTGCGGGCGAACATCGCGTACGGCGTCCCGGACGCCACCGACGAGCAGATCGAGGCCGCCGCGCGCGCCGCGCAGGCCGACCGGTTCATCGCCGAGCTGCCCGCCGGGTACGCCACCAAGGTCGGCGAGCACGGGCTGACCCTCTCCGGCGGCCAGCGCCAGCGCGTCGCGCTCGCCCGCGCCCTCCTCACCGACCCGCGCCTGCTGGTCCTCGACGACGCCACGTCCGCCGTGGACGCGCGCGTCGAGCACGAGATCCACGAGGCGCTGCGGCAGGTGATGGCGGGCCGCACCACGCTGCTCATCGCGCACCGCCGCTCCACGCTGAACCTCGCCGACCGCATCGCCGTCCTCGACGGCGGCCGGCTCGCCGCGATCGGGACGCACGCGGAGCTGGAGGCCGCCTCGCCGCTCTACCGGCGGCTGCTGACCGACCCCGACGGGCTGGGCGGCGTGTCGCCCGGGCACGCGCCGACCGCGGCCCCGGCCGAGGACACCTCCGTACGGGAGGAGCTGGACGCCGAGTTCGACGCCGAGCGCGGGGTCACCCCCCGGCTGTGGACGGGCGACCGGGAGCCCAAGGACGCCGCGCTGTCCGGGATGCCCGCCACCCCCGAACTCCTGGCGCAGGTGGACGCGCTGCCGCCGGCCACCGACACCCCCGACATCGACGAGACGCGGGCCGTCACGCCCGAGGACTCCTACGGCCTGCGGCGGCTGCTGCGCGGCTTCGGGCCGGTGCTGCTGATCAGCCTGGGCCTGGTCGCGGTCGACGCGGGCGTCGGGCTGCTGCTGCCCGTCCTGATCCGGCACGGCATCGACGACGGCGTCAGCCGGCTGGCGCTCGGCGCGGTCTGGGCGGCGTCCGGGCTCGCCCTGGCCGCCGTGCTCGTGCAGTGGGCCGCGCAGATCGGCGAGACCCGGATGACCGGCCGCACCGGCGAGCGCGTGCTGTACTCGCTGCGCCTGAAGATCTTCTCCCAGCTCCAGCGGCTCGGGCTCGACTACTACGAGCGCGAGCTGACCGGCCGGATCATGACCCGGATGACGACGGACGTCGACGCGCTGTCGACGTTCCTCCAGACCGGCCTGGTCACCGCGTTCGTCTCCGTCGTCACCTTCTTCGGCATCATGGGCGTCCTGCTCGTCATCGACCTCCAGCTGGCCCTCGTCGTCTTCGCGACGCTGCCGCCGCTGATCGTCGGCACGTACTTCTTCCGCCGCTCCAGCGTCAAGGCGTACGAGCTGGCGCGCGAGCGGGTCTCCGTCGTCAACGCCGACCTCCAGGAGACCGTCGCCGGACTGCGCATCGTGCAGGCGTTCCGCCGCGAGAAGGACGGCCGGGAGCGGTTCGCGGCGGGCAGCGACAGCTACCGCAGCGCGCGCACCCGCGGCCAGTGGCTGATCTCCGTCTACTTCCCGTTCGTGCAGCTGCTGTCGTCGGTGGCGGCCGCCGCCGTGCTGATGGTGGGTGCCCACCGGGTCGACGCGGGCACGCTGACGACCGGCGCGCTCGTCGCCTACCTGCTCTACATCGACCTGTTCTTCGCGCCCGTGCAGCAGCTCTCCCAGGTCTTCGACGGCTACCAGCAGGCCACCGTCTCGCTGGGCCGCATCCAGGAACTGCTGCGCGAGCCGACCTCCACGAAGGGCGCCGCCGAGCCGCTGGACGTGCTGTCGCTGCGCGGCGAGATCGCCTTCGAGGACGTCGACTTCGCGTACGGGGCCCCGGACGCGGGGGAGACGGCCCTGACCGGGGTGCGGCTGCGGATCCCGGCCGGGCAGACCGTCGCGTTCGTCGGCGAGACCGGCGCCGGCAAGTCGACGCTGGTCAAGCTGGTCGCCCGGTTCTACGACCCGACGGGCGGCCGGGTCACCGTCGACGGCAGCGACCTGCGCGACCTCGACCTGACCTCGTACCGGCACCGGCTCGGCGTCGTCCCGCAGGAGGCGTACCTCTTCCCCGGCACGGTCCGCGACGCCATCGCCTACGGGCGTCCCGAGGCGACCGACGCCGAGGTGGAGGCGGCGGCCCGCGCGGTCGGCGCGCACGAGATGATCGCCACCCTGGACGGCGGCTACCTGCACGAGGTCGCCGAGCGCGGCCGGAACCTGTCGGCCGGCCAGCGCCAGCTGATCGCCCTGGCCCGCGCCGAACTCGTCGACCCCGACGTCCTGCTCCTCGACGAGGCCACCGCCGCCCTCGACCTGGCCACCGAGGCGCTGGTCAACCAGGCCACCGAGCGGCTGGCCGGGCGGCGCACCACCCTCGTCGTCGCCCACCGGCTGACGACGGCGGCCCGCGCCGACCGGGTCGTGGTGATGGACCACGGGCAGGTCGTCGAGGACGGCACCCACGACGAGCTGCTGCGCCTCGACGGCACGTACGCACGGCTGTGGCGCACCTTCATCGGCGAGGACGACACGGCGGACGTGGTGGGCGCGTCCTCCTGACGGACGCGTGTCCACCGGCCCGGAGAGGGCGACATCCGTCCACCCGGACCTGATTCGCGCAACCGTGCGACCCGCGTGGCGCGTCCGTTCCTCAGTACGCTGCTGCCGAGGTGACGGGAGGGAACAGTGGTGCGAAGAGACGGAGAGGCGGGCGCCGGCATACGCCGCGGGCCGCGCCGCCCGGCCGCGTTCCTGCTGGCCGTGCTGCTCGGCTCGGGTCTGCTCGTCCTCGGCGGTCCGGCCGCCGGCAGCGCGCACGCGGCCGGGCTGTGCTCCGGGCACAAGGTGCGCACCCTGTCCTTCGCGACCGGCCGGACGGTCGTCTACAGGAGCAACGGCTACGTCTGCGCCGTCACCTACCCCAGGAAGTCCGGCGCCCGCCGGTACATGTCGGTCGGCGTGCAGGCGCGCGGCAACCGCAAGGTCGTCGACGCGGGCCGCTTCACCCATCACGCGGGACCGGTCATCGTGCACGCGGGACACCGCTGCGTCCGGGTGACCGGCGCCGTGGGCTCCCGGTCCGTCGCCACGGGCTGGATTCTCTGCTGAGCGGACACCCGGTCCCTCTGGTGGTACGCGGAGCGCTCCGATAGTTTCCGGGGCGCTGTTGTCTTCGCGTTACCAGGGGAGTGTGTATGCGCAAGGTGCTCAGATGGCTGCTGTCGCTCGTCGTGCTGATAGGCACGGTGGCCGCGGCCGGCACGACGACGGCCACCGCCGCCGCGGACGCCACCGACATCAAGGACCGGCTGCTCGCCGTACCCGGCGTCAGCCTGATCGAGGAGAAGCCGTACACCGGCTACCGCTACTTCGTCCTCGACTACACCCAGCCGGTCGACCACCGGCACCCGTCCAGGGGCACCTTCCAGCAGCGGATCACCGTGCTGCACAAGGACGTCAGCCGGCCGACGGTCATGTTCACCAGCGGCTACAACGTCTCGACGAACCCCTCGCGCAGCGAGCCGACCCGGATCGTCGACGGCAACCAGGTCTCCGTCGAGTACCGCTTCTTCACGCCGTCCCGGCCGCAGCCCGCCGACTGGTCCAAGCTGGACATCTGGCAGGCGGCCAGCGACCAGCACCGCATCTACGAAGCCCTCAAGCCGGTCTACGGCGCCAACTGGCTGACCACCGGCGGCTCGAAGGGCGGCATGACCGCCACCTACTACGAGCGTTTCTACCCGCGGGACATGGACGGCGTCGTCGCCTACGTCGCCCCGAACGACGTCGTGAACGACGAGGACTCCGCGTACGACCGCTTCCTCGCGCACGTCGGCCCGAAGGACTGCCGCGTCGCCCTCCAGAAGGTGCAGCGCGAGACGCTGGTGCGCCGCACCGCGCTGGAGAAGAAGTACCGGGACTACCTCACGGCGAACAACTACACCGTGCGCACCGTCGGTTCGCTCGACAAGGCCTACGAGGCGACCGTCCTCGACCTCGTGTGGGGCTTCTGGCAGTACCAGCCGGAGTCGGCCTGCGCGGACGTCCCGGACGCGAAGACCGTCACCGACCAGGCCCTCTTCGACTACGTCGACGCCGTCGGCGGCTGGTCCTCCTACGCCGACCAGGGCCTGGAGCAGTACACGCCGTACTACTACCAGGCGGGCACCCAGCTCGGCTCGCCCGACATCCGGCAGCCCTGGCTCGGCAAGCTCTCGCGCTACGGCTACCAGCCGCCGCGCAACTTCGTGCCGCGCTCCATCCCCATGCGGTTCGACGCGCGGGCCATGCCCGACGTGGACGGCTGGGTGCGCCACCACGCCACGCGCATGCTGTACGTGTACGGCGACAACGACCCGTGGGGCGCCGAGCGGTTCCGTCTGGGCCGCGGCGCCGAGGACTCGTACGTGCTGACCGCGCCGCACGCCAACCACGGTGCGAACGTCGCCGCGCTGACCGCCGCCGACAAGGAACTCGCCACCCAGCGCATCCTCGCGTGGGCCGGCCTGTCCGGGACGACCGCGAAGGCGCCGCACGACGCGAAGCTGGACCGGCCCGCACCGGCCCGGGAGCTGACGCTGCGTCCGTGACCCGGCAGGCACCGTGACGGGACGGCGGCCACCCGCCGCCGTCCCGCCACGGCGGCTCAGTACGTCAGGCCGTACCCGATCGGATAGAGCACCCGCGTCGGGTCGTCGGCCCGCTGGACCGGTACCGGCAGCCTGCCGCGCGGTTTCACGGCGCCCGTCAACACCCGGACGGCGGCCCGCAGTTCGACGTCGATCCAGGAATACGCGGCCACGTGCGCGGTGGCGGCGGACAGCTGGGCGACGTCGTAGGGGTTGCGCAGGGACAGGGTCACGACCGGGACGCCGGTCGCCGCGACCGCGTTCACCAGCTTCTGCTGGGCGCTGCCCGCCGTCACGTTGTACGTGCCGATGACGACGGCGTCCACGTCCGCGGCGGCGGCGACGGCCCGGTCGATGACCGCCTGGCCCGGCGCCGTGCCCGTCGCGAGGACCGTGGCCCGGAAGCCGCGTTCGGTGAGGGCCGCGCCGATCACCGTGGTCGGCGGGCCGTCGCTGAGCGAGGGCGAGGCCGGATCGGCGCCCAGGACGAGGACGTCGCGGTGGGTGCGGCGGGAGAGCGGCAGCAGCCGCCCCTTGTTCACCAGGAGCGTCGTGGTGCGCTCGGCGATCCGGTCGGCGGCGGCCAGGTGGGCCGCCGTCCCGACGGCGCGGTCGACGCCGCGGTGCGAGACGTAGGGGTCCTTGAACAGGCCCAGCTTCGCCTTCAGGCGCAGGATGCGCAGGATCGACGCGTCGAGCCGCGCCTCGGTCAGCTCGCCGGAGCGCACGGCCGTGAGCACCGCGTTCCAGGAGACGTCCAGGGTGGGCGGGTTGAGCAGCTGGTCGACGCCGGCCTGGAGCGCGAGGACGGGGACCCGGGCATCGCCGTACTTCGTCCGGACGCCCTCCATGCCGAGCGAGTCGGTGATGACGACACCGTCGTAGCCGAGTTGTTCGCGCAGGATGCCGGTGAGGATCGGGCGGGAGAGGGTCGCCGGGTCCTCGGCCGGGTCCAGGGCCGGTACGACGATGTGGGCCGTCATGATCGAGTCGATGCCGGCGGCGATCGCGGCCCGGAACGACGGCTTGTCGAGCGCCTCCCACTGCTCGCGCGTGTGCGTGATGACCGGCAGGCCGGTGTGCGAGTCGGTGGCGGTGTCGCCGTGCCCGGGGAAGTGCTTGGCCGTCGAGGCGACGCGGGCCGACTGGTAGCCCTTGACCTGGGCGGCGACCAGGGCGGCGACGGCGTCCGGGTCGGCGCCGAAGGAGCGGACGCCGATGACCGGGTTGGCCGGGTTGACGTTGACGTCGGCGTCGGGCGCGTAGTCCTGGACGATGCCGAGCGCGCGCAGTTCGGTGCCCGCGAGCTGTCCGGCGCGGCGGGCGTCGGTACGTGAGCCGCCCGCGCCGAGCGCCATCGCGCCGGGGAACAGGGTGGCCGGCCTGCCGACCCGGCAGACGATGCCGTGCTCCTGGTCGGTGGCGATCAGCAGCGGTATCCGGGAGGGCTGGCGCTGTCCCGCCCGCTGGATGCCGTTGCTGAGGTCGGCCGTCTGGTGCGGGTCGCGGACGTTGTGGGCCCACTGGAAGTAGATGATGCCGCCGAGCTTGTATCTGTCGATCAGCTCGTCGGCCGTGCGCACCCCGATCTCCTTGAGGTTCGCGTCGATGTCGGCCTGGTCCGGGGCGTCGGCCGAGTGGCCGTAGACCCGCATCACGAAGAGCTGGCCGACCTTCTCCTCCAGGGACATCCCGGAGATGATCTTCTTGAGGGCGCGGTCGGTGGGGGGTGCCGTGGCCTGGGCGGGGAGGGCGGCGCCGAGGGTCACGGCGGCGGTGCCGGCCGTGGTGGCGGCGAGCAGGGTCCGTCTGGACAGGTGACGGTGGTGCACGTGCGCTCCTTCCGGAGGGAGGGGCGGGGCATGCTGCGTACCTCATGCTGAAGGAAACTTCCGCGCGTCATGAATAAGGGGAAAGTTTCTGCCAGTCAAGGGCCCGAGCAGGACCCCGGCCCACGGCGCCGGCGGGGCGGGCGCTCCGCGGGGGCGGCGCGGGGCGTGGTCACCGGGCCGCGGCGGGCGGGAGGAGGAGGTGGGCGGCCTCCGCGTGGAGGGCGCCGACGGCCGCCGTGATCGCGGGGCGCCGCGAGACCCCGGTGCGCCACAGCGCGTACACCCGCCGCCGCGGCAGCGGATCGAGCCCCACCACCGCCACCCCGCCGGGCAACGGCCCCCGCCCGAGCCGCGGGATGACGGCCACCCCCAGCCCGGCCGCGACCAGCGCCACCAGCGTCGGATTCTCGTCGGCCCGGTGCACGATCTCCGGCTCGAACCCGGCCCCCCGCATCGTCCGCACCAGCCAGTCGTGACACACCCGCCCCGCGGGCTGCGAGACCCACCGCTCCCCGGCCAGCTCGGCCCGCCGCACGGCCGCCCGCCCGGCCAGCGGATGCCCCGCCGGCACCAGCAGGTCGCACAGGTCGTCCCCGAGGACCGCCTGCTCGACCCCGGCGGGGGCCGGGAGCGGCGCGATGTCCCAGTCGTGGGCCACCACGAGATCGACGGCCCCCTTCGCCACGAGGTCGACCGACAGGTGCGGGTCGACCTCGGTGAGCCGGGTGTCCAGCGCGGGACAGCGCCGCGCCAGCGCCGCGAGCGCCCCGGGCAGCAGCCCCCGAGCCGCCGAGGCGAACGCGGCGACGGTCAGCCGCCCCGCGGGCACCCCGCGCCGCTCCTCGATGCCGGTCTCCGCCCGCTCCAGGACGGCCATCAACTCGGCTGCCGCGGCGACGAGTTGCAGCGCCTCCTCGGTGAGCTTCACCCCGCGCCCCGCCCGTTCGAGCAGCACGGTCCTGGTCTCCCGCTCCAGCTTGGCGATCTGCTGGGACACCGCGGACGGCGTGTAGCCGAGCGCGGCCGCGGCGGCGCCCACGGTGCCGTGCACGGAGACGGCGTGCAGTGCGCGCAGCCGCTGAAGATCCAGCACCCCGGGCCCCTCTCGTCGGCGCCGCTTCCCGTTAGCGTCGCTTCATCCCACCATGCAGCAATCTTCGCTGGTGCTACACGGTCGTCGCGCGTGATCCTCGACGCATGAGACCCGCACACACCGGCCTCGCCGTGCTCGTCGCCGCCCTGTGGGGCGTGAACTTCGTCGTCATCGACATCGGCCTCGCCCACTTCCCGCCGCTGCTCTTCTGCGCCCTGCGCTTCCTGCTGGCGGCGCTGCCCGCCGTGTTCCTGGTCGGCCGGCCGTGCGTGCCGTGGCGCTGGATCGTCGGGCTCGGACTCGCCCTGGGCGTCGGCAAGTTCGGGCTACTGTTCGTCGGCATGAACGCCGGGATGCCCGCGGGCCTGTCGTCCCTGGTGCTCCAGGTGCAGGCGGTGTTCACGGCGATGATCGCGTTCGCGTTCCTGGGGGAGCGGCCGCGGCCCGCGCGGGTGGCGGGCATGGCGGTGGCGCTCGCCGGGATCGCGGTCGCCGCCGTCGACGAGGGCGCCTCGGGCCCGCTCGGCGCCTTCGCGCTGGTGCTGGTCGCCGCCGCGTTCTGGGGCGTGGCGAACGTCCTGACCCGCAAGGCGGCGCCCGACGCCCCCTTCAACTTCATGGTGTGGTCGAGCGCCGTCCCCGTGCTTCCGCTGCTCGGGCTCTCGCTGCTCTTCGAGGGCCCCGCGCGCGACGCCCGCGCCCTGGCCGCCCTCGACCTGCCGGGCGTCGCCGCCCTCGGCTATGTGGCGCTGGTGACGACCCTGTTCTGCTTCAGCGCCTGGAGCCGCCTGCTGCGCCGCTACGACGCGTCGACGGTGGCCCCTTATTCGCTGCTGGTGCCTGTCTTCGGCATGTCGTCGGCCGGGTTGTTCCTGGGGGAGTCGGTGAGCGGGCTGCGCTGGTGCGCGGCGGCGCTGCTGGTCGCCGGGGTCGCCCTGACCTCCCTGCGCACCCCCGGCCGGACGGCGCCCGCACCCGCGCCGGGGGCGCCGGGCGCCGGGCGGGCGCCCGCGCCGCACCCGGCGCCCGCCGGCGAGCCCCTCACGCCGACTCGTTGAGCAACCGCCCGAGCACCTCCCGGCCGTCCGCCAGCAGCTCGGGGAGCGGCGCCGCCGACTCGTACCAGCGCGCCTCGTACTCCCAGCACAGCCACCCGTCCCAGCCCTCCCGGCTGAGCACCTCCACGCACTCCGCGAGCGGCAGCGCCCCCGCCCCGAGCGCGAGCGGCGTCGTGTCGTCGGCCCCGGCGACGTCCTTGACCTGGACGTAGCCGAGGTACGGGGAGAGCGCGGCGAACGAGGCCGCGGGCTGCTCGCCGCCGAGCCAGGTGTGCATGACGTCCCAGAGGACGCCCACGTTGCGGTGGCCGACCAGCCCGGCGACCCGGGAGGCGGCGGCGCCGGTGCGGTGCGAGTCGTGGGTCTCCAGCAGCACCCGTACCCCGCGGTCGGCCGCGTACTCGGCGGCGACCCCGAGCCGCCGGGCGGCCGTCGCGTCGGCCTCCTCGGCGCTCTGCTCGTCACCGCCGCCGGGGAAGACCCGGACGTAGCCGGCGCCCAGGTCGCCGGCGAGGTCGATCAGCTCGCGCACCTGGCCGAGCACGGTCTCGTCGTCGCCGGGCGCGGCCACCCGCGCGTATCCGGCGACGCCGAGCACCTCGACCCCGGCCGCCGCGAACCGCGCGACGGCGTCCGCCCGCTCCTCGGGACCGATGCCGGGATGGACCGGCTCCTCGGGATGCGCGCGCAGTTCGACACCGTGATAGCCGTGCGCGGCGGCGAGGCGCAGGACGTCGTCGAGGGGGAGGCCAGGGACACCGAGGGTGGAGAACGCCAGTTTCATGGGGCGGACCCTACCCGTCGGCCCGCCCGCTCATGGCGGGCCGTCCTCCAGTCCCGTCCGACGGGATCCGCGCCGAAGGACCGGTGCGGGCGCTCGCCGACCAGGACGAACCCGCGGCGCCGACGTGCTCGGTGTGCTCGGTGTGCTCGGTGTGCTCGGGGTGCGCCAGCTCGTACGGGAAGGACCGGATGGCGTGCACGGTCCTGGTCACCTCGTGATCACCTCGCGGCCCGGACGGCCGACCCGGTCGGTAGGTCCCGCGCGCCGGTTCAATTCCGTGTATAGGGCAGGTATGGCGTGGGCCAAGAGGTCGGGTTCCGGCCCATGGGTTGGCCAAACCCTTGCCGCGCGTTGTCCCCGATTTCATCGCGGGCCTCCTCCGCGCCACATCGGCGGGAGCGCAGGGTTGGTCGCAACGGCCCGTACTCCACGGGCCGTTGGCATGTCACCGGCTCAGACAGGGGACCTTCCATGGCCGAACTGACCCGACGCAGACTCCTCGGCTCCGCGGCCGGCGCCGTCGGCGGCGCCGCGGCGCTCTCCCTCCTCCCGCCCAGCGTCCAGAAGGCGGTCGCGGCGGGCCCGCCCCGCAAGGGATCGCTGCGCGACATCGAGCACGTCGTGATGCTCATGCAGGAGAACCGCTCCTTCGACCACTACTTCGGCACCCTCAAGGGCGTACGCGGTTTCAGCGACCCCCACGCGCTGAAGCTGGACACCGGCCGCTCGGTCTTCTACCAGCCCGACGCGCAGAACCCGAAGGGGTACCTGCTCCCCTTCCACCTGGACACCCACTCCACCAGCGCCCAGGCGATCCCCTCCACCTCGCACGCCTGGGCCGTCCAGCACGAGGCGTGGAACAACGGCAGGATGGACCGGTGGCTGCCCGCCCACCGCAAGGCCGACGGCGTCAACGGGCCGTACGTGATGGGGTACTACACCCGCAAGGACATCCCGTTCCAGTTCGCGCTCGCCGAGACCTTCACCGTCTGCGACCACTACTTCTGCTCGGTCTTCGGCCCGACCTGGCCCAACCGGCTCTACTGGATGACGGGCACCATCGACCCGGGCGGCACACAGGGCGGCCCGATCCTCAACAACACCGCCCCGCAGCCCTACCGGTGGACGACGTACGCCGAGCGCCTCCAGGCCGCCGGGGTGAGCTGGAAGGTCTACCAGCAGGACGACGACTACGGCTGCAACATGCTGGAGAACTTCGCGTCGTTCAAGAACGCGCAGCCCGGCTCCGACCTGTACGAGCGCGGGGTGCGCCCGCAGCCCGAGGGCACCTTCGAGGACGACGCCCGCAACGACCGCCTCCCGGCGGTCAGCTGGATCATGCCGACGAGCCACCAGTCGGAGCACCCGGACTACCTGCCGGCCGCGGGCGCCGACTTCGTCGCGCAGAAGATCGAGGCGATCGCCGCCAACCCCAAGGTCTGGGCGAAGACGGCCTTCATCCTCAACTACGACGAGAACGACGGCCTGTTCGACCACGTCGCACCGCCGACACCGGCGGCGGGCACCGCGGGCGAGTTCGTGAAGGGCCTGCCCATCGGCGGCGGCTTCCGCGTGCCCGCCATCATCGTCTCGCCGTGGACGGTCGGCGGCTGGGTCGCCTCGGAGACCTTCGACCACACCTCGGCCCTGCGGTTCCTGGAGCGTATCACGGGCGTCGAGGAGCCCAACATCACCGACTGGCGGCGGGACACCTTCGGCGACCTCACCTCGGCGTTCCGCTTCTCCCGCCCCACGCACCGCGCGCCCCGGCTGCCCCGCGACACGGCCGAGCAGCTGGCGCGGGCCGAGGACGAGGTGGCCACCCTCCCCGAACCGACCCTCCCCGGCGCCGACCAGCGCTTCCCGCACCAGGAGCCGGGGCGCCGGCCGCACGTGTAGCCCCGGGCCCGCACGCGGGTTCCGGTACGGCCGCCGCCGGGCGGGGTGTGGCCCCCGCCCGGCGGCCCCGGTACGGGGGTCAGTCCACCGGCACCAGGGTGAGGTAGGCGATCCCGAGGACGTCGCGGTAGCCGCGCAGCCAGCTCGACCGGTGGCGGTCGAGCTTCTCGCGGGTCTCCTCGGCCAGCGGGTGGTCCGGGTGGCCGGCCAGCCAGACCTCCTGGTCCGACTGGTAGCCGGACTCGAACGTCTCCCACTCGTCGCGGTTCGCCGTCTCGATCCACACGGGCCGGAAACCGGCCGCCACCGCGCGGTCGACGAGCCCCGCGAGGCCGTCGTACTCGTCCGCCCTGGCGTCCGGCCACATCGCGCCCAACTCCTGCGGTGTGGGAGGTCGTTGCCAGTACCCGTCGGCGAACACCACCCGGCCGCCGGGCGTGACGAGCCCGCGCAGCGCGCGCAGGGCCTCGGTGGTGAGCCGGGGTGGCTCGGCGCCGCTGAGCGCGTGGCTGGCGCTGAGGCAGAACACGAGGTCGGCGGGGTCGAGCGCGGCGTCGGTCGCGGACTTCTCCAGGAACTCGACCCGGTCGGCGAGGCCGCGGGCCGCGGCGTTCGTACGGCCCCGGGCCAGATCCTCCCCGTTGAGATCGACCCCGGTCCCGCGCGCCCCGGGCACCGCCTCCAGCACTCTCAGCATCAACTCGCCCCAGCCGCAGCCGATGTCGAGCACGGTGGACGGCGCCTCGGCCGCCGCCCGCTCGATCAGGCTCGCGGCGCGGGGTTCGGAGAGGGGGCTGTGGAAGGAGAGGGTGGTGAGACGCGGTGGCAGTTTCTGCGATTCGGTCATGCCGCACAACGCTACGACCCCACCCCCACCCACCCGAACCCATTTACGCCCCCGGGCCCCTGGGGGCCGTCTTTCGGACGCGGCGCGGTGGGGTCTGACCACGCAGGTGGTCTTTCGGGCGCGGCTCGGTGGCGGCTGGCCGCGCAGGTGGTCTTTCGGGTGCGCCACGGTCGTGGCTGGTCGCGCAGTTCCCCGCGCCCCTGGGTAGTCCGTCGTCTGCGGCCCGGTGGCCGCTTCTCGCGCAGTTCCCCGCGCCCCTGAGATGCGCACTGCGTGCGGCATCTCATCAGAGAGGCGCGCCACCGTCCCGTTTCTCGGGAGAGGCGTGCCACCATCCCCCACCTCTCAGTGGAGGCGCGCGGAGCGCAGCCTCAAGGGGAGGCTGCGCGCAGCGCATGCCTCAGGGGCGCGGGGAACTGCGCGAGAAGCCCCACCGGCCCGCAGGTGGCGACGGTCCCGGCTCGACCCCGGCGCCCCGCACGCGAGACGGAACCCAGGGCAGCGGCCCGGAGGGAGGGTCACGGCTCGCGCGGCACCCCCGTGGACCCCCGCACCATCAACTCCCCGCGCACCCCGTCCACCCCCCCCGCCGGCGCCCCCTCGCGCCCCATCGCGATCCGCCCCGCCCGAGCCGCCGCCTCCGTCAGCGGAAGCCGGACCGTCGTCAACGCGGGCACCGCGTCCACGCTGAAGGGCAGGTCGTCGAAGCCCGCCACGGAGACGTCCTCGGGGATGCGCAGCCCGGCCTCCCGCAGGGCCGCGCAGGCCCCGAGCGCGACGGTGTCGTTGGCGGCCACCACGGCCGTCAACGAAGGATCCCTGCGCAGGAGTTCGCGCGTCGCGGCATGCCCGGCGGCCCGGTCGTAGGGGCCGTGCACGACCAGGTCGTCCGGCGCCTCGACCCCGGCGGCCCGCAGCGCGTCCCGGTGCCCCTCCAGGCGGTCCCGGGTCGTCGTGCGCTCCTCGGGACCGGCGACGTAACCGATGCGCCGATGCCCCAGCGCGAGCAGATGCGCCGTCAGATCCCGCCCCCCGCCCCGGTTGTCGAAGGTGAGCGCCACCGCCTCGGCCCCCGGCACCGGCGGCCGCCCGCACAGCACCACCCGGGTCCCGGCCTCCGCCAGCCGCCGCAGCTTGGCCGCGACGGCCGCCACGTGCGCCGGATCCTCGATCGCCCCGCCGGTGAGGACGACGGCCGCCGCCCGCTGCCGCTGGAGCAGCGTCAGGTACGTCAGCTCGCGCTCCGGGGAGCCGCCGGTGTTGCAGACCACCGCGAGCCGCTCGCCGCCCGCGCGCCCGCCGGGCCCGACGATCTCCGACTGCACGGCGGACGCCATGATCCCGAAGAAGGGGTCGGCGATGTCGTTGACCAGCACCCCGACCAGGTCGGAGGTGGCGGCGGCCAGCGCGCTCGCCGGGCCGTTCAGCACGTAGTCCAGGTCGTCCACGGCCCGGAGCACCCGCTCCCGGGTGGCGGCGGCGACCGGGTAGTTGCCGTTGAGCACCCGCGAGACGGTGGCGGGGGACACCTGCGCGCGGGCGGCCACGTCCGCGAGAGTCACGGTCATCGAGTCATCCTCCGACTGGGGTGCGGCCGGTGTCCGCTGTCATCCGCCGCGTATCCGCTCTTGTCCGAGCGGCTGTGCAGAGGCTAGCTTCTCCCCAGATAGAAAGCGCTTGCTACGAGCGATCGAACATGCGGCAGAACGTGTACGGCAGGACGAAGGGACTCACGTGACACGCAAGACGGTGCGCATCGCCATGAACGGTGTGACGGGGCGCATGGGCTACCGCCAGCACCTCGTCCGCTCGATCCTCGCGCTGCGCGAGCAGGGCGGCCTCGATCTCGGGGACGGCACGGTGCTGTGGCCCGAACCGGTCCTCGTGGGCCGCCGCGAGCACGCCCTGAAGGCGCTCGCCGCGCGGCACGGCCTGGACGAGGCGAACGTCTCCACCGACGTGGACGCCGTACTCGCCGACGACAGCGTCGACATCTTCTTCGACGCCGCGATGACCTCCGGCCGCGAGGAGGTCCTCACGAAGGCGATCGCCGCCGGCAAGCACGTCTACACCGAGAAGCCGACCGCCACCGGCCTGGCCGGCGCCGTCGAACTGGCCCGCCTGGCCCGCGAGAAGGGCGTCAAGTCGGGCGTCGTGCAGGACAAGCTGTTCCTGCCGGGCCTGCTCAAGCTCAAGCGGCTCGTCGACGGCGGCTTCTTCGGCCGGATCCTGTCCGTGCGCGGCGAGTTCGGCTACTGGGTCTTCGAGGGCGACTGGCAGGAGGCCCAGCGCCCCTCCTGGAACTACCGCGCGCAGGACGGCGGCGGCATCGTCGTCGACATGTTCCCGCACTGGGAGTACGTGCTGCACGAGCTGTTCGGCCGGGTCACCTCGGTCACCGCGCTCGCCACCACCCACATCCCCACCCGCTGGGACGAGCACGGCAAGCCCTACGACGCGACCGCCGACGACTCCGCGTACGGCATCTTCGAGCTGGACAACCCCCGGGGCCCGGTCGTCGCCCAGATCAACTCCTCCTGGGACGTGCGCGTCCACCGCGACGAGCTGGTCGAGTTCCAGGTCGACGGCACCGAGGGATCGGCCGTCGCCGGACTGCGCAACTGCCGCGTCCAGCACCGCGGTGCCACCCCCAAGCCGGTCTGGAACCCCGACCTCCCGGCGACGTACTCCTTCCGCGACCAGTGGCAGGAGGTCCCGGACAACACCGAGTTCGACAACGGCTTCAAGGTGCAGTGGGAGCTGTTCCTCCAGCACGTGTACGCCGGTGCCGACTACCACTGGGACCTGCTGGCCGGCGCGCGCGGCGTGCAGCTGGCCGAGCTGGGCCTGAGGTCCTCGGCCGAGGGCCGCCGCCTCGACGTTCCGGAGATCTCGCTGTGATCCTCCGGCTGCCCACCCCCGACGGCGGGACGAAGGCGTACGAGCCGCGCGCCGAACCGCTCGCCTTCGCCGCCGGAGCACCCCTCGCCTCCCGGGTCGTCCTCTCGGCGGCGCACGTCGTCGCCGACCCGCTCGCCGACACCACCCCCGACTCCCCGGCCGCCGTCGACTGGGACGCCACCCTCGCCTTCCGCCGTCACCTGTGGTCCCACGGGCTCGGCGTCGCCGAGGCGATGGACACCGCGCAGCGCGGCATGGGCCTGGACTGGGCGGGCGCCGCCGAACTGATCCGGCGGTCCGCCGCCGAGGCCAGGGCGGTCGGCGGCCGCATCGCCTGCGGCGTCGGCACCGACCAGCTCACCGCCCCCGCCCGCGACCTGGCCGAGGTCAGGACCGCGTACGAGGAACAGCTCGCGCTCGTCGAGGGGACGGGCGCCCAGGCGATCCTCATGGCCTCCCGCGCCCTCGCCGCCGTCGCCCGCGGCCCCGAGGACTACCTCGACGTCTACGGCCACCTGCTCCGGCAGGCCGGCGAACCCGTCGTCCTGCACTGGCTGGGCCCGATGTTCGACCCGGCCCTGGACGGCTACTGGGGCGCCGCCGACCTCGACACCGCGACCGAGACCTTCCTGGAGGTCATCGCCGCGCACCCGGACAAGGTCGACGGCATCAAGGTGTCCCTGCTCGACGCGCGCCGCGAGGTCGAGCTGCGCCGCCGGCTGCCGCAGGGCGTGCGCTGCTACACGGGCGACGACTTCCACTACCCCGAGCTGATCGCGGGCGACGACCGCGGCTTCAGCCACGCGCTGCTCGGCATCTTCGACCCGCTGGGCCCGCTCGCCGCGCAGGCCGTCCGCGTCCTGGACACCGGCGACACCGCGGGGTTCCGCGCCCTGCTCGACCCCACCGTCGAGCTGTCCCGGCACCTCTTCCAGGCGCCGACCCGCTTCTACAAGACGGGCGTGGTCCTCCTGGCCTGGCTCGCCGGCCACCAGGAGCACTTCGCGATGGTCGGCGGCCTCCAGTCGGCGCGCTCCCTGCCGCACCTCGCGCGCGCCTACGAACTCGCCGACTCCCTGGGCCTGTTCCCGGACCCGGAGCTGGCCGCGACCCGCATGACGAACCTGCTCGCCCTGTACGGAGTGACGACGTGAGCGCCGATCCGCGATTCTCCATCAACCAGATGACGGTCAAGCAGCTCACCTTGCCCGAACTCGTCGCGTCCTGCGTCGAGTTGGGGGTGCGCAACGTCGGCACCTGGCGCGAGCCCGTCCAGGCGTACGGCGTCGAGAAGGCGGCCGCGCTGCTGCGCGACGCCGGGCTGACCGTCACCACCCACTGCCGCGGCGGCTTCCTCACCGCGATCGACGCGGCCGGGCGCACGGCCGCGCTCGACGACAACAAGCGCGCCGTCGACGAGGCCGTCACCCTCGGCACGGACGTCCTGGTCCTGGTCTCCGGCGGTCTTCCGGCGGGCTCCCACGACCTGGCGGGCGCCCGCGAGCGCATCGCCGACGGCATCGGCGTCCTCGCCCCGTACGCCGCCGAGCGGGGCGTACGGCTGGCGATCGAACCGCTGCACCCGATGTACGCGGCGGACCGCTGCGTCGTCTCCACCCTCGCCCAGGCCCTGGACATCGCCGAACGCTTCCCGGCCGACCGGGTCGGCGTCTGCGTGGACACGTACCACATCTGGTGGGACGACCTGGCGCCCGCGCAGCTCGCGCGGGCCGGTGCGCAGGGGCGCATCGCGGCGTTCCAGCTCGCCGACTGGACGACCCCGCTGCCCGCGGGCGTGCTCAACGGCCGGGGGCAGCTCGGCGACGGCGCGATCGACCTGCGGTACTGGCGCCGCCTGGTGGAGGAGCAGGGCTACGCGGGCCCGATCGAGGTGGAGCTGTTCAACGACGGCCTGTGGGCGCGCGACGGCCGGGCGGTGCTCGCGGAGACCGCCGACCGGTTCACCCGGCACGCCGTTTAGGGCGTGTCCGGCGGATCAGGTCGTGGTCGGGTGGCCCGCGTATTTCTGTGCTGGTGAGCGGGGTCCGGTGCGTCGGGATGCAAGGCGGAGGAGGGCGTCAACGCGGAGCGTTGGCAACCGACGACAACGCCGCAGGTCGGCGTGCCAGACCCCGCGCCCGCGACAAGATCCGCCGGACAGGCCCTAGGCTCCGGGCGCGTCCTGCGCCGCGCTGTCCAGGGCCCGTGCCACGTCGTGCGGGTAGGTGCGGTGGAGCAGCCCGCAGAAGAGCGCGTTGACCGCCATCAGGACCACCAGCACCCACAGGAAGACGGTCCGGAGTCCGAGGGCGTCGCCCAGCGCGCCCGCGCCGAGGTTGAACAGGGCGTAGGCGAGCGCCTCGGCGACGGAGATGAGGACGGCGAAGGCCGGGCCGCGCAGGTCGGGCGGGGTGACGGCCATGACGATGGGCCGGTTGACGCCGGGGTTGGCGCCCTGCACGGCCGCCATCGCCCCGAAGAGCAGCAGATAGGCGCCGATGCCCTGCCAGTCGATCTGCGTGCCGAGGAAGGCGAGCCCGGCGTAGAGGAGTTGGAGCACCTGGAGGGTCCGTACGCGCCCGTGCTCGGGGTCGGCGCGGTGGACGCGGTCGGTGACGAGGCCGCCGGCGACGCTGCCGAGCAGGTACCCGACGCCGCTGGGTATCGCGACGAGCGCGGCCGTCGCGGTGCCGAAGCCGCGCTCGGTGAGGAAGACGACGCCGAAGCCGGCGACCAGCAGGTGCCCGCTGAGCAGCCGCTGGACCACCATCAGGGTGAACGTGCGGATGCCGAAGAGGCGGCGCAGGGTCTGCCGGGAGAACGCCCCTGAGGTGTGGTGGGCGGCGGTCGCCGTCGCCTCGCTCGCCCCGGCGCCCGGGTCCCGGAAGAGGAACAGCACCAGCAGGGCCGCCAGGACGCAGAGCGCGCCCACCGCGCAGAAGCCGGAGCGCCAGCCGCCGGGGGCCTCGGCGAGCTGCGCGACGAGCGGGCCGATGACCGCGCCGAGCAGGGTCACCCCGCCGTACATCGCGCCGATCGCCCGCCCGCGGGAGCCCTCGTCGAAGAGGTCGGCGACGAGGTCGTGGACGAGCGGCTGGCCCGCGGCGGCGCCCACGGCGGCCAGCAGGTAGCAGGTGAGCAGCTGCGCGAAGTTCTGGCTCAGCCCGCAGGCGGCGAGCCAGCCGCCCATCCACAGGCCGGTGCCGGCCAGGACGCTCCGGCGGCCGGCGCGCCGTGCGGCGGCGACCCACAGCGGGCCGGACACGGCGCCGGTCACCCTGCTGAGCGCCTGGAGCAGGCCCAGGTGGCTCAGGGACATGCCGAGGGTCTGCCGCATCGCCGCGAAGAGGGTGCTGACGACCGAAGACTCGCTGTTGTCGGTCAGCACCGTCGGCGACAGGACGGCCAACTGCCGCCAGCGGCCCGGGACATGTTGTCCGGCGGCGGGGACCTTCGCCGGGACGGCGGCACCCGGACCGGTGGTGGTGGTGGCGAGCGGGACGGACGGGGAGTTTTCGGGCATGGCGGACTCACCTCTGCCGCGCGGCGGCGTGACGGGGAGAAACGGGGAGGCGGGGAGACGGGGAGAAGGGGACGGGCGGGGGCGGGGCTCAGGCGGCGGGGGACACCTGGGCCAGGTCGGTGTGCAGGGCGTGCAGCAGGGTGCGGTCGACGGCCGGTGTCATGGCGGCGAGTTGCAGCGGGCTCATCGCGCCGACCATCGCCAGCAGGCCGGGGTGCGCGAGCATCGGCAGGTGGCGCCGCAGGACGTCCGCGCCGTGCGGTGCCTCGGCGATGCGGTGCACCGGCGTGGTCACCGACAGCTCCTGCGCGGGGAACTCCGCGGCCGTGGGCAGCGGCGCGGTGGAGCGTTCGACCTGCTCGCGCTGGGCCCGCAGCAGCAGGTGCTCCTCGGTGACCGGCCCCTCGGCGGGCAGGCCGAGGCGGGCGTACTGCCCGGCGGGGGCGGCGCAGGCGCGCATCCGCTCCACCAGGAGCGTGGCCATGCGCAGCTCCAGTTCGTCGTCCAGGAGCGGGTGTTCCTGGTCGGGGTCGGTGGCGAGGTCGTAGAGGCGGGTGCCGAGGGCGTAGGGGTTGCCGACGGCGAAGCCCGGCAGGTCGAGGACGGGGACGCCCTTGGTGAAGGGGAAGGGGTCCGCAAGGGTCGCGTCGCGCAGCTCGTCCGGGGTGAAGCGGCCGTCCATGTGGGTGGGCATGAGCGTGTACTCGCGCAGCGGCTGGTTGTCGGGCCGGACGCAGGCCCGCATGTAGACGTGGCGGCCGTCGGTGACGTTGACGTGGGCGCCGTAGGAGCCGAAGAGGCCGGCCTCGCGGACGGGGCGGTCGTCGGCGGTGGTGTCCCCGAGCGGGACGCCGAGCATGTCGGGGGTGCGTTCCAGGCCGAAGAAGTCCAGCAGGGTGGGGCCGATGTCGATGGTCTGCACGAGTGCGGAGCGGCGGCCGGTGGCGCGGGTGCGCGGGTCCCAGACGAAGAGCGGGGTGTGGATGTTCTCGTCGAACCAGGGCTGGACGTTCTTGCCCCACCAGCCGTGTTCGCCGAGCAGGAAGCCGTGGTCGGTGCAGACGATCAGGAGCGTGTCGTCCCACAGGCCGTGGGTGTCGAAGGCGTCCAGGACCCGGCCCAGGGAGGTGTCGCACATGGTGAGCAGGGCGGCGTACTCGTGGCGGGCGTGGGCGACGGTCTCCGCGTCCTCGGTGACGCGCTTGTAGTCGGGCCAGTCGAAGTGCGGGCCGGTGTAGGCGGCGTCGCGGGCGGCGTAGTGCTTCTTGTGCTCGGCGTAGGAGAAGAACGGCTCGTGCGGGTCGAAGGTCTCGATCTGGACGAACCAGCGGTCCTCCTCGCGGTTGGTGGCGATGAACTCCAGGCCGGCGTCGAAGGTGCGGTTCTGCGGGTGGTCGGCGGGGTCGGTGAGGTGCTGGCGGTTGACCCAGTCCTGCCGCCAGATCCGGCCGCGGCGCAGGGTGTGCGTGGGCGGGATGTCCGGGTCGGCGACCTGGCCCTTCCACTTGTCGCCCTCCTGGCCGCGGAAGAACTCGAAGGAGCTGTAGCGCTGGTGGTAGGTGGCGCCGCCGTCCTCCCAGTAGTGCTGGTGGTCGGTGACGAGGTGGGTGTGGACGCCGTCCTGCGCGAGCATCTGCGGCACGGAGTCGTCGAAGGGCTCCAGCGGGCCCCAGGAGCGGTGCAGGAAGTTCGGGCGGCCGGTGTGCATCTCGCGGCGCGCCGGCATGCAGGGCATGGAGCCGCCGTAGCAGTGGTCGAAGACGGCGGTGTGCTCGGCCAGGCGCTGGAAGTGGGGGGCGTGGGTCCAGTCGCAGCCGTAGGGCGGGAGCATCCTGCGGTTGAGGCTGTCGAACATGACCATGACGGCTTTCACGCGGGATCCCCCTCGGTGCCGGGGCGGTCCCCGCCCTCGCTGTCGTGCCGGTCCCCGCCCGCGCTGTCGTGGTGGGCGTCCCGCGTGTCGTCGCGGTGGTCCGCGAGCAGCCGGCGGGTGCGCTCCAGCCAGTCGATCCAGGCGTCGATCTGCCGGACGCCCTCCAGGTGCAGCAGCTCGTTCAGCAGCCGGGCGCGGGGCGCGTCGATCTCCGGCAGGGCCTGGTCCAGGCGGAGCGCGCGGTCCCGGCCGCGGGAGTGCGCGACCTGGGCGCGGCGGTGGGCGAGTTCGGTGTCGATGAGCCGCACCGGCAGGTCCGCGTCGAGCATCCCGGCGAACAGCAGGCGCGCGACGAACTCGGGGTCCTGGAAGCGGCTCGGCGGCTCGTACGGGGAGTGCGCCCAGGCCGTCAGCGCCTCGCGCCCGGCGTCGGTGAGCCGGTAGACCTTGGCGTCGGGCGCGCCGTCCCGGGCGTCCGCCTCCCAGGTGATCCACCCCTGGTCCGTCATGCGGCCGAGGAGCCGGTAGACCTGGCTCTGGTGGACGCCGGAGCGCAGGAAGCGCCCCTCGCGCTCCAGCCACCGCCGCAGGTCGTAACCGCTCTGCGGCCGCATGGCGAGCACACCGAGCAGCACGTGCTCGAACTTCACGCGAACCCCTCACTCCTGACGCGCGGGCCGTGACGCCCCGAGGGCCGTGACGCCCCGAGGGCCGTGACGGCCCTCGGGCCTCGACGGCCTTGACGCGATGCCGACCTAGGTGCAGATTCACCTAGGTGCATAGTGTTATAGGTGGGAGGCGCGACACGTCAATGGATACGACCGAGGGAACTCCGGCGCCCTGCTGCACGGGCCCCCGCCCGACCGGCGCGCCCCCGCCGCGCGGGAGGGCCCGCCCGGCCGCCCCGGGGACGCGTCCCCTCCCGCACGAGCAGCGGGCGCTGCCCGGCGGCACCTTCGCCATGGGCGACGCCTTCGCCGAGGGCTACCGGGCCGACGGCGAACTCCCGGTCCACACCGTCACGTTGTCGTCGTTCGCCCTCGACACGACGACCGTCACCAACGCGCACTTCGCGCGGTTCGTCCGCGCCACCGGGCACCTGACCGCCGCCGAGCGCGCCGGCTCATCGGCGGTCTTCCACGCCTACGCGCTCGCCGGTCCCGCCGACGTCCTGGGCCGCTCCCCGTCCGCCCCCTGGTGGCTGGAGGTCCGCGGCGCCGACTGGCGCCACCCGCACGGCCCGCTCAGCGGCGTCGACGGGCTCGACGACCACCCCGTCGTCCACGTCGGCCTCGGTGACGCCCTCGCCTACTGCGCGTGGGCCGGCCGCGCCCTGCCCACCGAGGCCCAGTGGGAGTACGCGGCCCGCGGCGGCCTGAGCGGCGCGCGCTACGCGTGGGGCGACGAGCTGACCCCCGGCGGCGCGCACCGCTGCCACGTCTTCCAGGGCGCCTTCCCCGCCGCTCCCACCGGCGCCGACGGCTGGTTCGCCACCGCGCCGGTCCGCGCCTTCCCGCCCAACGGCTACGGCCTGTACGACATGGCGGGCAACGTCTGGGAGTGGTGCGCCGACGGCTTCGACCCCACCTGGTACGCGCGCTCCCCGCGCCGCGACCCCCGCTGCCCGGCCTCGGACGCCCCGGACGCCCGGCACGTCCTGCGCGGCGGCTCGTACCTCTGCCACCCCTCCTACTGCAACCGCTACCGCGTCGCGGCGCGCACCGCCGCCCCCGCCGACTCCTTCGGCGGCAACTGCGGCTTCCGTACGACGGAAAAGGGGGCGTGAGGCGTCCGTTTTCGCGCCCCTTGCGCGCCTCGCGCTCCCGCCATTCGGCATCTCTCAGAGATTTCCGGAATCCCGTGCAACCTTTGCGGCGCCAGGCGGGTCGTTACTTGCGTCGGAGTCCTGAGGGGGGAGATCTGGGGGGATCGAGGGATTCCGGCGAAGGAGGGGAAGGCCCGAGGGGCCCGGTCCGCGGACCGGGCCCCTCGTCGGTTCATCAGAAGAAGACCCCGCACCGCAGCAGCACATTGGCGAACGGCCGCGCCTCGCCGGTGCGCACCACGAGCCGCGCCGACGCCGACAGCGCCTTCAGCTCCTCGTGCGGGACGTAGGAGAGGTCCGGCAGCCGCCCCGCGAGCAGCGCGGCCGCCCCCGGGTTGGCGGCCCGCACCTCGTCGGCCGCCGTGCCCGCCTCCACGACCAGTTCGTCGAGGAGGCCGTCGAGCACCTCCGCGAACGACGGCACCCCGGCCCGGAAGGCCAGGTCGACGAGGCGCGGCCCGGCCGGGACCGGCATCCCCGCGTCGCACACCAGCACCCCGTCCCCGTGCCCCAACTCCGCGAGGGCGCCCGCCAGATGACGGTTGAGGATCCCGGCCTTCCTCACAGCGCGGCGACCTCCTCCGCCGTCGGGTACGAGGCCTGCGCCCCCTCCTTGGTGACGGCGGCGGCACCGACCCGGGCCGCGTACGCCGCCGCCTCGGCCAGCGTCGCGCCGGTGCCGAGCCGCCAGCCCAGCGCCGCCGTGAAGGCGTCCCCCGCACCGGTGGTGTCCACGGCCCTCACCTGCACCGACGCCACCCGCTGCACGCCGTCCGCGTCCGCGACCAGGGCGCCCTCGGCGCCGAGCGTCACGACGACCGAGCGCGGGCCCAGCGCGAGCAGCTGCCGCGCCCACTCCTCGGGGTCCGGGCCCGGCTCCGCACCGAGGATGACCTTCGCCTCGTGCTCGTTGACGATCAGCGGGTCGCACACGGCCAGCACCTCGTCGGGCAGCGGCGCGGGCGGCGAGGGGTTGAGGACCAGCCGCGCGCCGTCGGCCAGCGACCCGGCCACCTCGGCGACCGTCTCCAGCGGGATCTCCAGGAGCGTGGAGACCACCGGCGCCGCCGCGAACAGCCCACGGGCCGCCCGCACGTCGTCCGGCGTCAGCCGCCCGTTCGCCCCCGGCGACACCACGATGCTGTTGTCGCCCGACGGGTCGACGGTGATCAGCGCGACCCCGGTGGGCGCCCCGCCGACGAGCACGCCCGAGGTGTCCACCCCGGCCGACTCCATCGACGTGCGCAGCAGCGTCCCGTGCCCGTCGTCGCCGACCCGCGCGAGCAGCGCGGTGCGCGCGCCGAGCCGGGCCGCGGCCACGGCCTGGTTCGCCCCCTTGCCGCCCGGGTGGACCACCAGGTCGGAGCCGAGGACGGTCTCCCCGGCACCCGGGCGGCGGTCGACGGCGACCACCAGATCGGCGTTGGCCGATCCCACGACGAGGAGGTCATACGTGCTCATGCTCTGCCTTTCTTCGTGCACGGACGCCGTACACAGGTCGTCGTGCACCCGTCTTCGTGCGGGCACCCGTCTTCGTGCGGGCTCAGTGGAAGTCTGCCGCGTTCTTCGAGGTCACGACCTTCACCGGCACCTTCACCGCCGGATCGATCCGCTCGTCGTGGGCGGCCCGCACGGCGTTGCGCACGGCGATCTCGCCCAGTTCGCGCGGCTGCTGCGCCACCGAGGCGTACATGGTGCCCGCCTCGACCGCCTTGATGCCGTCGGCCTCGCCGTCGAAGCCGATGACCGGCACCGACTTCCCGGCCTTGGCGCCGAGCGCCTTGACCGCGCCCAGCGCCATCTCGTCGTTGGCGGCGATGACGCCCTGGACGTCGGGGTGCGCCTGGAGCAGGTTCGACATCACGTCGAGGCCCTTGGTGCGGTCGAAGTCGGCGGGCTGCTGGGCCAGGACCTCGATACCCGGGTACTGCTTCAGGCCCTTGGCGAAGCCCGCCGCACGCTCGCGCGCGGCCGACGTCCCCGCCTGCCCCTGAAGAATGACGATCTTCCCCTTGCCGCCCAGCTTCTCGGCCATCGTGCGCGCGGAGAGCACCCCGCCCGCGACGTTGTCGGAGGCGACGAGCGTGGCGACCTTGCCCTTCTCCACACCGCGGTCGACGGCGACGACCGGCATGCCGGCCCTGTTCGCCGCGGCCACCGAGTTGCTCGCGGCGGCCGAGTCGACCGGGTTGAGGACGATCGCGTCGAGGCTGGAGCTGGTGAAGTTCTGCAACTGGTTCGCCTGCTGCGAGGCGTCGTTCTGCGCGTCGGTGACCGTCAGGTCCACGCCGAGCCGCTTCGCCTCGGCCTGCGCGCCGGACCGGATCTGCACGAAGAACGGGTTGTTGAGGGTGGACAGCGACAGCCCCACCTTCGGCCTGTCGGACGCCGCCGTGCCGCCGTGCAGGAAGGAGGTGGCGCCGACGATCGCGACGGTGACCACGGCCGCCAGCCCGTACGTCGCCGCCTGCCTGCCCCGGTGCCCACCGCCGCCGGAGGTCACCGGCGTGGCCCCGGCCTTGCGGCGCAGCGTGTCGAGGAGCACGGCGAGCGCGATGACGACACCGATGACGACCTGCTGCCAGAAGGCCGACACCGACAGGAGGTTGAGGCCGTTGCGCAGCACCGCGAGGATCAGCGCGCCGATCAGCGTGCCCGACGCCTTGCCCGTGCCGCCGGCCAGCGAGGCGCCGCCGATGACGACGGCGGCGATCGCGTCCAGCTCGTAGCCGTCGGCGGCCTGCGGCTGCGCCGAGGAGAGCCGGGAGGCGAGCACGATGCCCGCGGCGGCGGCGAACAGGCCCGACAGCGCGTAGATGACGAGCTTCTGCTTCTTCACGCGGAGCCCGGACAGCCGGGCGGCCTCCTCGTTGCCGCCGATCGCGTACATGGCCCGGCCGATGTACGTACGGCCGAGGACGACGGCCGCGATCAGACCCATCACGACCATCACGAGCACCGGCACCGGCAGCCAGCCGCCGAGCGTGTCGCCGAGGTGCGAGACCGAGTCGGGGAACGGGATCGGAGAGCCGTCGGAGAGCACCAGCGCCAGGCCGCGCCCCACCGACAGCATCGCGAGCGTCGCGATGAACGGCGGCAGCTTCCCGTACGCGATGAGGAAGCCGTTGACGAGACCGGCCACGACGCCCGTCGCGACGGCGAGCACCAGCGCGAGGACGACCGGCACGCCGTGCTGCGTGGCGCTCCACGCCAGCACGGTCGCCGACAGGGCCGCCACCGAACCGACCGACAGGTCGATGCCCGCGGCGACGATCACGAAGGTGACGCCGAAGGCGAGGATGGCGGTCACGGCCGCCTGCACACCGATGTTCAGCAGATTGTCGGTGGTCAGGAAGTCCCCGGACAGCGCCGACAGCGCGATGACGAGGACGATCAGCGCGGTCAGCGCGCCGTTGTCGAGCAGCAGCCTGCGCAGCTGCGCGGCACCACCGGTGCCCGGCTTGCTCTTGAGCGTGTCAGTGGCGGCCACGGCCGGCCTCCTTGTCGGTCGTTGTGGTGCTGGTGGTGCTGGCAGTACTGGTGGGGGTGGTGGCGTCGGTGGCGCCCACGGTGCTCTTGGTGCTGACGGCGAGGGCCATCACGGCGTCCTGGGTGGCGTCGTCGGCGGCGAGTTCACCGGCGATCCGGCCCTGCGCCATGACCAGCACGCGGTCGCTCATCCCGAGGACCTCCGGCAGATCGCTGGAGATCATCAGGACGGCGTGCCCGGCGGCGGTCAGTTCGTTGACGAGCTGGTAGATCTCGACCTTGGCGCCGACGTCGATGCCGCGCGTCGGCTCGTCGAGGATCAGCACCCTGATGTCGGCGAGCAGCCACTTGCCGATGACGACCTTCTGCTGGTTGCCGCCGGACAGCGTGCGCACGTGCTGGCCGAGCCCCGCCATCCGCACCCCCAGCTGGGCGGCGATGCGCGCGGCGGCGGTGTGCTGGCCCCTGCGGTCCACGAACCCGCCGCGGGTGGCGGCGCGCAGGGTCACGAGCCCCAGGTTCTCCTCGACCGACTGGTCGAGCACCAGACCCTGCCCCTTGCGGTCCTCGGGCACGAGCCCGACGCCCGCGGCCATGGCGGCGTTCACGTCGTGCCGCGGCAGCGCCACGCCCGCGACCTCCACCGAACCCCGGTCGTACGGGTCGGCGCCGAACACCGCCCGCACCACCTCGGTGCGCCCGGCGCCGACGAGCCCGGCGATGCCGACGACCTCACCGGCCCGCACCTCGAAGGACACGTCGTGGAAGACGCCGTCGCGGGTCAGCCCCTCGACCTTGAGCAGGGCGCTCCCGGCGCCGTCCGGCCGCTCACGCGGGTACTGCTGCTCGATCGAGCGCCCCACCATGAGCCGGACCAGCTCGTCCTCGGGCGTCGACGCGGGCACCTGGCCCACACTGCGCCCGTCCCGGATCACCGTCACCCGGTCCCCGAGGGCGGCGATCTCCTCCAGGTGGTGGGTGATGAACACGATGCCGACGCCGTCCTCGCGCAGCGCGCGCACGATGGCGAACAGCTTGTCGACCTCCTCCGAGGTCAGCACGGCGGTCGGCTCGTCCATGATCAGGACGCGCGCGTCGAGACTCAGCGCCTTGGCGATCTCCACCATCTGGAGCCGGGCGATGCCGAGTTCCCGCACGCGCGCGCGGGGCGACACGTTCACGCCCACGCGCGCGAGCAGCTTCTCGGCGTCGGCCTCCATCCGCCCGCGGTCGACGAGACCGAAGCGGCGCGGCTGGCGGCCCAGGAAGATGTTCTCGGCGACGGTCAGGTCGGGGACGAGGTTGAACTCCTGGTAGATGGTCGCGATCCCGAGCTTCTCGGCGTCCTGCGCACCGTGGATACGGACCTGCTCGCCGCCCGCGAGGATGCGGCCCTCGTCGGGGGTGTAGGCGCCGGAGAGCATCTTGATCAGCGTGCTCTTCCCGGCACCGTTCTCGCCGAGCAGGACGTGCACCTCCCCGCGGCGCAGGTCGAAGTCGACGCTGTCGAGCGCGACGACACCGGGGAAGGTCTTCCGTATCCCTTCGATACGCAGCAACTCGTCGGAGCTGCTCATCCGTTGCTCCTCTCCATTGAGGTTCGCGGTTGTGGGCATGGTGCGGGTGACGCGGTGGCCGTCACCGGTGGTGCTCAGGCGGGGGCGCCGCAGGAACGGCGCACGACGAGAGCGGCGGGCAGGGTGACCGAGGCGGGGGCGCGCCCCTCGATCCGGTCCACCAGGGCCCGCACGGCGGCCCGTCCCAGCGCGCCGGTCGGCTGGGCGATCGCCGTGATCGGCGGATCGGTGTGCACGAACCAGCGGATGTCGTCGAACGCGGCGAGCGCGATGTCGTCGGGGACGCGCAGCCCGCGCGCGCGGATCGCGTCCAGCGCGCCGAGCGCCATCAGGTTGTCGGCGGCGAAGACGACCTGGGGCGGCTCGGGCAGGTCGAGGAAGCCCTCGGTGACCCGGCGCCCGCTCTCCGCCTGGAAGTCGCCCTGCCCGATGTAGGCGTCCGGCAGTTCGATCTCGTACGAGGCGAGCGCCTCCCGGAAGGCGTCGACGCGCTCGCTGCCGGTGGTCGTGGCGGCCGGGCCCGCGATGATCGCGAGCCGCCGGTGCCCGAGCCCGTGCAGGTGCGCCACGAGGTCGCGCACGGCCGCGCGCCCGTCGGAGCGCACGACCGGCACGTCCACGCCCGCGATCCAGCGGTCGACGAAGACCATGGGGGTGCCGGAGCGGGCGGCGTCCAGCATCAGCGGGGAGCCGCCGTCGGTGGGGGAGACCAGCAGCCCGTCGATCCGCCGGTCGAGGAGGGTGCGCACGTGGTGGTCCTGGAGGTCGGGGCGCTCGTCGGCGTTCCCGATGATCACGCTGTAGCCGAGGGCCCGCGCCGCCTCCTCCACGGACCGGGCCAGCTCGCCGAAGTACGGGTTGAGCACGTCGCTGATGACCAGGCCGAGCGTGCGGGTCTGGTCGGTGCGCAGGGAGCGGGCCACGGCGTTGGGCCGGTAGGCCAGCGACTCCACGGCGGCCAGCACGCGCGCCCGGGCGTCCGGGCTCACGGACGGGTGGCTGTTGAGGACCCGGGAGACCGTGGCGACGGAGACCCCGGCCGCGGCCGCGACGTCCTTGATGCTTGCCATGGGGGCCACCTCCTTGTGGCTGGCGGGTGTGCGTGGAATCGATTACATCGACCTCTGAGAGGGATTGGAATCGATTACACGGGGAGCTGGCAACCCCCGTTCCGGTTCTCGTGACCGGATCGTGATGGGAGCGGGGGAGATGTCGGTGCGGCGTGCGAAGGTGGGAAGCCGGACGAAAGCCGGCAGCCCCGCCCCAGGAGAGGGAGCACAGGATCGTGAACCACGCGCAGCTCACCGCACTCG
Organism: Streptomyces sp. NPDC088785; assembly: GCF_044750685.1. NCBI lineage: Bacteria > Bacillati > Actinomycetota > Actinomycetes > Kitasatosporales > Streptomycetaceae > Streptomyces > Streptomyces sp. NPDC088785. Next base: position 39,481 of record NZ_JBIVKH010000019.1, read on the forward strand.
GCCGCGCCCTGCGCGTGCTCGGGGAGCACGGCGAGAAGCTGACCGCCGACACCCCGGACGACATGCTCCACGAGGTGCGGGGCGACCTGATGCGCGCGCTCGACCAGCTCGACGACGCGACGACGGGCCAGAAGCCGGCGACCCGCTGCAAGGAGCATCCGTACGGCCCGGTCGAGACGTCCGCGCCGGATCTGTGCCTGCTGTGCGAGACCCGCCGCCGCAAGGCCCACCGCTCCCAGATCTCGGGGGACTACGGCACCCCGGCGTCCCGCCCGACCGCCGACCGCCCGGTCCTCTCGCGCTACGGCACCCGCGAGGACCGCCCCCAGCCCCAGCAGCGCTGGATCCCGGAGTTGTGGAACGGCCAGGTGTGGCAGCTGTGCGGCACCCCCCGCCACGACCGCCGCGAGGCGGATCTCTACCTGGCGGCCCAGCGCCGCCGCCCCGACGCCGCGATGGCCTACCGCCTGGTCCACGAGTTCACGGACTACGAGGTGGTGCGGGTATGGGGCACGCCGGTGCGGGTGGACCCGGAGCCGATGGGCGGCATCTAGGCCCTTGCGCCACGCGCGGGGACGGCGCGCTCAGCCAGGACGAAAGCGAAACTCACCCACCGGGGGTTCGGGGCACCCTGCGAGGGGCGCGGGGAACTGCGCGCTCAACCACGACGAGAGCCGCACTTACCCACCGGGGGTTCGGGCACCCCCTGAGGGGCGCGGGGAACGGCGCGCTCAGCCACGACGAGACCCGCACCCACCCCCCGGGGGTTCGGGCACCCCCTGAGGGGCGCGGGGAACGGCGCGCTCAGCCACGACGAGACCCGCACCCGCCCACCGGGAGTCCGGGGCACCCCCTGAGGGGCGCGGGGACCTAAGCACGCAGCCACGGCGCGGTAGTGCACCGCGCGGCGCGCCACCGCGCATTCGGGAACGATCAGCGGACCCGCCCCGCGGCGGAGCCGAACCCCAGCCACGTGTGCCGGTTCCCCGCCCAGCACCATCCGATCTTCGCGGCGCCCCGCCGCTCCCGCCCGTCGCGCCCCGTGCCGTTGCTGATCCAGATGGCGGGGGTCCGCGCGTCCAGCGACCCGTTCGCCCTGCGCAGCCGCGAGCCGATCGTCATGAAGCAGTGATTGCGCTCCAGGGCCGCCGGCTGCTGGAGCACCCAGTGGAGGCCCTCGGTGAGCAGCAGCGGGGTGCGCCCGCGCCCGACGAGGGCCGAAAGCGCCTCGTCCGGGCTCCAGTTGGCCATCTCGTCGCCCCGGTCCGGACGGTCGACGAGGTAGAGCGGCGCGTCGGGCAGGTCCGTGACGGCGTCGGCCGGCGCGAAGAGGTCGACGTCCGTCATGTCGACCACGACGAACCCGGGCCGTCCGTCGCGGCGCAGCAGCGGCGCGAGCGCGGACGCGGGCGCCCGGTCCGGGTGTACGGCGAGCAGGACATTCTCCCGCCCGGCGTCCTCGGCGCTCCTGGCGAAGTCCCGCACCGCGTCGGCGCCGAGCCCCGCGATCTCGTGGACGCCGAGCTCCACCAGCCGCTCGGCCTGGGCGGTCGGCGACGGCAGCGGAGGCACGACGGCGCCGGGGGCGCGGTCGGACGCGGGGGCAGGGACGGGGACGCTGTCGGACACAGAACTCCCTCGGGCGGGGCGAGTACGGCGGACGTGCCCCCAACGGCCGGCCACCCCCGCGAGTTCCCCGCCCCCCCCCCCGCGAGTTCCCCGCCCTCCCGCGCGGCACCCGCCCCACGGCGCTCACCCCGGGGCCCACACCGGTGGCCCCCACCGCGCTCACCCCTCCGCGCGCGCCTCGGCGAGAGTGTGGGCGACCAGCGCGTTCGCGTGCCCGTGACCGAGGCCGTGCTCGGTCTTGAGCCAGCCCACCAGCTCCATGTGCTTGCTGAGCGGCGAGGAACGGATGAGGTCCTGCCAGTACGCGATCGGCTGTCCGTACTTCTTCTCGATGGACGGGAAGTAGCTGGCGGGGCCCTTGACGGCGGGGGTGGTGGCCATGGCGGCGCTCCTGTCTCGGTCGCGATGCGTTGCGGTCCTGTCTTTTTGACCGGCCGGCGGCGCCGAACTCATCGCCCGTGCGGGTGACTTGGATCACGTGGCCGAAGCGGCGGCCGTCACCGGGCCCTCCCGCGCTGTCGGTGCCCGGCGCTACCGTCGGATCATGACCGATCAAGCGGCGGGGGCGCGCCCCATGGCGGTGCTCGAAGGGGTCCTGGAGCGGATCACGTACGCGAACGAGGAGACGGGGTACACGGTCGCGCGCGTCGACACCGGCAGAGGCGCGGGCGACCTGCTGACCGTCGTCGGGTCGCTGCTCGGCGCGCAGGCGGGGGAGTCGCTGCGCATGGAGGGCCGCTGGGGCTCCCACCCGCAGTACGGCAAGCAGTTCACCGTGGAGAACTACTCGACGGTGCTGCCCGCCACCATCCAGGGCATCCGCCGCTATCTCGGCTCCGGCCTGGTCAAGGGCATCGGACCGGTCTTCGCCGACCGGATCACGCGGCACTTCGGGCTCGACACCCTCGACATCATCGAGCAGGAGCCGAAGCGGCTCATCGAGGTGCCGGGGCTCGGCCCGAAGCGGACGAAGAAGATCGCCGACGCGTGGGAGGAGCAGAAGGCCATCAAGGAGGTCATGGTCTTCCTCCAGTCGGTCGGCGTCTCCACCTCCATCGCCGTACGCATCTACAAGAAGTACGGGGACGCCTCGATCGGCGTCGTGAAGAACCGGCCGTACCGGCTCGCCGCCGACGTCTGGGGCATCGGCTTCCTCACCGCCGACCGCATCGCCCAGTCCGTCGGCATCCCGCACGACAGCCCCGAGCGGGTCAAGGCCGGACTCCAGTACGCGCTGTCGCAGTCCACCGACCAGGGCCACTGCTTCCTGCCCGAGGAGCGGTTGATCGCCGACGCGGTGAAACTGCTCCAGGTCGACACCGGGCTCGTGATCGAGTGCCTGGCCGAACTGACCGGGCCCGACCCGGACTCCGGCGAGGTCGGCGTCGTGCGCGAGCAGGTGCCCGGGGAGCACGGGGAGCCGGTCACCGCCGTCTACCTCGTCCCCTTCCACCGGGCCGAGCTCTCCCTCTCCGCGCAGCTGCTGCGCCTGCTGCGCACCGACGCCGACCGGCTGCCCGCCTTCCGGGACGTCGGCTGGGACAAGGCGCTGGCCTGGCTCGCCGACCGGACCGGGGCGACGCTCGCCCCCGAGCAGGAGGCGGCCGTCCGGCTGGCGCTGACCCGGAAGGTCGCCGTGCTGACCGGCGGACCGGGCTGCGGCAAGTCGTTCACCGTGCGGTCCGTCGTGGAGCTGGCCCGCGCGAAGAAGGCGAAGGTGGTGCTCGCCGCGCCGACCGGGCGCGCCGCCAAGCGGCTCGCCGAGCTGACCGGCGCCGAGGCGTCCACCGTCCACCGGCTCCTCGAACTCAAGCCGGGCGGCGACGCCGCGTACGACAAGGACCGGCCGCTCGACGCCGATCTCGTCGTGGTCGACGAGGCGTCCATGCTCGACCTGCTCCTCGCGAACAAGCTGGTCAAGGCCGTGCCGCCGGGCGCCCACCTGCTCTTCGTCGGTGACGTGGACCAGCTGCCGAGCGTCGGCGCGGGCGAGGTGCTGCGCGACATGCTCAGCGACGGCAGCCCCGTGCCCGCCGTCCGCCTCACCCGCATCTTCCGCCAGGCCCAGGAATCCGGTGTCGTCACCAACGCGCACCGCATCAACTCCGGTGTGCCCCCGCTGACCCAGGGCCTGAAGGACTTCTTCCTCTTCGTGGAGGAGGACACCGAGGAGACGGGCCGGCTCACCGTCGACGTCGTCGCGCGCCGCATCCCGGCCCGCTTCGGCCTCGACCCGCGGCGGGACGTCCAGGTGCTGGCTCCCATGCACCGCGGCCCGGCCGGCGCCGGGAACCTGAACGCGCTGCTCCAGCAGGCCGTCACCCCCGCCCGCCCCGACCTGCCCGAGAAGCGGTTCGGCGGCCGGGTCTTCCGCGTCGGCGACAAGGTCACCCAGATCCGCAACAACTACGAGAAGGGGGCGAACGGCGTCTTCAACGGCACGGTGGGCGTCGTCACCGCCCTCGACACCGACGAGCAGAAGCTGACCGTCCTGACGGACGAGGACGAGACGGTGGAGTACGAGTTCGACGAACTGGACGAGCTGGCCCACGCGTACGCCGTCACCATCCACCGCTCGCAGGGCAGCGAGTACCCCTGCGTGGTGATCCCGGTGACCATGAGCGCCTGGATGATGCTCCAGCGCAATCTCCTCTATACGGCGGTCACCCGGGCGAAGAAGCTGGTCGTACTGGTCGGGTCGAGGAAGGCGCTGGCGCAGGCGGTGCGCACGGTTTCGGCGGGAAGACGCTGTACAGCGCTGGATTTCCGGCTGGCGGGCACGACTCTTCAAAAGGTTTGATCGATCAAACGAGTCGGAAACGTCACAGGGCACTTCCGGAACCAGGGTGATAGGGGGCAGGATGGGCAGGCTGGAGGCACTGAGTGCCGCCAAACAGTCCAATGGACGACCCCGAGTGCACTCTGCTGGGCCAAGTGGGGGATGGTAGAGACAGTCAGGGCACCTCGAAGAAGAGGCACTACGTCGGTGAGGGATGACGTGAGCGAGAACAGCACGAATGCTGACAAAGCTGTAGTACTGCGGTACGGCGACGGCGAGTACACCTACCCGGTGATCGACAGCACCGTCGGCGACAAGGGCTTCGACATCGGGAAGCTCCGGGCGCAGACGGGCCTGGTGACCCTCGACAGCGGATACGGCAACACCGCGGCCTACAAGTCCGCGATCACCTATCTGGACGGCGAAGAGGGCATCCTTCGCTACCGCGGCTACCCGATCGAGCAGCTGGCCGAGCGCTCCACCTTCGTGGAGGTGGCCTACCTGCTGATCAACGGCGAGCTTCCCACCGTGGACGAGCTCTCCACCTTCAAGAACGAGATCACGCAGCACACCCTGCTGCACGAGGACGTCAAGCGGTTCTACGACGGGTTCCCGCGCGACGCCCACCCGATGGCCATGCTGTCGTCGGTCGTCTCGGCGCTGTCCACCTTCTACCAGGACAGCCACAACCCGTTCGACGAGAAGCAGCGCCACCTCTCGACGATCCGCCTGCTCGCCAAGCTCCCGACCATCGCCGCGTACGCGTACAAGAAGTCGCAGGGCCACCCGGTGGTCTACCCGCGCAACGACCTCGGCTACGTCGAGAACTTCCTGCGCATGACGTTCTCCGTGCCGGCCGCCGAGTACGAGCTGGACCCGGTCGTCGTCTCCGCGCTGGACAAGCTCCTCATCCTGCACGCGGACCACGAGCAGAACTGTTCGACGTCCACCGTGCGTCTGGTCGGCTCCTCGCAGGCCAACATGTTCGCGTCGATCTCGGCGGGCATCTCGGCCCTCTGGGGTCCGCTGCACGGCGGTGCCAACCAGTCGGTCCTGGAGATGCTGGAAGGCATCCAGGCCGCCGGCGGCGACGTCGACACCTTCATCCGCAAGGTGAAGAACAAGGAAGACGGCGTGAAGCTCATGGGCTTCGGGCACCGCGTCTACAAGAACTTCGACCCCCGGGCGAAGATCATCAAGGCGGCGGCGCACGACGTCCTCTCCGCGCTCGGCAAGTCCGACGAGCTGCTGGACATCGCGCTGAAGCTGGAGGAGCACGCGCTGGCCGACGACTACTTCGTCGAGCGCAAGCTCTACCCGAACGTCGACTTCTACACCGGCCTGATCTACCGGGCCATGGGCTTCCCCACCGAGATGTTCACGGTGCTCTTCGCGCTGGGCCGCCTCCCGGGCTGGATCGCCCAGTGGCACGAGATGATCAAGGAGCCCGGGTCGCGCATCGGCCGCCCGCGCCAGATCTACACGGGCGTCGTCGAGCGCGACTTCGTGCCGGTCGAGCAGCGCTAGGCACTCCGTCGGAGCCGCGAGGGCTCCGGGGTAGTAGAAAGCGCCCCGCTGTCAGTCCCCCCACGGGCCGACAGTCGGGGCGCTTTCCTTTTCCCGGTTCGGATTCCCCCCACGGGATCCGGCCGGGCGTCTGTGTGTGCGTCGGTCGCCGAAGCACGTACGCACGGGATGGGCCGCTCAAGCTTTCCCGGTGCACGTGCCCCGGCCAACGCATCCGGGTCCGTCCCCCAAGACGAGCCCGCTCGATACGGAAACGCCCCCCAAGACGTTTCTGCATCGCCTCCTTAGACTCACGAGACCTGCAAAGGGTTACGTTCGGATCGGTGTGATCTGCGTCTCTTGCATATGTCCCGTGCGTGCGCAAGAGGACCGATATGGGGATACCGGCCTCCCGCGTGGGAGTGCTGCAATTGTGCCGTGTGGATTGTGTGGAGGTCCAGGCGTAACTAGGTGAACTTGCGAAGTCGAAGGCTGTTTGTGACCACAAACACGGATGAGACCGCCAAAGCGGTCTCCGTGGTCGCCGCTCGCGCGGCCGTCCGCGCCCCTCGCGGGGCGCGGCGCTCGGGTCAGGCCCGGCCGATCAGCTCGTAACCGGCCTCGTCGACCGCGGCGCGGACCGCCTCCTCGTCCAGCGGGGCCGCGGAGACGACCGTGACCCGGCCGGTGGCGGCGGCCGCCGTCACCGAGGCGACGCCCTCCAGCTCGGACAGCTCGCCCGCCACCGCGCCCTCGCAGTGGCCGCACGTCATGCCCTTGACCTCGTAGACCGCGGTGACGGCGCCCTCGGTGGCGGGGGCCTGCGAGTGGCAGGCGCCGCCGCAGCAGGAGCCGGCCGGCTCGGCGTCGATCTGCGGAAGCTCGGTGTGGGCGCTCATGTCGTTCTCCTGGAGGGGCGTGGAGTAGCGGACGCCAGGTACCCCCGGCATCGTCTGACGTGCCCGACCCTATACCCCTAGGGGGTATTTTTCCAAGAAGGGTCGCGCCGCGCCAGTGAGCGCGCCCAGGAGAGTGCGAAGAGCGAGATCACGACGAGCCCGCCGATCGAGAACAGGGTGAAGAGGTGCTTCTGCGCGTCGGTCGGCTGCGGCAGGTAGCCCTCCGCGAACAGGCTGCGGTCCAGGCCCGTGGCGGTCAGCCGGACCACCAGCCACAGGGCGATGCCGTGCATCGAGTCCCACAGGGCGTGCAGCAGGGAGACGCCCAGATAGGTGAGGACCACCGGGGCGGCGAAGCGGTAGCGCCCGTCCGGCCGGCGGAAGGAGAGCAGCACCGCGCCGGAGATCGCCGTCCACAGCCCGTGGCCGAACGGCGCGAGCAGCCCGCGCAGCACCTCCGTCTCCAGGAGCGAGCGCAGGTCGATGCCCTTCATGGTGACCGCCGCGTTGAACGCGTAGCCGGCGCTCTCGAACGCCGCGAAGCCGAAGCCGACCGTGGCGCCCAGGACCAGTCCGGCCCGCAGCCCGCTGACGCGCGGATGGCGGTGGAGCACGTACATCAGCGCGGCGAGCTTCACCGCCTCCTCGATCAGGCCGACGCCGACGAACATCCATACGGAGGGGTGCAGGAGGTAGTACTCCATGACCGAGGCGCCGAGCACGCCGAGGATGCCGCCGATGAGGAAGCAGCCCAGGATCAGGTTCACGCCCAGGTCGCGGCCGTGCCGCTCGTACGCCCACAGGACGAAGACCGCCGGCACCAGGAAGCTGCCGAGCAGGATCAGGGTGGGCAGCAGGGTGGTGTTCTTCGTGGCGTACGTGACCACCGCGGTCAGCAGCCACAGGGCCAGGCCGCCCCACAGGCAGCGGCGCCAGAGCCCGGCGCGGATCCGCGGGCCTACCGGTGACGGCTGCTGGGGGATCCGCGCCTGCGGTGCCCCGGAGGGCTGGTGGTTCGCCACGGTGGTCCTCCGACTTCCCCGCAACTGACGGTGCGTATGGGTGATTTGTCGGAATTCTATGGTAGACAGCCGCTATGTCGCAGCCCGGGACGCTCATTCTGATCATGGCCATCGCGGTCCTGGCCCCGCTCCTGGCCTACGGCGTGGGGCGCTGGCTGCCCGTTCCGCTGGTGATCTTCGAGATCCTGCTGGGCATCCTGGCCGGCCCCGACGCCCTCGGCTGGGCCTCCGGATCCGGGGCGGTCGTCGACACCCTGTCCGACCTCGGGCTCGCCATGCTGATCTTCCTCGCCGGGTACGAGATCGACTTCGACAGGATCCGCGGCGGCACCCTCCAGCGGTCCCTCTGGTCCTGGGCCGTCTCGCTCGTCGTCGGCCTCGGGCTCGGCGTCGCGCTCGCCGGCTGGTCGTACGCGCGCGGGGTCTACGTGGGAACGGCCCTCACCAGCACCGCCCTGGGCACCATCCTCCCCGTCCTGCGCGACGCCGGGGACCTGCACTCGCGGTTCGGTTCGGTGCTGATGGCGTTCGGCGCCGTCGGCGAGTTCGGGCCGATCATCGCCATGGCGCTGCTGCTCAGCGGGCGCTCACCGCTCGACTCGGCGCTCCTCCTGCTGGCCTTCGCCGCGCTCACCGCCCTGGCCGTGCTGTGGGCGATGCGGCCGCGGCCCCCGTGGTTCTCCCGGGTCATCGCGAAGACCCTGCACAGCAGCGGACAGTTCGCGGTACGGCTCGTGGTGCTGCTGCTCGCCCTGATGCTCGGCCTCTCCCAGGTGCTCGGGGTGGACACGCTGCTCGGCGCGTTCGCCGCCGGGATGATCGTCCGCCTGGTGCTGCACGGCGCCGCGCCCGACAGCGCCGACGAGGTGGTCGGCAAGGTGGAGGCGATGGGCTTCGGCTTCCTGGTGCCGCTCTTCTTCGTCGTCACCGGCATCGAATTCGACCTGAGAGCGCTGCTCGACGGCGGCACCGCGCTGCTCCTGCTGCCGGTCTTCCTCGTCCTGTTCCTGTGCGTACGCGGCCTGCCGGTCTACTTCTGCGCCCCCGCCGACCTGACCGGCCGCGACCGCCTCGCCCTCACCTTCTTCTCCTCCACCGCGCTGCCGCTCGTCGTCGCCATCACCACCATCGGCGTGCAGGACGGCGCGCTGCCCACGGACGTCGCGGCGGCGCTGGTCGGCGCCGCGATGGTGTCCGTCCTGGTGTTCCCGCTGATCGGGCTGAAGCTGCGGGCCGGCGCGGGGGAGCGGGCGCGGCCGCGGGGGCCGGTGAAGGGGGCCGAATCGTGGTGAGCCCGCGCCCGGCGGGGGCTTGTGCGGACGGGGTGCGTGGCGTGGGGTGGCGGGAGTGAAGATCATCGGCTGACGGGAGGGCGGACACATGCGCGCGGTTGTCTTCGAACGGTTCGGGGAGCCGGCCGAGGTGCGGGAGGTGCCGGATCCGGTGGCCGCGCCGCACGGGGTCGTCGTCCGGGTGGCGGCGACCGGGGTGTGCCGCAGCGACTGGCACGGCTGGATGGGGCACGACCCGGACATCGTGCTGCCGCACGTCCCGGGGCACGAACTCGCCGGGGTCGTGGAGCAGGTCGGCGCCGACGTGCGCGGCTGGCGGGCCGGCGACCGGGTGACGGTGCCGTTCGTGTGCGCCTGCGGGCGGTGCGCGGCGTGCGCGGCCGGGGAGCAGCAGGTGTGCGAGCGGCAGACGCAGCCCGGGTTCACGCACTGGGGTTCCTTCGCCGAGGACGTCGCTCTGGACCACGCCGATGTGAACCTCGTGGCCGTGCCGCAGGACATGGAGTTCACCACGGCGGCGTCGCTGGGCTGCCGGTTCGCGACCGCCTACCGGGCCGTGGTGCGGGTGGGGCGGGTCGCGGCCGGGGAGTTCGTGGCCGTGCACGGGTGCGGGGGCGTCGGGCTGTCGGCCGTGATGATCGCGGCGGCGGCCGGGGCGCGGGTGATCGCCGTGGACGTCTCCGCCGGGGCGCTGGAACTGGCCCGGCGCTTCGGCGCCGTCGCCTGTGTCGACGCCGGGGCCGTGGCGGATGTGCCGGGGGCCGTACGGGAGCTGACCGGGGGCGGGGCGCATCTGTCGCTGGACGCGCTGGGGTCCGCGGTGACGTGCGCGGCGTCCGTGGAGTCGTTGCGGCGGCGGGGGCGGCATGTGCAGGTGGGGTTGTTCGCCGAGGATCCGGTGGTGCCGATGGGGCGGGTGGTGGCCTGGGAGCTGGAGGTGCTGGGGAGTCATGGAATGGCCGCGCATGCGTATCCGGGGGTGCTGGAGTTGGTGCGGGGTGGGGTGGTGCGGCCCAAGTGGTTGGTGACGGCGGTGGTCGGGCTTGAGGGGGCTGTGGGGGCGTTGGGGGCGATGGGGGCGATGGAGAGTGGTGACGGGGGGAGCGGGGTGACCGTGGTCACCCCGTGGGACGACCTGTAGACCCCACCACCGCCCGCGTCGTGACTGGACGCGCCCCAGAGGTGACCTCTCCCGCGCGCCACCGCGGTGGCTGGTCGCGCAGTTCCCCGCGCCCCTGGGCCGTCTTTCGGGTGCGCCACCGTCGTGGCTGGTCGCGCAGTTCCCCGCGCCCCTGAGGCATGCGCTGACGCGCAGCCTCCCCTTGAGGCTGCGCTTCGCGCGCCTCTAAAGGGGGGCTCTCATGGGGGAACGGCCGGTGGCGCGCCTCTCCTGCCCGGCCGGGCAGGAGATGGCGCACGCAGTGCGCATCTCAGGGGCGCGGGGAACTGCGCGAGAAGCGGCCACCGGCCCGCGGGTGACGTACGGCCCAGGGGTGCGGGGAGGTCCGGGTGGGGCTGTCACCTGGGCGGATCGGGGGAAAATCGGTTGCCCGGGGTGGGTGGGGGATGCCACGTTGCTTCGGTTTGGGCCGATGGGTGAGGGAGAGGGCGGCGCGGCATGCCGAGCGGGAACAAGGACTGGCTGCGCCGGTTCGCCGGACTGTGCTGGGCCAGACCGGGAGCGGTACTGCTGGCCTGCGCGGGCGCCACCACCGCGGTGGCACTCACCACCACGACCCCCTTGATCATCCGCCAGGTCGTCGACCAGGTCATCGTGGCGGGCCACACCCCGGCGGCCCCCTGGATCACCCTGCTCCTGACCGTGGCGGCGGCCCAGTTCGGCGCGTCCTGGGTGCGCCGCTGGTGGGCCGGCAAGGTCCAGTGGGGCGTCGAGCGCGACCTGCGCCTGCTCCTGCACGACGCCATCCAGCGCATCGACGGCCGCCGCCTGGACCGCCTGCGCTCCGGCGACGTCCTGAGCCGCGCCGTGAACGACGTGGCCGTGGTGCGCGACCTCACCGGCTCGCTCCCCCTCCTCGCCCAGAACGGCCTCACGCTGCTGGTCACCCTCGGCGTGATGCTCGCCCTCTCCCCGCTGCTGGCCTGCGTCGCCCTCGCCGTCGTCCCGCCGATGGCCCTGCTCGCCCGGCACTCCCGGGACCGGATCTACCCCGCCGACCGCGCCGTCCAGGAACGCACCGGGGAGACGTCCGAGGCCGTCGAGTCCAACATCGCGGGCGTCCGCGTCGTCAAGGGCTTCGCCCAGGAGGACGCCGAGACCGCGCGCTACGCCGGGCTGGCCCGGCGCCTGTTCGCGGCCCGCGTGCACCGCCGCTACCTCGCCGCCCGTTACGCGGGCCTGCTCGGCGAGCTGCTGCCCGGCACCGCCCGGTTCGGCGTCGTCCTGCTCGGCGGCTGGCTCGCCGTGCGCGGCGACATCACCCTCGGCACCTTCGTCGCCTTCACCACCTACCTGGCCGCGATGATGGGCCCGGTCCGCATGCTCTCCACCGTCGTCGGACAGGCCCAGGAGGCCCGATCGGGACTCGTCCGGATCTTCGAGCTCGCCGACGCCGAGCAGGAGGTGACCGAGCGGCGCGGCGCCACCGCCGTCGGGGACGGCCCGCTCGGCGTCTCCTTCGAGCGGGTCACCTTCACGCACGACCCGGACGGGACCGGCACCACCCCCGCCCTCGACGGCCTCGACCTCACCGTCGCACCCGGCGAGACGCTCGCCCTGGTCGGCGGCTCCGGCTCCGGCAAGTCCACCGTCGGCGCGCTGCTCGCACGGCTGTACGACGCGGACTCCGGCGCCGTGCGGATCGGACCCGCCGGCGCCCTCACCGACGTACGCGACCTGCGTCTGGAGTCGCTGCGCGCGGCCGTCGGCATCGCCTTCGAGGAGAGCCTGCTGTTCTCCGAGAGCGTGCGCGACACCATCCGCTTCGGCCGGCCCGACGCCACCGACGCCGAGGTGCGCGCCGCCGCCGGCACCGCGCAGGCCGACGGGTTCGTCCGTGCGCTGCCCGACGGCTACGACACCGTGCTCGGCGCCCAGGGCCTGACCCTGTCGGGCGGGCAGCGCCAGCGGCTCGCCCTCGCGCGGGCCCTGCTCACCGACCCGCGCGTCCTCGTCCTGGACGACGCCACCTCCGCCGTCGACCCGAAGGTCGAGGCGGCCGTCCTCGCCGGCCTGCGCGGGCAACTGGCCGGGCGCACCGTCCTGCTCGTCGCCCACCGCCGCTCCACCCTGCGCCTCGCCGACCGGATCGCCGTCCTGGAGGCGGGCCGCGTCCTCGACACCGGTACCCACGACGAACTGTCCGCCCGCTGCCCGCGCTACCGCGAGCTGATGCTGGGCGAGTTCCCGCAGGAGCCGGATCCCGGGACCCGGCCCGACGGACCCCCGCGGGCACCGGCCGCCGAGCGGCCCGCCCCCGCCGAGCGGCCCGCCCCCGACGGTGTACCGGAGCGCGCGCCCGACGTCGACGAGAGCCGCGCCCGCGCCGCCGACCCCGACTTCACCCTGGGCCGGCTGCTGCGCCCCTACCGGGCCCGGCTGTGCGCCATCGGCCTGCTCCTGCTCGCCGACACCGCCCTGCTGATGCTCGCCCCGCGCCTCGTCAGCGCCGCGATCGATCTCGGGGTGCGGCGCCACGACGGCGCCGCGCTCACCGCCGTCGCGTTCGGCCTGCTGGCCACGGCCGTCGCCAACTGGCTCGTCTTCGCCGGGGAGATGCGGGCCATCGCACGGACCGGCGAGCGGATCCTGTACGAGCTGCGCGTCAAGATGTTCGCGCACCTGCAACGGCTCGGGCTCGACTACTTCGAGCGGGAGTCCGGCGGCGCCGCCGTCACCCGGATGGTCAGCGACGTCGCCGCGATCGGCGAGTTCCTCCAGAACGGGCTGCTCGACTCGGCCGTCAGCGTGCTGCTGTTCACCGGGGTGCTCGCCCTGATGTTCGCCCTCGACGCCGGTCTGGCCCTCACGGTCCTCGCCGTCGTGCCCGTGCTCGCCGTCGCCTGCTGGTGGTACGGGCGGGTCTCCAAGCGCCGCTACGACCGCGCCCGCACCCAGCTCGGCGACCTCAACAGCGCGTTCCAGGAGGCCATCGACGGGGTGCGGATCACCCAGGCGTACCGCAGGCAGGACCGCAGCGCGGCCCGCTTCCACGTCCTCGCCGAGGAGCAGCGCACCTTCCAGATGCGCTCGCAGTACTCGCTGGCCTGGTTCTTCTCGGCCGTCGAGTTCCTCTCCGACGCCACCACCGCGCTCATCCTCGGCGTCGGCGCCTGGCGGGTCGCGGACGGCGCGGCGAGCACCGGGACCGTGGTCGCGTTTCTGCTCTACGTCGGCCTGGTCTTCGGCCCGATCCGCAACGCCTCGCAACTCCTCGACGGCTACCAGCGGGCCCGCGTCGGCCTCGGCCGCTGCCGCGAACTGCTGCGCGAGCGGCCCACGGTCACCGATCCGCACCGCCCGCTGCCGCTGCCCGCGTTCGGCAGCGCCGGACGGATGCGCGGCGAGGTGGTGCTGAAGGACGTGCACTACGCGTACGAGGGCGGCGGCAAGCGGGCGCTCGACGGGGTCAGCGCCCGGATCGGCGCGGGCGAGACCGTCGCCGTCGTCGGCACCACCGGCGCCGGCAAGTCGACGCTGCTGAAGCTGATCGCCCGGATGTACCTGCCGACCGGCGGCGCCGTCGAGATCGACTCGGTGGACCTGCGGGCGATGGACGGCGTCGCCTACCGCAGCCGGATCGGGCTCGTCCCGCAGGAGGCGTACCTCTTCGGCGGGACGGTGCGCGACGCCATCGCCTACGGCCGGCCGGGCGCCTCCGACGCGGAGGTCCGCGCGGCCGTCGAGGAGGTCGGTGCGCACCGGATGATCGCGGGCCTGCCCGAGGGCTACGGGCACCGGCTCGCCGAGCGCGGCCGGAACCTCTCGGCGGGCCAGCGGCAGCTGATCGCGCTGGCCCGGGCCCGGCTGATCCGCCCCGACCTGATGCTCCTCGACGAGGCGACCGCGGCGCTCGACCTGGCCACGGAGGCGGCGGTGGGGCGCGCGGTGGAGGCGGCGACGGCCGCCCCCACCACGATCGTCGTCGCGCACCGCCTGACGACGGCGGCCCGGGCCGACCGCATCCTCGTCCTGGAGGGCGGCCGGCTCGTGGAGGACGGCCCGCACGAGGAGCTGGTCTCGGCCGGCGGCCCCTACGCGGCGCTCTGGTCCGCGTACGACGACGGGGTGGTCCCCGCCTAGGGCCTTTCCTAGCGCCCGCGGTTGCGGGGGCGGGCGGCCACCCAGGCCCGGACCGTGTCGGCGTACCAGTAGGGCTTGCCGCTCTCGACGTGGTCCGGCGGGGGCAGCAGGCCGTGCTTGCGGTACGAGCGGACGGTGTCGGGCTGCACGCGGATGTGCGCGGCGATCTCCTTGTACGACCAGAGCCTGCGGTCGGCCATCAGTGGCTCCTTCCCTGGCGGGCGTCGCCCGGCGGCTCGGGGGTGGCCGTCGGTGATCACTCACCTTGTGCCCGGAGAACGACGGGCGCGGAGCCGAAGGGAGGGCTGTGGGACGCCTGTGACGCAGAACCCGCGTAGGGCGGACACCCGTGACAGTAAAGGGGCGTTTGTGACGTGAGTGATGCAAAGGGGACGCTGTGACAGCGCATGCGCCGGAGCGGGCGGGGGAGGAGCGGGCGCGCGGCGGGCCGGGCCCGTCCCCCGCCCGCACCCGTGTCCGAGCGGGGGGAACCCCCGTTCTCCGGACCCGGCCCACCGTTTCCCGCATCCCCCGGCCGTGTGGCCCGAAGGGACAAGAGTGCCTCAGGGGCGACCGGCGGTCTTGGACAAAGGCGCACTCCCGGGCCGCGGACCGGGCCGCAGCACCAGACTCGTCGCCTCCCCGGCCAGCCGGTCGGTGGCCGGCGGCCCGCCCGCGTCGACGGGCACCCCGCGGGCGAGGAAGAACGCGCGCGGGGTGCAGCCGGTCATCGCCCGGAACTCACCGCTCAGGTGCGCCTGGTCGTAGTACCCGCAGGCGGCCGCCGTCTCGACCTGGCTGGACCCCGCGCACAGCAGCCGCCGCGCGCGCTGGAGCCGCAGCACCCGGGCCGCCGCCTTGGGGCTGAGGCCGATCTGCTCCCGGAACCGGCCCTCCAAGTGCCGTACGCTCCAGCCGACATGCTCGGCGACCCGGCTCACCGGCACGGCGCCGCCGCTGTGCGCGAGCGCGTACCAGGCCCGCACGGTGCCGCTCGCCGGGCGCGGCCCCGAGCGCAGCCAGCGGCCCAACGTGACGTCCAGCAGCCCGAACCGGGCCCGCCAGGACGTCAACCCGCCCAGCTCGTACGAGAGTTCGGCGACCGCCGCGCTGGGGAGCACGCCCAGGTCGTCCGGCCGCACCCGCCAGCCGGAGAACTCGTGCAGCGGCGTCCCGAACATGGTGAAGGCGGCCCACGGGGTCAGCAGCACCTCCACCCCCGACACCCGGCCGTCGTGCTCGCCGAGGACCGGCGCGGTCGTCAGGCCGGACAGCACCGACGAGAACTCGATCGTGCGCAGCCCGTCCGGCCGCGCCCCGGCCGCCTCCCGCCGCTCGCCGACGCCGACCCAGCCGCCGGTCGCCTCGGTGACCCGGACGGTGCCCTCGAACCCCAGCATCAGCGTGACCGCGCCGATCGGCGCCTCCAGCCGGGCGCGCGGCCCGGGGAAGTCGAGCCGGAAACCGCGGTAGCCGATGACGGCCGGGCGCAGCCCGGCGTGCGGGCGCGCCGCGGCCGTCTCCCAGGTTCCGTCCGGGGAGCGCGCGGGGCGGACGGCGGGGCGCGCGGACCTCGGGGCGCGCGGGGCGCGAGAGCTCATCCGCCGATAGTGCTACACGCCGCACGACCTCAGATAGCCCCTGGTGCGCCGCGCGATCGGCAGCGGGCGGTCCGGATCGCACGGGTACATGTCCTGCTCGACGATGGCGAAGAGATCGACGTCCAGCCGGGCGGCCGCCGCGAGCACCGGCTCCAACTCCGGCACCCCGCGCGGAGGTTCGCACATCACGCCCTGGGCGACGGCCGGCCCGAACGGGGTGCCCTGCGCGCGCACCCCGGCGAGGACGGCCGGGTCGACCTGCTTGAGGTGCAGATAGCCGATGCGCTCCCCGTACGTCTCGATCAGCTTGACGCTGTCGCCGCCGCAGTACGCGTAGTGGCCCGTGTCCAGGCACAGCGACACCAGCGCGGGGTCGGTGGCGTCGAGGAAACGGGTGACGTTCTCCTCGGTGTCGATGTGGGTGTCGGCGTGCGGGTGGACGACGACGCGCAGCCCGTACCGGTCGCCGACCTCCCGCGCGAGCCGCTCGGTCTGCGTGGCGAGGTGCCCCCACTGCTCGGCGGTGAGCGTGGCGTCCTCCCGCACCTGCCCGGTCCTGTCGTCGCGCCAGAAGGACGGGATGACGACGAGGTGCCCGGCGCCCATGTCCCGGGTGAGCGCGGCGATCGACGCCACGTGCTCCCAGGTCTGCTCCCACACGGCCGGGCCGTGGTGCAGCCCCGTGAAGACGGTCCCGGCGGAGACCCGCAGGCCGCGCCGCCCGGTCTCCTCGGCGAGGGTGCGCGGGTCGCTCGGCAGATATCCGTACGGGCCCAGCTCGATCCACTCGTAGCCGGCCTCGGCGACCTCGTCGAGAAATCGCCGCCAGGGGACTTGTCGCGGATCCTCGGGGAACCAGACGCCCCAGGAGTCGGGCGCCGAACCGACGCGGATGCGCATGGGGCGTGATGCCGGGCTTGTCTGGGTCGCCATGGAGCCAGCCTTCGACGCCCCGGAAGGCATGTCAAGTATTCGTCCGAATGTCAGGACAAAATGTTGACAGGCGTCCGGGGCGCCGCTAGACCGGTGCTACCGACCGCCGTCGAAGGGATGCTGCATGGCCCCCAGCGAGTTCGACCTGATCACGATGGGGCGGATCGGGGTCGACCTGTATCCGTTGCAGGCGGGCGTGGGCCTCGCGGACGTGGCGTCGTTCGGCAAGTTCCTCGGCGGCTCCTCGACGAACGTCGCGGTCGCCGCCGCCCGGCTCGGGCTGCGCACGGCCACCGTCAGCCGTACCGGGCGCGATCCCTTCGGCGACTACCTCCGGTCCCAGCTGCGGGAGTTCGGGGTCGACGGGCGCTGGGTCACCCCGGTCGACGGCCTGCCCACGCCGGTCACCTTCTGCGAGATCTTCCCGCCGGACGACTTCCCGCTCTACTTCTACCGGCGCCCCTCGGCCCCCGACCTCCAGATCGCGGCCGAGGACCTCGACCTCGACGCGATCGGCGCGGCCCGGATCTTCTGGATGACGGGGACGGGCCTGAGCGCCGAGCCCAGCCGGGGGGCCACGCTCGCCGCGCTGGCGCACCGCGCGCGGGCCGGGCACACCGTGTTCGACCTCGACTGGCGGCCGATGTTCTGGTCCGAGCCGGACGCCGCGCGGCCCTTCTACCGACAGGCGCTGCGGCACGCGACCGTCGCCGTCGGCAACCTCGACGAGGTCGAGATCGCGACCGGCGAACGCGAACCGGCCGCCGCCGCCCGGGCGTTGCTCTCCTACGGGGTGCGGCTCGCCGTGGTGAAGCAGGGCCCGCGCGGGGTCCTGGCGCTGACCGCCGACGGCCGCTCGGCCGAGGTCCCGCCCCTCCCCGTCGACGTCCTCAACGGCCTCGGCGCCGGCGACGCCTTCGGCGGCGCCCTCTGCCACGGGCTGCTGTCCGGCTGGGACCTGGACCACATGATGCGGTACGCGAACGCGGCCGGGGCGATCGTGGCCTCCCGGCTGGAGTGCTCCTCGGCGATGCCCCGCCCGGAGGAGATCGAGGCGGCACTCAAGCCGGCCCGATCCCCCCAACCCGACCACCCCCTGACCCGGCCCCCTCAAGCCCCTGCCCGACCCCCTCAAGCCCCTGCCCGACCCCCTCAAGCCCTTGCCCGGCCCCCTCAAGCTCCTGCCCGGCCCCCTCAAGCCCCTCCGGCGATTGAGGAGCGGGGTCCGGGGCGGAGCCCCGGAACAGCACCCACGACGACCCGAGCAGAAAAACCCCGACCAGGAAAACCCCGAGCAGCAGAACCCCGGGCGAAAGACCCCGCCACCCTGATCCGCCTCCGAGCCGAACACCCCGAGACGATCCAGGAGGCGGCGACCACAAGGACCCGCCGCCCC
Organism: Streptomyces sp. NPDC088785; assembly: GCF_044750685.1. Taxonomy (NCBI): domain Bacteria; kingdom Bacillati; phylum Actinomycetota; class Actinomycetes; order Kitasatosporales; family Streptomycetaceae; genus Streptomyces; species Streptomyces sp. NPDC088785. The sequence goes on from NZ_JBIVKH010000019.1 coordinate 57,801, forward strand.
CTCCTGCCCACCCCCGACACCCACCTCATGATCATCGCCGCCGACCACCCGGCCAGAGGAGCCCTCGCGGCAGGCGACCACGCACACGCCATGGCCGACCGCGCGGACCTCCTGGAACGGCTCTGCCTCGCCCTGTCCCGCCCCGGCGTCGACGGCGTCCTCGCCTCCGCCGACGTCCTGGACGACCTGCTCCTGCTCGGCGCCCTGGAGAACAAGGTCGTCATCGGCTCCATGAACCGCGGCGGCCTGTCCGGCGCGGCCTTCGAACTCGACGACCGGTTCACCGGCTACCGCCCCCGGGACCTCGCCCGGCGCCGCTTCGACGCGGGCAAACTGCTGCTGCGGCTCGGCTACGACGAGCCCGGCGATGGCACCGTACGGACCCTGGAGAGCGCCGCCCGCGCCGTCGACGCGATGGCCGCACGCCGCCTGCCCGTGTTCGTCGAACCGTTCGTCTCCCGCCGCGACCCCGGCACCGGCGTGCTCCGCAACGACCTGGGCGCCGACGCCGTCGTCCGCTCCATCGCCGTCGCCTCCGGGCTCGGCGGCACCTCCGCCTACACCTGGCTGAAGGTCCCCGTCGTCGACGACCCCGACACCATGGCCCGCGTCATGGAGACCTCCACCCTCCCGGCGGTCCTGCTCGGCGGCGACACCAAGGACGGCGACCAGGACGCCATGTTCGAGAGGTGGCGCAGTGCGCTGCGCCTGCCCACCGTGCGGGGCCTGGTGGTCGGCCGCTCCCTGCTCTACCCGCCGGACGGCCGGGTCGCGGCGGCCGTCGACACGGCGGTGGGCCTGCTCGCGCGAACCGGTCCGGCGACGACACCGAGGAGGACAGTGGAGGAATGACCCACCTCCCCAGGGGCAGCGCCGCCGACGGCCCGTACGCCCTGCACGTGGACCCCGACCGCATCCCCGGCAAGCCGCCCTGGTCCCGCGCGGCCCTGCGCGTGCTCGAACTGGAGCCCGGGCAGCGGCACGCCTTCGACACCGGCGGGAGCGAATGGATCGTGCTGCCGCTGGCCGGCGCCTGCTCCGTGCGCACCCCGGAGCGGGACATCGAACTGCACGGCAGGGACAGCGTGTTCAGTGGCGCGAGCGACTTCGCGTACGTCCCGCGCGACACCCGCGCAGAGATCTCCTCCGGTGCGGGAGGCCGCTTCGCCCTGGCAGGAGCGAAGTGCGGACGACAGCTCCCCGTCCGCCACGGCCCCGCACCGGAGGTCCCCGTCGAGGACCGGGGCAGCGGCACCAGCGCCCGCCAGGTCCGCAACTTCGCCGCCGCGGGCACCTTCGACTGCGACCAGCTCATCGCCGTCGAAGTGATCACACCGGGTGGCCACTGGTCCTCGTACCCGCCCCACAAGCACGACGAGCACCGCCCCGGCGAGGAGTCGGAGCTGGAGGAGATCTACTACTTCGAGATCGAGGGCCCGCGCGGATACGGGTACCAGCGGGTGTCGCCCTCCCGCGCCGGCGGCACCGACCTGCTCGCCGAGGTCCGCACCGGCGACGCCGTCCTGGTCCCGGACGGCTGGCACGGCCCGTCGATCGCCCAGCCGGGGCACGCCATGTACTACCTGAACGTGATGGCGGGCCCCGGGCAGGAGCGGGAGTGGAAGATCCGCTTCCATCCCGACCACGTGACGGAGGGATACCGATGACCGAGCCCACCGCTGGGCCGACCGCTGGGCCGACCACCGGGCCGTCCACCGGGCCGACGACCCGGCTCACCACCGCGCAGGCCCTCGTCCGCTTCCTCGCCCGCCAGTACACGGAGCGCGACGGCACCCGCCAGCGCCTGATCACCGGCGCCTGGGGCATCTTCGGGCACGGCAACGTGGCGGGGATCGGCCAGGCGCTGCTCCAGTACGCCGACGACATGCCGTTCCACCAGGGCCGCAACGAACAGGCGATGGTGCACGCGGCGGTCGGCTACGCCCGCCAGCGCGACCGGCTCTCCACCCACGCGGTCACCACCTCCATCGGCCCCGGCGCCACCAACCTCGTCACCGGCGCCGCCCTCGCCACCGTCAACCACCTGCCGGTCCTGCTGCTGCCCGGCGACGTGTTCGCGGGCCGCCCCGCCGACCCGGTGCTCCAGCAGCTCGAAGTCCCGTACGCGGGAGACGTGTCGGTCAACGACTGCCTGCGCCCGGTCTCCCGGTACTTCGACCGGATCACCCGCCCCGAGCAGCTGATCCCTGCCGCGCTCCAGGCGATGCGGGTCCTCGCCGACCCCGTCGACACCGGCGCGGTCACCCTCGCGCTGCCCCAGGACGTCCAGGCGGAGGCGTACGACTGGCCGGACGACTTCTTCGCCGAGCGCGTCTGGACGGTGCGCAGGCCCGCCCCCGACGCCGCCGAACTGGCCGCCGCCGTCCGCGCGCTGACCACCGCCGAGCGGCCGCTGATCGTCGCGGGCGGCGGCGTCCACCACAGCGGCGCCGAGGAGGCCCTCGCCGCGTTCGCCGAGACCACCCGCATCCCCGTCGCCAGTACGCAGGCCGGCAAGGGCGCGCTGCCGTACGACCACCCGGCCGACGTCGGCGGCATCGGCCACACCGGCACCGCGACCGCGAACGAGCTGGCCCGCGGCGCCGACCTGGTCCTCGGCATCGGCACCCGCTACACGGACTTCACCACCGCGTCGGCCACCCTCTTCGCCCACCCGGGCGTGCGCTTCCTGAACCTGAACATCGCCCCCTTCGACGCGCACAAACTGGCCGCCCAGCCGCTGGTCGCCGACGCCCGCGAGGGCCTGACCGCGCTCGACCGGGCGCTCGGCGCGAGCCTGCGCGCCGCACCCGCCCAGGTCGCCGCGTACACCGAGGACAAGGAGCGCTGGGAGGACCGGGTCGACGCCTGCTACACCGCCGACGACGACCTCGTCCGCCCGACCCAGACCCAGGTCCTCGGCCTGCTCGACGAGCTGGTGACCGGCGACGACATCCTCGTCAACGCCGCCGGCTCGCTCCCCGGCGACCTGCACAAGCTGTGGCGCACCCGCTCCCGCGACCAGTACCACGTCGAGTACGGCTACTCCTGCATGGGCTACGAGATCCCGGCCGCCCTCGGCGTCGCCCTCGCCGCGCCCGGCCGGCCGGTGTGGGCGCTGGTCGGCGACGGCACGTACCTGATGATGCCGACCGAACTGGTCACGGCCGTGCAGGAGAACGTCCCGGTCAGGATCGTCATTCTCCAGAACCACGGGTATGCCTCGATCGGCGGCCTGTCCGCGGCCGTCGGCGCGGAGGGCTTCGGCACCCAGTACCGGTATCCGGGCGCCGGCGGGCCGTGCTCGGGGGCGCCGCTCCCCGTCGACCTGGCCGCCAACGCGGCCAGCCTGGGCCTGGACGTGCACCGGGCGAAGACCGTCCGCGACCTGCGCGAGGCGCTCGCCGCGGCCCGCGCCGCGACCCGGCCCACATGTGTCTACGTCGAGACCGAAACGGCAGACACAGTGTCGGGCCCGCCCCCGGCGCAGGCGTGGTGGGATGTGCCCGTGGCCGAGACGGCCGACCGTCCGTCGACCGTCGAGGCCCGCGAGGAGTACGACCGGCACGTCACCGCTCGACGCCGCCACCTCTGAGACACCACAGGAGTCGCCCCATGTCTGACAGCGTTGCCAAGTCCGTCCACCACTGGATCGGCGGCAAGTCCGTCGAGGGCGCGTCCGGCCAGTACGGCCCGGTCACCGACCCGGCGACGGGCGCCGTGACGACCCGGGTCGACTTCGCCTCGGTCGAGGAGGTGGACGCGGCGGTCGCGGCGGCCAAGGCGGCGTACGCGAGCTGGGGCCGGTCCTCGCTGGCCAAGCGCACGGAGATCCTGTTCCGCTTCCGGGCGCTGCTCGACGCCAACCGCGACGCGATCGCCGAGCTGATCACCGCCGAGCACGGCAAGGTGCACTCGGACGCGCTCGGCGAGGTGGCCCGCGGCCTGGAGATCGTCGACCTGGCCTGCGGCATCAACGTCCAGCTGAAGGGCGAGCTGTCGATGCAGGTCGCCAGCCGCGTCGACGTCTCCTCGATCCGCCAGCCGCTCGGCGTGGTGGCGGGCATCACGCCGTTCAACTTCCCCGCGATGGTCCCGATGTGGATGTTCCCCATCGCCATCGCGTGCGGCAACACCTTCGTGCTGAAGCCGTCCGAGAAGGACCCGTCGGCCGCCGTCAAGATCGCCGAGCTGCTGGCCGAGGCCGGACTGCCCGACGGCGTCTTCAACGTCCTGCACGGCGACAAGGTGGCCGTCGACCGTCTCCTGGAGCACCCGGACGTCGCCGCCGTCTCCTTCGTCGGCTCGACCCCGATCGCCCGCCACATCCACCGCACGGCCTCCGCCAACGGCAAGCGCGTGCAGGCGCTCGGCGGCGCGAAGAACCACATGCTGGTGCTGCCCGACGCCGACCTGGACGCCGCGGCCGACGCCGCCGTCTCGGCCGCGTACGGCTCGGCCGGCGAGCGCTGCATGGCGATCTCCGCGGTCGTCGCGGTCGGCTCGATCGGCGACGAGCTGGTCGCCAGGATCAAGGAGCGCGCCGAGAAGATCAAGATCGGCCCCGGCAACGACCCGGAGTCCGAGATGGGCCCGCTCATCACGGCCGCCCACCGCGACAAGGTGGCGTCCTACGTGAAGGGCGCGGCGGCGGAGGGCTGCGAGGTCGTCCTCGACGGCTCCGAGCACACCGTGCCCGGCTTCGAGAACGGCCACTGGGTCGGCCTGAGCCTCCTGGACCGCGTCCCGACCTCCGCGAAGGCGTACCAGGACGAGATCTTCGGCCCGGTGCTGTGCGTGCTGCGCGTCGACACGTACGAGGAGGGCGTGGCGCTGATGAACGCGTCGCCCTTCGGCAACGGCACCGCGATCTTCACCCGCGACGGCGGCGCCGCCCGCCGCTTCCAGCTGGAGATCGAGGCCGGCATGGTCGGCGTCAACGTCCCGATCCCGGTCCCCGTCGGCTACCACTCCTTCGGCGGCTGGAAGGACAGCCTCTTCGGCGACCACCACATCTACGGCAACGACGGCACGCACTTCTACACCCGCGGCAAGGTCGTCACCACCCGCTGGCCCGACCCGTCCGACGCCCCCTCGGGCGTGGACCTGGGCTTCCCGCGCAACCACTGATCCGGTACGCACCCGAAGGCGCCCCGGCCGTCTCCGAGACGGCCGGGGCGCCTTCGGGCGTCCGGAGTCCGGACAAGTTTTGAACAAGTTCCCGGGGGCGGGCTGCGGTTCCCGTACAGAGGGGATGAATGGGGCGTCGGAAGCTCTTCGCCCCCTACACCTTCGATAGCAAGGTCATCTGCCCGCATCAACACATGGAAAGCGGCGGACTTTGCGAACAGCTAAGGAAGTCCGGGCGGTTGGCGCGAGGGGCGCGTACGGAATCCGTAGGGAAACGGCCGTTGACGTTCCGGTTATCGGCGATGTTCGATAACGCGCCGGGAGCGACGCACCACCCCACCCCCCAGCGTGTCCAGCCCATCGGAGGCGATAGCGCTCCCGCCCCACCCCGCTGCCGCACGAGTCGATCGGAACCGCCTTCATGACCGACACGCTTCGCCCCACCGCCGTCCCCGCGGCCGCGCCGGAACCCGGTGCGGCCCCGCAGCAGCTCAAGCGTTCCATCGGCGTCGTCGGCGGCACCCTGCTCACGCTGTCGTGCGTGACGCCCGCCTCCACGCTCTTCGTCGTCGTCCCCGACCTCTTCGGCGACCTCGGCACCGCCACCGCCCTCACCATCGCCATCGGCTCCCTGCTCTGCATCGGCGTGGCGTTCTGCTACTCGGAACTGGGCACCCTGATCCCCAGCGCCGGCGGCGAGTACGCGATGGTCACGACGCTCGCCGGCCGCCTCGCGGGCTGGCTGGTCTTCGTGCTCTCCCTGCTGGTCGTGATGATCGTGCCTCCGGTGATCGCCATGGGCACGGCCGACTACCTGGCCCCGCTGGTCCACCTCGACCCGTCCGTCGCGGGCGCCGGCGTGATGGGCCTGGCCACCCTCGCCGGCCTGCTCGACCTGCGCGCCAACGCCTGGATCACCGGCGTCTTCCTCGTCCTCGAAGTCATCGCGGCGGCCGTCGTCGCGGTCCTCGGCTTCGCCCACTCCGAGCGCGGAGCGGGCGCGCTGTTCTCGATGCGGGTCGCGGGCGACGGCGGCCACACCGACACCGTGACGGCGATGCTCGTCGTCTCCGGACTCGCCATCGCGCTCTTCGTCACCCAGGGCTTCTCGACCGCCGTCTACCTCTCCGAGGAACTGGAGAACCCCCGCACCTCCGTGGCCCGCACCGTCCTGGCCACCCTCGCCATCTCCACGGTGATCATCCTCGTCCCCGTCGCCGCCATCACCATGGGCGCGCCCGACCTCGCCGCGCTCACCTCCGGCAACATCAGCGGCATGGTCGAGGCCTGGTCGAACTCGGCCGTCGGCACCTTCGTCTCGCTCTGCGTCGCCCTCGCCATCATCAACGCGGGCATCGTCATGGTCATCCAGAACTCCCGCGTCCTCTTCGCCTCCGCCCGCGACAAGGCGTGGCCGGAGCCGGTCAACCGGGGCCTGGCGAAGCTCGGCCGCTTCGGCTCCCCGTGGGTCGCCACGCTCGTCGTCGGGGTGCCCGGCGCCGCCCTGTGCTTCGTCAACCTGGACACCCTGTACGGCGTGACCGGCGTCTCCGTCACCGGCATGTACCTGCTCGTCGCGGTCGCGGCGCTGCTCGCCCGGCGCGGCGACCACCGCCACCACTCCGCCTGGCGCATGCCGCTGTGGCCCGTGGTGCCGGTGGTGCTGATCGCGGTGATGGCCTACATCCTCGTCGAGCAGGACGTCTCGTACCTGCTGTGGACGGGCGGCATCACGGCCGTCGCCACGCTCTACTGGGCCTTCTACCTGCGCCCGCGCCGCGAGACCCGCTGGCTGGTGTCCCTGCCGGAGGACGCGCGCGACTAGCGCACGCGCGCGAGACCGGAGCGGGCGGGAGGGGAGTACGGGGGCGTACGACAGGGGCGGACGTAGGACGGGAGCCCCTAGCGTCCGCCCGGGAAGTCCCACGTGATCACCTGGCACGCCTCCGCCCGCGTGCCGCCCGCGCTGCGGTACGCGGCGAGCGCCGCGTCGTTGTCGAGGTCCACGCCGACCCACATGCCGTAGCAGCCGAGGCCGGCGGCCAGCTCCGCGAGCGTCCCGATCAGGGCGCGGGCGATGCCGCGCCGCCGGTACGGTGCGGCCACGGCGAGTTCGTAGAGGAACATCTCGCGCCCCTTGTCGGGGTGGACGGTCTCGACCCCGCTGATGAAACCGGCCGGTCCGCCGTCCGCCTCCGCGAGGTAGAGATGGTGGCCGGGCGCCGCGAGGAAGTCGGCCGCCCAGTCCTCGCGCGGCGGGGCGTCGAAGAGGGCGGCGGCCGCGTGCAGTTGTCCGGTCGAGGTGGCTCGGGTGATGCGCATGGGGGAGTCGTAGCACGGCGGGCCGGCCGGGGCGTCCGGTTTCGGAGCGTGAGGGGCCGGGCAGGCGGGGCTGAGCGGCCCGCCCCGTACCGCGTCCGTGGTAGACGGGCCGCACACCGTACTCCTCCGGGAGGGCACCCGGCTCCGACCGGGGACGGCGGTGACTGTCAGTGGCGACCCCTACCGTTGAGGCATGGATTCACAAGTGCGCGCATGGCGTGAGCGAGTACGCGGCGGGCCGCGACGGTTGATCGCCGTCGTGGCCGCCCTCGTGGTGCTCGCGGGCGCCGGGACCTGGACGGCCACGGCGTCGTCGGGTGCGGCGCCCACGGTGCACCGGCAGGACCGGATGATGGCGATGGGCGGCGGCGTCCGCATCGACACGTCGTACTTCACGACGGGGTCCGAGAGCCGGCGGCGGCCCGCCGTCCTGCTCACGCACGGCTTCGGCGGCAGCAAGGCCGACGTGCGCGGCGAGGCGCAGAAGCTGGCCCGGCACGGATACGCCGTGCTCACCTGGTCGGCGCGCGGCTTCGGGAAGTCCACCGGCAGGATCGGGCTGAACGACCCGCGCGGCGAGGTCGCCGACGTGTCGCGGCTGATCGACTGGCTGGCCGAGCGCCCCGAGGTGCGGCTCGACAAGGCGGGCGACCCGCGCGTCGGCATGACCGGCGCCTCTTACGGCGGCGCGGTCTCGCTGCTCGCCGCCGCCCACGACCCGCGGATCGACGCCATCGCCCCGCAGATCACGTACTGGAACCTCGCGGACGCCCTGTTCCCCGACGGCGTGTTCAAGAAGCTGTGGGCCGGCATCTTCTTCACCTCCGGCTCGGCGAACATCGGCTCGCGCACCAGCGAGGCCGGCCTGAACTGCGGCCGGTTCCTGCCGCAGCTGTGCGCCATGTACCAACGGGTGGCCGTCTCCGGCCGGCCGGACGCGGCGGCCCGCAAGCTCCTGGAGGAGCGCAGCCCGTCCGCCGTCGGCGACCGCATCAAGGTGCCCACCCTGATCGCGCAGGGCCAGACCGACTCGCTGTTCCCGCTCGGCCAGGCCGACGCCATGGCCCACCGGATCAAGGCCAACCACGCCCCCGTCACGGTGGACTGGCTGGCCGGCGGGCACGACGGCGGCGACATGGAGACCGACCGGCTCACCGGGCGCGTGACCTCCTGGTTCGACCGGTACCTGAAGGACGACGCGGACGCCGACACCGGCCCCGCCTTCCGCGTCACCCGCACCGGCGGCGTCGACTCCACCGACGGCGCGGCCACCCTGCGCGGCGCGAGCGGCGACCGGTACCCGGGGCTGCGCGGCGAGCGGCGCAGGAGCGTGCCGCTCAAGCACGCCACGGAGACGTTCCAGAACCCGCCGGGCGGCGGCCCGCCGTCCATCTCCTCCGTCCCCGGCCTCGGCTCCCTGGCGAAGCTGTCGTCCCTCGGAGTCGGCGTGTCGCTCGACTTCCCCGGCCAGTTCGCGCGCTTCGACTCGGCGCCGCTGGACACCTCGGTGCGCATCACCGGCTCACCGACGGTCACGGCGCACGTGAAGTCGTCCACCGGCACGGCCGTCCTGTTCGCGAAGGTCTACGACGCCGGCCCCGGCGGCGCCCGCGAGGTGCTGCCCTCGCAGCTGGTCACCCCGGTCCGGGTGACGGGCGCGGGCGGCGCGGGCAAGGACGTGCGGATCGCCCTCCCGGCCATCGACCACCAGGTGCAGAAGGGCCACATACTGCGGCTCGTCCTGTCCGCGACCGACCTGGGGTACGCGTCACCGGTCGAGCCCGCCACCTACCAGGTGTCGGTGGCCGGCGGGCTGAGCCTGCCGACCGCGCCCGACGTGCGCACCGCCGACACCCCGCTGCCCGGCTGGGTGTGGTGGCTGCCGCTGGGCGCGCTCGTCGTCGCCGCGGCGCTGCTGCTCACCGCGCGCCGCCGCACGACGGCACCGGCGCCCGACCCGGCCCTGGCCGACGTGCCGCTCCAGATCACCGGCCTCGCCAAGCGGTACGCGAAGTCCACCGACCGGTACGCGGTCCGCGACCTCTCCTTCCGCGTCGAGCAGGGCCAGGTCCTCGGCCTCCTCGGGCCGAACGGCGCGGGAAAGACGACCACCCTGCGCATGCTCATGGGCCTGATCGCCCCCGACGCGGGCGAGATCCGCGTCTTCGGGCACGCGATCCGGCCGGGCGCCCCGGTGCTGTCCCGCGTCGGCGCCTTCGTCGAGGGCGCCGGCTTCCTGCCGCACCTGTCCGGCCGGGAGAACCTGGAGCTGTACTGGCGCGCCACGGGCCGCCCGCCCGAGGACGCCCACCTGGCGGAGGCCCTGGAGATCGCCGGCCTCGGCGACGCGCTGGCCCGCGCGGTGCGCACCTACTCGCAGGGCATGCGGCAGCGCCTCGCCCTCGCGCAGGCCATGCTCGGCCTGCCGGACCTGCTGATCCTGGACGAGCCGACGAACGGCCTGGACCCGCCGCAGATCCGCGAGATGCGCGAGGTGATGATCCGTTACGCGCGCGGCGGCCGCACCGTCATCGTCTCCAGCCATCTCCTCGCCGAGGTCGAGCAGTCCTGCACGCACCTCGTCGTCATGGACCGCGGCCGGCTGGTGCAGGCCGGGCCCGTCGACCGGATCATCGGCTCGGGGGACACGCTGCTGGCCGGCCTGGCCGTGCCGGTCGCCGATCCGGTGGTCGAGAAGGTCGCCGCGCTGGCGGGCGTGGAGTCCGTCGTCCGCGCGGACGACGGACTCCTGATCCGGCTCTCCCCGGCCCCGGCCGAGCCCGACGGCGCCCCCGCGGCACGGCTGCTGGCCGACCTGGTGCGGCTCGACGTGCCGGTGAAGTCCCTCGGCCCGCACCGGCGGCTGGAGGACGCGTTCCTCACGCTCATCGGGGGTGCGCCGTGACCCGCGCCGTGCCCGATCCCGCCGCCCACCGCCCCGGAGGACGAGCATGACGACGACCACCCCCGCCGCGGAGCGCGCCGACGGCTACCGCCCCGGCCGCACCCTGCCCCTGCGCGTCGAGCTGGCCCGGCAGGTCAAGCGGCGGCGCACCCTCGCCATGGGCGCCGTCCTGGTGCTGCTGCCGTTCGTGCTGGCGATCGCGTTCGCCATCGGCGGCGACCCGGGCGGCAGGAGCGACCGGGTGACGCTGATGGACACGGCCACCGCGTCCGGCGCCAACTTCGCGGCGACGACGCTGTTCGTCTCCGCCGGGTTCCTGCTCGTCATCCCCGTGGCCCTGTTCTGCGGCGACACCATCGCCTCCGAGGCGAGCTGGTCCAGCCTGCGCTACCTGCTGGCCGCGCCGGTGCCCCGGGCCCGGCTGCTGTGGTCCAAGCTGACGGTCGCGCTGGGGCTCAGCCTCGCCGCGATCGTGCTGCTCCCCGTCGTCGCGCTGGCCGTGGGCACGGCCGCGTACGGGTGGGGGCCGCTGGAGGTCCCGACCGGCGGCGCGCTGGCCGCGGGCACGGCGGCCCAGCGGCTGCTCGTCGTCGTCGCGTACGTCTTCCTGTCGCAACTGGTCACGGCGGGGCTGGCGTTCTGGCTGTCGACCAGGACGGACAATCCGCTGGGCGCGGTCGGCGGGGCCGTGTTCCTGACCATCGTCGGCAACGTCCTCGACGCGGTGACGGCGCTCGGCCACTGGCGCGACTTCCTGCCCGCGCACTGGCAGTTCGCCTGGGCCGACATGATCCAGCCGCAGCCCGAGTGGAGCGGCATGATCCAGGGCACATCGATCTCGGTGGCCTACGCCCTGATCCTCTTCGCCCTGGCCTTCCGAGGCTTCGCCCACAAGGACGTGGTCTCCTAGCCCCGCGTCCCCCCGCCCTCCAGGGGGCGGGGGGAACGGCGCGACCAGCCCCCACCGCCGGGACAGCCGGAGAACGACCGAGGGGCGCGGGGGCGAGAGCCCCGGCCACCGCCCGGTGAGCCCCCAGGGGCGCGAGGAACTGCGCGACCAGCCCCCACCGACCGGATAGCCGGAGAACGACCGAGGGCCGCGGGGAACGGCGCAAGCCGCGGCCACCGCCCGGCGAGCCGAGGAACAACCCGCCCAGGGGCGCGAGGAACTGCGCGAGACGCGGCCACTGGCGGGTGAGCCGTAGAACAACCCGCCCAGGGGCGCGGGGAACTGCGCGACCAGCCCCCCCCGGCCGGATAGCCGAAGAACGACCCAGGGGCGCGAGGAACTGCGCGACCAGCCCCCACCGACCGTCAGCCGACCGCCCCCCGAGCCAACCGTCACCCGAGACACCCCGACGCCCAAAACACCCCGGCACCAAGACACCCCGGCACCAAGACCCCCCGCCCCCCCCCGGCACGCGCCGCAGTCAGCGGATCTGCCGCCCCGAGATAGCCCGAGCAATGACCAGCCGCTGAATCTCACTGGTCCCCTCGAAGATCGTGTAGATCTTCGCGTCCCGGTACATCCGCTCCACCGGATGCTCCCGGCTGTACCCGGCACCCCCGAGCACCTGAATCGCCTTCTCGGAGGCGGCCACCGCCAGCTCACCGGCGCGCAGCTTCGACATCGACCCCTGCCCGGCGTCGAACACCTTGTCGTTGCGGGCCATCCAGGACGCCTGCCAGATCAGCAGCCGGCACGCCTCGATCTCCGTACGCAGGTCGGCCAGGGCGAACGCGATGGCCTGGTTCTCGATGATGGGCCGCCCGAAGGCGTGCCGGTCGCCCGCGTACTCCAGCGCGTACTCGTAGGCGGCCCGCGCGATGCCCAGCGCCTGCGCGCCGACCGTCGGCCGGCTGACCTCGAAGGTCGACATCGCGGCCTGCCCCTTGGCCCGGCCGCCCTCGCGGGCCCGCGCGAGCCGCGCGTCCAGCTTCTCCCTGCCGCCGAGCAGGCAGTGCCCGGGTACGCGGACGTCGTCGAGGAAGACGTCCGCCGTGTGGGAGGCGCGCAGCCCCAGCTTGCGTATCTTCTTGGCGCCTTCGAGGCCGCGCGTGCCCGGCGGCACGATGAACGCCGCCTGGCCGCGCGAGCCGAGGTCCGGGTCGACGGAGGCGACGACCACATGGACGTCGGCGATGCCGCCGTTGGTGATCCAGGCCTTCTGGCCGTTGAGCACCCACTCGTCGCGCGCCTCGTCGTACCGGGCCCGCGTCCGCATCGCCGCCACGTCCGAACCGGCCTGCGGCTCCGACACGCAGAAGGCCGCCACCTTGGGCTCGTCCTCGTCGCCGAAGCACTGCGGCACCCACTCGGCCAGCTGGTCGGGGGTGCCGGACGAGAAGATCCCGGCGACCGCGAGGGAGGTGCCGAACAGCGCCATGCCGATGCCCGCGTCGCCCCAGAACAGCTCCTCGTTGGCGATCTGGAGCGAGATGCCGCTCGGGTCGCCGAACAGCTCGGCGAGCGACTCGAACCCGTAGAGGCCGATCTTCGCGGCCTCCTGGATGACCGGCCAGGGGGTCTCCTCGCGTTCGTCCCACTCGGCGGCTGCCGGGCGGACCACGTCCGCCGCGAAGCCGTGCACCCAGGCGCGCAGATCCCGCTGCTCTTCGTCCAGTTCGAGAGAGAATGCCATGACCGAACCCCGCCCCGCCCCTACGCCTTGGGAATGTCGAAGTAACGGGTCAGGCCCGCCGCGAGCGCGACATCGCCCGCGATCTTCACCTTGCGCATCATGAACATCGTGACCGGCGAGGAGTTCCCGGAGACCAGCTTCAGGAAGTCGGCGTCGCCCATCACGAGCGTGACGCGCGGCTCCGCGTTCGAGCGGCCCTCGGTCACCGTGCACGTCGCGTTCGCGATCTTCGTCTCGTAGACCGCGTCCTCGGTGTCGCCCTGGCCGGTCACCTTCCAGCGGATCAGCGCGTCGAGCGACCCGGCGACGTCCGGCTTGAACTGCCGCTCCATGCGCCCGAACACCTCCTTCAGGACCCGGGCGCGCAGCGGGGCGTCCTGGGCGATCTCGTTGATCTCCTTCGCGGACAGGCCCTTCACGATCCGGGCGAACTCCTCGGGCGTGACGCTCGCGAAGTCGAGCGAGGCGATGTCGTCGGCACCACTCATGGACCAGGCTCCTTACTGCCAAGTAAACTTACTACTTGGTAAGGTTACGGCGAGGTAGGTAGGCTGACAAGAGTGACGGGCACATCGGGAGCGGCTCAAGGGCGCACGGCGGGACGGCCGGTGGCGCGGCGCAAGCGCGTGCCCCGCCAGGTCCGTGAGCAGCAGATCATCGACGTGGCCGTGGCGATCTTCGCCAAGCGTGGCTACCACGCGGCCTCCGTGGACGAGATCGCCGAACTCGCCGGGATCTCCAAGCCGATGGTGTACCTGTACCTCGACTCCAAGGAAGGGCTGTTCCTGGCCTGCCTGCGGCGGGAGGCCGAGCGGCTGGTCGCCGCCTTCCAGGAGGCCGCCCGGGGCGCGGGCGCCGCGCCCGAACGGCGGCTGTACGCGGGGCTGTCGGCGTTCTTCGCCTTCGTCGCCGCGCACCGCGACAGCTGGGTCGTGCTGCACCGGCAGGCGTCCGAGCTGACCGAGGCGATCGCCGCCGCCGTCGCCGAGGCCCGGCGCGCGGTCATGGCCGAGGTCGCGGGCCTGATCCGGGACGGGATCACGCGCAGCGGGCGCGGGGCGCGCCTGGGCGGCCAGGACGCGGACTTCGTCGCGCACGCGCTGGTCGGCGCGGCCGACTCGCTCACCGACTGGATGGAGCACCATCCCGGCCAGTCGCCGGAGGCGGTCACGCTGCGGCTGATGAACATGGTGTGGGTGGGCATGCGCAACGTCCTCGACGGCGAGGCCTGGCTCCCCGAGGGCTGATCCGCCGCCCGCGACGGCCGATTCGCGCGGGACCCATTGAATTTTCGTTACGCATGAGTAAGTTGACTCCCGAGTAAGTTCAGCTCCGGGTGCGCGCACCACCGTTCACCGGGGAGCGGAGCACCTGAGTTCAGCAGTGCCGCAGCAGCCGCGCGACCGGGAGCCGTCATGGGCGTACGCAAGGATCTGAAGCGGGCGAGGAAGCACAGCGACCTGGCCGACCGCGTACGGATCGAACTCGTCAGGGACGAACGGGGAGTGGTGCGCGAGGCGCGCGCCGAACCGCTCGCCGCACCACCGGAGGACGGCGGCACACCGGCCGACATCCCGTTCCTGAACGCCGCCGAGGCGCCGGACACGGTGGTCCTGCGGCGCAAGGAGGCCGGCGGGTGGAAGCCGGTCACCGCCGCCGCGTTCGCCCGCGAGGTGACCGCCGCCGCCAAGGGCCTGATCGCCGCGGGGCTCGAACCGGGCGGCCGCGTCGCGCTGATGTCCCGCACCCGCTACGAGTGGGAGGTCCTCGACTTCGCGATCTGGGCGGCGGGCGGCCAGACCGTCCCCATCTACGCCACCTCCGCGCCCGAGCAGATCGCGTGGATCGTGCGGGACTCCGGCGCCCGCCTGCTGATCGTGGAGACGGCCGAGAACGCCGCCGCCGCCGAGGCCGCGCTGCCCGCCGCCGAGCGCCCGCGCATCTGGCGGATCGACGACGGCGACGTCCTCGAACTCGCCCGGCTGGGCCGGGACCTGCCCGACGGCGAGGTCACCGCACGCCGCGCGGCCCTCACCCCCGACACCATCGCGACCATCTGCTACACCTCGGGCACCACGGGCCGCCCCAAGGGCTGCGTCCTGACCCACGGCAACCTGTACGCGGAGGCCGCCAACACCGTCGAACTGCTGCACCCCATCTTCCGGGCCATCACCGGCCAGACCGCCTCGACGCTGCTCTTCCTCCCGCTCGCGCACATCCTGGGCCGCACCATCCAGGTGGCGTGCCTGCTGGCCCGGATCGAGCTGGGGCACTGCGCGAGCATCAAGCCGGACGAGCTGCGGCCCGAACTGCGCTCGTTCCGCCCGACGTTCGTGGTCGGCGTGCCGTACCTCTTCGAGAAGATCCACGACACCGGGCGGGCCACCGCGGAGAAGCTCGGCCGCGGCTCCTCCTTCGACCGGGCCGACCGGATCGCCGTCGCTTTCGGCGAGCGGCACCTGGCGAAGTTCCTGGGGACCGGCCCCGGACCCGGCCCCGGCCTGCGGCTCGCCGCCGGGCTGTACGACCTCCTCGTCTACCGCCGCGTACGCAAGGAGCTCGGCGGCCGGCTGCGGTACGCGATCAGTGGCGGCTCGCCCCTCGACCGCAACCTCAACCTCTTCTTCTACGCCTCCGGCATCGTCATCTACGAGGGATACGGCCTCACCGAGACCAGCGCCGCCGCCACCATCACCCCACCGCTGCGGCCCCGCCCCGGCACCGTCGGCACCCCGGTGCCCGGCACCGCCGTCCGCATCGCCGACGACGGCGAGGTGCTGGTCAGGGGCGGCATCGTCTTCGGCGCGTACTGGAACAACGACGCGGCGACCGCCGAAGTCCTCGACCCCGACGGCTGGTTCGCCACCGGCGACCTCGGCGCGCTCGACGACGGGGGCTACCTCACGATCACCGGACGCAAGAAGGACATCCTCGTCACCAGCGGCGGCAAGAACGTCTCCCCGGCCGTCCTGGAGGACCGGCTGCGCAGCCGGTCGCCCGTCGGCCAGTGCATCGTCGTCGGCGACAACCGCTCGTACGTCGCCGCCGTCATCACCCTCGAACCGGAGTCCGTGGCGCACTGGCTGGCCGTCCGCAAGATGCCCGCCGACACCCCGCTGAGCGAGGTGATCCGCGACCCGCGCATCGTCGCCGACGTGCAGAAGGCGGTCGACTACGCCAACGAAGCGGTGTCCCGCGCCGAGTCCATCCGCAAGTTCACGCTGGTGGAGGGCGAGTTCACCGAGGACAACGGCCTCCTCACCCCGTCCCTCAAGATCAAGCGCCCGGTGGTCATGGCGGCCTACGCGCGGGAGATAGAGGAGCTCTACGGTGCCTGAGCCTGAGGCCACCCCGCCGGAGGACACCCGGACCGGCCCCGGCACGGACCCCGCCCCCGGCGCCGGCCCCGACCCCGCCGCCGACCCCGACCCGGTGGCCGACTTCGACGTCATCGTCGTCGGTTCCGGGTTCGGCGGCTCCGTCGCCGCCCTCCGACTGACCGAGAAGGGCTACCGGGTCGCCGTCCTGGAGGCCGGCCGCCGCTACACCCGCGACACCCTCCCGCGCACGTCCCTGAAGCTCCGCGACTACCTGTGGGCACCGCGCCTGGGCCTGTACGGGATCCAGCGCGTCCACCTGATGAAGAACGTGATGGTGCTCGCGGGAGCGGGCGTCGGCGGCGGCTCCCTGAACTACGCCAACACCCTCTACGTCCCGCCGCCCGCCTTCTTCGAGGACCGGCAGTGGGCGGGCATCACCGACTGGCGCACCGAACTCGCCCCCTACTACGACCAGGCGCGCCGGATGCTCGGCGTGCGCACCAACCCGACCACCACCGAGGCCGACGTGCTGCTGCGCGCGGCGGCCCGGAAGATGGGCGCGGGCGACACCTTCCGGCTCACCCCCGTCGGCGTCTTCTTCGGCGACGGCCTGGACGCCGACGGCACCGCGACCGCCGAGCCGGGCGCCACGGTCCAGGACCCCTACTTCGGCGGCGCCGGACCCGCCCGCGCCGCCTGCACCGAGTGCGGCTCGTGCATGACGGGCTGCCGGGTCGGCGCCAAGAACACCCTCACCGAGAACTATCTGCACCTCGCCGAACGCATCGGCGCCGAGGTCCGCCCCCTCACCACCGTCACCCGGCTCCGCGAACGCGACGACGGCACGTACGAGATCACGACCGTGCCCACCGACCGGCGCCGCCCGGGCCGGCGCACCGTGCTGCGCGCCCGGCGCGTCGTCCTCGCCGCCGGCACCTACGGTACCCAGACCCTGCTGCACCGCATGAAGGCGGAGGGGGCTCTGCCGCGGCTGTCGGCGCGGCTCGGCGTGCTGACCCGCACCAACTCCGAGGCGCTGGTGGGGGCGTTGACCTGGCCGCGCCGGCTCGGCCGCACCGACCTGGACTTCACGCGCGGGGTCGCCATCACGTCCTCCGTGCACCCGAACCCCACCACGCACATCGAGAACGTCCGCTACGGCAAAGGCTCCAACCTCATGGCCCTGATCTGCGTACCCCAGTACCGGCAGAACCTGCCGAAGCCGCTGGCCGCCGCGCTCGCCTTCGTCTCCCACCCGGTGCTCGTGGCCCGCACGGTCGCGCTGCGGCGCTGGTCGGAGCGGACCATCATCGGGCTCGTCATGCAGACCCACGACAACTCCCTCACCACCGGCCTCACCCGGCGCGGGCGGCTCACCGCCGAGCAGGGCCACGGCCGCCCCAATCCGGTGCACATCCCCGAGGGCTGGCAGGCCGCCGGGCTGATCGCCGAGTCCCTCAACGGCTTCGCGGGCACCAACCTCGGCGAGCTGCTGGGCAAGCCGCTCACCGCGCACTTCCTCGGCGGCTGCGTCATCGGGGAGTCGCCGGCCACCGGGGTCGTCGACGCGTACCACCGGGTGTACGGGCATCCGGGCCTGTCCGTGGTGGACGGTTCGGCGGTCTCCGCGAACCTGGGCGTCAATCCGTCGCTGACCATCACGGCGCAGGCCGAGCGGGCGATGGCGTACTGGCCGAACAAGGGCGAGCGCGATCCGCGGCCCGCGCCGGGGGAGCGGTACCGGACCGTGACACCGGTGCGCCCCGCGGCACCGGCCGTTCCGGCGGGTGCCCACGGGGAGCTGAGGTTCTGAGACCGGGGGCCTGCGGCCCGCGCAGGGGTCACCGCTTCCCGGTGTTGTGGAACGTGGCGGCGGACCAGAAGTAGCCGAGCGCGGTGAGCCCGACGCTCCAGGCGACCGCGAGCCAGCCGTTGTGGCCGATCTCGGTACCGAGGAGCAGGCCGCGCAGGGTCTCGATGGCGGGGGTGAAGGGCTGGTACTCGGCGATGGGCTGGAACCAGCCCGGCATCGAGTGCAGCGGCACGAACGCGCTGGAGATGAGGGGCAGGAAGATCAGCGGCATCGCGTTGTTGCTGGCGGCCTCGGCGTTCGGGCTGATCAGGCCCATCCCGACGGCGATCCAGGTGAGGGCGAGGGAGAAGAGGGCGATGAGCCCGACGGCGGCGACCCATTCCAGGGCGGTGGCGTCGGTGGACCGGAACCCGATGGCCACCCCGACCGCGCCGACCAGCACGACACCGGCGACGGACTGCACGACGCTGCCGACGACGTGCCCGATGAGCACCGACCCGCGGTGGATGGCCATGGTGCGGAACCGGGCGATGATGCCCTCGCTCATGTCCATGGCGACGGAGACCGCGGTGCCGATGGTGGTGGAGCCGACCGTCATCAGCGCGATGCCGGGCAGGAGATAGGCGAGGTAGGCGTCGCGGCCGGCGCCGCCGCTCATCACGTCCCCGAAGACGTAGACGAAGAGCAGCAGCAGCACGACCGGGGTGAGCAGCAGGTTCAGGGTGAGGGACGGGTAGCGGCGCGCGTGCAGGAGGTTGCGGCGCAGCATGGTCGCGGAGTCCCGCACGGCGAGGGAGAACGAGGACGGGCGGGCGGGGGCGAGGGCGCTCATCGGGTGGTCTCCTTGGCTGCGGCGGGGCTGGTGGGGTCGGGGATGGGGCTGGTGAGGGCGAAGAACACGTCGTCGAGGTCGGGGGTGTGCACGGTGAGTTCGTCGGCCTCGACCTCGACGGAGTCCAGCACGTCGAGCACGGCGCGCAGTTCGCGCTGACCGCCGTCGCTGGGGACCCGGAGGGTGAGGGCCTCGTCGTCGCGGGTGGCGACCTGGAGCGCGTCGGCGGCGGCCCGGTAGGCGTCGGGGTGGGTGAAGCGGAGCCGGATGTGCCCGCCGGGGACGATCCGTTTGAGCTGGTCCGGGGTGCCCTCGGCGGCGATCTTGCCGTCGTGCAGCACGGCGATCCGGTCGGCGAGTTCGTCGGCCTCTTCGAGGTACTGGGTGGTGAGGAGCACGGTGACGCCGTCGGCGACGAGCGAGCGGATGATCCCCCACATGGTGTGCCGGGAGCGGGGGTCGAGCCCGGTCGTGGGCTCGTCGAGGAAGATGATCCGCGGACTGCCCACGAGGGTCATGGCGATGTCGAGCCGCCGCTTCATGCCGCCGGAGTAGGTGGAGGCGGGCTTCCGCGCGGCGTCGGAGAGGTCGAACCGCTCCAGCAGCTCGGCGGCGACCCGCCGGCCCTCCTTCTTGGGCAGGTGGTGCAGATCGGCCATGAGCAGCATGTTCTCCTCGCCGGTGATCAGCCCGTCGACGGCGGAGAACTGCCCCGTGACACCGATCGCGGCCCGGACGCCCTGCGCCTCGCCGACGAGCCGGTGCCCGGCGACCCGCACGTCGCCGCTGTCGGCGTCGGCGGGGATGAGGGTCGACAGGATCTGCACGGTGGTGGTCTTGCCGGCGCCGTTCGGCCCGAGCAGCGCGAAGACCGAACCGGCGGGGATGTGCAGGTCGATGCCGTCGAGGACGGTCTTGTCGCCGTAGGACTTGCGCAGGCCGACGGCGGAGACGGCGGCCGATGTAGACGTGTGCATGACAGAACTTGGCATGGGGTCCTCCCGTACGGGACGAGGCGAGAAGAGCAGATGAAGAGAAGAAGAGACGAAGAGAAGAAGAGGCGAAGAGACGAAAAGGCGAAGAGGGGAGCGGGCGCGAAGGGGCCGGAGGATGCGGCCGGCGCACCCGCTGACGGGCTGAACCGGTGAGAAGCCGTACGGGGAGCAGTGCCGGAGGCCGTACCGGAGGCCGTCCGGCGATGCGGTGGCCCGGGGCGGGTCTCAGACGAGGCGGGCGCGGCGGACTTCGATGTTGCCGTGACTGGTACGGGCGGTGACCTCGACGGTGTTCTCGCTCTGGTCGGGCCCCGAGGCCTCGGCGAGCCGGTTGAGGACCTGCCCGGAGCCGGAGTTGAGATCGAGCCAGGTGGCGGTGCCCTCGCGGACACCGATCTCGATGGCGCCGTTGGAGGTCTTCAGCTGGACGGTGCCGCTGGTGACGTCGAGGACGCGCAGGGTGCCGTTGGCGGTGGTAGCGGTGACCGAGCCCTCGGCGCGCTCGACGGTGATGTCACCGTTGGCGCCGTTGACCCGGAGGGCGCCGGTGACGTGCCCGACGGTGGTGGTGCCGTGCGAGTTCTTCAGTACGGCGGTGCCCTCGACGGTGCCGAGCCGCAGGCTGCCGGAGCTGGTGGTGATCTCGGCGGGCCCGGCGACGCTGTCCACGGAGATGGACCCGTGGGAGGCGGTGAGGTGCAGCGGCCCGGTGGCGTCGAAGCGGACGTCACCGGCGGAGGTCTTCACCCGGACCTCGCCGAGAGATCCCTCGCCGCGCACCTGCGCCCAGGCGCCGGTGACGTCCAGCGCCGAACCGGCGGGCAGTTCCACGGTGACATCGACGGTGCCGGTGCGGCCCAGGCCGAAGAAGTTCCCCTTGGGCGTCCGGAGCGTCAGCCGGCCGCCCGAGAAGGAGACCTCGGTCTGCTCGGCGGCGCGGACGTCGACTTCCCTCTTCACGTTGCGGGGCCGCACGTCCACGACGGTGTCGACGCGGTCGCCCGCGAGGAACAGGAGGGATCCGGCGTCCAGGGTGGCGGTGACCGAGATGGGCTTGGGGCTGTCGAAAGAAGGCATGGCTGTCCCGTCCTAGTGACTCGTGGGTGATTTCGTGAAGGTTCCTGAACGTGGTCGTCCGGCGTGTCGGACCGGCCGCGGCTAGCGCACCCAGCCGGTGAAGCTCTGTCCCACGGACCGCCCCTTCTCGGGCGTACGGGGCTGTCCCTGGCCGGGGTCGACGGCGGCCGAGACGGCCCGCACCAGCCAGGCGTTGACCGAGAGCCCCTCCCGGCTCGCCGCCTCCTCGGCGCGGGCCTTGAGGTGGGCGGGCAGTCGCAGGTTGACCCGCGCGGTGCTGCCGTCGTCCGCGGTGTCGGCCACGGCCGCCCGGACCGGCTCGACGGGCTGCGGCCCGCGCTGGTCGTCGGCGGTGTCGCCGGGCGGCAGCGTCACCACGAAGTCGGGGTCGAGTCCCCGCAGCCGCACGTCCACCGAGCCCGGCGCGAGATCGCGGGTGATCTCGTCCATGGCGGCGGAGAGCACGTTGAGCAGCGTCAGTCGCGTCGCCGACTCCAACGGCGCGGTGAGCCGCTCGGCCAACTCGCGAGCATCATCCCCACCGGCTTCGGCGGCCACCGCGAGTTCCCGGTGCAGAGTGTCGACGTACGGCGTGAGGTCCATGACGTCATAGTGGCACCATTGTGGTGCCATGCGCAAGCGCTAAGGCGCTAAGACCTTGCTCGTTGCTGTCGAAAGCCGCCCTGAGCTGGGAAAATGTGACGGCACCTAGCTGGCATCACGGAGCCGAACGCGTCGCTCGGACGCTGATGACTCGTTGAGTGGTGCCACGTGGCACCACCCGGCAGGAGGAGAGATGGCCAGAAGATCGCCTTCTGCACACTGCACACTTCACACGCGGGTGGGCTGACCCTTCACACGCGGGTGGGCTGACCCTAAAGTGCGCGCTGAAGGCGCGACCAGTCGGCGAGAAGGCTGTTCTCGGACGCCAGGTATGGGGGAGCGGTGCCACAGGTTCGCGGCTATCAACGTGCCGACGGCACATGGGTGGCCCCGCATTGGCGCGGAGACGGAGCTGCGTCCCCCGGGCATGTCGATCTCAGAATCGACCGGGCCACGGTTCTCCTCGTCCTGATCGTCTGCGTCACCGCTCTCGCCCTGCTGTGTGCGGCGCTCGGCTGGGCAGTGGACGGCGACTACTTCGGCGGAGTGTTCATGTGCGCCACCGTGGATGCCTGCTTGCTTCTCCTGCTGCTCGGCAGGTGGCGGTCGCGGCGAACGCGGGAAGCGGCCCGTAATCGTAGAGAGATCCAGCAGGCGCTGGACGACGAACACCGACGACGCCGACCCCCGACCCCCGAAGAGCCCACCGTGACGAGGTCCTCCGTGGAGGAGCGGGTGGACGGATCGCCACGAGGTCGGACACCGTACGGAAGCCCCGCCGCCCCCCACGGGCCGACGGCTCGCCCGCGCCGCCCCCGATGCGCCCGCTGCGACACGCAGAAGTACGGACGTCCCGGATCCGAGATCTGCGTCCGGTGCGGGGAATGAGGACGGCCGGCCGGGCTCACCGTTCGGGCAACGCTGCTGACGGTGCCGTCGTGCGACGCGGTTCCGCGGACGAGTCCTTTGAGGTGTCCCTGCCGCACAGCGCGCGGTGATAGCGGAGATGGGCCTCACTGATGGGGTGACCCGGAAGGCGCCGAAGTTCGCCGCTGCGTCTGCCGTCCCACGTCTCGCGGACGACACCGTGCGGGTCGATGTAGAGCGCCAGAAAGTCGAACTGGACGTGATGGTTGGGGCACAGCACGAGAAGGTTGGCCAGCTCGTCGGGCCCGTGGTGCGGCCGGCCGAGCCCGCGGATATGAGCTGCTTCGCTGTACGTGCCGAACCGTGTCGCTATACGAATGCCGCAGACCTGGCACCGGTCCTCGTGCATTTCCTTGACCCTCTTGGCCAGCGCCACATCGCGGACCAGGCGCGACGTGTGCGTGGCCCGACGCCCGACGGGCTCCCTATCCCGCTCCTCTTCCTCGGTGGCGGACGACTCGACGCCACTGGCGCTCTCGTAGCCCTCCAGGCCCAGTTGCAGCATCAGTTCATGCTGGGCGAACTCGGCGAAGTGGGTCTCCCGCAGGACGGCGATCGCCTGGGACCGCACGAACGGATCACTCAGCAGTCTGTCGGCCTGATCGGTGAAACCTGCCTCCGGAGCCGCCCTGTCGAACGCTGCGGCGCTGACCTTCCCCTGCTGCTCCGGCGGAACCCCTTGCACGTCCCAGAGCCCGCTCGTCCGCAGGTGCCAGAACGGGTACTCCGGTGTGGACGACGACTGAGGAAGCCCGTACTCGACGAGCAGCGCACCGACCTCCCTCCGGAACTCCGGCCAGGGGACGAGCCGGGACCCGCCACGGGAGTTCCGGGCGATGGCCCACATGAGGGCCAGCGGCTTGTGGCGGCTCGAGCGGCCGTTCTGCTGATGAACCTTGAGGTTCCGCAGCCTCTCCATGAGCTGTTCCACCGTGAGCCTCTGCCGCGCGCCGTCCCGCTCGCCCGCCTGCGGGGCGTTCTCGTCGCGTGGCCGGGGAAGAGCCGGGGGCAAGGCATCGTCCACGGGCCCGTCGGCGGCCCGACCGCGCACGACGGGCTCATCCAGTTCCATCGGCCGCTGCCGGATCTCGGGTAGTACGGCGTGGCCGTGCTCCACCCATCGGCGCCACGACCTGGGCGCCGCCGCCAGGGTCTCCCGTGCTTCGAGCCGACGATCCCCGCGGGCCTCGATCCACGCCCAACTGACCTGGTCGTTCTCGTGCTCCAGATCGAGAAGGGCAAGCTCGTAGCGGTAGTTGGGGAACGGGCGCCCCCTGTCCTGCTGCTGGACCTCCTCGACGTCCTCGATGACTCCGAGACCGCAGAATTTGACGTACCCCTTGGGGGTCCCGTTGCGCGTCACGGTGGCGAAGACGAGCAGCGGCGCGGCGAGGGCACGCTCACGAGCGGTGGCGGCTCGGTGACCTTCCCAGGTTCGCAGCAGCGCGCGATTGCCGTCCGTGGCGCCCACCGGGACGCTGTGATCGACGCGATGATCCCCGAAATAGCTGACACGGCCCCGACGCAGGTCGAACTCGTCGTGCCACGGCGTCTCGACCGATCCGGCCTTCCACGGACTCGAACGGATGAGGATCGCGGGCCGCCGTGCCACGCCGGAAACCCTGACCTCACGGATCGGGTTGATTCCCTCGTTCACCTGTACCTGGGCAAGGACGTCCGAAGCCGTGACGTGGTGGATGTCCGGGTGACCGGCCATGACCGGGACGGACGGGTCCCTGTCCCGCGCGGACCGCAGGACCTCCCCCACACACAGCTTGCCACCCACCGAGCTCAGCTCCCCGACGTCGTGCCACTTGGTCCGCCGATTTTGCCAGGTGCGGCGCTGAACAACGATGACGTTCATGGCCTCGGGCATGGCCCGCAGGGAACCAGACGCGAACTGCCTGCCGGCCCCGAGATCCGGACGAGAACCGAAGCCCAGGGGGGCTAAGGACTGATGAAGGAGGTCGCCGTGGGGGACACACTGAGCTTGTGGCGTCAAGAGCTCGGCAAGGTGCCCGAGTCGGTCTGGTGACAGACTGGGCTCCGTGTGGTGATCCTCGCGGACACCAGACTTACGGCCGTCTCTCCGGACATCGGGCAGCTTCAAAGGATGTGGAGACCGGCATCCTCGCCGGCTCCGGCTTCCGGCGGATCCCGCCCGTTCTAAATGGCCAGCTGGACGGGCAACAGCGTCTCCCCGTCTTCGACACAGCGAGAAGGCCCACGGAAGCAGGGCCTCTGGGAGGTGCCCCCGGTAGGACCGGTAGGGCTCGAACCTGCGGCTAGAGCGTGTCTCTTTGGTGGGTTGGTCAGTTGATCGGATGTGTCTGTCCGGTTAGTGATCACTGATGCGATGTGGGACCGGATCGAGCCGTTGATGCCGGCCGATCCGGCCCGTGGACGCCAGTGGGCCGACCACCGCCGAACCCTGGAAGCCATCGCGTGGAAGTACCGCACCTGCTCGCCCTGGCGTGACCTGCCAGGAGAGCTCGGGTCTTTTCAGACCGCACACAAACGCCTAATCAGGTGGGCCGTGGACGGCACATGGGAACGGGTCCTCGCAGCAGTCCTTGCAGTGGCGGATGCCGGTGACGACGTGGGCTGGACAGTCTCTGTGGACTCCACCGACTGCCGGGCTCACCAGCACTCGGCCGGAGCAAGAAAAAGGGGGGACTTGGACGGTCCGAGCCCGAGGATCACGCACTTGGTCGCTCCCGCGGTGGATTGAGCACGAAGGTCCACCTGGCCAGTGACAGCCGGGCACGGCCTCTATCCATCCATGTCACCGCAGGCCAGGCCGGTGACGCGCCGGCCTTCGAGGCAGTCATGGCCGGAATCCGGATCCCGCGAAGCCGACTCGGCAGGCCAAGAACCCGGCCTGCGGTCGTCCTTGCCGATCGCGCGTACTCTTCCCGCGCGATCCGCGGACACCTCCCTCGACGTGGCATCCGTGCCGTCATCCCACAGCCCGCCGACCAGATCGGCCACCGTCTGCGGCGAGGCCGCGCCGGAGGCCGCCCGCCCGGCTTCGACGCTGAGACGTACAAGGAGCGCAATACCGTCGAGCGGTGCATCGCCCGACTCAAGCAGTGGCGCGGCCTCGCAATGCGGACCGACAAGCTCGCCATCGCGTACCAGGCCGCACTCCACCTTGCCGCCATCCTCATCTGGACCCGGCGCCGAGCAAGGCGTCAGATGGATTCGTCAGGCCGCCGCGTGGACGACGAGCCGGTTCTGCTCTCCGTCAAAGATGCTGGCCAGGGCGTTGGCCTCCTGCCGGTGCCCCTCGAAGAGACCCTGCTGGTCGACGTGCACGATCAGAATGTCGTGGCTGTCGATCACCTCAGAGATACCCCGGGTCTCAATCGTGTCCGACCACGCGTCCAGGTTCCGGCCGGACCACTCTGGCAGCCCGCACGGCTCGGCAACTGCATCCCAGAAGTCGTCGAGTGTCTCGATCAGCCGACCGCGCAGGTCAACGATCAGCTCGGTGTCCGTCATTGCATCAGGCTAACCAGCCCACCACGACTCACTGACTGGTCAAAGAGACGGGCCCTAGGCACTAAGAGCTCGTAACAGGATGTTGTTGAGGTGTCCTGGTCGGGCGTGACCGATGTGATGATTCGGGCGTTCGTGTCGTGTGATGACTCGACCGTGGATCGTGGAGGACGACTTGTGGGCGCGGATCGAACCGCTGCTCCCGCCGTGGCCCGAGCGGTCACCCGGGCCGAAGCCAGTTGATGACCGACTGTGCCTGCAGGGCATCTTGTATGTCCTGTACCAGGACATAGCCTGGCAACTCCTGCCCCTGGAGCTGGGTTTCGGCTCAGGGCAGACCTGTTGGCGCCGTCTGGACCGCTGGCAGGAGGCAGGCGTCTTCAAGCAGCTGCACCGCGTCCTGCTCGCCGAGCTGAACGCGGCCGGCGAACTCGATTGGTCCCGTGTATGCGTGGACGGCTCTCACGTCCGCGCCAAAAAGGGGGAGCCGCGACCGGCCCGTCACCGGTCGACCGGCGGAAGACGGGCAGCAAACACCACCTGATCTGCGACGGCAGAGGCACCCCGCTGCACGTCACCACTACCGCGGCGAACGTCAACGACATCACCCAGACCCTCAATCTGGTGGACGGCATCCCGCCCGTCGCTGGTCGACCCGGCCGACCACGCCGACGCCCCGAGTCTCTCCTGGGTGACAAGGCGTACGACTCGAAGTCCGTACGCCGGGAACTACGACGCCGCAGGATCCTGCCGGTCATCTCCCGCAAGGGCGCCCCGAACATCAAGGGCCTGGGCAAGCTCCGCTACGTCGTCGAGCAGACTTTTGCCCTGCTCCACCAGTTCAAACGCCTCGCCGTCCGATGGGAACGGCGCCTAGAACTCCACGACGCCTTCGTCTCATTGGGCTGTAGCGTCATCTGCTGGAGACGCCTCAAAAGATTGGATCATGAACGCGTGCAGTGCTTCTAGGAGTTGCGGCTCACGATCGAGTTGGCGTACGACGCGAGGTCCTGGGCCCACACCTGCAGTCGCCGCCTCCGGAGCATGCCCAGAAGAGGCAGGGAGAGACGGTAGGTCACCGACCAAGTGATGTCGGTACCCCCATGAGCGGCTCCGGCCAGGTCGACGGACCCTCGATGAGATGTGAAAAGTCCTGACGCCTGTTCGTAGCTGAACCGCCGGTCAGGAACCATCTCAACGACGCGCTCGCGGCAGCACGTCCGCCCCGTGCTCGTGCGGATGGTACGCATGTCCCCCACGCGTGCCGGCCGGTCGACACCTGCGGGAACATCCCACTCGACGTCGGCGTAGGCCGACCACGACGGCCAGGACTCCGCATCCACGAGCGCCGCGTAGACGAGGGCAGCAGACGCCGATGAGTGCGAAGAGGCGATGAGAACGAGGGAGGACACCTCAACAAGGTTAGATGCGCCTCTCCATGATCGTGTTACGAGTTCTAAGAAGGCCGTGGCAGCATCCATCGAGATCACTGCGTCCAGCATCCGACGCGAGGACGTCATCAGCGTCGGTGGCAGCCCGCATCGAGTAGTTGATCTCATCTAACTTCCCGGAGGCACCAAACAGGTCCGGTTCGAAACGGGCGATCTCTTGAACATGGGCTCACGGGCTCGCCTGATCGCCCTCCGAACGCTGAGAAGGTGGTGACCGGCAATGCCCTCTCGCCGCCAATCGATCGCTGACGACGTCCGCAATCAGATCACGACAGGCGAACTCAAAGCGGGCGAACGCCTCCCCTCCGAGACGACCCTCGCTTCGCGTTACGGAGTGAGTACATCGACGCTGCGAAGCGCCTTGGCCCTCCTCCAGAGCGAGGGCTTGGTCGAGAAGACCCACGGCAAGGGCAACTTCGTCGGTCACGCATCGCGTCATCACACGTATGTCGGCGGTGCCCGAGCGCGCTCTGAGACGAGCGGGATTGGCCCAACGCTGCGGGTCACCGTCCGCACCACCCGACTCCAGGCACAAGGGCACTTGGTCCCTCTGCTGCGGGTGCCGGCCAACACAGAACTAACTCAGTTCCCGTGCATCCACAACGAGGGCCCCTCCCCACACAGCCTGGCCCGCATCTACGTGCCATCTGATCTGCCACCGAAGGGCCTGCCTTACCCGCGTCGCGCACGCAGAGAACTGGAGGGAAGGATGACGACACCGGACGAGCTGCGGCTCCTGTCTTGGTCTGGCCCCGAGGGTTAGCCCTGCTACTTGAGCACGGACAACCCCAACAGCTAGTTGTCCCGCTTGGCCAACACCACCGAAGCCATCCACCTGGGGTTGGCTGCCGAAGTACTGGAACACGCTGACGAGCTGCTCGCTGGAGAGAAGGTGACGCCGACCGACTTGCGCTGGGGGCAAGGGACCTTGTGAGGGCACTGAGGACAACTCTCAGAGTTGCCGCAAGCCGCGGACAGCGGTTGTCCCAGGTCGACTCAGCCGGCCATGAACGCGGCGACGAAGGAATCTCGCTGTCGGCATTTGGCTAACCAGCCGAAGCACGGGCCACGGAGGACTCCGGGGACCAACCGGGGTCCTCTGTCGTCACCGTCCGGCGCTTCGGTCTGCGAGTGAGCGTCAAACACATGCACCGCGGTACCCACTGGCAGGGCTCCAACTTGTGAGCAAGCGATGTGGACGCCCGCAGGTTGGCGGGCGTCCTGCGAGTCTGCATCGAGAGGGCCCCGCTCGTCTTCCTCCGAAGACCGTCGGCCCTTGGACCCACTTACAGGACAGTCCCCTAGCTGGCCAGCAGTACTCGTCGTCATTGTCCGCTAGAGATGGCAGTATTGGGGGAGTTTCGAGTGGGGGGCCGTTCGTGGCTGTACGCAAGACCATCCAAGTGGTGCCGCGAGCGCGGCGCACGCTGACTTCGCTTCGCAACCTGGGTTACGACCTGCGTCATGCGGTGGCGGACGTTGTCGACAACAGCGTCTCGGCAGACGCGACGGCTGTGCACATCACTGTGTACTTCGACGGCACACGCTCTTGGATTCGCATTTCGGACAACGGACGAGGTATGGACGCCGAGACCTTGACGGAGGCGTTCCGCTACGGAAGCGACCGTGAGTACGGCAGGACGGAGTTGGGGCGCTTCGGCTTCGGGCTCAAGTCCGCATCAACTTCTCAGTGTCGACGGGTGACCGTGGTGTCGCGCGCTGACGCTCCTGGTGCCGTGCTGGAGGCACGTCAGCTCGACCTCGATCACATCGAGGAGGTGGACAACTGGGAGATCTTCGGACTGTCCTCGGACGAGTTGCCCGAACCGAGCAGGTCCGTGCTCGGTGAGGCTGCTGGAACGGTCGTCCTGTGGGAAGGGCTCGACCGAGTTCTCCGCTACCAGGACCCATTCGGCGGGTGGGCGAAGAAACAGCTAATGGCTCACGCTGAGGACATCGACGAGCACTTGGGTATGGTGTTCCATCGTTTCCTTGCTGGAGAAGTCGCCAACCGAGATCCGCTTCAAATCACGGTAAATGGGACCCCCGTGGAAGCATGGGATCCGTTCTGCCGCACAGAGTCGAACGCCTCGGCCCTCCATGAGGAGGACATAGAGGTGCCCTCCAGAGAGGGTAGCGGGATCGTGCATCTGAGTCCTTTTGTGCTCCCCAACCAAAACCAATTCTCCTCGCAGGCCGCGTGGAAGAGGGCTTCAGGACCCAAGGGCTGGAATCGGCAGCAAGGCTTCTACATCTACCGAGCCGATCGCCTGATCCAGTCTGGTGGCTGGTGCCGCCTGCGAGCTGTCGATGAGCACGCCAAACTCGCCCGAATATCGCTTGAGTTCTTCCCGGAGCTCGATAGTTCCTTCGGAGTTAACGTGGCCAAGGCATCAGTCTCGCTTCCTGAAGAGCTGCGCAAGGAAATCGCTCCGCTGGTGAAGACATGGGGCAGGGTGGCTGACTCTGCCTACCGTCAGAAGCAACGGCCTTCGAGCCCGCCGCCTAGACGTCCCAAACCATCGGGCGTAGTAGCGGCACCACCAGCGCGCAGCGTGCATCCACCCCACAGCAAGCCCGGCCGTGACCGGTCCTCAAATAGCGGGCCCGCGACTTTCTCACCTACGTTGGCTAACTACCGGGGCGTCGGCACAAGCTCCCGGGTCTCGGCTGCCGGTTCCATGTCAGCACGTCAGGCACTGGAAGCTGCCGCCGATCACGCTGGCGAGAATGAGGCTCTGAGTCGGATCTTGTCGGCCCTGCGCACCATGTCCCCGGAGGTGGCGCATGACCTCGGTTGGTAACCGCATAGAGGGACACCTCTTCGTCCTCAAGGCCATCATGGACCGAGATAGCCTGACCCTTGAGGAAAGTCTCTCTCAGCACCCGGGGCTCGTGCCGCCCGAGGATCACGACGCCGTTCGCCGCCACTGGGAACAGCAGCGAACGACCACCATCATCCGTACCGTGCGCCCAACCGAGCTCACCGCTACGGGCGGGCCAAGGGCTTGGGCCGAAAATTGGGATACCGCCGAGGGCTACTACTGGGCACGCCAACGTCGCTTCCTTAGCCACGTACTACGCCGCCAAGACTATGAGATTGACAGCGTCGACCTTGCGAGCGACCGGGTACTGGCCCACCTGGAGAACCCGCGGCACACGGACCCATTCAGCGTGCGCGGCCTGGTCGTGGGACACGTACAGAGTGGCAAGACGAGCAACTTCTCCGCGCTGATCGCCAAGGCGTCCGACGCTGGCTACAAGATCATTATCGTGCTTTCAGGGCTTCACAACACGCTTCGACTGCAGACTCAGAGGCGACTTCAGCGCGACCTCGGTCACGAAAACGTCCCGTTCCCCAAGGGCGTGGGTCAGGGGGACCCTGAGAAGTACTGGACCTGGTTGACCCGTGACGATCTAGATGGCGACTTCGACCCGGGAGTCAATGTCGGACCTCTACAGGGACAAAACCAGGTAATTCTGGTGGTAAAAAAGAACAAAACGCGCCTTGACAGGCTTTTGGACTGGCTCGAAAACAAGGTTCCCGAACATGTGCCGGTTCTCGTTGTCGACGACGAGGCCGATCAGGCATCGGTCAATACAGGCGGCAACCGTCCCGACGACGAGCCAGTCTCTGAGGTACTTGACCTCAGGGCAGCGGACTTTGACGGCGACCTGCCGGCGGACGACGAGTTGGATCCCAGCGCGATCAACCTCCGAATCAGGAGGCTCCTGCGCGGTTTCGCGCGCGTTTCCTACGTGGCCTATACAGCCACTCCTTTCGCCAACATCCTCGTCAACCCCAACGCCGAGGATCGCGAGGTTGGGGACGACCTTTTCCCGCGGGACTTCATTCTTACCCTGCCCCACCCCCCTGGTCAGAAGTACGTGGGCACCGACCGGCTGTTCGGTCGCGAGCAGCTCCCTGGTGAGGTCGGACAGATCGACGGACTTGACGTCATTCGAATCGTTCCGGACGTAGAGGTGGAGCAGGTAATTCCTCCGAAGGGGAAACGAAAGCCTTACAGCCCCAGAATCCCGAGCAGCCTAAAATGCGCTCTTACGGACTTTCTGCTGGCAGCTGCGGGTAGAATGGAGAGAAGTGGCGCCGATCAGCCTTGCACCATGCTTGTTCACATCGACATGCGCAAGGAAGCCCAGGATAAACTTGCGGCCGAGATAACCGCCGGGCTTGGCCACATGCGTCAGCAGTGGCGCTATGATCGGGCGAATTTTCTGCCTGTGCTAAGCGATCGATGGGAAACAGAATTCCGTCCGCTCACTTCTTCGGTGGACCTGGACAATGACACGCCTTTCGAGAAGATCGAGCAGCAT
Source organism: Streptomyces sp. NPDC088785 (assembly GCF_044750685.1). NCBI lineage: Bacteria > Bacillati > Actinomycetota > Actinomycetes > Kitasatosporales > Streptomycetaceae > Streptomyces > Streptomyces sp. NPDC088785. The sequence goes on from NZ_JBIVKH010000019.1 coordinate 89,654, forward strand.
CTGGATGCTCTGCTCACCCCCGGGATAGAAGTTCGGGTTCTGAACTCAAACCATGAAGACGAGCTCGATTTCGAGATTGAGCCGGGCCTGAAGTCCGTCCTGGTCGGAGGTAATAAGCTCTCCCGAGGTGTCACTGTCGAAGGTCTCCTGATTTCATACTTCGTGAGACGCAGCCCTTACTACGACACGCTCCTACAGATGGGGCGCTGGTTTGGTTATCGTGGCGACTACGTAGACCTAACGCGTTTGTACAGTACCCAGACCCTCGTTACGTGGTTCCACGATCTAGCTACGATTGAGGAGGAGCTTCGACGGCAGATCGAGCACTACGCCCGCCGGAAGCTCACGCCATGGGAAGCGGCGCCGCGTATCCGTAGCCACGAGAAAATGCTTCCGACAGCCAAGAATAAGATGAAGGAAACCTCGCTCCAACAGGACTCCTTCGATGGCAGGAAAATCCAGACCCTCCGCTTCCCGTTTGACGATCCCAGGATTCTTAATCTGTGCAGTGAGAACCTCCGGACCGCTCGCACTTTTATGGGATCACTGGGGGAGCCATACGGCGGAGACCCAGGTCGCCTGAGTTGGGAAGGCGTCAATGCCGAGGCAGTAGTCCGCTTCATCGAACGTTTCCAATTCAGCGATCAGAACGCTTTCGACGTGCCGTCCGTCGCGAATTATATTCTGGCGCAGACACAACATAATGAACTCGTATCCTGGCGAGTGTTGGTATCCTCGGCTCGAAGGCAACTTAGCGAGCATCAGACAGTTGACTTGGGCATCTCGGGACATCCTGAGGTGGCCATGATCCAGCGCAGCAGGCTCATTAAGGATCCCTCCTCGCTTGGTGTTGTGACCGAGCCGGAGGATGAGCTGCAGGGACTCACGTCGCCCCAGATTGAAGAGGCAAATAGATTGCAAAAGGCCGGGGAGTTCACCACGCTCGGCGACGCATTCAGGTCTCAGCGGTCGCCGCGGGAGGGATTGCTAATTCTCTACCCAATCGATCCGAGTAGCGGAATTGGTGCGAACGCGAAGAATCGCCGTAGGCTGTTCGATGAGCGAGCCGAGCGGCCCGATTGCGTCCTGGCTTACGCCGTTTCTTTTCCCTACTCCACGAGTCCGAGGAGTCTGTCCTACGTGGCCGGACGTAAGGCTAGGCGCCCGTGAACGCGGCCGAACTAGAAAATATCTGGAGCAGGATTCCGGATGCTCCAGCGCCTGGCCTGCTATCTGCGGAAAAGCTGCCGTCTGGAGATCTATGGGCCGCGGTGGATGCCGACGGGCACTGCCACCTGCTGCTACAAGTACCACCAGGCACACAGGCTCCAAATGCTCTCACTAAAGGCCTACAAGTCCGTGTGGGAGAGCATCAAGTGACCGGTCAACCGGTCAGCGAATATATAGATGTTTCCTGCCTGGAAGCAGCAGCCGTGACGACCTTCGCTGCTGTGGCTGCCGACATTATTCACGAGGCAGGAGACCTGCAGGGGGCAGAGAGGGCTGCCGCTGTGGGCGACGTCCTCGAACGGTGGAAGTGGTTCTGGGGGGTGGATGCGAGCCGCCTCACAAGTAACGACGCTTTGGCTCTTTTTGCGGAGCTGTGGTTCCTGGTGCGGTGGGCTGGCGTGACTCCGGCCAACATAGACGCTTGGACAGCCTCCGAGGGGTCCCGCCACGACTTCCAATGGCCGTGCAGGTCTGTCGAGGTTAAGGCCACCGCGCGCAGTGGTGACGCCGGCAGCGTTCACACGATCCGAAGCCTGGATCAACTGGCAGCACCTGTGACTGGCGAGCTGCACCTCTTCAGTCTCCGCGTGACGCGGGATCAACTTGCCAACAACACTCTGCCCAAGCTCGTGGACAGAGTGACGGCGGACCTGCGAAACCACCCGGCCGCCCGCGAGCGATTCCTGCAAAAAGTTGGAAAGCGCGGTTATACCCCTGCCCAACGTAAGACTCATGAGATCCCCTACCGAGTCGTGGAGGAATATCTCTACCAAGTCACGGATGACTTCCCCCGCCTGATCAACGATTCCTTCGCTGCTGGGTTGCCGAACGGAGTCGTGCGGGTTTCGTACGATCTAGACTTGACTGCTTGTGGGGCATGGCTCCTTTCGGTTAACCCCAAAGACTGGTCGCCCAACTAGACAGCCCACGGAAGGTTACGGAAGGCAATTCGCCCGCCGTGACCGCATCATCACCGCGCTTGTCCGCCTCGCCCAGCTCGGCCGCACGGTCGGCATCTATGACGAGACCAGCGCCAACATGGCCTTCGGTGATATCTCTCCGGACGCCGTGCTCGCCGCCATCCAGATCTCACCCGGCACCCCCGGCATCGCCGTCGCCGCTGACTCGACCGGCGGCTGGGCCCGTATCCGCGCCCCGCACACCTCGCTGCGCGACGCCGTTAACCTCTGCAACGCCCACGCCGACCGCGCCCCGGACCTGCCCGCGCTCGCCGCCTTCCGGCCCGCCGTCGCCGCGTTCTCTCCGGCTGCAGTGTCGCTCACCAAAGCCGCCGGGTCACGGCCTCACCCTCTCCGCTCCACGGTCGGCGCGACCGTCCCCGCGCCAGCTCCCTACCCCGCCCATGCCGAAAACAGGAGGCCAACCCATGCACGCCGACGAGGACTTCGCCCGCACCGTCGCCCTCCTTCGCGCGCTGGATCTCTACGAGAGGCGCTACGAGGCCGACACGGCCTTCATCCCCATCGTCGTTCCCGCGCTCGCCCTGTCGCTCCCGATCGAGGTTCTGCCGCCCCTGCTCCGCGACGGCGACGACCCCACGGAGGGCTGACCCATGGTGGCCCGCAGCGCGCTCCGCTCGGACGCCGTCCTCATCCAGGCCGTCATCGCCGGAGCCCTCTCCTTCGCCCACCTCCACGACTTGGCCGCCGCTGCCGGACAAGACGACTGGAAGGCCTGGGCCTACCCGGTCTCTAGCTCGACGACCGTGAGGAAGCCGCCTGATGGAGACGACCTACGACGTCAAGGTGTACAAGATCCTCACGTACAAGGGCGCCCGCAAGACCACGTACACGGTGCGATGGATGGTCGCCGGCAAGGCCTGGCGCGAGCCGTTCGGCACGGTCGCACTCGCCGAAGGTTTCCGCTCCGAGTTGATCCAGGCGACCAGCAAGGGCGAGGGGTTCGTTATTGCGACGGGTCTTCCCGTCTCGCACCGCTCCAAGGCGGCCTCCATGAGCTGGTACACGTTCGCTGTTCAGTACGTGGATGCGCGCTGGGCCCAACTGGGCGGCAACAGCCGGAAGAACACCGCCAAGACGCTTACGGCCATCACGATCGCCCTGCTTCGCGCTCGACCTGCCCAGTTCGACCCCGTTGCCCTGCGCACAGCTCTGCGGGAGTGGGCCTTCAACGTCAACCGCCGGCCGGACGCTCCGCGGGACGTCGTGAGCATCCTGCGGTGGGTCGAGCGGAACTCCCTGCCCGTCTCGGTCTGGGAGGACCCCGAGAAGGTCGACGAGGTCCTTCGGGCCATCGATACGCGCCTCGACGGCAAGCAGGCCGCAGCCTGGTCCCGTAAGCGCCACCGTCGGATCCTCAACGTCGTCATGAAGTACGCGATCCGGCGTCGCATCCTGCGCACCAACCCGCTCCCCAAGGGCAAGGAAGCAACGACCACCACCAAGACCACGAACGCGGTGGACAAGCGTTGCCTGATCAATCCGGCGCAAGCTGCCGCGCTTCTCGACTGGATCCGTCAGCGGCCTCGGGGTGGTAAGCGGCTGCACGCGTTCTTCGCCGCCCTGTACTACTGCGGGCCGCGCCCCGAAGAGGCAGTGGCCATGCGCGTGGCCGACGTGAAACTGCCCGATGTCGACTCCGCCGACCAGTGGTGCGAACTCCTGATCCACACCGCGACTCCGGAAGTCGGCAAGCAGTGGACGGACACGGGGGAGATCCACGAGGAGCGCGACCTCAAAGGCCGAGCCGAAGGGGAGACGCGAACCGTCCCGGGGCACCCCGCCCTGACCCGGATCCTCCGCCAGCACATCGAGGACGAAGAACTGAAGCCCGGCGATCTCCTCTTCCAGGGCGAGAAGACCGGCATCCTCGCCGGCTCCGTCTTCCGGCGCGCCTGGCGTAGCGCCCGCAAGGCCGTGCTGCCCCCGCACGTCTTCGAGTCACCCATGGGCAAGCGCGTGTACGACCTCCGGCACACCCGCCTGACCAAGTGGCTCAACGACGGGATCCCGCCCGCTCAGGTGGCCGACTGGGCAGGCAACAGCGTCCCCGTGCTGCTTTCGATCTACGCCCGGTGCGTCGACGGTCAGTTGCCGGACCTGAAGAGGCGGCTCGAAGCGGCAGGAGATCTCGAAGACCTGCCCGACTCCGACTGAGCCACCGACCGCCCCGCCGCCGAAAACTTCGACACGTATTCGACACAGCGACCCGCAGAGACCCGGTTTCAGCCGGACAGTCCCGGACCCACCCCATGATCGGCGGGGGAGAGGCCGGGGCTTCTGCATGTGCACGTAAAGGGCCTCTGGTCAGCAGAAAGGCCCCACTGAAGTGAGGCCTCTGAGAGGCGCCCCCGGCAGGACTCGAACCTGCGGCCAAGCGCTTAGAAGGCGCCTGCTCTATCCACTGAGCTACGGGGGCCGGTGTGTGGCCGGTGGCTCGGCCGGGTGGATGTGGGGGTGATCCATGACCTTGCCGGGGACAAGGATAGGGCTCCCGAGTCCCAGTCCTTGCTGCTTCGCCTCCGCGACTCGATGTGGAGGTTCAGTGAAGCGGTCCTGATAATCGCAGGTAGGTACGAATCCCGCATCGCTTTTGGCGACTCCAGCCACGGGTGTTGTGCACTCGTTATGCCTGCGCCCCCTGTCTCCGCTTCCGTCCCGCTGTGTGCTCCCTGTGACGTATCACGCGCCTTGTGGGGTGCTGTCCGGGCCTTCCGACGGGGCTGGGGAGGGTTTCGGATGGGCCTCCTGGTCTGTTCTGGCGTGTTATCGGCGCGCAGGTGCTCTCATATGCTTCAGAAAGCGCACGAAATTGGGCATTCTTCGCATGTGGTGACCTTGGACGTACGGCCTCAGCTGCTCGACGCACTTACCGCGCTGCGCGACCGTGTCGCCGCCGCGCGCTTCCCGCTCCCCCTGGCGGGGGCGCCACGCGCGCGTGCCAACAGGAACGAGTTGCTCGCCCAGCTCGACGACTACCTGGTGCCCCGGCTGCGCGCCCCCGAAGCGCCCCTGCTCGCCGTGATCGGCGGGTCGACCGGCGCCGGCAAGTCCACTCTGGTGAATTCACTCGTAGGGCGCGTGGTCAGCGAGGCCGGAGTGCTGCGGCCGACGACCCGTACACCTGTGCTGGTCTGCCATCCGGACGACCACCACTGGTTCTCCGGGATGCGGGTGCTGCCCGACCTCACGCGCGTGTGGGTGCCCCGCCAGGCCGACGACGAGGCCGCCGACGGGGACGACGACGCGCTGGACCCCGTACTGGAGGAGGGCGAACAGGTCCTCCGGGTCGAGACCGCGGGCACCCTGCCGCCGGGGCTCGCGCTGCTCGACGCGCCGGACGTCGACTCCCTGGTCGCCGAGAACCGGCTCCTCGCGGCGCGGCTCGTCACCGCCGCCGACGTCTGGATCATGGTCACCACCGCGTCCCGGTACGCCGACGCCGTGCCCTGGCACCTGCTGCGTACCGCGAAGGAGTACGACGCCAGCCTGGTCACGGTCCTCGACCGCGTCCCGCACCAGGTCCTCGCCGAAGTGTCGCGCCAGTACGGGGCCCTGCTCACCAAGGCCGGACTCGGCGACGTACCGCGCTTCACCGTGCCCGAGCTGCCCGAGTCCACCGGGAACGGCGGCCTGCTCCCCGCCACCGCCGTGGCCCCCCTGCGGGCCTGGCTCACCCACCGCGCCCAGGACCCCGACGCCCGGGCCATCGCCGTCACCCGCACGGCGCGCGGCGTCCTCGACTCGCTCCGGGCCCGCATGCCGGAGCTGGCCGCCGCCGTCGCCGCCCAGCACTCGGCCGCCGTCCGGCTCACCACCGCGGTCGAGGAGGCGTACGAGAACGAGCACGCGCGCGTACGGAGGCGTTTGCAGGGAGGCGGCGTGCTCGCCGGAGACGCCCTCAAGCGGTGGCGGAGCTATCCGCTGGACTGCTCGGCCGGAGAACTCCTCGACGCGCTCGTGGAGAGTCTCAGCGCGCTTCTTCTGTGCGCCGTCAGCGCCGCCGACCAGCGCGTCGACGAGGCGTGGCGGCGCGAACCGGGCGGCGCCGCACCCGAACTGGCCGGCCGGGACCCCGAGCTGGAGAGCGCCGAGCACCGCATCGGGATGGCCGTACGGCGCTGGCGGCGGGTCCTGGAGGAGTACGCGGAGGAAGAGGTGCGGGCCGTCGGCGACTTGCAGGGCGTCGCGCCGCCCGAGCCCGAGAGCGTCGCCGCGCTGGTCGCCACCGCCCTGCTCGGCGGCCGGCGGGCCAGGGCCGCGGGGGAGCACCTCGCCGAGCGCATCGGCGCCCAGGCCGCCCTGAAGCTGCGCGACCGCGGTGGGCGGCTGCTCGGCGAGTACCTGGACACCGTGCTCGGCGCGGAGCGCGAACGCCGGCTCACGCCGATCGACGGGTTCGGCGTCACCCCGGAATCCCAGGCCGAACTGATCGCGGCCCTTTCGCTGCTGCAGAAGGAGAGGTGAGGGCGGTGACCGCCGTCACGGACCACAACACCGAGTACTCCGACCAGCCTCAGAACGGTCAGCCCCGAACCGGTCAGCCCCGAACCGGCCAGCCCCAGAACGGTCAGCCCCAGAACGGTCAGCCCCCTCAGAACGACCAGTCGCAGAACGACCCGTCCCCGAACGACCGGCCTCAGAGCGGTCGGTCGCAGAACAGGCAACACCTCGTACCGTCCGGCCAGACGGCCGCAAGCGGCGGCGCCTGGGACGACGGGCTCATCGCGCGGCGGGCCGCCGGACTGGCGGGCGACCTCCTGGAGGCGGCCCCGCAGACCGACCCGGGACCGCACGACGACGGGCGGCTGAAGGAGCGTCTCGACGCGCTGCGCGAGCTCGTCGGCCTGTCCAGGACGCGGCTCGACGGGCCGACCCTCGCCGAGGCGGGCCGGGTGCTCGACGAGGCCGCCGCCCGTCGCCGGCTCTCCGCGCGGCACACCGTCGTGGCGGTGGCCGGCGCGACGGGGAGCGGGAAGTCGACCCTGTTCAACGCCCTCGCGGGCGTGCCGCTGTCCGAGACCGGGCTGCGCCGGCCGACCACGTCGGCGCCGATCGCGTGCAGTTGGACCGACGGCGCGGCAGGGCTGCTCGACCGGCTCGGCATCCCGGGCCGCTCCCGGCGCAGGCCCCTCCAGGGGCAGCACGGCGACGCGCGCCTCGACGGGCTCGTCCTCATCGACCTGCCCGACCACGACTCCGCCGCGCCCGCCCACCGCGCGCAGGTCGACCGGGTGCTCGCCCTCGTGGACGCCGTGGTCTGGGTCGTCGACCCCGAGAAGTACGCCGACGCGATGCTCCACGAGCGCTACCTGCGGCCCATGGCCGGGCACGCCGAGGTGATGTTCATCGTGCTCAACCAGGTCGACCGGCTGCCCGGCGACGCCGCCGAACAGGTCCTGGACGACCTGCGGCGCCTCCTCGACGAGGACGGCATCGCGCTCGGCGAGCACGGCGAACCGGGTGCCACCGTGCTGCCGCTGTCCGCGCTGACCGGGGAAGGCGTCGACGAGCTGCGCGAGACCCTGGACCAGTTCGTCGGCGAGCGGCGCGCGGCCGCCCGGCGGATCGGTGCCGACCTGGACGCGGCCGCGCAGCGCCTGCGGCCCGTGTACGCCGCGGGGCGGCAGACCGGCCTCAGCGAGGCGGCCCGCGAGGAGTTCGCCGACCGGCTCGCCGAAGCGGTCGGCGCGGCGGCGGCGGGGCAGGCCGCCGAACGCGCCTGGGCGCGCGGCGCGAACAAGGCCTGCGGCACGCCGTGGCTCAGGCTCTGGCGGTGGTACGAGGCCCAGCGCGCCGCCACCGCGAGCGCCCCGGCCGGCGTGCCGCCCGCCGCCGACGAGGAGGCCACGGCCCGCCAGCGTGTCGAGCACGCCGTGCGGGCCGTCGGCGACGCGGCCGCGACCGGGCTGCCCGTCGCCTGGGGGCAGGCCGTGCGGGAGGCGGCCACGCGCGGCGCCGAAGGGCTGCCGCAGGCGCTCGACGAGCTGGCCCTGGCGGAGGGCGCGCCGGACGCGGGCGCGCGGCAGCCGGGACCGTCGTCCGGCACCGCCGCGCGCCCGCCGCGCCCCGGCTGGTGGCCGGTCGCGGTGCTCGCCCAGGTGTCCATGACGGTGCTTCAGGTGCTGGGCGGACTGTGGCTGTTGGGGCAGATCGTGGGCATCGTCTCGCCCAATCTGGGGGTGCCGGTGCTGATGATGCTGACCGGGATCGTGGGCGGGCCGTGCGTCGAGTGGGCGTGCCGGTTCGCGGCGAAGGGGCCGGCGCGACGGTACGGGCAGGACGCCGAGCGGCGGCTGCGGGACGCCGCGGCGGCCTGCGGGCGGGCCCGGGTCCTCGATCCGGTCGCCGCGGAGCTGCTGCGCTACCGGGAGGTGCGGGAGCAGTACGTACGGGTGACGGGGATTTCCACAACCGGCCGGTAGGACACAGGCGTCTGCGGGGGGTCGGGGACGGGGGCAGTCTGGGGATCGCGGTTCGGGAAGGGCCCGGGCCGCCGTCGAGGCCAGCCGGTCGACAGGGCCGGCCGGGGACGGTCTTCATGCGATCAGGGGAGGGCGTACGCCATGAACGAGACGCTGCTGACGGTGGTGGGGAATGTCGCGACGACTCCGGTCTACCGGGAGTTGCCGAGCGGGCCGGTGTCCCGGTTCCGGCTCGCGGTGACCCCGCGCCACTTCGACCGGGTGCGCAACGAATGGGTGGACGGGCACACCAACTTCTTCACGGTGTGGGCCAACGGCCCGCTCGGCGCCAATGTGCAGGGTTCGATCACCATCGGGGAACCGGTCATCGTGCAGGGCCGGTTGAAGGTGCGGGACGAGGAGCGCGGCGGACAGCACTGGACGTCGGCCGACATCCAGGCGAGCACGGTCGGGCACGATCTGTCGCGCGGCACCTCGGCGTTCCGGCGCGCCACGCGGCGGATGACCGGCGGGGGAGGCGAGCACCCGGCGCAACAGGCCCAGGACGACGTGTCGTTCGAGATCGAGCCACAGCCGCAACCACAGGCAGAGGTACAGCCGCCGCAGTCGAGGTCGAAGTCGCGATCCAAGTCGGCGCCTCAGCCGGAGCCGGTGGGGTGATGCCGGTCTGACACGACGGAGAACCGCGCCGCCGGTGATGTGGCGATAAGACAGCTTCACTCACGGTTTCGGGGATAACGATTCCGATTCGGATCGCCCGCCTGGCCGCACCTCAAAGAACCGCCACAGCCGACTTCCTTAGGATGCGGGCGGAGTTCCTGGGCTCGAAGACGCGTCCGAGAGCTCCGGTGGCTTCGAAGGCTCCCGCGGTGCGAGGGGCCCACGAGCCGACCGGGTCGCTCAATGTTGCTCAGGAGCACCCGGGTTGGCCTTGATTCTGGCGGCGGGACCTCACCCCCCGAGCTTCAACGCGTCCTGCCTGAAGGGGAACTACGTGTATTCAGTGTTCACGCGGGCCGCACGGCACGGGCGGTCCACCGTCCGGATCGCCGCGGCGGTCCTGCTGTCGGGGCTCGTGACGGCCGGCGCGATATCCGGTGCGGGCCCGGCCCGAGCGGTCGACGGCGCCCCGGAGCAGGGCGGGGCGAGCGCCGTCATCAGCGGCATGGACACGCACGGGATGGCCGTCGTGCACGAGGACGGGAAGGACGAGCAGGTCTCCGCCGGCCTGTTCCGCATGATCGTCGACGGCGGCGGGATGCTCCAGACGTACTGCGTCGACATCCACAACCCGACGCGGACCGACGCCCGGTACCAGGAGACCCCCTGGAGCGGCACCTCCCTCGGCGCCAACAAGAACGCGGGCAAGATCCGCTGGATCCTGGAGAACTCGTATCCGCAGGTCAACGATCTCGCGGCGCTGGCCCGCGAGGCCGGGACCACAACCCTCACCGAGCAGGACGCCGCGGCCGGCACCCAGGTGGCCATCTGGCGCTTCTCGGACCAGGCCGACGTCGACGCCGTCAGCCCCGCCGCCGAGAAGCTCGCCGACCACCTCCAGCGCAGTGCCGTGAACCTCGCCGAGCCGCGCGCGTCGCTGACCCTGACGCCGCAGGCCGTCTCCGGGCACCCGGGCGAGCGGGTCGGGCCGGTCACGGTGCGGACCGACGCCGGCGGCGTCAGCCTGATGCCGCTGACCGGGGCGGCCGAGGAGGGCGTGCGGGTCGTCGACAAGAAGGGGCACCCCGTCACGTCGGCGGCCGACGGCAGCCGCCTGTACTTCGACATACCGAAGGACGCCGACGCGGGCTCGGCCGCGCTGAGCGTGCAGGCGTCGACGACGGTGCCGGTGGGCCGCGCCTTCACCTCCGACACCCGCAGCCAGGCGCAGATCCTGGCGGGCTCCAGCGAGTCCACGGTCGCCGCGGGCACCACGGCGACCTGGGCGCGGCAGGGCGCCGTCCCGGCCCTCTCCGCGCAGAAGAACTGCGCCGAGGGCGGCGTCGACATCACGGTGGCCAACAAGGGGGACGAGCCGTTCACCTTCGCGCTGATGGGCAAGCGGTACACGGCCGCGGCCGAGGCGACACGGACGGTGACCATCCCGCTCCAGGAGGACCAGGCCTACGACTTCACGATCACGGGCCCGCACGGCTTCGAGAAGCGGCTGCGCGGCATCCTCGACTGCCGCACGACGTCGGCGGCCCACACCGACGACAAGGGCCTGCGCACCCAGGCGCTGATCCAGCCCAGCCCCGCCTCGGTCGGCGGCACGGGCGCCGCGGGCACCGACCTGGCGGACACCGGCACCTCCAACGCGACCCCGGTGATCGCGGGCACGGCCATCGTGCTGGTCCTGGTCGGCGGCGCCGCACTGGTCCTCGTACGCAAGAAGAAGGCACCGGCGGAGGAGCCGTCCGGGGACGAGTGAGCGCGGGGCCGGCCCCGGGTGGACCACCGGGGCCCTGCCCACGACCGACCGTGAGGGACCGGATACCGGGGGGTGAGGGGAACCCCCAGCTCAGGGCCGTAGTCCGATACACGTTTTCGCCCAGCAGTAGCGATGCGGCAAGATGGGGTGTATCTGCCCTCGCGCGGTGGAGCCGCGCTTGCGGGGCCCTGGACGCGACCACACTTCGACTGCCGGACGGTTTCTCTTGGCTGAGTTCATCTACACCATGCGCAAGACGCGCAAGGCGCACGGCGACAAGGTGATCCTCGATGACGTCACCCTGAACTTCCTGCCGGGAGCGAAGATCGGCGTCGTCGGTCCGAACGGTGCCGGCAAGTCGACCGTGCTGAAGATCATGGCGGGCCTGGAGCAGCCGTCGAACGGTGACGCGTACCTGTCGCCCGGTTTCAGCGTCGGCATCCTGATGCAGGAGCCGAAGCTCGACGAGTCCAAGACCGTGCTGGAGAACGTCCAGGACGGCGCCGCCGAGATCATGGGCAAGCTCAAGCGCTTCAACGAGGTCGCCGAGCTGATGGCGACCGACTACTCGGACGCGCTCATGGAGGAGATGGGCAAGCTCCAGGAGGACCTCGACCACGCCGACGCGTGGGACCTCGACGGTCAGCTGGAGCAGGCCATGGACGCCCTGGGCTGCCCGCCCGGCGACTGGCCCGTCACCAACCTCTCCGGTGGTGAGAAGCGCCGCGTCGCGCTCTGCAAGCTCCTCATCGAGGCGCCCGACCTGCTCCTCCTCGACGAGCCCACCAACCACCTCGACGCCGAGTCCGTGAACTGGCTGGAGCAGCACCTCGCCCAGTACAAGGGCGCCGTCGTGGCCGTCACCCACGACCGCTACTTCCTCGACAACGTCGCGGAGTGGATCCTCGAGCTCGACCGCGGTCGCGCCATTCCCTACGAGGGCAACTACTCGACCTACCTCACCAAGAAGTCCGAGCGGCTCAAGGTCGAGGGCAAGAAGGACGAGAAGCGGCAGAAGCGGCTCAAGGAAGAGCTGGAGTGGGTGCGGTCCAACGCCAAGGGGCGGCAGGCCAAGTCCAAGGCGCGTCTGGCCCGTTACGAGGAAATGGCCGCCGAGGCCGACAAGATGCGCAAGCTGGACTTCGAGGAGATCCAGATTCCGCCGGGCCCGCGGCTCGGCAGCATCGTCGTCGAGGTCGAGCACCTCAGCAAGGCCTTCGGGGACAAGGTCCTCATCGACGACCTGTCGTTCACCCTGCCGCGCAACGGCATCGTGGGCGTCATCGGCCCGAACGGCGCGGGCAAGACCACCCTGTTCAAGATGATCCAGGGCCTGGAGACGCCGGACTCCGGCGACATCAAGGTCGGCGAGACCGTCAAGATCTCGTACGTCGACCAGAACCGCGCCAACATCGACCCGAAGAAGACTCTCTGGGCCGTCGTCAGCGATGAGCTCGACTACATCAACGTCGGGCAGGTCGAGATGCCCTCGCGCGCGTACGTCTCCGCGTTCGGGTTCAAGGGCCCCGACCAGCAGAAGCCCGCCGGTGTGCTCTCCGGTGGCGAGCGCAACCGCCTCAACCTCGCGCTCACCCTCAAGCAGGGCGGCAACCTGCTGCTCCTCGACGAACCGACGAACGACCTCGACGTCGAGACCCTCAGCTCGCTCGAGAACGCGCTGCTGGAGTTCCCCGGCTGCGCCGTCGTCGTCTCCCACGACCGGTGGTTCCTCGACCGGGTGGCCACGCACATCCTCGCCTACGAGGGTGACTCCAAGTGGTTCTGGTTCGAGGGCAACTTCGAGTCGTACGAGAAGAACAAGGTCGAGCGGCTCGGTGCCGACGCGGCCCGCCCGCACCGCGCCACCTACAAGAAGCTGACCCGCGGCTGATGGCTCGCCACGTATACGCCTGCCCGCTGCGCTGGGCGGACATGGATGCGTACGGCCACGTCAACAACGTGGTGTTTCTTCGGTACCTCGAAGAAGCGCGCATCGACTTCCTGTTCCGTCCGGACAAGGATTTCCAGCAGGGGTCCGTCGTGGCGCGCCATGAGATCGACTACAAGCGGCAGTTGGTCCACCGGCACGCGCCGGTGGCCATCGAGATGTGGGTGACCCAGATACGGGCCGCCTCGTTCACGCTCACCTACGAGGTCAAGGACGAGGACGTGGTGTACGTGCGCGCCTCGACGGTCATCGTGCCCTTCGACTTCGAGGCGCAGCGGCCCCGGCGGATCACCGCCGAGGAGAAGGAGTTCCTGGAGGGGTACCGGGACGACCGCGACCCGGGGGCGCTCGCCGCATGAGCAGCGTGCCCGAGCTGTATTTCGCCGATGCCGGGGAGGCGGCGGACCTCGCCGCCTTCCTCGGCCGGCTGCTGCACTACGACAGGGCGGCGGCCGTGCGGCTCCAGGCGCAGGCCGGCGGGCAGGCGCTCGCGGTGTTCGGGCGGCCGCCGTCGTTCGAGGTGCTGGCGATCCGGGCGGCCCGGCTCCTCAAGCCGTACGAGAACGGGATCGACGACATCCTCGACGTGACCGTGTCCGCCGGGGAACTGCTCGAATCCGTCGACGAGAGCGGGGCGACGGCCGGGGTCCCGGCCGCCGTCACCGGACCGCCCTGGGCCGGGGTGCTGCCCCCGCGCGGCGGCTGGCGGCGGGTGGAGGGCTTCCCCGCCGCCGACGAGCTGCGCGGACTCGTGAAGGCCGCCGTGGCGGACTTCCGGGGCCGGGTCGAGGAGCTGGCGGCCGAGGCGCGGACGCGGGCCGCGCTCGATCGCATCGGGCGGGACATCTGGTCCCGCGAGATCAGCGTCGGCGCGGCGCCGGAGCCGGTGCGAATGCCCGTGCGGGTCGCCCACGCCGCCGTCTCGCTCGGCTTCCTGCGCGGGTCCTCGGTCGATCTGCTGGCCGCCGGGGCGTGGTTGCGGCTGCGCACCGCCTACGGGTCCGTGGCGGTGCGGCGCGGCGCCACCGGGGGGCTCGGCGGCTTCGGGGTCATGCCCGCCTGACCGGCCGGGCCCCGGCCCGCCGCGCCGCACACCGGCCGTCGAAGGCCGGCTGCGCGGCGGCTGTCAGCCCGCCGTGTTCACCATCGACGCCGCCGCGTACGTCAGGTAGTTCCACAGCGTCCGCTCGTGCTCCTCGGACAGGTCGAGGGAGTCGACCGCGTCCCGCATGTGCGTCAGCCACGCGTCGTGCGCCGCCCGGTCCACCTGGAACGGAGCGTGGCGCATCCGCAGGCGCGGGTGGCCCCGGTGGTCGCTGTACGTGCGCGGGCCGCCCCAGTACTGCATCAGGAACAGGACGAGACGCTCCTCGGCCGGGCCCAGGTCCTCCTCCGGGTACATCGGGCGGAGCAGCGGGTCCTGGGCGACGCCCTCGTAGAAGCGGTGCACGAGGCGGCGGAAGGTCTCCTCGCCGCCGACCTGCTCGTAGAAGGTCTGCTCCTGGAGTGTGTCGCGCGGGGTCTCAGTCACCCGTCCATCGTCTCAGACGCGGAGATCCAGGACCCGAGGCGTAGGACCTCGCCGATTCCGGGCGCGGGCCGCACAGTGGTCGTATGGGTACGGAGCGCGTCGGCGGAGCGGACGGTCCCGCGGGGCCCGCCGCCCGGGCGCGGGCCGGGCTCGTCCGGGAGATCGCCGCGACCGGGGTCTGGGACCGGGACCCGCGCTGGCGGGACGCCTTCGCCCAGGTGCCGCGGCACCTCTTCGTGCCGTACTACTACGTCCCGGCGCCCGGCGGGCCCGAGCGGCTGTGGGGCGAGGACCCCGACCCCGCGCGGCGCGAGCGGTGGCTGCGCGGCGCGTACGCGGATCAGCCGCTCGCCACCCGCCTGCGCGACGGGGAACTCGTCTCCTCCAGCAGCCAGCCGTCCCTCATGGCGAAGATGCTGGCCCGGCTCCGGGTGCGCGACGGGCACCGGGTGCTGGAGATCGGGGCCGGGACCGGGTACAACGCGGCGCTGCTGGCGCACCGGCTCGGGGCGGGCGCCGTCACCACCGTCGACCTCGATCCGGAGATCACCGAGTCGGCGCGCACGCATCTGGCCGCCGCCGGGTACCGGCCTCTCGTCGTCACCGGCGACGGGGTGCGCGGGTGTCCGGAGCGGGCGCCGTTCGACCGGATCGTGGCCACGTGTGCGTTGCGGGCGGTGCCGGTGGGGTGGCTGGGGCAGTGCCGGGGCGGGGCGCGGATCCTGGCGCCGGTCGCCACCGGGCTGCTGGAGCTCGTGGTGCGGGACGCCGGGTTCGCGCAGGGGCGGTTTCTTCCGACGCCGGCCTATTTCGTCTCCGTACGGGGGGAGGGCGGTGGCGGCGTCGTGGGCGGCGGGGCGGAGCTGAGCGGCGTGGACCCGGGGGTGGCGCGGGAGGACTCGTTCCGGTTCCTGCTGGAGCTGCTCGGGGGGCGGGTCGGGGCCCGGGAGGTCGCCGCCGTGTGGGAGCGGGAGGGGCGGCCCGGGCGCGAGCGGTTCGGGGTGACCGTGTGCGCGGGGCGGGAGTGGGTGTGGCTGGACGACCCGGGTGGGGGATGCGCGTGGGAGGTGGGGAGCCGGGGCGGGGGCTGAGGTCGCCCCCGGCCGTCCGCCCCCGCTCGCCCGTCCCGTGCCGCCCCGTGCCGTCCCGCAGCCGGGCACCGCGCCCCTGCGGCGGCGTCAGCCCCGGTGGATCGTGATGGTCGTCCACGCTCCGACGTGGACGCGGTCGCCGTCCTGGAGGGGGACCGGGACGAACGGCTGGATGGGGTCCTCGCCGCCGTTGACCGTCGTGCCGTTCGTCGAGTTCTGGTCGACGACCGCCCAGCTGCCGTCCGGCTGCTGGACCAGGACCGCGTGCTGGTGCGAGACGCCGGGGTCCTCCGGCGGGACCGACAGGTCGATGTCGGGGGTGTCGCCCGTGGAGTGGCGGCGGCGGCCGATCGAGAGCTGGTTGCCGGTGAGGGGGCGCTGCTGCTCGGGGGAGTACGCGGGCAGGTTCAGGCCCGACGCCTCCGGGCCGCTGCGCTGCATCATCGCCATGAAGTAGTCGCGGTCCGGGCCGATCGTCGCCGACCACGTCACATGGCCCTGCGGCTGCGGGGGCTGCTGCTGATAGGGGGGCGGCTGCTGCTGGTAGCCGTCCGGTGACGTCGCGGGGGACGACGGCGGGGAGATCGTCCAGTCGTCGCCCGGGCCGCCCGGGCCGCCGAACGACGGCTGCGGCGGCTGCATCGGGCCGGGGCCCGGCATCGTCGGCTGCGGCGGCTGCTGCTGCGGCTGGTAGGCCTGCGGTCCCGGCGGGAACGGGGCCGGGCCCGACGGCTCGCTGCCGAACGGTCCCGGCGGGATCGGCTCGGCCGGGCGGTTCATCTGCGAGGGGCGCGAACCCTGGTACTCGTACGGGTCCTGGCCGGGACCCGGACCCGGACCCGGGCCCTGCGGCGGCTGCTGGAAGCGCAGCGCCGGGTTCGGGGGCTGCTGCTGCGGGCCGCCCGACGTGGGCAGCGGCGGGTTCGGCGCCGCGGGCGTGTACGACGTCGCCGTGTTCGTCAGGAAGTTCCAGCGGCACTCCTCGCAGAACGGAGCACCGCCCTCACGCGGCGTGCGGCACTGCGGGCACAGCTCCGGGGCCCGCTGCGCGGGCGGCTGCTGCTGCTGCGGCGGGTAGCCGTAGCCGGGGGCCGGAGGCGGCGGCGGGGGCGGGGGTACGGCACCGGCCATGCGGTGACCGCAGACCTCGCACCAGTCGTCGGAACCCGACTGGTGTCCGTTCGGGCAGGTCGGCATGTCGGCGCTTCCCCCTCTCCTTCAAGTGCAAGCCCGGGCTTGCCGTCGTGGTGACTGCTTGTGGTGGCTGCTCGTGGTGGTTACTTCTTGACGCGGACGGTCTTGGTGGAGCGGGTTTCGAGAGTCATCTCGTCGGCCTCCGCGACCTTCGGCTTCAATCGAACAGTACCTTCCGCGGCGTCCACCACGTCCACCACCTTCGAAAGCAGCTTCGCCGTATCCGCGTTTCCGGACAGCGCCGCCAGCTGCACCGCCCGGCCCAGCTTGGCCGTCGCCCCGTCCGCGTCGCCCGCCTTGCGCGCGTCCAGGCCCTGCTGGATCGCCTGCGCCAGTTCCGCCTGGCCCGTGTAGTGGGCGACCTGCGGATTGATCGACGTGGAGGCCGTCATGTCGTCCGTCCAGACCGCGCGGACCAGGCCCTGCGACAGCGGCTGGGCGGAGCCGTCCGGCTGCGGGACCACCAGGGAGACCCGGGCGGCCAGCATCTCCTGGCCCAGCTCGGCCGTCGGGACCTGGACGCACACGTGGTAGTCCCGGGACTCGTCCCCCCAGGAGCCGGTCGGGTAGTCGCCCGCCCGCGGGCCGGCCTCGGTGCGGCGCCCGGTCAGTTCCTCGACGGTGGGCGCCACCTGCTTGACGAACTTGATCTCGGAGCCGAGCGGGGTCCACAGCCGCAGCGCCACGTCCGCGACCTCCTTGCCCATCGCCGTCTCCATCATCTGCGTGAAGTCGTCGGCCAGGTGCGCCGGGTCGGCGACGATGTCGGCGGTGCCGAGCAGCGCCGAGGCGATCCCTGTGACCTCCTTCACCTCCCAGTCGGTGCCCACGCCCCGCGCGTCACAGGTGAAGCGCCCCGCGGTCGCGTCCAGGGTCGCCCGCAGGTCCTCCGGCGACTCGTGCTCGTTGCGCCCGTCCGTCAGCAGGATGCCGTGCCGCACCATCGGCGCCGCGGCGTCGGCCGCGTACAGCAGCCGGTCGGCGAGGCGCAGCCAGGTGCCGATCGCCGTGCCGCCGCCCGCGGACAGCTTGCGCAGCGCCTGCTTGGCCTGCTCGCGGGTGGTGGCGTCGGCGACGGCGAGCCGGCCGTTGCCCGGGTAGATCTCCTTGGCGACGTGGGTGCCCGCGATCACCGCGAAGTGCACGCCGTCGCGCAGGGTGTCGATCGCGGCGGCCGACGCCTCGCGGGCCCCGCGCATCTTCGTCGGCGGATAGTCCATCGAGCCGGAGCAGTCGACCATCAGCGCGACCGCCGCGGCCGCGGAGCCGCCCCGGTCGTACGCGTGCGGGCCGCCGACGGCGCTGCCCACCGTCCCGCCGCCGGTCGAGGTCACCGTGACGATCGCGTTGACCTCGCGGCCCCCCTCCGGCAGGTACTCGTTCTGGTACACCTCGACCGAGAACTGCGGAACGGTCGGCTTCGAGAAATTGGCCATGATGACAAGTCCCCCCTGGACAACATCACTTGTGCTGTGAGCGACGCGCGGGCCGGCCTCAGGCCGATCCTGCCCCCTGCCGGGTCCCCGGGAACGGCAGGACCGCCACTGTTACGTTGTCGTGGCCCCCGCCGTCGAGGGCGTGACCGGTCAGGACCTGCGCCGCGTGCAGCGGACGCGCGGCGGCGTCGCCGGGCACGGCACCGGCCATCTCCTGCGCGGACTCCGCGTAGTTCCACAGGCCGTCGGTGCAGACCACCACGACACCGGGCCGGTCCGGCTTGAAGGAAGCGGTGTGCGGCTCCAGTTCGTAGGCGTCCGCGCCGAGCCAGCCGGTGATCGCGTGGGCGCGCTCGTCGGCGTACGCCTCCGCCTCGCTCATCAGGCCCGCCGCGACCATCTGCGCGGCCCACGAGTCGTCCTCGGTGAGCCGGGCGGCGGTCGCGGAGCGGTCGTCGGGCACCCAGTAGGCCCGCGAGTCGCCGACCCAGCCCACCACGAGCAGGTCGCGGGTGACGATGGAGGCGACGAGGGTGCACGCCGGGGCGTTCTGGTGCGGCTGGTGCTCGCGGGCCGTCGCGGGTTCCTGCGCCAGCGCGTTGACCGCCTCGGCGGCCACCAGGATCGCCTCGTGCAGCGCCTGCTGCGGGTGGGTGCCGCGCGGCAGCGACTCGTGCAGCGACTCGTCGGCCGCGCGGGTCGCGGCGAGCGAGGCGGCGTCGGGGCGGGTCGCGGACGACACCCCGTCGCAGACCACGGCGACCACGGCGGGCGAGCCGTCGGGCAGTGCGGCCGAGGAGATCACGAACGCGTCCTCGTTGCGGTGGTGGCGCAGGCCGCGGTCGCTGACCGCGGCGACCGCGTCCAACTCCTGCTCCATGTGGTCGCGTTCGCGCGGCTGCGCGTGCCCGCAGTTCTCGCAGTAGCCGTCCGGGTCGACCTGCCCGGCCCGGCAGGCCACGCACAGCCTGGTGCCGGCCGGCGGGGTGGCCGCCTCCAGCTGCTCGGGCGTCGCCGTCCGGGGATCGGGCGCGCCGTCGGGCCGCGCGGGCGCCTCGCCGCCGGCGGACTCGATGCCCTCCAGGTCGGTCGGCAGGTGCACCGGCGCGGGGGTGTCGGAACTGTCGGTCTCCTGCGCGGCCGGCCACGCCGGTGGCTCCTGCGCCGCGGGCGCCGTCACCGGCTCCGCACGCCCGTCCGGGGCCGACGCGTGCGGCGCCGACGAAAGGTCGTACCCGCAGGCCCCGCAGAAGCGGTCGCTCTCCTCGAGCGGCTCCTCGCAGCTGGGACACACTGACATAGCCGTCGACCGGTGCGTCTGCGACATCAACTCACACCCACGTCCGAGGGCGGTAGCGGTTGGCCCGCTCCACCAGTTCGATCCTCTCCTCGCCCCTTGAAGCGAGCCTGGCCAGTGTCCGGTACGAGCGCTCCAGGCCGAGGCGCAGTCCGCGCTCGTCCAGATCGTTGCCGAGCACCACCGTGCCTGCGGGGCCTGCCGGCTGACCGGAACCCTGCCTACCGGAGAGTACCCAGTCGAGCGCGGTACCGAGGACCTCGGTCGACAACTGCTCCCGGCGCACCGCGTCGAGGCCGAACGCGTCGAGCGCCTCGACCTGGCCCGCGGCGGCCGTCAGATCGCCGAGGAGCGGGTCGCCGTCCGGTGCCGTCGGGGCCTCCGCGATCCGTCCGCGCAGCCGGGCGCGGACCGCGGCGACCCGGGCCGCCGTGTAGTGGATGGAGGACTCCGGCACCGACTCCAGCGTGCGCACCGAGCCCGCTCGGTCCCCGGCGGCGAGCTGCACCCGGGCCAGGCCGAACGCGGCGCTGACGTAGCTGGGGTCGGTGGTCCACACGAGGCGGTAGTACTCCGCCGCGTTGTCCAGCTGGCCCAGGACCTCCGCGCAGACGCCGAGCGCCAGCTTCGGCGCCGGCTCGCCGGGGAACGCGTCGTAGATCGCGTCGAACGACAGGGCCGCGTTCGCGTGGTCGCCGACCGAGAGCGCGGCCACTCCCCGGTACCAGACCACCCGCCAGTCGTCGGGGTGGTCGGCCTCCAGGGCCGTGAGGCCCCGGACGGCGGCGTCCAGTTCGCCCATCTCCAGGCGGGCCCGCAGCTCGCGCAGGCGCAGTTCGGGGGAGCCGGCGGGCGCCGCGTGCAGGGCCGCGATCAGCTCGGCGGGCGCCGAGGCCATCAGGCCCGCGAGGAACCCGGCGTTCGGGTCGTTCGGGTCGACCCGGGGGACCGGCAGGGCCAGCGCGGTGGTGACCGCCCGGAGCGGGCGGACCAGCGCCGACGGCGACGGCGGCAGGACGGGCTGGGCGGGCGCCGGGTCCAGCGCCGCCCGCCTGCCCCGGCGGGCCCGTACGGGCACCTCGCGCACGCCGAGCCGCGACACGTCGGTGTCGAGCCGGCCGAACAGCTCGGTGTCCGTGACCTTCACCTCCGGCCCGAAGAGCGTGGACAGGGCCGGCCGCGGCCTGTTCGTCTGGAGCGCGACGACCTCGCGCAGGACGCCCGTCAGCTGCTCGGCCATCTCCTGCGCCGACGCGAAGCGGCGGGCCGGGTCCGGGTCGGTGGCGCGCACCAGCAGCCGGTAGAAGGACTCGTAGCGGCGGAACACCTCGATGTTGCCGGGGTCGGGCAGCGAGTCCACGAAGACGTTCGTGTAGCCCTGGAAGTCGAACGTGAGCAGCGCCAGGGTGCGGGCGACCGTGTACAGGTCGGAGGCGACGGACGGGCCGACCTCGGCGACCTCGGGCGCCTGGAAGCCGACCGTGCCGTAGATCGCCGACTCGGCGTCGTCCATCCGCCGGACGGCGCCCATGTCGATCAGCTTGAGCTGGTCCTCGGTCTGGATCGCGTTGTCGACCTTGAAGTCGCAGTAGAGGAGGTTGCGGCTGTGCAGGTGGCCCAGCGCCTCCAGCGCCTCGATGCCGAAGGCGCACGCCTGCTCGACCGGCAGCGGGTCGCGCCGGCCCTGCGGGGTGCGCCGCTCGTTGGCGATCTCCTTCAGCGACTTGCCGCCGACGTACTCCATGACGATGTAGCCGTCCATGGAGCCGGTGCGCTGGTCGAGGTGCTCGACGAAGTTGTAGATGCGGACGATGTTCGCGTGCTCGATCTCCGCGAGGAAGCGGCGCTCCGAGATCGCCGCCGCCATCGCGTCCTGGTCACCGGTGTCGAGCAGGCCCTTGAGGACCACCCAGCGGTCGGAGACGGCGCGGTCGACGGCGAGGTAGACCCAGCCGAGCCCGCCGTGCGCCAGGCAGCCCACCACCTCGTACTGGCCGTGCACCACGTCACCCGTGGCCAGCTTCGGCACGAAGGAGTACGGGTGCCCGCACTTGGTGCAGAAGCCCTCGGTGCGGCCGGGCCGCTCCCCGCGCGAGCGGCCCACCGGCGCCCCGCAGTCCGAGCGCGAGCAGAATCGCTTCCGCTCGGGGACCTCGGGCTTCTCCTGGACCATCGCGCGCGGGTCGGGCCGCGGCACGTCGGGCACCCGGACGAGGCCGGCGCCGAGCCGGGCCCGGCCCGAACCGCTCGCGCCCGCCCCCGAACTGCGCACCGACACGGACCGCGAGGCCGCCGTCCCGGACACCGAGCGCGACAGCCGCCCCGACACCGACCGGCGCGACTGCGAGGAGCGCGACGACGTGCGCGTGGAGCGGGCCGACGACCGGGAGCTGGAGCGGGCGCTCTGCGAGCCGCGCGAGCCGCCGCCCGCGATCCCGGTCGGCGGCGAGGACACCATCCCGGTCGCCGACACCACCGGGGCGAGCCCGCAGGTGTCGCAGTACAGCTCGCCGCCGCCCATGTCCGTGTACGTGCCGCCGCAGCCGGGCCGCTGGCAGGAGCCGGGACCGGCGGCCGGCCCCGGCGCCGCCGCGGACCCCGGCGTCAGGCCGCAGGTGTCGCAGTACAGCGCCCCGCCCATGTTCTCGTAGTGGCCCGCGCATCCGGGCCGCGTGCATCTCTGAGCCCCCGCCACGACTAGGACTCCCCCCTCTGGTCCGTGGGCGCGGCCAGCGCGTCCGCCGCCGCCCGTTGATACCGCAGCACCGCCGACTCCGCCGCCCGCAGATCGCACGGCGCGCTCCACAGCATGCGGCGGGCCGCGTCGTACCGCTCGACGAGCATCGGGTCCTCGGCGAGACCGAGCCGGGCCACCTTCGCCTTGTAGGCGTCGAGCCGGCCGCGCAGCTCCGCGCGGACGGCCAGCGGAGCGGTCACCGCCGTCAACGACTCACGGGCGCGCAGCAGTTCGTCCTCGGCCTTCGTCTCCAGCGACTCCAGGAGCGGGGAGAGCCGGTTCCACTGGCCGTGCCTGCGGTACTCGGCGGCCGTCGCCAGCTGTTCCTGGAGCGCGGTCGGCGGGCCCGACACGGCGGGCACCTCCGAGGCGGCGATCTTCGCCAGGACCTCGCCGCGCGCCGATCGCGCCTCGGCGAGGGTGCGGTCCGCGCGCGAGAGCACGTCCCGCAGCCGCCCGAGGCGCACCTCCGCGTCCTGCCGCACGGTGAGCACGGCGTCGATCTCGCGCCGCACCTCCTCGATGGCGCGCGCCTCACGGTCGTACGCCGTGGTGTCCGGGCGGCCGCCGCCGGGCGCCGAACTGCCCGGTGCCGGGCGCCAGTACGCCAGCGGGTCGGAGACCACCTCTTCGCGCAGCCGGGTCAGCACGGCGGTGATCCGCTCCAGGTCGTCACCGGCCGGGTGCTCGCCGGGGCGGACGCCGACGGAGTGCGCGAGCTGCCGGGTGCGGGCCAGCTCGGCCGCGAGCAGGTCTATCCGGGCGGGCAGCGCCGACCACACCGCGTCGGCGGCCACCACCATGTCCAGCGACGACGCGTACAGGTCGTTCATCCGCTGCACGACGGCGGCGAGCGTGAACTGCTCGGAGAGCTTCGCCGGGCCGGTGAGCGACGGCGACAGGCCGCCGGTGCTCGCGCCCTGGGCGACGGTGACGCTCTCGCCGCGCAGCAGGTCGGTCAGCGCCGTCAGATCGTCCCGGTTGGGCCAGCGGCGCTGGGCGCGGATCTCGCGGGCGGTGCGCAGGGCGCCCGCGTACGCGTCGAAGTACGCCCAGAGCAGCGTGATCGCCTGCTCGGCCGTCGACCAGCGCTCCCGGGTCGTCCCGGTCAGCTCGGCGCCTTCGAGCAGGCGCCGGCCCGCGTGGTCCTGGAGCGCGAGCAGCGAGGTCTCGATGGCCTCGTGCTCGGCGTCGAGACGGGCCAGGGCACGGTCCACGTCGTCGCGGTCCATCACCGGACCAGGGGGTCCCGCGACGCCCATCGATCACCTCTCGCTCTTCTCGGCCGCTGACTCGGCTGCGCTGTGCGTGCTGTCACTGGTACTTCGGTGCGGGCGGACCCGACGACGGGCCGAGGTCGGCGGCCAGCCACTTGTCGTACGACTTCTGCCAGCCGCTGCCCTTGCCGCCGCGGCGGTAGTCCTCCAGCACCTGGTTGACCCGGCGCACCAGGTCGTCGGAGCCCTTGCGCATGGCGACGCCGTAGTACTCGGTGGTGAACGGCTCGCCCTTCAGCTGCACCGTCGGGTCCTGCGCGGCCTGGCTCGCGGCGAGGGCGCCGTCGGTGACGACCGCGTCGACCTCGCCGAGCTGGAGCCGCACCAGGCAGTCCAGCTGGTTCGGCACGGTCGTGGTGATGTCGGTGCTGCGCGGGATGTCGTCCTGGTCCCGGCCGTCGCCCAGCGCGGTCTCCGCCGTGGAGCCCTTGGCGGTGCAGATCCGCTGGTGGGCCAGCGACTTGTCGTAGCCGGTGATGTCCGAGGCGCGCGGGGCGAGCACCTGCTGGCCGGTCTGGAAGTACGCGGTGGAGAACGCGACGTCGGCGAGCCGGTCGCAGCTGATGGTCATGGTGCGCACCACCATGTCGACCTGGCCGCTCTTGATCGCCGGGATGCGCTGGTTGGTGGGGATGGCGTGGAACCGGATCGCGTCGGGGTCGCCGAGGATCTCGCCGGCGATCTCGTGCGCGAGGTCGATGTCGAAGCCCTCAAGCTCGCTGGCCCTGTCGTCCTGCGACGCGGTCTTCTCCAGGCCCTTGTTGGGATCGCGGTAGCCCCAGCGGTAGCTGTTCTGGTCGACGCCGACCGACAGGTAGCCGCGCGCCTTGATGGCCTTCACGGCGTCGCCGTTCTGGTCGCCCTTCGGGTCGAGGCTGCGCTCCGGCTCGTGCCCCTTGCGGCCGGGGGCGCAGTCGTCGGCCCTGGCCTGCACGCCGTCGGCGACGCCGCCCGGCCCGACGCCCGTGCTGCCGTCGCCGCTCGCCGTGTGCGACAGGGGGAGCAGCACCGTGAACACCGCCACGAGGGCGCAGGCGACCGCCGCGGCCATCGCCGCCACGCCGCCCCAGCCGCGCAGACTCACCCTGCGTGCGTCGCGCTCGTCCATCTCCGCACCCCCTCTCACCGGTACTCCGAAAGCCTGCGTCCGATGCCCAGCACCGCGCCCGCCGCCGCGAGGACCGCGAGGACCGCCGCGCCGACCGACAGCCCGGTCATCGCGTCGCGGCCGCCGGAGGCGTCGGACGTGAACTGTGCCTGCTCGTGCACCAGTGCCCGGTCCAGGCTCTGGTCCACCAGATCGAAGCAGTCTCCCGTCGGTTTGTCGTCCTTCGAGCCGATGATCTTGTCGAGGGCGCCCTGATAATTACCGGAATCGTCCTGCTTGCGCGCGTCGGTGTGGCGGATCCGCCACTCCTTCATGCTGCTGTTCGCCTTCGTCACCGGTGCCACGGCGGCCGCGTCGCCCTCGGCGAGGTCGCCCGCCACCTTCAGCTTGGCCGCCAGGGTGCCCATCTGCTTCTGGAAGTCGACGTCGTACTTGTCCTTGACCTGGTCGCCCACGGTCACCGTCTCGGCGCCCCGGCTGACCAGCGTCAGGTTCTCGTTGCCCCGCGCCTTCAGGGAGGCGATGCTCGCGTCGTGCAGCACGTTCAGCGAACGGACGCCCTGGTCGTACGAGGTGTTGAGCCCGCTGCGCGCCACCGTGTGGCCCACCACCAGCCACAGCAGCACCACGGCCGACGCCGCCGTGGCCGCGAGCAGCCCGTGGTTGAACACCCGGTTCGTCAGGCGGTAGTTGCGGCGCTGCGCCCAGGCCAGGCCGGCGAGGGCGGCGACGCCGAGCGCGATCGCGATCCAGGGATACGGGGTCGCCGCGTCGTAGTCGTCGCGCAGCCGCTGGTTCTCCTTGGTGTACAGGTCCTCGGCGGCCGGGAGCATCTCGGTCTGCATCTTCTCGTTGGCGTACCGCAGGTAGGCGCCGCCCAGCGGGTAGCCCTGCCGGTTGTTGGCGCGGGCGCGCTCGATGAGGCCCTTGTACTCGGGCAGCAGCTTGTTGAGCTTCGCGATCGTGTCGGCCGAGGGGGTGCCCGGGTCGGTGCTGGCGGCGGCGGTGACGAGCTTGGCGGCGGCGGTGCGGATGTCCTGCTCGTAGCGGTCGCGGACGGCCGCCGTCTCCTGGCCGCCGGCGAGGAAGCCGCTGGACGCCGTGGTGTTGGCGTCCGCCAGGGAGCGGTAGATGTCGGCGGCGTCGGCGCTCAGCGGCTGGCTGGAGTGCAGCACGTCGTCCGCGGCGGCCGAGCGGTCCGTCATCTGCCAGGCCGTCGTGGCGCCGAACGCGATGACGAGCAGGGCGAGGACCGCGCCGATGATGCGCAGGCGGCCCGGTTCGGTGGTGGCCGCCGACTTCAGGCGTTCGATGCCCTCGGCCCAGGCCGTGCGGCGGGGCTCCGCCGGGGGTGGGGCCGTGGGTGCCGGTGGTGTGGTGCCGCGGGTCTGTTGCGGCGGGATCGTCGGCATCGTGGGCACGGCGCCGTGGCCCGGCGGCGCCGGGCTTCCGTTCGGCGGGTATGTCACTTCGACCCTCCCCCATGGTCGTGCGTCGGCGGTAAGTATCGCTGCCGCGACTGACATCCGCACAGGCATTGACTCGATCTTGTTTGCGAGCCCTGCATTTGAACACGTGCCGGGGGTGGGTTCGGTTCCCTTGCCGGGCGGGGGCGGGGTGGGGGCCGTCCTTTGCGGGGGGCCTCGCGGCGCTGGGGAGGGGGGTGTTCGGGTGCGGCGTCGTAGTGGCTGGGTGCGCAGTTCCCCGCGCCCCTGGGTTGTGTTTTGTGTGCGGGGTGGTGGTCGCTTCTCGCGCAGTTCCTCGCGCCCCTGGCGGGGCTTTTCGGGGGCGGGGTCGTGGTGGCTGGGCGCGCGGTTCCTCGCGCCCCTGGGTTGTGTTTCGTGTGCGGGGTGGTGGTCGCTTCTCGCGCAGTTCCTCGCGCCCCTGGCGGGGCTTTTCGGGGGCGGGGTTCCTCGTGCTCCTGGTGGGGCTGGGTGGGGGCCGGGGGCCTTCCCCGACAGGGGGTGAGGGGGGACTCAGGGGGCTGTCGGGGAAGGGGCGTGGGGGGCTACGGGGTGTAGTGGGCGCGCACGCGGGCGTGGATCGTGGGTGGGGCTCCCACCGTGTCCAGGCCCAGGAGCGCCGCGCCGAGGACCGGGCGTTCCGAGACGACGCGGGGTTCGGCCTTCGGGGCGCGGGCGGCCAGCGACTCGCGGATGCGGTCGTCCAGTTGCGGGTGGCGTGCGGCCAGCACGCTGCCGCCGAGCAGGACGGGCACCTCCTCCGTGAGCAGGTCGAGCCGGCGCAGCGCCACCGTGGACATGGCCACGACCTCCTCGGCCATCCGGTCCACCAGGCTCCGGGCCACCGGGTCCCCGGCCGCCGCGGTGGCGAACAGCACCGGCGTGCACTCGTGCCGCCGCTGCGCGGGGATCCGCCCCAGGTGCAGCGCCTCTATCAGCGCGTACATGGAGCCGAGCCCGAAGTGCGCCGGAAGGTCCGCCCTCAGGGCCGTCGGGTCGCCGCGTCCGTCCTCGGCGCGGGCCGCGAACCACAGGGCCTCGTCGGCCAGGCCCCCGCCGCCGCCCCAGTCACCGGAGATCTTGCCGATGGCGGGGAACCGGGCGGTGCGGCCGTCGGGCAGCATGCCCGCGCAGTTGACGCCGGCGCCGCAGACGACGGCGACGCCGCGCGGCTCGGCGTCCTCCAGGAGGCCGGCCCGCAGCACGGCGAAGGTGTCGTTGCGGACGTCCACGCTGGACGACCAGCCCCGCGCCCGCAGCGCGGCGGCCAGCTCCCGCTCCTCCACCGGGAGGTCGGCGTTGGCCAGGCAGGCGGACACGTGGTCCACCGTGCCGAGCCCCGCCTCGGCGAGCGCCCGGCCGACCGCGTCCGCGAGCACGTCCACGGCGGCCTCGACACCCACCCGGGGCGGCTGGAACCCGCCGCCACGGGCCGTCCCGACGACCTGGCCGTCGGCCGCGACCACCGCGACGTCGGTCTTGCTGTTCCCCGCGTCCACGGCAAGGACGGTCATGCCCACGCGAGGTGCTCCCGGTTGTGCGCGATCAGCTGGTCGGTGAGCCGGTCCGCCCGGTCGAGCTGGCCGATCAGGGGGTGCGCGAGCAGCGCCTTGAAGACGCGGTCGCGGCCGCCGCGCAGCGCGGCTTCGAGGGCCAGGTCCTCGTACGCGGTGACGTGCGCGATGAGGCCCGCGTACAGCGGGTCCAGCTCCGGCACCGGCAGCGGGCGGGCACCCTTGCCGTCGACGGCGGCCTGCACCTCGATGACGGCGTCGTCGGGCAGGAAGGGCAGCGTGCCGTTGTTGTACGTGTTCACCACCTGGTGCGGCGAGCCCCCGCCGCCGAGCAGCGACGCGGCGAGGTCCACGGCGGCCTCGCTGTAGAAGGCGCCGCCGCGCTTGGCGAGCAGCTCCGGCTTCTCGTCGAGCGCCGGGTCGCCGTACATCCGCAGGAGGTCGCGCTCCATCTCGGCGACCTGGGAGGCCCGCGACGGCTTGGTGCGCAGCTCCTCGACGACCGCGTCGTGCTGGTAGTAGTAGCGCAGGTAGTACGAGGGCACGACGCCGAGCCGGTCGACGACCGAGCGCGGCATGTGCAGGTCCTCGGCGACCGCGTCCCCGTGCTCCGCCAGCAGCCGCGGCAGCACGTTCTCCCCCTCCGGGCCGCCCAGGCGCACGCCCAGCTCCCAGGTGAGGTGGTTGAGGCCGACGTGGTCCAGGTGGACCTGCGAGGGCGTCACGTCGAGCAGCTTGGCGAACTTGCGCTGGAAGCCGATCGCCACGTTGCACAGGCCGACGGCCCGGTGCCCGGCCTGGAGCAGGGCCCGGGTCACGATGCCCACCGGGTTGGTGAAGTCGATGATCCAGGCGTCCGGGTTGGCGCGGCGCACCCGCTCGGCGATGTCGAGCACGACGGGGACCGTGCGCAGCGCCTTGGCGAGGCCGCCGGCGCCGGTGGTCTCCTGGCCGACGCAGCCGCAGTCCAGCGGCCAGGTCTCGTCCTGGTTGCGGGCGGCCTGGCCGCCGACGCGCAGCTGGAGCAGGACCGCGTCGGCGCCCGCGACGCCCGCGTCCACGTCGCTCGTGGTGCGGATGACGCCGGGGTGGCCCTGCTTGGCGAAGATGCGGCGGGCGAGACCGCCGACCAGCTCCAGGCGGTCCGCGGCCGGGTCGACCAGGACCAGTTCCTCGATGGGCAGGGTGTCCCTCAACCGGGCGAAGCCGTCGATGAGTTCGGGGGTGTAGGTCGACCCTCCGCCGACCACTGCGAGCTTCATATCCGAATTCCGTCCTGAGCTCCGGGGAGCCCTTTAGCCCTTGACACCGGTGAGGGTGACGCCTTCCACGAAGGCTTTCTGTGCGAAGAAGAAGACGATGCAGACCGGCGCCATCACCAGGAGCGTCGCGGCCATCGTCAGGTTCCAGTTGACGCTGTGTGCGGACTTGAACGATTCGAGACCGTAACTCAGCGTCCAGGAGGCCGGGTTCTGGGCCGCGTAGATCTGCGGCCCGAAGTAGTCGTTCCAGCAGTAGAAGAACTGGAACAGCGCGATCGCGGCGATGCCCGGCTTGGCCATCGGCACCACGATCTTGAGCAGGGTGCGCAGCTCGCCGCAGCCGTCGACCCTCGCCGACTCGATGTATTCCTTGGGGATCGTCAGCAGGAACTGGCGCAGCAGGAAGATCGAGTACGCGTCGCCGAACGCCATCGGGATGATCAGCGGCCACAGCGTGCCGGAGAGGTGGAACTGCTGCGCCCACACCAGGTACATCGGGATCACGATGACCTGCGGGGGCAGCATCATCGTCGAGATGACGAGGATCATCGCCGTGCGCCGCCCGCGGAAGCGGAACTTGGCGAGCGCGTAGGCCACGGGGATCGCCGAGCACACCGTGAAGAGGGTGCCCACGACCGCGTAGAAGATCGAGTTCCGCCACCAGTCGAGGAACCCGTCGGTCTCGAAGACCGTCCGGTAGTTCTCCCAGTGCCAGGAGTCGGGCCACAGGTCGCCGCTCATCGCCTGGTCGTCGGCCATCACGGAGGTGAGGAAGACGAAGACGAAGGGGAGGACGAACAGCAGCGCGACGGCGATCGCGACGCTGTGCACGGCGATCCAGTTCAGGATCTCCTTGCGGCGCGGCCGGCCGGGTGCGGCCTCGCCGGTGGTGCCGGCGGTGGCGCCCGCCGCCGGACGCAGGGTGGTGGTGGTCATGGGATCAGTCCTCCGCCGAGAGCAGGCCCGAGCGCTTGCGCATGAGCAGCATGGTCACGGCCATCGCGATGACGAACAGGACGAGCGAGAGCACGCACGCGGCGCCGGTGTTGAAGTTCTGGAAGCCCATCGAGTAGACGAGCTGGGGGACCGTGAGGGTCGAGTGGTCCGGGTAGCCGGGCTGGATGACCGAACCGGGGCCGATGGAGACACCGGAGGCGATCTTCCCGGCGACCAGGGCCTGGGTGTAGTACTGCATCGTCTGCACGACACCGGTCACGACCGCGAACATCACGATCGGCGTGATGGACGGCCAGGTCACGTACCGGAACTTGGCGAAGGCGCCCGCGCCGTCGAGCTCGGCCGCCTCGTACTGCTCCTTCGGCACGTCGAGCAGCGCCGCCATGAAGATGACCATGAGGTCGCCGATGCCCCACAGGGAGAGCAGGACCAGGGACGGCTTGGCCCACGTGGGGTCGTTGAACCAGTTCGGGCCCTCGATGCCGAGCTTGCCCAGCACCTCGTTGACCGGTCCGGTCGCCGGGTTGAGCAGGAAGACGAAGGCGACGGTGGCGGCCACCGGCGGGGCCAGGTACGGCAGGTAGAAGGCGGTCCGGAAGAAGCCGACACCGCTCTTGATCTTCGTGACGAGCAGGCCGAGCGAGAGCCCGAAGACCACCCGCAGCGCCACCATGACCACGACCAGCCACAGCGTGTTCCACAGGGCCGGGCCGAACAGCGGCATGTCCTGGAACACGTACTTCCAGTTCCGCAGCCCCACGAAGGTGGGCGCCTTGATCTGGTTGTAGTGCATGAACGAGAAGTAGACGGTGGCCAGCAGCGGGTAGGCGAAGAAGACGCTGAACCCGATCAGCCAGGGGGACAGGAAGCCCAGGGTGCGCAGTCTGCGCCGGGTGGGCCGGGAGAGTGTGAGTGCCATGGTGCGGTCTCCGCCCCTCAGTTCTGCGATTGCAGCGTGTCGGCGTCGATGAGCTTGTCGAGGCGCTTGAGTCCCGACCTCAGGTTCGGCACCTTCCCCGCCTCCTGCGTGTACGAGAAGTCCTGGAGCTGCACGACGTACATGCCGCCGTTGGTCGAGGGGGGCAGCACCTGGCTGTACTTGTTCTTCGCGATGTCCAGGAAGGTGCGGAACGTCGGGTCGGCGTCCAGGTCCGGCGACGTGAGGGCCGCCTTCGTGGAGGGCACGTTGTGGATCGCGTTCGCGAACTTCACGACCTGGCCGGTGTCCGCGGTCAGGAACCGCAGCAGCTCCCAGGCGGCGTTCTGGTGCTTGCTGCTGTGCGCGATGCCGGCGACGGTGCCGGTGAGGTAGCCGCGCCCGTACTTCTCCACCTGGTCGTCGGGGACCGGCAGCGGCGCCACGCCCCAGTCGAACTTCGCCTTGTCGTCGTGGAGCATCAGGCCGCGCCACTCACCGTCGAGGTGCATGGCGACCTTGCCGCTCAGGAAGGCGTTCTGGTTCGACATCTCGTCGCCGAAGGAGGTGCGGAACCGCTCCAGCGGGCCGTAGCCGCCCTGCGCGTCCATCAGCTTCTTCGTGGTGTCGAAGAACGCGTACGACGCGGGGTCCTTCGCCAGCCGGGACTTCCCGGCCCGGTCGAAGTAGGTCGGCCCCCACTGGGCGAGCAGCCGGTCCGGGCTGTTCTGGTAGAAGCGGAAGTTCGGCATGAAGCCGGCCCGCTCGTAGGAGTCGCCCTTGCGCTTCGTCAGCTTCTTGGAGTCGGCGATCAGCTCGGACATCGTCCTCGGCGGGTGCGCGATGCCCGCCTCCTTGAAGGCGTCCTTGTTGTAGTACATGCCGAAGGCGTCGGCGAGCAGCGGCAGCGCGCACTGGTTGCCGCGGTAACTGGTGTAGTCGAGGAGGGACTTCGGGAAGGTCTTCGCCTTGTCGAGCCCGGTCTTCTTCATGAACGGGTCGAGGTCGACCCACATGCCGGAGTCGCAGTACTGCCCGACGTTGTTCGTGGTGAAGGAGGAGACGACGTCGGGGGCCTCGTCGCCGCCCGCCCGCAGGGCCTGGTTGATGGTGGCGTCGGAGACGTTGCCGGTGGACTGCACATGGATGTTCGGGTGGAGCTTCTCGAAGCGGGCGATCGAGTCGTTGATCGCCTTCACCTCGCCGGACGCCGACCAGCCGTGCCAGAACTTGATGGTGACGGGCTTGGTCGGATCGTCGGCGGCGCTCCCGGTACTGGGATTGGCGCAGCCGGCGAGCAGCAGTCCGGCCGCGGCGAGCACCACGGGTGCGCGCAGGGGTATGCGCCATCGCGGCATGGCGAACGTCCTTTACGTGGGTGGGACGGGGGGTGAGGTGGGGGAGGGGCGGTGCGGGGTACGGGGATCAGGCGCCGCTGGTGTCGAAGACGGCGTCGCGGGCCTGGGTGAGGGCGGTGCGCAGGGCACCGGTGAGGATGGGATCCCCGGCCAGCTCGCTGATGCGCAACTGCGGCCGGGGCAGGGCGAGTCCGGTCAGCTCCCGCTCCACGCGCTCGCGCAGCGGGTCGCCGCCCGCCTGGGCGACGGTGCCGGACAGCACGACGAGTTCGGGGTCGACGACGGCGACGACCGCGGCGAGGCCGGTGGCGATCCGCCGGGCCACCTCGTCGAGGACCTCGACGTCCGCGAGGGCCTCGGCCAGGTCCTCGACGCCGCCCGCGAGCCGGCGGATCGCGGGCGCCGCCACCAGGGACTGGAAGCCGCCCCCGGCGTCGTTGCGGGCGTGCACGACGTCGCCGCCGCGGGCCAGCGGGGCGCCGGGCAGCGGCATGTAGCCGATCTCGCCGGCGCCGCCGGTCGCGCCGCGCAGCAGGACGCCGCCGAGCACGATCGCGGCGCCGACGCCCTCGTCGACGTAGGCGAGGACGAAGTCGTCGTGGTCCTGGGCCGCGCCCTCGTACTGCTCGGCCAGGGCCGCGAGGTTGACGTCGTTCTCGATGACGACCGGGGTGCCCAGCACCTCGGCCAGCTCGGCGCGCAGGGTCCGCGAGTGCCAGCCGGGCAGGTGCGGGGCGTAGCGCAGCTGGCCGGTGTGCGGGTCGATGGCGCCCGGGGTGCCGATGACGGTGGCGGTCAGGTCGTCGTGGCCGAGCCCGGCCCGCTCCAGGGCGCCGTCCACCGCCTCGCTGACGAGCTGCGCGGTGCGGTGGCGCACGTCCTCCGCGACGGCGACGGCCTCGATCCGGAAGCGGCCGCGCTCGGCGCCGGTGACGTCGGCGACGACCGCGGTGATGCCGGTCGGGTCGGCGGACAGGGCGGCGACGTGCGCGGCGTCCGGGTCGATCTCGTAGAGCACGGCGTTGGGCCCGGGACGGCCGCTCTGGCTGCCGGTGGTGCGCACCAGGCCCGCGGCTTCGAGCCGGCCGAGGATCTGCGAGGTCGTCGGCTTCGAGAGGCCGGTGAGTTCGCCGATCCGGGTCCGGGTGAGCGGCCCGTGGGCGACGAGGAGATCCAGTGCGGAACGGTCGTTCATCGCACGCAGCACGCTCGGGGTGCCCGGGGTAGCGGCCATGTCGTGCTGCCTCCTCGCGGTGTCGCCATCGACTGTTAGGAAAGTTTCCTATTGGGTGCGAGGAACGTAAGACGCAGGTGAAGGGGGCGTCAAGAGATGACGCCCCCTGGTTGGCCAACTCGTTACCTCCCGGCCGCCCGCGGGCCGCCGGGACGGCTCACTGGAACACGGGGTCCTTCAGCTGGCTGTAGATCTCCTTGCCCGAGGCGTCGTAGGCGTGCAGGTGGGGGTCCGGTCCGGCGTAGGTGCGCTTCGTCGGGGCGTCGGGGGTGAGGCCCGCCGCGTAGAAGAACGCGCCGCCCGACATGAGGACCGGGTACTCCCGGGCCTTCTCGCCGTAGCTGACGGTGATCTTGGCGACGTCGGAGGCGTAGTGGCCGGCGCCCGTCAGCAGGAACCTCGTCGGGTCCACGCGCTCGCGCGCCGAGTCGAAGTACTCGATGCGGCGATCGGTGCTCCACAGACGGTCGTTGATGAAGGTGGCCGGGTGGCTCGTGCTGCTGCCCCGGTCGCCCCGCGTCTGGCACTGCGCGTACGCGCCCGCGGAGTCGACGGCGACGACCACGCCGTCCACGTCGGCCGACCGGACGGACGTGCGCACCGCGAGGACGGAGTGGAACCGTGCCGCGTCCGCCCCCAGGCACGAGGAGAGGATCTTCGCGACGGACCCGGCCGGGATCGGCGTCGTCGTCGCCGCGTCGATGGTGTACCCCTTCGGGTCGGCCGGCGCGGACTCGCGGGCCGAGGCCGAGGCCGAGGGTGACGGCGCCGCAGCGCTCGCGCTGCCGAGCGGGCGGCCGGCCACGCCGGACTTCGCCTCGCCGGTGCCGCCGAGGACCGCCACGGCCGTGACGCTCACCACCGTCACCCCGGTGGCCACGGCGAGCGGCACGCCCCACCTGCGTCTCGCCGACGGGACCCGCTCGTGGTCGGGATCGATCTTCATCAACAACTCCTCTCGCATCCGCCGGTGGTTCGGCAGATCGCGATCGGAAGGGGCCGCCGGAACGCCCTGCTCATCACTCATCGTGCGGCCTCCTTCTCCTGGACGGGATGCGAGGAACGGAACGGCGCCCGCGCGACGGCGCCCTCGGTCAGATCGGTGCCCAGCCGGCGCCGTGCCCGGTGCAGCCGGGACTTCACGGTGCCGACCGCCACGTTCAGCGCGGTCGCGGCCGCCTGCTGGTCGAGACCCGACCAGACGCACAGCTCGACGACCTCGCGCTCGTGCCGCGGCAGCCGGGCCAGCGCCCGGTGGATCTCCGACATGCGGCGCTCGTCGTCGACCCGCACGGCGACCCGGTCGGCGTGGTCCACCACCGGCTCGTCGTGCGAGATCAGCCGGTGCAGCAGCGCCTCGGCGCGTCTCAGCCGCCGCCGGGTGTTCGACAGCAGGCGGTCGGCGATGCCCAGCAGCCACGGCAGCGCCGAGTCGCGGTCGAGCACCGTCTCCGTCCGCCGCCGCCAGGCGTGCAGGAAGACCGTCGACGTCAGGTCCTCCGCCTCGGACCAGTCGGCCGTCCGGCGGAAGAGGTAGTTGTAGACGGCCTTCCCGTGCCGGTCGAAGATCCGCCCGAATGCCTCGCGGTCGCCGTCGACGGCGCGCGCCCACAGCTCCCGGTCGGACTGGCCGGCGTCGTTCAGTTCCATGCTCTCTACGTGTCCGGCACCCGGACGAAGGTTCCCGGGAACGTCTGTTTGATCTGGCGGACGTTCCCGGGACGCCGGCGACCGGCCCCCCCACAGACGGAAGCCCGGATCGACGGTCAGGCGGATACGCCTTCGATCCGGGCCAGGGCCTCGTCCGCGCCGAACGGCTGCAAGTACGGCAGCCAGCGCGGATCCCGATGCCCGGTGCCGATGATCCGCCAGGCCAGGCCGGTGGGCGGTGCGGGTTTGTGGCGCAGGCGCCAGCCGATCTCCACCAGATGACGGTCGGCCTTCGTGTGGTTGCAGCGGCGGCACGACGCCACCACGTTGTCCCAGACGTGCTGGCCCCCGCGGCTGCGCGGAATGACGTGGTCGACGCTGGTTGCGACGCCACCGCAGTACATGCACCGGCCGCCGTCACGGGCGAACAGCGCACGCCGGGTCAGAGGAACGGGGCCCCGGTAGGGGACCCGGACGAACCGCTTGAGCCGGACCACGCTGGGTGCGGGGACGGTGCGTGTCGCACTGTGCAGGAAGGCGCCGGACTCCTCTAGGCACGTGGCCTTGTTCTCCAGGACGAGGACGAGCGCGCGGCGGAGCGGTACGACGCCGAGGGGCTCGTACGACGCGTTGAGGACCAGGACATGCGGCACGGAATGCCTCCTTGTACGCCGGCGGCGCGTGGCTCGCGCCGGGACGATCTGGTGTCAGTCTCCCCTCATCGCTGGTCGCGGCGCCACCATGTCCGCGTAACGGGCTTGAAGTGTTTTCGACCACATCGCCCGCTCCTCGGACCCCTCACCGGCGCGGATACGGGCGGCCGCCGGTGAGCACCGTCTCTTCGCCGGGCATCGCGCCGATCGGCCCGCGCTGCCCCGTTAGTGTGGTGGGCCTGCCCGCTCCTGTCCCCGAGTCGTGCCGCCCGCGGCGGGCAGAGGCAACGCCTGGAGGTACCTGCCGTGATCTTGTCCGTTCTGTCGGCCGCGAACGACACGGGCAGCCAGCAGCCCACGTTCGAGGACGCCCAGGACCAGGCCGGCCAGGCCGCCAGCTGGGTGGAGGAGAACTGGTCCGCGTGGCTCGGCATCGGCCTGCGGGTCCTGCTGATCGTCGTCATAGCCGCCGTGCTGCGGGTCGTGATCCGGCGGGCCATCACCAAGCTCATCGAGCGCATGAACCGCACGGTGCAGGCCGTGGACGGCACCGCCTTCGGCGGCCTGCTGGTCAACGTGGAGCGGCGCCGGCAGCGCTCGCACGCCATCGGCAGCGTGCTGCGCTCCGTCGCGTCCTTCGTGATCCTCGGCACGGCCGCGCTGATGATCCTCAGCACCTTCGCCATCAACCTGGCGCCGCTGCTCGCCTCGGCCGGGGTCGCCGGTGTCGCCATCGGTTTCGGCGCCCGCAACCTCGTCACCGACTTCCTCTCCGGCGTCTTCATGATCCTGGAGGACCAGTACGGGGTCGGGGACACCATCGACGCCGGAGTCGCCTCGGGCGAGGTCATAGAGGTCGGCCTGCGCGTGACCAAACTGCGCGGCGCCGAGGGCGAGATCTGGTACGTGCGCAACGGCGAGGTCAAGCGGATAGGCAACCTCTCGCAGGGCTGGGCCACCGCAGGCGTCGACGTCACGGTCCGCGCCGACGAGGACCTCGACCGGGTGCGGACCGTGCTCTCCGAGGTCGGCGAGGCCATGAGCAAGGCCGAGCCGTGGAACGAGATGCTGTGGGGCCCGGTGGAGGTCCTCGGCCTCGACAGCATGCTCCTGGACTCGATGGTGGTCCGGGTCTCCGCCAAGACCATGCCCGGCAAGTCCCTGACCGTCGAGCGCGAGCTGCGCTGGCGCGTCAAGCGGGCCTTCGACGAGGCGGGCATCCGCATCGTGGGCGGCATCCCGATCGCCTCGGAGGAGACGGCCGCCGACCCGACGGCCGGCATGGCCGCGCCGTCGGCGTACGCCTCGACGACCTCCCCGCAGTCCCTCGCCGCCTCCCCGCTCCAGAAGTAGGCCCTAGCCCCGCTCGCCGCGCGCCCCCACACACGCGCACAGCGCGGCGCCCACCCCGAACGCGGCCAGGGCCACCGCCCACGCCCCGCGCTGCGGGCCCGGCTGCATCGACCAGGTCAGCACCGTCGCGCCGTGCAGACCCGGATCGGCGTACGACAGATAGACGACGCCGAGGTACAGCAGCGTCGGCAGCCAGCTCAGGCGGGCGCCGACGAGCACCACGGCGACGGCCGTGAGGCCGGTGGCGCCGAGCGTGTTGCGGACCATGGCCGCCGCGCCGAACTCCCGCGCGTGCCCGGGGACGGCGAGCGCCAGGACGGCGGCGGCGAGCGCGGTCAGCGCGAGCAGATGGGCCAGCCGCGTCGGCCACCAGCGGCGCACCGCGGTGCGGTCCAGCTCGCGGGCGTGCTCGTGGGTGCTCACCCCGATCACGGCCGACGCCAGGAGCGGCGCCAGGGAGAGCAGCGGGACGCGCTGGTGCGGGTCCAGATGGACGTCGGGCCGGGTCGCCGCCCACAGGGTGAGCAGCGCCGTGCCGGCGAGGGCGGCCACCGTCGCGGGCAGCGCCCGGGAGCGGGCGTACAGGACGACGGGGCGCGGGGCGGCGGCGGTCACAGCGACGGCACCTCGCTCGCGGTGCGGCCGCAGCGCTCTCCGGATCGGCGCAGCGGCGGCTCGGCCGGGCGTGCAGCCAGCCCGCGTGCCGGTCGTAGAGCACGGCGAGCGCGTCGGCGTCGCCCCGCGCGACGGCCCGCAGCAGCGCCCGGTCGTCTCGGTCGGCCCCCATGGGGCGGAACAGTCTCACACCCCGTCTATCGACCGGCCCGCGGCGAGCGGTTCACGGCCGGAGCACGCCGAACGGCCCGCGAGGGGACCGGAGTCAGTCGCGCGGCCGGGCCCGCGCGTCCGCCCCCGGGTCCGCCACCGCGTAGGCCCGCACCGTCCACAGCGAGATCCCGTACCGCGTCGCCCGTCCGTCCCCCACGACGCGGACGAAGCGGGTGTCCCGGGCGTCCATCCGCACCGTCTCGCGGCCGCCCCGGCCGTCCCGCACCGTCGCCGCCGTGTGCCAGGCGCGGCCGTCGGCGGAGGTCAGGACGCGGTAGCGGGAGGGGTACGCGTCCTGCCAGCGCAGGACCACCCGGCCCAGCCGGACCGGCCCGGTGAACTCGGCCTGCCACCACTGGCCGTCCCGCGCCGGGGACGACCAGCGGGTGCGGGCGCGGCCGTCGGCGGCGTTCCGCGCCGGGAAGGCGCCGGTCTCGTCCGCCGAGGACGACGCGGTGGCGGTGCGGGCCAGGTCCGGGCCCGCGGTGCGCGGGTAGGCGCGGACCGTCACCGTGCGGGTCGCGCCGCCGAAG
Source organism: Streptomyces sp. NPDC088785 (assembly GCF_044750685.1). Classification (NCBI taxonomy): domain Bacteria; kingdom Bacillati; phylum Actinomycetota; class Actinomycetes; order Kitasatosporales; family Streptomycetaceae; genus Streptomyces; species Streptomyces sp. NPDC088785. The sequence goes on from NZ_JBIVKH010000019.1 coordinate 128,060, forward strand.
GAGACCGGCACCGCGTACACCCCGGCCGGGGTGCCCCGCGCGACGGTGATCTCCACGGGCACGTCCACCGCGGTGCCGCGCGGCAGCCCGGTCTCCTCCGGGGTCGCGGCCCCGATGCCGTGCGGGGCCCGCGCCGTCACCCGGCCCGCGATGCCCGCGGGGCGCCGCGCGGTCAGGTGCGCCGTCACCCGCCGCGGGCCGCCGCCGATCTCCGCGTCGGCCTCGGAGCGGGCCAGCGAGAGGGCGGCGGGCGGGGTGTCCGCGTACCAGGGGACGACGTGGTCGACGGCGCCCGCGGGCGCGCCCGCGACCCGGACCGCGTCCGCCCGGGTGCCGCCGGCGCCGAGTTCGGTGAAGCCGCCGTCCGCGAGCGCGCCGAGCCGCTGCCAGCCCGCGCCGGGGACGTGCGCCTCGACCGTGCCCCGGGCGCCGGGCGCGCTCAGCACGGTGACCGTGGACAGGGCCCGGACGCGCGGGAGTCGGGCCTCGGGGCCCGCCGCCGCGTCCGGCCCCGAGGTCCCCGACCAGGCCGCGAACGCCGCCCGGGCCCTCGTCAGGAACGGGGCCAGCACCCCCGCGCCGACCGTGACGCGGCGCGCGGCGAGTGCGCCCCGCAGCCGCTCAACGCGGCGGGCCGCCGCCCAGGCCGCCGGGCCGTCGCCGCGCGCCGTCGCCTCCAGCATGTCGACGGCGGCCTCGCCCGCCCGGCCGTAGCCGCCCAGCGTGTCGCTCCAGGGGCGCACCTCGGCGGCGAGAGCCGTGCCGGCCAGCCCCTGCGGGACGGCGCGCATCGCCGCGAAGGCGTCGCGCAGCGCGCGGGCCGCCCGGGCGCGTGCGGGATCCGGCGCCGTGCGGGACCGCCAGAACGCGGCGACCAGCGGCCGCAGATACGCCGATTCGCGCGCGCCGAGGACCGAGGAGGCGTCGTTGGCGGCCAGCGCCGCCAGGGCCGCGCGGGCCCGCGGGGCGCCGCCCGCGAGGTCGTCGATCGCCGCCCTCCAGGACTCTCCGGGCCGGTAGCCGCGCGGGTTCCACGCGTAGTCCGCCGCCGTGAACAGGGCGACGCGGGAGGCGGCGGGCCGCTCCATCGCGTTGGCGAGCAGTGCGGCCGAGCCGGTGGCCACCGCGGGGTCGCGGCCGGTGTAGGGGCCGAGGAGGAGGCGGTCCTGCGCGTAGTCGTTGACCGGGTAGTTGTCCATGGTGAGCAGCGGGTGCGTGGCCCCGGACGAGCCGAACGCCCGCCGCGCGGCGGCCAGTTCGCCGCCCGTGATGGTGCGCGGCACGACCCCCACCCCGGTCCACGCGACCTGCACCGCGTCGTCGAGCCCGCGCGCCAGCGCCGCGCGGTACCGCGTGGCGCCGTCCTGGTAGTACTCGGTCGGCATCAGGGACAGCGGCTCGGCGTCCGGGTGGCGCTCCGCGAGGTGCCCGGCCACCGCGTTCGCCACCCGCGCCTGCGCCCCGGCCGCCGCCCCCGGCCCCGAGCCGAACTCCCGGGCGTCCGCGGCGCAGTGCCACTCGCTGTAGGACACGTCCTGGAACTGGAGCTGGAAGGCGCGCACGCCGAGCGCCCACATCGCGTCCAGCTTGCGGTCGAGCGCCGCGAGGTCGGCGGCCGACGTCAGGCACATCGCCTGCCCGGGGGCCACGGCCCAGCCGAGCGTGACGTGGTCGGCGCGGGCCCGCGCCGCCAGTGCGCGGAACTCCGCGCGCCGCGCCGCCGGGTAGGGCTCGCGCCAGCGCGCCTGCCGGTACGGGTCGTCGCCGGGCGCGTAGAGATAGCGGTTCTGCTTGGTGCGGCCCATGAAGTCCAGCTGCGCCAGACGCTGTTCGGGCGTCCACGGGGTGCCGTAGAAACCCTCCGTCAGTCCGCGTACCGGCGTCTCCGGCCAGTCGCGTACGACAACTCCCGCGATCTGGCGCCCTCCGGTGAGCTGCCGCAGGGTCTGCACCCCGTGGAACAGTCCGTCGGCGCCGACGCCTTCGAGCGCGACCGTCGGCCGCCCGGCGACGGACCCCACGGCGAGCCGGTAGCCGCCCGCGGGCAGCCCGCCGCGGGCCGTGGCGCCCAGGCCGCGCAGGGCCGCGTCCGGTGAACCGGCGCGCGGGCCCGGGACGGTGAGCCGGTGACCGGCCGCGCCCGCCGGGAGCCCGGGGGCCGCCGACCCGGCCAAGACGACGAGCCGGGGGCCGGACGGCACCGCGGCCCCGCCGGTCACCTCGCGGACCTCCCGCGCGCCCGCCCCGCCCAGCAGCGTGCGCAGCGCGTCCACCGCGTACCGGTCGGTGCCCGGCGGGACGACCAGGGCCACGCCGCCGGGGGTGTGGGGCACGGCCACCCCCGGCCCGGCGGTCCGCATCCACCGGGGCCGCGGCCACACCGGCGGCGGCGCCGGTGCGGCCGACCGGGTCCCGGCCGCGCCGCCCGGCCCCGGCGGGGCGGCGGTCGCGCCGGCCGCGCCGCCCGCGCCGCCCAGGGTCCCCGCGACGACCGCGACCGCGACGGCCGCCGCCGTCGCCTTGCGCCGGAGCTGCACGGCTCACTCCTCTTGTTCCGCTTGCGCCTGTCCCGCGGAGAAGTTCAATGGAAAAGAAAGGGGGACAAAACAGTCCCAGGGGGGAGATCGACCCCATCACTCACCGTGGCCGGGTGTCAACGCCCTGGTCACCACGTCGCGTGCGCGCCGCCGGGCCGGACGGGGCGGGCCGGGTGAAGGTCTTCCCGTTTTCGAGGCCCTTTGGTCGAATTCCTGTCGTCGTTCACAATGTGACCAGCAACACGTTGCCCGGTCGAACAGGTCTGCCGCCGCGATCGCTGGGTAGGGCTCTCGACTCACGACCCCCTTTGACGAAGGAGGCCCCCGTGGCCGCATCGGCTCAGCTTCTGCTCTCGGCCCTGTCCAAACACGCGGACCCCGCGCTGTCCGCCCCGGACACCCCCGCCGGACTGGACACCCTGTACGGCACCGACAACACCACCACGTCCTCCTTCGAGGCGCCGCTGACCAGCGAGCCGCCCTTCGCGGACTACGCGCCCCTCACCTCCGAGCCGCCGCTCCACGACGAGCTGCCGCTCACCTCCGAGCCCACTCCGAGCGGCCTGGCCGCGGGGTGAGCCTGGCCCGTCTCGCCGAGCTGTACGGCGTGGCCACCTCCTACTCCCCGGCACCGGGGCGCACCGTCCGCGCCTCCGACGCCGCTCTGACCGCCGCCCTCGCCGCCCTCGGCGTGGCCGCGGACGCCCCCGACGCGCTCGCCGCCCGGGAGGCCGAACTGGCCGCCCGCCCGGTGCCGCCCACCGTCGTGCTCTGGTGCGACGGCTCCACCCCGGACTGGCTCGCACGGCTGCCCGAGGGGGCCCGGCTCGCCCTGCGCCCGGAAGGGGCGCGGGAGTTCGCCGCCTGGGACCCGGCCGAGCCGCCGGCGCCCGGCGTGCACCGGTTACGGGTCGACGAACCCGGCGGCCGCAGCACCGAGGCCCACCTCGTCGCGGCCCCGCCCGCCGCCCCGCTGCCGCCCGGCCGCGGCCACGGCCTGCTGGTCCAGCTCTACTCCCTGCTCTCCACCCGCTCCTGGGGCATGGGCGACCTCGCCGACCTCGCCGATCTGGCGTCCTGGTCGGCCCGCACCCACGACGTGGGCTTCCTCCAGGTCAACCCGCTGCACGCGGCTGTCCCCGCCGCCCCCGGCGGCATCATGGACCCCTCCCCGTACCGCCCCTCCTCCCGCCGCTTCCCCGACCCCGTGCACCTGCGGATCGAGGACATCCCCGAGTACGCGCACGTGCCCGGCCGGGAGCGCGACGCCGCCGCCCTGCGCGCAGCGGTCCTCGACAAGGGCGAGCCGATCGACCGGGACGCCGTCTGGGCGCTCAAGCGCGAGGTCCTGGAGACGATCGTCCGGGACGTGCCGCTCACCCCCGGCCGCCGCGCCGCCTACTGCGACTACCTCGCCGCGCAGGGCACCGCCCTGGAGGACCACGCCACCTATCTGGCGCTCGCCGAGCGGCTCGGCCCCGACTGGCACGCCTGGCCCGCCCCGCTGCGCGACCCGCGCTCGCCGCAGACGGCCCGCGCCCGGCGCGAGTCGATGGACCGCGTCGACTTCCACTGCCGGCTCGCCTGGCTCACCGACACCCAGCTCGCCGCCGCCCAGCGCACCGCCCGCGAGGCGGGCATGCCGATCGGGCTCGTGCACGACCTCGCGGTCGGCGTGCACCCCGGCGGCGCCGACGCCTGGGCGCAGCGCGAGATCTTCGCGCAGGGCACGAGCGTGGGCGCGCCACCGGACGCGTTCAACGCGCTGGGCCAGGACTGGGCCCTGCCGCCCTGGCGCCCCGACCGCCTCGCCGAGACCGGCTACGCCCCCTTCCGCGCCCTGCTGCACGATCTGATGCGGCACGCCGGCGCCGTCCGCATCGACCACGTGATGGGCCTGTTCCGGCTCTGGTGGATCCCCGCGGGCCTGCCCCCCACCGAGGGCTGTTACGTCCACTACGACGCCGAGGCCATGCTCGCGGTGCTGCTCCTGGAGGCGTCGCGCACGGGCACGTACGTCATCGGGGAGGACCTGGGCACGGTCGAGCCCGGCGTGCGCGAGACGCTCAACGCGCGCGGGGTGCTCGGCACCTCCGTGCTCTGGTTCGAGCGGGACTGGGAGAGCCCGGGGCATCCGCCCGTGCCCGCCGAGCGCTGGCGCACCGACTCCCTGGCCACCGCCACCACCCACGACCTGCCGTCCACCGCGGCCCGGCTCTCCGGCGACGACGTGCGCCTGCGCGAGGGCCTCGGCCTCTCCACCTCCAGCCCGGCCGAGGCGGCGGCGGAGATCGCCGACTGGCTCGGCCTGTTCGCCCGGCTCGGCCTGCTCGCGGGCGGCCCCGGGGACGAGGAGGGGTCGGTCCGCGCCGTCCACCGCTTCCTGCTGCGCACCCCGGCCCGGATGACGGGGATCTGGCTGCCCGACCTGGTCGGCGACCGGCGCCCGCAGAACCTGCCGGGGACGTGGGACCAGTACCCCAACTGGCGGCTCCCCGTCGCCGATGCCGATGGCCGCCCCGTCACGCTGGAGGACATCGCCGCCTCCCCGCGCGCCCACGCCCTGCTCAGCGTGTTCTCCGCCCCGGGCGTGCCTCTTACAGGCCCCCCGGACGCGCGGCCCGGCTAGGCGTTCGCTACGTTTGCTCCGTGGACAAGAAGAACGCCCTGCGCGCCGGCGCCCTGGCTTCCGGTACGACGCTGATGATGCTGCTCATGTCGTCCCCCGCGCTCGCGCTGACGCGCGACGACGGCGACGACCCGGGATCCGGCCTGAGCGTGATCGACACGCTCGGCCTGTTCGTCGTGGCCCCGCTGGTCATCTTCGCGGTGATCGCCGGTCTGGTGATCCTCGGGGACAAGTCCCGCAAGCGGCCCGAGCAGGGCTGACCCGCAGCCTCTCGACGAGGGCACCCGCCGCGCTCCGGCCGCGGCGGGTGCCCTCGATGCGTTCCGCCGCGCCGCCGCTCAGGGCGCCGCGGCCGTGAGGTAGCGCTGGAGGGTCGGCCCGAGCCAGTCCACGACCTCGTCCCGGCCGAGCTCCACGCTCCCCGGGAACCGCAGCACGTACCGCGTCAGCGCCATGCCCAGCACCTGTGACGTGCACAGCGCCGCCCGCCGCGGCGCCGTCTGCGGGTCCGGGCACACCCGTCGGGCGATCGGGACCAGCTGCTCGCGCAGCACCCCCCGCATCCGCTCGGCGGCCGCCGGGTTGGTGGCGGCGACCCGCAGCAGGGCCGTGAGCACGTCGTTCTCCTCCCACAGCGCCAGGAAGTGCGCCACCAGGGTCCGGCCGATCTCCTCGGGGGCGACGCCCGCCGGGTCGGGCAGGTGCAGTTCGATGCCGACGGCCGCCGCGAACAGCCCCTCCTTGCTGCCGAAGTAGCGCATCACCATGGACGGATCGATCCGCGCGTCGCGGGCGACGGCCCGGATCGTGGCCCGCTCGTACCCGTCCGCCGCGAACCGCTCCCGGGCCGCGGCCAGGATCGTGGCCCGGGTGGCGTCCGAGCGGCGCACCGGCCCCGCCGCCGCCTCTCTAGCCGTCGTGCCGACCAACGTAGGCCACCGCCTGTTGACGGCCCAGAGCGCCGGTTCTACGTTGTCCACAAGTGTTGGCCAACAAGCGTTGACCGACCAGCGGTGGCCCCCACGTGTCGACCCGCACGCGGGGGCCGACAGGCGCCGGCGTCCCGGGTGTCGGCGCCACCGCTCCGGTTCGCGGTCCGGGTCGCAGGAGGCCACCATGAACGGCACCGCGCACTCCGTGATCGTCGTCGGCGCCGGCCCCACGGGCCTGCTCCTCGCCGGGGACCTGGCCGCCGCCGGGGTCCGCGTCACCCTCGTCGAGAAGCGCCCGCACCGGATCAGCAACCTCTCCCGCGCCTTCGCCGTGCACGCCCGCACCCTGGAACTGCTGGACGCGCGCGCCCTCGGCGACGAGGTCGACCGGCTGGGCAGGCCGCTCGGCCGGCTCCGCCTCTTCGGCGGGCTCACCCTCGACCTGACGCAGGTCCCCTCCCGCTTCAACCACCTGCTCGTGCTGCCGCAGTACGAGGTGGAGAGGGTCCTGGAGCGGCGGGCCGCCGGGGCCGGAGTCGTCTTCGCGTACGAGACCGAGGTGACCGGCCTGGTCCAGGACGCGGACGGCGTCACCCTCCGGGTCCGGCGCGGCGACGGCGGGCGGGCCGAGCTGGGCGCCGCCTACGTCGTCGGCGCCGACGGCATGCGCAGCGCCGTCCGGGAGGCGGTGGGGCTGCCCTTCCCCGGTCGGTCCGTCGTCCGCTCGGTCGTCCTCGCCGACGTCCGGCTCGCCGAACCGCCGCCCGACCTGCTCACGGTGAACACCGTCGGCGACGCCTTCGCCTTCATCGCGCCCTTCGGCGACGGCTACCACCGGGTCATCGGCTGGCACCGCGCCCGCGACGTCCCCGACGACGCGCCGCTCGCCCTCGACGAGGTCAGGGAGATCACCCGGCTCGCCCTCGGCCGCGACCACGGCATGCACGACCCCCGCTGGATGTCCCGCTTCCACAGCGATGAACGGCAGGCGCCGCACTACCGCGTGGGCCGGGTGCTGCTCGCCGGGGACGCCGCGCACGTGCACACGCCGGCCGGCGGCCAGGGCATGAACGTCGGGCTCCAGGACGCGGCGAACCTCGGCTGGAAGCTGGCCGCCGTCCTCCACGGCCGCGCCGGGGACGCCCTCCTCGACACGTACGAGGCCGAGCGCCACCCCGTCGGCCGGGCCGTGCTGCGCGGCAGCGGTGCCGTCGTGCGCCTGGCGATGGCCCGGCGCCCGTGGGCGCTGGCGGGCCGCGCGGTGCTGACGACGGTCCTGCGCCGGGTCCGCCCCGCCCGCACCCGCATCCTGGGGCAGCTCACCGGCGTCGGCGTCCGCTACCCGGCGCCCAGGGGCTCCCACGCCCTGGTCGGCCGGCGGGTGCCCGACGTCCTCCTCGACGGCGGCGAGCGGCTCTACGAGGCCCTGCGCGCGGGCGCGTTCGTGCTGATCCTGCCCAAGGGCACCCGGGATGCGGCGGCCCACCGGAGCGACGTGGTGCGGGTCGCGCACTGGGCGGACGGCCGGCGTGCGGCGCTGCTCGTGCGGCCCGACGGATACGCGGCCTGGGCGGTGGACGCGCTGCCCGACGGGGGAGTCGAGGCCGCCGGCTTCCCCCGGGACTTCGCCGGATACGCGCTGATGCCTGATGCCTGAGGGCTGACGCGTGATGCCTGATGGCCCGACGTCCGGCGTCCGGCGCCCGGGGGTCAGTCGGCCGGGGTCGTCGAGGTGAGCAACTGGCGCAGCAGGCCGGCGAGCTGTGCGGCCTGCGCGCCGTCGAGCGCGCTCTCCAGGGCCTGTTTCTGCACGGCGACCCCGGCGCCGACCGCCTCGTCCACGAGCGCGAGACCCTCCGCGGTGAGGGTCACCTGGAGCCCGCGCCGGTCGTGCGGATCGGGGGAGCGGCGCACCAGTCCGCGCCGCTCCAGCTTGTCGAGCCGCCCGGTCATCCCGCCCGTCGTCAGCATCAGCGTCGCCGACAGGCGGCGCGGCGACAGCGTGTACGGGGTGTCGGCGCGGCGGAGCGTGGCGAGCACGTCGAACTCCCCGCGCGCGATGCCGAACCGCGCGTACGCCTCCTCGACGCGGTCGCCCATGGTGCGGGCCAGGCGGTAGACGCGGCCGAAGACCTCCATGGCGGTGGTGTCCAGGTCGGGGCGGACCGCCGCCCACTGGCCGATGATCGCGTCGACGGCGTCCTTGTCGCTCATCCCCCCAGTATCGGTACGCGGTCGCTGCCCGGCAAGAAAGTAGCTTGACGAAAAGTAGCTTACGGCTAAGCTATTTCTGACCAACTGCTGCGCGACGAGGAACGGGGTGGGTGCTGATGGAGGCGACCGGGAAGGTGCGCGGGGGGCCGGCCCTCGCGACGGTGCTGCTGACCGCGCTGGCCCCCGTGTCCTGGGGATCCACGTACGCGGTGACGACCGAACTGCTGCCCGCGGACCGCCCGCTGTTCACGGCGGCGATGCGCGCGCTCCCCGCCGGCCTGGTGCTGCTCGCCCTCGCGCGGCGGCTGCCGGCGGGGGAGTGGTGGTGGCGCTCCGCCGTGCTCGGCGCGCTGAACATCGGGGCGTTCTTCCCGCTGCTGTTCCTCGCCGCGTACCGGCTGCCGGGCGGTCTCGCGGCGGTGGTCGGCTCGGCCGGGCCGCTGTTCGTGGCGGGGCTCGGGGTGCCGCTGCTCGGCCGGCTGCCGACCCGGCGCACGCTGCTGACCGGCCTCGCCGCGGCGCTGGGGGTGAGCCTGGTGGTGCTGCGGGCGGCGGGCGCGCTGGACGGGCTCGGGGTGGCCGCGGCGGTGCTGTCGACGGCGTCCATGTCGACCGGCACGGTGCTGACCACGAAGTGGGGGCGGCCGCCGGGCGCCGGGCCGCTGGCGCTCACCGCGTGGCAGCTCGTGGCGGGCGGCCTGCTGATCGCGCCGCTCGCCCTGCTGGTGGAGGGCGCGCCGCCCGCGCTGGACGGCCGGGCGCTGACCGGCTACGCGTACCTGGCGCTGGCCAACACGGCGGTCGCGTACTGGCTCTGGTTCCGCGGCATCGGGCGGCTCGGTGCCACCCGGGCCACCTTCCTCGGCCCGCTCTCCCCGCTGACCGCCGCGGTCATCGGCTGGGCGGTCCTGGGCCAGGGCCTGACCGCCCTCCAACTCGTGGGGACGGGCCTGGCGCTGGGCGCGACGGTGCTGGGCCAGCGCCCCGCCCGGACGGTCAGCGGGCCCGGGCGGACCGGGCGGACGCCGTCGGCGCGGCCGGTGGGGCTGCCGGTGACGGAGCCGGTAGGGCGGCCGGTGGTGGAGCCGGTGACGGAGTCGCTGCGGCGGTGACCGTGGGCCCCGGGCCGCCGGGCCCCGGGCCGCCGGGCCCCGGGCCGCCGGGCGTCCGCGTCGCCGCGAGGGTGTCCAGGCGGCGTGCGCAGCAGCGGCGTTGGAGCAGCGAGAGGCCCAGGACGCCCGCTCCGAGGGCGAGCCAGCCGGCCGGGCCCGCCGCCATCACCCCCGACGTCAGCACGGGCGGCCCGACCGACTTCTCGATGGACTGGGACATCCCGGCGACCCCCAGATAGGCGGGGCGTTCGCGCTCGGGGGCGAGCTGGACGGCCAGTTCCCAGGAGCTGACGGAGCGCATCAGCTCGGCCAGCGTGATCAGCGCCGTGCAGGCCAGGAGGAGCGCGGACGCGGTCCAGGCGCCGCCGACGCCGGACAGCGGCAGCAGCAGGCAGGCGAGCGCGATCAGCAGGCCGTACCGGGGCAGCGCGCGCAGCGAGCCCGCCGGGCCGGGGAAGTGGGCGGTGACGCGGAGCTGGAGCAGCACGACCAGCGCGGTGTTGAGGACGAGGAAGGCCGGGACGAGGGCGTGCGGCGCGGTGGTGTGGTGCACCAGCCACAGCGGCAGACCCACGTCGAGGACGGCCCCGTCCAGGGTCAGCGGGATGTCGAGCAGGACGAAGAGGAGATAGCCCCGGTCGCGCCACGGACCGCCGGTGCGCGCCCGGCGCCCCGGGCCGGCGTCGAGCGGGCGGCGCGCCGAGGTGCGGGCCACGAGCGCCGCCGCCGCGACGAACGAGGCGGCGTCCGCCAGGATCAGCGCGCGGTACGCGTCGAGCGTGCCCACGGCGAGCCCGATCGCGGCGACGCCCGCGCCGGCCCCGTAGGCGGCGTTGGCGACGCTGCGGGACAGCGCCTGGTAGACGGCGCGCCGGTCGCCGGCCGCCTCCGTCGCGAAGACCATCTCCAGGGTCTTCGCGGTGCGGTCCCCGGCGCAGACCACCGCGACGGCGGGCAGCAGCGCCCAGAAGCTGTGCAGCGCCAGCAGGGCGAGCACCGCCCCGAGCCGCAGCGCGTGGCACCAGATCAGCAGCGTCCGCACCGGGAACCGCTGGGCGAGGCGTCCGGCCAGCGGTGATCCGGCGATGCCCGCGACCCCGGCGACCCCGAGCAGCAGCCCGACCTGCCCGCCGTCCAGGCCGGTCACGAAGGTGAAGTACAGCACCGAGGCCGCCGCCCACACCCCGGTCCCGGCCCGGTCCAGGAACTGCCCGCACAGCATCAGCCGGGCATCGCGCCCGCCCGGCGGCCGCCGCAGTCCCGCCAGCAGCCCGTCCCCGCCCCGTCGTCGCACCACGCGCCGCCTCCCCGTCCGCCGGCCGGGCGTTCCCGGCCGCCGCAAAGTCTCGTGATCAAGAATCTTGATGTCAAGGTATTCGTCGGGGGGGGCACGCGACGGCGCGGGCGGCCCGTACCTTGACGCCATGACCGACGACGCGCCGCGCCCCCCACACCCCGACCGCTGGGACGTCAAGAAGCTCGTGATCCTGCGCACCCTGCGCGAGCGCGGCACCGTCACGGCCACCGCGCGGGCCCTGCTGATGACCCCGTCGGCGGTCTCGCAGCAGCTCACCAACTTCGCCAGGCAGCTCGGGGTGCCGCTCCTGGAGGCGCAGGGGCGGCGGGTCCGGCTCACCGACGCGGCCCACCTCGTGCTCCGGCACGGCGAGGCCGTCTTCGCCCAACTGGAGCGCGCCGACGCCGAACTGGCCGCCTATCTGCGCGGCGAGTCCGGCGTCGTGCGGGTCGCCGCCTTCTCCACCGCCGTGCCCGCGCTCGTCGTGCCCGCCGTACGGGCGCTGCGCGCCGACCGGCCCGGCATCACCGTCCGGGTGCGCGAGGCCGAGGCGGCGCAGGCCAACGAACTGCTGGCCGCGGGCGACGTCGACCTCGCGCTCTCGCTCGCCGCGCACGCCCCGACCGCCCGCGACCCCAAGTTCACCCGGGTCCCGCTGCTCGCCGACCCGCTGGACGTGGCGCTGCCCGCCGGGCATCCGCTCGCCGGGCGGCCGGGCCTCCGGCTCGCCGACCTCGCGGGCGAGCCCTGGATCTTCGGCGGGTCCGGCCCCTGGTCCGAGATCACCACCGCCGCCTGCGAGGCCGCCGGATTCGTCCCCGAGCAGGCGCACAGCGCCGCCGGCTGGACCGCCATCCTGGCCATGGTCGAGGCGGGCATGGGCATCGCCCTCGTCCCGCGGATGGCCGCCGTCCGCCGCGACGGCGTCGTCATGTGCGCGCTGGGCGCCGACCGTCCCGTACGGCACGTGGTGGCGGCCGTGCGCCGCGGCGCCGAGGAGGGGGCGGCCGTGCGGCGCGTCCTCGACGCCCTGACCGTTCAGCAGAGCTGAACGACCACTCCGAAAACTTTCGATGGACCTGTCGGCTCGGGGCGGCCCACAGTGGGGTCATGACGACCACACCCGCAACGGACCCGCACGCCAACGACGCCGCCCCCTACGCGGGCGGCGACCCGTACGCCGACTACCGCGCCTTCGGGGACCCCGCCGACTTCACCGACCTCGTCGACCTCGCCGACCGGCGGCTCGGCGCCGGGGTCATCGCCGCCAACGACGAGTTCTTCGCGCAGCGCGAGAACCTGCTGGTGCGCGAGCGCGCCGTCTTCGACCCCGAGCACTTCGGGCACAAGGGCAAGGTCATGGACGGCTGGGAGACCCGGCGCCGCCGCGGCAGCGCCGACGCGCCGTTCCCCGCGCCCGAGGACCACGACTGGGCCGTCGTCCGGCTCGGCGCGCCCGGCGTCGTGCGCGGCATCGTCGTCGACACCGCCCACTTCCGCGGCAACTACCCGCAGCGCGTCAGCGTCCAGGCCGCCGCCGTCGCCGGTGCGCCCGGCCCCGACGAGCTCCTCGCGGACGACGTGAAGTGGGAGGAGATCGTGCCGGTCAGCCCGGTGCGCGGGCACGCGGCGAACCACTTCGCGGTCACGTCGGAGCGCCGCTTCACGCATGTCCGCGTCTGCCAGCACCCCGACGGCGGCATCGCCCGGCTGCGGGTGCACGGCGAGGTGGTGCCCGATCCCGAGTGGCTGGATCTGCTCGGCACCTTCGATCTGGTCTCCGTACTCAACGGGGGTGTGTACGAGGACGCGTCCGACAAGTTCTACTCGTCGCCGACACAGATCATCCTGCCGGGCACGTCGCGGAAGATGGACGACGGCTGGGAGAACCGGCGGCGCCGGGTGCACGGCACCAACGACTGGGTGCGGTTCCGGCTCGCCGCGCAGGGCGAGATCCGGGCCGTGGAGATCGACACCGCGTACCTCAAGGGGAACTCGGCCGGGTGGATCGCGCTCAGCGGGCGGGACGGGGAGACCGGCGAGTGGTTCGAGATCATCCCGCGCACCAGGCTCCAGCCGGACACGCTGCACCGCTTCCCGCTGGCCGCGCGGGTGGTCGCCACGCATGTGCGGCTGGATGCGTTTCCTGATGGCGGGGTGGCGCGGATGCGGGTGCACGGGGCGCTGACCGACGCCGGCCGCACGACCCTGACCGCCCGCGCCTCGACGTCCTGACCTCTCGCCGCACCGCCCCGGGGACGCGTCGTCGTCCGCGGGCCGGCGGGGGCGGGCCGCGCAGTTCCCCGCGCCCCTGAGGCATGCGCTGCGCGCAGCCTCCCGACGGAGTGCCGCACGAAGGGCGCACGACAGGGGCGCGGGGAACTGCGCGAGAAGCGGCCACCGGCGCGCGCACGAAGTGCGACCGAGGGGCGCGGGGAACTGCGCGAGAAGCGGCCACCGGCGTGCGCACGACGTGCGACCGAGGGGCGCGGGGAACTGCGCGAGAAGCGGTCACCGGCGCGCGCACGACGTGCGACCCGGGGGCGCGGGGAACTGCGCGAGAAGCGGCCACCGGCGCGCGCACGACGTGCGACCGAGGGCCGCGGGGAACTGCGCGAGAAGCGGTCACCGGCGTGTGGACGACGTGCGAGCCAGGGGTGCGGGGAGGCAAGAACTCCCCGCACCCCGGACAGGGACTATTCGTCGGCGGCCTGCGCCCTGAGCGCCCGCTCCACCCCCGCGCGGGACTCGGAGACGAGGCGGCGCAGGGCGGCGCCGGGCTCCGCCGACTCCAGCCAGGCGTCCGTCGCGGCCAGAGTCCCGGAGGACACCTGCACCGCCGGGAACAGCCCGACCGCGATCTGCTGCGCCATCTCGTGGGACCGCGACTCCCAGACGCCCTTCAGCGCCGAGAAGTACTTCTCCGTGTACGGCTCCAGCAACTCGCGCTGATCGGTCTGCACGAACCCGCCGATCACCGCCTCCTGCAACGCGTTCGGCAGCTGGTCGGACTCCACGACCGACGCCCAGGCCTCCTCCTTGGCCTCGGGGGTCGGCCGCGCGGCCCGCGCGGTGGCGGCGTGCCGCTCACCGGCGGCCGTCCTGTCCCGCTCGTACTCGGCGGTGATCTCCGTCTCGTCGAACCGCCCCACGGCCGCGAGCCGCTGCACGAACGCCCAGCGCAGCTCGGTGTCGACGGCCAGGCCCTCGACGGTCTGGGTGCCCTCCAGGAGGGAGTCCAGGACGTCGAGCTGCTCGGGGGTGCGGGCCGTCGCCGCGAAGGCACGGGCCCACGCCAGCTGGTGGTCGCTGCCCGCCGCCGAGGTCCGCAGGTGGGTCAGGGCCGCCTCGGTCCAGCGGGCGAGCAGCGTGTCCCGGTGCGCGGGCGCCGCGTACAGGTCGATGGCCAGCTTCACCTGCCGCTGGAGCGACTGGACGACGCCGATGTCGGACTCCTTGGCCACCCCGCTGAGCACCAGGTCGAGATAGGCGCTCGCGGACAGCTCGGCGTCGCGCGTCATGTCCCACGCGGAGGCCCAGCACAGGGCGCGCGGCAGGGACGCCTCGAAGTCGCCGAGGTGCCGGGTGACGAAGGCCAGCGACTCCTCGTCGAGCCGCACCTTGGCGTACGACAGGTCGTCGTCGTTGAGCAGCACCACGGCCGGCCGGTGCTTGCCGACCAGCTGCGGCACCTGCGTCGACGCACCGGCGGTGACGTCGAGCTCGACGCGCTCGCCGCGCAGCAGCTTGCCGCTCGCGTCGTCGAGGTCGTAGAGGCCGACGGCGATCCGGTGCGGCCGCAGCGTCGGCTCGCCCTTCGCGCCGGCGGGCAGCGCGGGCGCCTCCTGCCGGATGGCGAAGGAGGTGATGACGCCGTGCTCGTCGGTCTCGATCTCCGGGCGCAGGATGTTGATGCCCGCGGTCTCCAGCCACGCCTTCGACCAGGACTTCAGGTCGCGCCCGCTGGTCTCCTCCAGCGCGCCCAGCAGGTCGCTGAGCCGGGTGTTCCCGAACGCGTGCCGCTTGAAGTACGCCTGCACGCCCTGGAAGAACTCGTCCATGCCGACGTAGGCGACGAGCTGCTTGAGGACGGAGGCGCCCTTCGCGTACGTGATGCCGTCGAAGTTGACGAGCACGTCGTCGAGGTCGTTGATCTCCGCCATGATCGGGTGCGTCGACGGCAGCTGGTCCTGCCGGTACGCCCACGTCTTCATGGAGTTGGCGAACGTCGTCCACGAGTGCGGCCAGCGCGAGTCGGGCGCGTACGCCTGGCAGGCGATCGACGTGTAGGTGGCGAACGACTCGTTCAGCCACAGGTCGTTCCACCACTCCATGGTGACCAGGTCGCCGAACCACATGTGGGCCAGCTCGTGCAGGATCGTCTCGGCCCGCACCTCGTACGCCGCGTCCGTCACCTTGGAGCGGAAGACGTACTGGTCGCGGATGGTGACCGCGCCCGCGTTCTCCATCGCGCCCGCGTTGAACTCCGGCACGAAGAGCTGGTCGTACTTGGCGAACGGGTACGCGTAGTCGAACTTCTCCTGGAACCAGGAGAACCCCTGCCGCGTCACCTCGAAGATCGCGTCCGAGTCGAGGTACTCGGCGAGCGAGGGCCGGCAGTAGATGCCGAGCGGCACGCTCTGCCCGCCCGGACCCTCGTACGACGAGTGCACCGAGTGGTACGGGCCGACGATCAGGGCCGTGATGTACGAGGAGATGCGCGGCGTCGGCTCGAAGTGCCAGACGTCGTCCTTGGGCTCGGGGGTCGCCGAGTTGGACACGACCGTCCACCCCGTCGGCGCCTTCACCGTGAACTGGAAGGTGCCCTTGAGGTCCGGCTGCTCGAAGTTGGCGAACACGCGCCGGGCGTCCGGCACCTCGAACTGGGTGTACAGATACGCCTGCTGGTCGACCGGGTCGACGAAGCGGTGCAGGCCCTCGCCGGTGTTCGTGTACGCGCAGTCGGCGACGATCCGCAGTTCGTTCGGCCCCGCCTCCAGCTGGGCGAGGGCGATCCGGGAGTCGTGGAAGACGGCGGCGGCGTCGAGCGGGCGCCCGTTGAGCACCACCTCGTGCACCGCGTCGGCGATCAGGTCGATGAAGGACTCGGCGCCCGCCTCCGCGCTGTCGAAGCGCACGGTGGTCACGGACCGGAACGTGCCGCCCTCCTGCGCGCCGGAGAGGTCGAGATCGATCTCGTACGAGTCAACGGTGAGCAGCTCGGCCCGCTGCTGCGCCTCTTCTCGGGTCAGATTGGTGCCAGGCACGCGGTCATCTCCTAGTGCGGTCTGCGTTCGTGACGATTCCGGCCATCCTTCCACGCGGGATACGTGAACGCGATGTCCGTTTTCCGCCGGTGAACACCACCGCCCCGGGCGGGCCCGGGCGCCGGCCGCGTCAGCCGCCGACCGCGATCTGCCAGGGGCCGTCCGCCCCGATCCGCAGCAGCCCGGGACCCTGCACCGGGGCCAGCACGTCGAGCCGGCCCACCTCGTTGACCAGCAGGTCCTGATCGTCGTAGGGCCACTCCGGGTCGGCGGAGCGGTAGTAGTGCCAGACGGCGAAGGTGCTCGCGCCCTGGTGCGCGAAGGACAGCACGCCCGGGCCGCCCTCGTAGACGAGGAGGTCGGGGCCGACGCCGTGCACCGCGAGGTCGAGGCGGCGGGCCCGGCCGAGCGGCAACACCCGCAGCGTCCACGGGGAGTCCGCCTCCACCAGCAGCGCCAGCGGCCGGTCCCCGGGGACGGTGGCGAGGGCCCGGCCGAGCACCTCGTCCTCGTAGGCCTCCAGCAGCAGATCGGCGCTGCGCCCGTACGCGTCGCAGGAGTAGAGGGTGACCGAGATGCTGTCGCGGCACTCGATCTCGACCACCACCCGGCGGCCGGGCGGCAGGTCCTGCGGGCAGGTCACCCGCTGCTTGGCGCGGCCCTGATGGACGTAGGGCGGGAAGTCGACGGCGAGTTCGTCGGGGCCGCCCGGGCCCGGCCAGCCGGCCGCGGTGGCGGGCGCGGGCGGCCGCGGGACGCCGACCCCGAAGTCCGCGGCCAGCGCGGCGAGCCCGGCGGGGTAGCCCCGGCCGACGGCGCGGAACGCCCAGCCGCCGCTCGCGCGGTGGAACTCGCCGAAGACGAAGGCGGTCCCCGTGCCCGCGTCGCCGATGCCGAAGGCGGCGACCGGCGCGCCCTCGGCGGTGGTGACGTGCGCGGCGAGGCCGGGGATCACGCCGAGGGGCTGCCCGTCGGCGGAGACGGCGACCACGACCCGCTCCACATCGGGCTCGACGGCGCTCAGGTCGAGGTGGATCCAGTCGGTGCCCGAGGACCCGCCCCGCCGGCCCCTGCCGAGGTGGCGCACCGCCTTCGAGTGGTGCTCGCGCTGGTTGTAGAAGACGAGGTCGGCGTCCGAGCGGACCCGGCCCGCCGCGTCCAGCAGCAGGGCCGAGACGTCCACCTCGGGCGTCCGCGGACCCTGCTGCCAGGCGACCGTCACATGCAGAGCTGCTGAGGAAACGGGAAGACTCCCGCCCCTGGCCATCTCGGTCATGCCGGGAGCTTCACACAAGCTCCACGATTCCGTGGCGGTTTTCGCACAATTGCGCGAGGTGGGGTCAGCTCTTGAGCTCGGCCGCCACCAGCTCCGCGATCTGCACCGCGTTCAGCGCGGCGCCCTTGCGGAGGTTGTCGCTGGAGACGAACAGCGCCAAGCCGTTCTCCACCGTCTCGTCGGGGCGGATCCGGCCGACGAACGACTGGTCCTTGCCGGCCGCCTGGAGCGGCGTCGGGATCTCCGAGAGCGCGACGCCCGGGGCGCCGCCGAGCAGCTCCGTGGCGCGCTCCACCGACAGCGGGCGGGCGAAGCGGGCGTTGACCTGGAGCGAGTGGCCGGAGAAGACCGGGACGCGGACACAGGTGCCGGAGACCTTGAGCGCCGGGATCTCCAGGATCTTGCGGGATTCGTTGCGGAGCTTCTGCTCCTCGTCCGTCTCGTGCAGGCCGTCGTCGACGATCGAGCCCGCGAGCGGCAGCACGTTGAACGCGATGGGCCGCTCGTAGATCGCCGGCTCGGGGAAGTCCACCGCCTCGCCGTCGTGGGTGAGCCGGTCGGCCTCCGCGACGACCTTCTGCGCCTGGCCGTGCAGCTCGGCGACGCCCGCGAGGCCCGACCCCGAGACCGCCTGGTAGGTGGCGACGACCAGCGCTTCCAGGCCCGCCTCGTCGTGCAGGGGGCGCAGCACCGGCATGGCGGCCATCGTGGTGCAGTTCGGGTTGGCGATGATGCCCTTGGGGCGGTCCGTGATCGCGTGCGGGTTGACCTCGGAGACCACCAGCGGCACCTCGGGGTCCTTGCGCCAGGCGGACGAGTTGTCGATCACGACGGCGCCCTGCGCGGCGACCTTCTCGGCCAGCGCCTTCGACGTGGCACCGCCCGCCGAGAACAGCACGATGTCCAGGCCCGTGTAGTCGGCCGTGGAGGCGTCCTCGATCGTCACGCCGTCCAGGGTCTTGCCCGCGCTGCGCGCGGAGGCGAACAGGCGCAGCTCCTCGACCGGGAAGTCCCGCTCGACCAGGATCTTGCGCATGACCGTGCCGACCTGACCGGTGGCTCCGACGATTCCGACCTTCACAGGGGTTCCTCCGTACGTACACAGGCGGCGGGGTGCCGCTCCATGATGCGTCTGTCCAGGCCCGCCTTGTCCAATCGATTGTCCGAGGCGCGGGACGCGTGGGGTTCACCACAGCCTTTTTCGCGTCCGCCGCGAACGTTCCGGGCGGGTGCGGCGTCGTAGGACGTACGCGGGACACGCGGGGGAGGGGAGGGGCATTGCTGCGCGGCAAGCCGGGAAGAGCGGGGGGCCGTCCGGACGACCCCCTGGACACGGCCGTCGAGGACCGGGTGCGGGCCGTCCTGTCACTGGGCGGGATGCCGTACGCCGAGCTGCCGGACGGGGTGCAGCAGGTGCGGCTGCGGCTCCTGGAGCGGGCCGCGAAGGGCGAGGAGCCGCCGCGCGACGTCTCCGCGTGGGCGGCGGTCGTCGCCTCGAACCTGGCCGTGGACTGGCACCGGGCCAAGCGCCGCCGGGAACGGCTCGGCGAGCGGCTGGCCGCCCTGCGCCAGGAGGACGCCCGGGACGCCGCCGAGACGCGCGTGCTCTCCCTCGCCGTCGCCCAGGGCCTGGACCAGCTCCCCGCCCAGCAGCGGCAGGTGGTCGTCCTGCGTTTCTACGCGGATCTGCCGGTGCGGGACATCGCGGCGGAGCTGGGGGTGCCCGAGGGCACCGTCAAGAGCCGGCTGCACACGGCGGTACGGATGCTGCGGGCCCGCCTGCGCGAAGGGGAGGTGGTGTGACGTGGACGACCTCGACGGCATGGACCGTGAGGACCGGCTCCTGATGCTGGCGCTGTGCGGGGAGCCGCTGCCGGACGACGAGCCGGGCGCGGCGGACGTCGCGGCGGACCTCGCGCTGCTGCGGGCGCAGGTGCGCGGCCTCGGCGACGCCCTGGCGGCGCGCCCCGCCCCGGAGCCCGCCCCGCACTCCGCCCCCGTACCCGTACCCGCCCCCGGTCCCCGCCCCGACCCTGTCGTCCCCGCGCCCGTGCGCCGCCGCGCGCCGGACCGGCGTCGCCGCCTCGTGCGGATCGGGCTCGGCGCCCTCGTGGCCGCCTGCGCGGCCGGGGTCCTGGGCTCGCTGGTCTGGCTCGGCGTGAGCGCGCCCGGCGGGGTGAGCGTCTCCAGCGACTCCGACAAGGCCGCCCCCGGGGACCGGCGGGCGGGCGGCTCCGCGGACGGTTCCGGGGACGACTCCGTACCGGGCATGCACATCGCCTGTTCCAAGGTCCTCGTCGAGGGCCGGGTCGTCAGCGTCACGCCGCGCGCCGGCGGGGACGTACGCGTCGTCGTCGACGTCGCCCGCTACTACCGCCCCGAGCGCTCGGCCCGGGAGCACCCGACGCTCGCCGTGACCCTGGACGGATCGGCGCGGGCGGACCTCGCGCCGGGCACGTATGCCCTGATCAGGACGCCGGTCTTCGCCGGGGACCGGCAGGACTGGGAGACCGGCCCGGGGGTGCGGGAGGCGCGCGGGGAGATCCTCGACGCGCTGCCGCGGGCCCGCGGCCTGTCCTGCGCGGGCCCCGGCCGCTGACAGCGGAGAGGGGGCGGGCGCCGGCGGCGCCCCCCCCCCCATAACCCCCCCCGCGGTGGGGCCCAAGCTCGGGAGAGCGGCGGGTTGGGGAAGAGGGTGACCGTTAGTGTTGATCGCGGGGGGGGGCGGGTGA
>NZ_JBIVKH010000020.1:0-135316 GCF_044750685.1 Streptomyces sp. NPDC088785
CACCGCCGAAGATCCGGAAATCGTGCGCGTAGACGAAGACCGTACGGCCCTCCACCGTGCCCCACCCGGTGACCACACCGTCGGTGTACGGCTTCTTGGCCTCCAGCCCGAAGCCCACCGCCCGGTGCCGGCGCAGCTGCTCGACCTCGTTGAACGACCCCTCGTCCAGCAGCAGCCCGATCCGCTCACGCGCGGTGAGCTTGCCCTTCTTGTGCTGGGCCTCGGTCGCCCGGTCGCTGGGGCCGGTCAGGGCCTGTGCGCGGATCGCGTGCAGCTCGGCCGTGCGTCCGCGGGCGTCGGTGGGCTCGTCCCCGGGGTTCGAGGCGGTGTCGTCCAAAACGGTCATGTAGCGACCTTACGAAGCCGACCAAGAAAACGGGCCGTCGACTCTGTACAGTCTCCGGCCCGTTTTCCTGGTACCCCCGAACAGAACCGGGTCCTGATGCAGCCGAAGTTACTGCTCAGAGGCCCATCGGCTTGTAGGGGTCACACAAAGAGGGTGGGTGAGAGCCCGGTCACACACCGCAGTGGAACCGGGCGTCCCCCCAGTCCGCGTGGTCGTTCCCATTGCCGTCGCCGCCGTCGGAGACGACCAGGTCGACGTAGCGCGCTCCGGTGAGGTCGGCCTTGAGCGACCAGGGGGTGTCGGTGGCCTTGAGGACGGGTGACGCCACCTTCTCGGTGCCGTCGGCCGCCACCGAGAATCGCACACTTCCGCGGGTGGTCTGCACGTCGTCGACGCCGACCTCGGCCGTGAAGGAGGTGCACCGCCCGCCGAGGTAGTAGCGGATCGTGGCGGGCGCGTGGGTGCCGAGGCCCTTGGCGTAGGCGGTGCCGCCGATCTTCAGCGGGGTGCCGTCGCCCTCCCCCTGCTCGCCGACGGACCGGTCCCTCTCGACCGGGCCCCAGCCGTTGTCGGCCGAGGTCCAGTCCAGGTCGCTCGCGTACGCGTCCGTGGTGGGCGGCGGCGGGAGGGTGCGGGCGGTGGTGGCCGCGGCGCGGGTGCGGGCGGCGCCCGCGACGGTGTAGGCCGCCTTCGCGGTCAGCTCGTAGGAGCGGTAGGGGGCGTCGACGGGCGGGGTCACCTGGAAGGCGGCCGTCGCCTTCGCGCCCGGGGCGACGGTGTCGAGGGCGACGGGTCCCGCGGGTTCGGCCCGCCAGCCGTCGGGGACGGCGAGGGTGACGGTGGCGTCGCGCACCGGCTCCCGCTCGTCGTTGGTGAAGGTGGCCTCGACCTTGTGGGGGCGGCCTGGCTCCAGGCTCGGTCCGGCGTCGAGGGCGAGGGCGGCGCAGGCGGCCGGTTCCTGCGCCGGGCCGAGGTCGGTCACGGTGAAGTCGTCGAGGACGAAGTCGGCGCCGTCCGGGGCGCCGGGCAGCTTGCGCAGACCGGTCCAGGTGGTGCCGCAGCCGGCCGTGACGGTGGTGGTGAAGCGGCCGGTGGTGCGCTGCCGCCCGATCGGTTCGGCGGCGGTCCGCACGGCGTCGCCCGCGCCGCGGTCGTAGCCGCTGATCCACTGGTAGGCATCGGCGTGGCTGGACTGGTAGGCGAAGTCGACGCGGTAGGCGTGTCCGTCCCGCATCGGCACGGACGCGGGCGAGGTGCGGTAGACGACGCCGTCGTTCTCCTCGTGGGACTTCAGGGACTCGCCGCCGCCGATGACGTCGTCGACGAGCTTGCCGTTCCAGCCGGCCCGGGTGTAGGGCGCGTGCTGCTGCGCGATGTGGGTGCGCGGGTCGGTGACGCCGCCCGCGTCGCCCTTGTCGAACGGGCCCCAGCCCTGGTCGACGTCCTCGAAGTCCTCGTGCACGACGGTGCCGGGCGCGGTGGCGGGGGCGTTGCGCACGACGCGTACGTCGTCGACGCGGACCTTCGCCGCGCCGGTGTCGGCGGCCGTCGCGACGCGCAGGGTCGCCGTTCCGTGCCGGTCCGCGGTGAAGTTGACCTTCATGCGCTGCATGTTCGTGCCGTGCCAGTCGCTGGCGGCCATGGTGTCGGGCAGCGTGGACCGGTCGATGCCGGTACGGGCGCCGCCCGCGCTCAGGGTCGTGCGGCGGGTGGCGCCGGGCGCGATCTCGGTCCAGGCGGACGCGGTGTAGCGCTTGCCGGGCGCGAGTCCGGTGAGCCGCTGGGCGACGGAGGCGGCGCCCCGGCCGCTCAGGGCCGCGCTGTTGCGGCCGTCGGCGTCGGTGTCGCGGGCGACGGTGCCGGTGGTGTCCCAGCCGGTGAGCCGGGCGTCGTTGAAGCCGGGGTCGGTGAGTCCGGTGCCCTCGCCCCAGGCGGGGTCGGCGGCGCGCGGGGTGCCGCCGGCCGGGTAGAGGACGTAGGGCTGTCCGGGCGCGGCCCGGAGAGTGACCTTGCCGTCGGCGCCGGTGCGCACGGTTCCGGTGCGCACCCGTCCGTTGTCGGTGAGCCGGTAGACGGTGTACGCGCCGCGGGGCACGGCCCAGCTGCTGGTGCCGCCCCGCTCGCTGTAGTGGTAGAGCTTCCCGGTTCCGTCCGCGGTGGTCCACGGGAGCAGGTAGCGGTCCCCGTCGAGGACCTTGCGGCCGTGGTCGTAGAAGGTGCGCCGGCCGTCCTCGACGGTGCCGCGCAGCCCGCCGGTGAAGGTGATGTCGTTGCCCTCCCAGCGGGTGATCTTCTGGTGCTGGAGGTACTTGGCGGGCAGGTCGCGCTGCCAGACGTTGGCGTAGAAGTCGTTCCAGTCGTTCTCGCCGGTCCAGCCCTCGAAGTCGACGAGGGCGCTCTGGCCGAGGACGGGGTCGTCGTTCCAGACGTCCTTCTCGCTGTTGCGGATGAACCGGATGATCTTCGAGTTGAGGCCCTTGTCGGTGGCGCCGCCGTAGTCCAGGTCGTTGGCCCAGTGCGACCACAGGGACTGCCGTTCGAACTTGTCGGCCCACTCGGTGGCCAGGTTCCAGCCCTGTCCGTTGATGGCCTTCGCGGTCTGTTCGGCGATCCAGCCGTGCGTGGAGTACACGTCGACGTAGACCGTGGTGAGGTTCTTGCCGGTCTCCTCGCGCAGCTGCTTGAAGCGGGCGGCGAGGTCGCCGCTGGCGAGGTCGCGGCGCTGGTCGATGGAGTAGCTCTGGTCGAGCCAGTTCCAGCCCGGGGACCCGGGGTCGACCAGGTCGTCCGTGAAGTGCTCGGCGACGGGGTACGCCTCGGTGGCGTTGACGTGGACGCCGAACTCGGCGCCGTACTTCTTGCCCGCCGCGAGCAGCTTGTTGAGGTCCTTCAGGCCGCCGGCCCGCTTGTTGTAGTTGCCGCCGTAGTCGGGGTGGGCGGAGTCGTGGCCCTCGGACGCGTACCCCTTGAGCAGGGCGAACTGGCCGAGGTCGTCGGTGGCGAGCGAGATCCGCTTCACGTCGTCGAGGGTGCGCAGGAAGGGGTGCTGGGCCTGGCTGGCGAAGTTGAACGGGATGTGGGTGACGACCCGGTCGGGGGTGTCCGCGGCGCCCTGCGCCTCGATGCCGATGGAGCGGAAGGCGACGGCGCCGTCCTGCCAGTCGACGGTGTGGTCGCCGTTGGCGTCGGGGGTGACGACGACCTTCGCCCAGGGCAGGTCGTTGCCGGTGGCGTGGGTCGGGGAACCGGCGCCCCGGTAGGTCCACTGCCCGGACCAGACGCCGACCCGGGTGCCGCCGTCGGCGTCCTTGCGGGCCTGGTGCCAGAACCGGGCGCCGTCGCCGCCGGTGGCGCCGCTCGGCTTGTCGTACGCGGAGTTGGACTCGACGGCGGCGGCCAGCCGGCCGGTGTTGACGAGGGCGTAGGAGGCGCCCGTCGCGGAGGTCTCGGCCGGGGTGCCGGCGCCGACCTCGCCGAAGACGTCCGCGGTGCGGGTGGAGTCCGGGTCGAGCCGGGTGAACGCGGTCCGGGCGCCGCCGTCCGCGCTGCCGACGGAGACGAGGTCCTGCCCCGGGATGTCGATGGTCCCGACGCGGAAGGCGGCGGTGTCACGGACGGCCGTGATCCGGAAGGTCGTCGTGCGGCCGCTGACCGCGAGCGTGGCGTCGATGCGCACGCCGGGCAGGTCGGGGAAGGCGAGCGTGTACGCGGCCGTGGACCCGGTGACCTCGGGCGCGGCCGTGGCCTCGGTGGCGTAGGGCTTGCCGTTGAGGGTGATCTCGGTGACGGGCCGGGTGCTGCCGAGGAGGCGGGCGCCGTCGGCCCGGTTCTCGTAGGACAGCACGCGGGGGAAGTCGGCGGCGACGGTGACGGCCAGCAGGCCGGAGGCGATCACCGGATCGCCGTCCGGCCGCGGGGCGGCGCTCGCCACCGGGGTGAGGGTGGCTCCTAGGACGGCCGCGACGGCCAGGGCGTAGGGGGCCCGGGATCTTGGGGACATGCCGTTCTGGGTATCGGCGCCGGGCCGTCCGGGTCAACGGGTGTCCTCGCTGACGGAGTTGAGAGTCCAACTGTCCGACCCCGTTAGTCCAAGTTGGTCCAAGCCGCCGGTGCGCGCCGCCCGGCCCCGGCCGGGGTCAGTAGGTGGCGGCGGCGCCCAGTTCGCGTTCGATGCGCAGCAGGCGGTTGTACTTGGCGGTGCGGTCCGAGCGGGAGAGGGAGCCGGTCTTGATCTGGCCGCAGCCGGTCGCCACCGCCAGGTCGGCGATGGTCGTGTCCTCGGTCTCGCCGGAGCGGTGGGACATCACGGCCTTCCAGCCCGCCCGGTGGGCGATGTCCACCGTCTCCAGCGCCTCCGTCAGCGTGCCGATCTGATTGACCTTGACCAGCACCGCGTTGCCGACCCCGGTGCGGATGCCCTCGCGCAGCAGCCCGGGGTCGGTGCAGAACACGTCGTCGCCGGTGAGCTGGCAGCGGTCGCCGACGCGGGCGGTCAGCTCGCGCCAGCCGTCGAGGTCGTCCTGCGCCATCGGGTCCTCGATGGAGAGGATCGGATACGCGTCGATCAGCCGGACCAGGTAGTCGACCTGCTCGGCGGTGCTGCGGTCGACGCCCTCGCCCCGGTAGGCGTAGACGCCGTCGCGGTGGAACTCCGACGACGCCGGGTCCATGATCAGGCCGAGGTCCGTGCCGGGCCGGTACCCGGTGCGCTCGATCGCCGCCATGACGAAGTCGAGCGCCTCCTCGGCGGTGCGCAGCGCGGGGGCGAAGCCGCCCTCGTCGCCGACGCCCGTGGCGTGTCCGGCGGCGAGCAGGTCGCGGCGCAGGGTGTGGAAGACCTCGGAGCCCATCCGGACGGCCTCGGCGAAGGTCGGCGCGCCGATCGGCGCGATCATGAACTCCTGGAAGTCCAGCGGATTGTCGGCGTGGGCGCCGCCGTTGACGATGTTCATCATCGGCAGCGGCAGCCGGTGGGCGGCGGCGCCGCCGAGGTGGCGGTAGAGCGGCAGCCGGTGGGCGGCGGCGGCCGCCCTGGCGACGGCGAGGGAGACGCCCAGCAGTGCGTTGGCGCCGAGCCGGGACTTGTCGGGGGTGCCGTCGAGCGCGATCAGGGCGGCGTCCAGGCCCGCCTGGTCGTCGGCGTCGCGGCCGGTGACGGTCCGGGCGATCTCGCCCTCGACGTGGGCCACCGCGCGGTCGACGCCCTTGCCGTGCCAGCGCCCGGGGTCGCCGTCGCGCAGCTCCACGGCCTCGCGGGCGCCGGTGGAGGCGCCGGAGGGGACGATCGCGCGGCCGTGCGATCCGTCGGCCAGGGTGACGTCGGCCTCGACGGTGGGGTTGCCGCGGCTGTCCAGGACGGCGAGGGCGGTGACGGAGACGATGTCGGGCATGGGAGGTCCTTCCCGTTGCTGCGTGCCGCGGCTCTGCTGCGACGACGGTGGCGCGTGCCGCGACGGAAGGAACTATACAGCCTTGCTGTTCAGTTCTGCTGTACAGATGAGCTGTTCAGTTCTGCTGTTCAGTCCGCCGCTCAGACCGCTGCTCAGTCCGCCGCTCAGACCGCCGCTCAGACCGCCGCTCAGACCGCTGCTCAGACCGCTGCCAGTCGCGCGGATACGCCGGTCAGGGGCGCGGCGTGGGCGGGCCGCGCCGGAAGACCGCCGGGTAAAGTGCGGTCATGCCTGCCCCGGACCCCGCCGCCGTCGCCGCCGATCTGCGTACCGCGATGGGCCGGCTCACCCGGCGCGTGAAGCACGAGGACCTGATTCCGCACGGGCAGGTCGCGGTGCTCGGCGTACTGGACCGCGACGGCGCCATGACCACCAGCGATCTCGCCGCCGATCAGCGGGTCAGGCCGCAGTCGATGGCGCGTGCCGTCGGACTCCTCACCGAGCAGGGTCTCGTCACCCGGCGCGCGCACCCCACCGACGGGCGCAAGTCACTGGTGGAGCTGACCGACGCGGGGCACGCCGCGCTGGACGCGGAGCGCGGTCGCCGGGCGGGCTGGCTCGCGCAGGCGATCGAGGCCGAACTCACCGCCGAGGAGCGGGAGTTGCTGTCGCGCGGAGCGGCCCTGATGGAGCGTCTCGCCGGGCGCTGACCCCCCTTGTCGTCGATGATCCGGCGAGCGGACCGCGCCCCCTCTCACAGCGGCGTCCTGACCACCGCCGCCACCCACACCCCGTAGGGCAGCGCCGCGCAGGCCAGCGCCCCCGCCACCACCAGGACCCGGGCCCGGCCGCGGGGCCAGCCGCGCGCCATGGTCCGGGCGACCGGGACGAGCAGCGGGAACGCGGGCAGCAGGAACCGGGGCTTGGAGGCGAAGGGTCCGCCGAGCACCAGCACCATCAGGACCAGGACCCCGCTGAAGACGAGCAGCGGCAGGGCGGTGCGCGGCGAGCGCTCCAGGCACAGCAGGCAGAACAGGACCACGGCGGTGGCGACGAGCAGCGCGGACACCGGGTAGACGACCTTGCCGCCGTACAGGAACAGCACCCGCAGGAACCGTGCCGACCCCACGCCGAGGTCGAGCCCCGAGCGCCAGGCGTCCTGCACCGTGAAGTAGCCGTGCAGCAGGTCCCCGGTGCGCGCCCCGACCCACAGCACGTAGCCGAGCCAGCCGGCGGGGGCGAGCAGCACGGCGGCCCAGGGACCGCGCCCGCGCCCGCGGCGCCGGACGATCTCCCGTCCGGCGGTGACGACGACGGCCGCGGCGACGGCGAGCCCGGTGGGCCGGGTCAGACCGGCGAGGACGGACAGGGCGCCGGCGAGCCACCAGTTCCTGCGGACCAGCGCGTACAGGGCCCAGGCGGCGAGCGCCGCGAACAGCGACTCGCTGTAGGCGAGGCCCAGGACGACCGCCTGCGGCAGCAGCGCCCACAGGACGACGAGGAAGGTGGCCGTCGCCGTGCCGTACAGGCGGTGGCCGACGGCGTAGACGCCCCAGGCCGCGGCGAGCGCGGCGGCCCAGGCGACGAGGAGCGCGGCGGCGCCGGTGCCGCCCGGCAGGACGGCGTCCGCCCCGCGGGTCAGCAACGGAAAGAGGGGAAAGAACGCGTAATCCGTCTGCACGGTCCCGAAGGAGGAGAGATACTCGCGGGTGCCATAGCCGTGTCCGGCGATGTGCAGATACCAGACGGCGTCCCAGGCATGGGTGAGCGTCCGGGCCGCCGGGCGTCCGCCGTGCAGATCGGTGAGGACCACCAGCGCCACGCCGACGGCACGGACCGCCGCGAAGAGGGTGAGGGCGCGCAGCACGCCCGGGGGCTTCCCGGCGCGCCACCGTGCGGCAGGGAAGGGCCTGCCCTGGAGCCCGTCCCGGACTTCCGTCGCCTCGCCCGTCCGCAGCACGCGCAACCCCGACCTTTCTCGCACAATGGAGATACATGGATACACATGGAGTGACCGGGACTTTCCTACCCGTCTCCTGCCTGTGCGTCATGGAAGCGACACACGGCGTTTGATGTTGAAAGTTGAACATCGTCGCGCTAGAGTCGTCCCCAGTTGATAGTTAAACCTTCAACATCACGTCGGCACCCCGTGCCGCCCGTCCCCAAGGAGCACGTCATGGGCATCTTCGGCCGCAAGAACGAGACCACCGAACCGACCGGCACCGCCGCCGCCACCGCCCCGGCCGGTGCGGACCTGAGCGCCGTCACCGGTGACTACACCGTCGACCCGGCGCACACCACGCTCGGTTTCGTCGCCCGGCACGCGATGGTGACGAACGTGAAGGGCAGCTTCACCGACTTCACCGGCGAGCTGCACCTCGACGGCTCGGACCCGGCCAAGTCCAGCGCGAGCTTCGACGTGCAGATGGCCAGCATCGACACCGGCAGCGCCGACCGCGACGGCCACCTGAAGAGCGCCGACTTCTTCAAGATCGACGAGTTCCCGACGATGACGTTCCGCTCGACGGCCGCCGAGTCGCTGGGCGGCGACGACTACCGCATCACCGGCGACCTGACGATCCTCGGCACCACCAAGCCGCTCTCCATCGACCTGGAGTTCAACGGCTCGGCGAAGGACCCGTTCGGCAACGAGCGCGTCGGCTTCGAGGGCAAGGCCGAGATCCTGCGCTCGGACTGGGGCCTCACGTGGAACGCGGCGCTGGAGACCGGCGGCGTCCTCATCTCCGACAAGATCAAGCTCAACTTCGACATCTCCGCCATCAAGAGCGCCTGAACACCCCTGACCGTGCGGTGAGTTGAGGCGGCCACGCCGGACGTGGCCGCCAACTCGCCGTTCCGGAGGACCCCTTCGGGTGTGACGCGCGCGGACGGCCGTCTGTGACGTGCCCCACAGACGGCCGTCCCCGTGTCACGAACGGGGCGGCCGTCCCGTCGTTCTCGTGAGCACCCATGGGAGGTTCACGATGAGCGGGAGCACGGACGCGGCCGCGGGCGAGCGGGTCGCGGACTGGGCCGACGGACGGCTCGGGATCTACGGTCTCGGCCGCAAATATCTGCGCAAGGTCTTCCCCGACCACTGGTCGTTCCTGCTGGGCGAGATCTGCCTCTACACCTTCGTCATCCTGATCCTGACCGGCGTCTACCTGACGCTGTTCTTCCATCCGTCGATGAACGAGGTGGAGTACCACGGCAGTTACCTGCCGCTGAGCGGTGTGCGGATGTCCGAGGCGTACTCCTCGACGCTCGACATCAGCTTCGACGTGCGCGGCGGGCTGCTGATCCGGCAGATCCACCACTGGGCCGCGCTGATCTTCATCGCCGCGATGTTCGTGCACATGATGCGGCACTTCTTCACCGGGTCGTTCCGCAAGCCGCGCGAGCTGAACTGGCTGTTCGGCTGGCTGCTGCTGTTCCTCGCCCTGTTCGAGGGGCTGATGGGGTACTCGCTCCCCGACGACCTGCTCTCCGGCGCCGGCATGCGGCTCATCGAGGGGATGACCCTGGCCGTCCCGGTCGTCGGCACGTACCTGTCGTTCTTCCTGTTCGGCGGCGAGTTCCCCGGCCACGACATCGTCGCCCGCTTCTACTCGCTCCATGTGCTGCTGCTGCCGGGCATCATGGCGGCGCTCGTGGTCACCCACCTGATCCTGGTCTTCTACCACAAGCACACTCAGTTCCCCGGCCCGGGCAAGACCGAGGAGAACGTGGTGGGCCAGCCCTTCTTCCCGGTCTACGCGGCCAAGGCGGGCGGCTTCTTCTTCCTGGTGTTCGGCGTGGTGGCGGCCGTCGCCGCCGTCGCGACCGTCAACCCGGTCTGGGTGTACGGGCCCTACCGCCCGGACCAGGTGTCGACGGGCGCCCAGCCCGACTGGTACCTGGGGTTCGCCGAGGGGCTGGTGCGCGTGATGCCCGGCTGGGAGATCGTGATCGGCGGGCACACCCTCGCGCTCGGCATCCTCGTGCCGTTCCTGGCGTTCCCGCTGTGGCTCGTCCTCATCGGGGTCTATCCGTTCGTGGAGGCGTGGATCACGGGCGACCGGCGCGAGCACCATCTGCTGGACCGGCCGCGCAACCGCCCGGTGCGCACCGGGCTCGGCGTGGCCTGGCTGACCGGGTTCCTGGTCGCGATGGCGGCCGGCGGCAACGACCTGTGGGCCACCCACTTCCACCTCTCCGTGAACGCCATCACCTGGACCGCGCGGGTCGCGCTGTTCGCCGGTCCGGTCCTCGCCTTCGTCGTGACCCGGCGGATCTGCCTCGGCCTGCAACGCCGCGACCGCGACAAGGTGCTGCACGGCCGGGAGACGGGCCGCATCAAGCGGCTGCCGCACGGCGAGTTCGTGGAGATCCACGAGCCGCTGGACCGCGCCGAGTCCTTCCGACTCACCCAGCACGAGCAGCCCGCCGCCCTGGAGGCGCCCCCGGACACCGACGCCCACGGCGTACGCCGCCGGGTGCCGCCCGGGCAGCGCCTGCGGGTGGCGCTGTCGCGCTGGATGTACGGGACGGGCTCCCAGATACCGAAGGCCGGCCGGCCCGAACTGCCCGCACCGCCCGCACCGCCCGCACCGGCCGGGACGTCCGCACCCGCCGGGACATCCGCACCGGAGGGCGACGAGACCCGGCGGCCGTCACTGCGGCCCTGAGCGCCCGCCGTGCGCGGCGCGGCCGCCCCGGGCCGTCACGGCCGGGGCGGCGGGTGCCACTCCCCGGCGAGGAGCCCCAGGACGACGTCGTCGTGGAAGGCGCCCATCACCCAGGCCGCGGAGCGCAGGACGCCCTCGCGGACGAAGCCGTTGCGCTCGGCGCAGCGGATCATCGGGGTGTTGTCCGCGAGGGTCTCGATCTGTAGCCGGTGCAGGCCGCGCACGACGAACGCGTAGTGGCACAGCGCCCCGACGACGTCCGTCGCGTAGCCCTTGCCGCGGGCGGCCGGGAGCAGGCCGAGGCCGATGTGCGCGCAGCGGTGGTGCAGGTCGACGCCCCACAGGGTGGCGCCGCCGACGAGGGCGCCGCCGGCCAGCTCCACCACGGAGAACGCCAGGTGGTCGCGGTCCTCGTCGGCCACCCGGAACCGGCTCTCCGGCGAGCCCGGCGTGAGCGGACGCCACGGGGAGCTGTCGGCCCGCGCCGTAGTGGCCACGTCGGCGTACAGCCCCGCCTCCAGGACCGGGATGTCGTCCTCGTGCCGGGCCCTGAGCCCGATCCTCTCGCCCCTGAGCATGGGGACTTCCTACCCGACCGGGCCGGACCCCGACCATCCGATTTCCCGGACGGACCACCGCCCGGCGGGCCGCCTGGAAGGATGGGCGGCGCGCGATCGCCCACCGGCCGGACCGACCGCCAGGAGACCCATGGACACCGCGGCAGGACAGCGCCCCGGCGCCGAGACCACCGGACGCACCGGACGCACAGGGAGCACCGGGAGCAGTGAGCGCACCGCCGGCCGTCATGCGGCTTGACCCGGACGTGCTGCGGGACCGGCTGCTGGAGGCCACGGGCACGGTCCGGATCGAGCGGGCCAGGATCACCGGCCCGCTGGCCCTCGACGGCACCGAGATCAAGGCGCTCGTCCGGTTCGAGGAGTGCGAGTTCGAGGGGCCCGTCGGTCTGGAGGCGGCGTCCGTGCCCGCGCTGACGATCACCCGGAGCCGGCTGCCCGGCCTGCGGGCGCCGACGGCCCGGTTCGGCGGGCGGGTCGATCTGCGCGGCACGACGATCGACGGCGCGCTGGACCTCGTGCACGCCCACATCGGCGGCGGGCTGCGGCTCGACGGGGCGCGGCTGGTGCGCCCGGGGGGCGTGGCGCTGGAGGCGGGCGGCCTGGTGATGCGGGGCGGGGTGTTCTGCGAGGGCGGCTTCGTCTCCGAGGGGCTGGTCGGCTTCCCCGGCGCGCAGCTGCCGGGCGGGCTGTGGATGCGCGGGGCGCTGATCACCGTCGGGGAGCCGGACCGGATCGCGTTCGACGGGGACAATCTGACCGCCTCCACGCTCCGCCTGTCGCAGGGCTTCCGCGCCGACGGGCGGGTGCGGCTGCGCGGCGCCCGGATCGAGGACCTGCTGACCTTCAACGGCGCCGAGCTCCTCGGCCCCGACCGCACGCTGATGTGCGTGGGCGCCCGGGCCGAGGCGCTCGACCTGCGCTTCGCGGTCGCCCCGCGCGGCCGGGTGAACCTCCGCAACGCCCACTTCACCCGCATCCAGGACGCCCCGCGGACCTGGCCCCCCTCGCTCGGCCTGGACGGGCTGACGTACGACTGGCTGGAGACCACCGCGCCCCGGCGCCGGGACGACGTGGCCAACCGGCTGGCCTGGCTGCGCCGCGACGAGGGGTACTGCCCGCAGCCGTACGAGCAACTGGGCCTCAACTACCGCAGGCTGGGCCACGACGACGAGGCGCGCCGGGTCCTGCTGCACCGCCAGCGGCGCCGCCGCGCGACCCTGGGCGCGGCGAGCCGGCTGTGGGGGTACCTCCTCGACGCGACGGTCGGCTACGGCTACCGGCCCTGGCTCGCCGGGCTCTGGCTGGCCCTGCTCACGGCCGTGGGGTGCGGGGTCTTCGCCACGCACCGGCCGGTGCCGAACAAGCCGGGCGAGGGGCCGCCGTTCCACGCGCTCGTCTACACCCTCGACCTGCTCGTGCCGATCGGCGGGTTCGGGCAGCGCGACGCCTGGCACTGGGACGGCACCGGGCCGCAGACGCTGGCGTACGCGCTCGTCGTCGTGGGCTGGGTGCTGACCACGGCGGTGGTGGCCGGCGTGACCCGCACGCTGAGCCGCGGCTAGGGCCTGCGCTCAGAAGCCGCCGCCGAAGTCGCCGCCGCCCCCGCCGCCGCCGAAGTCGCCGCCCCCGCCGAAGTCGCCGAAGTCCGCGCCGTCGAAGTCGGCGCCGGTGACGTCGCCGCCCTCGGGGCCGCCGAAGTCGCCGTAGCCGGAGCCGTAGTCCGCCGCGTAGGCGGGGCTCGCCATCATCGAGCCGAGGACCGTGCCGAACAGCAGCCCGGGCAGCAGGCCGCCGCCGAAGTAGCCGCCCGCCCACGGTCCGTACGCCGGGCCGGCGTCGTAGTACGGGCGCCGCTCCCCCGCGCCCGTGTCCACGGTGCGCACCAGCGGCTCGGCGCCGTCGCGCAGCCGGGCCGCGTCCGCCGCGCACACCGGCACCTCGCGCGGCGCGCCCCCGGGCGGCGCCCAGGAGGCGTCCTCGGCCGAGGGGCCGTGGCGCGGGTCGAAGAAGCAGGGGGCCCGGCGCTCGGGCAGCGGGCGGCCCTCGCGGCGGGCGGCCAGCAGGGCGAGCGAGAAGCGGCCGTCCTCGATCGCGCCGGTCACCGCGCGCACGTCCTCGGGGCGCCGGGCCGCGGCCATGTCCTGCTTGGCCTTCTCGTAGGCGTCGAGCGCGCGCTCGTAGTCCGCCCGCATCGAGTCGTCGGCGCCCGCCTCGGCCGGGTGGAAGTCGAGCCGGTCCAGCTCCTCGCCGAAGGCCGTGATGTCCTCGTCGACGACGACCCGGAGCCGGTCCAGGGCGGCCCGCTGCTCCGCCTCGCGCCGGCGCCGGTTGCGGCGGGTGAGGGCGTAGGCGCCCGCGCCGCCGACGACCACGACGGCGCCGAGGCCCACGAGCGCGCCGACCGGGGCGCCGCCGGAGTCGTCGCGCGCGCCCCAGGAGGACGGCGCCGAGCCCCTGGCGGTCCGTACGGCGGCGGTGACGAAGTCGTCGAGCTGCCGCCCGGTGGGCTCGCCCCGGACGCTCGTGGTCAGGTTGTGAACGGCCGCGGCGGACATCACCGCCCGGTCGGCGCGCGCGTCGAAGGCGTCGCCGAGCCGGACGCCGTAGACGCCGACCACGCCCGTCTTGGTGCGCAGGTCGGTGAACAGGTCGTTGCGGGGGAAGTCCGCGGGCAGCACCGCGACCATCACCGGCTTGTCCGCGTCCTTGATCCTCTTGGTGAGGGAGGCGACATCGGCCGAGGTCAGCGACGTGCGGACGGCCGGATCGACATAGACGGGGTTCTTCTCCAGGGCGTCCGCGACCGCGGAGACGTCCGTGGCGGCGGCGGCGCCGGGCGCCATCGCCACCGGGGCGCCGAGCGCGAGCAGGAGCGCGGCGAGGGCTGCCGGTGAGGGCCTCATACACCGACGCTAACCCAGCCGGGGTGTGAATGGCGGGTCGGAGCATTCGCGACGTGAAGTCTTGACGTGCGCATGGAACGCCCTTTAACTCACGTCTTGAACTAAGCCATGAAAGTGGACTGTTGAGCTTCACGGGACACAGGAGGCATCGTGCACACCCCCACGCGATCACTGAGATCGGCACGATCGGAACGTTCGAGGAGGGCCGGGCGACCGGCGGGCGCGGGCCGGACGGCCCGGGTGCTGCTGGCCGGGGCCCTCACCGCGGCCGGGCTCCTCGGGGCGTCCACCGGCCCGGCCCAGGCGGCCGGTGAGCCGGTCGCCGTCTGGCTGACCACCACCGACGACGGCGGCGGCCGGCACGTCACGCGCGGTCTCGCGCAGCAGGCGCCGACGGCGTTCCAGGCGGGCACCGGCTCGGCCGGCACCGTGCTCTCCGTCGACGAGAACACCCGATACCAGACGTTCACCGGCGGCGGCGCGTCCTTCACCGACACCGCCGCGTGGCTGATGAACAGCAGCGGCGCCCTGTCGCAGGCCACCCGGGACGCGACGATGAAGAAGCTGTTCTCGCCGACGGACGGCATCGGGCTCTCCTTCATCCGCAACCCCATGGGCGGCTCGGACCTCGCCCGCACCGGCTACACGTACGACGACGTCGCCGCCGGGCAGAGCGACCCCACGCTGGCGAAGTTCTCCCTCGCCCACGACCAGGCCGACGTGCTGCCGCTGACCAAGCAGGCCAAGCAGCTCAACCCGGCCGCGACCGTGATGGCGTCCCCCTGGACCGCGCCGGCCTGGATGAAGGACAGCGGGCAGCTCAACGGCGGCTGGCTGAAGGCCGAGGACTACGGCGCGTACGCCTCGTACTTCGTGAAGTACATCCAGGGCTACCAGGCGGCCGGGGTGCCCATCGACTACGTCACCGCGCAGAACGAGCCGACCTGCTGCTCGGGCTACCCCTCGATGAGCTGGAACGGCTCCGGGCTCGCCTACTTCACCAAGAGCGAGCTGCTGCCGAAGCTGGCCGCCGCGGGCGTGCGGACCAAGGTGCTGGCGCACGACTGGAACTGGGACACCTACGACGCGTACGCCGCCCCGACCGTGGACGACGCGGCGGTGCGCAGCCACCCGAACTTCGGCGGCATCGCCTGGCACGGCTACGGCGGCGACGTCGCCAAGCAGACCGAGATCCACAACAAGTACCCGTCCCTGGACGCCTTCCAGACCGAGCACTCCGGCGGCACCTGGATCGCGAACCAGCAGCGCGAGGACATGATGAACATCATCGACTACACCCGCAACTGGGCGAAGTCGGTGACGAAGTGGTCGCTGGCCGTGGACCAGAACCGGGGCCCGCACAACGGCGGCTGCGGGACCTGCGACGGGCTGATCACCGTCCACAACGGCGACGCGAGCAGCGGCAGGGTCGACTACAACATCGAGTACTACACGATGGGCCACCTGACGAAGTTCGTCCGGCCGGGAGCCTCGCGGATCGCCTCGACCGCGTCGTCCGCGGTGCCGAACGTCGCCTGGCGCAACACCGACGGGTCGAAGGCGCTGATCGCCTACAACGACGCCGCCGGCGCGAAGGACGTCACCATCAACTGGGGCGGCCAGCACGTCACTTACTCCCTGCCGGGCAAGACCTCGGCGACGTTCACCTGGAACGGCACCCAGTCGGGCGGCGGCGGCGACCGGACGGGCGCCCTGAAGGGCCTGGGCGGCAAGTGCCTCGACGTGAAGGACGGCTCGACGGCCAACGGGACGGCCGCCCAGATCTGGACCTGTGTCGCCGGATCGCAGAACCAGACGTGGACCGTGCAGGCGGACGGGACGGTCCGGGCGCGGGGCAAGTGCCTCGACGTGGCCTCGGGTTCGACGGCGAACGGCGCGAAGGTCCAGCTCTACGACTGCAACGGGACGGGCGCCCAGCAGTGGCGGCTCGAACCGTCCGGCGACCTGGTGAACGCCGCGGCGGACAAGTGCCTCGACGTGACCGGGAACTCGTCGGCGGACGGGGTGGCCACGCAGCTCTGGACGTGCACGGGGGCCGCCAACCAGAAGTGGGCCCTGTCCTAGCCGGCCGCGACAGGGGTCCGGGGCGCCGCCCCGGACCCCGTCCGCGCTACTCGACCGGCTCGACCCCGGCCCGCAGCAGGCCGAACGTGTACGCGTCCTCCAGGGCGCCCCACGACGCGGCGATGACGTTCTCGGCGACGCCCACCGTGGCCCACTGGCCGGTGCCGTCGGTCGTGGAGATCAGCACCCGGGTCGTGGAGGACGTGCCGTGCTTGCCCTCCAGGATGCGGACCTTGTAGTCGACCAGTTCCAGCTCGGCGAGCTGCGGGTAGATCCGCTCCAGGCCGACGCGCAGCGCCCGGTCCAGGGCGTGGACCGGGCCGTTGCCCTCGGCGGTGGCGACGATGCGCTCGCCCTTCGCCCAGAGCTTCACGGTCGCCTCGTTGGCGTGCGTGCCGTCGGGGAGGTCCTCGACGATGGCCCGCCAGGACTCGACGCGGAAGTAGCGCCGCGCCCGGCCCTCGGCCTCCTCGCGCAGCAGCAGTTCGAAGGAGGCGTCGGCGGCCTCGTACGTGTAGCCCTGGAGTTCGCGCTCCTTGACCCGCTCGACGACCCGGCCGACCAGCTCGCGGTCGCCGCCGAGGTCGACGCCGAGCTCCTTGCCCTTCAGCTCGATGGAGGCGCGGCCCGCCATGTCGGAGACCAGCATCCGGATGCGGTTGCCGACCAGCTCGGGGTCGATGTGCTGGTAGAGGTCCGGGTCGACCTTGATGGCGGAGGCGTGCAGGCCCGCCTTGTGGGCGAAGGCCGAGACGCCGACGTAGGGCTGGTGCGTGGACGGGGTCAGGTTCACGACCTCGGCGATGGCGTGCGAGATCCGGGTCATCTCGCGCAGCGCGCCGTCGGGCAGCACCTTCTTGCCGTACTTCAGCTCCAGGGCGGCCACGACCGGGAAGAGGTTGGAGTTGCCGACGCGCTCGCCGTAGCCATTGGCCGTGCACTGCACGTGGGTGGCGCCGGCGTCGACGGCGGCGAGGGTGTTGGCGACGGCGCAGCCGGTGTCGTCCTGGGCGTGGATGCCGAGCCGGGCGCCGGTGTCGTCCAGGACGGTGTGCGTGATCGCCTGGACCTGGGCGGGCAGCATCCCGCCGTTGGTGTCGCAGAGCACGACGACCGAGGCGCCGGCCTCGTGCGCGGCGCGGACGACGGCCTTGGCGTACCCGGGGTTGGCGCGGTAGCCGTCGAAGAAGTGCTCGCAGTCGACGAAGACGCGGCGGCCCTGGGCGACGAGGTGGGAGACGGTGTCGCGGACCATCTCCAGGTTCTCGTCGAGCGTGGTGCGCAGGGCCAGTTCGACGTGCCGGTCGTGGGACTTGGCGACCAGGGTGATGACCGGGGCGCCCGAGTCGAGCAGCGCCTTGACCTGGGGATCCTCCGCGGCCTTCGCGCCGGCCCGGCGGGTGGCGCCGAAGGCGACCAGCTGGGCGTGCCGGAAGTCGATCTCTTCTCGCGCGCGGGCGAAGAACTCGGTGTCGCGGGGGTTGGCGCCCGGCCAGCCGCCCTCGATGAAGCCCACGCCGAAGTCGTCCAGGTGCCGGGCGATGGTCAGCTTGTCCGCGACGGTGAGGCTGATCCCCTCGCGCTGCGCCCCGTCGCGCAGCGTGGTGTCGAAGACGTGGAAGGCGTCGGAGACGGCGTGGGCGTCCCCGGCGTCGTGTGAAGCGTCGAGTTCGCCGGTGCGTTCGCTCGGGCTGCTGCTCATGGCTGTCTGGCTCCTGTTGGGAAATCTCGGTCGTCGTACCGGAATGACCGGTTCCACCGTCCATCTATGATCCCCCGCGCTCTCCTCCCGGCTTCGGGTGGGCCGAGAAACAGAAAAACCCCTCGCGGGTGCGAGAGGTCTGCGCGCGGGTCGAGGACGACGGTGTCCGCCCGTACCGGGTCGTACGAGGCGGTCACTGCGGACCGGCGCGCCTGCTGCCAATAATCGTGGCGGACGAGAGCACGGCCGCAGTCTGCCACAGCCCGGGATCCGCCCGGGCCGTGGTCTCACGATGCGGTCAGGCGGCCTGTTCCCGCACGGCCTCGGCCCGCCGGACCCGGCTCAGGTCGATGTCGCGGGTCTCGCGCATCGCCAGGTAGACGACCAGCGACACGGCCGCGCAGCCGGCGACGTACCAGAAGTAGCCCGATTCGGCGCCGGCGTTCTTGAACCACAGGGCGACGTACTCGGCGGTGCCGCCGAACAGCGCGTTGGCGAGGGCGTACGGCAGGGCGACCCCGAGGGCGCGGATGCCGGTCGGGAACAGCTCCGCCTTCACGCAGGCGTTGATGGAGGTGTAGCCGGTGACGACGACCAGGGCGAGCAGCGCGAGCCCGAGGGCCGGCCAGAACGAGCCCGCGTGCTGGAGCAGCGTCATGATCGGGACGGTCAGGAAGGTGGAGCCGACGGCGAAGGTGATGAGCAGGGGGCGGCGTCCGACGCGGTCGGAGAGGGCCCCGGCGAGCGGCTGGAGGCAGGCGAAGACGACGAGCGCGCAGAAGGAGACGAGGGTGGCGGTCTGCTTGCTCAGCCCGGCGGAGTTGGACAGGTACTTGGTGAGGTACGTCGTGTACGTGTAGTACGCCACGGTGCCGCCCATGGTGAGCGCGACGACGAGGAACGCCTCACGCCGGTGCGCCCACAGCGCCCTGAGCGTGCCCTTGTCGTCGCCGCCGACGCTCGCGTCCGCGTCGGCCGACTCCGCGTAGACCTCGGTCTCCAGCATCGAGCGGCGCAGCCAGAAGATGATCGCGGCGCCGAGCGCGCCGACGACGAAGGGGATGCGCCAGCCCCAGCCGTGCAGCGCGTCGTCGCTCATCGTGCGCTGGAGGACGATGAGCAGGCCGAGCCCGACGATCTGGCCCGCGGTCATCGACACGTACTGGAAGCTGGAGGCGAAGCCGCGCCGCTCGGGGGCGGAGGCCTCGGTGAGGTAGGTGGCGCTGGCCGCGTACTCGCCGCCGACCGACAGTCCCTGGAGCAGGCGCGCGACGAGCAGGACGACGGCGCCGCCGTATCCGGCGACGGCGTAGGTCGGCGCGATCGCGATGAGCACGGCCGACGCCGACATGAGGGTGACCGTGAGGGTCAGCGCCGCCTTGCGGCCCTTGCGGTCGCCGACCCGGCCGAGCAGCCAGCCGCCGACGGGGCGCATGAAGAAGCCGACGGCGAAGATGCCGGCCGTGTTCATCAGCTGGGCGGTCGGGTTGCCGTCGGGGAAGAAGGCTCCCGCGAAGTAGGTGGCGAAGCTCGCGTACACGAACCAGTCGAACCACTCGACCATGTTCCCGGCGGATCCGACCAGGATCTTCTTCCATTGCTCTCGTCCCATGACGGGCCACCCTGGGCGATCTTTCCGAGCCGTGACAAGACCGCCCCGGGCAACGATCTCGCGTACTTGTGGTCTTTGTGTTCACGGGTGCGGCCTCGCACTCTTGTGGAATCGTTCAACAATCGCCTACGTTGAGGAGGTGATCCCGGATCTGATGGACCTCAACGCGGACCTCGGCGAAGGCTTCGGCCGCTGGGCCCTCACCGATGACGAGGCGCTCCTCTCCGTCGTCACCAGTGCCAACGTCGCCTGCGGCTTCCACGCGGGCGACCCGAGCGTGATGCGGCGGGTCTGCGCGCTCGCGGCCGCGCGCGGGGTGCGGATCGGCGCGCAGGTCTCGTACCGCGACCTCGCCGGGTTCGGGCGGCGCGCCATGGACGTGCCGCCGGACGAGCTGGCGGCCGAAGTGGCGTACCAGATCGGCGCGTTGCGGGTGTTCGCGGAGGCGGCCGGTTCCACGGTCTCGTACGTGAAGCCGCACGGCGCGCTCTACAACCGGACCGTCGCCGACGCCGAGCAGGCCCGCGCCGTCGTCGCGGGCGTGCTGCTGGCCGGCGGCGGGCTGCCCGTGCTCGGCCTGCCCGGGTCGCACCTGCTGGCCGCCGCCCGGGAGGCCGGACTGACGCCGGTCCGCGAGGCCTTCGCCGACCGGGCCTACACCCGCGCGGGCACCCTCGTCCCGCGCCGCGAGCCCGGCGCCGTGGTCGAGGACCCGGACGCCGTGGTGCGCCGCGCGGTCGGCTTCGCGGTGGACGGCGGGGTCGAGGCCGCGGACGGCGGCCGGATCGCGGTCGCCGCCCGTTCGCTGTGCGTGCACGGCGACACCCCGGGCGCCGCCAGGACCGCGGCCCGGGTGCGCGCGGCCCTGGAGGACGCCGGGGTCGCGGTGGGTGCGTTCGCGTGAGCGCGGCGGGCGGGTCCGGCGGGATGCGGGTGCGGCGGGCCGGGCGGCACGCGCTGCTCGTCGAGGTGGCGGACGGCGAGCGCGCCGGGGCCCTGCACGCCGAGCTGCTGCGGCGCCGCGCGGCGGGCGTCCTGCCGCTGGTCGCGGAGATCGTGCCCGGCGCGCGCACCGTGCTGCTCGACGGGATCGCCGACCCCGAGCACCTGGCCCGCCTGCTGACCGGGTGGCGGGTGCCGTCGGCCCCGCCCGGCGGCGGCGACGTCGTGACGATCCCCGTGGTCTACGACGGCCCCGACCTGGCCGACGTCGCCGCGCTGTGGGGCGTCGCCGAGGACGAGGTCGCCGCCCGGCACTCCGCGTACACCTACCGCGTCGCGTTCTGCGGATTCGCCCCGGGCTTCGGCTATCTCACCGGGCTGCCCGAGGAGTTGCACGTGCCGCGCCGCGCGACCCCGCGCACCCGGGTGCCGGCCGGCGCGGTGGCGCTCGCCGGGCCGTACTCGGCGGTGTACCCGAGGGCGACGCCCGGCGGCTGGCAGCTCATCGGCCGGATGCCCGATCCGGCGCCGCTGTGGGATCCGGCCCGGGAGGGGGCGGCGCTGCTGTCGCCCGGAACCCACGTCCGGTACCGGCCGCTGCCCCGGGGCGGGTCCGCGGGATGAGCGGCGCGCTGACGGTGGTCCGCGCGGGCGCCCTCACCACGGTCCAGGACGCCGGCCGGCCCGGCCACGCCCACCTGGGGGTCCCGCGCAGCGGCGCGCTCGACGCCCCCGCGAGGGAGCTGGCCAACCGGCTGGCCGGCAACCCGCCGGGCGCGGCCGTCCTGGAGACGACGCTGACCGGCTGCGCGGTGCGCCCCGACCGGCCGGTGACGATCGTGGTCGGCGGCGCGCCCTGCCCGGTCACCGTCGACGGCCGCCCGGCGCCGTGGGGCGCGCCGGTGCGGGTGCCGGCCGGGGCCGTGCTCGACGCGGGGCCGCCGAGCGCGGGCCTGCGCTCCTATCTGGCCGTGGCCGGGGGCGTCGCCGTCGCCCCGGTCCTCGGCAGCCGGGCCACCGACCTCCTGTCGGGACTGGGCCCGGCCCCGCTCACCGACGGGACGGTGCTCCCGGTGGGCCGGGCGCACCCCGGGCCCGCACTGCCGGCGGCGGCGCCGTGGCCGGCCCCGCCCGCCGCGCTCGTCCTGCCGGTGCGGCTCGGGCCGCGCGCGGACTGGTTCACGGCGAAGGGCGTCCGCACGCTCCTGACGGGCGGGTTCACCGTGTCGGTGCACAGCAACCGGATCGGCCTGCGCACCGAGGGCCCGGCCCTGGAACGGGCCGCGGAGGGCGAACTGCCCAGCGAGGGCATGGTGCTGGGCGCGGTGCAGGTCCCGCCGGACGGGCGGCCGGTGGTCTTCCTCCACGACCACCCGACGACCGGCGGCTATCCGGTGATCGCCGTGGTGCGCCCCGCCGCCCTCGCCGCGGCGGCCCAGGCCGCGCCGGGCACCCCGGTGCGCTTCACGCCGGGCCGGTGACCGCGAGCCCCTCGTCCAGGAACTCCCGTACGTGGGAGAGGACCCGGTCGCGGTCGGCGCCGCGCAGACCCACCACCACCTGGATCGAGAACCCGTCGAGCAGGGCGCGCAGGCGGGCCCCGAACCGGTCGGGGTCCACCGCGCGGAACTCGCCGCGCGACATCCCCTCGGCGAGCAGTGCCACCAGATCGCGGTGCCAGGCGCCCTCGATGGCGGCCTGCCGGGCGCGGGCGGAGGTGTCGGCGGCGGCGCGCTGGGACCGGTTCCACACCTCGAGCCACAGCGACCAGTGCGGGTCGCGGTAGCCGCCCGGCACGTAGAGGTCCACGTAGCCGTCGACGCGCTCCCGCGCGCTGCCGTCACCGGCCAGCAGCGCGCGGCGCCGCGCGCCGAGCCGCCCCTCGCTCCACTCCAGGGTGCGCAGCAGCAGTTCGTCCTTGGACCCGAAGTGGTACGCGAGGTGCCCGCTGCTCATGCCGACCGCGCGGCCGAGCGCGGCCAGGGTGAGCTTCTCCAGGCCGCTCTCCGCGATCATCACCATGGTCGCGGCGAGCACGTCCTCGCGGGGCGGCGCGGGGGTGTGCCGGCGCTGCGCTGCGCTCATGCGGTCCTCAGATCCCCGTGACGGGCTGCTGCTGGGTGATGCAGTGGATGCCGCCCCCGGCCGCGAAGATCGTGCGGGCGTCGACCAGGGTGACCGTACGGGACGGGAACAGCCGGCGGAAGATCGCGGCGGCCCGCTCGTCGTTCGGGTCGTCGAAGCCGCACAGGATCACGCCGTCGTTGCACAGGTAGTGGTTGATGTACGAGTAGTCGACCCAGCCGTCGTCGTCGGCGAGGACGGTCGGGGCCGGGACCTCGACGATCTCCAGCGGGCGGCCCTGCGCGTCCGTCTGCCCGGACAGTACGCCGATGATCTCCCGGCCGACCTCGAAGTCCGGGTGGGCGGGGTCCTCCTGGGAGTGGACGAGGACGACGCCGGGCGCCGCGAAGGCCGCCACGATGTCGACGTGCCCGCGGGTGCCGAACTCGCCGTAGTCGGCGGTGAGTCCACGCGGCAGCCAGAGGGCCTTGGTGGTGCCGAGCCGGGCGTGGATCTCGGCCTCGACGTCCGCCCGGGTCAGGCCGGGGTTGCGGTCCGGGTCGAGCTGCACGGTCTCGGTGAGCAGCACGGTGCCCGCGCCGTCGACGTGCAGGCCGCCGCCCTCGTTCACCAGGGCCGAGGAGTGTGCGGGCACCCCGGCGAGGCCGGCGACGTGCCGGGCGATCTCGGCGTCGTGCTCCCAGCGGGCCCACGCCTGGGCGCCCCAGCCGTTGAACGTCCAGTCCACGGCGGCCAGTTCACCGGTGCCGGGGTGCTTCACGAAGGTCGGCCCGATGTCGCGCATCCAGGCGTCGTCCAGGTCGTGCTCGACCAGCTCGACCGTCGGGCCGAGCAGCTCGCGCGCGGAGTCGAGCTGTCCGGTGCCGACGACCATGGTGACCGGCTCGTGACGGCGCACGGCGTGCGCCACGCGGGCCCAGGCGGCGCGCGCGTCGGCCAGTTCCCGCGCGCTCGCGAAGGTCGGGTTGGGGCCCGGCCACGCCATCCAGGTCCGCTCGTGCGGGGCCCACTCGGGCGGCATCACATGGGTCATGGGGAACCTCAGAGGAAGTAGAGACGGTTGAGGGGGACGGAGTCGGCCGGTTCGGAGCGCAGCGGTTCGCCGTCGAGGGTGACCAGGCCGGTGCGCTGGTCCACGTCCACGTCCCCGGTGCGGGAGTTGAACGCCAGGTCGGCGGGGCCGATGCCGCGCGTGCCGCGCACGGCGACCCGGCGCCTGCGGGTGGGCATGGTGTCGTGGCCGTCGTCGAGGGCGGCGCGCGCGACGAAGGCGACGGAGAGTTCGGCGGCGGTCGCGCCGTGCGCCCCGAACTGCGGGCCGAGGACGAGGGGTTCGCAGGTGTCGGTGGCCGCGTTGGGGTCGCCGACGACGCCGTACGCGGGGAAGCCGGACTTCAGCACGAGCTGCGGCTTCGCGCCGAAGTACTCCGGGCGCCACAGCACGATGTCGGCCATCTTGCCGGGCTCGATGGAGCCGATCTCGTGGGAGAGGCCGTGGGCGACGGCGGGGTTGAGGGTGAGCTTGGCGATGTAGCGCAGGACGCGGTCGTTGTCGTGGCCGACGCCCGGGTCGCCCAGCTCGGCCTTCATCTTCCCGGCCATCGCGAAGGTGCGGCGCACGGTCTCGCCCGCCCGGCCCATGCCCTGCGCGTCGGACGAGGTGATGCCGATGGCGCCGAGGTCGTGCAGGACGTCCTCGGCGCCCATCGTCCCGGCGCGGATCCGGTCGCGGGCCATGGCGGCGTCGCCGGGCAGGTCGGGCTTGAGGTCGTGGACGGAGACGATCATGCCGTAGTGCTCGGCGACGGCGTCCCGGCCGAAGGGCAGGGTGGGGTTGGTGGAGGAGCCGATGACGTTCGGCACGCCCGCCATCTTCAGCACGTTCGGCACGTGGCCGC
This sequence comes from Streptomyces sp. NPDC088785, assembly GCF_044750685.1. Classification (NCBI taxonomy): domain Bacteria; kingdom Bacillati; phylum Actinomycetota; class Actinomycetes; order Kitasatosporales; family Streptomycetaceae; genus Streptomyces; species Streptomyces sp. NPDC088785. Next base: position 24,209 of record NZ_JBIVKH010000020.1, read on the forward strand.
CGCCGCAGCCCTCGATGTGGAAGGCGTGGATGGTCCGGCCTTCGAGGACCTTGAGGGTGTCCTCGACCGACAGGCACTCGTTCAGGCCGTCGCTGTGCAGGGCGACCTGCACGTCGTGGTCCTCGGCGACGCGCAGCGCGGTGTCGAGCGCGCGGGTGTGCGCGCCCATGTCCTCGTGCACCTTGAACCCGCAGGCGCCGCCCTCGGCCAGCGCCTCGATCAGCGGGGCGTCGTGCGAGGACGAGCCCCGGCCCAGGAAGCCGATGTTGACGGGCCAGGCGTCGAAGGCGGAGAAGGCGTGCCGGAGCGCCCACGGCGAGTTGACGCCGACCCCCCAGACCGGGCCGAACTCCTGCCCGATGACCGTGGTCACGCCGGAGGCGAGGGAGGCCTCCATGATGCGCGGGGAGAGCAGGTGGACGTGGGTGTCGACGGCTCCGGCGGTGGCGATCAGCCCCTCGCCCGACACGATCGACGTGCCCGTGCCGACGACGACGTCGACGCCGTCGAGGGTGTCCGGGTTGCCGGCCCGGCCGACGGCGTGGATCCGGCCCTCGCGGATGCCGATGGAGACCTTGCGGATGCCGAGCGCGGCGTCGATCACGACGACGTTCGAGATGACCACGTCGCAGGTCTCGCGGACGGCGGCGGCCTTCAGGTGCAGTCCGTCGCGGGCGGTCTTGCCGAATCCGGCCAGGAACTCGTCGCCGTACGCCTGCGCGTCCGACTCGACGCGGATCGTCAGCCCGGAGTCGCCGAGGCGGATCCGGTCCCCGGCGCGCGGGCCGTGCGTGGCCGCGTACTCGTGCGGGGTCAGCCTGCGGGCTTCGGCGGGGTGGCCTCCGGGGCGGCTCATCGGCCCGCCTCCTCTGTGTCGACTCCGAGGTAGCCGCACGCGGCGGCGCGGCGCAGCGCCTCCTCGCGGGCGCCGGGCGCGTCGAGCGGCCCGTCCACGAGGCCGGCGAAGCCGATGGCGACGCGCGCGCCGCCGATCGGCAGGAGGGGGACGTCGGCGGACTCGCCGGGCCCGAACCGCACGGACGAGCCGGCGGGCACCGCGAGCCGCATGCCGTACGCCCGCCCGCGGTCGAAGTCGAGGCGCGGGTTCGCCTCGAAGAAGTGGAAGTGGGAGGTCACGGAGACGGGGACGGGCGCCGTGTTGGTGACGGTCAGCGTCAGCTCCGGCTCCGGGTCGCGGTGCTCGGGGCCCGGCAGCAGGGCGCCGGGGGCCGCGTCGCCGAGCCCGTCGCCCGCGATCGGGCCGCTCACGATCGCGAGCCGCGAGCCGTCGTCGAAGACGGCCTCGACGTGCACCTCGGTGACGACGTCGGCGACGCCCGGCAGCACGTCGTCGGGCCCGAGCACGGACCGGGCCGCCTCGATCGCCTCGGCCAGCCGCTTCCCGTCGCGGGCCGCCTCGCAGACGGTGTCCGCGATCAGCGCGGTCGCCTCGGGCACATTGAGCCGCAGGCCGCGGGCCTTGCGGGAGCGGGCCAGCTCGGCGGCCCCGAAGAGCAGCAGCCGGTCGCGCTCGGTGGGGGTCAGTCGCACGCGCTCACGTCTCCCAGAGTCTCACAGCGGTTTGAACGCCACTCTAAACGAAGTCTGCGCGGCCCGGAAGCGAGGCTTGACACGCTGGACCTTCGACACATTGAGCGACGCTCTAAGTGAGCGTGCGGGCCGCCGGACGCCGTGGCGCGGGCCCCCGCCGGCGGGCCGTGGGGCGCCGGCTGACCCGGGCCGGGCGCGCGGCTACCGTGGCTGCGTGACCAGCACCGACCGGACCAGCACCCCGCGCAGCCGCCGCGAGCGGCCCGCCAAGCCCGCCCTGAGCAGGAGCGGCATCGTCGCCGCCGCCGTGCGCGTCCTGCGCGCCGAGGGTCTGGGCAAGGTGACGATGCGGCGGCTCGCCGCCGAACTCGACACCGGGCCCGCCTCGCTGTACGTCTACGTCCGCAACACCGACGAGCTGCACGCCGCCGTGCTCGACGCGCTCCTCGCCGAGGTGGACCTCGCCCCGGCCCGCGACACCGGGGGCGACTGGCGCGAGCGGCTGACCCGGCTGCTCACCTCGTACCGCGACATGCTGTTCCGCCATCCGTCGCTGGCCCGTTCGGCGCTGACCGTGCACCCCTCGGGCGAGCACTACCTGGACCTGGTGGAGGCGGTGCTCGCGCTGCTGCGCGAGGGCGGGGTGTCCGACGCCCGCGCCGCCTGGGGCGTGGACCTGCTCCTCCAGCACGTCACCGCGACGGCCGCCGAGCACGCGGGCGAGGACGGCACGGACACGATGGAGGCCGCGTTCACCGCGATCGACGAGGCGTCCCCCGCCCGGCACCCGGAGATCGCCCGGCTCGCCGGAGTGCTCGTCGCGGGCGCCCCGGGGCGGCTCGCCTGGGGGGTCGCCACCCTGATCGCGGGCATCGAGACCGCCCCCGAACCCCCGTACCATCCCTCCTGACCTGCACCGATGCCACTCCTCGGCTCCGCACACCCCATCACGAACTTGTTCGTTACGAACATGTTCGTTACTGTCGAAAGGAACGGACCGCTCCCCCACCGCACCCAAGGAGGCCGCCATGAACGCCACGCCCACCCTTCCGCACCATCCGGTCGTCGTCGTCGGCGCCGGACTCGGCGGCCTCATGCTCGCCCGGGTCCTGCACGTGCACGGCGTCGACTGCGTCCTCCTCGACCTGGACGCCTCGGCCGACGCACGCGCCCAGGGCGGCATGCTCGACCTGCACGAGGAGACCGCGCAGGCGGCGCTGCGCGCGGCCGGGCTGTACGACGCGTTCCGCGCACTCGTGCTGTCCGGCGGCGAGGAGACCCGGGTCATCGCCCCGGACGGCACCCTGGTCCGCCACGAGCCGGACACCGGCGACGGCGGCCGCCCCGAGATCAACCGCGCCGACCTGCGCCGCCTGCTGCTCGACTCGCTGCCCGACGGCACCGTCCGCTGGGGCGCGAAGGTCACCGGCGCCGGGCCCGCCGAGGTCCCGGGCCGCCATCTGGTCACCCTCGCCGACGGCCGCCGCCTCACCACGGACCTGCTGGTCGGCGCCGACGGCGCCTGGTCCCGGATCCGTCCGCTGCTGACCGACGCCGTGCCCGCGTACACCGGTATCTCCTTCGTGGAGGCCGACGTGCTGCCGGGCAACCCGCGGCACGCGGAGATCGCCGCGTTCAACGGCGGCGGCAGCGCCTTCGCCCTCGGGGACGGGCGCGCCCTGCTCACGCACCGGGAGAGCGACGACCGGGTGCACACCTACGTCGCCGTGCGGGCACCCGAGGAGTGGCTCGGCACGATCGACTTCACGGACCCGCGGGCCGCCCGCGCCGCGGTGCTCGCCCGGTTCGAGGGCTGGGACGACCGGCTGCGCGCCCTGGTCGCGGAGGCCGACGGCGCCCTGGTGCCGCGCCCGATCCACGCCCTGCCGGCCGATCTCACCTGGGAGTGGGTACCCGGGGTCACGCTGCTCGGCGACGCGGCGCACCTGATGTCGCCGTTCGCCGGGGAGGGCGCGAACCTCGCCCTGTTCGACGGCGCCGAGCTGGCCCGCGCGATCGTCGAGCACCCGGCCGACCCGGAGGCCGCGCTGGCCGCGTACGAGAAGGAGCTCTTCCCGCGCAGCCACCGCACGGCGGCCGAGTCCGCGGCCAACCTCGCCATGATGTTCGGCCCGGACGCGCAGCGGAACCTGCTCGCCCTCTTCGACGGGGCGGGCCCGGAGCAGGGCTGACGACGGCGACGGCCCCCCTACCGCGGTTCGCGGTAGGGGGGCCGTCGCCGTCGGTGCTCAGCCCAGGCGGTGCATCCAGCCGTGCGTGTCGGCCCGCTTGCCGCGCTGGATGTCCAGCAGGGTGTCGCGCAGCTTCATCGTGACCTCGCCGGCCTCGCCACCGGACTGCTGCCACTCGGCGCCCGCGCGCTTGACGTGGCCGACGGGCGTGATGACGGCGGCCGTGCCGCAGGCGAAGACCTCGGTCAGCTCGCCGGACGCGGAGTCGGCCTGCCACTGCTCGATGGAGACGCGGTCCTCCTGCGAGGAGTAGCCGAGGTCGCGGGCGACCTGGAGGAGCGAGTCCCGGGTGACGCCCGCGAGGAGCGAGCCGGTGAGGGTCGGCGTGACGATCCGGTCGCCGTACACGAAGTACAGGTTCATGCCGCCCAGCTCCTCGACCCACTTGTGCTCGACGGCGTCGAGGTAGGCGACCTGGTCGCAGCCCTTGGCGGCGGCCTCGGCCTGCGCGAGCAGCGAGGCCGCGTAGTTGCCGCCGGTCTTGGCGTCGCCGACGCCGCCGGGGACGGCGCGCACGCGGTCCTCGGAGAGCCAGATGGAGACGGGCTTCACGCCGCCGGAGAAGTACGCGCCGGCGGGCGAGGCGATGACGATGAACAGATACTCGGAGGCCGGCTTCACGCCGAGGCCGACCTCGGTCGCGATCATGAACGGGCGCAGGTAGAGGGACTCCTCGCCGCCGTGCGCCGGGACCCAGTCCTTGTCCTGCTGGACGAGGAGGTCGCACGCCTCGACGAACGTCTCGACGGGCAGCTCGGGCATGCCCAGGCGCCAGGCGGAGTGCTGGAAGCGCTTGGCGTTCATGTCGGGGCGGAAGGTGGCGACGGAGCCGTCGGGCTGCCGGTAGGCCTTGAGGCCCTCGAAGATCTCCTGCGCGTAGTGCAGGACGTTCGTCGCCGGGTCGATGGAGAGCGGGCCGTACGGCACGAGCTGTCCGTCGTGCCAGCCGCGGCCCTCGGTCCACCGGATCGTCACCATGTGGTCGGTGAAGTGCCGGCCGAATCCGGGGCTCTCCAGGATCGCCTCGCGCTCCGCGGCGGACAGCGGGGTCGAAGAGGGCTTGAGCTCGATCGTGGGCGTCGTCATGGTTGCGTGTCCTTCACCGTTGGTTGTGACGGACCGCGCTCACGTCCGCACTCCTTGTACTAGGACGTCCGAGCTTTTGCGTGGATCGCGGCCCCGCGTTCGATTATCGCGCGCGGGGAGGGGTGCTCGAAACGTGCCGTGCGGGTGCGGAGGGTGATGCGGCCCGGGGTCGATGGTGGCACCCGGGGCCGCACAGGAGAAGCCGCCGGGCGCTGGTGGGCGACCCGGCGGCTTCTGTTGCTGAATGCGCGCCGGGTCAGCCGGCCACTACTCGGGCGACGAGCGCGTCACCGATCTCGTCGGTCGAGCGGACGGCGTCGCCGCGCTCGCCGAGGTCGGCGGAGACGGCGGTCTCGATGCGCTCGGCCTCGGACTCGTGGCCGAGGTGGCGCAGCAGGAGGGCGACCGAGAGGACCGTGGCGGTCGGGTCGGCCTTGCCCTGACCGGCGATGTCCGGCGCCGAGCCGTGGACGGGCTCGAACATCGACGGGAACTCGCGGCCCGGGTTGATGTTCCCGGAGGCCGCGACGCCGATGCCGCCGGAGACGGCCGCGGCGAGGTCGGTGATGATGTCGCCGAACAGGTTGTCGGTGACGATGACGTCGAACCGGGCCGGGTCGGTGACCAGGTAGATGGTCGCGGCGTCGACGTGGATGTAGTCGGTGGTGACCTCGGGGAACTCCTCGGCCACCTTGTTGAAGACGTTCGTCCACAGGTGCCCGGCGAAGGTCAGCACGTTGTTCTTGTGGACCAGCGTGAGCTTCTTGCGGGGGCGGGCCTGGGCGCGGGCGAACGCGTCGCGCACCACCCGCTCCACGCCGAACGCGGTGTTGACGGAGACCTCGGTGGCGACCTCGTGCGCGGTGCCCTTGCGGATCACCCCGCCGTTGCCCGTGTAGGGGCCCTCGGTGCCCTCGCGGACGACGACGAAGTCGATCTCGGGCTGGCCGGCGAGCGGGGTGGCGACGCCGGGGAGCAGCTTCGAGGGACGCAGGTTCACGTGGTGGTCGAAGGCGAAGCGGAGCTTGAGCAGGAAGCCGCGCTCCAGCACGCCGGACGGGACCGACGGGTCGCCGATGGCGCCGAGCAGGATGGCGTCGTGCTTCTTGAGGGAGTCGAGATCGGCGTCGGTGAGCGTCTCACCGGTCGCGCGGTAGCGCTGGGCGCCGAAGTCGTACTCCTCGGTCTCCAGCTTCACATCCTGGGGAAGGACGGCGGAGAGGACCTTGAGCCCCTGGGCCACGACCTCCTGGCCGATGCCGTCACCGGGGATCACTGCGAGATTCAGGATGCGAGAGCTTTCCGACATGGCCAGCACCGTACTCCCTGTCCCAGGGGATGACACGCGCTGTCCATCATCCGGACAGGCCGCCGGGTGGACGCCGAGTGTTCACCCCCCGGTGCGCGACCGGTCGGGGTCCGCTGGGAAATTGACCCGTATGGAGACCCCCGACGTCGGTATCCCGCCGCGGCTCGCGCGGCGGATGAGCATGCCGGAGCAGTACGAGTACCTGCGGACGCGGTTCGGCAGGCGGCGGGCGCTGGTGACGGCGGGCGCCGTGGCGAGCGGCCTGCTCACCGGCTGCGCGGACGGCCGCCCGGCGGCCGGGGCCCCGGGGCCCTCGGCGTCGGCGTCCCGGGGCGCGGCGCTGCCGCCCTTCGGCCGCCATCTCGCCTTCGGCGCGGACCCGCGCACCCAGCTGCGGATCTCCTGGCAGGTGCCGGGCGCCGTGCGCGGCCCGTACGTGCGCGTCGGGCTGCGCCCCGACGACCTGGGCCCGAAGGTCGCGGCGGAGATCCGCCACCTGCACACCCCGGGCGTCACCGGGGTCCGCCCGGCGCTCGACCAGTTCTACGTGCACGCGGCGCTGGACCGGCTGACCCCGGGCACGACGTACTACTACGGCGTCGGCCACGACGGCTTCGACCCGGCGGCCGCCGCGCACCGCTCGACGGTCGCCCGCCTGCGCACCGCCCCGGTGGCGCCCGCCTCCTTCACCTTCACCGCCTTCGGCGACCAGGGGGTCGGCGACACGGCGGCGGCGGGCGACCGTCTGATGCTCCGGCAGGACCCGGCCTTCCACCTGCACGCGGGCGACCTCTGCTACGCGGACGGCACCGGGCACGGCAAGCGGACGGACGGCTACGACCCCGGGTTCTGGGACCTGTTCCTGAAGCAGAACGAGCCGGTCGCCCGGACCGTGCCCTGGATGGTGACGACCGGCAACCACGACATGGAGGCCTGGTACTCCCCCGAGGGCTACGGCGGGCAGCTGGCCCGCTGGTCGCTGCCGGACAGCGGCTTCGACGCCCGCTCGACACCGGGCGCGTACACGTTCCGGTACGGCAACGTGGGGGTGGTCGCGCTGGACGCGAACGACGTCAGCTACGAGATCACCGCGAACCTGGGGCACACCGGCGGCCGGCAGACGGCGTGGCTGGAGCGCACGCTGAAGGAGCTGCGGGCCGCGGACGGCATCGACTTCGTCGTCGTGTTCTTCCACCACTGCGCCTACTCGACGTCCGCGCACGCCTCCGACGGCGGGGTGCGCAAGGAGTGGCTGCCCCTGTTCGACGCCCACCGGGTGGACCTGGTGATCAACGGGCACAACCACGTCTACGAGCGCACCGACGCGCTGCGCGGCGGGGCCGTCGGCCGGGCCGTTCCGATCGGAGGCACGGCCGACCCCGTCCGGGACGGCATCGTCTACGTCACCGCGGGCGGCGGCGGCCGTGATCTGTACGGCTTCCGGCCCGGCAGCGAGGAGACCTACGAGGGGCACGAGCGGGCGCACCGGCCCGTCGACAGCTTCGTCTGGGCGACGAGGTCGGGGCGGGCCAGGAACGAGACCGTGGAGTGGTCACGGGTGCGCTATCGCGGATTCTCGCTGCTCAGGGTGGAGGCGGAAGCCGGAGCGCACCCGCGCCTGACGGTGTCGGCGCTGGCCCATGACGGCCGGCGCGTCGACCACTTCGAGGTGCGGCGGGGAGTCTGACCGGTCTCAGTGACCGGTCTCCCCGCCGTTGTCCCGGCGGTCGAAGGAGCGTTGGAGGGCCGCGGCGGCACTCTTCGCCGCCCTGCGGTCGGCTTCGGAGGAGGGAGAGACGTGGCGGACTCGGCGGCGTGCGGACGTCGCTGTGGCCATGGTGATCGACTCCTTGAGATCGCATGAGGTCGCGCGGGGAACGCTGACCCACGGGGATTTCGAGGTGCCGGAAGGGGCGGGGAGCCAGAGCTACAGGGGTTGCCTGCCGCGTGCTCGGCTCTCATCCGCCCTTCGCCGGATCGGGCGATTCGTTCGGCTCCTACAAAGCTAGGGCAGGTCTCTGCTTCTGTCTCCACAATTACTCGGACTTCCTACTATCTGAGACGGAGTTCACGCCGCCGGGGGCCGGGGCCGAGCACCATGGCGCGGCGGGCGGCCGCGCCCCACGATGGACCCAGAACCGGCCGGGCCAGGGTGGCCCGGCCGGACCCCTGGGGAGGAGTCCCACCATGCGTGTGATCACTCAGCGGCGGCTCGGCGGACCCGACGTGCTGGAGCTGGTCGAGGTGGAACGGCCCGTGCCGGGCGCGGGAGAGGTGCGGGTCCGGGTGCACGCGGCCGGGGTGGCCCCGGTGGACCGGATGGCCCGCAGCGGGGAGTCACCGCTCTTCGGCGACCCGCCGTTCACCCTCGGCCGGGACCTGTCCGGGGTGGTGGAGGAGGTCGGCGCGGACGTGACCGGGCTGCGGCCGGGCGACGAGGTGTTCGGCATGATCCCGGGCGGGGCCTACGCCGACTGTGTCGTCGCCCGCGCCGACCACCTCGCCCCGAAGCCGGCGACGGTCGACCACGTCCACGCCGCCGCGGTCCCGGCCGCCGCGCTCACCGCCTGGCAGGCGCTGGTCGACACCGGGCGCATGGGGCCGGGCCGCCGGGTGCTGGTGCACGCGGCGGCGGGCGGGGTCGGGCACATCGCGGTGCAGATCGCCAAGGCGGAGGGCGCGTACGTGATCGGGACGGCCCGCGCCGACAAGCACGCGTTCCTGCGCGGGCTCGGGGTCGACGAGCCGCTGGACTACACGACGACGGACTTCGCCCGTTCGGTGCGTGACGTCGATGTGGCCCTCGACCTGATCGGCGGCGCGTACGGGCCGCGCACCCTGGCGACCCTGCGGCCCGGCGGGCTGCTCACCTCGGTGGTGCTCGCCGACCCGGGGGTGAGCGCGCAGGACGCGCTGGCGCGCGGGGTGGAGTTCGCCCCGGTCGCGGTGCGCCCGTCGGGGGCGACGCTGGGGAAGGTGGCCGCGCTGATGGCCGCCGGGCGGGTGCGGGCGCACGTCTCGGCGCGGCTGCCGCTGGCGGACGCGGGCAAGGCCCATGAGCTGGGGGCGGCCGGGCGCACCCGGGGCAGGATCGTGCTGACGCTCGTCAACGGGGCGGATGAGACGGACGGGGCGGCGGACGCGGCGGAGCCGACGGGACTGGAGGGACTGGAGGGACTGGAGGGGCTGGAGAAGCCGGTCTGAGGCGGGTGGCGGCCCGGCGGACACGGAAAAAACCCGTCCCCCCGGCCGGAGGGGGGCCGGGTCGGGGGGACGGGGGTTCGTGGGGCGGGGTCAGCCCATGTGCGGGTACGTGTAGTCCGTCGGCGGGACCAGCGTCTCCTTGATGGCGCGGGTCAGCGTCCAGCGCATCAGGTTCTGCGGCGCCCCGGCCTTGTCGTTCGTACCGGAGGCGCGGCCGCCGCCGAACGGCTGCTGGCCGACGACGGCGCCGGTCGACTTGTCGTTGATGTAGAAGTTGCCGGCGGCGTAGCGCAGCTTCTCCATCGTGGCCGCGGCGGCGGCGCGGTCGTTGGCGATGACCGAGCCGGTGAGCGCGTAGTCGGAGACCGACTCCATCTGCTCCAGGACGGCGTCGTACTGGTCGTCCTCGTAGACGTGGACGGCGAGGATCGGGCCGAAGTACTCGGTGGTGAAGACCTCGTTGGCCGGGTCGGTGCACTCGATGACGGTCGGGCGCACGAAGTAGCCGACCGAGTCGTCGTAGGTGCCGCCGGCGACGACGGTGCAGGAGTCGTCGGCCTTGGCGCGGTCGATCGCGGCCTTGTTCTTGGCGAACGAGCGGTCGTCGATGAGGGCGCCGATGAAGTGCGACAGGTCGGTGACGTCACCCATGGTGATGCCGTCGACCTCGGCCGCGAACTCCTCCTTGAACCCGTCGTTCCAGATGGACGCCGGGATGTAGGCGCGCGAGGACGCGGAGCACTTCTGGCCCTGGTACTCGAAGGAGCCGCGGGTCAGGGCCGTCTTGAGGATGGCGCGGTCGGCGCTCGGGTGGGCGACGACGAAGTCCTTGCCGCCGGTCTCGCCGACGAGGCGGGGGTAGGTGCGGTACTTCTCGATGTTGGTGCCGACCGTCTTCCACAGGTGCTGGAAGGTCTTGGTCGAACCGGTGAAGTGGATGCCCGCGAGGTCGCGGTGGTTCAGGGCCACGTCGGAGACGGCGAGGCCGTCGCCGGTCACCAGGTTGATGACGCCCTTGGGCAGTCCGGCCTCCTCCAGGAGCTGGAGCAGCAGGACAGCGGCGTGGGTCTGCGTCGGGGACGGCTTCCAGACCACCACGTTGCCCATGAGGGCGGGGGCGGTGGGGAGGTTGCCCGCGATGGCCGTGAAGTTGAACGGCGTGATCGCGTAGACGAAGCCCTCCAGCGGGCGGTGGTCCATGCGGTTCCACACGCCGGTGGAGTTCGCCGGGGGCTGCTCGGCGAGGATCTGGCGGGCGTAGTGGACGTTGAAGCGCCAGAAGTCGACGAGCTCGCAGGGGGTGTCGATCTCGGCCTGCTGGGCGGTCTTCGACTGGCCGAGCATGGTGGAGGCGGCCAGCGTCTCGCGCCACGTCGTGGAGAGCAGCTCGGCGGCGCGCAGGATGATCGCGGCGCGGTCGTCGAAGGCCATCGCGCGCCAGGCCGGGGCGGCGGCCAGGGCGGCGTCGACCGCGTCCTGGGCGTCCTGGGTGGTGGCGTTGGCGTACGTGCCGATGACGGCCTTGTGGTTGTGCGGCTGCACGACGTCGAAGCGCTCGCCGCCACCCATCCGCCGCTCGCCGCCGATGGTGCAGGGCAGGTCGATCGGGTTCTCGGCCAGCTCCTTGAGCTTGGCCTCCAGGCGGGCGCGCTCCGGGCTGCCGGGGGCGTAGCCGTGCACCGGCTCGTTGACCGGGGCGGGGACCTGGGTCACGGCGTCCAGCGTCATGGGTCCGTATCTCCTTCGGGGGTCGGGGGAGTTGGGGACTGTCTTACGGAAGCGGTGGGCTCAGCCCTTGGTGAGGATCGAGCGGCCGAAGAACAGCAGGTTGGCCGGCTTCTCCGCGAGGCGGCGCATGAAGTATCCGTACCAGTCGGTGCCGTACGCGGTGTAGACACGCATCCGGTGGCCCTCGGCGGCGAGGCGCAGGTGCTCCTCGCTGCGGATCCCGTAGAGCATCTGGAACTCGTACTCGTCCAGCTTGCGCCCGGCCTTGCGGGCCAGCTCCTGCGCGATGGAGATCAGGCGCGGGTCGTGGGACCCGATCATCGGGTATCCGTCGCCCTCCATGAGGATGCGGACGATACGCACGTACGCCTTGTCGATCTCGGCCCTGTCCTGGAAGGCGACCTCGGCGGGCTCCTTGTAGGCGCCCTTGACGACGCGCACCCGGCTGCCGGCGGCGGCCAGGCGGCGGGCGTCGTCCTCGGTGCGGAAGAGGTAGGACTGGATGACGCAGCCGGTCTGCGGGAAGTCCTTCCGCAGCTCCTCGTGGATGGCGAACATCGAGTCGAGGGTGGTGTGGTCCTCGGCGTCGAGGGTGACGGTGGTGCCGATGGCGGCGGCGGCCTCGACGACCGGGCGCACGTTGGCGAGGGCCAGCTCGTGGCCGCCCTCCAGCGCCTGTCCGAACATCGACAGCTTCACCGACATCTCGGCCTTCGCGCCGAGGCCGAGGGCCTCGAGACGCGCGACCAGCTCCAGGTAGGCGTCGCGGGCGGCGTGCGACTGCTCGACGGTCGTGATGTCCTCACCGACGACGTCGAGGGTGACCTCCAGGCCCTTCGCGGCGGCGTCCGACACCACCGGGATCACGTCGTCGACGGTCTCGCCCGCGATGAAGCGGTCGACGACCTGCTTCGTGCCCGGCGCCGCCGACACGAAGGCGCGCATCTTGTCGCTGCGCGACGCGGCGAGGATCAGGGGAGCCAGCACGGGGCACCTCCATGGAGCATGAGAGCGGACGGCCGAACCCGCCGAAAGCAGGAAAAGCGGGAACGGCACGTGGAACCACCGTGAAATCTAAGGATCCCTCCGATCCTGTGCCATTGACAGCTGTCACGCATCTGTGGCCGCCACCTCAGACATCTGTATGAAGGATCGTCCGCGGTGGGGGAGAATGGGCGGGTGAAGGGCGATTACCAGGAACTGGTCGACGAGATCTCGGCGCTGCTCGGCGCCCCCGCGACGCTGGAGAACCGCGATTTCCGGCTGATCGCGTTCGGCCAGCAGGTGAGCGCCGACGAGTACGACGAGGCGGCCCTGGACCCGGTCCGCACCCGCTCGATCCTCACCCGCGGCTCCACGCCCGCGGTCCGCGCCTGGTTCGAGGGGTTCGGCATCGCCCGCGCCACCGGGCCGGTGCGCATCCCGGCCACCCCGGAGGCGGGCGTCCACCGCGGCCGCATCTGCCTGCCCGTCCGCCACCGGGGGTTCGTGCTCGGTTACGTATGGCTGCTGGACGACGAGCCGGGGCCCGCGCGGGAGCAGCTGGACGCGGCGATGGAGGTCGCGGCCCGGATCGGCGCGCAGCTGGCGGACGAGGCGCAGGCGGGCGCCGATCTGACCCGCGAGTTCCACTCGGTGCTGACCGCCGAGCGCGGCTGGCAGCGGGACATGGCGGTGGCCGCGCTGCGCACCGCGCTGGGGACGCGGGCCGAGGGGCTGCACGCGGTGGTCTGCGTGGCGCCGTGGCCGTCGGCCGACCCGGACGACGCGCCGTCGGTGCGCACCCTGCCGGCGGCGGACGCGCTGTGCACCGTCCCCTGGGGCGTCACGGGCCAGTGCCTGGCGCTGCTGGTGCGGCTGCGCTCGTCGGAGGTGCTGGACCCCGCGCTCTCGGCGGCGGAGCGGCTGCGGGCGCGGGCGGGCCCGGGGCCGGTCGCGGCCGGCATCGGCGCCCCCCGCGCCGACCTGGCCGAGCTCGCGGCGGCCTGGCAGGAGGCGCAGGCGGCGGCCCGCACCGCACTGGCCAACCCGCGGCTCGGCCCCGACGCCCAGTGGTCGTCGATCGGCCCCTACCGCCTGCTGACGGCCCTGCCCGCCGACGCGGCGCACGACCCGACGCTGACCGCGCTGCTCTCCCCCGCCCACCGCCAACTGGCGCACACCGCCGAGGTGTTCCTCGACTGCGCGGGCCAGGCGGGCCGCGCGGCGGCGGTGCTCGGCATCCACCGCCAGACCCTCTACTACCGCCTGTCCCGCGTCGAGCAGCTCACCGGCCTGGACCTCGACGAGGGCGAGGACCGGCTGCTGCTGCACATGGGGCTGAAGGCGGCGGGCCTCTAGCGGGCGGCCTCCATCAACTGGCGCAGACCCTCGGTGAGTTCCTCGGCGCTCGGGGAGAATCCCGGGTCGAAGGTGTGCTGGGCGACGAGCCCGATGACGAGCACCGAGAAGAACTTGCCGAGGGTGTCCACGCTCGGGTCGTCGGCGGGCGGCTCCTCCCCCATGACCATGCCGATGAAGCCGCGCCCCGCCTCGCGCTGGGCGGCCGACATCTGCTCGCGCAGCGCCGGCATCTTGTCGCCCATGACGATCAGCTCCATGCTCAGGTGCCAGAGGGAGCCCGGCCGGCCGAGGCTCTCCGTGACGCCTGCGACGACGGCCCTGATCCGCTCCAGCGACCCGTTCGCGCCCGGCAGTTCGCCCGGCTCGCCCCACGCGTCGGAGACGCCCTCGGCGAGCGCCACGTACGCCTGCGCGAGCAGCGCGTCCTTCGATCCGTAGTGGTAGCCGATGGACGCCAGGTTCGCCCCCGACTCCCGGACGATGTCGCGCGCGGTGGTCCGCGCGAACCCCTTCTCCAGCAGGCAGCGCTTGGCGCCTTCCAGCAGATCTTCGCGATGTCCCATGCCGTGCACCGTATCCCGGGCTCATACGCCCGTCCCATACACCCGTCCCATACGCCCGTCCCAGACACCTGTCCCAGACCCCTGCCCCAGACCCCTGCCCCAGACCCCTGTCCCAGACCTCTGTTTCATACGCTCGTCCTATACGCACGTACTAGACAGTCGTATAATACGCCCGTACAGTCCTGCTCATGACGCACCCGACAAGCACCGCCACGGCCCCCGACTCCCGTGCGGGGCGCAAGGAATGGACCGCCCTGGTCGTCCTGATGCTGCCGCTGCTCCTGGTCTCCATGGACGTCTCGGTCCTCTACTTCGCGATCCCCCAGATCAGCGCGGACCTGGCGCCGACCGGCACCCAGCAGCTGTGGATCTTCGACATCTACGCGTTCGTGCTCGCCGGCCTGCTGATGACGATGGGCTCGCTCGGCGACCGCATCGGGCGCCGCAGGCTCCTGCTGGCCGGCGCGGTCGCCTTCGGCGCCGCCTCCGTCTGCGCGGCCTACGCGACCAGCGCGGAGATGCTCATCGCCGCCCGCGCCGTACTCGGCGTCGGCGGCGCCACCCTGATGCCGTCCACGATGGCGCTGGTGCGCAACATGTTCCGCGACGCCGGCCAGCGGGCGAAGGCCATCGGCATCTGGTCGGGCGTCATGACCGGCGGCATCGCCCTCGGCTCGGTGATGAGCGGCATCCTCGTCGAGCACTTCTGGTGGGGGTCGGTGTTCCTGGTGAACCTGCCCGCGATGGTGCTGCTGCTCGTCCTGGCGCCGCTGCTGCTCCCCGAGTTCAAGGATCCGCGGCCCGGCCGCTTCGACCTGGTGAGCGTTCCGCTGTCGATGGCCGCGGTGCTCCCCCTCGTCTACGGCGTCAAGGAGATCCCCTCCGAGGGCTTCGCGCCGCGCTACGTCGCCTCGGTCGCCGTCGGCCTGCTCTTCTCGCTCCTCTTCGTCCGCCGCCAGCGCCGGTCCGCGTCGCCGCTGATACCGCCCGCCCTGTTCCGGCACCGCGGCTTCGGCCCGGCCGTGCTGCTCAATCTGATCTCGGCGTTCGCGATGCTCGGTTCGGCGTACTTCACCACCCAGTACCTCCAGGCGGTCCTCGGCAAGAGCGCGCTGGAGGCGGCCCTGTGGGCGCTGCTGCCCAGCGTCCTGATCGGCTGCGCGGCGCCGGTCGCCACCGTGCTCGTCCAGCGCGGGGTGCACCGCTCCACCGTCGTGGCGCTCGGCTTCCTGACCAGCGCCTGCGGCTACGGGCTGCTGGCCCTCACCGGCACCGACTCGCTGGGGACCGTCCTCGCCGGGGCCGGGGTCCTGGCCTGCGGCGCGGTCGTCGTCGGCTCCCAGCTGACCGACCTGGCGCTCGGCGCGGCCCCGGCCGAGAAGGCGGGGGTGGCCTCCTCCCTGCTGGAGACCGGGCAGGAGTTCGGCGGTGCGCTCGGCATGGCCGTTCTGGGTTCGATCGGCACCGGTGTCTACCGGCACGATCTGGCCGGGGCGCCGGACGGGGCCCGGGAGACGCTGGGCGGGGCGCTCGCCGTCGCCCGGCAGCTGCCGCGCGGGTCGGGCGAGTCGCTGCTCGTCGCCGCGCGGGAGGCGTTCACCGGGGGGATGCACGTGGCGGCGTTCGCCGGGATCGCGGTGCTCCTGATCGCGGCCCTCCTGTCGCCCCGCACCCTCCGCACGAGCGGTTCCCCGCGCCCCTGAACAGTCCACCATCCGCGGCCCGGCGACCACTTCTCGCGCAGTTCCCCGCGCCCCTGAGTAGTTCCCCATCCGCGGCCCGGTGGCCGCTTCTCGCGCAGTTCCCCGCGCCCCTGAGGCAGCGCTCCGCGCGCCTCTCCCTGGGGCTGCTTGAGGCCGTGCCTCGTGCGCATCTCATGGGAGGCGGGGATGAGATGGCGCACGCAGTGCGCATCTCAGGGGCGCGGGGAACTGCGCGACCAGCCACCACGGTGGCGCGCGTGAAAGGCGGACCCAGGGGCGCGGGGAACCGCGCAAGACGCGGTCACCGGACCGCGCCCGGAGCCACACGGCCGATCGGGACGGAAACGCGCGTGTCAGGATAAGCGCGTGGCACAGACTTTCGGTACGCCGTTCATCGGCCGCGACGACGAACTCGCCCGGCTCACCACCGTGCTGAAGCACACCGCGACCGGCGACCCCCGCGCCATCCTGCTCGCCGGAGACGCGGGCGTCGGCAAGACCCGCGTCCTGACGGAGGCCGCCGCCCACGCCGCCGCCACCGGCACCACCGTGCTGACTGGCCACTGCGTGGACCTCGGGGACGTGGGCCTGCCCTACCTGCCGTTCACCGAGATCCTCGGCGCGGCGGCGGCCGACGAACGGCTCGCCCCGGCGTTCGCGGCGCACCCCGCGGTGGACCGCCTGATCGGCCCGGCCCGCGGCACCGCACCCGACTCCGGCGCCCGCCTCCAGCTCTTCGAGGGCATCGCGGGCCTCCTCGCCGACCTCGCCGACCTGACCCCGCTGCTCCTCGTCCTGGAGGACCTGCACTGGGCCGACCAGTCCTCGCGCGACCTGCTCCGCTTCCTGCTCAGCCGGGGAGTCCTCCAGCGCCCGGGCCCCGGCGGCCCGCCCCGCCGCCTCGCGGTCTTCGCCTCGTACCGCAGCGACGACCTGCACCGCCGTCACCCCCTGCGCCCGCTGCTCGCCGAACTGGTCCGGCTGCCCGCCGTCGACCGCCTCGACCTGCGTCCGCTGGCCGACGCGGACGTCGCCCGGCTGGTGCGCGCCCTCGGTACCGCTCCGGTCGACGACAGCACGGTCCGCCGCATCGTCGACCGCGCGGAGGGAAACGCCTTCTACGCCGAGGAGTTGCTGGCGGCGCTGCCCGGCGACGAGGGCCTCGGCGGACTCGGCGACGTACTGCTCATCCGTATCGAACAGCTCACCGACACCGCCCAGCACGTCCTGCGCACGGCGGCCGTCGCGGGCCGCAAGGTCGGGCACGAGCTGCTGCGCGACGCCGTGCAACTCCCCTGGGAGGAGCTGGAGTCGGCGCTGCGCGAGGCCGTCGGGCACCAGCTGCTGCTGCCGGGCGACGACGGCACATACTCGTTCCGGCACGCCCTCACCCGCGAGGCGGTCTACGCGGACCTGCTGCCCGGCGAGCGGGTCCGGCTGCACGGCCTGTTCGCGCAGCTGCTCGGCCGCCCGGGCCACCCGCCCCACAGCGCGGCCGAGCGCGCCCACCACTCCCGCGAGAGCCACGACCTGGCCGACGCGCTGACCGCCTCCCTCGAAGCCGCCGAGCACGCCCAGCGGGTCGGCGCGCCCGCCGAGGAGCTGCGCCACGTGGAGAGCGCCCTCGACCTGTGGGCCGCCGTGGACGCCGCCGCCCGCCCCGCCGACACCGACCCGGTGGCGCTCACCGTGCGCGCCTCGGCCGCCGCCGCCCACGCCGGCGACCCGCACCGCGCGGTCCAGCTCACCCGCTTCGCCCTCGCCCAGGCCGGCCCGGACACCGACTCCGAACTCGCGGCGCGGATCCGCTACACGCTGGCGGGCAACCTGATCCGCATCGACCACCTCGAAGCCGCGTTCACCTACAGCAGCGAGGCGCTGGCCCTGATCCCGGCCGAACCCCCGTCCCGTACGTGGGTGTGGGCGGCCGCCACCCACGTCCTGGCGGCGCGGCAGGTGCACCGCGACGAGGACGCCGAGCGGGTCGCACGGCACGCGCTCGCCGTCGCCGAGGACCTGGGGCTGACCGACGCCCGGGCCGACCTGATCGTCTCGCTGGTCGGCCTCTCCCCCGACAACCGGCGCACCGGAGCCGGCCGGGAACGGCTGACGCACGCCCGCGACCTGGCCCGCGCCGCCGGGAACCTGCCGGTGGAGATGCGGGCCCTCTACAGCCTCGCCCTCGGCTGCTACGAGTCCGGCGACATGGACGCCTGCCTGACCTGGCTCGCCGACGGCATCGACCGCGCCCGCCGCGCCGGACTGCTCTCCTCCCCGTACGCCCTGGAACTGCGCTATCTGCAATCCCTGCTGCTGTACACGCTGGGCCGCTGGGACGAGTGCGCGCGGGCGGCGGCCGCCGACGCGGAACTGCTGCCGACGGCGGGCGGGTTCACGACCGCGCCCGCCCTGTACGTCGCCCTGGCGCGCGGCGAGGTGGACGCGGCCGTCACGGCGGCCCGCGCGCTGTTCGACGGGCCCGACGGGAAGACCGACTGGATGGCGACGCTCGTCGCGAGCATCGTGCTCACCGACGCGGCGGCCCTGCGCGGCGCCGCCGACGACTGCGTACGGCAGCTGCGGGCCTCGATCGACGTGCTCGCGGGGGCCTCGGCGACGGCGCTGCCCGACGTCGTGGTGCGGCTCGCCGCGCTGGCCCTGTCGGCGGTCGCGGACGCGGCGGAGACGGCCCGGGCGGCGGGCGGCACGGCGGACGCGGAGCACTGGGCGCGCACCGCCGAGGAGCTGGTCGGGCTGGCCAGGACCACGGCGGCCCGCGGCGACGACGGCACCCCGCAGGGGCCGGAGGGCCTGGCCTGGCTGGCCCGCGCCGAGGCCGAGCGGACCCGGGCCGTCACCGGCCCCGAGGTCGCCGCCTGGCAGCGCGCCGTGACGGCGTTCGGCTACGGCGACCCGTACGAACTGGCCCGCTGCCGCAGGCGGTTGGCGCAGGCGCTGCTCACCGCGGACCGCCGCGAGGAGGCCGCCGAGCAGGCCCGCGCGGCACTGGACACCGCGGAGCGGCTCGGCGCCGGGCCGCTGCGCGAGGACCTGCGGGCCCTGGTCCGGCACGGCCGCCTCACCCTCGCCGACCCGGATCCCGGGGACCGGATCGCCGCGCTGACGGCGCGGGAGAGCGACGTCCTGCGGCTGCTCGGCCGCGGGCGCACCAACCGGCAGATCGGCGAGGAGCTGTTCATCAGCGGCAAGACGGCGAGCGTCCACGTCTCCCACATCCTCGCCAAGCTGGGCGCCGCGAGCCGCACCGAGGCCGTCGGCATCGCCTACCGCGAGGGCCTGATCGAGTCGGAGCCGGCCGCGGACGGCTGAGGGCCGGGCCCCCCGCGGGTGGCCCGGCCCTCAGTCGCGGTGCGGTGTCCCCGCCCGCCTCACACCAGGTTGACGGAGCGCGCCGAGGTGGCGCCGATCTCCTCGGCCAGCTCGTTGAGCACCGCCTGCGGGACGGTGTCGTCGACGGTGAGGACGGCCAGGGCCTCGCCGCCGAGGTCCGCGCGCGCGACCTGCATGCCCGCGATGTTGATGCCGCCCTCGCCGAGGACGCGGCCGACGGTGCCGACGACGCCGGGACGGTCCTCGTAGCGCAGCACGACCATGTGGTCGGCGAGCGCCAGGTCCACGTCGTAGTCGCCGACGGCGACGACCTTCTGGAGGTGCTTGGGGCCGGCCAGCGTGCCGGAGACCGAGACCTCCTGGCCGTCGCTGAGGGTGCCGCGCACCGTCACCACGTTGCGGTGGTCGGGCGACTCCGACGAGGTCGTCAGGCGCACCTCGACGCCGCGCTCCTGCGCGAACAGCGGCGCGTTCACGTACGACACCGTCTCGTCGACGACGTCCTCGAACACGCCCTTGAGCGCCGAGAGTTCGAGCACCTTCACGTCGTGCTGGGTGATCTCGCCATACACCTCGACGTCGAGGCGGACCGCGACCTCACCGGCGAGGGCGGTGAAGATCCGGCCGAGCCGCTCGGCGAGCGGCAGGCCCGGCTTGACGTCCTCGGCGATGACGCCGCCCTGGACGTTCACCGCGTCGGGGACCAGCTCGCCGGCGAGGGCGAGCCGCACCGAGCGGGCGACGGCGATGCCGGCCTTCTCCTGCGCCTCGTCCGTGGAGGCGCCGAGGTGCGGGGTGCAGACGACCTGGTCGAACTGGAACAGCGGGGAGTCCGTGCAGGGCTCCTTCGCGTACACGTCGAGGCCGGCGCCGGCGACGCGGCCCTCCTTGAGCGCCGAGTACAGCGCCGCCTCGTCGACGATGCCGCCGCGCGCGGCGTTCACGATGCGCACGCCGGGCTTCACCTTGTGCAGCGCCTCGTCACCGATCAGACCGAGGGTCTCGGGGGTCTTCGGCAGGTGCACGGTGATGAAGTCGGAGACTTCGAGGAGCTCGTCGAGCGAGAGGACCTTCACGCCCATCTGCGCGGCACGCGCGGGCTGCACGTACGGGTCGTACGCGACGACCTTCATGCCGAACGCGGACATGCGCTGCGCGACGAGGGCGCCGATGCGGCCGAGGCCGACGACGCCGAGGGTCTTCTCGGCCAGCTCGACACCGGTGTACTTGCTGCGCTTCCACTCGCCGGCCTTGAGGGCCTGCGAGCCCTGCGGGATGTTGCGCGCGGTGGCGATGAGGAGGCCGCAGGCCAGCTCGGCGGCGGTCACGATGTTCGACGTCGGGGCGTTGACGACCATCACGCCGGCCTTGGTGGCGGCGGAGACGTCCACGTTGTCCAGGCCGACGCCGGCTCGCGCGACGACCTTCAGCTTGTTCGCGGCGGCGATGGCCTCGGCGTCGACCTTGGTGGCCGAGCGGATCAGGATCGCGTCGACGTCGGCGATGGCGGGGAGGAGTTCCGCGCGGTCGGCTCCGTTGCAGTGCCGGATCTCGAAGTCCGGGCCCAGGGCGTCGACGGTCGCGGGCGACAGCTCTTCAGCGATGAGTACGACGGGTTTGCCGTTGGCAGCAGTGCTCACGTGAGTCCTCACAAGTCCCAATGCGGACGGCCGTCCCGACGGCCGCAAGCGGTGGAGGGGTGGGTGCATGGCCGCGTGGAAGACGCACGACGCTGTGGGCCCAACGCGAATTAGTTCAGCAGTGTAGTGGCGCCAGGGACATGGTCTTGCGCCTCCCTGGAAGGATCACCCGTCCGTGGCTGGACGGGTTGGACAACCCGGCCACGATCGTGTGGACGCCCCATGGAGAACGGGGCCGCGGCGTGTGCCGCGGCCCCGCCCCCGGACGGCTTACGCCTCCTCGTTGTCCACCCAGCTCATGAGCTTGCGCAGCTCCTTGCCGGTGGTCTCCAGCAGGTGCTCGCTGTCGGCCGTCTTGTACTCGTTGTACTTCTTCAGGCCGCCGTGGTATTCGGCCATCCACTCGCGGGCGAAGGTGCCGTCCTGGATCTCGGCGAGGACCTTCTTCATCTCGGCCTTGGTGGCGTCCGTGATGATCCGCGGGCCGGTGACGTAGTCGCCCCACTCGGCGGTCTCGGAGATCGACCAGCGCATCTTCTCCAGGCCGCCCTCGTACATGAGGTCGACGATGAGCTTCAGCTCGTGCAGGCACTCGAAGTAGGCGATCTCCGGCTGGTAGCCGGCCTCGGTCAGCGTCTCGAAGCCCGCCTTGACCAGCGCGGCGGTGCCGCCGCAGAGGACGGCCTGCTCGCCGAAGAGGTCGGTCTCGGTCTCCTCGGTGAAGGTCGTCTTGATGACGCCGGCGCGGGTGCCGCCGATGCCCTTGGCGTAGGACAGCGCCAGCTCGAAGGCCTTGCCGGTGGCGTCCTGCTCGACGGCCGCGATGCACGGGACGCCGCGGCCCTCCTCGTACTGGCGGCGGACCAGGTGGCCCGGGCCCTTCGGCGCGACCATGCAGACGTCGACGTCGGCCGCCGGCTTGATGAAGTCGTAGCGGATGTTCAGGCCGTGCCCGAAGAACAGGGCGTCGCCCGCCTTCAGGTTGTCCTTGATGGACTCCTCGTAGACCTGCGCCTGGAGCGGGTCCGGGACGAGGATCATGATGACGTCGGCCTCGGCGGCGGCCTCCGCCGGGGTGACGACGCGCAGGCCCTGCTCCTCGGCCTTCGCCTTGGACTTGGAGCCCTCGTGCAGGCCGACGCGGACGTCGACGCCCGAGTCGCGCAGGGAGAGCGCGTGCGCGTGGCCCTGCGAGCCGTAGCCGATCACCGCGACCTTGCGGTTCTGGATGATGGACAGGTCGGCATCGTCGTCGTAGAACAGCTCGGCCACTGGGGTTCTCCTTGTTGGCGGTCTTGCTCGTGGTGCTCCCACCGTACGGCGGGGTGCGGAAGGAAAGTTTCGGGGTCTCGGTATCCGAGAGGGGCGTGCGGGGGTGTTACGCGCTGCGGTCCAGGGCGCGCAGGCTCCGGTCGGTGATGGAGCGCGAGCCGCGGCCGATCGCGATGGTGCCGGACTGGACGAGCTCCTTGATGCCGAACGGCTCCAGCATCTTGAGCATCGCCTCCAGCTTGTCGCTGGAGCCGGTGGCCTCGATGGTGACGGCCTCCGGGGAGACGTCCACGGTCTTGGCGCGGAAGAGCTGGACGATCTCGACGATCTGCGAGCGCGTCTCGTTGTCGGCGCGGACCTTGGCGAGCACCAGCTCGCGCTGGACGGCCGCGCCGGGCTCCAGCTCGACGATCTTCAGGACGTTGACCAGCTTGTTGAGCTGCTTGGTGACCTGTTCGAGCGGCAGGTCCGCGACATTCACCACGATGGTGATGCGGGAGATGTCGGGGTGCTCGGTGATGCCGACGGCGAGCGAGTCGATGTTGAAGCCGCGGCGCGAGAAGAGGGCGGTGATCCGGGCGAGGACACCCGGCTTGTTCTCGACGAGGACGGAGAGCGTGTGCTTGGTGGACATGGTGGGCTTCCTTCTCCTGCGGCTCTCAGTCTTCTGCGCTGTCGCCGAAGTCCGGGCGGACGTCCCGGGCGGCCATGATCTCGTCGTTGGAGGTGCCGGCGGCGACCATCGGCCACACCATGGCGTCCTCGTGGACGATGAAGTCGACGACGACCGGGCGGTCGTTGATCGAGTTCGCCTCCTCGATCGCCTTGTCGAGGTCCTCGGGGCGCTCGCAGCGGATGGCGTAGCAGCCCATCGCCTCGGACAGCTTGACGAAGTCCGGGATGCGGGTGCCCTTGTTGGGCGGGGTCTCGCCGTCCGGGCCCGCGTGCAGCACGGTGTTGGAGTAGCGCTGGTTGTAGAACAGCGTCTGCCACTGGCGCACCATGCCGAGGGCGCCGTTGTTGATGATGGCGACCTTGATCGGGATGTTGTTCAGGGCGCAGGTGGTCAGTTCCTGATTGGTCATCTGGAAGCAGCCGTCGCCGTCGATGGCCCAGACGGTCTGGCCCGGGGCGCCGGCCTTGGCGCCCATCGCGGCGGGGACCGCGTACCCCATGGTCCCGGCGCCGCCGGAGTTCAGCCAGGTCGCCGGCTTCTCGTAGCGGATGTAGTGCGCGGCCCACATCTGGTGCTGGCCGACGCCCGCCGCGAAGATCGTGTCCGCGGGGGCGAGCTGCCCGATGCGCTCGATGACCTGCTGCGGGGAGAGCGAGCCGTCCGCGGGCTGGTCGTAGCCCAGCGGGTAGGTCTCGCGCCAGCGGTTGAGGTCCTTCCACCAGGCGGTGTAGTCGCCCTGGTGGCCCTCCGCGTGCTCCTTCTGGACGGCCTGGATCAGGTCGGCGATGACCTCGCGGGCGTCGCCCACGATCGGCACGTCGGCGACGCGGTTCTTGCCGATCTCCGCGGGGTCGATGTCCGCGTGGACGATCTTGGCGAACGGCGCGAAGCTGTCCAGGTTGCCGGTGACGCGGTCGTCGAAGCGGGCGCCGAGCGCGACGATCAGGTCGGCCTTCTGCAACGCGGTGACGGCGGTGACCGCACCGTGCATGCCCGGCATCCCCACGTGCAGCGGGTGGCTGTCGGGGAACGAACCGAGCGCCATCAGGGTGGTGGTGACGGGCGCTCCGGTGAGCTCGGCGAGGACCTTCAGCTCGGCGGTGGCGCCGGCCTTCATGACGCCGCCGCCGACGTAGAGGACGGGCCGCTTCGCACTCGTGATGAGCTTCGCGGCCTCGCGGATCTGCTTGGCGTGCGGCTTGGTCACCGGGCGGTAGCCGGGCAGGTCCTGCTGCGGCGGCCAGGTGAACGTCGTCTGCGCCTGGAGGATGTCCTTGGGGATGTCCACGAGGACCGGGCCCGGGCGGCCGGTGGCGGCGATGTGGAAGGCCTCGGCGATCGCCTTGGGGATGTCCTCGGCGCGGGTGACCAGGAAGCTGTGCTTCGTGATCGGCATGGTGATGCCGACGATGTCCGCCTCCTGGAAGGCGTCCGTGCCGATCGACTTGGAGACGACCTGGCCGGTGATGGCGACCAGCGGGACGGAGTCCATCATCGCGTCCGCGATCGGCGTCACCAGGTTCGTCGCACCGGGGCCGCTCGTCGCCATGCACACCCCGACCTTGCCGGTGGCCTGCGCGTATCCGGTGGCCGCGTGGCCCGCGCCCTGCTCGTGGCGGACGAGCACGTGCCGCACCCGGCGGGAGTCCATCATCGGGTCGTACGCGGGAAGGATCGTGCCGCCGGGGATGCCGAATACGGTGTCGACCCCGACCTCCTCAAGCGAGCGGATGAGGGACTTCGCACCCGTGACGTGCTCGACGGGGGCGGACTGCTGTCCTCCGGAACGGGGCCGCGGCTGCGGATGGTGGGCCCCGGTGGCCTGCTCGGTCATCGGCATTCTCTTCTCGATGCTGAGGGTTTTTGCGAGGTTTGTGCAGGGTCTTGCGGGTTGTCCTGGGCGGTGCGTCCTGTGCCGGTGCAACAAAAAACCCCTCGTGCCGTGAGGCAAGCGAGGGGAGCGCGCCGGGTGCGGTCGCTGGGGATTCCGATGTCCGAACCGGTGGTCCCAGCTTCAGCCGACGCGCTTTCCAAGTACGAGAATTCGGGTGCGCATGGCACAGACCCTCCCCCCGGCGCCCAGTCACTGTCAAGTGGGTGGGACGGGAGTCTCATTATGTGAGCGCAGGGGCGGCCCGCCGGCGAACGCCGGCTCGGCCGGGCCCAGCGGGACCGGGTACTCCCCCGAGGCCAGCGCCCGGCGCAGCCGGTACTCGTCGAGCGCCCCGGAGAACGCCATGCCCTGCCCGTGCGTGCACCCCATCGACCGCAGCGCCACGACCTGTTCGGGAAGGTCGACGCCGTCGGCGACCGAGGTCAGGCCGAGGTCCCCGGCGATCCTGAGCAGCCCGCTGGTGATCTTGTGGAGCCGGGCGGACTCGACGACGCCCTCGACGAGCGAGCGGTCCAGCTTCAGTACGTCCACGGGGAGTCGGCGCAGCGCCGTGATGGCCGCGTAGCCGCTGCCGAAGCCGTCCAGGGCGATCCGGACGCCGAGCCGGCGCAACGCCGTGAGACGCCGCTCCAGCTCGTCGAGGGGCACTCTGGGGTCGCTGTCGGCGAGTTCGATGATGAGCGCGCCGGAGGGGAGCCCGTGCCGGGTCAGCAGCGCCTCGATGGAGGTGAGCGGCATCGAGCGGTCGAGCAGGCGGCGGGCGGTGATCCGCACCGAGACCGGGACGGCGTGTCCGGTGTGCCCGCGCTCGGCGGCCTGCTCGACGGCCTCCTCCAGCATCCAGCGCCCCAGTTCGGCGGTGCGCTCGCCGTCGTCGGCCACCCGCAGGAACTCGGCGGGGGTGAACAGGATGCCCTGCGCCGAGCGCCAGCGGGCCTGGGCGGCGACCGCCGTGATCCGGCCGTCGTCGAGGGACACGACGGGCTGGTGCAGCAGCGCGAACTCGCCCTCGTGCAGGGCGGTGCGCAGCCGGGTCGCCAGCTCCGCCTTGCGCACCACGTCGGCCTGCATCTGGGGCGCGTACAGCTCCACGCGCCCCTTGCCGGCCGCCTTGGCGCGGTACATGGCCAGGTCCGCGTTGCGCAGGAGTCCGCCCGCGGTGATCTCGGGTTCGGCGAACGCGACGCCGATCGAGGCGGCGACGCGCACGTCGTCGTGGCCGTCGATCGCGTAGGGCTGGGAGAGTCTGATCCTGAGCCGGTCGGCCAGCTCGTAGATGTGCTGCTCCCTGGCGGTGTGGTCGCGGCCGCCGTCGCCGACGATCAGGGCCGCGAACTCGTCACCGCCGAGACGGGCCGCGGTGTCCGAGACGCGGACGGAGTCGGCCAGCCTTCTCGCCGCCTGCACGAGCAGCTCGTCGCCCGCCTGGTGGCCGATCGTGTCGTTGACCTGTTTGAAGCCGTCGAGGTCGATGAAGAGCACCGCGGTGCCGCGGTCCGTGGCCCGCCGTCCGGTGAGGGCCAGGCCGACCCGCTTGGTGAACAGCGCCCGGTTGGGCAGGTCGGTGAGCGGGTCGTGCTCGGCGTTGTGCTGCAACTGCGCCTGGAGGCGGACCCGTTCGGTCACGTCCCTGCTGTTCAGGATCAGGCCGCCGTGGTGGCGGTTGATCGTCGACTCCACGTTGAGCCAGGAGCCGGTGCCGGAGCGGAAGCGGCACTCGATGCGGGTGGTGGGCTCCTCCGCCTGGCTCGCGGCGAGGAATCTGCGCACCTCGTGCACCACCCGCCCCAGGTCCTCGGGGTGGATGATCGAGGCCAGCTCGGACCCGACGAGCTCCTCCGCGTCACGGCCGTAGACCCCGGCGGCGGCCGGGCTGACGTACCGCAGCACCCCGTTCGGCGCCGCGATCATGATGACGTCGCTGGAGCCCTGCACCAGGGACCGGAAGTGGTTCTCCTTCTGGGCCAGTTCCTGGGTGAGCGTGATGTTGTCCAGGAGCATGATGCCCTGGCGCACGACGAGGGCCAGGACGACCGTGCAGGCGGTGAAGAGGACGATGCGGTCGACGCTGTGCCCGTTCAGCACGTTGTAGAGAATGCCCAGGGTGCACACGGCGGCGGCCAGGTACGGCGTGAGCGCGGCCAGCGAGCCCGAGATGGGCCGGGTGTGACTGACCTGGTAGCGCCGCCCGGTCCTCGCGGGGTGCTCCTCCTGCGGGCTCGGGCCGCCACCGCCCACCCACGGCGCGTACGCCATCAGCAGGGAGCCGGCGAACCAGCCCGCGTCGAGGATCTCCCCCGAGCGGTACGTGGCGTGCAGCAGCGGCGAGGTGAACAGCGCGTCGCACATCACGGTCAGGGCGAGCGCGCCGATCGCCGTGTTCACCGCCGTGCGGTTGCCGGGCGAGCGGCGGAAGTGCAGGGCGAGGACCATGCTGACGAGCGCGATGTCGAGCAGCGGATAGGCGAGCGAGAGCGCGGTCCTGCTGACGCTCTGTCCCTCGAACTCGGCGGTGTGCGCGAGGGCGAGGCTCCACGACAGGGTGATCAGGGAGCCGGCGATCAGCCAGGCGTCGAGCCCGAGGCAGATCCAGCCGGCCTTCGACATGGGCCGTCTGGCGAGGACCAGCAGGCCGATGATGGCGGGGGGCGCGAAGCAGAGGAAGAACAGGTCGGCGATGCTGGTGCCGGGCACCGGCTCGTGCAGGACGAACTCGTACCAGCCCCATACCCCGTTGCCCAGCGCGGCCATGAGCGAGGAGAGGGCGAACAGGAGCCAGGCGGATCGAAAACGGCTGCGTCGGCTGCGCGCGTACAGGAAGTTGGAGACGGCCGCGGTGGCGGCGGCGACGCTCAGCCCGAAGTCGCCCATGAACAGGGCGATCCGGTCGGATCCCCAGCCGAGCGCGGAGCCCACGGCGTACCCCGCGCAGATCAGGACGAGCACCAGCTGTGACCCCGGGCCCAGTCGGCTGCCGGGGGTCCGGGCGGGCAACGGCCCCCCGGTGCGCAGCGGAGCGCCGAGCGCCGTGGCCGACGCCGCCTTGGCGGTCACCGGTCCGCCCCGGTCCGCCGGGCCGCCCCCACGTCTGTCTGGCCCTGCCCGGTGTGCGGATGCTTCCTGCGGCCGCCGCGCGGTCCGCTCCGGTGCGTACGGCTCCTGCGGCAGCCGGTACTTCGCCCGTGCACGGGCGGACGTGCGGACCGGCGGACCAGCCGTCGTCCCTGTCGCGTCGGATTGTGTGCCCATAGGCCGTGCATCGCCCGTCGCCCCCCTCGCAGTCCGTCACAAGTCCCCGGCGCCGCATGGTGCCGAGCGGCGCTGCCCCAGTCGGGACGATACACCAGACTCGTCACTCAGGGACATAGTTCCTCTACTCTCCGTGACGACCAGCGACGATGGCGGCACGGGGTGCATCCGGGCGGGCGCGGAGCGTCAGCGCCCGGGGGCGGGCGGCCGCACGGGAGGGGTCCGTGGGGCCGCCGGGACGCCGGTCGCCGGGTGTCAGCCGACGGTGAGGACGAGGTTGTCGAGGGGCTCTCCCGCCGCGAACCGGGTCAGCTGGGCGGCGAGCAGCCGCTTGGCGCGGGGCAGGAACGCGGACGTGGGTCCGCCCACGTGCGGGGAGATGAGCACCCCCGGAGCCTGCCACAACGGATGCTCCTGGGGCAGGGGTTCAGGATCGGTGACGTCCAGGGCGGCGAGGATCCGGCCGCCGTCGACCTCCGCCAGGAGCGCCTTGGTGTCGACGACGGGACCGCGTCCGACGTTCACCAGCAGCGCGCCGTCCTTGAGCCGGGACAGGAAGTCCGCGCCCACGAGGCCGCGGGTGTCGTCGGTGAGCGGCGTGACGACGATGACGACGTCGGCGTCGGGCAGCAGGGCGGGCAGGTCGGCGAGGGCGTGCACGGGGCCGCGCTCCGTGGTGCGGGCGGAGCGTGCGACGCGCACCACCCGCGCGACCTCGAACGGGACGAGCCGGTCCTCGATGGCGCTGCCGATGGCGCCGTAGCCGAGGACGAGGACGGTCTTGTCGGCGAGCGCCGGGCGGAACCCGGTGCGCCACTCGCCGCGTTCCTGGCCGCGCACGAAGTCGGGGATGCCGCGCAGCGAGGCGAGGGTCAGGGTGAGCGCGAGTTCGGCGGTGCTGGCGTCGTGCACCCCCCGCGCGTTGCACAACTGCACGCCGGGGCGCAGGTACTTGAGCCCGGACTGCACGTGGTCCACCCCCGCGGTGAGGGTCTGGACCGTGTGGACGGACGTCATCCGCGGCAGCGGGCGGACCGAGACCTCGGCGCCCTTCGCATACGGAACGACGTAGAACGCGCACGCGGCCGGGTCCGCCGGAAAGTCCGGGTCGCCGTCCCAGAAGCGGTAGTCGAGCCCTTCGGGAAGCCCGGGAACCTCGTCCGCGGGGAAGGGGAGCCATACGTCACCAGTCATGGTCAGGAGGCTATGTCAGAGCGTCATGGGCGCAGAGGTTAGGTTGGGGGCCTCAGCGAGGGAGGGTCACGGGCACGTGGAGCCAGGAGGTGCGCGCCGGTCGATCGGCGCCACGGCGCTCGAAGTGGGCGCGATCGGTCTCGGTTGCATGCCGATGAGCTGGGCTTACACCGGCTCGCGGCGGCGCGGGGAGGAGTCCCTGCGCACGGTGCACGCGGCACTGGACCGGGGGTGTTCGCTGCTCGACACGGCGGACATGTACGGGCCGTTCACCAATGAGCTGCTGCTCGGCCGGGTCCTCAGGGAGCGGCGGGCGGACGCGTTCGTGTCGACCAAGGTGGGGCTGCTCGCGGGCGAGCAGCACCTCGTCGCCAACGGCCGCCCCGGGTATGTGCGGCGGGCCTGCGACGCGTCGCTGCGCCGGCTCCAGACGGACCGGATCGACCTCTACCAGCTACACCGCGCCGACCCCGAGGTGCCCGTCGAGGAGACCTGGGGCGCGATGGCGGAGCTGGTGCGCGCCGGCAAGGTGCGCGCGCTCGGGCTGTGCGCGGTGGGGGCGCGGGCCACGCGCCGCGACGGCCGCGACGGGCTGCATGCCGGAACGATTCGGCAGCTGGAGCGGATCCAGCAGGTCTTCCCGGTGAGCGCGGTGATGGCGGAGCTGTCGGTGTGGTCGCCCGAGGCGCTCGCCGCGCTGCTGCCCTGGTGCACGGCGCGCGGCGTGGGCTTCCTCGCGGCGATGCCGCTGGGCAACGGCTTCCTGAGCGGGACCCTCACCCCGGGCCAGGGCTTCGAGCCCGACGACGTCCGGGCCCGGCACCCGCGCTTCACCGCCGAGATGATGGCCGCGAACCAGCCCGTCGTGGCGGGGCTGCGCCGGGTCGCGGCGCGGCACGGGGCGGACGTCACGCCCGCGCAGGTGGCGCTGGCCTGGGTGCTGACGTGCGGGGACACCGTGATCCCCGTACCGGGTGCGAAGCACGGGCGCTGGGCGGCCGAGAACGCGGCGGCGGCGCGGCTGCGGCTGACGGACGCCGATCTGGCGGAGATCGCGGCGCTGCCCCCGGCGCGGGGCTCCTGGGACTGATCCCCCGCGACCCGGCCGGATTCCGCGGGCGGAGATCGGGAACCCGGGCGGGGCCCGCGGTGTATGAACAGGGGAACCGCGCGCTTCCCGCGCATCCCGCGTCGAAGGGACCCGACCGTGCCACGTCCAGCTGTCCGGCCCGCACTCGCCCTGGCCGCCTGCGCCGCGCTCCTGCTCACCGCGGGCTGCTCCTCGTCCGGTGACGGCGGCCCCGGCGACGGTCGGAGCCCGTCCGGCCGCTCCGGCCGGGGGACGCCCGGGGCCAGCGCCTCCGGGACGGCGAACGCCGTCCCCCCGGCCGAGGGCTCGGTGCGCGTGCTGCGCACGGTCGCCCGGAACCTGAAGTCGCCGTGGGGGCTCGCGCCGCTGCCCGAGGGCGGCCTGCTGGTGTCGTCCCGCGACGAGGGGACGATCACCCGGGTGGACCCGGACACCGGGAGGAAGACGCGGGCCGGCGAGGTGCCCGGGGTGGCCCCGGCGGGCGAGGGCGGCCTCCTCGGGCTCGCGCTCTCCCCCGACTACGCCTCGGACCACATGGTCTACGCGTACTTCACGACGGCGTCCGACAACCGCGTCGCCCGCATGATCTACGACGAGAAGAAGCCCGCGGGCGAGCAGTTGGGCGCTCCGGACACGGTCTTCAAGGGCATCCCCAAGGGCACGAACCACAACGGCGGCCGGATCGCGTTCGGCCCCGACGGCCTGCTCTACGTCGGCACGGGCGAGACGTACCGCACCGAGCTGGCGCAGGACCGGAAGTCGACGGGCGGCAAGATCCTGCGGCTGACCCCCGAGGGGGAGCCCGCTCCCGGCAACCCCTTCGGCGACTCCCCCGTCTACTCCTCCGGGCACCGCAACGTGCAGGGGCTGGCCTGGGACACCGACAAGCGGCTGTGGGCCTCCGAGTTCGGCCAGGACACCTGGGACGAGCTGAACCAGATCGTGGCGGGCGACGACTACGGCTGGCCGGACGCGGAGGGCAAGGGCGGCGGCTCCGCCTTCCACGACCCGGTCGCCCAGTGGCACACGTCGGACGCCTCGCCCAGCGGCATCGCGTATGCGAAGGGATCCGTGTGGATGGCGGGCCTGCGCGGCGAGCGGCTGTGGCGGGTGCCGCTGGACGGCGCCGAGGCGGCGCACGATCCGCAGGCGTTCCTCGAAGGGAAGTACGGGCGGCTGCGCACGGTGGTCGCGGCGGGCGGCGACCGGCTGTGGCTGGTGACGAGCGAGACCGACGGCCGCGGCACGCCGGGCAAGGGCGACGACCGGATCCTGGAGCTGGCGGTCAGCTGACGGCGTCGTCCCCGGCGGCCCCGGCGGCACCGGCGGTCCCGGTGTCCTCGGCCGCCTCGGCGGCGGTCCCCCGGCGCGGCGGGCGGACCACGACCTTGCCCGAGGTGAGGTCTATCGGGCCGCGCCCCGGGTCCGCGTCGTCGAGGTCGGCACGGGTCAGCTCCAGGCGCCTGCGCTCGTCGTCCGTGTGCTTGCGGCCGGGCGCGAAGATCTCCTCGAACATGGTGAACACAGCGCCTCCCCTGGCTCGTACGGCCGGGCTCCGCCGTCCAGCGTACGGCAGGCCCGGGGCCGGGCCTCAGCTCGGGACGGCCGGGAAGAGACGCAGCCGGTGGGCGAGCGCGGCGGCCTCGCCGCGGCCGGCCACCCCCAGCTTGGCCAGGATGTTGGAGACGTGGACGCTGGCGGTCTTCGGCGAGATGAACAGCTCCTCGGCGATCTGCCGGTTGCTGCGGCCCGCGGCGACCAGGCGCAGCACGTCGCGCTCGCGGCTGGTGAGGCCCAGCTCCTCGGCGGGGTCGGCGGGGGCGTCCCCGCGCGGCGCGGCGCCGGTGAGGCCGATCCGGGCCCGCTGGGCGAGCAGCGCGACGGACTCGGCGAGCGGGCGGGCGCCGAGGTGGCTCGCGACGGCGGCGGCGAGCCGGAGCAGTTCGGTGGCGCGCTCGCGGTCGTCGTCCTCGGCGCGGGCCAGCAGCGACGCGGCGAGCCGGTGCCGGGTGCGGGCCAGGTCGTAGGGGCGGTCGAGGGTCTCCAGGACGGTGACGGCGGCCGACCAGTCGTCGGGGGTGTCGCGGCCCTCGGCGCGCAGCAGTTCGGCGCGGACCCACTGCGCGTGGGCGCGCCAGACCGGGACCGGGGTGGCCTGCCGCTCGGCGGCGGCCCGGATCCGGGCGAGGGCCTCGGCGCGGCCGGCGTCGGCGGCGGGCAGCCCCCGGGCGTCGGCCTCGGCCTCGGCGGCCACCTGGAGCAGCGGCCACAGATAGCGCTGGCTGGAGGGCGGCAGCCCGGCGTCGACGATCCGCGCGAGGTCGTCGCGGGCATCGAGGAGGCGGCCCCGGGCGACGGCCAGTTCGACGGCGCACCGGGCGATCGGCAGGTCGTACTGGGGCTGCGGATCGTGGGTGCCGACGCACTGCCGGGCGGCGGCGAGGTGCCGGGTCGCCTCCTGGAGGGCCCCTCGGCCGAGGGCGACGGCGGCCATCTGGACCAGGGACGTGGCGCGCGGCTTGTCGCTCAGGCAGAAGTCGCGGGCCCAGCGGGCCGCGTCGACGGCCTCGTCCCAGCGGCCCAGGGAGACCAGGGACTCCGCCTTGTTGGCGACGATCCAGCCCTTGGTGTCGGTGAGGCCGAAGCGGTGGTAGAAGGCGATGCCCTCGACGCAGATGCGCACGGCCTCGGCGGAGCGGCCCGAGCCCTCCAGGGCGGAGGGCAGGTTCACGTTGACGTTGTTGATCCGGGCCATCAGGCCCAGCTCCATGGAGCGCTCGCGCACCTCGTACAGCTCGGCGAAGCCCTGGTCGATGGAGCCCGCGTCGACGAGGAGCCCGCCGTGCACGAGGCGGGCGTGCAGCTCCACCTCCTGGTCGCCGACCATGCGGGCGTACTCCACGGCCTGCTCGGCGGCGGCCAGCGTCTCGGCGCCCGGCCGGTGCAGCATGCCCCAGGCGGCGGCGTGCGCCAGCACCTCGGCGTGCACGGCGGACGGGGGCAGCCCGCGGACCAGCTCCTGGGCCCGGGCGATCTCGTCCCAGCCGTTGCCGCGGGCGATGTGGGAGATGATCCGCGAGCGCTGGAGCCAGAACCAGGCGGCGAGCAGCGGATCCCCCTCGCCCTGCGCGGCGGCGTCCTCCAGGATGCGCAGGGCGCGCTTGCCGATCTTCAGCGCGCGCTCCCGCTCGCCGCACAGCCGGCCCGCGTCGGCGGCCTCGGCCATCAGGTCGAGGAAATCGAGCCGGGTCTCGCCAGGATCGCAGTCGCAGGAGCGGTACGCCGAGGAGTAGGAGCCGGTGCGCAGCGCGTCGCGGATCTCCTGCGGGGTGCGGTCCCACAGCTCCATGGCCCGCTCCAGGAGCCGCAGTTGCTCGGAGTAGGCGTGCCGGCGGCGGGCCTCGACGGAGGCGTCGAGGACGGCGGGCAGCGCCTTGGCGGCGTCGTGGGCGTGGTACCAGTAGCTGGCGAGCCGCATCGCGCGGGAGTCGGCGGGGACCAGCGCGGGCTCGGCCTCCAGGGCTTCGGCGTAGCGGCGGTTGATGCGGGAGCGCTCGCCGGGCAGCAGGTCGTCGCTGACCGCCTCGCGGACCAGCGAGTGGCGGAAGCGGTAGCCGTCGCCGTCCGTCGTCGCGAGCAGGATGTTGGCGCCGACGGCGGCGCGGAGCGCGTCGATGAGTTCGTCGGCGCCGAGCCCGGCGACGGCTTCGAGCAGCGGGTACTCGACGGTGGAGCCGCCCTCGGCGCAGATCCGGGCGATGCGCTGGGCGGACTCGGACAGCGATTCGACGCGGACGAGCAGGACGTCGCGCAGGGAGTCGGTGAGGCCGGTGGCGCAGCCCTCGGCGGCGGAGACGGCCAGCTCCTCGACGAAGAAGGCGTTGCCGTCGGAGCGGCGGTAGATGTCGTCGACCAGGGCGCGGTCCGGTTCGGCGGCGATGATCCCGGCGATCTGGCGGGCCACCTCGTCCCGGGTGAGCCGGTTCAGTTCGATGCGGGTGACGGTGCGCAGCCGGTCGAGTTCGGCGAGCAGCGGGCGCAGCGGGTGGCGGCGGTGCACGTCGTCCGCGCGGTAGGTGGCGACGACGGCGAGGCGGCCGCTGCGCAGGGTGCGGAAGAGGTACGACAGGAGGTGGCGGGTGGAGGCGTCGGCCCAGTGCAGGTCCTCCAGGACGACCACGACGGTGCGCTCGGCGGCTACCTGCTCCAGCAGGCGGGCGGTCAGTTCGAAGAGCAGCGCGGTGGCGCTCTCGTCGCCGCGCGCGTCGTGTCCCCGGGCCAGGCCGTCGCCCAGCTCCGGCAGGACGCGGGCCAGTTCGTCCTCGCGTCCGGCCGCGGCCCCGTCCAGTTCCTCGGGCAGCAGCCGGCGCAGGGCGCGCAGCGCGGTGGAGAAGGGGGCGAACGGCAGGCCGTCGGCGCCGATCTCGACGCAGCCGCCGGTGACGACGACGGCGCCGCGCTCGCAGGCGGTCGCGGCGAACTCCTCGACGAGCCGGGTCTTGCCGACGCCGGCCTCCCCGCCGAGCAGGAGGGCCTGCGGCTCGCCGGCGGCGGCGCGGACGAGGGCGGTGTGCAATGTGCCCAGTTCGTCGGCGCGGCCGACGAACACCGGGCTGACGGACCTGGTCTCCACAGCGCTGAGCATCGCACACGCGTCCGACAGCCCGGCAGTCGTTTTCGCTGATTCCGCGGGGAGCGGCCCACCCGCCCCGGGCGAGGAGAAGGGGAGGACGGCGGCGCCGTCCTCCCCTCTCCCGCTGTCCACCGCGCCGCTCACCGTGGTCACGCCGTACGGGCGAAGCGGGAGCGGCGCGGGCCGTCGGTACTCACCGGCCCCTCGCTGTCCCTGATGAGCGAATCGCGCCGGGCCTCGCGGGCCTTGCGGGCCGCACGGGCGGCGCGCAGCCGGCGGTGCTCGTCGGCCTGCCGGATCAGTTCGGCGGAGCGGATCTGGTGCATCTCATACTCGAACATCTGGTCTCCCTGGTGACGATCGCCGTGACGTTCGCGGTGTCTTCCGCGATGTCTCCACTCTCGTTTCCCAGGGGGGTGCGGCACATCGGGAGAGTGCCGCATGTCCGGGTGACGGGGATGCCTTATCCGGGCCCCCGAGGGCCTTAGGTCCCGCGTAAGGGCCTTAGGACGGGGCTCAACTGGTCTTGGGCAGCCCCAGCAGGAGGTCCGAGTACTTGGCGACGGCGAGCAGCAGGCCCAGGACGCCGAGCGAGACCCCGGCCCACGCCACGGACTTGATCCACACCGCCTGCGGCCGGCCGGGCACCCCGAAGGCGGGCCTGACCAGGACGAACGCGCCGACGAGCAGGGCGACCAGGGAGAAGACGCCGCCGACCAGGGCCGCGGCGTGCCAGGAGTCCCCGTAGACCTCGGAGACCTGGGTGGCGACGCCTGCGGACTGCGAGGTGTTGAGCTGGCCGATGAGGGACTCGCGGGCGGAGGCGACGGTGCCGAGCCAGCTGCCGCTCATCGCGACGACACCGAGGGCGACGGAGACGACGGCCGCCGCGCCCTGACCGGCTCCGGACGGACGGTCCGCCGCGGTGTTCTCCTCGGCCGGCCGGGCCGGCTCGGCCCCGGCCGCCGCCTCGGCGGCGGCATCGTCGTCCTCGGTGGCCCCGGCCCCGGTGGCGTCGGTGGTGTCCGGGGAGAGGGCGTCCTCCTCCCGGAGCTCTGCATCGCGCTGCGCATCAGTCTTCGTAGTCATGCTGCGCACCGTACGGACGCTGTCTGAGAGGCGTCTTAACGTTCCTTGCGCGCGTCGCGTGCGCTGCGCCACTCCGGGGCGAGCAGCGACCAGACCTCCAGGTCGTGGCGCTTGCCGCGCCATTCGTGGGCCTCGCGCCGCACGCCGTCCCTGCGGAAACCGAGCCGCTCGGCCACCTTCAGGCTCGCGGTGTTCCCGGACGCGGCGACCCATTCCACCCGGTGGATGCCGCGCTCCTCGACGACCCACTCCAGCAGGACGCGCATCGCCCGGGTGACCAGGCCGCGCCCGGTCGCCGCCGGTTCCAGCCAGCAGCCCACCTCGGCGTTGCCCGTGGCGGCGTCGAAGTTGAGCGCGAGCACCCCGCCGACCAGCCGGCCGTCCAGCCAGATGCCGTGATACGAGCCGGTGTCCGCGGCCCGCATGTCGGCGTAGCGCTGGAGGGTGCTCCGCGCCGAGTCCACGTCCGTGACCTGGGAGCCGAACGGGATGAACTCGCCGATGAACTCCCGTCCGCGCTCCAGGTTCGCGAGGAACTCCTCGGCGTACCAGGTCTCCAGGGGCCGCAGTTCGGCGCCCTCGTCACCGAGCGGGATCGCGTACATCGGACTCCTTCACCTGTCGCTGTCCGGGCACGGTCACCTTCTCATGGGCGGTGCGGCACTCCGGCGGCTCGATGCTGATGCGGGGCAGGATCCTGCCGAGCCAGCGGGGCAGCCACCAGTTGGCGCCGCCGAGCAGGTGCATCAGGGCGGGCACCAGCAGGGTGCGCAGGATGAAGGCGTCCACGGCGACGGCCACCGCGAGCGCGATGCCGAACATGGCGATCACCCGGTCGCCGCTGAGCACGAAGGCGAGGAAGACCGAAATCATGATCACGGCGGCCGAGTTGATCACGCGGCTGGTCTCGGCGAGTCCGACCCGGACGGCCCGCCGGTTGTCGCCGGTCTCCAGCCACTCCTCGTACATCCGGCTGACCAGGAAGACCTGGTAGTCCATGGAGAGCCCGAAGAGGACCGACACCATGATCACGGGCAGGAAGGGTTCGACCGGCCCGGCCGCGCCGAGCCCCAGCAGCTCGCTCCCCCACCCCCACTGGAAGATCACGACCACGACGCCGAAGGCGGCGCAGACGGCGGCGATGTTCATGGCCGCCGCCTTCAGCGGGATGCCGACGGACCGGAACGCGAGCAGCAGCAGGAGGCAGCCGAGCCCGACCACGGCGCCCACGAACAGCGGCAGTTTCCCGACGACGACCTCGGCGAAGTCGTCGTAGCTCGCGGTGACGCCGCCGATCCGCGCGTCGAGCCCGGACCGGGGCACGACGTCGGTGCGCAGGTCGTCGACGAGGTCGCTGGTCGCCCGCGACTGGGGGGCGGAGGCGGGCAGC
Source organism: Streptomyces sp. NPDC088785 (assembly GCF_044750685.1). Classification (NCBI taxonomy): domain Bacteria; kingdom Bacillati; phylum Actinomycetota; class Actinomycetes; order Kitasatosporales; family Streptomycetaceae; genus Streptomyces; species Streptomyces sp. NPDC088785. The sequence continues at coordinate 61,426 of NZ_JBIVKH010000020.1, forward strand.
ACGGTGAGGTACGCGGCGGAGTCGTCGCCGTTGTAGGTGATCGGGGAGACGGCCGCGACGTCCTCGGTGGTCCGCAGCTCGCCGGCCAGCGACTGGAGGGCGGCCTTGTCCTGGGCGCCGTCGACCTCGGTGACCAGGGTGAGCGGGCCGTTGACCCCGGGGCCGAAGCCGTCGGCGAGCAGGTCGTAGGCCTGCCGGGTCGTCGCGGTCCGCGGGCCGTTGCCCTGGTCGGAGGTGCCGAGGTGGAGGGAGAGGGTGGGCAGCGCGAGCACCGTGATCACGGCGAGCGCGATGCCGCCGAGCAGCTTGGGGTGGCGCTCGACGAACGCGGCCCAGCGCGCGGCGAGCCCCGTCGGCGGTTCCGGTGCGGGCCCGTGCGCGGCGAGCCGGCGCCGCTCGCGCCGGGACAGCGCGCGGGGGCCGATGAACGAGAGCAGGGCGGGCAGCAGGGTCACGGACGCGGCGACGGTGAGCAGCACGGTGACGGAGGCGGCGACGGCGACGCCGTTGAGGAAGCTCAGGTTCAGCAGCAGCATGCCGAGCAGGGCGACGCAGACGGTCGCGCCCGCGAAGACGACGGCCCGTCCGGTGGTGGCGACGGCCCGCTCGGCGGCGACCGGAACCGGCAGTCCGCGCTTGAGGCCCCTGCGGTGCCGGGTCACGATGAACAGCGCGTAGTCGATGCCGACGCCGAGCCCGACCAGCATGCCGAGCATGGGGGCGAAGTCGGCGACGGTCATGGCGTGCCCGAGCAGCACGATCCCGGCGTAGGCGGTGCCCACGCCGGTCAGGGCGGTGGCGATGGGCAGGGCCGCCGCGGCGGGCGAGCCGAAGGCCAGGAGGAGGACGACGGCGGCGACCACGACGCCGATCACCTCGGACAGGTGGGCCGAGGAGGACTCGGTGAGGGCGACGGCGCTGCCGCCGAGCTGCACCTGGAGGCCGTCCGGCCCGTGCGTCGCGGCGTCCCGGGCCGTGTCGACGACCGCGCGCGCCCGGGCGACGGGCAGGTCGTCGGCCTGCTCGTCGAAGGTGACGGTCGCGTACGCGGTGTGCCCGTCGGCGCTGATCAGGTCGGCGCCCCGGCTGTCGTACGGCGAGACGACGGAGGCGACGCCGGGCAGCCCGGCGATCTCGTCGAGGGTGTTGCTCATGGTCTTCTCGACGTCGGCGGCCCGCACGGTCGAGCCCTCGATGTGCCAGACGACGGTGTCGGTGTCGCCGCCGAGCCCGGTGAAGTTCTCGGCCAGGAGCCGGGTGGCGCGGCCGGACTCGGTGCCGGGCGCCTCGTAGTCGTTGGAGTACGCGGACCCGGCGACCGCGGCGGCGGCCCCCGTCCCGCCGAGCGCCAGCAACCACAGCAGCACGACGGCGAGCCGGTGCCGGACGCACCAGCGGGCGAGAGTAGCCACGGGCGTGCTCCCAGGGTGGTTCATGGATCTTTGTCAGGGAGCAGTCGCACAAAAGGGACGAGCCCGCAAAGAACGCGTGAGCAAGGGCCAGTCACTCTTACAGGCAAACGTGATCGTTTGTCGCTTTCGTGTCCTTAGTCACAAGGTCACATAAGAGGTCACAGCCCCTGCTCAGCCGAGGAGTTGGAGCCCCGCCCACAGCGCCGTGGTGGACAGCAGGAGGGTCGCGGGGACGGTCAGCAGCCCCAGCCGGGTGAAGTCGCCCAGTTCGGGCTCGGTCCCGTGGGCGTGCACGATGCGCCGCCACAGCAGGGTGGCGAGGGAGCCGACGTAACTGAGGTTGGGGCCGACGTTGACGCCGATGAGCGCGGCGAGGACCGGGCCCGGGCCCGCCGGGGCGACGGCCGGGAGCACCGCGAGGGTCGCGGGCAGGTTGTTGATCAGGTTCGCGAGGAGCGCCGCGACGCCGGTGACGGCGAGCAGCGCGGGCAGCGAGGAGCCGTCGGGCAGGACGCGGCCGATGACGTCGCCGAGCCCGTTGTCGACGACCGCCTTCACCACGACGCCGAGCGCGAGGACGAACAGGCAGAAGGGCAGGTTCGCCGACCTCAGCAGCTCGCCCGGGGAGGAGTCGCGGCGGGCGAGGGCCCGGGCGCCGAGCACGACGGCGCCGGCGAGCGCCGCCCACACCGGCTCGATCCCGGCGAAGGAGGTGACGGCGAACCCGGCCAGGGTCAGGGCGAGCACGGTCAGCGTGAACACCGGGACGCCGGCCCGCTCCGCGGCGTCGGGGGCGTGCGCGGGGGCGGCCAGGTCGGCGGCGAAGTAGCGGCGGAACACGGCGTACTCGATGCCGATGGCCACCAGCCACGGCAGGGCCATCAGCCCGGCGAAGCGGGTGAAGGTGAGCCCGCTCGCGCCGAGCGCCAGCAGATTGGTGAGGTTGGAGACCGGGAGCAGCAGCGACGCGGAGTTGGCCAGGTGGGCGCTCGCGTAGACATGCGGGCGCGGGCGGGCGCCGATCCGGGCGGCGGTGGCGAACACGACCGGGGTGAGCAGGACGACGGTGGCGTCCAGGCTCAGCACGGCGGTGACGGCGGCGGCGACCGCGAAGACCCCGCCGAGCATCCGGGTGGGGCTGCCGTGGCAGGCGCGGGCCACGGCGTCGCCGGCGGCCCTGAACAGGCCCTCGTCGGCGCAGAGCTGGGCCAGCAGCAGGATCGCGGCGAGGAAACCGACGACGGGGAGCAGGTCCCTGGTCTCGGACCAGGCGTGGGCGGGGCTGACGGCGCCGACGGCCACCAGGACCGCGGCGGCGGGCACGGCGGCGACGGCCTCCGGCAGCCTGCGGGGGCGCACGACCGCGAAGGTCAGGGTGGCCAGCAGGAGAATGATGGCCAGGATCTCGGCCGACGTCGTGCTCAGCGTGCTGCTCCGTTCCACAGGGCCGCGCCCCGATCCCGCTCCCCGGACGCCGGAGGGCCTGGATATATGCCGGAGGGGCTGGAGATCTCCAGCCCCTCCGCGAAGAACCCGGACTCAGCCCTCGCTGACGTCCAGCTTCTCCAGGATCAGTTCCTTGACGCGGGCCGCGTCGGCCTGGCCCCGGGTCGCCTTCATGACGGCGCCCACGAGGGCTCCGGCGGCGGCGACCTTGCCGGAGCGGATCTTGGCGACGATGCCGGCGTTGCCCGCGATCGCCTCGTCCACGGCCGTGTTCAGCGCGCCCTCGTCGGAGACGACCTTGAGGCCGCGCCGGTCGACGACCTCGTCCGGGGTGCCCTCGCCCTTGAGGACGCCGTCGATGACCTGACGGGCCAGCTTGTCGTTCAGGTCGCCCTTGGCGACCAGCTCGGACACGCGGGCCACGTACTCGGGCGTGATGGGCAGTTCGCCGAGCTCGACGCCCTGCTCGTTGGCGTTGCGCGCCAGCTCGCCCATCCACCACTTGCGGGCGGAGGCCGGGTCGGCACCGGCGTTGATCGTCGCGACGATCGGGCCGATGGCGCCGGCGTTGCGGATCGACTGCATGTCGTGGGCGCTGACGGCCCACTCCTCGATCAGCCGGTTGCGCTGCGCGAGCGGCAGCTCGGGCAGCTCGGACCGGAGCGCCTCGACCCAGTCGCGGGACGGGGCGACCGGGACCAGGTCGGGCTCCGGGAAGTACCGGTAGTCCTCGGCGTTGTCCTTGATGCGGCCCGACGTGGTGGAGCCGTCCTCCTCGTGGAAGTGACGGGTCTCCTGCACGATGGTGCCGCCCGAGTTCAGGACGGCGGCGTGCCGCTGGATCTCGAAGCGGGCGGCCCGCTCGACGGAACGCAGCGAGTTCACGTTCTTCGTCTCGGAGCGGGTGCCGAACTTCTCGGTGCCGTGCGGACGCAGCGACAGGTTCACGTCGCAGCGCATCTGGCCCTTGTCCATCCGGGCCTCGGAGACGTCCAGGGCCTTGATGACCTCGCGCAGCTCGGCGACGTACGCCTTGGCGACCTCGGGGGCCCGCTCGCCCGCGCCCTCGATGGGCTTGGTGACGATCTCGATGAGCGGGATGCCCGCGCGGTTGTAGTCGAGCAGCGAGTGGGAGGCGCCCTGGATGCGGCCGGTGGCACCGCCGACGTGCGTCGACTTGCCGGTGTCCTCCTCCATGTGGGCGCGCTCGATCTCCACCCGGAAGACCTCGCCGTCCTCCAGCTGCACGTCGAGGTAGCCGTTGAAGGCGATGGGCTCGTCGTACTGGGAGGTCTGGAAGTTCTTCGGCATGTCCGGATAGAAGTAGTTCTTCCGGGCGAAACGGCACCATTCGGCGATCTCGCAGTGCAGCGCGAGGCCGATCTTGATGGCCGACTCGACGCCGATCTCGTTGACGACCGGCAGCGCGCCGGGCAGACCGAGACAGGTCGGGCAGGTCTGACTGTTGGCGTCCTGCTTCAGCTCGGTGGAGCAGCCGCAGAACATCTTGGTCTTGGTGCCGAGTTCGACATGGACCTCCAGGCCCATGACGGGGTCGTACGTCGCGAGGGCATCCTCGTACGACTCCAGGTCAGTCGTGGCAGTCACGGTGAAACTTTCCCTCTCAGCCCAGCAGGACGTCGTCGTCGCCCAGGCGCTTGAGCTCCCGGTAGAGGATCGCCAGGCCGGTGACGATGGCGGCGGCGGACACGGCGGCGTCGATCAGACGCAGGGTGTCGTTGTCGTCACGGGCCATCCGCGCCTGCTTCGCGACGCTGATCGCGCCGAAGGCGGTGCTGGCGGCCGACACGTACACGCCGGTCTTGGACTTCTTGAAGTTCTTGGCCTTCTTTGCCATGGCACTCACAGCGACGGAGCCTCCTCGAGCAGCGGGTGCCCCCACTTTTCCACGAAGGCGGCCTCGACGGCAGCGCCGACCTTGTAAAGACGGTCGTCCTTCATGGCGGGGGCGATGATCTGGAGTCCGACCGGCAGTCCGTCCTCCGGCGCGAGGCCGCAGGGCAGCGACATGGCGGAGTTGCCGGCCAGGTTGGTCGGGATCGTGCACAGGTCCGCGAGATACATCGCCATCGGGTCGTCGGCGCGCTCGCCGATCGGGAAGGCGGTGGTCGGCGTCGTCGGGGAGACGATGACGTCGACGCTCTCGAAGGCCGCCTCGAACTCGCGGGTGATGAGAGTGCGGACCTTCTGGGCGCTGCCGTAGTACGCGTCGTAGTAGCCGGAGCTGAGTGCGTACGTGCCCAGGATGATGCGGCGCTTGACCTCGTCGCCGAAACCGGCCTCACGGGTCAGCGCGGTGACCTCCTCGGCGGAGTGCGTGCCGTCGTCGCCGACCCGCAGGCCGTACCGCATGGCGTCGAACCGGGCGAGGTTCGAGGAGCACTCCGAGGGGGCGATCAGGTAATACGCGGACAGCGCCAGGTCGAAGCTCGGGCAGTCCAGCTCGACGATCTCGGCGCCCAGCGACTTCAGCAGCTCGACCGACTCGTCGAAGCGCTGCACGACGCCGGCCTGGTAGCCCTCGCCGCGGAACTGCTTGACGATGCCGACGCGCATGCCCCGCACCGAGCCGTTGCGCGCGGCCTCGACGACCGGCGGGACCGGGGCGTCGATGGACGTGGAGTCGAGCGGGTCGTGCCCGGCGATCGCCTCGTGCAGCAGCGCCGCGTCCAGGACCGTGCGGGCACAGGGCCCGCCCTGGTCGAGGGAGGACGAGAACGCGACCATGCCGTAGCGCGAGACGCCGCCGTACGTGGGCTTCACGCCGACGGTGCCGGTGACGGCGGCGGGCTGGCGGATGGACCCGCCGGTGTCCGTGCCGATGGCCAGCGGGGCCTCGTACGAGGCGAGCGCGGCCGAGGAGCCGCCGCCGGAGCCGCCGGGGATGCGGGTCAGGTCCCACGGGTTGCCCGTCGGGCCGTACGCGCTGTTCTCGGTGGAGGACCCCATGGCGAACTCGTCCATGTTGGTCTTGCCGAGGATGACGACGTCGGCGGCCTTCAGCTTCTGGACCAGTGTGGCGTCGTACGGCGGGATCCAGCCTTCGAGGATCTTGGAGCCGACCGTGGTCGGGATGCCCTCGGTGGTGAAGATGTCCTTCAGCGCGAGCGGCACCCCGGCGAGCGGGCCGAGCTTCTCGCCCGCGGCGCGCTTGGCGTCCACGGCGGCGGCCTGCTTCAGGGCGCCCTCGCGGTCGACGTGCAGGAAGGCGTGCACCTTCTCGTCGACGGCCTCGATCCGGGCCAGGTGGGCCTCGGTGACCTCGACGGCCGTGAGGTCACCGGAAGCGATCTTCCCGGCGATCTCGGCGGCGCTGAGCTTGATGAGGTTGATGTCCGTCATGGGTGTTTAGTCCTCCCCCAGGATCTGCGGCACCTTGAAACGCTGCTGCTCCTGGGCCGGGGCGCCGGAGAGCGCCTGCTCGGGGGTGAGCGACGGACGGACCTCGTCCGCGCGCATGACGTTCGTCAGCGGCAGCGGGTGGGAGGTCGGCGGTACGTCTTGGTCGGCGACCTCGCTGACGCGGGCGACCGCGCCGATGATGTCGTCGAGCTGGCCTGCGAAGTGGTCGAGCTCTTCGGGCTTCAGCTCCAGACGCGCCAGCCGGGCGAGGTGGGCGACCTCCTCGCGCGTGATGCCAGGCATGCAGCGATCCTCTGGGGTGAGAGTGTTGGTTTGGCCTCAATCCTATGGGTGCCCGGCCTGTGCCTGGTAAACGGATATGCGGGCGACTGTCCGATGTCTTTTCCGGCCGCGGTCCCGCGGGGCTTCGCGCCGGGTCCACCGCGCCCCCGGGACGGGCGCGCGGGGCACGGGGAAGCGCGCGTGGAGCCCCGGCGCGGGCGTCGCCCCGGGGACACGCGGGAGGTCACACGTCGTCGGCGCCCGGCAGTACGGCGGTGGCGGCCCGCTGCCAGCCGCGGTCGCCCCGGGCCCGGAGCCACGCGGTGGTCTCGTCGGGCGGCATCGCGGCGGCGACCAGCCACCCCTGCACCGCGTCGCACCCCAGGTCCCGCAGCCGCTCCCAGGTCTCGTCGTCCTCCACGCCCTCGGCGACCACGAGCAGCCCCAGCGAGTGCGCCAGGTCGACCGTGCACCGCACGATCTCCGCGTCCTCGTTGTCCACCGCCAGCCGCGCCACGAAGGACCGGTCGATCTTCAGCTCGCTGACGGGCAGGCGCCGCAGGTGCACCAGCGAGGAGTACCCGGTGCCGAAGTCGTCCAGCGACATCTTCACCCCGTGCCCGGTCAGCCCGGCCAGGGTGTCGGCGGCCCGCTGCGGGTCCTCCAGCAGCACGTGTTCCGTTATCTCCAGCTGGAGCGACCCGGCCGGGACCCCGTGCCGGGCCAGCCGCGCGGCGACCGCGCCCGCGAAGCCGGGGGTGTGCACGTCACGCGGTGACACGTTCACCGCGACGGGGACGAACAGTCCCTGGGCCCGCCAGCGCGCGACCTGCGCCAGCGCCGTCTCCAGCACGTACTCGGTCAGGTGCGGCATCAGGCCGGACGACTCGGCGATGGCGATGAACTCGTCCGGCGGGACCTTCCCCCGCTCGGGGTGCACCCACCGCACCAGCGCCTCCAGGCCCGCCACCTGCCCGTCGAACTGGACCTTGGGCTGGTAGTGCAGCTCCACGTCGCCCGCGTCGAGCGCGCGCCGCAGATCGCCCAACAGGCCGAGCCGGTCCGGGGTGTTGGAGTCCCGCTTCGACTCGTAGACCTCGACGCCCGTACGGTCCCGCTTGGCCTGGTACATCGCGACGTCGGCCCGGCGCAGCAGCCCCTCGGCGTCGAGGGCGTGGTCCGGGAAGACGGCGAGGCCCGCGCTGGCTTCGAGGACCAGCGTCAGCCCGTCGAGGTCGAGCGGCGAGCCGAGCGCGGCGACCAGGCCGCGGGCCACGCGGGACGCGGAGGTCGTCGAGTCGGCGACCGGCAGCAGCACGGCGAACTCGTCCCCGCCCAGCCGCGCGGCCTCCGCCCCGCGCGGCAGCGCCGCTCTGAGCCGGTCCGCGATCTGGAGCAGGAGCCGGTCGCCGGCGAGGTGGCCCAGCGTGTCGTTGACGGACCGGAAGCGGTCGAGGTCGATCAGCAGGAGGGCGCTGCGGGCACCGATCCGCTCGGCGTCGTCGAGCGCGGTCCAGGTGCGCTCCAGCAGCCACTGCCGGTTGGGCAGCCCGGTGAGCGGGTCGCGCAGCTGCTCCTCGGCGCGGGCGCGGGCGATCCAGAGCGTGGAGTCGAGCGCGATCAGCGGGATCGAGAACAGCGGCAGCAGCGCGGGCAGCGCGACGGCCACCACGCACACCAGCGGCGCGATGCCGAGCAGGGCGACCCCGACCAGGGCCTGCCGGACGGCCGCGGTGCGGGTGACGGTAGGCAGGCCGGAGCTGCGCGGCGCGTGCACGTAGAACAGCAGGAGCCGGGTGACCAGCAGGTATCCGGCCGCCACCAGGGCGATCTCGGGTGCCGTGAGGAAGTTCCAGGTCTCCGGCCTCCACGGCGTCTCGACGGACGGCACGCGGCCGAACGCGGCCAGCACCAGGGCGCCGGCGGCGATGCCGAGGATGTCGATGGCGCCGTGCAGCACGCCCTGGCGCCAGCGGTGCCTGCGGGCGGCGCCGACGAGCACGACGACGGTGAGGCTGACCATCCCGGCGGGCACCCAGCCGTAGAGCAGCAGGACGGCGAGGGTCAGGGCGGCGCCGGAGCCGGTGCCGCCCCACCAGCGGTCGCGGCCGAGGGCGACCAGGTGGCCGACGATGATGCCGGTCAGGATGGCGAGGGACCAGCCGACGGCGCCGGCCGGGAAGAGGGCGTGGTCGCCGGTGAGGGCCCGGTAGAACCCGGCGCCCAGGACGACGGCGGCGAGCGTGACGACGGCGCCGGGCAGCAGCGGGAGCGCCGTCGCCCGTGCGCCGTCGGCCGGTCCGCCGTGGTGGTTGCGGGCAGGGGTGGCCATGCCGACGTGGCCGCCGGGGGGCAGCGCGGGCGGGGCGACCGGGGCGGCCGGGGTGCGGCCCGTGGCCGGGGCGACGGGGTACCGCTCGGTGGGGACGACGGCCGCGCCGCCGGCTTCCGCGCCCGGCGGGGCGTGCAGGCCGAAGACCGCGGGACCGCCTCGGGGCCGGACCCGGCCCGGACCGTTCGCACGCCACCAATTGCGCCAGTTCACCACACCACCGCGTTCGTTCTCCCCGTGACCGCTGTCGCCGCCCCCGCCGCCTCCGCCGCCCTGCTGAGGGTGGCGTGCCGCACCGCGCCACAGCCGTCGGCGCGGGCGCAGCGGTGAGTCGGGAGCGGCGCTCTCGGTCGGTTCCATTCCCGTCCCTCTCACAGCCGGCGGTGCCCATGTCCGCAGCCCGCTCCCCTGGTCTCGCCGGAGCGGAGGTCGCCCCATCCGCAGCAGGACACGGCAGGCGCACATCCTCAACAGTAGGCCGCAGAAGGCTTCCACGGGCACCAGACGGACGCGCCGGACCGTGGATAACCGAATGCCGCCCGGCCACCCGTATGCATCTGGTATGCGCTGAACGGGTGGCCTTCAACCGCTACTGCCCGGTCGGTTCCTCGGCGGGAAGGGCCAGTTCGGCGGCGGCGTCGGGACCCTGGTCGAGCAGGACGGCGAAACCGTCCTCGTCCAGAACCGGAACCTTCACCTGCATGGCCTTGTCGTATTTGGATCCCGGGTTGTCCCCGACGACGACGAAGGACGTCTTCTTGGAGACGGAACCGGTCACTTTGGCGCCTCTGCTCTGGAGGGCGTCCTTCGCGCCGTCCCGCGTGAAGTTCTGCAAGGTGCCGGTGACGACGACGGTGAGGCCCTCCAGCGGGCGCGGCCCCTCGTCCTCACCGGCCCCGTCCTCCTCCGTGCGCACCCCGGCCTCTCGCCATTTCCGCAGGATCTCGCGGTGCCAGTCCTCGGCGAACCACTGCTTGACGGAGGCGGCGATGATGTCGCCGACGCCGTCGGTGGCGGCCAGCTCCTCCTCGGTGGCCTGGTCGATGCGGTCGATGGAGCGGAACTCGCGGGCCAGTGCCGCGGCCGCGACGGGGCCGACGTGCCGGATGGACAGGCCGTTGATGATGCGCGCGAGCGGGCGGTCCTTGGCGGCGGCGATGTGCTCCAGCATCGACACCGCGTTCTTGCGGGGCTCGCCCTTCTGGTTGGCGAAGACGGTGACGACCTTGTCCTCGCCGGTCTTCGGGTCACGCTTGGGCAGGCCGCTGTCCGGGTCGAGGACGTACGCCTTGATGGGCAGCAGCTGCTCGATGGTGAGGTCGAACAGGTCGCCCTCGTCGGTCAGCGGCGGCTCGGCGGGCTCCAGCGGGGCGGTGAGCGCGGCGGCGGAGACCGCGCCGAAGTTCTCGATGTCCAGGCACTGCCGGCCGCCGAGATAGAACAGCCGCTCGCGCAACTGGGCCGGGCAGGTGCGGGCGTTGGGACACCGCAGGTCGATGTCCCCCTCTTTCATGGCCCGCAGCGGGGTGCCGCACTCGGGGCAGTCGGCGGGCATCTCGAACTCGTACTCGCTGCCGTCGCGCAGGTCGACGACCGGGCCGAGGATCTCGGGGATGACGTCGCCGGCCTTGCGGATGACGACGGTGTCCCCGATGAGGACGCCCTTCTTCTTGACGACCTCCTGGTTGTGCAGGGTCGCGAACTCGACCTCGGAGCCCGCCACGGTCACCGGCTCGACCTGCGCGTACGGGGTGACGCGGCCGGTGCGGCCCACGCCGACCCGGATGTTCACCAGCTTGGTGTTGACCTCTTCGGGCGGGAACTTCCAGGCGATGGCCCAGCGCGGGGCGCGCGCGGTGGAGCCGAGCCGGCCCTGGAGCGGGATCTCGTCGAGCTTGATCACGGCGCCGTCGATCTCGTGCTCGACGGAGTGCCGGTTCTCCCCGTAGTACGCGATGAACTCCCGTACGCCGTCGAGGTCGTCGACCACCCTGTTGTACTTCGCGGTGGGCAGGCCCCACTCCTGGAGCAGCTCGTACGCCTGCGACAGGCGGGAGATGTCGAAGCCCTCGCGGGCGCCGATGCCGTGCACCACCATGTGCAGCGGGCGGCTCGCGGTGACCCGGGGGTCCTTCTGGCGGAGCGAACCGGCCGCCGCGTTGCGCGGGTTGGCGAAGGGCTTGTCACCGGCCTCGATCAGCCGTGCGTTCAGCTCCTCGAAGCGCTCCATCGGGAAGAAGACCTCGCCGCGGACCTCGACCAGCTCCGGGATCCGGTCGCCCGCCAGGCGGTGCGGGATCTCGGCGATCGTGCGGACGTTCGGTGTGATGTCCTCGCCGACGCGGCCGTCGCCGCGGGTGGCCGCGCGGGTGAGCCGGCCGTGCTCGTACGTCAGGTTCACCGCGAGGCCGTCGATCTTCAGCTCGCACAGGAAGTGGTGGGCGGACGGGCCGACCTCCTTGTGGACGCGCTCGGCCCAGGCCACGAGCTCCAGGTCGTCGAAGGCGTTGTCGAGCGAGAGCATGCGCTCGCGGTGCTCCACGGACGTGAACTCCGTGGCGTAGTTCCCCGCGACCTTCTGGGTGGGCGAGTCCGGGGTGCGCAGCTCGGCGTACGTGTCCTCCAGCGCTTCGAGGGAGCGCAGCAGCTTGTCGAACTCGGCGTCGGAGACGACCGGCGCGTCCTTCACGTAGTACCGGAAGCGGTGCTCTTCGATCTGCTCGGCCAGCCGGGCGTGCTCGTCCCGCGCCGACCCGGGCACGGAGCTCTCGGTCTCCGGCTTCTTTCCAGCGCTTGCGGCAGCCACCTTCTCGTCCTCCCGTTTTCCTTCGTCCCCGGTCACTCAGGGTTGTCCGCGAGTGATCTCGCCGCCCGGGCGCAGTGGGCGAGCGCCGCGCGGGCGTACGCGGGCGAGGCACCCGCGAGTCCGCACGCCGGGGTGACCACGACCGACTCCGCGAGCGACCCCGGATTCAGCCCCAGCCTGCGCCACAGCGACCTGACACCCATGACGCTACCGGCAGGGTCCGACAATGGGCCGTCGACGCCGGGCACGACACCGGCGAACAGCCTGGTGCCCCCCTCGACGGCCTCGCCGATCGCCTCGTCGTCACGCTCGGTGAGGAGAGCGGCGTCGAAGGAGACCGCGTGGGCGCCGGCCCGGCGCAGCAGTGCGAAGGGGACGTCGGGGGCGCAGGAGTGGACGACGGCGGGCCCCTCGGGGTGCACGCCGAGGACGTCGCGCAGGGTGCTCTCGACGACCTGCCGGTCGACGGCGCGGTGGGTGCGGTACTCGCTCGCGGTCTTGACGTGTCCGCGCAGGACGGCGACGAGGGAGGGCTCGTCGAGCTGGAGCACGACCTGGGCGCCGGGGACGCGGCGCCGGACGTCGGCGAGGTGGCCGCGCAGGCCCTCGGCGAGGGAGCCCGCGAGGTCGCGGCAGGCACCAGGGTCGGAGAGCGCGGCCTGGCCGTTGCGCAGCTCCAGGGCGGCGGCGAGCGTCCACGGCCCGACGGCCTGCACCTTGAGCGGTCCTTGGTAGCCCTGGGTGAACTCCTCCAGCGCGTCGAGGTCCTCGCCCAGCCAGGACCGGGCCCGCCGGGTGTCGCGGCCCGGCCGGTCGCCGATCCGCCAGCCGCTGGGCTCCACGCGCGCGTACAGGTCGACCAGCAGGCCGGCGGTCCTGCCGATCATGTCGGCGCCCGGTCCGCGCGCGGGCAGTTCGGGGAGGAACGGGAAGTCCTCGAAGCTGCCGGTGACGGTCTTGGCGGCCTCCCGGGCGTCACCGCCGGGCATCGACCCGACGCCGGTGGCCGGTCCCCACTTGAAGTCGCTCTTTTCGCTCACTCAGGAAGAGTACGTAACGCGTGCGGGCGGGGTGCGGGGGTGTCCGGCGCGGGGCGTCAGCGGCCGGGGCGGACCGTCAGGTCGTTGACCTCGGCGTCGCGCGGGAGGTCGAGCGCCATGAGGATCGTGGTGGCCATCGACTCGGGGTCGATCCAGCGGGACGCGTCGTAGTCCTTGCCCTCCTGCTGGTGCACCTTGGCCTGCATGGGGCTGGCGGTGCGGCCGGGGTAGACGGACGTGACCCGTACGCCGTGGTCGTGCTCCTCCTGGCGCAGCGAGTCGGCGAGCGCCTTCAGGCCGTGCTTGGAGGCGGCGTACGCGGACCATTCGGGGCTCGCCCGCAGGCCCGCGCCGGAGTTCACGAACACCACGTGCCCCTGGGCGAGCCGGAGCTGCGGCAGGAGGTGGCGGGTCAGCTCGGCCGGGGCGATGAGGTTGACATTGAGCTGGTGGCGCCAGGTCTTCGGGGTCAGTTCGCCGACCGGGCCCAGGTCGACGACGCCCGCGATGTGCAGCAGCGAGTCGACCCGGTCGGGCAGCGACTGGTGGGAGAACGCCCAGGACAGCCTGTCCGGGTCGGCCAGGTCGCCGACGAGGGTGCGGGCGCCGGGGAACTCGGCGGCGAGTTCCTTGGCGCGGCCCGCGTCGCGCGCGTGGAGGACGAGTCGGTCCCCGCGCGCGTGCAGACGACGGGCGACGGCGGCGCCGATGCCGGAGCCGGCACCGGTGATCACATGCGTGGCGGTATCGGTCATGGGCGCCATGCTCGCACTACTGCTGACCGGCCGACTCCTCGAGGTGGGCCAGGGCGCCGACCGGCTCCTCGGCGAAGAACACCAGGTCGGTGAGGGGCACCGGCAGGAAGCCCTCGTCCTCCATGCGCCGGAACTGCTCCTTGAGGCCGTCGTAGAAGCCCGCCGAGTTGAGCAGCACGACGGGCTTGTCGGTCTTGCCGTGCTTCTTCAGTTCCAGGATCTCGGTGGCCTCGTCGAGCGTCCCCGTGCCACCCACCATGATCACCACGGCGTCGGACTTCTCCAGGAGCAGCCGCTTGCGCTCGGCGAGGTCGGCGGCGACGACCATCTCGTCGGGGGCGGTCACGGCGCGGGCCCTGGCGGCCAGGAACTCCACGGAGACGCCGAGCAGCCGCCCGCCGCTCTCGTGCACCCCGTCGGCGACGACCTTCATCAGTCCGCTCTCGCTGCCGCCCCACACCAGCGTGTGCCCGCCCCTGCCGAGCAGTTCGGCGAAGGCGCGGGCGGGTGCGGTGTAGCGGTCGTCGAGGTCGGCGGCGGAGAGGAAGACGCAGATGTTCATGGTGTTCACGGTACGGCGCCGGGATCGGGCGGCCGCACCGGGAAGAACCCGCCCGGTGTGAGCGCTGACACAGTCATGACCAAGGGACACACGATCACGATCGAACAGGATGCACGGCGCGTGCGCGTCGTCCGGGACGGGGAGGTGCTGGCCGACAGCAGGCGGGCGCTGCTGCTGAAGGAGACCGGTTGTCCGGAGCGGCACTACATCCCTGCGGAGGACGTGCGGACCGAGCTGTTGACCCCGTCGGGCACCACGACGCACTGTCCCTTCAAGGGGGACGCCTCCTACTGGTCGCTGCCCGGCGCCCAGGACCTGGTGTGGGCGTACGCCGAGCCGAAGCCGGAGGTGGCCGCCATCAAGGACCACCTGTGCTTCTACGAGACCCAGGTCGACGACGCCTAGGGCCTGAACCGCCTCCGGGGGCGTGGTCGAATACGCAGACACGGGGACCCCGGCAGACACGGCGCGCGAGGAGGGTGAGGTCGTCATGATCCACGGAGACGGACAGCAGGGCGTTCCAGCGGGCGGTTTCGGCCCGCCGCCACCGTCCGTCCCGCCGCCTCCCGCGCATCCGCCCGCGTTCCCGCCGCCGCCGTCGGTGCCCCCGGCGGCGCCGGCGGGCACCGGCCCCGAGTTCATCGCCGCCGACGAGCGCAACGGCCTGGTGGTCGACGGGGACGGCGTCCACTTCGAGCAGGGGCCGCACGCCATCGACCTGCCGTGGGCGCGGCTGCGCACCGTGCGGTTCCAGCCGGCGCCGGACGGCCTGTACGTGACGGCGGTGCTGACGGACGGCCCGGTCTACGAGTGCCGGGTCCGGGCCCGCCGCCGCTCCCTGGCGACGCAGTGGGGCACCGATCTGGCGGCGGTGCTCCACCACTATCTGGCGGGTCGCGGCTAGGCGGGTCCTAGGCGGCGGCCGTCGCGCGGGCGGTGGTCGCGATCGTCGCCGAGCCCACCACGCGGGTGCCGTCGTACAGGACGATGGCCTGGCCGGGGGCGACACCGCGGACCGGCTCGGCGAAGGAGACCCGCAGTTCGCCGTCGACCAGGTCCGCCGAGACCTCGGTCTCGCCGCCGTGGGCGCGCAGCTGGGCCGTGTAGGTGCCCGGGCCGGTGGGGGCCGCACCGCACCAGCGGGGCTTGATCGCGGTCAGGGCGGTGACGTCGAGGGCCTCCGCCGGGCCGACCGTCACCGTGTTGTCCACCGGCGAGATGTCCAGGACGTAGCGGGGCTTGCCGTCGGAAGCGGGGGTGCCGATGCGCAGGCCCTTGCGCTGGCCGATGGTGTAGCCGTAGGCGCCCTCGTGGGTGCCGAGGCGGGTGCCGGACTCGTCGACGATGTCGCCCTCGGCGCGGCCGAGGCGGGACGCCAGGAAGCCCTGGGTGTCGCCGTCGGCGATGAAGCAGATGTCGTGCGAGTCGGGCTTCTTGGCGACGGCGAGGCCGCGCCGCTCCGCCTCCGCGCGGATCTCGTCCTTGGTGGTCTCCGTGTCGCCGAGCGGGAACATCGCGTGGGCGAGCTGGCGGTCGTCCAGGACGCCCAGCACGTAGGACTGGTCCTTGGCCATGTCGGTGGCGCGGTGCAGCTCGCGCTCGCCCGCGTCGTTGACCAGGACCTGGGCGTAGTGGCCGGTGCAGACCGCGTCGAAGCCGAGGGCGAGCGCCTTGTCGAGCAGCGCGGCGAACTTGATCTTCTCGTTGCAGCGCAGGCAGGGGTTCGGGGTGCGCCCGGCCTCGTACTCGGCGACGAAGTCCTCGACGACGTCCTCACGGAAGCGCTCGGCGAGGTCCCAGACGTAGAACGGGATGCCGATGACGTCCGCCGCGCGGCGCGCGTCGCGGGAGTCCTCGATGGTGCAGCAGCCGCGGGCGCCGGTGCGGAACGACTGCGGATTCGCCGACAGGGCCAGGTGGACACCTGTCACGTCGTGGCCGGCCTCCGCGGCGCGGGCCGCGGCGACGGCGGAGTCGACGCCGCCGGACATGGCGGCGAGAACACGGAGGGGGCGGTCCTGGGCGGGGCGCTGCGCGGCGAGCGAGGTCTGGGAAGTCATAGCACTAACAGAGTACGGGGAGCCGGGAACCGAATCTCTCCGATATCCGTTGTGGAACATGTACGCGAAAGGTGGGACGGGGGCGTCGCGTGGGGAAGCAGGGGTCGGGCGGCAAGGACCGCGACCGGGGCATCAGCCGGCGCACCTTGATCATCGGTGGCGCGGCGTCGGCCGTGGGCGTGGGGCTGCTCGCGCGCGGGGACATCGCCCGGATGTGGTGGCAGCTGCCCGGCGTGGGCAAGGCGCGCACCGCCGGCGAGGTGGACTTCAAGGGCGCGGAGTGGGTCGCGGCGGCCTCGGCGAACTGGCGGCGGGCGGACCGCCCCGCGGACTACCCGATCGACCTCGTCGTCATCCATGTCACGCAGGGCAGTTACAGCAGCGCGCTGCGGGTGTTCAAGGATCCCTGGCACGGGGCGTCGGCGCACTACGTCGTGCGCAAGGACGGGCACATCGCGCAGATGATCCGGGAGCTGGACGTCGCGTTCCACGCGGGGAACAAGGACTACAACCAGCGCAGCATCGGCATCGAGCACGAGGGGTTCGTGGACCGGCCGCAGGACTTCACCGCCGCGATGTACGCGGCCTCCGCGAAGCTGACGGCCGGGATCTGCCGCCGGTACGGCATACCCGTGGACCGTGAGCACATCATCGGGCACGCGGAGGTGCCGGGCACCGATCACACCGACCCGGGCCCGCACTGGGACTGGGACCGGTACATGCGACTCGTCCGGGCGGCGCACCGGCGGGCCGGGTCCGCCAAGGCGTGAGGGCTCCGCCCGGTCAGCTCAGGCCGGCCGAGCGGGCCCGCTCCACGACCGGGCCGATCGCCTTGGCGACCGCCTCGACGTCGGCGCGGGTCGAGGTGTGGCCGAGGGAGAAGCGGAGCGTGCCGCGGGCGAGGGCGGGGTCGGTGCCGGTGGCGAGCAGGACGTGGCTGGGCTGGGCGATGCCCGCCGTGCAGGCCGAGCCCGTGGAGCACTCGATGCCCTGGGCGTCCAGCAGGAGCAGCAGCGAGTCGCCCTCGCAGCCGGGGAAGGTGAAGTGGGCGTTGGCGGGCAGCCGCCCGCCGGGGGCCGGGTCGCCGCCGAGGATCGCCTCGGGGACGGCGGCGCGCACGGCCGTGACGAGGTCGTCCCGCAGGGCGCCGATGTCGCGGGCGAACCGGTCGCGGTGCTCGTGCGCCAGCCGGCCGGCCGTCGCGAAGGAGGCGATGGCGGGCACGTCGAGGGTGCCGGAGCGCACGTGCCGCTCCTGGCCGCCGCCGTGCAGGACGGGTACGGGGGTGTACGCGCGGCCGAGCAGCAGCGCGCCGATGCCGTAGGGGCCGCCGATCTTGTGCCCCGACACGGTCATGGCCGCGAGGCCGGAGGCGGCGAAGTCGACGGGGATCTGGCCGTAGGCCTGGACCGCGTCGGCGTGCAGCGGGATGTCGAACTCCTGCGCCACGTCGGCGAGTTCGCGCACCGGCTGGATCGTGCCGATCTCGTTGTTGGCCCACATGACGGTGGCCAGGGCGACGTCGGCCGGGTCGCGCTCGACGGCGTCGCGGAAGGCGTCGGCGTGGACGCGGCCGTGGGCGTCGACCGGCAGGTACTCGACGGTGGCGCCCTCGTGCTCGGCGAGCCAGTGCACGGCGTCGAGGACGGCGTGATGCTCGACGGGGCTGGCCAGGACGCGGGTGCGGGCCGGGTCGGCGGCGCGCCGGGCCCAGTACAGACCCTTGACGGCGAGGTTGTCGGCCTCGGTGCCGCCCGAGGTGAAGACGACCTCGCTGGGGCGGGCGCCGAGCGACTCGGCGAGGGTCTCGCGGGACTCCTCGACCGTGCGGCGGGCGCGGCGTCCGGCGGCGTGCAGGGACGAGGCGTTGCCGGTGACGGCGAGCTGGGCGGTCAGCACCTCGACCGCTTCCGGAAGCATCGGGGTGGTCGCGGCGTGGTCGAGGTAAGCCATGGTGGGCACGATTCTACGAGCCCGCCGGAGCCTTTCGGCCGCCGCATGGGGTCCCGTTCCCACGCGCGGCCCCTCGGGAGCCTCAGCCCGTGATGCTCCAGGAGAAGGTGCCGTCCGCCGCGACCAGGGCGGCGAGCACGACGAGGTCGGCGACGCCGAGGCCCAGACCCAGCAGGGCCCGGCCGCGTCGCGCGGTGCCGCGCCACAGGGAGAGGCCCGCGAGGACGATGGCGACGGGGCCGAGGAAGACGTTCATGACGAGCAGGCCGACGAGGCCGAGGACGAACGAGGCGACGGCCATGCCGTCGGTGTCGCGGCGTCCGGTGGGCCGAGTGCGGGTACGGGTGCGGGTGCGGTCCGGCGCCTCTGCGGTGAGCTGCATGGTGGTACCCCCTGAAATCGACTGGATCGACTGGATCGACAGGTGCGGCCGATGGGCTGGTGCGAGCGGCCTGGCGCGCGGTCAGCCCTGGTGGCGGCGGCCGCGCTCGCGCACGGCGAAGACGGTCAGCCAGACGCCGATGACGGCGGCGGCCACGAGCGTGAAGGACAGCGGCGCGTGGGCCACGGTGCCGAGCGCGAAGCCCAGGAGCAGCAGGGCCGCTACGAGGAACAGCACGGGAGACCTCTCAGAGTTGGGTTACAACTGTTCACTGACTATTGAGTCTAACCGCGCGTCCGGTGTTCAATTACGGAGAACAGTTGTTAACTGGATGACATGAGTCACACCACCCTCGGCAGCCGTCAGGCGCAGAAGCGCAGAACCCGGCAGGCGCTGCTCGATGCGGCGCTCGAGCTGCTGGAGGAGCAGAGCCTGAGCAGTCTGGGGCTGCGCGAGGTGACCCGGGCCGTGGGCATGGCGCCGACCGCGTTCTACCGGCACTTCGACTCCATCGCCGATCTCGGCGCCGCCCTGGTGGAGGAGGCGGTCGGCAGCCTGCACGCGGTCGTCTCCGCACTGCTCACCGCGACCTGGGACAGCGACGAACGCATCGCGCGCACCGTCGGGCTGATCGCCGCGCACGTGCGCGCCCACCCGGCGCACGTGCGGTTCATCGCGCGGGAGCGGCACGGCGGGGTGCAGCGGGTGCGCGAGGAGATCGCCGCGCAGCTCGGGCAGTTCGCCGAGGAGGTGCGCGCGGCACTGCGCGAGGACCCCGAGTCGGCGGGCTGGAGCGAGGACGACCTGCTGATGCTGGCCGGGCTGTACGTGGACCACATGATGATGGCCGCCACCGCCTTCCTCACCGCCTCCCCCGCGGACTCGCGCCGCGTGGCGGCCCTCGCGGAGCGGCAGTTGCGGCTGGTCAGTCTCGGGCGCAGGCACTGGCTCGACGCGTCGTGAGCGACGGGCCGCGCGGGCGCGGGGGTTACCGGCGGGCCGCGTAGAGCCGGGTGATCTCGGCCGCGCACCGGGCCAGCTCCTCGCGGACCTCGGGCGGGTCGAGGACCTCCAGGTGTGCGGCGAAGGGCAGCAGGGTGCGGGTCGCGCCCAGGACGCCGTAGCCGAGGCGGACCGTGATCCACTCGTCGGCGTCGGCGTCGTCGGCGTCGGCGTCGTGGAGGTCGTCGGGGTCCGGGTGCTCGGTCAGGGACGCGCCGGCCATCTTCAGGAACAGGTCGTAGCGGCTGCGGTGGACGCGGGCGGTGACCGCGATGCCGCCCGGCCGCTCTTCGACCCGGCGCTTCAGCACCGCCCAGGCGTCGGCGAGCTCGATGCCGGGGCGGCGCCTGACGGGTGCGTCGGTGACGGTCACCGCCTGGGTGCGGTCGGCGCGGAAAAGGCGGGGTACCGCGCGGCGGTCGGCCACCAGGTACCAGACGCCCGCCTTGGAGACGAGGCCGTAGGGGTCGACGGTGTAGGTGCGGGGGGTGTCGGTGCCGCTGTGGCGGTAGCGGATCCGCAGGCGGCGCTCGGCGAACACGGCGTCCTGCAACGCGCCGACGTCGACCTCGAGCGCGGGCGGGCCCATCCAGCGCGAGGGTTCGACCAGGATGCGACGGCTGGTCAGTTCGGCCGCGGGGCGGTGGGGTTCGGGGAGCGCCGCCATCACCTTGCGCAGGGCCGAGCCGAGGGCCGCATCGAGGCCGAGCGCGGCGTGGGCGCCCTGGGAGGCGAGGATGAACAGGGCGCGGGACTCGTCGGCGGTCAGGCCGGTGACGTCGGTGCGGTAGCCGGGGAGGAGGGCGATGCCGCCGTGGCGGCCGCGCTCCGTGTAGACCGGGACGCCCGAGGCCGACAGGGATTCGATGTCGCGGTAGATCGTGCGGACCGAGACTTCCAGGCGGGTGGCCAGGTCGTGGGCGGGGACGCGGCCGCGGGTCTGTAGGAGCAGGAGGATGGCCAGCAGGCGGTCGGACTTCACGGGGGCAGCCTGCCGCAGATCGGGCGCGCTGTCGGGGGGCGGTTCGTTGCGGCTGGGTCTCTTCTCGGGCGGTGTGCGTGTGCGGGTCGGGGGTTGTCGTTCGCCTGCGGGCCGGTGGGGGCTTCTCGCGCCGTTCCCCGCGCCCCTGGGTCGTTCTCCGTCCGCGGGCCGGTGGCCCCGCCTCCCGCGCCCCCGGGTCGTTCCTCGGCCGCAGGCCGGTGGCCGCCTCCCGCGCCCCTGGGTCGTTCTTCGCCTGCGGGCCGGTGGCCGCTTCTCGCGCCGTTCCCCGCGCCCCTGGGGCGTTCTTCGACCGCGGGCCGGTGGCCGCCTCCCGCGTCCCTGGGTCGTTCCTCGGCCGCGGGCCAGTGGCCGCTTCTCGCGCCGTTCCCCGCGCCCCTGGGGCGTGCGCTGACGCGCAGCCTTCCCCCGGAGGCTGCGCTCCGCGCGCCCCCGGGACGAGACGGGGGTGCGCCTCTCCCGCAGCGCGGGGCGATGGTGCGCCCCTCCGAATGAGATGGCGCGGGGGACTGCGCGACCAGCCGCACGACGGTGGTGCGTGCTGAGGGTGGGTCAGGGGAGGCGGACTCGGGCCAGTTGGCGGGACTGGGCGACCAGGCGGTCCTGGGTGTCCCAGATCTCGGTGTCCTCCTCCAGGAAGCCGCCGGCCAGATTCCGGGTGGAGATCGCGACGCGCAGCGGCCCGGGAGCCGGCCGGCACCGGACGTGGACGGTCAGCTCGACGGTCGGCACCCAGCCCTTGAGCCCCATCTCGAAGGCGGTCGGCGGCAGCGCGTCCACGGTGAGGAGCAGCGACAGCGGATCGGCGTCACGGCCGTCGGCCAGCCCGAACCAGCCCCGCATCTCCCCCTTCCCGGACGGCGCGCCGAGGGCCCAGCCCAGGGTCGCCGGGTCCAGCTTGACGGCGAGCCGGTCGGTGATGGCCGAGCTGCCGGGGATGCGCGGAGCGTCACCGGGCGCGTCCTCGGCGCCGAAGCACTGCTCGATCGGCGGGATGGCGGGCGGCTTGGCGCTGGTGCGGACGTCGTCGGGGAGCGCGTTCAGGTCCCCGTACGAGGCGAGGACGCGGATCCGCTCGACCTCGGAGCCGTCCTGCGCGTACTGGAAGAGCGAGGCCTGCCCGGTGGAGAGCGTCCGGCCGGCGCGGGCCACCTCCGTGCGGACCACGGCGGGCCCGGCCACGGACGCCGTCAGATAGTGCGCCGAGATCGTGAACGGGTCGCTGTGCGGCAGGGTGTCGGCGAGCGCGCGGCCCAGCACGGCGAGCAGGTAGCCGCCGTTGACGGCGTTGATGATCGTCCAGCCGGCCGACAGGTCGAGGTCGTAGACCCCCGGGACGGCGGGGTCGCGCCGCGTGACGGCGGTGTCCCGGTCGAACTCGCTGTCACCGATCGCGGCGGAGCCGGTGCGTTCCTGCGTGGATGCTGCGTCTGCCATGCAGGCAGGGTACGACAGCTCATTACTAAGCGGTAGCTTTAGAGATTCGGCTCACGGCCTCACGGCGTCTCCTCCGGCACCTCCACCGCCGCGGACCTGCGGTTCCACGCGCGCGGCGCCCGCCAGTGATAGCGCATCGCGAGCAGCCGCAGGATGAAGGCGGTCGCGACGGCGGCGCCGCTGGTGAGCGCGTTGAGGGTGTCGAAGCGGATGCAGAGGACGACGATGACGGCGCCGACGATCGCCGGCACGGCGTACAGGTCGCGGTCCCAGCGCACCAGCGACGGCACCTCGTTGGCGATGATGTCGCGCAGCACCCCGCCGCCGACCGCCGTGGCCAGGCCGAGCACGGCGGACGAGGTGAGGCCGAGCCCGTAGTCGTAGGCCTTGGTGGTGCCGGTGACGCAGAACAGGCCGAGGCCGGCCGCGTCGAAGACGTTCACCGCGGCCTGGGTGCGTTCGACCTCGGGGTGCAGGACGAAGACGAGGGCGGCGGCAAACAGCGGGGTGATGAAGTAGCCCAGGTCGGTGAAGGCGGACGGCGGCACGGCCCCGATGACCAGGTCGCGGAACACGCCTCCGCCCAGCGCGGTGGCCTCGGCCAGGGCGGCGATACCGAAGACGTCCCAGTTCTTGCGTACGGCCATCAGAGCGCCGGAGATGGCGAACACGAAGATGCCGACGAGGTCGAGCCAGTGCTGGACGGAGGGGGTGAACAGTTCCTGGATCACCCGATATTTTTACCTGCCGGGTCCGTGCCTAGAGCGTCGGCTTGCCCGTCGTGAACAGCCACGTGTCGAACAGATCGTCCAACTGCCGGCCCGAGACCCGCTCGGCGAGCGCGATGAAGTCGGCCGTCGAGGCGTTCTGGTAGCGGTGCAGCTTCGTCCACAGCGGCAGCAGCTTGAAGAACGCCCTGTCGCCGATGCGCTCGCGCAGCACCTGGAGGGTCATCGCGCCGCGCTGGTACACGGCGGAGGCGAACATGGTGTCGCGCTGCGGGTCGCCCACCTTCGTCTGCCAGAACGCGGAGTCGGCCGGGCGCGCGTCGTAGCCCGCGAGGAAGGAGTCGTGGGCGGAGCGGACGCCCTGGTGCTCGGACCAGAGCCACTGGGCGTAGGTGGCGAAGCCCTCGTTGAGCCAGATGTTCTTCCACTGCTCGACGGAGACGGAGTCGCCGAACCACTGGTGGGCGAGTTCGTGGACGATCGTCGACTCGTTGCGGACGGCGGAGTAGCTGGGCTTGGACTGGGTCTCCAGGGAGAAGCCGGCCTCGGGCATGTCGTCGACGACGGCGCCGGTCTCCTCGAAGGGGTAGGGGCCGAAGACCTGCGACCAGTAGTCGGTGGCCGCGGCGGTCACCGCGTAGACGTCCACGCTGTTGCTGTCGGCGAGGACCGGGTCGATGGCCACGTAGATGGGGGTGCCGGCGGGGGTGCGGCCGCTGCGCACGTCGAACTTCCCGATGCTGGCGGTGGCGAGGTAGGTCGCCATCGGCCGCGACTCGCGCCAGTGGTGGACGGTCCGGGTGCCCTTGTCGGTGTCGTACGTGGCGACGAGCCGCCCGTTCGAGACACCGGTCAGACCCTTGGGGGCCTTGATGCGGATGTCGTACGTCGCCTTGTCGGAGGGGTGGTCGCTGGAGGGGAACCAGGTGGAGGCGGCGTTCGGCTCGCAGGCGACGAAGACGCCGTCGGCGGTCTTCATCCAGCCGTAGTCGGAGCCGAAGACGATGGGGCCGCTGAGGGGTTCGGGGACGCCGTTGTAGGTGACGGTCGTGGTGAAGCCGTGGCCCTTGCGCAGCGGGGTGCGCGGGGTGACGACGAGTTCGTCGCCGGTGCGGGTGAAGTCCGCGCGTCTGCCGTTCACCTCGATCCGGGTGACCGTGAGCTTCTGTAGGTCGAGGTCGAAGGAGGAGAGGTTCTGGGTGGCGCGCGCGGTGAGGGTCGTACGGCCGTCGAGGCGGTCGGTGTCGGGGCTGTAGGCGACGTCCAGGTCGTAGTGGAGGGCGTCGAAGCCGCCGTTGCCGAGCTCGGGGAAGTACGGGTCGCCGATGCCGGCCGAGCCCGGGGTGGGGGCCGGGGCGGCGGCGATCAGGGTGAAGGAGGCGGCCGCGACGGTGAGCGCGGCCAGTTTTGCCGAACGGGAGAGCATGTGGGCGTCCCTTCGAGCGTGATCCTGTGTGCCGGACACGGGAACTCTGCCGCTCAAGGGTGGGCGTGTACATGCTCTTTCTGGGCTATGTACACGCTGCCCGACCCAGCCCGGACGTCCCGCCGCGGGCGCGGGGGAACGGCGCGACCGGCCACGGCGAGAGCCGCGGCCGGTCACGACCGGGCCGACCGCTACACGCCCTCCGGGCCCTTCGCCGTCTCCGGCCCTTTCGCCGTCTCCGGACCCTTCGCCGTCTCCGGACCCTTCGCCGTCTCCGGACCCTTCGGGGTATCCGGGCCCGTCGCGGTCTCCGGGCCCGTCGCGGTCTCCGGACCCGTCGCGGTCTCCGGACCCGTCGCGGTCTCCGGACCCGTCGCGGTCTCCGGTGCCTCCGTGGTCTCCGAAGCCTCCGGGGCTTCCGTGACCACCGGGCTCACCGGGGTCTCCGGGGTCTCCGGGCTCTCCGGACTCACCGGGCTCACCGGCGCCTCCGAAGCCTGCGCGGACGGCTCAGGGGCCACCCCCGCCGACGCCCCCGACGACACCGACGCCGACGCCGAAGGCGAAGGCGACGTCTCGGTGGCGACGGCGTCCGCCGGCGGCGGCACCGTCACCACGCTGATCGCCTCCTTGGCCACGGAGAGCAGCTGGGTGTCCTCGGGCGCCTGGTCGGGCGCGTTCTCCGGGTGGTGGCAGGCCACCTGGTGGCCGGACGCGAGCCGGAGCAGCGGCGGCTCCTTCGTCGCGCACACCTGCGTCGCCTTCCAGCAGCGCGTGTGGAAGCGGCAGCCGGTGGGCGGGTCGATCGGGGACGGGACGTCGCCGCGCAGCAGGATCCGCTCGCTCTTGACGCCGCGCCGCCGCGGGTCGGGCACCGGCACCGCGGACAGCAGCGCCTTGGTGTAGGGGTGCATCGGCGTCGTGTAGAGATCGGCGCGGTCCGCCAGCTCCACGATCTTGCCGAGGTACATCACCGCGATCCGGTCCGAGACGTGCCGGATGACCGAGAGGTCGTGCGCGATGATCACATACGTCAGGCCGAGCTCGCTCTGGAGGTCGTCCAGCAGGTTGACGACCTGGGCCTGGATGGAGACGTCGAGCGCCGAGACCGGCTCGTCCGCCACGACCAGCTTCGGCCGCAGGGCGAGCGCGCGGGCGATGCCGATGCGCTGGCGCTGGCCGCCGGAGAACTCGTGCGGGTAGCGGTTGTAGTGCTCGGGGTTGAGCCCGACGCGCTCCAGCAGCTCCTGCACCGTCTTGCGCACGCCGCCCTCGGGCTTGACGCCCTGGAGCTTGAACGGGGTGCCGACGATCGTGCCGATGTTGTGGCGCGGGTTCAGCGAGGAGTACGGGTCCTGGAAGATCATCTGCACGTCGCGGCGCAGCGGCCGCATGCCGCCGGTGCCGAGGTGCGTGATGTCCCGGCCCTCGAACTCGACGCGGCCCGAGGTCGGTTCGAGCAGCCGCGTGATGAGCCGGCCCATCGTCGACTTGCCGCAGCCGGACTCGCCGACGACGCCCAGGGTCTCCCCCGCGCGGACGTCGAAGCTGAGCCCGTCGACCGCCTGGACGGCGGCGACCTGCCGCTTGAGCAGGCCCTTCTTGATCGGGAAGTGCTTGACGAGGTTCTCGACCTTGAGCAGCGGTTCACCGGGCGCCGGGTCCGCGGAGGTCTGGAGCGAGCCGGCCGGCTGCTGGGGGATCGTCATCTCGGTCTCGGGTCCTTTGGCGTCCGTCACAGCTTCGGCGCAATCTCTTCGGTCCAGATCCGTTCCCGCTCCCCCGCCGACATGTGGCAGGCGGAGTAGTGGCCGGAGCCGACCTCGCGCAGTTCGGGGCGCTCGGTGCGGGTGATGTTGTCCTTGGGGACGTCCGCGTACGGGCAGCGCGGGTTGAAGGCGCAGCCGCCCGGCAGGTTGATCAGGCTGGGCGGAGAGCCCTTGACCGGCGTGAGGCGCTCGGTCTGCTCCCGGTCGATGCGCGGCATCGAGCCCAGCAGGCCCCAGGTGTAGGGGTGCTGCGGTTCGGTGAAGACCTGGGTGGCGCTGCCGCGCTCCACGCACCGGCCGCCGTACATGACGAGCAGTTCGTCGGCCATCTCCGCGACGACCCCGAGATCGTGCGTGATCATGATGACCGCGGAGCCGAACTCCTTCTGGAGGTCCCGGATCAGGTCGAGGATCTGCGCCTGCACGGTCACGTCGAGGGCCGTGGTCGGCTCGTCGGCGATCAGCAGTTCGGGGTTATTCACCAGCGCCATGGCGATCATCGCGCGCTGGCGCATGCCGCCGGAGAACTCGTGCGGGTAGGCGTCGACCCGCTTGTCGGGCTGCGGGATGCCGACCCGGTCGAGCATCTCGATCGCCCGCTTGCGCGCGGTCTTCTTGTCGACCTTGTGGTGGACCCGGTACGCCTCCACGATCTGCTTGCCGATCGTGTAATACGGGTGCAGCGCGGAGAGCGGGTCCTGGAAGATCATCGCCATGTCGCGGCCGCGCAGCCGGCGGACGGCGTCCTGGTCGCCGGAGAGCAGCTCGGTGCCGTCCAGCCAGATCTCGCCGCTGATCTGCGCCTTGCGCCGGCCGTACTGGCCCGCGGTGTGCAGGCCCATGATGCCGAGGGACGTGACGGACTTGCCCGATCCGGACTCGCCGACGATGCCGAGGGTGCGGCCCTTCTCCAGGGTGAAGGAGAGGCCGTCGACGGACTTGACCACGCCGTCGTCGGTCGGGAAGTGCACCTTGAGGTCGCGGACCTCCAGGAAGGCGCGGGGTGCTCCGGAGGCGGTGACGGGTTCGCCGACCGCCGCTCCGGTCTTGTGCAGGTCGGTCATCCCAGCCTCACTCGCGGGTCGATGACGGCGTAGAGAAGGTCCACGACGAGGTTGGCGACGGCGATCGCGAGGGCCGCGAACAGCGTCACGCCGAGGATCACGGGCAGGTCCTTGTTGCTGATGGCCTGGACCGCTTCGAGACCGAGACCGGGCAGGTTGAACGTGGACTCGGTGAGCACGGCGCCGCCGAGCAGCACCCCGAGGTCGAGTCCGAAGACGGTGAGGATCGGGGTCATCGCCGAGCGCAGCGCGTGCCGGGTGATGACGGCGGACTCGCCGAGGCCCTTGGCGCGCGCGGTGCGGATGTAGTCCTCGCCGAGGATCTCCAGCATGGTGGCGCGGGTGAGTCTCGCGTACATCGCGGCGTTGAGGAAGGCGAGCACGATCCACGGCAGGATCAGCGTCTGGAGCCAGGTGCCGATCGAGTCGTCCGTGGACAGCGAGTCGGCGATGTGCACCCAGCCGAGGCTGTGCACGAAGATGCCCATCGCGACCATGCCGGTGAAGAAGACGGGGAGCGAGACGCCGCCGAGGGCGGTGGTCATCGCGGCGCGGTCCCAGAAGGTGCCGCGCTTGAGGGCGGAGGTGACACCGGTGGCGACACCGCCGACCAGCCACAGGACGCAGGCGCCGAGCGCCAGCGCGCCGGTGATGGGCGCGTCCTGCTTGAGGGTGTTCCAGACGGGCTCCTCCGTGCGGAAGGAGTATCCGAAGCAGGGGGCGGGGCAGTGGGTGATGTCCGCGCCGTTGGTGTAGTCGCGGCCGAGCGGGATGCCCCGGACGAAGTCCCAGAACTGCACCAGGAGCGGGTCGTTGAGGCCCAGCTTGATGCGGATGCCGTCCAGCGCCTCGGGGCTGGTGGCCTTGCCGGCGAAGAGGACGGCGACGTCCTGACCCGCCCATTTGGGCAGCATGAAGAAGATGGTGAAGGTCGCGAACAACACGATCAGCACCATGATGACGACGGCGAACAGGCGCCGGATGAGATAAGCAAGCACTGTGCGCGGCCCGGCGGCGGGGACCCGTTCGGGGTCCCCGCCGCCGAGGCCATCACCTGCCCTTCGGACTGGCGGGTTTCGACGGCATGAGCGGGATCAGCTCATCGACCGGAAGGACTACGACTACTTGTTGACGCCGAGCATCACGTAGTCGTAGCGACCGCTGTAGGCCGCGGACGAGTACACGTTGGTCAGGCGGGTGCTGCGCCACGAGATGTTCTTCTCGTAGATGAACGGCATCCAGTAGGCCTGGTCCAGGATCTCGTGGTCCAGGTCGGTGTAGAGCTGCTTCGCCTTCGCCAGGTCGGTGGTGCCGATGGCGTCGTCGAAGAGCTTGTCGACCTTCTTGTCCTTGATCTGCGACTCGTTGTAGTTACCGGTCGGGAAGATGAAGCGGCTGTCGAACAGCGGCTGCGCGTAACCCTGGCCGGAGTTGAAGTCGGGGCCCCAGCCGCTCATCGTCATGCCGTAGCCACGGGACTTGACGACCTTCGGCGAGCCGGTGATCGAGGACGACTGGGCGCCGTCGATCGAGTCGATGGTCAGCTTGATGCCGACCTTGCCGAGCGAGGCCTGGAGCGCCTCGGCGGCGTCGACCTCACCCGGGTTGTTGCTGCGGGCGGAGATCTTGGTGGAGAAGCCGCTCGGCTTGCCGCACTGCTTCAGCGCGTCCTTGGCCTTGGCGACGTCCGGCTTGCCCTTGCGGGCGAGGATGCCGTACGGGTCGTAGTCGCTGTAGCCCGGGATGGACTTGGGGAAGGTGGAGTTGGCGATCTCGCCACCGGCCACCTTGCCGCCGCGCGACTGCTGGATGCTGGCGAAGTCGGTGCCGTAGAAGACGGCCTTGCGGCACTCGACGTTGTCCAGCGGCTTGGTGGCGGTGACCAGGGCCACGTAGCGCACGAAGGACGTCTGGATGTTGTCGACGTTGGCGCGGTGGTCCTGGACCGCCGAGACGCGGCCGGACTGGGTCATGCCGGTGCCGTTGACGTCGACGTCGTAGTCGCCGGACATCAGGCGCTTGTCGTTCTCCTCCAGGTTCGAGGAGATGGTGACCGTGATCTTGTTCGGCAGGGCCGGGCGGAGCGGGTCGGACGACTTCTTCCAGGCCGTGTTGCGCACCAGCGTCAGGCTCTTGCCCGCGTTGTAGCTCTGGATCTTGTACGGGCCCGACGACACCGGCTTCTGGGTGTACTTCGCGGCGGTGTCCTTGGCCTGCGGCACCGGGGCGCCGGTCGGCATGGCGAGCATCTGCTCGAAGTCGCCGTTGGCCTTGGGCAGGTGGAAGACGATGGTCTGGTCGTCGGGCGTCTCGATCGCCTTCAGGCCCAGCTTGTCCTTCGACTTGTCCTTGTACGGGCCCTTGTACGCGCCCTTGGGGTCGAGGGTGGAGCGCAGGTAGCCGGGGCCGCCGGTGATGACGTCGGTGGCCCAGATGCGCTCGATGCCGTACTTGACGTCCTTGGAGGTCAGCTTGGAGCCGTCCTCCCAGGTCAGGCCGTCACGCAGCTTGTACGTGTAGGTCTTGCCGTCGTCCGAGACGGTGGCGGGCGCGGTGGCGAGGTCGCCGACCAGCTTGTTGGAGCCGTTGCCCGGCTTGGTGTCGTAGGTGACCAGGGTGCGGGTGTAGTACCGCATGAAGTCCCAGGTCATGCCGTAGTACGTGCGCTGCGGGTCCAGGGAGTCGAAGTCCTGCTTGCCGACGAACTTCAGCGTCCCGCCCTTCTTGGCGGACGTGTTGACGACCTTGTTCAGCGCGGCGTTGAAGCCGGGCGCCTTGGCGCCGTCCTTGCTGTCGCCGTCGCCGCCACCGC
This sequence comes from Streptomyces sp. NPDC088785, assembly GCF_044750685.1. NCBI lineage: Bacteria > Bacillati > Actinomycetota > Actinomycetes > Kitasatosporales > Streptomycetaceae > Streptomyces > Streptomyces sp. NPDC088785. The sequence goes on from NZ_JBIVKH010000020.1 coordinate 91,057, forward strand.
ACGCCGTAGTGGCCGCCAGCGCCCCGACGACGAGGGCCGCGCACGCGGCGAGCCGTCGCTTGGGAATACCTGTGGGCATTTTCTCGTATCCTCCGAGATCGCGGTCCGGGCAAGTCGCCGGGGAACCAGTGGGGTGCGCCGCCTGACGGTGCGACAGGGGCCTTGGGAAAGAAGGCTGTTGAGGACCTAGCGGGTGCCCTTGGGGTCGAGCGCGTCGCGCAGCCCGTCCCCGAAGAGGTTGAACGCGAGGACGGTGACGAAGATCGTGACACCGGGGAAGACCATGAACATCGGGTCGTGCTCGTACGTCGCGAGCGCGTCGCGGAGCATCCCGCCCCAGGAGGCGGTCGGCGGTCGCACACCCGCGCCGAGGAAGCTGAGGGCGGCCTCGGTGAGGATGTTGGTGGGGATCATCAGCGTCATGTAGACGACGATCGGGGCCACCAGGTTGGGCAGCAGCTCGCGCAGCAGGATGTGCCGGCTGCCGCCGCCGAGCGAGCGGGCCGCCTCCACGTACTCCCGCTCGCGCAGCGAGAGGGTCTGGCCCCGGACGATGCGGCCGACGTAGGGCCAGCCGAAGAAGCCGATGACCAGGACGAGGATGGCGACGCGGACGCCGGTTCCGGTCAGACCGAGGAGGTCGTCGGGGAGCACGGAGACCAGCGAGATGATGAAGAGCAGCTGCGGGAAGGCGAGCAGCACGTCCATGACGCGGCTGATGACCGAGTCGACCCAGCCGCCGAAGTAGCCCGCGACGACGCCGAAGACCGTGCCGAGCACGACGGCGACGATCGCCGCGAGGAACGCGACGAGCAGCGAGATCCGGGCGCCGTAGACGATCCGGCTGAAGACGTCGCGGCCCTTGTTGGGCTCGACGCCGAACAGGTAGTCGCCGCTGACGCCGCCCAGTGAACCGGTGGGCAGGTTCGTCAGCGGGTCGAGCTTGTCCTGGTGGAAGTCGTTGGGCGGGTGGCCCAGCAGACCGACGATGAGCGGGGCGAAGACCGCGACCAGGATCAGGACGACGACAACGATGCCACCGGCCAGGGCCACCTTGTCCCGCTTGAGGCGGTTCCAGGCGATCTGCTTCAGCGACCGCCCTTCGACCTTGCCGCCTGACTGGCTCGCGGCAGCGTCGACCGACGCGGTCGGCTCCGCCTCCGCGGTCGTGTCGTGCAATGGTGCCGTCATCGTGGCAGGGACCCCTCTCAACCGGCGGTGACCGGCCCACACTTGCCGCTGGTGGCGGCGTGATTCAGTCCGTCGTTCTCGGGGGGCTCGTACACAAGGCCGAACCCCTTGGAGCGGGAGTCTTCAACCTGCGTGCGATCTGTTGCCAGACTTGACGGGGAAAGGATGCCTAAACGTGATGCTGTCTGGGAGGTTCCGTTATCCGGACGGCGGTCAACGACGGTCGGACAGTGGGCAGTTGGGGCGGAAGGGGCGACAGGTCGGACATTGGGCCCAGGAGGGTGCTTCTCTCCCCCAACCCGTCTCTTCCCGAAATGACCGCTGCACACGCGGAGTTGAGGATGATCTGAGGTTCGCGCGGCGCCCCGGGCCCGACCGGCCGGATCAGCCGCACCCGCCGGAACAGCGGGAACAGCCGGAGCAGCCGGAGCAGCCGGATCAGTAGGACGCGCCGTACGGCGGCGGGTAGCCGTATCCGCCGCCTGCCTGCGCGACGGGGGCCGCGTGGGCCTCGCGGTCGTAGAACGGCCGGGCGTTCGCCCGCAGCCACATCGCCACCGGGTCGTACCCGTCGGACATGGCGACGGTGGACACCGGCAGGCCGTCCGGCACCGCCGTGATGGACTGCTGCATCATCGCGCGTACGGAGTCCACGGACGCGGGCGACGTGTCGTACACATCGAGGCCGATGGCGAGATACGGCGCGCCGAGCGCGGGCTGCACCCAGGCGCGGCGCAGGGCGCGCACGGCGGTCGTGCGGTGCGCGTTCTGCGCGAGGACCGCGTAGAACTGCGGCAGCTCGATGGTCGGCTCGGACAGCCGCAGCGGGCCGGCCGGCTGCCGGTCGAGGCCGCCCGCGATCCGGCGCAGATCGAGCCAGGGGATACCGACGCCGCCGCCCGGCGCGTGCGGGTTGAGCCAGAGGCCGTAGTGGTCGGGGTAGAGGGTGCGGGCCGCGTCGACGCCGCCGACCACCTCGTAGGCCCGGGACCAGCCGGAGGCGGAGAGCTCCTGCGCGGAGGTGACACAGGGGGCGTAGCCGAAGCCGTCGACCTCCATGTTCCCGTACTGGGCGTCGGGGGAGCCGGCCTGGCCGTGCCAGAGCAGCATCCAGACCTGGCCCGCCGCGGGGTCGGCGAGTGCCTTCAGCAGCGCCTCGTACGCGTCGTAGCGCCCGGGGGTCACCTGGCGCAGCATGTGCTCGACCTGTCCGGCCGCGGCCGTGCCCGACGCGCTCACCCGTAACCGCCCCTTCGTGGACCTCTGCCGGTCCGTGATTCGCCGATCCGCCCGATCGACCCGACCGGGAGGCGCGACACCGCCCGGTCAGGTCATGAAACCAGCTTAAGCGGCGTTACTGACACCGACTTGACGGACGGTGTCACACCTCTCGTGCATAGAACGGGCGAACCTGGACGCGCAGCCAGTCGGCGACCGGGTCCCGGGTGACGTCGAGGAAGACGAGATTCACCGGCCAGGCCACCGGGGCCCGGCCCAGCGCGCGGCCGAGCGCGTCCAGCGGGACGTCCCGCGCCGGGCCCTCCCACGCGGTCAGCTCCACGCCGATGAACAGCGAGGGGGCGCCGTCCTCGACGACGGCCAGGCAGCGGCGGGCCGTGCGCACGGCGCCGGTCGCGTCGAACTCCTCGCGCACCGCCGTCAGGAAGTCGACCGGGTCGTCCTGCCAGTCCGGCTCGGACAGCACCACGCGGCCGCCGCTCGACGGTCCGTCCAGCGGGGTGCGCCCGCCGCGGGCCAGCTCGGCGACGGCCGGGGGCGGGAGCGGCACGCCGATCGTCCCGTCCGGGTTCACGGCGAGCCCGACCTGTGGCGGCAGGCCACGCGCGAACTCCACGGCCGGGGCCACCGTGCAGTCCATCCGGCCGCCGGTGACCCGCATGAACTCGTGCTCCGAGCTGAAGACCGGGACGTAGGCCTGGCCCTCGATCTCGAAGGAGGGCAGGTCGAGGTCGCGGCTGGCGGGGCCGCCGCCCCGGGGCAGCGGGATCCACAGGTGGCTGCGGCCGAGCACCTCGACGATGCGGCCGCCGCCCTCGGGGCGGCCGAGCGCCGCCGAGAGGACTTCCTCCAGCTCGTTCGCGGGCCAGCCGTGCTGCGGCTGGGGGTGGCCGTGCGCGCCGCCCTCGTACCGCGCGTCGCGCTCGTGCCCCTGCTCCGGGATGCCCGGCGTGTCCATAGCTGCGTTCACCCTCTGTTCCGCCCCTGCCGTGTCGTCCGGGCCGACGATAACCCGTTCGGCGGTACCGCCGGGGGCCTCGGCCGCGGGCTCAGCGCTCCAGGAACGTGATGCCGCCGAGGGCGTCGGACGCCGCGCGGTCGAGGAGGACCGCCGACTCGACGCCGGCCGGGAGGTCTCCGGCCGCCGTCGACGTGACGAGGGCGGTCACCGCCCTGCGGTGCCGGGCGAAGGCGTAGCGGGAGACCCCGCGGCCGCGGTCGCGCTGGCCCTCGAGCGCCAGGTCCGCCGGCACGTCGAGCAGGATCAGGTGGACGGCCGCGCCGCGCCGCCCGGCCGTCCGCGTCACCCAGCGGCGCACCCAGGCCTGGGTGCCGCAGTCGTGCACGACGACGCTGGCGCCGGAGCGCATGGCGCGGCGCAGGCCCGCGTAGTGCGCGAGGCGGACCAGCGGCCGGTACAGGGCGTACGGCACCCAGCGCGGCACCCGGGCCGCCCAGCGGTCCCGGGCGTCCTGGGAGTCGATCCGCACCACCGTGACCACGCGCCGCATCAGCGTGGACTTCCCGCTGCCCGGCAGCCCCGACAGCACGACCAGGTCCCCCGCCGCGAACCCGATCCGGCGCGGGGTGCGGCCGCCGCGCCCGCGCAGGTCCCGCACCGAGCGCTGGCGGGGAACGCGCACCCCCGCCACCGCCCCCGCCGTGGTCGCGTACGCCCCCGCCCACTCCTTGTGCACCGTGATCGTCCTCCCCGCTCCGGTCACGCCACTTCCTGCCCGCCAAGTGTAAAGAGTAGGTAATGCCCTCCGGTCTGTTTCCCCGTTCCCCCGGCATGCAATGATGTGCGCGCCAACTGCATACAGGCCGCTTGAATCCGCGCGGGAGAGTTCCGGGCACACGCTGTCCGGGCGCCGAAGGAGCAAGTCCCTCCCTTGAATCTCTCAGGCCCCGAACCGCGCGGGCGAGGCACATCTGAAAAGCGGGCCGCCCGTCTCGTACGGCGGCCCCACCCAAGGTGCAAGCCCCTCGGGGCGAACCTCTCAGGTTCCGATGACAGATGGGGAGGACACTTCGCCATCGCCGTCATGCCCTGGAGCAGCAATGAGCCCTACGCCTTCCCGCCTGACCGCACTTGACGCCCTGCACCGCTCGCTCGGCGCCACGATGACCGACTTCGCGGGCTGGGACATGCCCCTGCGCTACGGCAGCGAGCGCGACGAGCACACCGCCGTGCGCACGCGCGCCGGGCTCTTCGACCTCTCCCACATGGGCGAGATCACCGTCACCGGCCCGCAGGCCGTGGACCTGCTCAACCACGCGCTCGTCGGCAACATCGGCTCCGTCGGCGCCGGCCGCGCCCGCTACACGATGATCTGCCGTGCGGACGGCGGCATCCTCGACGACCTGATCGTCTACCGCCTCGGCGACACCACCTACCTGGTCGTGGCGAACGCGGGCAACGCGCAGACCGTCCTCGACGCGCTGACCGAGCGCGCCGCCGGCTTCGACGCCGAGGTCCGCGACGACCGGGACGCCTACGCGCTGCTCGCGGTGCAGGGCCCGCACTCCCCCGCCATCGTGAAGTCCGTCACGGACGCCGACCTGGACGGCCTCAAGTACTACGCCGGTCTGCCCGGCACCGTCGCGGGCGTCGAGGCGCTCATCGCGCGCACCGGCTACACCGGCGAGGACGGCTTCGAGCTGTTCGTCGCCCCCGCCGACGCGGAGAAGCTGTGGCAGGCGCTGACCGCGGCCGGCGCGGAGTACGGGCTGGTCCCCTGCGGCCTGTCCTGCCGGGACACGCTGCGCCTGGAGGCGGGCATGCCGCTGTACGGGCACGAGCTGACCACGGAGCTGACCCCCTTCGACGCCGGTCTCGGCCGCGTCGTGAAGTTCGACAAGACGTCCCACGGCGACGACTTCGTCGGGCACGACGCGCTGGTCGCCGCCGCCGAGCGGGCCGAGACCTCCCCGCCGCGCAGGCTGGTCGGGCTGATCGCCGAGGGCCGCCGCGTCCCGCGCGCCGGCATGCCCGTGGTCCGCGACGGACAGGTGATCGGCGAGGTCACCTCCGGCGCCCCGTCGCCGACGCTCGGCAGGCCGATCGCCATGGCGTACGTGGACGCCGCGCACGCCGGCCCCGGCACGCCGGGCGTGGGGGTCGACGTCCGCGGCACCCACGAGCCCTACGAGGTCGTGGCCCTGCCGTTCTACAAGCGCCAGAAGTGACACCCGTACCCCCGGCGCCGTCCCCCTCCGTCACCAGCACCTTCCCGCGTACAGGAGAATTCGCATCATGAGCAACCCCCAGCACCTGCGTTACAGCAAGGAGCACGAGTGGCTGTCGGCCGTCGAGGACGGCGTGGCGACGGTCGGCATCACCGAGCACGCGGCCAACGCCCTCGGTGACATCGTGTTCGTCCAGCTTCCCGAGGTCGGCGGCACCATCACGGCGGGCGAGACCTGCGGTGAGCTGGAGTCCACCAAGTCGGTCTCCGACCTGTACTCCCCCGTGACCGGTGAGGTCGTCGAGGCCAACCAGGACGTCGTCGACGACCCGGCGCTCGTGAACTCGGAGCCCTTCGAGGGCGGCTGGCTGTTCAAGGTCCGTATCGCGGAGGAGCCGAAGGACCTGCTCTCCGCCGACGAGTACACCGAGTTCTCCGGGAGCTGACACCCTCATGTCCGACACCTCTGACAAGTCCGCGCTCAACGAGTCGCTGCACGCCCTCGACCCCGAGGTCGCCGAGGCCGTCGACGCCGAGCTCAAGCGGCAGCAGTCGACCCTGGAAATGATCGCGTCGGAGAACTTCGCCCCCGTCGCCGTCATGGAGGCGCAGGGCTCGGTCCTCACCAACAAGTACGCGGAGGGCTACCCCGGCCGCCGCTACTACGGCGGCTGCGAGCACGTCGACGTCACCGAGCAGATCGCGATCGACCGCGTCAAGGCGCTGTTCGGCGCCGAGTACGCCAACGTGCAGCCGCACTCGGGCGCCTCCGCGAACCAGGCCGCACTGTTCGCCATCGCCCAGCCCGGCGACACGATCCTCGGCCTGGACCTGGCGCACGGCGGCCACCTCACCCACGGCATGCGCCTGAACTTCTCCGGCAAGCAGTTCGACGTGGTCGCCTACCACGTGGACGACGCCGGCCTGGTCGACATGGCCGAGGTCGAGCGCCTCGCCAAGGAGCACCGCCCGAAGGTCATCATCGCGGGCTGGTCGGCGTACCCGCGCCAGCTGGACTTCGCCGAGTTCCGGCGCATCGCCGACGAGGTCGAGGCGTACCTGTGGGTCGACATGGCGCACTTCGCCGGCCTGGTCGCCGCGGGGCTGCACCCGAACCCGGTGCCCTACGCCGACGTCGTCACCTCCACGACGCACAAGACGCTCGGCGGCCCGCGCGGCGGCATCATCCTCGCCCGCAACAAGGACTTCGCGAAGAAGCTGAACTCGGCGGTCTTCCCGGGCTTCCAGGGCGGCCCCCTGGAGCACGTGATCGCGGCCAAGGCCGTCTCCTTCAAGGTCGCGGCGAGCGAGGGCTTCAAGGAGCGCCAGCAGCGCACGATCGAGGGCGCCCGGATCCTCGCCGAGCGGCTGACCTCGCAGGACGCCCGCGCCCACGGCGTGAACGTGGCCTCCGGCGGCACGGACGTGCACCTGGTCCTCGTCGACCTGCGCGACTCCGAGCTGGACGGGCGGCAGGCCGAGGACCGGCTGCACGAGGTCGGCATCACGGTCAACCGCAACGCGGTCCCGAACGACCCGCGCCCGCCGATGGTCACCTCCGGCCTGCGCATCGGCACGCCGGCGCTGGCCACCCGCGGCTTCGACGCCGACGACTTCCGCGAGGTCGCCGACGTGATCGCCGAGACCCTCAAGCCGTCCTACGACGCCGAGGCGCTGAAGGCCCGGGTGACCGCACTCGCGGAGAAGCACCCCCTGTACCCCGGCCTGTAGTCGTTCCGTACGCTTTGTGGCGTACGGATTTTCGGGGCACCCCGCACACTGGACAGTGCGTGGGGTGCCCCGTGTCACGTCACCGCACGTCCCGCTTGTCCGGCAGACAACGGCGTCTACCACCATCATTGGAGTCCTACCGTGGCCATCTCGGTCTTCGACCTGTTCTCGATCGGCATCGGCCCGTCCAGCTCCCACACGGTCGGCCCGATGCGCGCGGCCCGCATGTTCGCGCGCCGCCTCAAGAACGAGGGGCTGCTGGCCCACGCCGCCTCCATACGCGCCGAGCTGTACGGCTCGCTGGGCGCGACCGGCCACGGCCACGGCACCCCGAAGGCGGTGCTGCTCGGCCTGGAGGGCGAGTCCCCGCGCACCGTCGACGTGGAACACGCCGACCAGCGCGTCGAGGAGATCAGGGCGTCCGGCCGGCTCCAGGTCCTCGGCGCGCACGAGATCGCCTTCGCCTACGACGACGACCTGGTCCTGCACCGCCGCAAGGCGCTGCCGTACCACGCGAACGGCATGAGCCTGTGGGCGTACGACGCCGACGGCAAGGAGCTGCTCACCAGGACGTACTACTCGGTGGGCGGCGGTTTCGTGGTGGACGAGTCCGTGCTGCCCCAGGAGGGCGCCGGGGGCGAGAACCCGATCGTCCCGGACGACACGGTCCTGAAGTACCCCTTCCGCACCGGCGACGAGCTGCTGCGCCTGACCCGCGAGACCGGCCTGTCGATCCCGGCGCTGATGCTGGAGAACGAGAAGGCGTGGCGCACCGAGGACGAGATCCGCGCGGGCCTGCTGGAGCTCTGGCGGGTCATGCAGGCCTGCGTGTCGCGCGGCATGGCCCGCGAGGGCATCCTGCCGGGCGGCCTGAAGGTCCGCCGCCGGGCCGCGGGATCGGCCCGCAAGCTGCGCGCCGAGGGCGATCCGCTGGCCCACTCCATGGAGTGGATCACCCTTTACGCGATGGCGGTGAACGAGGAGAACGCGGCGGGCGGCCGGGTCGTCACGGCCCCCACGAACGGCGCGGCGGGCATCATCCCGGCCGTCCTGCACTACTACATGAACTTCGTGCCCGGGGCCGACGAGGAGGGCGTGGTCCGCTTCCTGCTCTCCGCGGGCGCCATCGGCATGCTCTTCAAGGAGAACGCCTCGATCTCCGGCGCCGAGGTCGGCTGCCAGGGCGAGGTCGGCTCGGCCTGCTCGATGGCGGCGGGTGCGCTCGCCGAGGTGCTGGGCGGCTCCCCGGAGCAGGTGGAGAACGCGGCGGAGATCGGCATGGAGCACAACCTGGGCCTGACCTGCGACCCGGTCGGCGGCCTGGTCCAGATCCCGTGCATCGAGCGCAACGGCATGGCGGCCGTGAAGGCGGTCACCGCGGCCAAGATGGCGATGCGCGGCGACGGCTCGCACAAGGTGTCCCTGGACAAGGTCATCAAGACCATGCGGGACACCGGTGCGGACATGTCGGTCAAGTACAAGGAGACGGCGAGGGGCGGGCTCGCCGTCAACATCATCGAGTGCTGAGGGGCGTGCGCGGGACGCCGGTCACAGGGTGGCCGTCGTCCCCTCGCCGGAGGCGCTGCCCTGGAGCCACTGGTCCCAGCTCAGGTTGAAGGACGCGTAGCCGTTGTCGGCCGGGGCCTTGGCCCGCGGGGAACCGGTGATCGTCACCGGATCGCCCTGCTTGACCTGCTGGTAGAACCACTTGGCGTCGGAGATCGACAGGTGGACGCAGCCGTGCGAGCCGCGGGCGCTGCCGCTGCCCGGGTTCGGGTCGCCGGTCGAGTAGTGCACGTAGGTGCCGGACTGGGTCAGGTGGACGTCCCAGGGCAGGGTCAGGTCGTAGTAGTCGGCGCTGCCCTTGTCGCAGCTGATGCCGACGCTGCACGAGGTCATGTGGACCTTCTCCTGCTTGTCGATGACGGCCATGGTGCCGTTCCAGGTCGGGTACTGGGCGCTGCCCGCGTTGATCGACAGGGTGCGCAGCGTCGACCCGTTCCTGCTCACCTTCATGGTGTGGCCGCTGACGGAGACGTCGGCGCGCACGTCGTCGCCGACCTTGAAGGTGTGGGTGTAGCTGTGGGTGCCGTACCGCCCGTTTCCGTTGCCGACGTCCTTCATGTCGGCGACGACCTTCACCTTCGTGCCCGACGGCCAGTAGTCCTTGGGGCGCCAGTCGGCGCGCTTGTCGCCGAACCAGTGCCAGGCGCCCTCCACCGGCTTCGAGGCGCTGACCTTCATGTGCTTCTCGACCGAGGCGCGGGCCTTCGCCGCGACCGGGTTGGTGAACACCACCGAGACCGGCATCGCCACACCGACCGTGGCGCCGGACTGCGGCATGATCGTCTCCAGCAGCATCGGCGGCCCCTTGGGCTTCGCCGGGGACGGGGACGCGCTGGCGCTCGGCTTCCCCGACGCCTTCCCGTCGGCCCCGTCCGTCTTGTCCCCGCCGCTCCCGCCACAGGCACTGGTGCCCACGAGCACCGCGACCGTCGTCAGTGCGATCCCTATTCCGCCGCCCTTGCGCCGTCCCACGACCTGCCCCACTCTCCTCGATCCGTGCCCTCCCGCATGCGGGGCCCGGCCTTGTGTGAGACCCCGGTTCGGGTGGGCTCAGTTGCGTACGACCACGTAAAGCGTGTTCCAAGATTCCGCGTGGTCACACAGCAGGAGCCTTCCCCGTAAAGCGGCCCGCAGGCGGGTTCGGATCGGGGAGCATGCGGGGACCATGACAGTTCGACCCACGTCGCCCCACCGACCGGGAGGCCCCGCATGCTGCACGGCATCGACGTCAGTTCGTACCAGTCCACGTTCGACACGGACGGCCAGTCGTTCGTCTTCATCAAGGCCACGGAGGGCCGCAGCTACGTCAACCCGCGCCTGGCCCACCAGACGAAGCTGGCCCGCGACGGCGCGTGCGTGGTCGGCTTCTACCACTTCCTGTGGCCGGGCAACATCGCCGCCCAGGCCGCCTACTTCCTGAGCAAGGCCCCCGAGAAGGCGGGCGACCTGCTGGCGGTCGACTGGGAGACGACGGGCGACGGCACCCGCGCGAGCAACGCGGACAAGGACCGCTTCATCCGCGAGGTGAAGCGGCTGCGCCCGGACCACCGGGTCATGCTCTACTGCAACCGCGACTTCTGGCTGAACCACGACACGACGTCGTACGCGGGGGACGGTCTGTGGATCGCGGACTACGTGACGGCGGGCAAGCCCCGCATCAAGGCGAAGTGGACCGTCCACCAGTACACGTCGAGCCCGCACGACAAGGACGTGGCCGCCTTCGCGAGCAAGGCTGCGCTGCGCGAGTGGGCCACGCCCTGAAGCCGCTCCGGCGTGCTCAGGCGCGCCACTCCGCGGTGCGCTCCGGGGTCGCCGTCGCCAGGGCCTTGCGGACGGCGGGAGCGTCCGCGGCGAGGCCGTAGACCGGGGTGCCGGGCTGCTGGCGCCACGACTCGTCCTGGCCGCCCGCGTCGACGGCGTCGAAGCCGATCTCGTCCAGGAGGGCGGTGACCGTCCGCTTGGCCTCCGTGTCGTCGCCGGCGATGGGCAGGGCGACGCGGTCCGGGTCGCCCGCGGGGCGGGCCTTGTCGACGATGTCGGCCGCGTAGGTGCCGTTGAAGGCCTTCACGACCGCGTGGCCGAGCTGGCGCTCGGTCCAGCGGCTCTCGGTCAGGCCCTCGTCCTCGATCCCGGCGATCTTCCCGTCGCGCTGCTGCGGGTAGTAGTTGCCGGTGTCGATGACGGCGACGTCGGGCGCCGCCGTCTCCAGGAGGCCCGCGGGCAGGTCGGGGACCGCCTTCAGGGGGATGGTGACCACGACGACCCGGGCGTCGCGCACCGCGTCCTCGGGCGTCGCGGGGGTGGCGCCGGTCTCCTCGGCGAGGCCGGTGAGAGTGTGCGGGCCGCGGGAGTTCGCGACGTGCACGTCGTGGCCCGCGGCGGTGAGCCGCCGGGTCAGGTTGCCGCCGATGTTGCCCGCGCCGATGATGCCGATCTTCATGTCTCGCCCTTCCGGAGATTCATGCATGTGCATCCAGTGCGAACCCGGCGGGCGGGGCGGCTATTCCGCACCGGCCCGGTCCTGCGCGCGGCGGACCGGGCCGCGCTGCCGGGTGAGCCGGTCGTCCCGGGTCCCGGCGGGCGCGGCCGCGCGCTCAGCCCTTGTTCAGGTTGGCCCAGAACTCGTCGAAGGACAGCACCTTGTCGCCGTCGGTGTCCTGCCGGGCGATGAGGACCTCGGCCACCGACTCGGTGACGTTGAAGTCGCCCATCTGCGCCATCGCGCTCTTGTACTCGGCCGCCGTGATGAAGCCGTCGCCGTCCGCGTCGAACCGGTCGAACGCCTTGCGTGCTTCCTCGATGTCCGCCACCGGGACCACCCCTCGTTTGCATCATGCTCGTGTTGCCGTACTGACGGAGGTCAGATTAACCGGCCGGGTGGGCGCGCAGTGCAGCCAGTACCCAGGCGAACTCCGGACGGTGCGCGGGCTGCGCGGGCGCGCCCTTCAGCACGGTGAGCAGTTCGCGGTAGCGGGCGACCCTGTCGTCGGCCGTGGCGAGCAGCCGGTCCAGGACGGCGGCGCGGTCGGCGTCCGGGCCGAGCAGCTCGCGCAGGACGGCGTCGGCCTCGGGTGCGGCCGGGTCGGTGCCCGCGCGGACGGCGTCGCCCGCGAGGGTGACGAGCTTCTTCAGGAACCACATCGACCGGCCCGCCTGCTCGTCGGGGCCGCGGTCGGCGGCGTTGTACTCGGCGGCCCGGCGCATCCGGGCCCGGAACGCGGGGTCCTGGAGCAGTTCGGCCAGTTCCACCCAGGCGTCGACCTGTTCGGGGGTGGGGTCGTCGGGCAGTCCGGCGCTCATGCCGCGCATCCGCTCCCGGACGGCCGGGTCGACGGTGTCCAGGCCGTGCAGCATGTCCTCGGCGAACTCGTCCATGATCCGCTTGCGTTCGGCGGTGGACTGCCGTGCCAGTCTGTTCATCAGGGCCATCTCCTCGGTGCTCGACCTGCGTTGGGCGACCGTCGACAGGACCGCGCGGTTGAGCCGCAGCACCCGGATCTGCGCGTCGAGGGCCACCACGTGGGCGGCGGCCACCGAGGCGATGTCCCGCTCCCCGGCCAGGACGGTGCGTACGTCGTCCAGGCCGAGGCCCAGCTCGCGCAGGGTGCGGATCAGCTCCAGCCGGGCCACGGACCCGGTGTCGTAGAGCCGGTAGCCGCCGTCGCTGCGGGCGACGGGGTGCAGCACACCCTCGTCGGACCAGTAGCGGATGGTGCGCACCGTGAGGCCGGTGCGGCGGGCCAGCTGTCCGATGGTGAGCAACCGGGGTCGTTCGTCGGTCATGCGAGGGAGTCTGGCCCTTCCAGCGGGTGGAGACTCAAGCGGGCGCGGCCGGGTCCGTCACGGGTCCGTCACGGGTCCGTCAGCGGAAGATGCCGGTGTGCCCGAGCGAGTAGCGGCCCGGCTGCGGGTAGACCGCGAGGCCGTGCGGGCCGTCGCCGACCGGGACACGGGCCACCTGGACGCCGGTGCGGGTGTCGATGGCGTAGACCTCGGAGTCGTAGCGGCCGGACAGCCAGAGGGTGTTGCCGTCCGCCGAGACGCCGCCCATGTCGGGGCTGCCGCCCTGCGGGAGCCGCCACTTCTTGGTCAGCCGGTGCTGCGGGAAGTCGAAGACGGAGACGGTGCCCTCGCCGCGGTTGGAGATGTACATCTCCCGGGAGTCGCGGCTGACGTACAGGCCGTGGGTGCCCTTGCCGGTGGGCAGCAGCTCGGGGGTGGTGAAGGCGTCGCCGTCGAGCACCCACATGCCGTTGGCCATCATGTCGGCGATGTAGAACCGCTTGCCGTCCGGGGAGATCTTGACGTCCTGCGGCATCGCCCCGTCGAAGGGCAGCTTCTGGTGGGCGACCACCTTCATCCGGGCGGTGTCGACCTTCAGCAGTTCGCCGCTGAACTCGCAGCTCACGATGAAGTAGCGGCCGTCGAGGGAGAAGTCGGCGTGGTTGACGCCGTAGCAGGAGACGGGTTCGGTGTGCTGGATCCTCATGGTGTGCGGGTCGCGGAAGACCAGTTCGCGGTCGAGCGAGGCCATGACGACGGCGTGCTTGCCGTCGGGGGTGAAGTAGAGGTTGTACGGGTCGTGGACGTCGACCGGGGCGCCCGCCCTCCCGGTGCGCGGGTCGATGGGGGTGAGGGTGTTGCCCTTGTCGTTGTTGACCCAGAGCGTCTTCAGGTCCCAGGAGGGGACGACGTGCTGGGGCTGCCGGCCGACCTTGATCGTCTCGGTGACCCGGAACGTCTTGGGGTCGATGACGGTGACGGTGTCGGACTCGGTGTTGGGCACGTAGACGCGGGAGGGGAAGTCCTTGACCACGGGCGAGAGCCTGCCGGGGCGGTCGGCGGCGTACACGTCCTCGGTGTCGAGGACGGGCGGCATGCCGGGCAGCCCGTACACCGCCTGGCGCTGCGGTGCGGCCGGTCGGGCGGGCTTGATCGCGTCGCGGGAGGTGTGGCCGGCCGGCGACCCGCTGCCGCAGCCGGTCAGCGCGGCGAGGACCAGGGCCCCGGTCAGCAGGAGGCCGGTGCGGCGGGTGGGGTTCACGAGAGCAGCTCCGTACAGGTCACCGCGGTCAGGCCGCGCCGGTCGAGGTGGTCGAGGAGGGAGGGCAGGGCCCTGACCGTGTCCGCGTAGCCGAAGTGGAGGCTGACGATGGAGCCGGGCCGCACGGCCGGGACGACGTTCTGGACGACGGCGTCCGCCCCCGGCGAGGTGTAGTCGAGCGAGTCGACGTCGTACGACAGGACGTGCGGGTATCCCGCGCCGTGGGCGAGGCGGGCGACGAGCGGGGTCGCGGTCCTGGTGCGCGAGGGGCGGAACCAGCTGCCGATGGAGCCGGTCAGCCGGCGGATGCGGTCCGCGCAGCCGGTGATCTCGGCGCGGGCCTCGGCCTCGGGCAGGTCGCTGATGCCGATGTGGCGCATGGTGTGGTTGCCGAGGTCGTGGCCGCCGTCGATGATGCGCCGGGCCAGCTCGGGGTGGGCGTCGAGCCAGGTGCCGACGGCGAGGACGGTGATGCGGGCGTGGGCCCGCTCCGCCCGGCTCAGGATCGCGCGGGCGATGTCCGGGTCCCCCTGCCCGTGGAAGGTGAGGGCGACCCGGTCGCCGGAGCGCGGGCCGTGGGAGATCTGCCCGGGCTGTCCGGGGAAGCGGCGCGGGCCGGGTGCGGCGCGGGTGGTGAGGCCGGTGCGGTCCGGCTTCGGGGCGGGGGCGGTGGTGGTGGCGGCCTGCTCGGCCGGGGCGGCGCAGCCGGCGGCGAGAGCGGCGGTGAGTCCGGCTCCCGCGCGCAGGGCCGAGCGGCGTCGGATCGGTTCTGCCTGAGTCACCCGCCTTATTTAAGGGCGATCCAGGGCGAAAGCCTCCTACCGACCCGGGGGCCTTAACGATTACTGAACACGGTCTGCACATTTCCTTTATTTACGAGGCTGATGACCCTTGTCACCAATGATTCATTTGGCCCTTCCTGGTCGCATCTGCCATGATCGGTGCTACGACCTCCATTGACCCGGGCCGGTCGTCCACAGCCGCCGCGGAACCCACCCCCCATGTCCGCGGCGCACCACACGAAAGCCCCCGCGGCGCCGTACCACGGCGAGAACGGGGGCTTTCGTGCGTTCCGGGAGGGGGGAGCCCGGAAGCGGGGACGGGTCAGCGGTCGGCGACGCGCATCTCGAACCAGGTGGTCTTGCCGCGCGGCAGCAGGTCCACGCCCCAGCGGTCGGAGATCTTGTCGACGAGGAAGAGGCCGCGCCCGGAGAGGTCGAGAGGGTGGACCGGCATGAGGCAGGGCAGGCCGCGGGACGGGTCGCGGACCTCGATGCGGATCCAGCCGCGCCGGCGCAGCATGCGCAGACCGAAGTGGCGGGCGCCGGTGTGCCGTACCGCGTTGCCGACGAGTTCGGAGACGAGCAGCACCGCGTCCTCGGTCATCTTCGGGGACAGGCCCCAGTGCCGGAGGATGACGACCTGCGCGATCCGCCGCGCGGTCGCCGCCGATTCCGGGCGCGACGGCAGTGGCACCTCCGCCTCGGTGGGATTTCCGAACAACTCCAGCGCCCGCAGCCCGTGCTCGTCCTCCACCGCCGGAGACCAGCGCGCGGCGGTCGCCCCGCCGTGCCGCCGTGGTTGTTCGACACCCTCAAGCCCCGCCATGCCCACCATGATGGCCGCACCGCGGGGGTCTTGGGACCGTTCCGGCTGAATAAGCCCCCCGGAACGCCTCATTCCGGGGGGCTCGTCCGGCATATGCCGGAGGCAGATAGAGAACCCTTACAGCCGGTCCGACCTGCACCGATCCACCGCGCGGAGACGGCTGTTGATCGTCACCGGGGCGTATTGCTTAAGGTTCTCTTAAGGCGGGGATAATGCGCTCCAACGAGGTACCCGAGCAATTCGACGGGCCCGCAAGGGAGTTGACGCACCGTCCGCGCGGTCGTCAGCCGAAGGTGGCCTTGCCCGGGCCGTCCTCGACGAAGCTGCGCATTCCGGCCTCCCGGTCGGCGGTGGCGAACAGGCCCGCGAACCAGTTCCGTTCGAGGGCGAGGCCGGTGTCGAGGTCGGTCTCCAGGCCCGCGTCCACGGACTCCTTCGCGGCGCGAAGCGCGATCGCCGGACCCTGCGCCAGCTTCGCGGCCCAGGCGTGGGCGGCGGCGAACACCTCTTCCGCCGGGACGACCCGGTCGACAAGACCGATCCGCAGCGCCTCGTCGGCCCGCACGTGACGGCCGGTGAAGATCAGGTCCTTGGCGCGGGACGGGCCGACCAGACGGGCCAGGCGCTGGGTGCCGCCCGCGCCCGGGATCAGACCGAGCAGGATCTCCGGCTGGCCCAGCTTGGCGTTCTCGCCCGCGATCCGGTAGTCGGCGCACAGGGCCAGCTCGCAGCCGCCGCCCAGGGCGTAACCGGTGATCGCGGCGACCACCGGCTTGGGGATGCGGGCCACGGCGGTGAACGAGTCCTGGAGGGCGCGGGACCGGGCGACCATCGCCGCGTGGTCCATCGCCCGCATCTCCTTGATGTCGGCGCCGGCCGCGAACACCTTCTCGCTGCCGCGCACGACCACGGCCCGGATGTCGTCGCGGGCCGTGACCTCCCCGGCGAGTTCCTTGATCCGGTCCTGGGTGGCGATGTCCAGGGCGTTCATCGGGGGGCGGTCCAGGGTGAGGGTGGCCACGCGGTCGGCGACTTCCAGATTCACGGTCATGCCCGCACAGTACCCACCGGCCCCGCCGCCGGAGCACCCTCCACCGGGGCCGGTCGCACCGGTGCCCGCGCCCCCGGCGGGGGGCGCGGGCACCGGCCCGCTCCCGCTACTTCTTCCAGTCGGCCCAGGACATGTTCCAGCCGTTCAGGCCGTTGTCCGGGGAGACCGTGCGGTCCTTGGAGTGCTTCACGACCACGACGTCGCCGATGATCGACCGGTTGAAGAACCAGGCGGCCGCGACCTTGCCGTCGTACCCGCCGCGCACGTCGCGCAGCCCGATGCACCCGTGGCTGGCGTTGTAGTTGCCGAAGGCGTCGCCGCCCCAGTAGTTGCCGTGGATGAAGGTGCCGGACGTGGTCAGGCGCTGGGCGTGCGGGACGTCCTTGATGTCGTACTCGCCGCCGTAGCCGACCGTCTCGCCGTTCATGC
The DNA here is from genome assembly GCF_044750685.1 of Streptomyces sp. NPDC088785. Taxonomy (NCBI): domain Bacteria; kingdom Bacillati; phylum Actinomycetota; class Actinomycetes; order Kitasatosporales; family Streptomycetaceae; genus Streptomyces; species Streptomyces sp. NPDC088785. The sequence continues at coordinate 108,104 of NZ_JBIVKH010000020.1, forward strand.
GGGTCACCTGGAGACGCTCGCTGATGACCATCTGGCCGTTCCAGGTCTCGTAACCGGCCTTGCCGGTGGTCACCGGGATCCGCTTGATGGTCCGGCCGTCGCGCTTGACGGTCATCGTCTTCGTCTTGACGTCGACGGTGGAGACCTGGCTGCGTCCGACGGTGAACCTCACCGTGCGGACCTGCTTGCCGTAGACGTCGTCGCGGCCCTCGACCCCGTCGAGGTCGAGCTTGACGGTGACCTTCGTGCCGGCCGCCCAGTACTTCTCGGGGCGGAAGTCCAGCCGGTCGTTGCCGAACCAGTGGCCCTGGACGTCTACGGCGGGCTCCGTCCTGATGGAGATGGCCTTCTCCACGTCCTCGGGATGCGTGATGCCCCGCGTGAAGCGGATCGAGAACGGCATGCCCACGCCGACCTTCGAGCCGTCCTCCGGGGAGAAGGTGCCGATGAAGGTGTTCTTCGGGGTGAGCGTGGTGAAGCTGGTGTCCTTGGCCGATTCGCGGCCGTCCGCGTCCTTGGCCACCGCGTGCACCTTGTACGTGGTGGAGGAGGCCAGGTGGTGGTCGGGGGTCCAGGAGGTCCCCGCCCCGGTGATCTTCCCGTCGACCTTGTTGCCCTTGCTGTCCGCGACCTCGACCGCGCTCAGTCTCCCCCGGGCGGACGTGACCTTGAGCGCCCCGCTGGTCGCCACGTCGTCCGCGCCGTCCTTGGGCGCCACGGTCACCACGGCGGCCGACTCCCTGGTGTCCGCCCCCGCCCTGTCGGATGTCCCCTTGTCGTCGCTCCCCGCGTCCGAACCCCCGCCGCCACCGCAAGCGGTGACCAGCAGCAGTGCCGCGCCCAGCAGAGCCGCCGATATCGGCCGTCGCCCGTTCAAGATGTCTCTCCCCTCAACAGGCCCGGGTCCAGGGCCTGCACCCCGGCGCGTCCGCGCGCGCACTGCGAAAGATAACCACACGACCTGGGAGAACGGAGCCCCGGACTATGTCACCGTTTAGTCCCAACCACCGTCGGCCGAACCCCCTTTCGGACCGTCGCCCGCCCGCCCGCGGGGCACCGGATCGCCGCCGGGCCGCTACCCGTGCGCGGCGCTCCCGGCCCTCCAGGCGTCCCAGTCCATGTTCCATCCTCCGAGCCCGTTGTCAGGAGCCACTTTCTTGTCGGCGCTGTGGCGCACCTCGACGACGTCCCCGATGAGCGTGTGGTCGAAGAACCAGCCGGCGGGCGTGAGCGAACTGCCGCCCTTGACGTCGCGCAGCCCGACACAGCCGTGGCTGACGTTGGCGGACCCGAAGGCGCCGCCCGACCAGTAGTTGCCGTGCAGGAAGGTGCCGGAGTCGGTGAGCCGGATCGCGTGCGGCACGTCGGGGATGTCGTACTCGCCGCCGAACCCGACGGTGCGGCTGTTCATGCGGGTGACCTCGTGCATCTCGGTCACCACCATCCGGCCGTTGTACGTGGTCGAGCCCGGCGCCCCCGCCGTGATCGGCAGGGTGTCGATCAGCTCCCCGTCGCGGACGACCCGCATGGTGTGCGCGGCCGCGTCGACGGTGGACACCTGGCCGCGCCCGATGGTGAAGGTGAACGTCTTGTGCTGGAGGCCGTAGACGCCCGGCGCGCCCTCCACGTCCCGCAGGTTCAGGTCGACGGTGACCTGAGTGCCGGGCTTCCAGTACTTCTGCGGCCGGAAGTCGAGCCGCTCCCTGCCGAACCAGTGCGGGGCGATCGGCACGGCCGGCCGGGACGTGACGCGGACGGCGCGCTCGACGGCGGCCCGGTTCTCGATCGCGCGGTTGAACGCCAGCTTCACGATCATGCCGGTGCCGACCGTGGCCCGGTTCTCCGGCGTGACGTAGCCGATGAACCGCTCGTCGGGGACGGCCGTCGCGAAGGTGGTGTGGCGCGCCATGCGCCGCCCGTGCCCGTCGACCGCCACCGCGTCGACCGTGTACTGCGCGGCGAGCGCGAGCCCGTCGGCGTCCGCGCCCGTCGGCCGCCACCGGGTGCCGTCCGCGTCGAGCCGGCCCGGCACCGCCTCCTCCTGCGCGTCCTGGATCCGCACGACCTTCACGGACTGCAACCGGCCCTCGGGCACCTCGACCCGGAGCCTGCCGTCGCCCTTCACGCCCTTGCTCGCGTCGTCCGGGGTCACCCGGATCAAGTCCTCGGGCGCGCGCGGCTTGCCGAGCACCTCGTCCGAGTCGCAGCCGGCGAGCGCGCCGACGAGTCCCGCCCATGCCAGTACGGCGCCCAGTGTCGCCCCTGCGCGCCGCGCGCGCCTCACAGCAGTTTTCACGCCAGGCCAACGACGGGCACCCCGCCGGGGAAACGTGAGTGCGAGCCGCGCTCTGGGCAGAACAGGGGGGAGGGCATGAGGGGAGCGCGACCGGGACGCCGCGCGCCCCGGTCCGGCCCGCCAGTCGTGGAGCCGCGGGAGGCTGACAGGTGTCGAGCGCAGCCGAGCAGGAGGCCGTGCAGTCCGGCACGGGGACAGCCGTGCCGGACGGTACGGCGGGTCAGGTACGGCCGGTGCCGTCCGCGCTGGTCGGGCGGGGCCGGGACCGTTTCCGGGAACGGGAGTTCACGCCCCCGGCCGGTCCGGTGTGGCCGGGGGCGCCGACGCCGCTGGGGGCCCGCTACCGGGTCGGCCCCGACGGGGTCGCGGGCACCAACTTCGCTCTGTGGGCGGGCGGCGCCGAGCGGGTGGAGCTGTGCCTGTTCGACGCGGAGGGGCGCGAGAGCCGGTCGTCGCTGGCCGAGTCGACGCACGAGATCTGGCACGGGTTCGTGCCGGGGGTGCGTCCGGGACAGCGCTACGGCTTCCGGGTGCACGGCCGCTGGGACCCGTGGACGGGCGCCCGCTGGAATCCGGCGAAGCTGCTCCTCGATCCGTACGCGCGCGCCGTGGACGGCGAGTTCGGGCTGCCGCCGGAGGTCTACGGCCACGTACGGGACTGGCCGGAGCAGCACGTCGCGGACACCGTGCGCGACGACCGGGACTCGGCGCCCCACGTCCCCAAGGGGGTCGTGGTGCACGACGACGCGCCCGACGACGAGTGGGCGGACGACCGGCGGCCGAAGACGCCGTGGGCCGACTCCGTCATCTACGAGCTGCACGTGCGCGGCTTCACCCGGCGGCACCCCGGCGTCCCGGAGGAGTTGCGCGGCACGTACGCGGGTCTCGCGCACCCGGCGGCGATCGCGCACCTGGTGCGGCTCGGGGTGACGGCCGTGGAGCTGCTGCCGGTGCACCAGTTCGCCCACGAGGACCACCTGCTGCGCCGCGGCCTGAAGAACTACTGGGGCTACAACTCGATCGGCTACTTCGCCCCGCACGCCGCGTACGCCGCGTCCGGCACCGCCGGCCAGCAGGTCGGCGAGTTCAAGCGGATGGTGCGGGCGCTGCACGACGCGGGCATCGAGGTCATCCTCGACGTCGTCTACAACCACACCGCGGAGGCGGGCGAGCTGGGTCCGACGCTGTCCCTGAAGGGCATCGACAACCGCGGCTACTACCGCCTCCAGGACGACGCCCGCCGCTACAGCGACTACACGGGCTGCGGCAACACCCTGCACGTCGTCCAGCCGCACGTGCTGCGGCTCATCACCGACTCGCTGCGGTACTGGGTGACGGAGATGGGTGTCGACGGCTTCCGCTTCGACCTGGCGGCGGCGCTGGCCCGCTCCATGCACGACGTCGACATGCTCTCCCCGTTCCTCGCCGTCATCGCGCAGGACCCGGTGCTGCGCCGCGTGAAGCTGATAGCGGAGCCGTGGGACGTGGGCTCGGGCGGCTACCAGGTGGGCGCGTTCCCCCCGCTGTGGACGGAGTGGAACGACCGCTACCGCAACGCCGTGCGGGACTTCTGGCGCGGCGCGCTGCCCGACGTACGGGATCTGGGCTATCGCCTGTCGGGGTCGAGCGACCTGTACGCGTGGGGCGGGCGCCGGCCGTACGCGTCGGTCAACTTCGTCACCGCGCACGACGGCTTCACCCTGCGCGACCTGGTGAGCTACGAGCGCAAGCACAACGAGGCGAACGGCGAGGGCAACCGGGACGGCTCGGACGACAACCGGTCGTGGAACGGCGGCACCGAGGGCGAGTCCGGGCAGGCGGCGGTGACGGCGCTGCGCAGGCGGCAGCTGCGGAACCTGCTGACGACGCTGCTGCTGTCGACGGGCGTGCCGATGCTGGTCGCGGGCGACGAGTTCGGCCGCACCCAGCGCGGCAACAACAACGCCTACTGCCAGGACAACGAGATCAGCTGGGTGGACTGGGGGCTCCTGGAGGAGCCGGGCTGGCGGGCGCTGTGCGACCTGGCGTCCCGGCTGATCGCGCTGCGCCACGCGCATCCGGTGCTGCGCCGCCGGGCGTTCTTCTCGGGGCGCGCGCACTCGGCGGACGGGCTGCGGGACCTGGCCTGGTTCACGTCCCGGGGCACGGAGATGACCGAGCGGGACTGGTACGCCCCGGCGGCGACGCTCGGCATGTACCTGTCCGGGCGGGACATCCCGGGCCGGGACGCGCGCGGCGAGCCGGTGGAGGACGACAGCTTCCTCGCGGTGCTGCACGCGGGCGACCGCCCGGAGCGCTTCGTGCTGCCCGGCGAGCCGTGGGCCACGCGGTACGAGGTGGTCGTCGACACCGGCGCGGAGGCGCAGGAGGCGGCGCCCGGGGTGCTGCACCCGGCGGGCGGCACGGTGACGGTGGAGGCCCGGACGGTGCTGCTGCTGCGGGTGCGGCCCTGAGGGCGGGCGGGGGCGGACGCGGCCGCGGGGGCGGGTGCGGCCCCGCCTAGGATGGTCCGGCGTGACCCGTACCGCACCCCGCGCCCCGCGCCCCGCCGAAGCCGACGAGATCGCCGCCGGGCTGCCGCACTGGCCGCGCCCGCAGGCCGCGGAGCTGGCCCGGCTCGTCGCCGCCCACGCGCACACGGGGGCCTACGCGACCTTCGACGCGGACAACACCACGTACCGCGGCGATCTGGAGGAGTCGCTGCTGCCCTTCCTGGAGCTGCGGGGCGTGCTGACCCGGGACACGATGGACCCGTCGCTCGAAGTGGTCCCGTTCCGGGACACGGCGGACGGGCGCGAGACGCTGACCGCGTACTACGCGCGGCTCTGCGCCATCGACGACCTGGTCGCCTATCCGTGGGCCGCGCAGATCTTCGCCGGGCTGACGCTGGGCCGCCTCAAGGAGCACGTCGACGCGCTGCTGGCGTTCGGGGGCGCCCTGCCCGGCGGGGCCCGGCCGCCCCGGGTGTCGCGCGGCATGCAGGAGCTGTACCGCACGCTGCGCGCGCACGGCATCGAGGTGTACGTGGTGAGCGCCGCCTCCGAGGACCTCGTACGGATGCTGCTGTGCGATCCGCGGTACGGGTACGGCCTGCCGCCGGGCCGGGTCATCGGGGCCGCCGCCCTGCTCAGGGACCCGGCGACCGGGCACGTGACGAGTTCCCGCAAGGAGCTGGCGGCCGGCGCCTACGACCGGCGGGCGCTGGCCGGACGGGAGTTGACGTCGACGCTGCTGGCGCCGCTGACCTGGTACGAGGGCAAGCCGGCCGCCATCCGTACGCACATCGACGCCTGGCGCGGCCCGGTGCTCGCCGCTGGGGACACGCCCGCGAGCGACGGGCCGATGCTGCTGCGGTCGGTGGACGTCGACCGCGGCGGTGTCCGGCTGTGGGTCGACCGGGGCGACGGCCCGCGCGCGGAGCTGGCGCGGCTGACGGCGGACGCGGAGCGCAGCCAGCGCGCGCTGGGGCTGCCGGTGACGGCCGGGCGGGGCTGGGTGACGGTGACGCCGGAGCAGATCGCCTGAACGGCCGGCGCGGCTCAGCCGAGGATCTTGCGGTCGTACGCCACCGCGACCGCCGCCGCGCGGTCCTTGACGCGCAACTTGCCGTAGATGTGCGTGAGATGGGTCTTGACCGTGGCCTCGCTGATGAACAGCTCGCGCGCGATCTCCTTGTTCGAGGTGCCCCGGGCGACGAGGACGAGGACCTCGCGCTCGCGGGCGGACAGCGTCTCGTCGGCGGGCGCGGCGGGTGTGCGGACCGCGGTGACCAGGCGGGAGGCGACCGCCGGGGAGAGCACCGTGCGGCCCTCGGCGGCGGCGCGCACGGCCGCGAACAGCTCCTCGCGCGGGGCGTCCTTGAGGAGGTAGCCGGTGGCGCCCGCCTCGATCGCGGGCAGCGTGTCGGAGTCCGTGTCGTACGTGGTCAGGACCAGGACGCGGGCGCGGGCGCCGCGGCGGGCCAGTTCCCTGATGGCGTCGACCCCGCCGCCGCCCGGCATGCGCAGGTCCATCAGGACGACGTCCGGGTCGAGCTCACCGGCCCGGGCGACCGCCTCCACGCCGCTCGCCGCCTCGCCGAGCACCGTGAAGCCGGGGGCGGACTCGAACATGCCGCGGACGCCGTCGCGCACGACCGGGTGGTCGTCGACGATCAGGAGGGTGATGGCGCTGCTGTCACTGGTCATGGGGCACCAAAGGTACGCGAGCGGAGATCGCCGTGCCGCCGCCCGGCTCGGACTCGATGGTGACGTCGCCCGCGAGGCGTTCGGCGCGGGCCCGCATGCCGTCGAGGCCGAAGCCCGCGCTGCCGGTCCTGGCGGGCAGGGCGAGCGGGTCGAAGCCGCGGCCGTCGTCGCGCACGTCGAGGGTGACCTCGCCCGCCATGAAGGACAGGGTCACGCCGAGGCGGGCGGCGCGGGCGTGCCGGGCGGCGTTGGACAGGGCCTCCTCGGTGATCCGGAGCAGGGTCGCCTCGATCTCGTCGTGCAGCGGCTGGGCGGTGCCGGTGAGGGTGAAGTCGGCGCGCACGCCGGTGCGTTGGCCCCAGTCGGCGACCGTCTTCTTCAGGGCCTCGGGGAGGCTGGCGTCGGCGAGCGCGGCGGGCGAGAGGTTGTGCACGGAGCGGCGGGCCTCGCCGAGGCTGTGCCGGGCGAGGGCGTCGGCGCGGTCCAGGTGCTCGCGGGCCTTCTCCAGGGTCGGGGCGTTCTTGACGACCTGGAGCTGGGCGATGATGCCGGTCAGGCCCTGCGCGATGGTGTCGTGGATCTCGGCGGCCAGCCTGCGGCGCTCGTCGGCGACGCCCGCCTCCCGGGCCTGGACGAGGAGCTGGGAGTGCAGATGGGCGTTCTCGTCGAGGGCCGCCTGGAGCGCGGTGTTGGTCTCGGCCAGCTCGTGGATCGTGCGGACCTGGAGGCGGGCGCGCTCCTGCTCCTTCTCCTGGAGGTGCCCGGTGATGACGACGAACGCCATGTTGGCGACGATGAGCGCGCCGAACACGGCCCAGCCGAGCGGTCCCGCGGGCCACAGCCCGCCGGCCTGGGCCCCCGCCACGATGACCACCGAGGCGAGGATGCCGGGCTTCTGCTGCCAGCGCGGCAGCAGCCGGTCGGCGTCGTAGTAGCCGACGGCGGCGAAGAAGGCGAAGAACGGGTTGATCATGGCGACGACGAAGCCGACGGCCCAGCGCGCCCAGTAGACGAGGGCGCTCTCGGCGGACGGGCCCGGCCGCTTCGGCTCCGCCCTCGTCCACCACAGCTGGAGGACGAGCGCGAAGGCCGACAGCCCGCCCGCGACGTACCAGTCGGTGCGGCTCATGCCGATCGCGTCGGAGGTGGCCGCGAGCAGGACGACCCCGATGGCGAGCAGGACGTACGCGCCGTAGCGGTGCACGACCCGCCAGGGGCTGTCGGCGGTGGCGACGGCGTCGGCGAGCTCGGCGGCGTGGGCGCGGTCGCGTTCGGGTCCTCGGGACATGTCGTCAGTGTGCCGGTCCGGGCCCTGCGTCATGGTCACTCCCAGCGGAACCAGCGGGCGGCGGCGCCGGACAGTCCCGCGGCCCAGACGGCGAGCACCAGCAGGTGGGACCAGGCGGGCCAGTCCCCGGCCATCGCCTGGTTCAGGGCCTGGGCGGCGGCGCCGAACGGGGTCAGTTCGACGATGTGGGCGAGGGCGTCCGGCATCGCCTGGACCGGCACCCACACGCCCGCGCAGAACATGGCGGGGAAGAAGACGACGGTGCCGATCGCGTTGGAGATCTTCGTCGTGCGGGCCCGGGAGGCGATCAGCGCGCCCAGGGCGAGGGCGACGACGACGGAGAGGAGGAGGGCGAGGAGGTAGCCGGGGATCTGGCGCGGCAGGGCGACGCCGAAGGCGGCGCGGCCGACGGTGAGGCAGAGCGCGACACCGACGAGGACGGCCGCGCCGTGGATGCCCATCTGGGCGCCGAGCAGCGTGGAGGGGCGGACGGGGGTCGTCGACATCCGGCGCAGGACGCCGTGTTCGCGGTAGCCGGTGATGATCGGCGGCATGGACTGGATGCCGCCCGCGATCAGGGCGAGCAGCACGGTGACCGGGACGTACGCGTCGACGAGGCGGATGCCGCCGAGTCCCGCGTCGGCCTCCCTGAAGGAGGGGATGGAGCCGAGGATCACCAGCAGGACGACGGGGAAGGCAAGGATGCCGACGAGGCTGCCGGCCTCGCGTCGGAAGAGGGTGAACTCGGCCTTCAGGACGGCCCTGGCGGCGCCCGGGGCCGGTGCGGCGGGCGCGGGGGAAGCGGGGGCGGTGGCGGTGGCGGTGCTCATGACTGGGCGACTCCCGTCGTGAGGTCCGTGCCCGGACGCGTGCCGTGGTCCGTGCGGTGATCCGTGCGGTGATCCGTGTCGTGGTCCGTGTCGTGGTTCGCGGTGAGGTCCGCGGTGAGGTCGAGGAAGGCGTCGTCGAGCGTGGCGTCGGTGACGCGGAGCTGGTGCGCGGTGATGTGCCGCCGGGCCAGCAGGCTGATCAGCGCGTTGACGGTCTCGTCGCCGCCGGTCAGGGTGGTCCGGCCGTCGCGGTGCTCCCGGGAGGCGAGGCCGGGCAGCGCGGCGAGCGCGGCGTCGTCGATCGGCGCGGACGGGGTGAAGGAGATGACGGTGGCGCCCGCGGCCTGCCGGATCAGCCCGGCCGGGGTGTCGAGCGCGGCGACCCGTCCCCGGTCGATGACGGCGATGCGGTCGCAGAGCCGCTGCGCCTCCTCCATGAAGTGCGTGACCAGCAGCACCGTGACGCCGCTGGCCCGGACGTCCTCGATCAGCGACCAGGTGTCGCGGCGGGCGCGCGGGTCGAGGCCGGTGGTCAGCTCGTCGAGGACGACGACGCGCGGGTTGCCGACGAGCGCGAGGGCGATGAACAGCCGCTGTTTCTGGCCGCCGCTGAGCTTGGCGAACCGGGTGCCGAGCTTTTCGGTCAGCCGCAGCCGCTCGGCGAGCGGCCGCCAGTCGACGGGGTCCGGGTAGATCGCCGAGTAGAGCTCCAGCGCCTCCCGCACGGTGAGCTTGGGCTGGATCTCGCTCTCCTGGAGCTGGGCGCCCAGGATGCGGGTGACGGCGGTGTGCTCGCGCACCGGGTCGAGCCCGGCGACGCGGACCTGCCCGGCGTCGGGCGTGCGCAGCCCTTCGACGCACTCGACGGTGGTGGTCTTCCCGGCGCCGTTGGGCCCGAGGATCCCGAAGATCTCGCCCTCGGCGACGCTGAAGGACACCCCGTCCACGACGGCCCGTCCCCCGTACGCCTTGCGCAGGCCGCTCACCTCGATGAGCGGTCCGCCCGCTGTGGCACTGCTCGCTGCTGTCATGCCTCCAGCGTCGCGGGAAGGCACCGGTCCCGGCATCGGCCGACGCGCTCGAAGGGGCATCCGCCGATCGGTTGACCGGCGGCTACGACCCCGGGTCCGGGCGGCGCCGGAGCGGGCCGGAATTCGGTGGGCGTTGTCAGTGGTGAACCGTAGTCTCACCACTGATGACGACTGAAGATGCACCGACCACGGATCTTGACCGGAGCACGCCGGCGCCCGAACCGGCCGCGCCCGCGGGGGACTCGGCGGCGCCGGGCCCCGCGGTGCGGGAGCCGGCCGGGCGCGGGTCGGCCGTGCGCACGCTGGCGCGGCTGTGGCCGTACGTCCGGCCGGTGCGGGCGCGCTGGGCGGGCGCCGCCGCGGTCGCCGTGCTCGCGTCGTGTCTCGGGCTCGTGTTCCCGCTCGTGCTGAAGTGGATCGTCGACGGGCCGGTGACCGACCGGGACCCGTCCGGGGTGTGGCTCGGCGCCGGGGTGCTGCTGGCGCTCGGTGTCGCCGAGGCGCTGCTGTTCGGGCTGCGGCGCTGGCTGGTGGCGCGCCCGCTGGCCGGGGTCGAGGCGGGGATGCGGGCCGACCTGTACCGGCACCTCCAGCGGATGCCGGTCGCGTTCCACGACCGCTGGGCCTCCGGTCAGCTGCTGTCGCGCGCCACGACCGACCTCATGGTCGTGCGGATGTTCCTGGCGTTCCCGCTGACGTTCCTGATCGTCAACACGGTCACCATCGTGGCCGGGCTCGGCGTCCTGGTGGTCCAGGACTGGGGGCTCGGGCTGGTCCTGCTGGCACCCGCCGTGCCCCTGATGGCGGTCTGCTACCGCTTCGAGCACGGGTACGCGGAGGCGTCGCGCCGGGCGCAGGACCAGGTCGGCGATCTGACCACGGTCGTCGAGGAGTCGGTGCTGGGCATCCGGATCATCAAGGGGTTCGGGCGCCACCGCAGTCAGGCGCGGGCGTTCCGCGAGCTGTCGCAGACCGTGCGGGGCACCGAGCTGACCAAGGCCCGGCTGCTCGCCGGGATCCTCGGTGTCATCACCCTGCTGCCGGAGCTGGCGCTCGGCGCGGCGCTGGTGCTCGGCACGGTGCGGGTCGCGGACGGCGACCTGTCGGCGGGGACGCTGGTGGCGTTCCTGTCGACGGCGCTCGCGCTGCGCTGGCCGATCGAGTCCATCGGGTTCCTGCTCGCCATGAGCCAGGAGGCGGCGACCGCGACGCGGCGCTACTTCGAGGTGATGGACGAGAAGGAGGAGGATTCGCGCGTGCACGAGCAGGGCACGCGGGCGGGCGGCCCGATCGCCCCGGCCGATGCGGACGGCACGGGCGGCACGGGCGGCACGGGCGGGCTGCGGTTCGAGGGCGTCGCGTTCCGCTATCCGGACGCGGCCCCCGGCTCGGCGGCGACGCTGGCCCGGATCGATCTGCACGTCCGCTCCGGCGAGACGATGGCGCTGGTCGGCGCGACCGGCAGCGGCAAGACCACACTGACCGCGCTGGTGCCGCGCCTGTACGACGTCACGGCCGGGCGGATCACGCTGGACGGGCGGGACGTGACCGCGATGCCGCGCGAGGAGCTGCGCACGCTGGTGTCGGTGGCGTTCGAGGAGCCCACCCTGTTCTCGGCGACCGTCGCGGCGAACGTGCGGATGGGCGCCCCGGAGGCGACGGACGAGGACGTGCGGCGGGCGCTCGGTGTCGCCCAGGCCGACTTCGTGCGGCGGCTGCCCGAGGGCACCGCCACGGAGGTCGGCGAGCAGGGCCTGAGCCTGTCCGGCGGGCAGCGGCAGCGGCTCGCGCTGGCCCGCACCGTGGTGGGCGGGCCCCGGTTCCTCGTCCTGGACGACCCGTTGTCCGCGCTGGACGTGCACACGGAGGCCGCGGTGGAGGCGGAGCTGCGGCGCGTCCTCGCCGGCAGCACGGCCCTGATCGTCGCGCACCGGACGTCCACGGTGCTGCTCGCGGACCGGGTGGCGCTGCTGTCGGGCGGGCGGATCACGGCGGTCGGCACGCACCAGGCGCTGCTGCGGACCAGCGCCGAGTACCGCCATCTGATGTCCGGGGACGACGAACACGACGCCGCCGAGGCGGGGGAGGCCGCACACGCATGACGACCACGGCACAGGCGACGACGGGACGGCCCGCACCGCGGGACGGCGCACCGGACGAGGAGCCGCGCCCCGGCCGGGCCGGGGACCCCTACGACCAGGACGACCTGCCCACACCGAAGGGCGCGACCGGCGCGCTGCTGCGCTCGCTGCTCGCGCCGCACCGGCGCACGGCCTGGCTGACGGTGCTCGCGCTGCTGCTCCAGCAGGGCGCGGTGCAGTCCGGGCCGCTGATAGTGGCGTACGCGATCGACAGCGCGGTGCCCGCGTTCCGCGACCACTCGTACGGTCCGCTGATCGCGGTCGGCGCCGCCTTCCTGCTGACGGCGTGCCTGTCGGCGGCGTTCCAGTACGGCTATATCCAGCTGTCGGCCCGCGTCAGCCAGGACGTGCTGGTGGACCTGCGCGGCCGGATCTTCCGGCACGCGCAGGCGCTCAGCGTCGACTTCCACGACCGGTACACGTCGGGGCGGGTCATCTCGCGGGCGACGACGGACGTGGAGTCGCTGCGGGAGCTGCTGAGCGAGGGCCTCCAGGAACTGGTCAACGTGATCCTGGCGTCCGTCTACATCACGGTGAGCCTGCTCTGGCTCGACCTGGGGATCGGGGCGCTGGCCGCGCTGTCGTTCGTGCCGCTCTCCGTGCTGATCAGGGCGTATCGGCGGCGGGCGGCGAAGGCGTACGGCGAGCGGTCGTCGGCGATCGCGACGGTCATCGTGAAGTTCGTCGAGACGATGAACGGGATCCGGCCGGTGCGGGCGTTCCGCCGCGAGGCGGCGAACGACGCGGACTTCGCCGGGCTGAACCGCCGCCACGAGCGGGCCAACGGCACGGCGCTGCTGGAGATGGCCCGCTATGTCGTCGGCTCCCGCCTGATCGCGAACGCGGCGGTGGCGGGCATGGTCCTGTGGGGTGCCTACCGGGTGGCCGGCGGCACGCTGGAGCTGGGCGTGCTGGCCGCGGCGGTGCTGTTCGTCCGGCGCCTCTACGACCCGATCGACCGGCTCGCGATGTTCCTCAACTCGTACGAGAGCGCGGCCGCGTCGCTGAAGAAGATCGCGGGGCTGCTCGCGCAGCGGCCGTCGGTGCCGGAGCCGGTGGCGCCGCGCGAGCTGCCCGCGGCGGGCACGGACGGGCGGCCGGGCCGCGAGGTCGTCTTCGACGACGTGTCGTTCGGCTACCGGACGGGCGGCGAGGTGCTGCCCCGCTTCGATCTGACCCTGCCCGCCGGGCAGACGGTGGCCGTCGTCGGTTCGACGGGCGCGGGCAAGTCGACGCTGGCGAAGCTGCTCTCGCGGTTCTACGACCCCTCGCACGGACGGGTCCTGCTGGACGGCGTGGACCTGCGCGAGCTGTCCACCGCCGAGCTGCGGCGGGGCGTGGTGATGGTGACGCAGGAGGCGTTCCTGTTCTCCGGGACGGTCGCCGAGAACATCGCGATCGGGCGGCCCGGGGCGAGCCGGGAGGAGATCGAGCGGGCGGCGCGGGCGATCGGCGCGCACGACTTCATCGTCGCGCTGCCCGACGGCTACGACACGGACGTGCGCAAGCGCGGCGGCCGGATCTCGGCCGGGCAGCGCCAGTTGGTGGCGTTCGCGCGGGCGCTGCTCGCGGACCCGGCGGTGCTGATCCTCGACGAGGCGACGAGCTCCCTGGACATTCCCGGGGAGCGGGCGGTGCAGCGGGCGATGCGGACGGTGCTGCGCGGCCGGACCGCCGTGGTGATCGCGCACCGGCTGTCGACGGTGGAGATCGCCGACCGGGTGCTGGTGATGGCGGACGGCCGGGTCGTGGAGGACGGATCACCGGCCGAACTGATCGGCGGCAGCGGGGTGTTCGCCGGTCTGCACCGGGCGTGGCGGGAGTCCTTGGTGGGCTGACCGCCCCCTCCGGGCCCCGCGGTCCCGCGGACCTTCCCGCGTGATCGCGGGCGCGGTCCGGCGGCCGGTCAGCCGGCGCGGAACAGCACGTTGAGGGAGGTCACGGGGGCGTGCGCCAGGAAGGCGAGGACGTCCTCGCCGTCGGGTCCTTTGACGCGCTGCGTCTGCAAGGACATCTTCAGGGGTGCGTCGCAGGCGGCGGGGCCGCCGGACACCGGGGCGCCGGCGAGGTCCGCGTAGAAGCCGTCGGTCTGCGTACGGGTGAGACGGAGACGGTAGCGGCAGGTGGCGGATCCGTCCTGGCCGTCGGTGTCGGCGGTGAGCACGCCCACCTCGTCGCCGACCCGGCCGGCCCTGAGTTCGAGCACGTTGCCGTAGCCGTCCCGGGAGTCGTCCCAGCGTCCGACGAAGGGGGCGGGCAGGGCGACGGGCCGGTCGCTCCCCCGGTGGTCGTTCCACATGCCGAAGCCCACCGCGGCGAGCAGCACGACGACTCCTGCGGCCCCCAGTGCCCGCTTCCACGGCGGGGCCTGCGGGGCTTCCGGCTTCGTCGACGCCGTGGGCCCGGGCGCCGGGCTCTCCTCGTCCGCGGGCTCCGGCCGGACGATCGCTGTCACCGTGGCGGCGTCCGGGCCCGAGGCGCTGTCGGAGGCCGGGCCGGGGTCCACGGCGGTGGGCGAGTACGACGCCACCGGACCTCGTGCGAGCGGCTCCGGGGTGAAGGGTTCGGACTCCAACTGGAGGAGCTGGACGGCCCGGCGGCCGATGCCGGTGGCGACCGCCTCGGGCAGCCACCCGGAGGAGCCCGCCAGCAAGGCGCCGGCACCCCGCTCACCCGCCAGGGCCCGCACGACCTCCGCCGGTCCCGGGCGGGCGGCCGGGTCCTTGGCGAGACAGGCGGCGACCAGCTCACGGAGGGAATCCGGTACCACGGCGTCGAGCCGCGGCTCGGTGTGAACGATCCGGTAGAGCAGCTGGGCGGCGTTGTCGCCCGGGAAGGGCTGCCGGCCGCCGGCCGCGTAGGCGAGCACGGCGCCGAGCGCGAAGACGTCCGTGGCGGGGCCGGTGGCCGCTTCGCCGGTCACCTGCTCGGGGGCCATGAAACCGGGTGAACCGACGGCCACACCGGTCGAGGTGAGCCGGGTCGACGCCTCCGCGGCACGGGCGATGCCGAAGTCGATCAGGCAGGGTCCGTCGAGCGCGAGCAGCACGTTGGACGGCTTGACGTCCCGGTGCACGAGATCGTGGGCGTGCACGGCGCTCAGCGCCTCGGCCAGCCCCGCTCCCAGCGCGCGTACGGTCCGGTGGGGCAGGGGGCCGTACTCCTCCACCACGTGCGTCAGGTCAATGCCCGCCACGAAGCCGGTCGCCACCCACGGGACCTCGGCGTCCGGATCGGCGGCGAGTACGGCGGCGGTGTAGGACCGCTCCCGGGCCCCGCTCACCAGCCGCACCGCCGCCACCTCGTTCGCGAACCGGGAACGGAACCGCTCGTCCGCCGTCAGGTGCCGGTGCACCACCTTCACGGCGACGAGTCGCCCGCCCCGGCTGCGTCCGAGGTAGACCCGCCCCATCCCGCCGTGCCCCAGCAACCCCAGCAGCCGGTACGACCCCACCTCGGTCGGATCGTCCGCGCCGAGCGGTTCCAGTGCCCTCATCTCCACGCCCTTCGCACGTCCGACCGGGTGCCGATCTTTCCGCAATCAGCGTACGAGCAAGGGGTGTTGGCCCGGCAGCGGCCCACGAGGACGATCCCGCCGCCCCCGGCCGGGCGTCCCGCTCAGGGGCGGCCGACGCGGGTACCGCCCGTCAGCTGCGGATTCCGGCGCTCCCGCAGCAGGCGGCGCCCGCCGGGCCGTGCCCCCTGCGGCCCCGGGAATTCCCCCCCGGATTCCGCCGCGGGACGAAAAGCAGCCACACCCGTGGATCCGGCCACCCGGGGGGACCCCCGCCGGGTACCGCCGCACACCCCGGCGGTGATCGCCGCGAACGCGAAGCGCAACGCCGGTGCCGGGGGCCCGTCGGCCGGGTGCGGGGCGGCCGCCCGGAACCGTGGCCTCCGGGCGGGGCGGCGCCGGCCGGGCCGCCCGGCGTCCGGGTCCGCCGGGGCCGCCCCCGGGCCGGGTAAGGCCAGTACGCGGCCGTGCGCGCCGCCCCGCGGGAGCGCGTGCCGGAGATCGCCGGGGCCGCGTTTCCGGCCGCCCTGGAGCCGGGGCGGGCGGGGGGCGCGGGGTGCCGTCCGGGGGCCGGCGCCGCGCCGCGCGGGGCGCGCGGTACCGACCGCAAATCCGGCCGCGCGACGGCCCCGCCCGGCACTCCGTATAGCGGACGCCCTCACCCGCCCACCGAACCAAATCCGGCCAACCTCTTGATGCGCTCCTGACAGTCGGCGCTTGCTGCTGCCACTCTTCCCATCGGCCGCCGCACAACTGCCTCACAGCAAATGGGCGTTCCGGCCGCTGCACCCGCTCCACGTGCTCCACCCGCACCGCCTGCACTGCGTTCTGCCCGGACGGCCACCCGCCGCCCGTACCCCACTGGCCGCGCAATCCGTGGTCATGCAGAAGGAGTTCAGCGTTGAATAGCTCTTCCACCTCCCACAGACGCCGCGCCACCGCGGCGGCCGCCGCCGGCGCCGTCGCCGCGCTGCTGGCCGTCGCCCTCCAGTCCGGAGCGGCCTCCGCCGACGCGAACCAGAGCACCGCATCGGCCGCGGCCGGCATCACGGCGAACGCCACCCGGGGCGCCGACCCCGGCGCGCTGCCCGCGAAGCTCTCCCCCGCCAAGCGGGCCGAGCTGCTGCGCACGGCGAACGCCGGCAAGGCCGCCACCGCGAAGGACCTCGGGCTCGGCAGCTCGGAGAAGCTCGTCGTGCGTGACGTGCTCCAGGACAAGGACGGGACGACGCACACCCGTTACGAGCGCACCTACGCCGGACTTCCGGTGCTCGGCGGCGACCTGATCGTCGACACCACCAAGGCCGGCGCCGAGAAGAGCGTGACGAAGGCGTCGAAGGCCCGGCTCAAGGGCGTCGACACCACGGCGGACGTCAAGGCGTCCCGCGCCGAGGCGCAGGCCCTGTCCCTCGCGAAGGCCGACGGTTCGAAGAAGACCGAGGCCGACCGGGCCCCGCGCAAGGTGGTCTGGCTGGGGCAGGGTGCCACGAAGGGGCAGCCCACCCTCGCGTACGAGACCGTCGTCGGCGGGCTCCAGGAGGACGGCACCCCGAACGCACTCCATGTGATCACCGACGCCACCACCGGCAAGAAGCTGCACGAGTGGCAGGCGATCGAGACGGGCACGGGCAACACCCAGTACAGCGGCACCGTCACCCTGGGCACCTCCCTGTCGGGCTCGACGTACAGCCTCAACGACACCGGCCGGGGCGGCCACAAGACGTACAACCTGAACCACGGCACGTCCGGCACCGGCACCCTGTACACCGGGCCCGACGACGTGTGGGGCAACGGCCAGGCGACCAACACCGAGACGGCCGCCGCCGACGCGCACTACGGCGCCGCGCTGACCTGGGACTACTACAAGAACGTCCAGGGCAGGACGGGTATCCGCGGCGACGGGGTGGGCGCGTACAGCCGGGTCCACTACGGCAACAACTACGTCAACGCGTTCTGGGACGACAGCTGCTTCTGCATGACGTACGGCGACGGCACCAGCAACACCCACCCGCTGACGTCGATCGACGTGGCCGCGCACGAGATGACGCACGGCGTCACCTCGAACACCGCGGGGCTGAACTACAGCGGTGAGTCCGGCGGCCTGAACGAGGCGACCTCCGACATCTTCGCGGCGGCCGTCGAGTTCTACGCGGCGAACTCCTCGGACGTGGGCGACTACCTCGTCGGCGAGAAGATCAACATCAACGGCGACGGCACCCCGCTGCGCTACATGGACAAGCCCAGCAAGGACGGCGCGTCCAAGGACTCCTGGTATTCGGGCATCGGCTCGGTCGACGTGCACTACTCGTCCGGCCCGGCCAACCACTTCTTCTACCTGCTCAGCGAGGGCAGCGGGACGAAGACCGTCAACGGGGTCACCTACAACTCGCCGACCTCCGACGGCCTGCCCGTCACCGGCATCGGCCGCGACAAGGCGGCGCTGATCTGGTTCAAGGCGCTGACCACCAAGTTCACCTCGACCACCAACTACGCGGGTGCCCGCACCGGCGCGCTGGCGGCGGCCGGTGACCTGTACGGGACGACCTCGGCCGAGTACAAGGCGGTCCAGGACGCGTTCGCCGCGATCAACGTGGGCGCGCGTTCCGGCGGTGGCGGTACGCCCGGCGGCAAGACGTTCACCAACGACGCCGACGTGGCCGTCCCCGACTACCCGGGGGCCGCGGTCACCTCGTCCGTGACCGTCTCCGGCATCACGGGCAAGGCGCCGACCAACCTCTCGGTGGGCGTGGACATCGTGCACACCTGGAGCGGTGACCTCCAGGTCGACCTGATCGGCCCGAGCGGAAAGGCGTACCGGCTGCACTCGTCGGTCTACGACCCGACCCCCAACATTCAGGCCACGTACACGGTCAACGCCTCCACGGAGACCGCGAACGGCGTCTGGAAGCTGAAGGTCCAGGACCTCGGCGCGCAGGACACGGGCTACATCAACAGCTTCAAGCTGACGTTCCCGTAGGCATCACCGCCCCGACTGGGCGCGCCGTACCGGTGGTTCGACTCCCCGGTACGGCGCGCCCGTTCGTCTGTGTGCGGGCGGTCCCGCTCGTTCACGGCCTCGTTCACGGTCTCGTTCACGGTCTCGTTCACGGTCTGTTCGCAATGCGTACGTCAGTTATCGCTCAACGGACGAATTCCGGCCAACCTGTGATCGCGTACATGACACGTCCGGTCCTCAACTGCCAGAGTCATCCCCGCACCACCCGCACGGCAAAGCTCATCCCCCCACTTCACTTGAGGAGCTTTCTTCGTGACACCGCACATATCGCGTCGCACCACTCTGTCCATCGCCACGGCGGTCGCCGCCGGCGCGCTGATCGCCGGGACGTTCACCGCCACCGGCGCCGCGGCCCAGCCGTCCGCCCCGG
Organism: Streptomyces sp. NPDC088785; assembly: GCF_044750685.1. NCBI lineage: Bacteria > Bacillati > Actinomycetota > Actinomycetes > Kitasatosporales > Streptomycetaceae > Streptomyces > Streptomyces sp. NPDC088785. The sequence continues at coordinate 126,777 of NZ_JBIVKH010000020.1, forward strand.
GAGCCACCCCACTGGCTCTCAGCGCGAACGCCCGGGCGGACCTCATCGAGGACGCGAGCGCACGGACCGCCGGCACGGCGAAGGACCTGAAGCTCGGCCCGAAGGAGAAGCTGGTCGTCCGCGACGTGGTCGAGGACCGCGACGGCACCACGCACACCCGCTACGAGCGCACCTACGCCGGTCTCCCGGTCATCGGCGGCGACCTGGTCGTCCACACGTCGAAGTCCGGCGAGCGCGAGGGCGTCACCCGGGCCACCTCCCGGTCGATCGAGGTCCCGACCAGCGGCGCCTCCCTCTCGGCGGCCCCGTCCGGCGCCCGCACGATCGTCTGGGCGGCGACCGGCACGCCCAGACTCGCGTACGAGAAGGTCGTGAAGTCCACCAAGAAGGACGGCACGCCGAGCCGGCTGCACGTGGTCACCGACGCCGCGAGCGGCAAGAAGATCACCCAGTTCGACGAGATCAAGACCGGCACCGGCGAGTCCGAGTACAGCGGCAGCGTCGAGATCGGCACCACCGGGTCGGGCTCGTCGTACTCGCTGACCGACGGCACCCGCGGCGGCCACTCCACGTACGACCTCAAGAACGGCTCGTCCGGCAAGGGCACGCTGTTCACCGACGCCGACGACAAGTGGGGCGACGGCACGGTCGCCGACCCGGCGACCGCCGGGGTCGACGCGGCCTACGGCGCCCAGGAGACCTGGGACTACTACAAGAACGTCTTCGGCCGCAGCGGCATCAACGGCGACGGCAAGGGCGCCTACTCCCGCGTCCACTACGGCAACGCGTACGTCAACGCGTTCTGGGACGACAGCTGCTTCTGCATGACGTACGGCGACGGCGAGGGCAACAAGAACCCGCTCACCGCCCTCGACGTGGCCGCGCACGAGATGAGCCACGGCGTCACCGCGGCCACCGCGGGCCTGATCTACAGCGGCGAGTCCGGCGGCCTGAACGAGGCCACGTCCGACATCTTCGGCACCTCCGTCGAGTTCTACGCCGACAACAGCGAGGACGCCGGCGACTACCTCATCGGCGAGAAGATCGACATCAACGGCGACGGCTCGCCGCTGCGCTACATGGACAAGCCCAGCAAGGACGGCGCCTCGCTCGACTCCTGGTCGTCCGGCGCGGGCGACGTCGACGTCCACTACTCCTCGGGCATCGCCAACCACTTCTTCTACCTGCTCAGCGAGGGCAGCGGGAAGAAGACCGTCAACGGCGTCGACTACGACTCCCCGACCTCCGACGGCTCGACGGTCACCGGCATCGGCCGCGACAAGGCCGAGCAGATCTGGTTCAAGGCCCTGACGACGTACTTCACGTCGAGCACCGACTACGCGGCGGCCCGCACCGGCACGCTCAGCGCGGCGAAGGACCTGTACGGCGCGGACTCGGCCGAGTACCAGGCCGTGGACGCCGCCTGGGCGGGTGTGAACGTCTCCTAGCACCGGCACCCCGCACCTGTTCAGGGCGCCACCCCCGGCCGGGCCGGGGGTGGCGCCCTCGCCGTGTCAGCGCATGAGGACCCCGGCCCCCTCCCCCGGCGCCTGCGTCGGCACCGTCACCAGCCCCGTCTCGGCCGGTGAGGCGAGCAGCCGGTGGACCGGGAGGATGCGGACCGTGTAGCCGTAAGGTCCGGTGCGGTCCAGGGACAGCGGGCCCTCGTAGGACCAGCGGCCGTCCTCGTCCGGTCCCGCGACCGGCTTCAGCGGCGCGGTGACCGCCTCCGCGATGCCGTCCCCGGCGTCGACCCGGCCCGCCACGACCTGCACCTCGACGTCGTCGGGGCCCAACTCCCCGAGTGCCACCCGGACATGGAGGGCGAGGGTGGCGCCCAGCTCGGCCGCCGCGGTGGCCGCCTCCACATGGTCGACGGCGACCCGCGGCCAGGCGGCACGGACCCGGGACTTCCAGGCGGCCAGCTCCCGGGCGGCGTCCGGGGCGAGCGCGCGGCCGGCCCGGGCGGCGGGCGCGTACAGCTTCTCGACGTACTCGCGCACCATGCGCCCGGCCAGCACCTTCGGGCCGAGGTGGGTGAGGGTCTGGCGGACCATCTCGATCCACCGGTCGGGCAGGTCCTCGGGGCCGCGCTCGTAGAAGCGGGGGCCGATGCGGTTCTCCAGGAGGTCGTAGAGCGCGGACGCCTCCAGCTCGTCGCGGCGGTGCTCGTCGGTGGCGGTGCCGTCGGCCGTCGGGATCGCCCAGCCGAAGTCCGGCTCGAACCACTCGTCCCACCAGCCGTCGAGGACCGAGAGGTTGAGGCATCCGTTCAGCGCCGCCTTCATCCCGGACGTGCCGCACGCCTCCAGCGGCCTGAGCGGATTGTTCAGCCAGATGTCGCAGCCCGGATAGAGCTTCTGCGCCATCGCCATGCCGTAGTCGGGCAGGAACACGATGCGGTGCCGCACCCGCGGGTCGTCGGTGAACCGGACCAGCTCCTGGACCAGCCGCTTGCCGCCGTCGTCGGCCGGGTGCGCCTTGCCCGCGACGACGATCTGCACCGGCCGGTCCGGGTCGAGGAGCAGCCGCATCAGCCGGTCCGGGTCGCGCAGCATCAGCGTGAGGCGCTTGTACGAGGGGACGCGGCGCGCGAACCCGATGGTGAGGACGTCCGGGTCGAGCACGCCGTCGATCCAGCCGAGTTCGGCCGACCCGGCGCCGCGCTGCCGCCAGGACGCGGCCAGCCGCGCGCGGACCTCGTCCACCAGCTGGGACCGCAGCGACCTGCGCAGCTCCCAGATGTCGCGGTCGGCGATCTCGCCGACGGCGTCCCAGCGGGCGGAGCCGCCCACCGACAGGGCGTCCTCGGTGCGCCGCGCGCCGATCTGCCGGGCGCCGAGCCGGAACACCTCGGGGGCGACCCAGGTCGGGGCGTGCACCCCGTTCGTCACGGAGGTGATGGGGACCTCCTCCGCGTCGAAGCCCGGCCACAGCCCCGAGAACATCTCGCGGCTGACGGACCCGTGCAGCGTCGAGACGCCGTTGGCGCGCTGGGCGAGCCGCAGACCCATCACGGCCATGTTGAAGACGTTCGGGTCGCCGCCGGGGTAGGTCTCCATGCCGAGGCCGAGGATGCGTTCCACGTCGAGCGCCGGGAGTTCGGCGTCGCCGCCGAAGTGCCGGGCGACCAGCTCCCGGTCGAAGCGGTCGATGCCGGCCGGGACCGGGGTGTGCGTGGTGAAGACGGTCCCGGCCCGCACCGCCTCGGTCGCGGTGTCGAAGTCGAGCCCCTGCGCGCCGAGTTCGGCGATGCGCTCCACGCCGAGGAAGCCCGCGTGGCCCTCGTTGGTGTGGAAGACCTCGGGCGGCGCGTGCCCGGTCAGCCGGCAGTACGTGCGCACCGCGCGCACCCCGCCGATGCCGAGCAGCATCTCCTGGAGGAGGCGGTGTTCGCTGCCGCCGCCGTAGAGCCGGTCGGTCACCTCGCGCTCGTGGACGTCGTTCTGCTCGACGTCGGAGTCCAGCAGGAGCAGCGGCACCCGCCCGACCTGGGCCTGCCAGATCCGCGCCAGCAGGCTGCGGCCGCCCGGCAGGGCGAGGCTGATGAGCGCGGGGGTGCCGTCCGGCTCGCACAGCAGGGACAGGGGCAGTTCATGGGGATCGGTGACCGGGTACGTCTCCTGCTGCCAGCCGTCCCGGGACAGCGACTGCCGGAAGTAGCCGTGCCGGTAGAGGAGGCCCACGCCGATCAGCGGGACCCCGAGGTCGCTCGCCGCCTTGAGGTGGTCACCGGCGAGGATGCCGAGACCTCCCGAGTACTGCGGCAGGGCGGCGGCGATGCCGAACTCGGGGGAGAAATAGGCGATGCAGGACGGCAGCCGGTCGGGCCCGGCGCCCGCGCCCTGGTACCAGCGGTCGTCGTGGAGGTAGCCGCGCAGCTCGTCGGCGGCCTCGCCGAGCCGGGCCAGGAAGGCCTCGTCGGCGGCGAGTTCGGCGAGCCGGGCGGGCGGCACGTCTCCGAGCAGCCGCATCGGGTCGCCGTCGGACGCGGCCCAGCGCGCCGGATCGACCAGGGCGAAGAGATCTCGGGTCCCCGGATGCCAGGACCAGCGCAGATTACGGGCCAACTCCTGGAGTGGGGCGAGGGGTTCGGGCAGGACCGGACGTACGGTGAATCGACGGATGGCCTTCACGTGATCACCTCGACAGTGCGCAGGGACACAGCGGACCGGGCCGGCACAGCGCTGTGCGGCCCGGGCCTACGACGGTAGTGGGCGACCACGCCGCTAGCCACGGCGCATGGCGGGGCGCCCGCGGTCCGGCCGGCGTCAGGCGACGGCGCCGCCGGTGCCCCGCGCCGCGCCGATGAGGTCCGTCAGGCGGGCGTCGTCGTAGACGGCGATGTCGACCCCGGCGCCCTCGGGGATGTCGAAGTCCTTGACCGTGCGGTCGGCCACGGCGGCGGTGCCGGGCGGCGTGTAGGTGCCGAGGTCGTGGACGGCGCGGTGGTCGGTGTACGTGACGTGGACGTAGAAGGTGTCGTGGTCGTTCTTCGTGTCGTACACCCGCAGCCGCTCGCCGTCGGGGTGGAACTCGACCTTGCCGACGAACGAACTCCCCCTGGTCAGCTCCAGTTTGACCGCGTAGCCGCCGGGGTCGCGGGCGAACGTGGTGCCGTCGAAGGGGTCGGTGAGGGCGCCGCCGCGGCACGGGCAGGTGCCGGTGTCGCGGTAGACGGCGGTGACCGCGGGGTCGGGGCTGTACGCCCGCGCGGGCGCCGCGGGGAGCGCGGCGAGCGGGCCGGCCACGGACAGGAGGGCGGCGGCGAGGGCGGCCCGCCGCCGGGCGCGCGCGGGGCGCTCGGGGCGTTCGGGGCGCCGGGCGTCCTCGCGTGCGGTGGTGTCCGTGCGTGCTCGCATCCGTGCGCTCATCCCTGCTGCTCCCCGACCGGCCGTGACGACTCGTCACCGAAGGTGAACTCCGGTGCCGGGGCCACGATGTCAGAGACCGCGGCCCCGCGCCGCCCGACATCCCGTCGGCGCCCCGTCCGGGCGGCGCGCCGGTGGTCAGCCGGCGCGCACGACGGCGAAGGCGCCCCGCACCAGGCTGCCGTCCGGCGCGCGCCACTCGGCGGTGACCCCGGCCGGGGCGGTGGAGCCGGGCTCCAGCACGCGCACGATCTCCGGGCGCCCCTCGCCGGGAGCGGTGTGGACGGTCGGGTCGAGGGCGCCGTCGACGCTCTGGTCGTGCGCGGGCACGTCGCCCCTGACCAGCGCGGCGAGCTGCGCCGTGAGCAGCGGGTCGCGGGGGCCGTCGTACACCCAGCGCTCGCCGAGCACGCCGTGCACGACGGTGCCGATCAGCGCGTCCGCGGCGTCCGGCAGCGGGGCGCCGCGGTAGGTCATCGGCACCAGGTACGTCACCGGCTCGGGCCCCGCGACGTCGGTGACGGCGAGGAACTCGATGCCCACCGCACCGGCCGGGTCGTCGAGCCGGAAGCCGCCCGCCTTGGCGAGTTCGGGGGCGCCCGCGCCCCGGAACCAGGGCTGCTCCGGCAGCCACGCGGCGAGCAGTTCGAGCTTGGTGGGCGTGATCGTGGTGCGGTGAATGATCGACATGCGGCCATCCTGCCGCAGCGGTCCGAAGGGCCGGAAAGAAACGCGTGCGAGAGCGTCGAACGGGGGTACTCGTGGAGACCTGTTCGCGGTCGGCGGCGACTACCCGTCCACGTCGTACGCGCTCCTTCATGGCGGCTCAACGAACCTTGATCGAGAGGTGAGTTCATGATCCGGCCGACCGTCAGCGGCGGGAACGGCCCGGTGCGCGCCCTTACGCGCCAGTAGTTAACACCGTGCCGGATTGCCCGCCCACCGGCGGTGGAAGGCTCCTCCGGTACCCGCACGACCCTCTGACTCGACGTGCACCTCCGCAGTCCCCCGAATCCTCCGCGGACAGGAGCGGTCATGCCCGCACAGCGCTCGTCCCCCCAGCCCGACCCCGAGCAGCCACGCCCCGACCACGAGAAGCCGTCCCGCAAGAAGCCGTCCCAGAAGAAGCCGTCCCAGGCGTCCCAGAAGAAGCCCGCGCGCAAGAAGGCGCCCGCGCGCGAGACGTCCGCCCCCGAGACCGCCCCGCGGCCCGTGCGGGCGGCTCCGGCCCCGGCACCCCCGGCACCGGAACCGCCGGCTCCGGTCGTGGTCACCACGGGCCGCATCCCGATCCGGGACGTCGCGCCGCTGATCGCGGGCGGCGCCCGCCCGGCCAAGTCCGTGGTTGGAGAAACCTTTCTGGTGACGGCCACCGTGTTCCGCGAGGGGCATGACGCGGTCGCCGCCAACGTCGTGCTGAGCGGCCCCGACGGGCAGGAGGGGCCCTGGACGCCGATGCGCGAACTGGCCCCGGGCACCGACCGCTGGGGCGCCGAGGTCACCGCCGGCGCGACCGGCTCCTGGACGTTCCGCGTCGAGGCGTGGGGCGACCCCGTGACGACCTGGCGGCACACCGCCCGGATCAAGGTCCCGGCGGGCATCGACACCGAACTGGTCCTGGCGGAGGGCGCCGCGCTGCACGAGCGGGCCGCCGACGGTGTGCCCGCACCGCGCCGCGCCCCCGTCCTGGCGGCCGTCGCCGCCCTGCGCGACACCACCCGCTCCCCCGCGGCCCGGCTCGCCGCCGCCCTCACCCCGGACGTGGACGAGGTCCTGGCCCGTCACCCGGTGCGCGAACTGCTCACCACCAGCGCGGAGTTGCCGCTGCTGGTGGAGCGGGAGCGGGCGCTGTACGGGTCCTGGTACGAGTTTTTCCCGCGCTCCGAGGGCGCGGTGGTCGAGCCGGGTAAGCCGCCGGTGAGCGGCACCTTCGAGACGGCGGCGCGGCGGCTGCCGGCCATCGCGGAGATGGGCTTCGACGTGGTGTACCTGCCGCCGGTGCACCCGATCGGCACCACGTTCCGCAAGGGCCCCGACAACTCCCTCTCCCCCGGCCCGCACGACGTCGGCGTCCCCTGGGCCATCGGTTCGCCGGACGGCGGGCACGACGCGATCCACCCGGACCTCGGCACCCTGGAGGACTTCGACGCGTTCGTGGCGCGGGCGCGGGAGCTCGGCCTGGAGATCGCCCTGGACTTCGCGCTCCAGTGCTCGCCCGACCACCCCTGGGTGGAGAAGTACCCGGAGTGGTTCCACCACCGGCCCGACGGCACGATCGCGTACGCGGAGAACCCGCCGAAGAAATACCAGGACATCTACCCCATCGCCTTCGACGCGGACCTGCCCGGCCTGATCGCGGAGACGACCCGCTTGCTGCGCCACTGGATGGCGCACGGCGTGCGGATCTTCCGGGTCGACAATCCGCACACCAAGCCGGTCGCCTTCTGGGAGCACGTCATCGCGGACATCAACCGCAGCGACCCCGACGTCATCTTCCTGGCGGAGGCGTTCACCCGCCCGGCGATGATGCGCACCCTCGCCGAGATCGGTTTCCAGCAGTCGTACACCTACTTCACCTGGCGCAATTCGAAACAGGAACTGACGGAGTACGTCGAGGAACTGGCGGGCGAGAAAGCCGCGTGCATGCGGCCGAACTTCTTCACCAACACCCCGGACATCCTGCATGAATTCCTCCAGGACGGCGGCCGTCCGGCCTTCGAGCTGCGCGCGGTGCTCGCCGCGACGCTCTCGCCCGCCTGGGGCGTCTACAGCGGGTACGAGCTGTGCGAGAACACTCCGCTGCGCCCCGGCAGCGAGGAGTACCTGCACTCCGAGAAGTACGAACTGCGGCCGCGGGACTGGGAGTCGGCGGCGCGGGAGGGGCGGACCATCGCCCCGCTGATCACCGCGCTCAACGACATCCGGCGCCGCAGTCCGGCACTGAGGCAATTGCGGGACGTGCATTTCCATCACGCCGACAAGGACGAGGTCGTCGTGTACGCGAAACGCAGCGGATCGAACACGGTTCTGGTGGTCGTGAACCTCGACCCGCACCACACCCAGGAAGCGACGGTCTCGTTGGACATGCCACAACTGGGATTCGGCTGGCACGAATCCCTGGCGGTGCGCGACGAGCTCACCGGGGACAGCTACCACTGGGGCAGGACGAATTACGTGCGCCTCGAGCCGGGCCGAACGCCCGCGCACGTCTTCACCGTCCTGCGACCGTCCACGCCGCGATGAATTCTCTGGAAGAGGAATGCGGAGGGTCACCCACACCATGATCATGAATGAGCCCGTCCCGGACACCTTCGAGGACACACCGCAGAAGGACCGGGACCCGGATTGGTTCAAGCGTGCCGTCTTCTACGAGGTCCTGGTCCGCTCCTTCCAGGACAGCAACGGCGACGGCGTCGGCGACCTCAAGGGCATCACGGCGAAACTGGACTACCTCCAGTGGCTGGGAGTGGACTGCCTCTGGCTGCCACCCTTCTTCAAGTCCCCGCTCCGCGACGGCGGTTACGACGTCTCGGACTACACCTCGGTGCTCCCCGAGTTCGGCGACCTCGCCGATTTCGTGGAGTTCGTGGACGCCGCGCACCAGCGCGGCATGCGCGTGATCATCGACTTCGTCATGAACCACACCAGCGACCAGCACGAGTGGTTCCA
>NZ_JBIVKH010000021.1:0-64165 GCF_044750685.1 Streptomyces sp. NPDC088785
AAGACGACCCACCAGGGGCGCGGGGAACTGCGCGACCAGCCACGACGGCGGCGCACCCGAAAGACGACCCACCAGGGGCGCGGGGAACTGCGCGAGAAGCGGCCACCGGCGCGCGCCCGAAAAACCACCCAGGGGCGCGGGGAACTGCGCGACCAGCCACGACGGTGGCGCGCCCGAAAGACGACCCCAGGGGCGCGGGGAACTGCGCGAGACGCGGCCACCGGTGCGCACCCCCAAAGAACCGCCCAGGAGCGCGGGGAACCGCTCAGTAGAGGTCGGGGCGGCGGTCGGTGAAGACGTTGTTGTGGGCGCCGAGAGACTTGTCGCGGGCCTGCGCGAGATCACAGGACGCCAGCAACAACGCCGGCCCCCCACTAGGCACCCGCCCGGCGACCGGAAACCCGTCGGGGTCGACGATCACCGAGCCCCCGGTCCAGACGACCCCGCGCTCGTCCCCGGCCCGATCGGCGACGGCCACATACATCCGGTTCCCCGCGGCAGCGGCCTGCGCCTTGACGACCTCGGCCGGCCGCTCCCCCTCGGGCCGCGGGAACAGCGGCCAGTTCACGGGCGCGCACAGCAGCTCGGTCCCGGCGAGCGCCGCCCGCCGCACCCACTCGGGGAACTCCAGGTCGTAGCAGACCATGACCCCGATCCGCCCGACGCCGTCGATGTCGACGGTCGGGGGCGCCGCGTCGCCGGGTACGAAGAAGTCCTTCTCGGTGCCGAAGAGGTGGGCCTTGCGATAGACGGCGCGCAGCTCGCCGGCCGGGTCGACGACGACGGCGGAGTTGCGGACCCGGCCCTCGGCGTCGAGTTCGGCGAGGCCCGCGACGAGGGTGACCCCGTGCCGCCGGGCGGCGGCCGACCAGGCGGTGACGGTCGGCCCGTCGACCGGTTCGGCGAGCGCGCGGGCCTCGGCGACGGACGCGAAGACGTAGCCGCTGTTGGCGAGTTCGGGCAGTACGACGACCCGCGCACCGGCGCGGGCGGCGGCCTCGACGGCCTCCTCGGCGGCGGCCAGGTTCTCGGCGACGTCGCCGACCCCGAGGGCGAGCTGGGCGCAGGCCACGGTGGTCATCGGCCGGCCGTCCCGCTCCGTGGAGTCGTTCATCGCGGAGCCTTCCCTCTCGCCGTACGGGGGCGCGCGGGCGCACGCCTGGTGTCGGCTGGACCCTAACCCGCGCCCCCCGGGCCCGTCTCCGCCCATCCGGCCAAATGCGCCTCACGCACCTGGACACGGCGTACGGAGCCCGGTCAGCTGCCGGTGCCGGCGCTCTCCGGCCGCTCCTGCGCCTGCGCCCCCGCCCGCTCCTCCGGCCGGTCCTCCGGCCGGTCCTCCGGCCGCTCCGCCACCCGGGGGACGATCTCGGTGCCGCGCACGGCGGCCCGCGCCCGGGACCGGGAGACCGCGACGCCGGCCAGGCACAGCGCACCGCCGAGCAGGGTCAGCCAGCCGGGCACCTCGTCCAGGAACAGCCAGCTCAGCAGGACGACGATCGCGGGCACGGCGTACGTCGTCGCGCCCATCTTCCCGGCGGGCGTGCGGGCGAGCGCGTACGTCCAGGTGGTGAAGGCGAGCGCGGTGGGCACGACGCCGAGGTAGACCATGTTGAGCGTCGCGGACATCGGGGCGCGGGACGCCTCGGAGACCAGCTGGCCGGAGAACGGCAGGCAGACCGCCGTACCGATCAGGCAGGCGAACGCGGTGACCTGGAGCGGGGAGCCGTACGACAGGGCGGGCTTCTGGGAGACGACGCCGACCGCGTACGCCACGGCGGCCAGCAGGCACAGCGCGACACCGCCGACCAGCTCGCCCGTGCTGCCCCCGACGTCCCCGGAACCCGAGGAACCGGCCGACATCGACAGGCCGACCACGGCCGCTCCGGCGAACGACACGCCCATCCCGGTGAGCAGCCGCGGCGGCAGCCCCTCGCCGAGCAGCCGGGCGGCGAGCAGCGCCATCAGGATCGGGCCGACGTTCACGAGCAGGGCGGCGGTGCCGGCGTCGACGAGCCGCTCGCCCCAGTTCAGCGCCACCATGTAGGCGCCGAACCACACCACGCCCGACACCGCGATCCCGCGCCAGGCGCCGCGCGGCGGCAGCCCCTCGCGGCGGATCAGCACCAGCGCGACGAGCACCACCGACCCGGCGAGCAGCCGCCCGAGGGCCAGCGCGCCGGGCGAGTAGGCGGCGCCCGCGCTGCGGATGGAGACGAAGGCGGAGGCCCAGGCGAGCACGGTGAAACAGGCGGCGCCGACGGTGAGCGGGCCGGGTGCGGGACGCGGATCCTGAGGGGTCATACGGGGGAGGGTACGGAGAAAACCGTGCGGGGGGCACCGGAATTCCGAGGCCCGGAGCGGGGGTGGCGCCGGTCCCACTCCGCGGAACCGATCGGCGCCCCCGGGCGGCCCCCGGCACAATGGAGCCATGCCGATACCCGGGATACCCACCGACAGTCCGACCCGCGCCGCCCTGATCGACCACCTCGTCCGCACCCGCATCGCGGGCGACGTGGCCACGCCCCGCGAGAACAACCTCTCCCACTACCGCAAGCTCGCGAACGGCGACCGGCACTTCTGGCTGGGCCTGGAACTCGGCGACCGCTGGACCGACGAGCAGGACGTGCTCTCGGTGATGGCCGAGCGCTGCGGGGTCGTCGACGACCCGGAGCACCGCTACGGGCAGGACACCATCGACCCGGAGCTGACGGTGGACGCGCTGGAGCGGATGGCCGCGCGGCTGCACAAGGCGGCCGAGGACCGGCAGCGCGTGCTGTTCGCCACCGGACACCCGGGCGGGCTGCTCGACGTGCACCGGGCGACGGCGGCGGCGCTGCGCGCGGCCGGCTGCGAGATCGTCGTGGTCCCCGAGGGGCTGGCCACCGAGGAGGGCATGGTCTTCCAGTTCGCGGACGTGGCGATGCTGGAGCGCGGGGCGACGCTGTGGCACACGCACTCCCCCGACCCGATGACACGGATCCTGGACGGCCTGGAGCGCGCCGGGCGTCCGCTGCCCGATCTGGTCGTCGCCGATCACGGGTGGGCGGGGTGCGCCGCCCAGCGCGGGATCGACTCCGTGGGGTACGCGGACTGCAACGATCCCGCGCTGTTCGTCGGGGAGGCCGAGGGCACCATGCAGGTGACGGTCCCCCTGGACGACCACGTGACGAGCCCGCGCCACTACGACCCGATGACGGCCTACCTGCTGACCGCGGCCTCGCTCCTGAACTAGCCCCGCACCCGGCCCGGCGTCCGTGTGCGGCTCTCGCCGGGGAGGCCGCGCGGCGCCACCGGGGCCGGTGCTACCAGGGGTCCAGGCCCGCCTCGCGGCGCTGGGCGAATCCGGGGGTCGGGTCCAGGTACACCCGTCGTACGGCGGGGAACCGCTCCTGCAACCGCCGGGCGGCGTCCTCGCAGGCCCACTCGATCTGCGCGGCGGTGGACGCGTCCCGGAAGTCGACCTTGGCGGCGACGAGCGCCTCCCGGGGCCCCTGCACCAGCGTCGTCAGCTCCAGCACGCTCTCGACGTGCTCGCTGCCGAGCAGCAGCGTGCGGATCTCGTCGCGCACGGACCGCGGCAACGGCCGCCCCACCAGCAGTTGGGCGTTGGACCGCCCCAGCACCCAGGCGACCCACAGCAGCAGTCCCCCGATGCACAGCGAGGCGATCCCGTCCCACACCCCGGACCCGCTCAGCTGGCCGCCCAGCAGCCCGCCGGCGGCGAGCAGCAGGCCGGCGAGCGCGGCGCTGTCCTCCATGACGACGGCCTTCACGGCGGTGTCGGGCGTGTGTTTCAGGTACGTGCCGAAGGACGCCTTGAACCGGGCCGCCTCCCCCCGCGCCTGCCTGACGGCGGTGCGCAGCGAGAAGCCCTCCAGCAGGAAGGCGACGGCGAGCACGATGTAGGAGACCAGCGGATCGCCCAGGTCCTCACCGGCGACGAGGGTGTGGATGCCGTCGTAGAGGGAGAAGACGGCGCCGCCGACGAACGTGGCGACGGCGGCCAGCAGCGCCCACACGTACCGTTCGCCGCCGTGGCCCAGCGGGTGGTCCTCGTCGGCGGGCTTGGCGCCGCGCTTGAGGGCCGTGAGCAGCATCAGTTCGGTGACGGTGTCCGCGAAGGAGTGCGCGGCCTCGGAGAGCATCGCGCTGGAGCCGCTGATGAGCCCGGCGACGGCCTTGGCGAGCGCGATGCCGAGGTTGGCCGCCGCGGCGACGAGCACCGTGAAGACACTCTCCCCACCGCCCTGCCCCGCGTCGTCGGACCCGTCCGCCACCACGTCACCGCCGTCCCGTACATCCACGTACGGGACCATATGTCCGATCAGCGCGGAACGCGAACCACGCCTTCCTGGATCACGGTGATCGCGAGCCGCCCGTCCTGGGTGTGGATGCGGGCCTGTCCGAGGCCCCGGCCGCCGGACGCGGACGGCGACTGCTGGTCGTAGAGGAGCCATTCATCGGCGCGGAAGGGCCGGTGGAACCACATGGCGTGGTCGAGGGAGGCCCCGACGACGTCGCCGACGGCCCAGCCGCCGCGCCCGTGGGCGAGCAGCACGGAGTCGAGGAGGGTCATGTCGGAGACGTAGGTGGCGAGGCAGACGTGGAGCAGCGGGTCGTCCGCGAGCTTGCCGTCGGTGCGGAACCAGACCTGCGAGCGCGGCTGCTGCGGCTCGCCGACGAAGGCGAACGGCGGCGCGTCCACGTACCGCAGGTCGACGGCCTCGCGCGCTTCGAGCAGCCGGCGGACGCGGTCGGCGCCGAGGACGCCGGTGTAGCGGGGCAGCATCTCGGCGGCCGTCGGCAGCGACGCCGGGTCGGGCGCGGGCGGCATGTCCGCCTGGTGCTCCAGACCGTCCTCGTACGTCTGGAAGGACGCGGAGAGGTGGAAGATCGGCTGCCCGTGCTGGATGGCGACGACCCGCCGGGTGGTGAAGGAGCGGCCGTCCCTGATCCGGTCGACGGTGTAGACGATGGGCGCGCCGGGGTCCCCCGCGACGAGGAAGTACGCGTGCAGGGAGTGCGCGTGCCGGTCGGCCGGGACGGTGCGGCCGGCGGCGACCAGCGCCTGGGCCGCCACCTGTCCGCCGAAGACCCGGGGGACGACGGCGGACCGCGACCGGCCCCGGAAGATGTCCTCCTCGATCCGCTCCAGGTCGAGCAGATCGAGGAGGGACTGAAGTGCCTTGTTCATGCGCTCAGTTGTATGCGACGTCCGGGTCCCGTGGGTTACAGGCCCATGTTCTTCGCGATGATCATCTTCATGACCTCGCTGGTGCCGCCGTAGATGCGGTTGACGCGGTTGTCCGCGTACAGGCGGGCGATCGGGTACTCGTTCATGAACCCGTAGCCGCCGTGCAGCTGGAGGCAGCGGTCGATGACGCGGTGCGCGACCTCGGTGTTGAACAGCTTGGCCGAAGCGGCCTCGGCGGCGGTCAGCTCACCGGCGTCCAGGGCCTCCAGGGCGCGGTCGGCGACGGCCTCGGCGGCGTCCACCTCGGCCTGGCAGGCGGCCAGCTCGAACTTGGTGTTCTGGAAGGACGCGACCGGCTTGCCGAAGACGGTGCGGTCCTGCACGTACTGCTTGGCGAACGCGACGGCGGCCTTGGCCTGCGCGTACGCGCCGTAGGCGATGCCCCAGCGCTCGGAGGGCAGGTTCTGGCCGAGGTAGTAGAAGCCCTTGTTCTCCTCGCCCAGCAGGTCCTCGACGGGCACCTTCACGTCGACGAACGCCAGCTCGGCGGTGTCGGAGGTGCGCAGGCCCAGCTTGTCGAGCTTGCGGCCGATCGAGTAGCCCTCGGACGTGGTGTCGACGGCGAAGAGCGAGATGCCGAAGCGGCGGTCGTCGGCGGTCGGCGCGGCGGTGCGGGCGCAGACGATGACGCGGTCGGCGTGCACGCCGCCGGTGATGAACGTCTTCGAGCCGTTGAGGACGTAGTGCGTGCCGTCCTCGGAGAGCTTCGCCGTGGTCTTCATGCCGGCGAGGTCGGAGCCGGTGCCCGGCTCGGTCATCGCGAGGGCCCACATCTCCTCGGCGGTGACGAACTTCTCCAGGTAGCGCTTCTTCTGCTCGTCGGTGCCGAGCATCTTGATGTACGGGAGCGCGAGCAGGACGTGGACGCCCGAGCCGCCGAAGGTGACGCCCGCGCGGGCGGTCTCCTCGTACTGGATGGCCTCGAACTTGTGCGTCTCGAGGCCGGCGCCGCCGAACTCCTCCGGCACGTTGATGCCGAACAGGCCCAGGTCGGCGAGCTTGGTGTACAGCTCGCGCGGGACGATGCCCTCCTGGAACCAGGCGTCGTAGTGGGGGACGACCTCGGCCTCGACGAAGGCGCGCAGGGTCTCCCGGAACGCCTCGTGGTCCTCATCAAAAACGGTACGGCGCACGGAGAACTCTCCCTCTACGACGACTAAGCGCTTGCTCATAACAACGTTACCGGCCGGTCACCGGAGCGTCCAGAGATACACGTCACTCCGCGGCGGTCGCGAACGCCCCGCGCGCCAGCCGGTGCAGCATCCGGGCGGTGCTCTCCCGCCCGGGCAGCGACTGCGGGCGGCTCAGGTGCGGGGTGGAGTTCAGCAGGCCGAAGACGGCGTGGACGGCCACGCGCGCGTGCGGTTCGGCGAGGTCGGGGTGGACCTCGCGCACGACCTCCACCCACAGCTCCACGTACTGGCGCTGGAGGGAGCGCACCAGCTTGCGGTCGGTGTCGCGCAGGCGGTCCAGCTCGCGGTCGTGCAGCGTGATCAGGTCCCGGTCGTCGAGGGCGAAGTCGATGTGGCCCTCGATGAGCGAGTCCAGCAGCGCCTGCGGGCCGTGCTCGGCCTCGGCGAGCCGGCGCCGGCCGCCGGTGAGCAGCTGGCCGCTGATGCCGACGAGGAGCTCGGCGAGCATCGCGTCCTTGCCGGCGAAGTGGCGGTAGAGGCCGGGGCCGCTGATGCCGACGGCGGCGCCTATCTCGTCCACCCCGACCCCGTGGAACCCGCGCTCGGCGAAGAGCCGGGCGGCCTCTTTGAGGATCTGCTCGCGACGGGTGGGGGCATCGGTTCTGGTGGCTCTGGAGACCATGCGTCGATTCTAGACAGCGAGGTTAGCGGACGTTAACCTGAAGGCGACTGGTTAACGGTCATTAACATCACGACGTGGTGAGGGGACCGCAGGATGCAGGAGGCACCTGAGCTGACGAGCGCGGCCGATCCCGCCTCGGAGGCCTGGCGGGCCAATGAGGCGGCGCACCGGGCGCTCGCGGCCGAGCTGCGCGAGAAGCTGGCGGCCGCCCGGCTCGGCGGCGGCGAGCGCTCCCGCGCCCGGCACACCGCGCGCGGCAAGCTGCTGCCCCGCGACCGCGTGGACACCCTGCTCGACCCGGGCTCCCCGTTCCTGGAGCTGGCCCCGCTGGCGGCCGACGGGATGTACGGGGACCAGGCCCCGGCCGCCGGGGTCATCGCCGGCATCGGCCAGGTGTCGGGCCGCGCCTGCGTGATCGTCGCCAACGACGCGACCGTCAAGGGCGGCACGTACTACCCGATGACGGTGAAGAAGCACCTGCGCGCCCAGGAGGTGGCGCTGGAGAACCGGCTGCCGTGCGTCTATCTGGTGGACTCCGGGGGCGCCTTCCTGCCGATGCAGGACGAGGTGTTCCCCGACCGCGACCACTTCGGGCGGATCTTCTACAACCAGGCGCGGATGTCCGGCGCGGGCATCCCGCAGATCGCGGCGGTGCTCGGCTCGTGCACGGCCGGCGGCGCGTACGTCCCGGCGATGAGCGACGAAGCGGTGATCGTCCGCAATCAGGGCACGATCTTCCTCGGCGGCCCGCCCCTGGTGAAGGCGGCCACCGGCGAGGTCGTCACGGCCGAGGAGCTGGGCGGCGGCGAGGTCCACGCGCGGATCTCCGGCGTCACCGACCACCTCGCCGAGGACGACGCGCACGCGCTGCGCATCGTGCGGACCATCGTCTCCACCCTGCCCGAGCGCGGCCCGCTGCCGTGGTCGGTGCGCCCGGCCGCCGAGCCCAAGGTGGACCCGGCGGGCCTGTACGGCGCGGTCCCGGTCGACCCGCGCACCCCGTACGACGTCCGCGAGGTCATCGCCCGGGTCGTCGACGGCTCGCAGTTCGCCGAGTTCAAGGCCGAGTTCGGGCAGACGCTGGTCACCGGCTTCGCCCGGATCCACGGCCACCCGGTCGGCATCGTCGCCAACAACGGCATCCTGTTCGCCGAATCCGCCCAGAAGGGCGCCCACTTCATCGAGCTGTGCGACCAGCGCGGCATCCCGCTGGTGTTCCTCCAGAACATCTCGGGCTTCATGGTCGGCAAGGACTACGAGGCGGGCGGCATCGCCAAGCACGGCGCCAAGATGGTGACGGCGGTGGCCTGCACCCGCGTGCCGAAGCTGACGGTGGTGATCGGCGGCTCGTACGGCGCGGGCAACTACTCGATGTGCGGCCGCGCGTACTCGCCCCGCTTCCTGTGGATGTGGCCCGGCGCGAAGATCAGCGTCATGGGCGGCGAGCAGGCCGCGTCGGTGCTGGCGACGGTCAAGCGCGACCAGACGCAGGCGCGCGGCGAGGAGTGGCCCGCGGACGCCGAAGAGGCGTTCAAGGCCCCGATCCGCGCCCAGTACGACACCCAGGGGAACGCGTACTACGCCACGGCGCGGCTCTGGGACGACGGCGTGATCGACCCCCTGGAGACCCGCCAGGTCCTCGGCCTGGCCCTGACCGCCTGTGCCCACGCGCCGCTTCCGGAGAAGTCCGGCGGCTTCGGCGTCTTCCGGATGTGAGAGGAGCTTAGGGAAGTGTTCGACACAGTCCTGGTCGCCAACCGCGGCGAGATCGCCGTCCGCGTCATCCGTACGCTGCGGCAGCTCGGCATCCGCTCGGTGGCGGTCCACAGCGACGCCGACGCGGACGCCCGGCACGTGCGCGAGGCCGACGAGTCGGTGCGCATCGGCCCGCCGCCCGCCGCCGAGAGCTATCTGTCGGTGGAGCGGATCGTCGAGGCGGCCCGGCGCACGGGCGCGCAGGCGGTCCACCCGGGATACGGCTTCCTCGCGGAGAACGCGACGTTCGCGCGGGCCTGCGAGGACGCGGGCCTGACCTTCATCGGCCCCTCCCCGGACGCGATCGCGCTGATGGGCGACAAGATCCGCGCCAAGGAGACGGTCGAGGCGGCCGGCGTCCCGGTGGTGCCCGGCGGCCGCGACCCGGACCTGGCCGCGGCCGCGCGCGAGCTGGGCGCCCCGGTGCTGCTCAAGCCCTCCGCGGGCGGTGGCGGCAAGGGCATGCGGCTGGTGCGCGAGCTGTCCCTGCTGGAGGAGGAGATCGCCGCCGCGCGCCGCGAGGCCCGGACCTCCTTCGGCGACGACACGCTGCTCGTGGAGCGGTGGGTCGACCGCCCCCGGCACATCGAGATCCAGGTCCTGGCCGACGGGCACGGCGGCGTCGTGCACCTCGGCGAGCGCGAGTGCTCCCTCCAGCGCCGCCACCAGAAGATCGTCGAGGAGGCGCCCAGCGTGCTCCTCGACGACGCGACCCGGGAGGCGATGGGCGCGGCGGCCGTGGAGGCGGCCCGCTCGTGCGGCTATCGGGGCGCGGGCACGGTGGAGTTCATCGTCCCGGGCGACGACCCGTCCGCGTACTACTTCATGGAGATGAACACCCGCCTCCAGGTCGAGCACCCGGTCACCGAGCTGGTCACCGGCCTGGACCTGGTGGAGTGGCAGGTGCGGGTCGCGGCGGGCGAGCGGCTGCCGTTCGCCCAGGCCGACATCACGCTCACCGGGCACGCGGTGGAGGCCCGGCTGTGCGCCGAGGACCCCGCGCGCGGGTTCCTCCCCTCGGGCGGCACGATCCTCGCGCTGAGCGAGCCCGAGGGCGACGGGGTGCGCACCGACTCCGGGCTCGGCGTGGGCACCGAGGTCTCCTCGCTCTACGACCCGATGCTGGCGAAGGTCATCGCGTACGGCCCCGACCGGGACACGGCGCTGCGCCGGCTGCGGGCCGCGCTGGCGCGGACGGTGACCCTCGGCGTGCCGACCAACGCCGGCTTTTTGCGCCGCCTGCTGGCCCATCCGGCGGTCGTGGCGGGCGCGTTGGACACCGGTCTCGTGGAGCGCGAGGCCGACGCGCTGGTCGAGGCGGACGTCCCGGCGGCGGTGTACGCGGCGGCGGGGGTGCTGCGCCAGCGGGCGCTCGCCCCGGCGGACGGCGGCGGCTGGGTGGATCCGTTCGCGCGGCCCGACGGCTGGCGCCTGGGCGGCGTCCCCGCCTGGACCGTGCACCACGTCCGCGTCCCCGGACACGACCCGGTCGAGGTCCGCGTCCGCGGCACCGAGGTCCTGGTCGACGGCGTCCCGACGGTCCCCGCCCGCCTGACGGCGTCCGCGGGCGACTGGCTGGGCCGCGACGGCGACGCGTGGCAGGTCCGCGACCACGACCCGGTGGCGGCGGCCCTGACCGGCGCCGGGTCCGGCGGCGCGGGCTCCCTCACCGCGCCCATGCCCGGCACGGTGACCGTCGTCAAGGTGGCGGTCGGCGACGCCGTCACCGAGGGCCAGAGCCTGCTGGTGGTGGAGGCGATGAAGATGGAGCACGTCATCGCGGCCCCGCACGCGGGCACGGTCACCGAGCTGGACGTGACCCCGGGCACGACGGTCGCCATGGACCAGGTCCTGGCGGTGGTGGAGCCACCGGCGCGGCCGGCGGCACCGGGCGAGGAGGCCGCACAGTGAGCGCACTGCCCATGGTGGTCCCCGCCGAGCACCTGCCCGCCCGCGTCCGCATCCACGAGGTGGGCCCGCGCGACGGCCTCCAGAACGAGAAGTCCACGGTCCCCACCGAGGTCAAGGCGGAGTTCGTCCACCGGCTGGCCCGGGCCGGCCTGACCACCATCGAGGCCACCAGCTTCGTGCACCCGAAGTGGGTTCCCCAACTGGCGGACGCGGAGACGCTGTTCCCCGCGCTCCAGGACCTGCCCGCCGAGGTGCGCCTGCCGGTCCTGGTGCCGAACGAGAAGGGCCTGGACCGCGCCCTGGCGCTCGGCGCCACCCGCATCGCGGTGTTCGCCAGCGCCACCGAGTCCTTCGCGAAGGCCAACCTGAACCGCACGGTCGCCGAGTCCCTGGCGATGTTCGCGCCGGTGGTGGCCCGCGCCCGGGAGGCGCGGGCGCACGTGCGCGGCTATCTCTCCATGTGCTTCGGCGACCCGTGGGAGGGCCCGGTCCCGGTGTCCCAGGTGGTCTCCGTCGCCAAGGCCCTGCGGGACCTGGGCTGCGACGAGCTGAGCCTCGGCGACACGATCGGCGTGGCCACCCCCGGCCATGTCCGGGCCCTGCTCGCGGCGCTGACCGCGCAGGGCGTGCCCGTCGACGTGCTCGGCGTGCACTTCCACGACACCTACGGGCAGGCGCTCGCCAATACCCTGGCGGCGCTCCAGCTCGGCGTGCGCACGGTCGACGCGTCCGCCGGCGGCCTCGGCGGCTGCCCGTACGCGAAGAGCGCCACCGGCAATCTCGCCACCGAGGACCTGGTGTGGATGCTGCGCGGGCTCGGCATCGAGACCGGCGTCGACCTCGGCCTGCTCACCGACACCAGCCGGTGGATGGCCGGACACCTGGGCCGACCCAGCCCCTCCCGCACCGTGCGTGCCCTCTCCGCGACCCCCCAGGAGCAGTGACGACGATGGACCACCACCTCTCCCCCGAGCACGAGGAACTGCGGCGCACCGTCGAGGAGTTCGCGCACGAGGTCGTCGCGCCGAAGATCGGCGACTACTACGAGCGGCACGAGTTCCCGTACGAGATCGTGCGCGAGATGGGCCGGATGGGCCTGTTCGGGCTGCCGTTCCCGGAGGAGTACGGCGGCATGGGCGGCGACTACCTGGCGCTCGGCATCGCGCTGGAGGAGCTGGCCCGGGTCGACTCCTCCGTCGCCATCACGCTGGAGGCCGGCGTCTCGCTCGGCGCGATGCCGATCCATCTGTTCGGCACCGAGGAGCAGAAGCGGGAGTGGCTGCCGAGGCTCTGTTCGGGCGAGCTGCTCGGCGCGTTCGGGCTGACCGAGCCGGAGGCGGGCTCGGACGCGGGCGGCACCCGCACCACGGCCACCCGCGACCCGGAGAGCGGCGACTGGGTGGTCAACGGCACGAAGTGCTTCATCACCAACTCCGGTACGGACATCACCGGTCTGGTGACGGTGACGGCGGTGACCGGGCGCACGGCGGACGGCAGGCCGCTGATCTCGTCGGTCATCGTGCCGTCCGGGACGCCCGGCTTCACGGTCGCGGCGCCCTACTCGAAGGTGGGGTGGAACGCGTCGGACACCCGCGAACTGCACTTCGACGACGTCCGGGTGCCGGCGGCGAACCTGCTGGGCACCGAGGGCCGCGGCTTCGCCCAGTTCCTGCGCATCCTCGACGAGGGCCGCGTCGCGATCTCGGCGCTCGCCACCGGCCTCGCCCAGGGCTGTGTCGACGAGTCGGTGAAGTACGCCAAGGAGCGGCACGCCTTCGGGCGGAGCATCGGCGGCTTCCAGGCGATCCAGTTCAAGATCGCCGACATGGAGATGAAGGCGCACACCGCGCGGCTCGCGTGGCGGGACGCGGCGTCGCGGCTGGTGTCCGGGGAGCCGTTCAAGAAGGAGGCGGCGCTCGCGAAGCTGTACTCGTCGACGGTCGCGGTGGACAACGCGCGCGAGGCGACCCAGATCCACGGCGGCTACGGCTTCATGAACGAGTACCCGGTGGCGCGGATGTGGCGGGACTCCAAGATCCTGGAGATCGGGGAGGGCACGAGTGAGGTGCAGCGCATGCTGATCGCCCGTGAACTGGGGCTCACCGGCTAGGAATCGGCCCGTCGGCGGGCCGGTCGCCCCGCCCCCTGGACATCACAGGAACTTAGGTTAACCTACCCTCAGTTCTGCGCCCCTGCCGGGAAGGGTTCCGGCACGTCCGAAAGCGGCCCGTGATGTCCCACTCCCGACTGTCCCGCCCCACCCGCCGCGGCCTGATCGCCGCCGGCGGGGCCCTCGGCCTCGGCGCCGCGCTCGCCGCCTGCGGCGGCGACTCCGGGGACGGCGGTTCGGCCGCGGCGAGGACCACGGAGAAGCCCGGCCCCTGGTCGTTCGAGGACGACCGGGGCACGACCGTGAAGCTGGACGCGCCCCCGGCGAACATCGTCGCCTTCACCGGCGTCGGCGCCGCCCTCTACGACTACGGCATCCAGGTCAAGGGCGTCTTCGGCCCGACCACCGGCAAGGGCGGCAAGCCGGACGTGCAGGCCGGCGACATGCCGGTCGACAAGGTCACCGTCATCGGCAACACCTGGGGCCAGTTCAACATCGAGAAGTACGCGGGCCTGGCGCCCGACGTCCTGATCAGCACGATGTTCGACAGCGCCGGCACCCTCTGGTACGTCCCCGAGGAGTCCAAGGACAAGATCGCCGAACTCGCCCCGAGCGTCGGCGTCTCCGTCTTCGACCGCCAGCTGACCAAGCCGCTGGAGCGGATGTACGCGCTGGCCGAGTCGCTGGGCGGGGACCTGAAGGACGCGAAGGTCGTCGCCGCGAAGAAGCGCTTCGAGGACGCGGCCGCCCGACTGCGCAGGGCCGCCAAGGCGCACCCCGACATCAGGGTCCTGGCCGGTTCGGCGAGCGCGGACATCTTCTACGTGTCCGGCACGGACCTCTCCATCGACCTGGAGTACTTCAAGGCCCTCGGCGTGAACTTCGTCGAGCCGCCGGCGAAGGCGAAGAAGGACTCCGGCGGCTGGTTCGAGAACCTGAGCTGGGAGAACGTCGACAAGTACCCGGCCGACATCATCATGATGGACGACCGCGCCCAGGCCCTCCAGCCCGACGCCATCGAAGAGGGCACCTGGAAGAAGCTGCCGGCCGTCAAGGCGGGCCAGGTCATCGCCCGCTCCCCCGAGCCGATCCTGTCCTACGACAAGTGCGCCCCGCTCCTGGAGCACCTCGCCCAGGCGATCGAGACCGCGAAGAAGGTGTCCTGACCCCATGACCGCGACGGCCGAAGCCCCCGCTGTAGCCCCTTTCCGATTCTTCGATCTGCAAGTGGTCCGCACGCGACGGCTCGGCCCGTCGCTGCTCCGGGTGACCTTCACCGGCCCCGACCTCGAACACTTCCACGGCGGAGGCCGGGACCAGTCCCTCTCCCTGTTCCTGCCGCGGCCCGGCCAGGACGCGCCGGTCCTGCCGCCCGTCCTGCCGGGCGACGACGGCCACGGCTGGCACGCCGCGTACCGGGCGCTGCCGGACGACGTCCGCGCGGTCATGCGCTCGTACACCCTGAGCGGCCAGCGCCGGTACCCGGCGCAGGAGGTCGACATCGACTTCGTGCTGCACAACGACGCCCCGGCCACCACCGGCCCCGCCTGCCGCTGGGCCGAGGCCGCGACGGCGGGCGACAGGGTCGTGGTGCTCGGCCCCGCGGTCCGCGACAACGCGGCGGTGCGCTGCCGGCCCCCGCAGGACTTCGACCACATCCTCATGTGGGCCGACGAGACGGCCCTGCCCGCCGCGCTCGGCATCCTGGCCTGGCTGCCGCCGTCCGTCTCCGCGCACGTGTGGCTGGAGGTCCCGCACCGCGCCGACATCCAGCCGATCCTCACGGCGGCCCAGCTCACCGTGCACTGGCTGGTCCGCGACGAGCGGGCACCCAGCGCGCTCGACGCCCTGCGCGCGGCCCGGCTCCCGGACGCCGCGCGGCCGTACGCCTGGCTGTCCGGCGAGTCCGGCGCGATGAAGGAGCTCCGCCGCCACCTGGTGCGCGAGCGCGGCTACGACAAGCGCGCCGTGACGTTCGTCGGGTACTGGCGGCGCGGCCTGAGCGAGGACGCGCTGCGGGCCGAGGCCGCCACCGCCTAGGCTCAATTCCCGCCACACACCTACACATTCCGCCATAAAGTGGGGCGGGGTCGCGCGTGAAACTTAGGTTAGGCTAACCTAAGTACACACCGCGGCCCCGCCCCTGCCCATGGCCCGCGGCACTCCTGCCCCACCCGGGAACCACCTCATCCCCACCCGGAGGAACCGTTCATGCGCTCGCACCTGCTCAATGACACGACCGCGGAGTTGTACCGCAGTTCCGTGACCGAGGGAATCGAGCGGGTGGCGGCCAAACTCGCCACCACCGCACGGCCGTTCACCGGCGTCACACCCGACGCACTCTCCCCCGCCGTCGACGCGGTCGACCTCGACGAGCCGCTGCTCGACACGGTCGCCGCGCTCGACGAGCTGGAGGACGTCTACCTCCGCGACGCCGTCTACTTCCACCACCCGCGCTATCTGGCCCACCTCAACTGCCCGGTCGTCATCCCGGCCGTGCTCGGCGAGGCCGTGCTGTCCGCCGTCAACTCCTCGCTCGACACCTGGGACCAGTCCGCGGGCGGCACGCTCATCGAGCGCAAACTGATCGACTGGACGGCCGCGCGGATCGGCCTCGGCCCGGCCGCCGACGGCGTCTTCACCTCGGGCGGCTCCCAGTCCAACCTCCAGGCGCTGCTGCTCGCCCGCGAGGAGAGCAAGACCGACGACCTCGCCCGGCTGCGCATCTTCGCGTCCGAGGCCGGCCACTTCAGCGTCCAGAAGTCCGCCAAACTCCTCGGCCTGCCCCCGGAGTCCGTCGTGACCGTCCCGGTCGACAAGGACCAGCGGATGCGGACCCTGGCCCTCGCGGCAGAGCTGGAGCGCTGCCGGGCCGAGGACCTCGTCCCCATGGCCGTGGTCGCCACCGCGGGCACCACCGACTTCGGCTCCATCGACCCGCTGCCGGAGATCGCCGAGCTCTGCGCCCAGTACGACGCCTGGATGCACGTCGACGCGGCCTACGGCTGCGGACTGCTCGCCTCGCGCACCCGCCGGGACCGGCTGGACGGCATCGAGCGCGCCGACTCCGTCACCGTCGACTACCACAAGTCGTTCTTCCAGCCGGTCAGTTCGAGCGCCGTGCTGGTCCGCGACAGCGCCACCCTGCGGCACGCCACCTACCACGCGGAGTACCTCAACCCCCGGCGCACCGTCGCCGAGCGCATCCCCAACCAGGTGGACAAGTCCCTCCAGACCACCCGCCGCTTCGACGCCCTCAAGCTGTGGCTCACCCTGCGCGTGATGGGCGCCGACGGCATCGGCTCGCTCTTCGACGAGGTCTGCGAACTCGCCCACCGCGCCTGGGAGGTGCTGGCCGCCGACCCGCGCTTCGACGTGGTCGTCGAGCCGAGCCTGTCCACCCTCGTCTACCGCTACATCCCCGCCGCCGTCACCGACCCGGCCGAGATCGACCGGGCCAACCTGTACGCCCGCAAGGCCCTGTTCGCCTCCGGCGACGCGGTCGTCGCGGGCACCAAGACCGGCGGCCGCCAGTACCTGAAGTTCACCCTGCTCAACCCCGAGACGACCCTCGACGACATCCGGGCCGTCCTCGACCTCATCGCCGGCCACGCCGAGCAGTACCTGGGAGACCTCCTTGACCGCGCCTCTTGAGACCTACGACTTCATCGGGATCGGGCTCGGCCCCTTCAACCTCGGTCTCGCCTGCCTCACCGAACCCATAGCCGAGCTGAACGGCGTCTTCCTGGAGTCCAAGCCGGACTTCGAGTGGCACTCGGGCATGTTCCTCGACGGAGCCCACCTCCAGACCCCGTTCATGTCGGACCTGGTCACCCTCGCCGACCCGACCTCGCCCTACTCCTTCCTCAACTACCTCAAGGAATCGGGGCGGTTGTACTCGTTCTACATCCGCGAGAACTTCTATCCGCTGCGCGTCGAGTACAACGCGTACTGCCGCTGGGCGGCGGCCAAGCTCTCCTCGATCCGGTTCAGCACCACGGTGAGCGAGGTGCGCTACGACGACGCCGCCGAGAGCTACGTCGTCACCACCGACACGGGCACCGTCCTGCGCGCCCGCCGGCTCGTCCTCGGCACCGGCACCCCGCCCCACATCCCCGAGTCGTGCGCGGAACTGGGCGGCGACGGAGTCCTGCACAACTCCCGCTACATGCAGCACAAGCAGGCCCTCCAGCAGAAGAAGTCGATCACGCTGGTCGGCAGCGGCCAGTCCGCCGCCGAGATCTACTACGACCTGCTGAGCGAGATCGACGTCCACGGCTACCGGCTGAACTGGGTGACCCGCTCGCCCCGCTTCTTCCCCCTCGAATACACCAAACTGACGCTGGAGATGACGTCCCCGGACTACATCGACTACTTCCACGCGCTGCCGGAAGCCACCCGGTACTCGCTTGAGGAGCGGCAGAAGGGCCTGTTCAAGGGCATCGACGGCGAGCTGATCGACGCCATCTTCGACCTGCTCTACCAGAAGGGCATCGACGGCCCGGTGCCCACCCGGCTGCTCACCAACTCGGCGCTGCGCACGGCCTCGTACGCCGACGGCACGTACACCCTCGGCCTGCACCAGGAGGAGCAGGACAAGGGCTACGAGCTGGAGACCGAGGGCCTGATCCTCGCCACCGGCTACAAGTACGCGACGCCCGCGTTCCTGGAGCCCGTCAAGGACCGCATCCGCCTCGACGGCAGGGGCCGCTTCGACGTCGCCCGCAACTACACCATCGACACCACCGGGAGCGGCATCTTCCTCCAGAACGCCGGCGTGCACACCCACTCGATCACCAGCCCCGACCTGGGCATGGGCGCCTACCGCAACAGCTACATCATCGGCGAGCTGCTCGGCACCGAGTACTACCCCGTCGAGAAGACCATCGCCTTCCAGGAGTTCTCCGTATGAGCACCACCACCGTAGGAAAGCTGACCCTCCGCCCGGTCGACCCGCGCAGCGACGCCGAGCTGCTGCACCGCTGGGTCACCGATCCGAAGGCCGCGTTCTGGCTGATGCAGAACGCGAAACTGGAGGACGTCGAGCGCGAATACATGTCGATCGCCGCGGCCGAGCACCACGACGCGTTCCTCGGCCTGCACGACGGCGGGCCGGCGTTCCTCATGGAGCGCTACGACCCGCGCCACGTCGAGCTCGTCGGCCTGTACGAGCCCGAGCCCGGCGACATCGGGATGCACTTCCTGACCGCGCCCTCGGAGATACGCATACCGGGCTTCACCCGGGCCGTGATCACCGCGGTGATGGAGCACCTCTTCGCCGACCCGGCGGTCGCCCGGGTCGTCGTCGAGCCCGACGTGCGCAACACGGCCGTCCACGCGCTCAACGAGGCCGTCGGCTTCGTCCCCGCGCGCGAGATCGACAAGCCGGAGAAGAAGGCGCTGCTGAGCTTCTGCACGCGCGAACAGTTCGAGAAGGCCACCGGAAGGAGCGCGCGGGCATGAGCATCGCGGACGCCGTCTCCCACCTGACCCCCGACCACTGGGCCGAGGCCAACCGCCTGCTGATCCGCAAGGCGCTCGCCGAGTTCGCCCACGAGCGGCTGCTCACCCCCGAGCCCGCCGGGGACGACCGGTACGTGGTGCGCAGCGACGACGGCGCGACCGGCTACCGGTTCGCGGCCCGGCGGCTGCGCCTCGACCACTGGCAGGTGTCCGCCGAGTCCGTCACCCGCCACCGCGACGGCGCGGAACTCCCGCTGGACGCGCTGGAGTTCTTCATCGAGATGAAGGACTCGCTGGGCCTGAGCGACGCGATCCTGCCGGTCTACCTGGAGGAGATCTCCTCCACCCTGTCCGGCACCTGCTACAAACTGGCGAAGCCGGACACGACGGCCGCCGAGCTGGCGGCGAGCGACGACTTCCAGGCCGTCGAGACGGGCATGACCGAGGGCCACCCGTGCTTCGTCGCCAACAACGGCCGGCTCGGCTTCGGCATCCACGAATACCTGTCGTACGCGCCCGAGACCGCGAGCCCGGTCCGGCTGATCTGGCTGGCGGCGACCCGCGAGCGCGCCGCGTTCACGGCCGGCACCGGCCTGGAGTACGAGTCCTTCCTCCGCGCCGAACTGGGCGAGGAGACGCTCGGCCGGTTCCACGCGACCCTGCGCGAGCAGGACCTGGACCCGGCGGACTTCCTGCTGATCCCGGTCCACCCCTGGCAGTGGTGGAACAAGCTGTCGGTCACCTTCGCGGCCGAGGTCGCCCGCCGCCACCTCGTCTGCCTCGGCGAGGGCGACGACGAGTACCTGGCCCAGCAGTCGATCCGGACGTTCTTCAACACCACCGACCCCGCCAAGCACTACGTGAAGACGGCCCTTTCGGTCATCAACATGGGCTTCATGCGCGGTCTGTCGGCGGCGTACATGGAGGCGACGCCCGCGATCAACGACTGGCTGGCCGGGCTCATCGAGAACGACGCCGTGCTCAAGGGCACCGGCCTGACGATCATCCGCGAGCGGGCGGCCGTCGGCTACCGGCACCTGGAGTACGAGGCCGCCACCGACCGCTACTCGCCCTACCGCAAGATGCTCGCCGCGCTGTGGCGCGAGTCGCCGGTCCCGTCCCTGGCCCCCGGCGAGCGGCTGGCCACCATGGCCTCGCTGCTGCACGTGGACCGCGCGGGCCGCTCGCTGGCGGGCGCCCTGATCGAGCGCTCGGGGCTGACGCCGCGGGAGTGGCTGAAGCCGTACCTGCGGTCCTACCTGACCCCGCTGCTGCACAGCTTCTACGCCTACGACCTGGTCTTCATGCCGCACGGCGAGAACGTCATCCTGGTCCTGGACGAGCGGGGCGTGGTCCAGCGGGCCGTGTTCAAGGACATCGCCGAGGAGATCGCGGTGATGGACCCGGACGCGGTGCTGCCGCCGCAGGTCGACCGCATCCGCGCCGACGTGCCCGACGACATGAAACTGCTGTCGATCTTCACGGACGTCTTCGACTGCTTCTTCCGCTTCCTGGCGGCGAACCTGGTCGCGGACGGCGTCGTCGACGAGGACACGTTCTGGGCGGCGGTCGCGGACTGCGTCCGCGACCACCAGGCGTCGGCGCCCCAGCTCGCCGACAAGTTCGACCGGTTCGACATGTTCGCCCCGCGCTTCGCGCTGTCCTGCCTGAACCGGCTCCAGCTGCGCAACAACGAGCAGATGGTGGACCTCGCCGACCCGTCGGGCGCCCTGCAACTGGTCGGCGACCTCGCCAACCCGATCGCCTGATCCCCGGGCGCACGGACCGGCAGGGGTTCGGGGGACGGTCCTCCCGGGCCCCTGCCAGAATCGCCCCATGGCGGAAATCATCCAGCGCGACGGGACGTGGACGTTCGACGGCGGGACGCTGCGGCTCGTCCCCGGCCGGGACAAGAGCGTGTCCCTGCTGCGCAAGGCCCTGGGTGAACTGACCGTCCCGCTCGCCGCCCTGGCCGGGGTCTCCTTCGAGCAGGGCCGCAGGTCCGGCCGGCTGCGGCTGCGGCTGCGCGACGGCGCGGACCCGCTGTTGCAGGCGACCGGCGGGAAGCTGGCCGAGGGCACCGACCCGTACCAGCTCACCGTCGACGCGGACCGCTACGGCGTCGCGGAGTACCTCGTGGACGAGGTGCGCACCGCGCTGCTGCTCGACCAGGTCCCGGCGACGGCCTGCACCGCGTACCTGCTGCCGGGCCCGGCCGTGCCGCTCTCGGTCTCCGCGGGCGACGGCACGGCCGGGTTCGACGGGGAGCACGTCCGGCTGGAGTGGAACTGGAAGACGGAGGACGCGAAGGCGAGCGCCGGCACCCGGCAGCTCGCCCTCGCCGACATCACGGCGGTGGAGTGGCAGCCCGCCGTCGGCCTGGAGAACGGGTGCCTGCGCTTCACCGTCCGCTCCTCGCCCACCAAGGCCCCGCCGAAGTACGACCCGAACTCGGTGGAGCTGTGGGGCTTCAAGAAGGACCCGCTGATGGCGCTGGTCGCGGCGGCGGTGCAGGCCCGGCTGCCGCATCCGGCGGCGGGCGCCGCCGTGACGGCGGCGCCCGCCCCGGAGAAGGCGGCCGGGGCCGCGCCCCCGGCCGCCGCGGCGCCGGCGGAGGACGACCACGACGCGCTGCTGCGCCGGCTGCGCGAACTGGGCGAGCTGCACCGGGCCGGGGTCCTGACGGACGAGGAGTTCGCGGCGGCCAAGCAGGCGCTGCTCAAGCGGCTCTAGGGCCCGTCCGGCCGGGCCGCCCCTACCGCCGGGAGGTGCGGGCCACGACGAACCGGTCGATCTCGGCGCCGGTCTCGGCGATGCCGCGGACGGTGAGGGTCGCCGTGCGCCCGAACGTCGCGGGCTTCACGTCCACCCGCAGGAACGAGTAGTTGGTGTAGCGCACCCGCGACCAGTCGACGGTGACGGCCTTCTTGGCGCCGCCCTCCTCGGTGACGTACGAGGCGAACGGGTCGGTGTCCTTCTCGTGGCCCTCGTACGAGTCGGCGACCGGGAAGGCGTACAGGCTCTTGCCCGCCGCACCGGCGGTGACGTACACGACGCCCTCGGTCTCCGGGTAGACGGTGCCGCCGATCGGCAGCTCCTTGGTGACCTTGTCGCCCTTGAGCACGTCGGACCGCTCGTACACGTGGTTGTGGCCGTTGATCACGAGGTCCACGGTGTACTTCTCGAACAGCGGCACCCACTCCTTGCGCACGCCCCCCTCCGAGGCGTGCGCGGTCGCGGTGCAGTACGCGCAGTGGTGGAAGAAGACGACGATGAAGTCGATGCCCGAGTGGCGCGCGCGGAACTTCTTCAGCTGCGCCTCGAACCACGTGGTCTGGGTGCCGCCGGAGAGGCCGAGGTTGGCCGGGATCTCGAACGACACGTCGTTGGCGTCGAGCGAGATGACGGCCGTGTTGCCGTGCACGAAGGAGTAGACGCCGGGCAGGTTCTCCGGGTCGGGGCCGGTGGCCGGCGGCTCGAAGCGGGCCTGCTGGCTGCCGTAGCCGTGCGGCGCGTACCAGGCCTCCATGTCGTGGTTGCCGTAGGAGACCATCCACGGCACGGTCTTGGCGACGGACTCGGTCTGCGCGAGGAACTGGTCCCAGGTCCGCGCGTCGAAGGTGTCCGTGGTCTGCCCCGAGCCGGACGGGTCGGCGTACGCGATGTCACCGGCGTGCAGGTGGAAGGACGGGCCCTGGGCGAGGATCAGGGAGTCGTTGGCCAGCGCGTGGTAGCTGACGCCCTGGTCGCCGAAGGCGGTGAAGGTGAAGGGCTCCGCGTGCGAGGGCGCCGTGGTGAAGGTGCCGATGGTGCCCGCGAACCGCGGCGACGCCGGGTCGAAGCCCTGGTGGCCGACGCCGTAGAAGTAGGTGCGGCCCGGCTTCAGGTGGGAGAGCTTGGCGTGCACGTAGTACTGGGTGTGGTCGGCGCTGGTGCCGACCCCGGCCGGGGTGTACAGGGCGCGGACCTCGGCGGGGATCTTCCGCGACAGCTCGCCGGCGCCGGCGCCGATCCGGATGAACGGGTTGCGCACCGGCGCCGGCACCTGCCAGGAGACGGTCATCTCGGTGCGCGGGTCGTCGCCGTAGGAGAGGTGGCGGCCGAAGGGGGCGACGAGGGCCCCGTCGATGTCGGCGGTGGCGGAGACCGGCGCGGCGGCCGGGGCGGCCTGGGCGACGGCGCCCGGCACGAAGGCACCGCCGGCGACCGCGCCGAGGGTGACGGCGCCGCCGCGCATCATCGTGCGGCGGGAGAAGGTGCTGCGCAGGTACTCGTGCTGCTCGGCGAGGCTCCGGCCGGCCAGTTCGGCGGGTACGCCCATACGTGGAATGTCCATGACCCGAAAGGTGCTGGTGGCAACCATCCCGGTCGGATACGCCGGGTGAACACGGGCCGAACAAGCGGCATGGCGCCCCTCAAACCTTCGCCGAATCCACCCCGGCCCCCGCGCCGCCCGCACCGAGCAGCCATCCCTTGCCCGATATCGGGCAGATTTCTTGCGAAAGACACGGCCTTCCCCCAGGATCTACCGAGTGCACGAGGAACTGGTCGATCACCTGACGCGAACCACCGCCCTGAGCCGGGGCGAGGCGCTGCGGGTGGTCCAGGACGTGCTCGCGTTCTTCGACGAGCCGACGGACGCCTTCGTCCGCCGCCGGCACCGCGAACTCCAGGGTCAGGGCCTGGTGAACGCGGCGATCTTCGAACAGGTCCTGGCGGAGCTGCGCTATCGCGCGGTGGCTCCGCCGGAGCTGTCGATCCGCCAGCTGCGGCGCATCGTCTACGGCTGAAACAGAGGGGACTCTCAACACTCATGTGCGGAATCGTCGGCTACATCGGCAAGCGTGACGTGGCGCCGCTGCTCCTGGAGGGGTTGCAGCGCCTGGAGTACCGGGGTTACGACTCCGCGGGCGTCGTCATCACCAGCCCCAGGGCGAGCGGCCTGAAGATGGTCAAGGCGAAGGGCCGCGTCCGTGACCTGGAGGCGAAGGTCCCGGCCCGCTTCAAGGGCACGACCGGCATCGCGCACACCCGCTGGGCCACGCACGGCGCCCCCTCCGACGAGAACGCGCACCCGCACATGTCCGGCGACCACAAGGTCGCCGTCGTGCACAACGGCATCATCGACAACGCCTCCGAGCTGCGCGAGAAGCTGACCGCCGAGGGCGTCGTCTTCCTCTCCGAGACGGACACCGAGGTCCTCACCCACCTCGTCGCCCGCTCCGCGCAGGCGGACCTGGAGGACAAGGTCCGCGACGCGCTCCGGCTCATCGAGGGCACGTACGGCATCGCGGTCGTGCACGCCGACTTCCCGGACCGCATCGTCGTGGCTCGCAACGGCTCGCCGGTCGTCCTCGGCATCGGCGACAAGGAGATGTTCGTCGCCTCGGACATCGCCGCGCTGGTCTCCCACACCCGCCAGATCGTCACGCTCGACGACGGCGAGATGGCGACGCTGAAGGCCGACGACTTCCGTACGTACACCACCGAGGGCACCCGCACCACGGCCTCCCCCACCACGGTGGAGTGGGAGGCGGCCTCCTACGACATGGGCGGCCACGACACGTACATGCACAAGGAGATCTCCGAGCAGGCCGACGCCGTGGACCGCGTGCTGCGCGGCCGCATCGACGACCGGTTCTCCACCGTGCACCTGGGCGGCCTGAACCTGGACGCCCGCGAGGCCCGCACCGTGCGCCGCGTGAAGATCCTCGGCTGCGGCACCTCGTACCACGCCGGTCTGATCGGCGCCCAGATGATCGAGGAGCTGGCCCGCATCCCCGCGGACGCCGAGCCGGCCTCCGAGTTCCGCTACCGCAACCCGGTCGTCGACCCCGACACCCTGTACATCGCGGTGTCCCAGTCCGGCGAGACGTACGACGTGCTCGCCGCCGTCCAGGAACTGAAGCGCAAGGGCGCACGGGTCTTCGGCGTCGTGAACGTCGTCGGCTCGGCGATCGCCCGCGAGTCGGACGCCGGTGTCTACGTGCACGCGGGCCCCGAGGTCTGCGTGGTCTCCACCAAGTGCTTCACGAACACGACGGTCGCCTTCGCGCTGCTCGCCCTGCACCTCGGCCGCATCCGCGACCTGTCGGTGGCCGACGGCAAGCGCATCATCGAGGGGCTGCGCAAGCTGCCCGCCCAGATCACGGAGATCCTCGCCCAGGAGGCGGAGATCAAGAAGATCGCCGAGGAGTACGCGGACGCCCGCTCGATGATGTTCATCGGCCGCGTCCGGGGCTACCCGGTGGCCCGCGAGGCGTCCCTGAAGCTCAAGGAGGTCTCGTACATCCACGCCGAGGCCTACCCGGCCTCCGAGCTGAAGCACGGGCCCCTCGCGCTGATCGAGCCCGCGCTGCCCACGGTCGCGATCGTGCCGGACGACGATCTGCTGGAGAAGAACCGCGCCGCCATGGAGGAGATCAAGGCCCGCTCCGGCCGGATCCTCGCCGTCGCGCACCAGGAGCAGGAGAAGGCGGACCGCACCATCGTCGTCCCGAAGAACGAGGACGAGCTGGACCCGATCCTGATGGGCATCCCCCTCCAGCTCCTCGCCTACCACACGGCGCTGGCCCTGGGCCGCGACATCGACAAGCCCCGCAACCTGGCCAAGTCCGTAACGGTGGAATAGCCCCCGCGCCCCTGAGGCCGCCTCTCGGTCACGGCCCGGTGGCGACTGATCGCGCAGTTCCCCGCGCCCCCGGGTAGCCCTTCGCCTGCGGCCCGGTGGGGGCTGGTCGCGCAGTTCCCCGCACCCCCGGGTGGTCTTCCGGGTGCGGGCCGGTGGCCGCTTCTCGCGCAGTTCCCCGCGCCCCTGGGTGGTCTTTCGGGTGCACCACCGTCGTGGCTGGTCGCGCAGTTCCCCGCGCCCCTGAGATGCGCACTGCGTGCGCCATCTCATCAGGAGAGGCGCGCCACCGTCCCACCTCTCCCACCCCTGTTGAGAGGCGCCCTTCAGCCCCAACCTCTTGGGAGGCGCGCCACCGTTCCGCCTCCCAGGAGAGGCGCACCACCGTCCCGCCTCTCTGAAGAGGCGCGCCCCGTCCCGCCTCTCAGTGGAGGCGCGCGGAGCGCAGCCTCAAGGGGAGGCTGCGCGCAGCGCATGCCTCAGGGGCGCGGGGAACTGCGCGACCAGCCACGACGGTGGCGCGCTTAACAGACGGCCCAGGGGCGCGGGGAACTGCGCGAGAAGCGGTCACCGGGCCGCGGGCGACGTGCGACCCAGGGGCGCGGGGAACTGCGCGACCAGCCCCCACCGTGGCGCGCCGGGGGTCGTCCGGTTCGGGTCCGTCGAGGTGGAGGCGGAGGCGGGTGAACGGGTCCCCGCGCGTACCACCAGTCGCGAAGGGACCCGTTCCGGATGGCCGGGGCCGCCCATTGCCCCGGCCAGGCCCGGTCCGACCGAGCATGCCCAGCGACCGGTATGTACCCTTCACAAGGGCACGAAGCACCTCTACGCGCCAGTAGATTCAGCTGCGGCCGACACGTTCAACACCCCGCCGCCGTACACAAGTTGAAGAAACCGCGCCCCCGAAAACTACGGGATGACGATGACGGGCCGCTGCGCCCGCCGCGCGAGCCGCCCGGCGACCGACCCGAAGATCCGCCCGACGAGCCCATGGGTCGAGCCCACGACGATGGCGTCGGCGGAGTACTCCCGGCCGACCTCCTCCAGCTCGTGACAGATGTCGCCACCGCGCTCGACGAGGATCCACGGCACCTCGGAGAGATAGTCGGCGCAGGCCAGCTCCAGACCGAGCACCTCGGTGCGATGGTCGGGCACGTCCACGAACACGGGCGGCTCACAGCCGGCCCACACCGTGGTCGGCAGCCGATTGGCCACGTGCACGATGATCAGCCCGGATCCGGAGCGGTGCGCCATGCCGATGGCGTACGAGAGGGCCCGCTCGCTCGACGTCGAGCCGTCGAAGCCGACGACGACACCGTGCTTGAACGCGGGATCACAGGCGTGACGCAGCTCTTCCGCCGCTCGGGGGGTCGTCGTCGGATCGGCGACCTGCCGCTTGCGGCCTTCGGGTTCGAAGAATTCGTGACCGGCCATGAGTGTCTCGGCGTGTACCTCGTGGGCCTCAAATGAGGGGGGACGACATCTGATCGGCGGAGCCGTGTCCGGGAATCATCTTCCCAACCGCATACCCCCAAGGGTACGGCGACACTCCTCCTCTGCCCAGACTCAAGCCCGCTTCCGGACCGGTGTGCACGTGCGCTCCGCCGCGTTCAGGGGAGCATGCACGAGCCGCCGACCGTCTGGCAATGGTTGCTGCCCCGTACAGGCGGTTTGCGCACCCTTGTGGACCACTCGGCGGCCGGATCCAGTGACCGGTACGCACACCACGCGTTGAACTCCCGACCGTCACGACCCAGGGAGCACCAAGGAGCACCTCGTGCCCGGACCGTCCACCGCGCACCGGACCGCCGGCTCGCGCCGGAGCATCCCGGCCCCCGCCCGCGCGCCGGAGGCACACACCCGGCCGACCCCGCACACCCGTGACACGCCCCCCGCGGGGACCGACGGAGCGGGGGACGTCGTCCGCTGGGCCGCGTTCAGCTGCGTCCTGGTGCCCCTCGTCCTCGTCGGCTACGGCACCTCGGCAGCCGGCGCCGCCGGGTCCGCGCTGGGCCTCGCCGCGATCACCGCCGCCTGCCGGCTGCTGCTGCGCCGCTCCGAACGCGGAGCCGCACAGTTGCACACTGAACAATGCTGCACGCATCGTGGGAGGCACGGCCGGACGGGTCAGGGGGCGCACAGGGGCGGGCACCGCGCCGGGCAGAGTACGCCGGTGGACTGACGCCTTTCAGCACACCACTCCGTACATTTTCAGCCAACTTCAGCCGCACAGGCTTTCCTTGCTCATCAGCGCTTCCAACCCCCGTTCCACCAGGGCTGAAAGGGCCGCAAAACCCCCGTGCACCCTACGGGGACCGGCCACTGAGTTGAGGCGCACTTCCCTGCAACGCCCGCGAGTGCGACGCTTCGTGATCGACTGCTTCACGCCAAGTTGCCATGTCGACAATGTGCCAGGTCTTTAACTGGTCACGGGGGCGGCCGCAGACGCAGTAGATTCGATCATGACTGGTCGAGATTTTGGCGGCGGGGGACTTCAGCAGGACCGAGGGGAAACGTGCAGGAGCGAACAGCCCGTCAAAGTATTGAGGGAGCCGCGATCACCGAGGGGGGCTTAGCAGGATGAGCCACGACTCCACCACCGCGCCGGAGGTGGCGGCTCGCAAGCTGTCGGGGCGCCGGCGACGCGAGATCGTCGCGGTGCTGCTGTTCAGCGGCGGACCCATCTTCGAGAGTTCCATACCGCTCTCCGTGTTCGGAATCGACCGTCAGGACGCGGGAGTTCCTCGCTACCGGTTGCTGGTGTGCGCCGGCGAAGAGGGCCCCCTGCGGACCACGGGGGGACTTGAACTCACCGCGCCGCACGGCCTGGAGGCGATCTCCCGCGCGGGCACGGTCGTCGTACCGGCCTGGCGGTCGATCACCTCACCGCCTCCCGAGGAGGCACTGGACGCGATCCGTCGCGCCCACGAGGAGGGCGCGCGCATCGTCGGCCTGTGCACGGGGGCGTTCGTGCTCGCCGCGGCCGGCCTGCTCGACGGCCGACCGGCCACCACGCACTGGATGTACGCGCCGACGCTGGCCAAGCGCTATCCGTCGGTCCACGTGGACCCGCGCGAGCTGTTCGTGGACGACGGTGACGTGCTGACCAGCGCGGGCACCGCGGCCGGTATCGACCTGTGCCTGCACATCGTGCGCACCGACCACGGCAACGAGGCGGCCGGCGCGCTTGCCCGCCGCCTGGTGGTCCCGCCGCGCCGCAGCGGCGGCCAGGAGCGCTACCTCGACCGGTCGCTGCCGGAGGAGATCGGCGCCGATCCGCTGGCCGAGGTCGTCGCCTGGGCGCTGGAGCATTTACACGAACAGTTCGACGTGGAGACGCTGGCCGCCCGCGCCTACATGAGCCGCCGCACCTTCGACCGCCGCTTCCGGTCGCTGACGGGGTCCGCCCCGCTCCAGTGGCTGATCACGCAGCGGGTCCTCCAGGCGCAGCGGCTGCTGGAGACCTCCGACTACTCCGTGGACGAGGTCGCGGGGCGCTGCGGATTCCGCTCCCCCGTCGCGCTGCGCGGCCACTTCCGGCGGCAGCTCGGCTCGTCCCCGGCCGCGTACCGGGCGGCCTACCGGGCGCGCCGACCCCAGTCGGGCGACGCGGGGGCGAACGGCAGGGCGGCCGACAAGCCGCCGGTCGACCTCGCCGCCGTGGCGGGCGAGCCGGGCCCGGGCGCCGTGCCGAGCCAGTCCCGGCGGACGGCCGCGGCCACCTCCGGCCTGGGCGCCCACGCGGCGTCACTGCCGACGGGGCACGGCGGGCACGCGGCGCACTCCGGGCACCTGGAGAGCGGCAGACCGCAGTCCGACGCGTTCGCGCCGGGGCGCGCCAGCCTGCCCGGGCCGCGGGCGCCCCAGTGACGCCGCACAGGAGCTGACGCCCGTCGTCTGCCAGCGAGAAGGTCTGACCCGTAGGGTTGGCGCATGAACGATCGCATGGTGTGGATCGACTGCGAGATGACCGGTCTCTCGCTGGCGAACGACGCGCTCATCGAGGTGGCCGCACTGGTCACCGACTCGGAGCTGAACGTACTCGGTGAAGGGGTGGACATCGTGATCCGCCCCCCGGACGAGGCCTTGGAGCACATGCCCGAGGTGGTGCGGCAGATGCACACCGCCTCGGGCCTCCTCGACGAGCTGGCGGGCGGCACGACGCTGGCCGACGCCGAGGAGCAGGTCCTGGCGTACGTACGTGAACACGTCAAGGACGCGGGCAAGGCCCCGCTCTGCGGGAACTCGGTCGGCACCGACCGGGGATTCCTGCTGCGGGACATGCCGACGCTGGAGGAGTACCTCCACTACCGGATCGTCGATGTGTCCTCGGTCAAGGAACTGGCCCGCCGCTGGTACCCGAGGGCGTACTTCAACAGTCCGGACAAGAACGGCAACCACCGGGCCCTCGCCGACATCCGCGAATCCATCGCGGAGCTGCGCTACTACCGCGAGGCGATCTTCGTCCCGCAGCCCGGACCCGACTCCGACACCGCGAAGACGATCGCGGCGAAGCACGTCCTGCCTGCGGAGTAACCGCTTCCAGGCCCGTCCGTACGGGGTCCGGCCCGCTTCGGGAAAAGGGGTGCGCGAGCACCCCTTCGGACCCTGTACACTTTTTCTCGGCCGGTCGGAAGAGCGACAGAAGACCGGACATGGTGGGTGTAGCTCAGTTGGTAGAGCACCTGGTTGTGGTCCAGGTGGCCGCGGGTTCAAGTCCCGTCACTCACCCTGAATGATCAAGGCCCGACCTGCGAAAGCAGGCCGGGCCTTGATCGTTTCCCGGCTCTTGGGAACACTGCGGGAACAACACCCCTCCCCGGCGTCCCTTTCGGCACGTATCTTCCCTGCATGGCGAGCATCGTTGAGCGCCCCAAGAAGTCGGGCGAGATCACGTACCAGGTGAAGTGGCGCGAGGACGGCGCCTGGCAGACCGAGAACTTCGCCGGCGACGAGGGCGCGGACCAGGCCGCCCAGTTCAAGAAGCTGGTCGAGGCGCACGGGAACCGATGGCCGCACGGCTGGACCAAGGGGCACGGGTTCGTCGCACCCGAGGAGCACCCCAACGATCACCTGCTCGGCGACTGGGCGCACCGGTACGTCGATGGTCTGAACACGGTGGATCCCCGGACCAAGCACGACTACAAGCGGGACATCGAGAACCACTTCCTGGCACTGTCCGGCGGATCATGCGACCTTCCGACCCGTCGCTCGTTGGTCGGGTCATGGGTCGGGGGGATCTGACGAATCGTGAATGGTTGCTGCTGGAGCCGCATCTACCGCCTTCGGGTGGCCGAGGCGGCCGGTGGAACGACCACCGCACGGTGCTCAACGGGATCTTGTTCCGAATCCGCACGGGTGTCCCGTGGCGTGACCTGCCCGAACGCTACGGCTCCTGGAAGACTGCCTACGAGCGGCATCGTCGCTGGTCGGCGGACGGTACTTGGGACCGGTTCCTGCAAGCGGTCCAGGCCGACGCCGACTTTGCCGGGCGGATCGACTGGGGCATGGTCGGTGTCGACTCGACGTCCTGTCGGGCCCACCAGCACGCGGCCGGCGCCCGCAAGGCCAGGCCGAGGGTCCCGAAAAAAGGACGACGCCCCGGCACCACCGCCCTGATGAGGGACTCGGTCGGTCCCGGGGCGGTCTGACCTGCAAGATCCACCTTGCCGGTGAGGGCGGCTGCCGTCCCATGGCTCTTCTGGTCACTCCAGGTCAGTGGGGTGACGCCCCACAGATGACCGAGGTTCTGGACCGAATCCGGGTTCCCCGCCCGCTGGGCGGACGACCCCGGACCCGGCCCGATCATGTCAGTGGAGACAAGGCTTACAGCTCCCGCCGTAATCGCCGCTACCTGCGAAGGCGCCGCATCAAGCACACGATCCCTGAACCGAAGGACCAGCAGGCCAACCGCCGACGCAGAGGCAGCACAGGCGGCAGACCTGTCGGCTTCGATCGCGAGCGTTACCAGCGACGAAACGA
This sequence comes from Streptomyces sp. NPDC088785, assembly GCF_044750685.1. NCBI lineage: Bacteria > Bacillati > Actinomycetota > Actinomycetes > Kitasatosporales > Streptomycetaceae > Streptomyces > Streptomyces sp. NPDC088785. The sequence continues at coordinate 30,922 of NZ_JBIVKH010000021.1, forward strand.
GATCGAGAGGACCATCAACCGGCTCAAGAACTGCCGTGCCGTCGCCACCCGTTACGACAAGAGGGCCTACGTCTTCCACGGCACTGTTACGGCCGCAGCGATCCGACTCTGGCTTCGGCCCTGAGCGGGCTCACCGTCTCTGAGTCGACGCCTGGGGAAACGGCAGCAGCGTGGCAGCCAAGACAACGGGTTCGACGCCCACGCTTCACGATTGCGGCACGATCTTCCAGGCGGCAACCGCCACAACTGCGAGCCAGAACCCAGCTCACTGCCAACCATGGCCGCTTGACCAGCAGCCCCCTGGGGAGTAATCATCCAAAATTCGCCGGACAGTGCCTAGAGCACCGTCGTCGTTACGAGGGTCCGGAACTCAGCGACCGCACCTTTCCAGTCGGATGCGACGGCGTCCTCCAGAGGGAGACCACGGCCAAGGTCCTCCGCCGCGCTCAGCACAGCGGTAACAACCTCCAGGACCGTCGCCCGAGCGACAACTCCACCCTTACCGGCGACGGACAGGCCATTCTTGGTTCGTCGCACCACAAGGTTGAACGAGGTGTCAATGCCAATGAAGCTGTGTACGCGGGCGTTGCTCTGGAGAAAGCTGCGCAGGCTGTCCATCAACAGGACAACCGAGGGGTAGATCATCATGCCCTGATCGGGGACGTGCCCGGCTGAGTCGGCCATGCCGAGGTCCCCACTGACGACCATGTCGCCCAGATCGAACCCGCTCGCGTCACCCTGATCCGGCCGCACGGTGAACTGCACAGTGATCACGGTATGTAGACCTTTCCTGCCAGACAAAGATGATGCCGCGGTCTCATAGCTCTTTTGTGTTTCAGCCCCGACGCCCTGGGTTCTGTCCGGGTTGGTACTCGTCGCCGTAGAGATACTGGGCGTGCTCCGTCAGAGTGCTGCGCATGGCCCGGGAGCAACGCCGCCATGATCCGCCGGACAGAACCTAGGCGCCCTCGAGGCGGCGGTCTCAGTCCCCAGACCCTGGACAGACGCGCAGAACGGCCCCCATCGCTCAAGCGATGGGGGCCGATTCGTCATGCCCGCTCGGCCAGCTCCCGCGCGGCAGCGAGCGCCGCATCCCACGGGTACGCCTTCGGCTTGCCCGACCCCGCGGGGTTCGGCACGAACCCACCCTCGCCGTACAGCACCGTGATGCCCTGCTCGCGCAGCTCGGAGATGCTCCGGTCCAGGGCTCGGTGCTGGGCGTAGGCCGCGTTCACGCACGGCATCGCGACGGTGGGGATCCCCTTGCCGATCGCTTCGGCTACGACGCCGACGACGAACGAACTCGTGATGCCGCACGCCCACGAGTTGATGGAGTTGAAGGTGGCCGGCGCGAACAGGATCACGTCCGCCTTGGGCCAGGCGTCATCCTCGCCGGGGAGCTTGTACTCGCTGCGCACCGAGTGGCCGGTCAGCTCCGCCAAGTCGTCGAGGCTGTCACCGAGCCAGCGGGCCGCGGTCGGCGTCAACCCGAGGCAGACGCCCCACCCTTCGGCCTGAGCGGTCTCGATGACCTTGGCGACGTCGAACACCGGGGGCGCGGCCGAGGCGAACAGGTACAGGGTCCGTGTGGTCATGTCTCATACGACCCCGACTGGTTGACCTCACGCAACCGCCCCCGATCCGGATGGAACGGGGGCGATCGCCAGTCCAGCGCCACGAAGCGCGGGTACCGTTCCAAGTGGTGAGCCAGGAACGGAGTTCCAGTATGCCCGGACACGACCACGCAGGGGCCCGGATCGCAGAGCAGCGCAAGCTTGCTGGGTACACGCAGCGCGGGTTCTCCCTGATCATTCCGTACTCGTACAGCCTGCTCCACCAGGTGGAGAGCGGGCACAAGGTAGCTACGGGGGATTTCATTTCGGCGTGTGCCAGGGCACTGCACATCGACGTCACAGCCCTGACAGGACAGCCGTACATGACCGAGCTGCAACAGGATCGCCTCGCCGAGCTGATCCGCCCGATCCGTGAGTCCCTCGACCTCTACGACCTCGGCGCCGATCCCGACCTCGTTCTACGCCCGACGCCCGAACTGATCACCGGCGCGGACGAGTTGTGTCAGCGAGTCCGCGCTACCCAACTGAACGCAGCAGCCGAGACGCTGCCACGGCTGGTAGCCGAGCTCACCACAGCCGTACACCGCCGCCCGTCCACCGAGCTGTGGCGCGCGCTCGCATCCACCTATCGCACCGCTCACGACGTGTCGGTCAAGCTCGGCTTTTTCGACCTGTCGACGATCGCGCTCGACCGCATGGACTGGGCAGCACAGCGGGCATCTGATCCGGTGCTGGCCGCCGTACGCCAGTACATGCGCGGCCTGGTGTACTTCCGCGAGGGCGAGCACACCATCGGGCTGCGCCTCGTCGCCGCCGGCCACAACGTCCTCGGCCAGGTCGACCAGAGCACAGAGTCCCTCGCCGTTGCCGGTCAACTCCACCTCGGCGCAACCGTCATCGCCGCCCGGGCCCGCGATGGCGCCACGGTGCAGCGGCATCTGAAGGAGGCGAAGCGGATCGCCAAGCAAACCGGCGATGCCTCCGAGATTCACTGGCTGTCCTTTGGCCCGGCGAACGTCGCGATCCATGAGGTGTCCGCGCTGGGAGAGCTGCGCGAGTACGGGCGCGCCGTCGAGAAGGCGCGCAAGGTACGGCTGCCCAAGACCTGGGCGGTATCGCGGAAGGCTCACTTCTACATCGACCGGGCCCGCTCCGAGATGGAGATCGGGCGTAGCGACGCCGCCCTGCGATCCCTCGTCAAGGCGCGCGAGGTGGCCCCCCAGCAGACCCGGTATCACCCTGCCGCCCGCGAGACGATCCAGGGACTGGTGGCCCACCAGCGCCGCACACCCGACACGCTCGGGCACATGGCCGCCTGGGTCGGACTGTAGGTGTCACGCCCAGACCACCGAGTGTCACTGAAGAGTGACAACTAAGCCCCTTGGCATTCGTCACGCTGTCCTCACAGCCCGATCAACGGCGACGGCAAGGGGCCAACTGTGAAGACCGGAACGCAGGGCAGATCGATTACCGCGTGGCTGGCGCGAGAGCATCCCGTGCCTGCGCAGGCGACCGCCGAGTGGGACAACCACGGTGTCGCGATGCTCCCCATGGGCGGGCGCCTCGCCGCGATCCGCCTGCCCGGCGACCTCGTCCACCTCGCGCTCGACAGCAGCGACCGCGAGCAGATCGCAGCCACGCTCGCCGAGCTGCTCGAGGGCCCGGCCATCCACGACACCTACAGCGGCTCTTACTACGCGCTCATCGCGTGGCGCGACGAGCTCGTCTGGCGCCATGAGACCACCGCGCCGTGTCTCGCTACCGGCCACTACGTCGGCATCCCGCGCATCGACCGCACGACGCCGCCTGGACCGCACTGGGTTGTGGCACCCCGCCGCGACGAGGACCTGTGCGACCTCACCGCCGTCGCCGCCCTCGTCAGCGCCGGCCGCCAGCGGATGCCGCAGGACTAGGCCCCCGCAGTACCTGGCGCCCTGACGCCAGCGCACGAACTGCCGAGGTGGCCATGCCCCCGCCTGCCCTCGAACTCACCGCCGAGCAGTACGCCGGCCGAGCCTGCTGCTGGTGCGGTGCTCCACTTCTGCATGGCGCCGTCAGCGCAGGTATCGCCCGCGGTCAGATTGGCTGTCACGTCCTCGACCTCGAGGTGTTCGCCTGCCAGATGTGCGCGCCGAGGAAGGGACGGCGACAGCGACGGTGACCAGCTCCCTCCGTTGCTGGCGATGCCAGCGGCCGATCACGTCACGTCAAGAGAGTGAACGTCAAGTGGTCCACGTCGGCTCAGGCGGCGGGCGACCTGTCGATGTTCACGCCAAGTGCCCCGCTCGCCCCGATGCCCGCGCCTCGTCTGAAGACGGCGAAGCCACGGCACCGCAAAACCCCGTCGACAGCGCACCACGGGGTCCATAGACGCCCGCTACCGGACGGTGAGGTCCCCGGCAGCGGGTCCCCATGAAGCACCCACACCTCAACCCACAAGGAACCACGCACTCCTCATCTGGGAGGAACAGTGACCATCGCGGTAGAGCAACCCATCAAGGCCCGTACCCGCGATCCGCAGGAGATCCTCAACGCGGTCGCCCCGCACATCACCGAACTCACCGCCAACGTCTTCGACTCCGACATGACGCTGTGGGACCGCGAGATCGCGCTCCTGCTCCGGGACCACACCATGGTCCGCGACATGGCCGAACGAATCCTCGGCAACGGAATCATGTACGTCATGGGCAGCATCGAGAACCCCGACGTCCACCTCGGGGTCGGCAAGCTCGTCGACATCGGCGTGCACCAGCTCATCCTCGACACGCCCGTGTGGTGGGCCATCTGCCGGCTCTACAACGGCGGCCGCTACAAGCACCACGCTCCGTTCATCCAGCGCCGCTCGGACGGCTTGTGCCTGCGCACCGGTGACTTCCTCAAGTCCCGGGGCTGGGCCATCGACGAGGAGCTGTGGGCCATCGACGGCGCCAACTGCTCCCCGTGCGACAACAAGGTCCCCGACAGCCACTGACCCGCTACAGTCGCCCCGCTCTCGCCCGCGCGGCGAGGGCGGGGCCCGCAATCCGACCACCCGAGGAACCGCCGTGCCTGTACCCCACGACATCGCCGCCGAGACCGCCCTGTGGAACACCTACGCCGAGTCCGCGTTCAAGGACGACGCCGAACCCACCTTCTGCTGGACCCAGTACGCCGGCCACGGCCCCGGCCCCGAGCTCCTCGGCAACCCGGCCTCCGTCCTGGAGATCGGATGCGGCACCGGCCGCGCCCTCGCGCACCTCGCCCTGTCCGGCGTGAAGGCACGGGGCATCGATCTCTCTCCGGTCATGGTCCAGAAGACCACCGAGAAATGGGCGCACACTGGGGCCGAGTTCCTGTGCGGCGAGGTCCTCGACATCCTCCGCGACGACACCCAGAGCTACGGCGCCGTGCTCAGCATCTTCGGAGCGGCCTGGTTCACCGACCCCTCCCGCCTGTTCCCCCTCGTCCGCGAACACCTCGCCCCGGGCGGACGGTTCGTGTTCGCCCAGCCGCCGGCCATCCCAGGCGCCTACGGACCGCAAGGCATGTACAAGGGCGGGTTCGCAGGGAAAGCCCAGTTCACCTATCGCTACAGCTACAAGCCATCGGTGTGGGAACGACACCTGCTGCGCGCCGGGTTCACCACGGCTACCGCTCAGGTACTGGACGCCCCCACCCCCGGACACATCGGCACCCTGCTCGTGACCGCAGAGGCTTAGCGCACGTCGGCTCGAGCACGTCGCTCCCTCAACAACTCCGCCCGTCGGAGTCCAGACTCCCACCGCTTTCCTCCCCCGGGTCTGGCGGTGGGACGCTCGGCCCGCCTGTGCCTGAGCACGGGCGGGCCGACGCACACCTACGCCCCGGCGTCGCCAGCGGACGGCCTGCTTCCCTGCGCCTCAGCTCACGTGTTCAGAGTTTGCGAAGAGCCTGTACGAATAGAGCACATGTTCGAGTGAATCCACGTTCGGGCCCTTGCCACCGGCATAGCCGCCAAAAAGGATGGCACCACCACCCACCCAGACTGGCCGCACTCATAGCTCCCCAGGCGTGAGCCCGCGGCCGGCAGCGCCCCCGCCACCCCATCCGGGCCGGGGGCGCTGTTACGTGCCCGATGAAGCAGCTCAACTGCTCAGAAATCCCTCAAGTCACGTTTCATGCACTTCTGTTGGGCACACAACAGGACCATGAAACCGGACTGGGGCACCGTGCCCGCATGGGCCAGCGCGATCCTGACGGGCGGATCACTACTGCTCGGCTTCTACATTCTGCTGCGCGACCGCAGGAAGGAGGAGCGTGCCGGAGCAAGCAGGTTGGTGTTCTCCACACGCCTCGACCGGCAGGGCAACTTCCATGTCAAAGCCACCAACCTGTCCGACCAGCCGTTCCTACTGGTCGAGATGGTCGATGGGATATGGCAGACGAGCCCAGCCCCCGACGAGTCCGATCCACTGAACGACCCGTCCCTGCAGCCAGGCGAAACCAGAATCTTCACGCACCTCAAGTCCGACCCCCCTGCCAAACTCGGCGTCACCATTCAGGACGCGGACGGCATGTACTGGCTCAAGATCCTTCACACCAGGCGCCTCGTCCGGCTGTCCGGCACCATGCACCACGCGGGAGCCCACTTGGAACGCCACCAGATCGGGATGCACCGGACCGACGGGCACGCGCCTGGCTACGACCGCGTTGAGGGCGGGATCATCATCGGGGGGTGGACGCTCGCTCGCATGATCTTGGCCATTGTGAGGCACGACCGTCGGATGCACAGGCGCAGGATGCGCCGCCGCAAGTAGCAACTATCCCTCGGTTAGGGCAATCTGCACTCACCTCTCAGCGTGCGCGGCACACTCGTACCCGTCGTGTTCCCGCGGGAACACTGAGCGGCATCGAGGCCCACTCAACGACACCGGGCGACATCGAACCGCACCCATTTGTCCAAGTTCCCGCCATCCCTGCAGGTCAAAAGTGGGTAACAAAACAGGTTCAAGTCCCGTCACTCACCCTGAATGATCAAGGCCCGGTCCGCGCAAGCGGACCGGGCCTTGATCGTTTCCGGGGTGCGGGCGGCGGGCGCCCCGCCCCCGCACCCGCTCCCTACGACGAGCCGCGGACCACCAGCTCCGTCGGCAGGACCAGGTGCCGCTCCGCCCCCCGCCGGGTCGAGGAGCGCTTGCCGTCGGCGGCCAGGGCTATCTCGTCGAGGAGGAGCATCGTCATCGCCCGGCCCATGTCGCGGGTGGGCTGGCGGACGCTGGTCAGGCCCGGCTCCATGTGGCGGGCGATCACCGAGTCGTCGAAGCCGACCAGGGCCACGTCGTCGGGGATGCGCCGGCCGGCCTCGCGCAGGACCTGGCGGGCGCCCGAGGCCATCAGGTCGGAGCAGGCGAAGACCGCGTCCAGGCCGGGGCTGCGCTCCAGTAGCTCGGCCATGCAGCGGCGGCCGCCCTCCTCGGTGAAGTCTCCGTACGCCACCAGCTTCTCGTCGTACGCGAGGTCGTCCTCGGCGAGCTGGGCCTCGTAGCCGGCGAGGCGGCGCTGGGCTCCGTAGACGTCCAGCGGGCCGGTGATGATGCCGACCGAGCGGCGCCCGCGCGAGACCAGGTGGCGCACGGCCGAGCGGGCGCCCGCGTGGTTGTCGGTGTCGACCGAGGGCAGCGGCTCGTCGGCGGAGCGCGGACCGCTGATCACCGTGGGGATGTCCATCTGGAGGAGACGGTCGGCGAGCGGGTCGTCGGAGTGGACGGAGACCAGGAGGACGCCGTCGACGCGGTGCGCGGCGAGGTAGGAGGCCAGCCGGTCCTGTTCGCGCTCGCCCCGGGCGAAGGTGAGCAGCAGCTGGAGGTTGGACTCCGCCAGCGCCATGCCGACACCGCCGACCATGCCGGAGAAGTACGGCTCGGAGAAGAACCGGGACTCGGCCTCGGGGACGACCACCGCTATGGAGTCCGTGCGGTTGGCGGCGAGCGCGCGGGCCGCGGTGTTCGGCACGTAGCCGAGCTCGGCGACCGCCTCCTCGACCGCGGCGCGCGTGCGGTCGCTGACCCGCGGCGATCCGTTGATCACCCGGGAGACCGTGCCCCGGCCCACGCCTGCCCGGGCCGCGACCTCCTCAAGGGTCGGACGCCTGCCGTGAGTGCCGCGAGCCGCCATGACTCCTACCTCCCCAAGTCTTCTGCGGAATCTAACAGCCCTATAACCGCCGCCACTTGTCGCTGCCCGGTGTCTTGACACCCCCGGGCCGAGCGACGACCCTTCAACACATCACGGATGGGAGCGCTCCCACCTTAGTGGACGTATACAGAAGCCGCACGTTCCCCGACCGAGCCGCACGTGAACGCACGGGTCCAGCATGGCAGTTGGCCGGGATCAGTACAGAAGAGCAATTGAGCACTTTGGAGGACGCAATGCGCACGACTGCCCGTACGTCCCGCCGGGCGATGACCTTCGCGGTCGCCGCCACTCTGGCGACAGGACTGCTTGCCGGATGTGCCGCCGACGACGGCGACTCCGGCAGCGGGTCGAGCGGTGGCTCCGGCGGCGGGGGCAAGACGACCCTGACGATCGGCACGTTCGGCACCTTCGGTTACAAGCAGGCCGGGCTCTACGACGAGTACATGAAGCTCCACAAGGACATCACGGTCAAGGAGAACGTCACCACCCGCACCGACGTCTACTGGCCCAAGACGCTCACCCGTCTCCAGGCCGGCTCCGGCACCGACGACGTGCAGGCCATCGAGGTCGGCAACATCACCGAGGCCGTGCAGACCCAGGCCGACAAGTTCGTCGACCTCGGCAAGGAGGTCGACAAGTCGCAGTGGCTGGACTGGAAGAACGCCCAGGCCACCACCAAGGACGGCAAGCAGATCGCGCTCGGCACCGACATCGGCCCGATGGCCATCTGCTACCGCAAGGACCTGTTCGAGAAGGCCGGTCTGGAGACGGACCGCACCAAGCTCGCCGCGTCCTGGAACGGCAGCTGGGACAAGTACGTCGCCCTGGGCAAGCAGTACATGAAGAAGGCGCCGAGCGGCACCAAGTACGTGGACTCGGCCTCCTCCGTCTACAACGCGGCCATCGGCGGTGAGAAGGAGCGCTACTACGACAAGGACGGCAACGTCATCTGGGACAAGTCCTCGGGCGTGAAGAACTCCTGGAACGCCGCGATGACCGTCGCGACCAGCGACATGTCGGCCAAGCTGAAGCAGTTCGACAAGCCGTGGGACCAGGGCTTCGCCAACGGCACCTTCGCCACGGTGGCCTGCCCCGCGTGGATGCTCGGCTACATCCAGACCAAGGCCGGCGCGGCCGGCGAGGGCAAGTGGGACGTGGCGGCGGCGCCGACCGCGGCCAACTGGGGCGGCTCGTTCATCGGCGTGCCGACCGCGGGCAAGCACCAGAAGGAGGCCATCGCCTTCGCGAAGTGGCTGACCGCGCCCGCGCAGCAGGCGAAGGTCTTCGGTGAGCAGGCCAGCTTCCCGTCCACGCCGTCGGCGTACGCGAGCCTGAAGCCCGAGGCGAAGACCACCAAGTACTTCTCGGACGCCCCGCTGACCCAGATCTTCTCCGACTCGGCGAAGACCATCCCGGTCCAGGTCTTCGGCGTCAAGGACCAGCCGATCGGCACCGCGATCACCGACACCGGCATCCTCCAGGTGGAGCAGAAGGGCAAGTCGCCGGCGCAGGGCTGGGACGCGGCCACCAAGGAAGTCAAGGACGTGCTCGGCCAGTGACCAGCTCCGAACAGGCACTCGCGCAGTCCGCGCCGAGCGCCGACGCCGCGCCCGACCCCTCCCGGGGGTCGGGCGCGGCCCGGGGCGCTCAGGGTCGCGGTACGCCCGACCACGGCGACTCCTGGCGCCGCCGGCTGTACCGCTGGGACATGAAGGCGTCCCCCTACGCGTTCATCGCTCCGTTCTTCGTCATCTTCGGTGCCTTCTCGCTGGTGCCGCTGCTGTACACCGCCTGGTACTCGCTGCACAACGTGCAGCTGTCCTCGCTGGACACCCAGACCTGGGCGGGTCTGGACAACTACACCAACCTGTTCCAGTCGGACTTCTTCTGGAACGCGCTGAAGAACACCTTCAGCATCGGTGTGCTCGCCACCGTGCCGCAGCTGATCGCGGCCATCTGGCTCGCCCACATGCTGAACTACCGGCTGCGCGGCTCGACCGTGTGGCGCGTCGTGATGCTGACGCCCTACGCGACCTCGGTGGCGGCGGCGACGCTCGTCTTCGTGCTGCTGTTCTCGCCGGACACCGGCATGGTCAACTGGGTGCTCGACCTGATCGGCATGGATCCGGTCAACTGGCGTGAGTCCGACTGGGGTTCGCAGTTCGCCGTGTCGTCGATCGTCATCTGGCGGTGGACGGGGTACAACGCGCTGATCTACCTCGCCGCGATGCAGGCCATCCCGGCCGACCTGTACGAGTCGGCGGCGCTCGACGGGGCGAACCGGTGGCAGCAGTTCCGGCACGTGACCATCCCGATGCTGCGGCCGACCATCCTGTTCACGGTGGTCGTCTCCACCATCGGGGCGACCCAGCTCTTCGGCGAGCCGCTCCTGTTCGGCGGCGTCAGCGGCACCAAGGGCGGCTCCGAGCACCAGTACCAGACGCTCGGCCTGTACATGTACGACCAGGGCTGGATCGTCGGCAACCTCGGCAAGGCGTCCGCCATCGCCTGGTCCATGTTCCTGATCCTGTTGGTCATCGCCGCGATCAACCTGTTGATCACCCGACGGCTGAGGAAGTCCCAATGAGCACGATCAGTGATGTGACCCCGGCGCCCGCGGCCCTGCCCGCGCCGGTGCCGCCGGGACCGAAGCGGCGGATCCTGGGCGCGGGCAAGCAGCTGCACGCGGGGCCCGTGACCTATGTGGTGCTCGCGCTGTTCGCCGTGGTCTCGCTGGCCCCGCTGGTGTGGACGGCGGTCGCGGCCTCGCGCACCAACACCCGGCTCGCGCAGACGCCGCCGCCGTTCTGGTTCGGCGGGAACCTGTTCAAGAACCTCCAGACCGCCTGGGAACAGGCCGCCATGGGCACCGCGATGCTCAACTCGGTGATCGTGGCGTCGACCATCACCGTCGGCACCGTCCTGTTCTCCACGCTCGCCGGGTTCGCCTTCGCCAAGCTGAAGTTCCGCTTCTCCTCGACGCTGCTGCTCATGACCATCGGCACGATGATGATTCCGCCGCAACTGGCCGTCGTCCCGCTGTACTTGTGGATGAGCGACCTGGGCTGGGCCAACCAGCTCCAGACGGTGATCCTGCCGACGCTGGTCAGCGCCTTCGGTACGTTCTTCATGCGGCAGTACCTCGTGCAGGCGCTGCCGACCGAGCTGATCGAGGCCGCGCGGGTGGACGGCGCGAGCAGCCTGCGGGTCGTGTGGCACGTGGTCTTCCCCGCGGCCCGGCCGGCGATGGCCGTGCTGGGGCTGCTGACCTTCGTCATGGCCTGGAACGACTTCCTGTGGCCGATCATCGCCCTGAACCAGGAGAACCCCACGGTCCAGGTCGCCCTCAACTCGCTGGGCACCGGCTACATCCCCGACGACTCCGTGATCATGGCCGGCGCGCTGCTGGGCACCCTGCCGCTGCTCATCGCGTTCCTGCTGTTCGGCAAGCAGATCGTGGGCGGCATCATGCAGGGCGCGGTCAAGGGATAGCGGGGGCCGCCTCCCCGTCCGCCGCGCCCGCCCCGTCCGCCCCGTTCCGGCCGCGGGCGGGTGCGGCTCCCGCCGTGGGCGCGCGAAGCGGCCACCGGCCCGCGCCCGCCCCTCCCCCCCGACCTCCTCTCACCCCTATGGGAGCGCTCCTATGACGACCACCAACAACATCGGCACCGCCACCACCACGGCCCCCACGGCGGTGACCCGCTTCCCCCCGGGGTTCCTGTGGGGGTCCGCCACCGCCTCGTACCAGATCGAGGGCGCCGTCCGCGAGGACGGCCGCACCCCGTCGATCTGGGACACCTTCAGCCACACCCCCGGCAAGGTGCTGAACGGGGACACCGGCGACATCGCCGTGGACCACTACCACCGCTGGCGCGACGACGTCCGGCTGATGGCGGACCTGGGCCTGACCGCGTACCGCTTCTCCGTGGCCTGGCCGCGGGTGCAGCCGACCGGGCGCGGGCCGGCCGTGCAGCGCGGGCTCGACTTCTACCGGCACCTGGTCGACGAGCTGCTCGCGCACGGCATCAAGCCGGTCGCCACGCTGTACCACTGGGACCTGCCGCAGGAGCTGGAGAACGCCGGCGGCTGGCCCGTGCGGGACACCGCGTACCGGTTCGCGGAGTACGCGTCGCTCGTCGGCGAGGCGCTCGGCGACCGGGTCGAGCAGTGGGTGACGCTCAACGAGCCGTGGTGCAGCGCCTTCCTCGGCTACGGCTCGGGCGTGCACGCGCCGGGCCGCACCGACGGGGCCGCCGCCCTGCGCGCCGCCCACCACCTGAACCTCGGCCACGGGCTGGCCACGCAGGCGCTGCGCGGCATCCTGCCCGGCCGCGCGAGCATCGGCCTCAGCCTCAACCCGAGCGTGGTCAGGCCGCTCACCGACGCCCCGGCGGACCTGGACGCCCAGCGCCGGATCGACGCGCTCGCCAACCGGGTCTTCACCGGACCGCTGCTGACGGGCGCCTATCCCGAGGACCTGCTCGCCGACACCGCGCGGCTCACGGACTGGTCGTTCGTGCAGGAGGGGGACACCGGGACCATCCACCAGCCGCTGGACTTCATCGGCCTGAACTACTACACGCCGGCCATCGTCTCGGGCCCGCGCGCGGAGCGGACCGGCGCCCGGCTCGACGGCCACGGCGCCAGCGACCACTCCCCCTGGCCGGGCTCGGACGACGTCGAGTTCCACCACGTGAACGAGGACGTCACGGCGATGGGCTGGCCGGTGGACCCGACCGGCCTGAGCGACCTGCTCCTCGACTACACCGCGCAGGCGCCCGGGGTCCCCCTCTACGTGACGGAGAACGGGGCCGCGTACGACGACGTGGTCGTGGACGGAGCGGTGCACGACCCGGAGCGGGTCCGCTACCTGCACGCCCACCTCGGCGCCGTGCACGACGCGATCGCCCGGGGCGCGGACGTCCGCGGCTACTTCCTCTGGTCGCTGCTGGACAACTTCGAGTGGGCGTACGGGTACAGCAAGCGGTTCGGCGCGGTCTACGTCGACTACGAGACGCAGCAGCGCATCCCGAAGTCGAGCGCGACCTGGTACGCCGGGGTCGCGCGCGCGGGCGGGCTGCCCGCGCGGGACTGACCCGGGGCCGGTGCGGGGCCGGTACGCCGAACGCCACTCACGTGGCGGAGCGGCGTACCGGCCCTTATTTTTCGGCTATGTCCGTTAACTCACACATGTCCGTCCACGAGAGCCGCTGAGTCGCCATGGGGGTACTCAAGGACCACCCGGAACTCGTCCTGTTCGCGAGCCTCGCGCTCGGCTACCTCGTCGGGAAACTGCGCGTCGGTCCGCTCACCCTGGGCGGCATCTGCGGCACCCTGATCGTCTCGCTGCTGCTCGGCGCCTGGACCAAGGCGCAGGTCTCCGACGACGTGAAGACGGTGTTCTTCGCGCTGTTCATCTTCGCGCTCGGCTACATGGCCGGGCCGCAGTTCTTCCGGAACCTCAACAGGAAGTCGCTGCGCTTCTTCGTCCTGTGCGGCATCGAGCTGGTCTGCGTCCTCGGCATCGCCCTCGGCCTGGCCAAGTGGTTCGACCTGGACGTCGGCACCGCCTCCGGCATCCTGGCGGGCGCGGCCACCGAGTCGGCCGTGGTCGGTACGGCGACCGAGGCCATCGGCAAGCTCGGCGACCTGACCGCCGCGCAGGTCACCGAGTACCAGGGCAACGTCGCCACCGCGTACACGGTCTGCTATCTGTTCGGCCTGATCACGATCGTGCTCTACACGAGCCAGATCATGCCGATGATGATGCGCATCAACCTGCGCGACGCCGCCCGCGACCTGTGGGAGCGCACGCGCAGCACCGGCAGCCTGGAGCCGGACGAGCGCCCGGCGCTGCCGGGCATGGTGGGCCGCACCTATCTGGTGACGACCGCCGACGGCCGCACCATCGGCGACCTCCAGGCGCACCTCGGCGAGCGGGTCACGGTCGAGTCGGTCAAGCGCGGCAGCAAGATCCTCACCAGCTCGCCGGAGCTCGAACTCACCCTTTCGGACCTGGTGCTCCTGGTCGGCCGGCGGGCCAACGTGATCGAGGCCGGCCGGATGATCGGCCCCGAGACGCCGGGCGTGCCCGGACTCGACTCGCCGCTCGCCAGCCGCGAGGTCTCGGTCACCGACAAGGCGCTCGACGGCAGGACGGTCGACGAGTTGCAGCGGGCCAACCCCGAGTTCCTCGACGACGGCGTCTACGTCACCGACATCACCCGCGGCGACACCGACATCCCGGCCAACGGCGACACGGTGCTGCACCGCGGCGACGTGCTCACCCTGGTCGGCGCCCGCTCGGGCCTGAACAAGCTGGTCGCCAAGATCGGCTCGGTGGTCAAGAACGACGCCACCGACTTCATCTACCTGGGCCTCGGCATCGCCGCCGGTTCGCTGCTCGGGCAGATCGTGGTCAAGTTCGGCGACGTGCCGCTGTCGCTCGGCACGGGCGGCGGCTGCCTGGTCTCCGGGCTGCTCTTCGGCTGGTTCCGCTCGCGGTCGCAGACCTTCGGCGCCTTCCCGCCGCAGGCCGCGTCCACGATCAAGGACATGGGGCTCGCCGTCTTCATCGCCTGTACGGGCCTGGTGTCCGGGCCGCAGGCCTGGCCGCTGCTGAAGGAGTACGGGGCGCTGCTGCCGTTCGCCGGGATCGCGATGGTGCTGATCCCCGCCACGATCTCGCTGATCGTCGGCCGACGGCTGCTGAAGATCGAGAAGCCGCTGCTGATCGGCGCCATCGCCGGACAGCAGTGCTCGACACCCGCGATCACCGCCGTCACCCAGGTGGCGCAGTCGTCGGTGCCGCTGCTCGGCTACACGATCACCTACGCCCTCTCCAACTTCCTGCTCCCGCTGACGGGCCCCGTCCTCGTCGGCGTACTCGGACACTGAGAGGCGAGGCGTGATCGACTTCCTCAACCGGAACATCTTCCAGCCCCACCCCGAACTCCTGGTCTTCATCACCGTGGCGATCGGCTTCCTCTTCGGGAAGATCCGCTACAAGGCGATCGCGCTCGGCGCCGTCACCGGCTGTCTGGTGGCGGGGCTGCTGCTCGGCGCCCAGTTCAAGATCACCATCGACGGGACCGTGAAGAACCTGTTCTTCACGATGTTCCTGTTCGCCCTCGGCTACAAGGTCGGCCCGCAGTTCTTCCGCGGCCTGAAGAAGGACGGCCTGCCGCAGGTCGTCAACGCCATCGTCGTCTGCGTCACCGGCCTGCTGGTCTGCTGGGGCTTCGCCGCCCTGCTCGGCTACGGACCCGGGCTCAGCGCCGGCCTGCTCGGCGGGGCCCTCACCCAGTCCGCCGTGATCGGTGTCGCGCAGGACGCCATCGGAAACCTGCCGGGGCTGTCGTCGGCCCAGGTCAAGAGCGAGAGCAACCTCGTCGCCATCGGGTACGCGGTCACGTACCCCCTCGGCACGATCCTGTGCGCGATGCTGCTCGCCAACGTCCTGCCGAAGCTGTACCGCAAGGACCTGGCGGCCGAGTCGGCGGCGCTGGCCAAGGAGCTGGACGCGCCGGAGGACAACCCGGACCTCGCCGAGGGCTACTACGAGGTCGTGCTGCGGGCCTACACGATCCAGCGCCCGGACGTCGTCGGCCGCACCATCGACGACTTCGAGCAGCAGCAACAGCAGCTCGGCCACCGCATCTACATCACGCGGGTGCGCCGGGACGGGCAGATCCTCGACCACGACCAGCGCACGGTGCTGCGCGAGGGCGACATCGTGGCGCTCAGCGCGCTGCGCGGCTCGCTCGTCGACTACGACGCCCGCACCCACATCGGCGGCGAGACCGACGACGTCGAACTGCTCGGCTACCAGACCGAGACGCTGCACGTCGTCGCCTCGGAGAAGGCGCAGCTCGGCAGGACGGTCGCCGACCTGCGCAAGGAGCCGTTCATGGTCGGCGTCTACATCGACAGGATCTACCGCTCCGGCGCCGACTTCCCCTACCGCCTCACCTCGAAGATCGAGCGCGGCGACACCCTGGTCCTGACCGGGCCCAAGCGCCTGGTCGACCCGGCGGGCGCGGCGATCGGCAAGCCGGTCCCGACGTCCTTCGCGACGGACATGATCTGGGTCGGCCTCGGCATCTTCCTCGGCGGCTGCATCGGCATCCCGGCGCTGACCGCGGGCGGCGTCCCGATCTCGCTGTCCACCTCGGGCGGCGCGCTGATCATGGGCCTGGTCTTCGGCTGGATCCGCGGCAAGTACCCGACCTACGGCAACGTGCCGCCCGGCGCGCAGTGGTTCATGGACACGCTCGGCCTGTGCCTGTTCGTCGCGGTCGTCGGCATCAACGCGGGCCCGAGCTTCACCTCCGGCCTGTCGACGGCGGGCTGGGGTCTGCTGATCTTCGGTGCGGTGGCGACCGTGATCCCGCTGATCGTCGGGTTCCTGGTCGGCCACTACATCCAGAAGATCCGCTTCCCGATCCTGATGGGCGTCCTCGCGGGCGGCCAGACCACCACGGCGGCCATCGGCGCCATCAACGAGTCGTCCAGATCCCAGGTGCCGACGCTCGGCTACACGATCCCCTACGCCGTCGGGAACGTGCTGCTGACCATCTGGGGCGCCGTGATCGTCCTCCTCCACCACTGAGCACCGCAAGGAAGCAGAGGCCCATGCCGAAGACGAACCTGACCCGCGAGCAGATCAAGAGCTACGCCCAGCTCTCCCCCTTCGAGCTGAAGAACATCTTCATCGACCTGGCCAAGGAGGCGCAGGCCGACCAGCCCGGGCAGAAGGGCAAGTCGAGCGTTCAGATGCTCAACGCGGGCCGGGGCAACCCCAACTGGGCCGCGACCGGCCCCCGCGAGGCCTTCTACGCGCTGGGCTACTTCGCGCTGGAGGAGTCGCGCCGGGTGTGGACGGCCGACAACCTCGGCGGCATGCCGGAGGAGAAGGGCAGTTACGAGCGCTTCGACACGTTCGTGCGCCGCCACCCCGACCTGCCCGGCATCGAGATGCTCGCCCAGTGCGTGCAGATGGGCCTGCAACGCTTCGGGTTCGACAAGGACGCCTTCGTGCACGAGCTGACCGACAGCTCGATCGGCGACAACTACCCGGTGCCGGACCGGATCCTGCACCACACGCAGGAGATCGTGCGCGGCTACATCGCCGACGAGATGTTCGCGAAGAAGCCGCCGGCCGGTGACATCTCGTACTTCGCGACCGAGGGCGGCACGGCCGCCATGTGCTACATCTTCGACTCGCTCATGAAGAACGGGATCCTGCACAAGGGCGACAAGATCGCGCTGATGGTGCCGGTCTTCACGCCCTACATCGAGATCCCGGAGCTGGACACCTACGAGTTCGACGTCACGTACGTCGAGGCCAGCATGTTCGCCGAGGCGGGCGTGCGCGAGTGGCGCTACCCGACCGAGGAGGTCGCCAAGCTGGAGGACCCGGAGATCAAGCTGGTCTGCCTGGTCAACCCCTCCAACCCGCCCTCCCTCGCCCTGTCGCAGCGCGTCGCGAACCAGATCAAGGACATCGTCGCGACGAAGAACCCGAACCTGCTGATCGTCACCGACGACGTGTACGGCACGTTCGTGGAGGGCTTCCGCTCGATCGCCGCGGACCTGCCGCGCAACACGCTGCTCGTGTACTCGTACTCGAAGCACTACGGCTGCACCGGCTGGCGGCTCGGCGTCATCGGACTGCACGACGACAACGTGATCGACGAGATGATCGCGGGGCTCCCGGCGGCGGAGAAGGAGCGGCTGAACAAGCGGTACGGGACGCTCACCCTGGAACCCGAGAAGATCAGGTTCATCGACCGGCTCGTCGCCGACTCCCGTCAGGTGGCGCTCAACCACACGGCGGGCCTGTCGCTCCCCCAGCAGGTCATGCTCGGCCTCTTCTCGCTCTTCGACATGCTGGAGGAGGGCCAGGCGTACAAGGAGCGGATCCGCGCGATCGTCCAGCAGCGCCTCGAACTCCTCCTGGAGGGCGCCCGGATGAAGGTCGCCGAGGACCCGCACCGCGCCGGGTACTACATCGAGCTTGACCTGATGGCGCAGGCCGAGCTGGAGCACGGCGAGGAGTTCGCGGCCTTCCTCAAGGAGGAGTTCGAGCCCGTCGACCCGCTGTTCCGCCTCGCCCAGCAGACCGGCGTGGTGCTCCTGAACGGCGGCGGGTTCGAGGGCCCGGAGTGGTCGGTGCGCGTCTCGCTCGCCAACCTCGACGACCTGGACTACCTGAAGATCGGTCACCACCTGCGGGCGATCTTCGACGGGTACGCGGCCGAGTGGCGGGCAACGCAGGGCTGACGCCGGTCGGCCCCGGCCGGGTGGGGGGCTCCGCAGAGCGCCGGCCGGGGCCGCGACCCCCGTATTCCAGTGGCTGTGTGCCGGCGGGCGTCAGTCGAAAGCGGCGAACGCCTTCTGGAACGCGTCCGCCGACTGCGTGATCGAACTGCACGTCGGCTGCGCCGAGTCCGAGGCGCCGCCGGGGCACTGCCGGTCGCGGGTGGCCGACCACATCGACAGGCCGCCCAGGCCCTTCGCCTCGGCGAAGGAGACGAGCTGGGTGGCGTCGGCGACCGTGAAGACCTCCGACGAGACGTCGTTGACACCGATCATCGGGGTGATCGCCACGGCCTTCCAGGCGGCCGCGTCGGACAGGCCCAGCGCCGTCTTGAGCTGCGCCTGCGTGGCGGTCGCGGCCTGCTCCGCATAGGTGCCCATGTCACCGCTGTACGAGGCGCCGTAGTCCATCGCCATGATGTTCACGAGGTCCGCCGAGACGCCGTTCGCCTTGGCGTTCTTCAGGAAGTTCACGCCGTCGGAGGTCAGCCCCTCGGGCATCACCGGCAGGGTGAAGGAGACGTTCAGGTCCGGGTTGTCCTTCTGGAGCGTCGCGATCGCCCGGGCCCGCTCGGTGTTCGCGGCCGCGTCCGGCAGCGCGCCGCCCTCGACGTCGAAGTCGACCTTCGTGAGCTTGAACTGGTCGATGACCTTCTGGTAGGCCGCCGCCAGTTCGGACGCCGAGGAGCAGGCCTGGGCCAGCTCGGTGCCGGAGGCGCCGCCGAAGGAGACCCGGACGTCCCCGCCCGCCGAGCGCAGGGCGCCGATCTGGGCCGCGACCTCGTCGGCGCCGAGGTCGGTGACGCCGCCCCACTTCGGGGCGCAGGTGCCGCCGGAGGTGATGAAGGCGAGGTTGTACTCCTTGACGCCCGTCGCCTTCGCGGAGGAGACCAGGTCGAACTTCGGGTAGAGCGAGGTGTCGACGTACGGGGCGAAGGCGGCGCCGCTCGCGGCGGACCCGGTGCCGGTGCCGGACGACTGCGACGGGCTCGCCGCGGCGGTGGCCGACCCGGTGGGCCCGGCGCTCTGCGAGGCCGGGGCCGAGGCGGGGGCCGACGCGGTCGGCGACGGCGTCGCCGTCTTCGTCGGGCGGCCGCTCGGCTGCGGCGTCGCGCCCTCGTCGACGGAGCACGCGGTGTCGTCGATCCGGCACCCGGTCGGATCGGCGGAACCGGCGACCACGAAGCCGACCGTCACGGACCTGCCGGCCGCGATGCCCGCCTTGTCCCAGGAGGCCGGCGTGACGGTGACGTGCCGCCCGTCCGTCGTCGACTCGGCGTTCCACAGCGAGCTGAGCTTCGCGCCCTCGGGCAGGTCGAACTCCAGGGACCAGTCCGGCCGGGCGGCGGCCGTGTCGTTGGTGATGACGTACTGCCCGGTGTACCCGCCGGACCAGCTGCTGGTCCTGGTGTACGCGGCGCCGACCGAGGCGGCCGACGCGGTGGAGGTGAAGAGGAACGCGCCGCCGCCCACCACGGCCGCGGCGACGAGACCGCCGATGACCTTGTTCCTGCCGCTGATCCTGCCGCGCCGGTGCGTGCTGCTCATGACGTGCCTGCCTTAGCTGAACGGGGGTGTGGGGAGTGAGCAGCACGCTAGCGATCAGCAACCCGTCAATTCGGGCATCGGGGAGGCTCGTTGCGGATCTTAGGGTTGGCTTAAGGGAGGGATCGGGACCGATTAAAGGTCGGGACCAGTCCTTTGCGTTCCGGGCCGCGATGCCCGCGTCCCCGGCGGCTCTCGGCGGGCGCCCTGCGGTCCCGCTGGACCCAGACGCGCACCTCGGTGCCGCCGAGCACGGACGAGCCGATCGTGACGTCGCCGCCGGTCGACTCGGCGAGGCGGCGCACGATGTCGAGGCCGAGGCCGGTGGAGCCCACCCGGTCGTCGGCCGAGCCGCGGGCCATCGCCGCCCGCGGGTCGACGATGCCGGGGCCGGCGTCGGAGACGAGCACGATCACCGCGTCCTCGCCGCTGTGCACGTCCACGGCGAAGGCGGTGCCCTCGGGGGTGTGCCGGAAGACGTTGCCGAGCAGGGCGTCGAGGGCGGCGGCCAGCTCGCCGCGCGCCACCGGGATGCGCACCGGCCGGTCGACCCCGGCGACCCGCACCGTGCGCCCTTCGTCCTCGGCGAGCGCGGACCAGAAGTCCATCCGCTCCCGGATCACCGCGGCGGCGTCGCAGCCCGCGCCGGGACCGGCCGCGGCGGTCCGCGGCTTGGCGTCCCGCGCCGTGCGGATGATGGTGTCGACCTCGCGCTCCAACTGCTCGACGGCGGCCCGGGTCTGCTCGGCGGCGGGACCGGCGCCCAGCGACGCGGCGTTCAGCCGGAGCACGGTGAGCGGGGTGCGCAGCCGGTGCGAGAGGTCGGCGGCCAGCTCGCGTTCGTTGGCGAGGAGCTGGACGACCTGGTCGGCCATGGAGTTGAACGCGACGGCGGCGAGCCGCAGTTCGGTCGGCCCGTCCTCGGGCACCCGGGCGCCGAGCCTGCCCTCCCCCAGGTCGTGCGCGGCGCCGACGAGCCGCCGGGCGGGCTGCACCATGCGCACCCCGAGGCGGTCGGCGACGGCCACGGACCCGATGACCAGGGCGATGCCGACGCCCGCGAGGACCACCCAGGCGGTGGTGACGCCGTTGGTGACCTCGGCCTCGGGCACGTACACCTCGACGACGGCGATCTTCAGGTTGCTGACGGCGATCGGCTGGAGCCACACCGAGCCGCCGGGCACGTCCTGCACGGTCGCCCGGCGCACCCCGGCCAGGCGGTCCTCGGCGAGCCGCTGGGCGCCGAGCCGGATGGCGGGGTCGCCGCCGCCCGCGGGGACGTAGACGGACACCCGGTCGCCGCCGCCGGTCTGCGCGGTGGCGAGGGCGCGGGCGAGCTGGTCGCGGTCGGTGGTGATGGAGAGGGTCGGGCCGAGGGCGGTCGCGGTCCGTTCCGCGTTGGAGAAGGCGCGGTCGCGGGCCATCTCCTTGATGACGAGCCCGAGCGGGATCGCGAAGGCCACGACGACCATGGTGGTGACGGCCAGGCAGACCTTGACCAGCGCCCACCTCACGGGGCGGGCTCCGGGCGCGGCGGCTCCAGCTTCACGCCGACCCCGCGCAGGGTGTGCAGATAGCGCGGCCGCGCCGCCGTCTCGCCCAACTTCCGGCGCAGCCACGACAGATGGACGTCGATGGTCTGGTCGTCCCCGTAGCTCTGCTGCCACACCTCGGCGAGGAGTTCCTTGCGCGGCACGACGACACCGGGGCGCCCGGCGAGGAAGGTCAGCAGGTCGAACTCGCGGCGGGTCAGGTCCAGCGGCGACCCGTCGAGGGCGGCCTGGCGGCGCAGCGGGTCGATGGCGAGCCCGCCGACCTGGATCAGCCGGGACGGCGGTTCGGCGCCCGCGCCGCCCCGGGCGCGCCGCAGCACGGCGGCCATCCGGGCGGAGAGGTGCTCGGGCGAGAAGGGCTTGGTGAGGTAGTCGTCGGCGCCGTCGTTGAGCAGCCGGACGATCTCCGCCTCGTCGTCCCGCGCGGTCGCGATGATCACGGGTACGTCGGTGATCCCGCGCAGCATCTTCAGCGCCTCGGCGCCGTCCAGGTCGGGCAGTCCGAGGTCGAGGATCACCACGTCGAACCGGAGATGGGCGACCTCGCGCAGCGCTTCCAGGGCCGTGCCGACACTGCGCACGGTGTGCGCGGCGTCGGTCAGGTGCCGGATGAGAGCGGAGCGCACGAACTGGTCGTCCTCGACCACGAGCACACTTGCCATGGGCGGCACCGTACGCCATTCGGTCGTCGGGCAGCCTCTTCCGGGGGGCGGTGGACCGCGTGGGACAGCGGTGGCGGGTGTGGGGCAGTATGGCCCGCGATGCCATCGACGCCCCCTCCGCCGACCGCCCCGTCCGCGCCGCCGACTCCGCCGTCCGCACCGCCCGCGGCGCAGGGCGGGAACCCGGTGCGGCGGGGGCTGGTGCACGCGGTGGCGTGGCTGCTCGCGACGGGCGCCGCGGTGACCCTGTCGTGGTGGGGCGTGCACACGGTGATGGCGGGCACGGCGTACGACCCGCCGCGGGCGCTGCCGGTGGCCGGGCCGGCGTCCCCGCTCGCCTCGTCCACGCACCGGCCGGAGCCGTCGCCCTCCCCGTCGTCGGCGCCGGCGTCCGCGCCGCCCTCCCGTCCGTCGGCATCGGCGTCCGCATCGGCGGACGCGCCGCGCCGCACGGCGACCGGGGCGCCGCCGCCCGCGTCGTCGCCCGGCACGGCCTCGTCCGGCACCGTGAAGAGCTACGCGACGGCCGGCGGGCGGGCCGTCTTCGACCTCGGCGACACCTCGGCGACGCTCGTCTCCGCGACACCGGGCGCCGGCTGGACGGTGCAGGTGTGGAAGCAGACGACGTGGATCCGGGTGGAGTTCACGTCGGGGACGGACACGGTGTCGGTGTTCTGCACCTGGCACGACCACGAGCCGTCGGTGCAGGTCGCCGACTACTGAGCCGGGCCCGCCGGACAGGCCCTAGGGGCGGAAGACGGACGGCGGCGGGGCCGGGGACGCCTTCGCCGAGGCGTCGGTGACGGGGAGCGCTCCGCCGGTGAGGTCGAGCAGCCCCCGCCCGTGCTCCACCCGGCCGGGATGCGGGTCGCCGGCCGCCCTGCGGGTCAGCTCGGCGACCGGCAGCGGCCGCGCGGAGGCGGCCAGCACCGCGTTGCCGAACCGTTTGCCGCGCAGCACCGTCGGATCGGCGATCAGGGCCAGTTCGGGGAAGACGGTGGCCGCGGTCGCGATCTGGCCGCGCAGATGGGCCAGCGGCGGGCCGTCCGCCAGGTTCGCCACGTACGTACCGGCGGGCCGCAGCACGCGCCGCACCTCGGTCAGGAACTCGGTACTGGTGAGGTGGGCCGGGGTGCGCGCCCCGGCGAACACGTCGGCGACCAGCACGTCGGCCCAGGCGTCGGGCAGCTTGGCGAGCGCCTCGCGGGCGTCGCCGGTGCGCACCCGGATGCGGGCGCCGGGGTCCAACGGCAGTGCGGTGCGCACGAGTTGGACGAGGGGCCCGTCGCGCTCGACGACCTGCTGGGTGGAGCGCGGCCGGGTCGCGGCGACGTAGCGGGCGAGCGTGAAGGCGCCGCCGCCGAGGTGCACGGCCTGGACCGGGCGGCCCGGGTCGGCGGCGAGGTCGAGCACGTGGCCGATGCGGCGCTGGTACTCGAAGGCCAGGTGCGCGGGGTCGTCGAGGTCGACGTGCGACTGGGGGGCGCCGTCCAGGTACAGCGTCCAGCCGGCCGGGCGGTCCCGGTCGGGCGTCAGCTCGGCGAGCCCTCCGTCGACGTCCGCCACGACGGGCTCCCTGGCGCCGCGGCCGCCGCCGTCGCCCCTGCGCGCCTGCTGCTTCCCGCGTGACCTCGCCATTCGCCCATTATGACGCCGCCCGGACACCCGCGACGGCGGGCGGTGCGGGACCGGCTCAGCGGCAGTTGTCGGCCGCCTCGATGAGGCGGGCCGCCTCGTCGAGGGCGGCGCGCAGCACGGCCGGGTCGGTGACCAGGTCGGCGGTGCCGGTGCCGTCGGGGTCGGGCGGCAGCAGCCAGCCGGTGCCCTCGACCGGCGGCGCGAGCCGGGCACCGCGCCCGTCGGTGTGGGTACAGGCGCTGCCCGGCACGTCCCAGCCGTCGGCGGTGCCGGGCGGGACGAGGAATCCGAGGGTGTCGCCCCCGCCGTCGTGCAGCACCGGACCGACCGGCTCCGCGCATCCGCGGCGCAGGATGTCGACCGCCTCGAGTCCTTGCCGGGACGGCACGGTGACCAGGTCGCAGGCGCCCGCCGGCCGAGTGCTGCGCTCCTCGGTCGGACCGTGCTGCGCCGTCGATGTCGTGGGCTGTACCGCGTCCAACACGTCGGCCCCTCCTCATGTCCAGATGGGGTGTCGCCGCATGGTTCAACGCCTCGGAGCGTCAACGGCTACGGCGGCACGCCGCCGCAAAGGATGGCAGATCATGGCGGATCGTGGGTGAGATATCCGTTTTGTAGCCAAACCCTGCGTGTCGGACCCGTCGCAGCCGGTACCTTCGAGCCTCGCCGGACCAAGGACCAGCACGCCGCGTCGAGGTGTCCGTTCCATCGCGCCACCGCGCCGCCCGCATCTCGGCACCCGCTCCGTCGGTGTCCGGCACGGTTCGCACGGGAGGACCCGCTCATGACGTCGTCTCCGCATCTTCCGGATGCCCCGGCGCCGCCGCCCCAACCCAACCTCGCCTTCCGCGCGTTGCGCGGCAGGCGCTCACCGGGCGAGTTCGCGGCGGCGGTACGGCGCTCGGCGCGCGAGATCGGCGAGCGGGTGAGCTGCGACGCACGCTACATCGGGCGCGTGGAGGCCGGCGAGATCCGCTGTCCCAACTACGCGTACGAACGGGTGTTTCTGCACATGTTCCCCGGCCGGACCCTCGCGGACCTGGGGTTCGCGCCCCGCTCCGTCGTCCGGGGCCGGGGCGCGCGCCTCACCGTCGCGGACCGGCACCTCCCCCCGCACGACCCCCAGCACCACGAGGAGAGCGACGTGCGACGTCGCGCGTTCATGACCGGCATGACCGGCTCGACGGCCACCGTGGCCGTCGCCGCACTGACGCCCTTCGGCGTCGTCCCCCCGCAGACCCGGCAGGCCCCCCTGGACCGGCATCCCGCGCGCGCGGGCATCGGCGCCGTCGAGGAGGCGATCCGGCGGATCCGGCTGCTCGACGACCGGCACGGCGGCGACGGCCTGTACGGGCGCGCCGCCGCCCCGCTGCGCACCGCCTTCGAACTGCTCGACTCGGGGACGGCGTCCCGCGACGTCACCGACCGGCTCCAGGCCGGCGCCGGTGAACTGGCCATCTCCGTGGGCTGGCTGGCCCACGACTCGGGCCGCTTCGACGACGCCCGCTCGCACTACGCGGAGGCGCTCGCCACGGCCCGGGTCGCGGGGGACGACGCGCTGGAGGCGCACGCGTTCTGCAACACGGCCTTCCTGGCCCGGGACGCGGGGCGCCCCCGTGAGGCGGTGCGGGCCGCGCAGGCCGCCGCGCGCGTGGGGGCCCGGCTCGGTTCGCCCCGGCTGCTCTCGCTGCTCGCGCTGCGGGAGGCCGGCGGCTGGGCGGGCCTCGGCGACCAGCGGGCCTGCGAGCGGGCGCTGGCACGGGCGCAGGCTTTGTTCGCCCGGGGCGGCACGGACGCCGACCCCGAATGGATGTCGTTCTACGGCGCGGCCGAGCTGGCCGGCCTCGAGGCGCAGTGCTGGTCGGCGCTGGGTGCCTGGGACCGCGCCGCCCTGCACGCGCGGCGCGCCGTCGCGCTCCAGGACCCGCACTTCACCCGGAACATGGCGCTGTACACCGCCGAACTCGCGGACGACCTGGCGCGCGCGGGTCAGATCGACGAGGCCGCTGCCGCGGGGGGCCGGGCGCTGGCCCTGCTCCGGGACGTCCGGTCGTCGCGCGTCGAGGGCATGCTGGCGACGACGGCACGCGTGCTGCTGCCGCATCGCCGGGCGTCGGGGGTGGCGGCGTTCCTGACCTCCCAGTCAAAGCCCCGCCACTGACCCGGCCCGCCAGGCGCGCCCACCATCGTGGCCGGTCGCGCAGTTCCCCGCGCCCCCGGGGCCCGTCTCTCACGCGCACCACCATCGTGGCTGGTCGCGCAGTTCCCCGCGCCCCCGGGGCCCGTCTTTCACGCGCACCACCATCGTGGCTGGTCGCGCAGTTCCCCGCGCCCCTGGGCCCGTCCGTTACGCGCGCCACCGCCGTGGCCGGTCGCGCAGTTCCCCGCGCCCCCGGGGCCGTCCGTTACGCGCGCCACCATCGTGGCTGATCGCGCAGTTCCCCGCGCCCCTGAGGCATGCGCTGCGCGCAGCCTCCCCCCGAGGCAGCGCTTCGCGTCTCCTGAGGCGGTGCTGCGCGTCCCTGGGCGAGCGGAGCTCGCTTCAGGGGCGCGGGGAACTGCGCGAGAAGCGGCCACCGGCCCGCAGGCGTCGGAGTCCGGACCGGAGCCCGGAAAGGTCAGAGGAGGTGGCCCGTTTCGTTCCAGGATTCGATGGCGGGGGCGCCATAGGCCCAGCCCAGCACCGACAGCGAGGTCGGGTGCAGGCGGACGCGGGCGGCGAAGTCGAGAGGGAGGCCGAGCCAGCGGGCGCCGATCGAGCGGAGGATGTGCCCGTGCGCGAAGACCAGGACGTCCCGGTCGGCCGAACGGGCCCACGCGACGACCTCGTCGGCCCGCGCGGCGACCTCACCGATGCTCTCCCCGCCGGGAACCCCGTCCCGCCAGATGAACCACCCGGGCCGCATCTCCTGGATCCGGGCCGGCGTCAGCCCCTCGTACGCGCCGTAGTCCCACTCCATCAGCGCGTCCCACGCGACGGCCCGCTCCCCGAACCCGGCCAGCTCACAGGTCTCGCTCGCCCGCACCAGCGGCGACGTCCGCACCTCGACCCCGTCGAGCCCGTCGTACGGCGGCCGGTGCAGCCGCTCACCGAGCAGCTTCGCCCCGCGGCGGCCCTCTTCCAGGAGCGGGATGTCCGTCCTGCCGGTGTGCCGTCCGGACAGGGACCACTCCGTCTGTCCGTGCCGGGCCAACAGGATGCGCGGTGCCATACGGGATGAACCTTTCGACAAGAAGGACGCGGGGAGTGTGAAGAGTGCGCCGAGGAAGGACGGGGGAGATCAGGATGAACAGGAGGCGACGGGAGTGTCGCCACTTCCATCATCGCGCAACCGGCATGAAGGACGGTCCGCTGGGCAACCCGCCACGGGATCCTCGCGTCTTCGAGGGTCAGGGGCCGCCCACGCAGACCCTCACATACGCCTTAGGGTGGGCACGTGGCCAGAGGCCGCCGAACGAGGAAGAGGGGGAGCGGCCCGCATGTCGCAGACCGACCACGCACCGCGCACGGAGGCGATACCGGACGTACGGCTTCGGTGGTGGACCGAGCTTCCCCTGATCCTGCTCGTCTACGGCGCGTACACCGCCGGCCGCCTCCTCGCGCGCGGTGACGTGCGGACCGCCGTCGACCACGGCGTGTCGATCCTGCGGGCCGAGAAGGCCGTCCACCTCAATCTCGAACACCCGCTGAACCGCCTCTTCACGCACGAGACGTGGATCGGCGTCCCGGCCGACTTCTGGTACGCCTCGCTGCACTACGTGGTCACCCCGGCCGTGCTGATCTGGCTGTTCCGCCGCCGCGCGCACCTGTACCGCACGGCCCGCACCTGGCTGATGACCTCCACGATGATCGGCCTCGTCGGCTTCACGCTGCTGCCGACCTGCCCGCCCCGGCTGCTCTCCGCGTCGTACGGCTTCGTCGACACCATGGCCCAGTACAGCTCGTACGGCTGGTGGGGCGGCGCGGCCAGCGCGCCCAAGGGCATGGGCGGGATGACGAACCAGTACGCGGCCATGCCCAGCCTGCACGTCGGCTGGGCGCTGTGGTGCGGCTTCATGCTGTGGCGCCACGGCGGCGGCCGCTGGACCAAGGCGGCGGGCGTCGCCTATCCCCTGATCACCACGATCGTCGTGATGGGCACCGCGAACCACTACTTCTTCGACGCGCTCGCCGGCGCCGCCGTGATGGGGGTCGGCCTGCTGTTCACCCGGCCCGTGCGGCGGATCGCGGCGCTGGTCAAGGAGTGGGCGGCGGGTCTGTTCACCGGCTCGCGCGGCGTCCCGGTGCCCGTCCCTTCCGCCACACGCTCCTCGATTGTCAGTGGGGAGTGCCAGACTTCCCCGGGTGAGCGAATTCCCCGACAGCGCAAGGCCGCAGCCCGGTCGCAACCCCGCGACACCGGCGACGGGGCTGCGGCACCGGCTCGCTGAGCTGCGCGGCCCCGACACCCCGCCACGCCCGCTGGACGCCCGCGCCCTGGCCGCCCTCGCGGCGAACCCGGGGTGCAGCCGCCGCGCGCTCCTGGACGGCGCGGGCGTCGACAAGGGCCGGATCGCGGACGCGCTGGGCGCCCCGGCCACCTTCGGCCAGTCCCAGTTCGCCCTGACGCGGGGGAACGCGTTCGAGGCGAGAGTGAAGGCCGACGGCGGCGCCGAGCTGCTGCGGCTCGTGCACGCGCGCGTGGGCGCCGCCGGGGAGGCCGAGCCGGTCCCCGCCCTCGTGCGGACCCCGGACCTGTCGGCGGTCGGGCCCGAGGGGCGCACCGCGCGCACCGCGCTGGCGCTGCGCGAGGCCGTCGCGTCGGCCGCCGGGTCCGGTGCGTGGACGTTCCTGGACCATCCGATGGTGGTGCTGGACGTGGCGGGCAGCCCGGCGTTCCTGGAGCCGGACGCGGTGGTCGTGCACCCCGACGGCAGCTGGACGGTCGTGGAGATCAAGTCGTTCCCGATGATCGACGGCGCGGCGGACGCGGCGAAGGTCGGCGCGGCGGCCCGCCAGTCCGCGGTGTACGTGCTGGCGCTGGAGCAGGTCGCGGAGCGCACGCCGGGCGCGCGGGTGCGGGACCGGATCGTCCTCGTCTGCCCCAAGGACTTCACGAACCTGCCGGCCGCGTCCGCGGTCGACGTGCGCAAGCAGCGCGCGGTGACCCGGCGCCAGCTGACGCGGCTGACCCGGATCGAGGACATCGCGGCGGCGCTGCCGCCCGGCACCGTCTTCGACCCCGAGCAGCCGCCGCGCGAGCTGACGGCGGCCGTCGAGTCGGTGCCCGCGGCGTACGCGCCGGAGTGCCTGGCCGCGTGCGAGCTGGCCTTCCACTGCCGGGACCGGTCGCGTGCGGAGGGCGCGGTGACGCGCCTGGGCCGCCCGATCCGGGCCGAGCTGGGCGGCCTGACGACGGTCGACGCGGTGCTCGCCGCCGCGCACGGCGAGGCGGGCGACCCCGGGGACCCGACGGTCGCGGCGCTGCGCCGCGCGGCGGCCCTGCGCGCGGAAGCGCTCGGGGGCGCCCGGTGCTGAGCCCGTACCCGACCGTCCGCCGCGAGGAGCGCACCGCGTGAGCCTGATCGACCACCTGGCCCGGCTGGAGGCGACCAGCAGCGGCCGCGCCCAGCCCACCGCCACCGTCCGCCACCGCCATCTCTCCCAGCGGCCCCTGGTCCTGGTCCCGCTGACCACGGCGGGCGAGACGGGCGCGCCGCTCGGCGCCCTCGTCGGCACCGAGCGCACCTCGCCGCGCCTGCTGGTCGTGGCGCAGCCCCGCGACCGCGACCTGCGGTTCGCGTTCCTGACCCGGCTCGCCGAGACGGTCCTGCCGTACATCGACGGCTTCGCGGGCGACGTCGAGCTGACCGAGCGGTCCGAGACCGACCCGACGACGAACAAGCGGATCAAGGTCGAGGCGGAACTGTGCGCGGACGCGCCGCAGTTGATCGTGCCGAGCCGGGCGGGCATCGACTTCGTCCGGCTGCTCGGCCGCTCGATGCGCTTCCGGCGCACCGCCGAGCAGGACCCGGAGACGGCCTATCCCGCTCCCCCGCACGTGCCGCTCCTCGGCCGCTGGCTGACGCACTTCGGCGAGCGGGCGCGGGTCCCGGGCTCCGCGCTGCTGCTGGCCATGACGGACCTGCTCGGCCGGCACTGGGCGACGGGCCAGTCCAGCCTGGAGGACCAGCACCTCGGCGCGCTGCTCGCGTGGGTGGAGGCCCGGGAGGGCACCTCGGGCGCCGAGGCCGCGTTCCGCGCCGAGCGCGACCGGGACGCGCACGGCCAGCTGCTGTGCCCGCCGGCCGGCCCCGCCACCGACCCGGCCTTCGACAACAAGCTGCTCGCCCCCGCCATCGAGCGCTTCGACAGGGCCCGCACGCGGCTGGCGAGCGCCGAGGACGCGGTGGAGGCCGACGGCCGGCTGGCCGAGCTGACCGCCGCCGAGCGGGAGATCCACGCGCTGGTCGAGTCCCGCACCCGGCCCACCTGGGACGCGGTGTGGCGGGGGCTCGACGCGCTGTGCACGCTGCCCGAGGGGCCGCGCGCCACGGACCGCTGGACCCGCGACCGCTGGTCGTTCACCGGCCACCGCGACCGGGTCGCGGCGGGCGAGCCGCCGCAGCCGCGCCGCGACGACGCGGTGACGGCGGCGAACAAGCTGGCGACGCGCGAGCGCGAGCAGGCCCGGCTGGACGCCCAGGAGGCGCTCGACGACCCGCTCGTCATGGCGGGCCGGCGGCTCGCCGGGGAGGCCATGGCGGGCGAGGTGACCGAGGTCGTCCCCGCGTACAACGAGAAGAAGCGCCCGCGCCCGCTGATCACGCTGCGCACGGACGACCGGCCGCACCTCGGCGAGCGCGTGAAGGTGTACCGCTCGCTGGACGGCAAGGCGCAGACCGCCGAGTTCGTCGGGTACGAGGAGGACGGCGGGCCCGGGGCCGCGGTCGTGCTGCGGCTGCTGGACAAGATGGGGCGCGGCAAGGAGCCCGATCCGGGGTCGGTGCCGGAGAAGGGCGAGCGGGTGTGCTGGACGCTGTTCGAGCACGAGCAGCGCGGCGGCCCGAAGCTGCCCGAGCCGGAGGAGACCCCGTGGACCCACGGCGGCCCGCCGGGCGCCGGGGCCGAGGCGCCGGACCGCGTGACGACGGAGGACGTCCTGTGACGACCGCCAGTGCCGCGCCGCCCGCCGGCGACGTCTTCGACCCCGGCGCCGAGGCGGCCCGCGCCACCGCCGCGATCCTGCACGACACCCTGCACAGCGAGGCGCGCGGCGTCGTCGTGGACTCGCCGCCCGGCGCGGGCAAGTCGACGCTGGTGGTGCGCGCCGCGCTCGAACTGGCGGACGCGGGCCGCCCGTTGATGATCGTCGCGCAGACGAACGCGCAGGTCGACGATCTCGTCCTGCGGCTGCACGAGAAGCGTCCCGGCCTGCCCGTCGGCCGGCTGCACAGCAGCGACCCGGACGCGTACGACAAGACGCTCGACGACCTGCCGACGGTCCGGCTGTCGACCAGGGCGGGGGATCTGGCGCCGCTGCCCGTGGTCATCTCGACGGCGGCGAAGTGGGCGCACGTGAAGGTCGAGGACGCCGGCGGCCCGTGGCGGCACGCGATCGTCGACGAGGCGTACCAGATGCGCGGGGACGCGCTGCTGGCCGTGGCCGGGCTGTTCGAGCGGGCGCTGTTCGTGGGCGACCCGGGGCAGCTCGATCCGTTCTCGACGGTCGGCGCGGAGCAGTGGGCGGGCCTGTCCTACGACCCGTCGGCGTCGGCGGTCTCCACGCTGCTGGCGCACAACCCCGAGCTGCCGCAGCACGAGCTGCCGGTCTCCTGGCGGCTGCCGGCGTCGGCGGCGCCGCTGGTGTCGGACGCGTTCTATCCGTACACGCCGTTCCGCAGCGGGACCGGGGAGGGCGATCGCACGCTGGAGTTCCGTGCCGCGTCGGACGGTTCGGGGGTGGACCGGGTCATCGAGGAGGCGGCGCGGGCCGGCTGGGGGCTGCTGGAGCTGCCCGCCGCGCACACGCCGCGCACCGACCCGGAGGCCGTGCGGGCCGTGGCGCTCGTGGTGCGGCGCCTGCTGGACCGCGACGGGGTCACCACCTCCGAGCGCGGGCCGGAGCCGGCGCCGCTGACGGCGGACCGGATCTGTGTCGGCACCGCCCATCGCGACCAGGCCGCCGCCGTGCGCGCCGCGCTGGCCGGGCTCGGGGTCCAGGGGGTCACCGTGGACACGGCGAACCGGCTCCAGGGGCGGGAGTTCGACGTCACCGTGGTGCTGCACCCGCTGTCGGGGCGGCCCGACGCGACGGCGTTCCACCTGGAGACCGGGCGGCTGTGCGTGCTCGCCTCGCGGCACCGGCACGCGTGCGTCGTGGTGTGCCGGGAGGGCGTCGCCGACCTCCTCGACGCGCACCCCTCCGCGGAGCCGGTGCAGCTGGGGGTGACGGTGAAGTTCCCCGACGGCTGGGAGGCGAACCACGCGGTGCTGAACCGGCTGTCGGCCCACCGGGTCGCCTGGGCGCCCGCCGACGCCCCGCGGTGAGCGCCGCGGACGGGGGTCTTGCGGAAGCGCGGACAATGGAAGGCGGTCTTACGTCCATCAGGAGGAGGAACACCATGGCGGAGCCCGAGCGGCAGCCGCGGCTGCGGCCCGCGCCGTTGATCTTCGAGCCCGCGGAGGCGTCCGCCGATCCGGAGCACTTCTTCGACCTGGAGTCCCTGGAGGACCCCCGCGAGCTGCTCTCCCGCGCCACGGAACTGACCCACGCGTTCCGCGCGGCGGCCGACCGCTCCATGGAGTTCCAGGCGATCGCGGCGGCCCAGCTCGCCGACCCGCGCCGGTTCGACCGGCTGACGGCGGCGGACATCGCGGAGCGTGCGCAGTGGACCGAGGACTACGCCAAGAAGATGGTCGACTTCGGCCGTGACCTGCTGCGCGGCACCACCGAGCCGACGGCCTGAGTCAGGGTCACTCCTTCGTGGCATATGCCAGGAGGGCAAGATACTCCACCCCGCCCCCTCCTGTCCCGATTTCCGGCAACCCTCTGGAGCCGCACCCTCACGGCCGGTAGACGTAGAAGGCATGAGCGCACCGCACCCCCACCTCGCCCCCGCCCGCACCGCCCCGGCCGCTCCGGTCAGCCCGGTCAGCCCGGCTCATGACCGCTTCGACGTCGCGGACGTGACCCCCGAGGGAGCGGCTTGGCTCGCCTCGGCAGGAACGTATCCGCGCTCCGCGCTCGCGCACTGGGAGTCCCGGCCGACCGCGCCCGTGGTACTGCCCTGCGGTTCCGTCTTCGACGTGGTGAACGTGCCCGCGATCTTCGGCCGGCGGATGCTGGACCGGCTCTGGGGCGAGGGGCCGGGGTCGGGGCCGGTCGCCGCGCACCGGGGACGGATGCTGTTGTTCGCCGCGCCGGGGACCGCGCAGCGGCTGCCGTCGCTGCTGCGGTGGGAGGAGTGGGGGCCCGCGGTGCCGCCGCCGCTGTGCCACGGGGCCGGGGACGCGGTGACCGTGCCGGCGCCGTCGGCGCCCGTCGAGCCGCATCATCCGTCGCGCTGGGTGGTCGCGCCGGACACCCGTCATCCCTGGCTGCCGGGGGCCGAGGTCCTGCTCTGGGCGTGCGTCCGAGCGGCCCGGGCCGCGGCCCACTCGGCGGTGCAGGTATCGATTTTTCCTGCTGCCGATCTCAGTGCTAATGTCTACGACGTCAGCCGGCGCCATTAGCTCAGTTGGTTAGAGCAGCGGACTCTTAATCCGCGTGTCCGGGGTTCGAGTCCCTGATGGCGCACAGCACGACGAAGGCCCTCC
>NZ_JBIVKH010000022.1:0-59683 GCF_044750685.1 Streptomyces sp. NPDC088785
CTTCCCGACGAGGTGCGTCAGGATCCGTCGTTCTTCCGGGCGCAGGGCCAGGACGGGTTCCGTGACGGGTGCCGGGTGCCGATCCCGTGGACGCGTGGGGGGTCGTCGTACGGGTTCGGTGAGGGCGGCAGCTGGCTTCCGCAGCCCGACGGTTGGGGGGAGTTGAGTGTGGAGGCGCAGACCGGTCGGGAGGGCTCCACGCTGGAGCTGTACCGGTCGGCGCTGGCGGTGCGCCGTGCCCAGGACGGTCTGGGGGCGGGGGACGGTGTCGTGTGGCGGGAGGATGTGCCGGCGGGGGTGCTGGTCTTCGAGCGGCCGGGTTTCGTGTGCACGGTGAACACCACCGGTGATGCGGTGCGGCTTCCGGCGCCGGGGGCGGTGCTGCTGGCGTCGCGTGCGGTCGAGGTCGCGGACGGCGTGGTCGACCTGCCCGCCGACTGCACCGTCTGGTGGCGGACGGACCGCGCCCGCTGACGGACCGGCTCCGCGCCTTGACCCTGACACCGTGTGAGCCCGTGGAGTAGGAGCCATCATGTTCACCATCGGAGACTTCGCACGCCACGGCCGCGTGTCGGTCCGCATGCTGCGCCACTACGACGCGCTCGGACTGCTGCGCCCGGCCAGGGTCGACCCGGCCACCGGATACCGCCACTAATCCCCATCTAAGGGCGGCCCGAGTCAGTGCAGGAAGCTCCGGGCTGTTCGAACAGCAGGGCCGTCACGCCTGAACCCATCCGGACATGCGGTGTCTTGCGATAGACCGGCGGACGCCCTGCGTGTGGTGGCGGTCTCGTGGGCGCCGGGCGGATGCCTATACCGCCTCCGACCTCGATGTCTCGGTGTAGATCGAGCACCGCTCGGCGCCTTCGTCGCCGCCACCACGTTGTCCCTTTCGAGGGATGTGTTGTGGGGAACGGCCGTCGGCGCTGGACGGACGCTTGACGTCCCTCCAGGCACACGAGGTGTACCGAAAGATCGGCGTCGTCCAGCGTCGACGGACGTCAACACCCATTGCGAGATCACTCGCTGGTGTTGGTGGTGCGAGCCCGCCGCACGGCGACCTCTCATAAGCCCTCGTGTCGAGTCCTGGGAGTAGGGAGCTGCGTGGCCCACATGTGCTCGTGACCAGCACAAACTGCACCATGGGGAGGAACATCTTGATCTACTGCGGCATCGACTGGGCCGAACGCACGCACGACGTGGCCTTGGTCGACGACAGCGGGCAGTTACTGGCAAAGCGGCACATCACCGATGACGCCGCAGGCTACAGAATCCTGCTGGATCAACTCGCCGAATACGGAGACACCGCGCAGAACCCGATCCCAGTGGCGATCGAGACCTCCCGCGGCCTGCTCGTGGCCGTGCTGCGGACCGGCAAGCGGAAGGTCTTCGCCATCAACCCGCCGGCCGCCGCCCGCTATCGCGACCGGCACTCCGTCTCGCGCAAGAAGTCCGACCTCGGGGACGCCCTGGTCCTGGCGAACATCCTGCGCACCGACATGCACGCCCACCGACCACTGCCCGAAGATTCCGACCTCGGTCGTGCGATCGCCGTCCTGACCCGTGCCCAGCAGGACTCGCTCTGGAACCGGCAGCAGCTTGCCAACCAGCTGCGTTCCCTCCTACGGGAGTACTACCCGGCCGCCTTGGCGGCCTTCGAACCTTGGCGCACCGGCTTGTGCCGGCCAGAGGCCCGGGAGCTCCTCAGAGCCGCCCCGACGCCGACCCGCGCGGCGAAGCTGACGCGCACACAGCTGACGGCCGCACTCCGAAGGGCAGGCCGCAAGCGAGGCATGGAGGAGGAGGGCCGCCTCCAGGACGCTTTCCGTACCGACTGGGCCCATCAGCCACCGCTGATCGAGGAGGCGCTGGGCAAGCAGATGCTCGCTCTCCTGGTCCAGTTGGAAACCGCCTGCACCGCCGCCGACGACCTCGCCGAGGCGCTGGAAGAGGCTTTTCCCCAGCACCCGGATGCTGAACTGCTCTTGAGCTTTCGGGGGCTCGGCATCCAGCTCGGCGCTCGGATACTGGCCGAGATTGGCGACGACCGGAAACGGTTCGCCGACGCCCGCGGTCTGAAGGCGTACGCCGGCGCCTCCCCCATCACCCGCGCCTCGGGCAAGAAGTCCAGCATCACCCGCCGACGGATCAAGAAACGACCGCCTCAATCATGCTGGCTACCTCTGGGCCTTCTCCTCGATCACCGCCTCACCCGGCGCCAAAGCCCACTACCGGCACCGCCGCGACCGCGGAGACTGGCACGCCGCTGCCCAGCGCAACCTCTTCAACCGCATGATCGGCCAGCTCTATCACTGCCTCCAACAAGGTCATCGACATGACGAGGCACTGGCCTTCCCAGCTCCGTCCGACGAGGTGGGCACAGCGGCCCCCTGACCAGAGGCCGCATCTCATCGGCAGCGGTCAGGAGCACCCCTAGCGGGGCAGGCGGCCCCATACAGCACGAAACCTCTCCCGCCCTGCCGTGACGCTCGCGTCCCACAGGCCTGAGGCGTCACCGCGCAGCGAAAGAGACTGGAGCCGTTGTTCCTCGGCGAGGAAGCCGGCACCTGCCACGTTCTGGTCGAGCATTCCCATTGCGGTGAGCGCCGCGTGGCCACACGACACCGCGTCGTCAGCGTTTCCCGAGCCGTGGGCCAGGAGGGCATACCGCAGGCAGAGGGCAGCGAAGAAGGCGTAGGTGTCGGCGACATCGGTGATCCCCTCCTCGTTCGGCTGAAGCTCCGGGAACCGCTCCAGCCGGCGCAGGCCCTCGGCGGCGTTGGCGAGCGGCCGGTCGGCATACCAGAGATCGCGTACGGACTCCGCATAGAAGTCCAGGTCCGCTTCCCGCCCCGGCGCGCCCGCCCGCAGGCCCACGAACAGTGGCGCCATACGTTCGGCGCAGGCGGCGGCATACAGGCGGATCACCTCGTAACCCCCGTCACGAAGTGCCTCCGCGACGGCCCCCTCCACCAGCGTCTCCATGCCCCACCCTCATCCCGTTCGAACAGATCGACAGGCTACACAGCGGGCTGAGGACCGCCGCTTGACGAGTGAGGCGCCTGAGGTGTCTACACCGGCTCCCAGCTCGCCCGGCTCAACCGCATCATCGCGCTCAAGGACCTCGGTCTCACCCTCCAGCAGGTCGGGGCCATCCTCGACGAGAGGCCGGTCCATCGAGAGCGAGGGACACATGTCCGCCGAGGACGTCGTCATCAAGAACCTGCCGCGGGTCCGCGTGGCCGAACTCACGGGAGTCGCACCCGACTTCGAGCCGGCCGGCATCAGTGCCGTGATCCAGCCCCTGTACGTCGAACTGTTCCGCCGGCTGGACGCGGCGGGCATCCGGCCGACCGGGCCCGGCATCGCCCGCTACGAGGACGCGCCCGGGGGCGGCATCCTCGTCCACGCGGGCGTCGAAGTGTCCGCCGCGCCCCGCGAGGACGACGGCCTGACCGTCCTCGACCTGCCGCCCGTGGACCGCGCGGCGACGATCGTGCACCGAGGCTCGATGGACACGGTGCTGCCCGCCGTGCAGCACCTCGCCCGCTGGATCGACGACCACGGCCACCGCTCCGCCGGCTACCCCCGCGAGATCAATCTGGAGTGCCCGCCCGACCACGACGCCTGGGTGACCGAACTCCAGGAGCCGCTGCTCTGACGCCCTGTCGCGGCACGCCCGTACGCGCCCGATGATCCATTACGCAAGTGCCTTGCAGTATGGCGTATTTCACCGGGTGGTCACCGGCCGGAATCTGTTGACCTGCGGAAATCCCCGCCCGTAACGTCCACTCCGCAACGACGGAAGTTTCATTTCGTATAGCGGAACGGGAGGGGTCTTCGATGGCCACTGCTGAGCAACGGACCCCACCCCCGGCCACGGAGCCCCTGACCGCAGGCGGTCTCGACATCAGTCCCCGCCTCTACCAGCACGACCTGGCCCCGACCAGGACGCAGGGCCGCAGCTGGGGCGCGTACAACGTCTTCACCCTCTGGGGCAACGACGTGCACAGCCTCGGCAACTACGCCTTCGCCATCGGGCTGTTCGCGCTCGGCATGAGCGTGTGGGACATCCTCATCGCCTTCGCCATCGCCTCGGCGCTGCTGTTCGCCCTGCTCACCCTCTCCGGACGGATGGGCCAGCGTACCGGCGTCCCGTTCCCCGTGATGAGCCGCATCGCCTTCGGCGTGCGCGGCTCGCAACTGCCCGCCCTGGTCCGCGGCGGCGTCGCCATCGCCTGGTTCGGCATCCAGACCTACCTCGCCTCCCAGGTGCTGCGCACCCTCCTGAAGGCCCTCTGGCCCGGCG
Organism: Streptomyces sp. NPDC088785; assembly: GCF_044750685.1. Lineage (NCBI taxonomy): Bacteria > Bacillati > Actinomycetota > Actinomycetes > Kitasatosporales > Streptomycetaceae > Streptomyces > Streptomyces sp. NPDC088785. Next base: position 4,310 of record NZ_JBIVKH010000022.1, read on the forward strand.
TGGCCTCCTACGACACCAACTCCTTCCTCGGCCTGTCCACCCTCGGCTGGATCTCCTTCCTGTTCCTGTGGCTGGTGCAGGTCCTCATCGTCAGCTTCGGGATGCAGGTCATCCGCCGCTACATGGCGATCGCCGCACCCACCGTCCTCGTCACGATGCTGGCGCTCGCCGTGTGGATGTTCGCCAAGGCCGACGGGTCGATCGCGCTCAGCGGCGCCACCCACTTCACCGGCGGCGCCCAGTGGCTGCACATCTTCGAGGCCGCCGCGCTGTGGGTCGTCGTCTACGGCACCTTCGTGCTCAACTTCTGCGACTTCACCCGCTCCGCGACCTCCCACCGGGCCATCGTGCGCGGCAACCTCGTCGGCATCCCCGTGAACATGCTGTTCTTCGCGGGGATCGCCGCCGTGCTCAGCGGCGCCCAGTTCCGCCTCGACGGCGAGGTCATCACCAGCCCCACCGACATCGTGCGGACCATCCCCAGCACGGCGCTGCTCGTCCTGGCCTGCCTCGCCCTGCTGATGCTCACCGTCGCGGTGAACCTCCTCGCCAACTTCGTCGCCCCCGTCTACATGCTGGTCAACCTGTTCCCGCAGCGACTCGACTTCCGCCGCGCGGGCCTCGTCAGCGCCGTCGTCGGACTCGTGATCCTGCCGTGGAACCTGTACGACAGCCCCGTCGCCGTCACCTACTTCCTCGGCGGGCTCGGCGCGCTGCTCGGCCCCGTCTTCGGCATCGTCATGGCCGACTACTGGCTGCTGCGCAAGGCCCAGATCAACGTCCCGCACCTGTACACCGAGGACCCGGCCGGCACCTACCACTACCGGCGCGGCGTCAACCCGAAGGCCATCGGCGCCTTCCTCCCGGCCGCCGGATGCGCCGTCGTCGTCGCCCTCGTCCCCTTCTTCTCCGGCGTCTCGGGCTTCTCGTGGTTCATCGGCGCGCTGCTCGCCGCCGCGCTCTACTGGCTCGTGAGCGACCGCACGCAGACCTACGAACACGTCGACGGCGAGCCGATCGCCGTCGCCGCCGAGTGACCGCCTTCCCGGCGCCTTCCAGGAGAACCCGCATGCGCATCCTCGTAGTCAACGTCAACACCACCGCATCGATGACGAAGAGCATCGCCCGGCAGGCCGAGGCCGTCGCCGCGCCGGGCACCGAGATCGTCCCGCTCACCCCGGACTTCGGCGCCGAGTCCTGCGAGGGCAACTACGAGAGCTATCTCGCCGCCGTCGCCGTCATGGAGAAGGTGCGCGCCCACCGCGAGCCGTACGACGCCGTCATCCAGGCCGGATACGGCGAGCACGGCCGCGAGGGGCTCCAGGAGCTGCTCGACGTGCCCGTCGTCGACATCACCGAGGCCGCCGCGAGCACCGCCCAGTTCCTCGGCCGCACGTACTCCGTCGTCACCACCCTCGACCGGGCCGTGCCGCTCATCGAGGACCGGCTCAAGCTCGCCGGGCTCACCGACCGGCTCGCCTCCGTGCGCGCCAGCGGCCTGCCCGTGCTCGCCCTGGAGGCCGACCCGGACGCCGCCGTCGCCGCCATCGTCGAACAGGCCGCCGCCGCCGTCGAGTCGGACCGCGCCGAGGTCGTCTGCCTGGGCTGCGGCGGCATGGCGGGGCTGGCCGAACAGGTCGTCGCCCGCACCGGCGTCCCCGTCGTCGACGGCGTGACCGCCGCCGTCACCATCGCGGAGTCCCTGGTCCGCCTCGGCCTCACCACGTCGAAGGTCCGCACCTACGCCCCGCCCCGCCCCAAGCGGATCCGCAACTGGCCGCCCCGCACGGACTGACACCCGGCCCGCCCCGGGCGGCCCCGGCGCGCCGTCCTCAGGCGGGCGCCGAGCGGTGCGGGGCGTCGCTGCGGCCCAGCAGCTCGGCCAGGCCCTGCCGGGTCGCGGCGAGGACCACGCGGTCCTGCGGGCGCAGCACGTGCCCCGGGTGCAGGTTCCACACCAGACCGGTGGGGCGGGGCGCGCTCGCGTCGTCCTCCGGGCCCGCGGACAGGTCGGGCCTGCGCTCCGCCGGCTCCGTCGCGTCCAGCGCGACGATCCGCCAGTGCCCGGGACGGAACGACTCGGCGATCGTCCTCCCCGCCAACTGCGGATGCTCCGCCACCTCCAGCGCCGCGAAGAGCAGCACACTGCGCTCGACGGGAATGGCCCCCAGGATCTGACGCCCCATCATGGCCCCGGCGAAGGCGGGCGCGGCGAGCGTGGACACGCTGCGGCTGCGGGTCAGCGCACGCGGGTGCGCGGCGCGCAGCGTGCGGTAGACGGCGGCGGCGAACGCGTCGTCGTACAGCCGCAGCACCACCCGCAGATCGGGCTTGAGCGCGCGGGCCGACAGCGCCGCCTCCAGATTGGTGGTGTCGACGCTGGTCAGCGCGAGCAGCCCGGCCGCGCGATGGATCTTCGCGGCCTCCAGCACCCCGTCCGACGCCGCGTCACCGATCACCGTCGGCACCCGCATGCTGCGCGCCAGCGGAATCCCGCGCGCCTCCGGGTCCGCCTCCACGCACACCACGGGGATGCCGAGTTCGCCCAGCCGGGACAGCACCCGGGTGCCGACCTTGCCCAGGCCGAGCAGCACGATGTGCCCCGACAGGCCGCGGGGCGGCCGGCGCAGCGCCGCCGACGTGCGGAACGTGCCGAGCGCCTCCAGCACGGCGGCGAGCAGCACCGGCAGCAGCAGCAACCCGGCCAGCCCGGTGAGGAGTTGCAGGACCTTGCGGGCGGTCGGCTCGCCGATGGCCGGGTCGTCGATGGCGAACAGGTCGAGCAGGGTGAGGTATCCGGCGTGCAGCGGATGCATGTCACCGGTGGCCCAGGTGGCGATCGCCAGGCCGAGCACGCTCGCCGTCAGACCGAACAGCGACCAGCGCAGCCGCCGGGAGAAGAACGAGCCGAACGGCACCCCGCCGCGCGTGCCGGACGACCGGCTCCGCGGGGCCCGGTCGGCGGGCGTGATCGTGTCCAGGACGACGGTGCCGCGCCCGGTCGCCGCGGCCACGGTGGCGTCGTCGGGCAGCAGCCGCGGACCGTCGCGTCCGTCGTCGGCGTCCGAACCCTCCGACCCTGCCGGGTCGTTGGTCGTCGCCGACAGCAGGGCGAGCGTGGCGAGCCCCGGATCGGGCACCCGGCCCGGCCCCGGCGGGGTGCGCTCGACCGCGCGCAGCAGCAGCCCGTCGGCCTGGACGATCTTGCTGGTGCCCGCGACGGCGGTGGCCGCGAGCGCCGGCGCGGCCGTGTCGGCGTCGGACAGCACCGTGGTCGAGTTGTCCAGGCGCTCCGGATCGAGTCCGGGGGTGGACAGCGCCGCGGCCTGGTCGAGCAGATCGGCCAGGTGCCGGCCCAGGCTGCGGTTGTAGAGCCGGATCACCAGCCGCACCCGCGGATTGAGGCGACGGGCGACCAGCGCGGCCCGGATGTTGATCTCGTCGTCGTCGTGCACCAGGGCGAGCGCCCGCGCCTCGGCCACCCCCGCCTCGGCGAAGGCCTGTTCGTCGAGCACGGCTGCCTGCTGCACGCGCGGCGGCGCCGCCGGTCCGTCCGGGTCGGGCGTCCGGCCGAGCACCGACTGCATCCGGGCCAGCAGCGCGGCGGCCCGGGCCCGGGCCGCCGGGGCGACCCGCCCGCCCCCGTCGCCCGGGACGCCGGGGACGACCACGGTGACCTGCTCTCCGTACAGGGCGCGCAGTTCGGCGGCCAGCCGCTCGGCCAGCGCGTCCCCACCGCACACGATCATGTGCCCGCGCATCGGCGGGACCGGAGGGGTCCGCGCGCTCTGTGCGCCGGGTGGGGGCGAAGGAGGCTGGTGGGGCACCGTGTTCATGGACCCAGTCAACCCGCTGGAGGGGCCCGGCGGCTACGGCCGCGTGGCGGCGCGGGGGCCGCACGGTCCCGCCTCTTCCCTGTCCAGGCCCGATCGGTCGCGATCATCTGCCATGACGATGATCCGGACCGCCGCCGACCAGGTCGCCGCCGCCCTGCCCGGCCGCCCCCCCCGGCCGGGGGTTCGCCCTCGACGGCCTCGACGGCCTCGACGGCCTCGACGGCCTCGACGGCCTCGACGGCCTCGACGGCCTCGACGGCCTCGACGGCCTCGACGGCCTCGACGGTCCGCCGGGCTCCGGCGAGTCGACGCTCGCCGCCGCCCGCGCGGACCGCTGCGCCGCCGTCGTCGTCGTCCACGGCGACGACTTCCGCCGGTCGACGGACCAGGCGGAAGCGTGCCGTGCTCAGCCCCGCGGAGGGGCTACGGCCGGGAGAGCGGCGCACCGGCCGCGGGCGGGACGCACGCCGTTGCCCGTTCGGGCACCGTCGTGGTCGGGGGCGTCCACACGGCCCGTCCCGGACTCGCCGGTCAGCAGACGCTGTCGGTCGGCTTCGGGTTGCCGAGGCCGAACAGCGGGCGCAGCCGCAGCCCGGCCCAGGTGCCGACGAGGGCGATGCCGCCCCAGAGCCAGCCGTGGAGGGAGCCGGACGCGATCCCGGCCAGGTAGGCGCCGATGTTGCAGCCGCCCGCCAGCCGGGCGCCGATGCCCATGAGGACACCGCCGACGACCGCGGCGAGCGCCGTGCGGGCGGGGATGCCGCGGTGCAGCTGCCACACGCCGCCGGCCGCCGCGGCGACGGCGGCACCCACCATGATGCCGATGTCGGTGAGGCTGTTCTTGTCGGCGAGCACCGGCCCGGCCAACTGCGCCGAGCTGCCCGGCTGCCGCCAGAACGCCCAGGTCTCCGGGGACGCGCCGAAGACCCCGGCCAGCTTCGAACCCCACAGCGCGAACGCGCTCGTGATGCCCCAGGCGCCGCCGGACACCAGCAGCACCCCGGCGCCGAGCACGGCGAGCACCAGGGCGCCCGCGGCGAGCGGCCACGAACCGCGCACCGTGCGGGCGAGCGCGCCGCGCGCGGACGGCGGCGTGCCGACCGGCGGCGGATTGCGGCGGGCCTGCACGGCGCGCGCGACGTACCAGACCGCCGCCAGCGCCGCGATCGTCAGCGCCCACGAGCCGAACCAGCCGACGTGGTCGGACAGCACGTACGGATCGAGGGCGGGCAGCCCGCTCCAGAGCCCGAACTGCCAGGCGGCCAGCGTCGAGCCGGTGATGAAGCCGAAGAGGGTGAGCACGATCGTGCTCTGCCCCGAACCGACGGCGAACAGCGTGCCGGAGGCGCAGGCGCCGCCCAGCTGCATGCCGACCGCGAAGAGGAACGCGCCGATCAGCAGGCCCACGCCGATCGGCCCGGCACTGGGCGCGGGCACCGAGCCGAACAGTCCGCTGCCGGTGCCGATGATCAGCGCGAAGAGGGTCGCGGTGGTGCCGAGGAGGAGGGTGTGGGCGCGCAGCCCCGTGCCGTTGCCGACGGCGACCAGCTGCCGCCAGGCGGACGTGAAGCCGAACCGGGAGTGGAACAGGGCGAAGCCGAGCCCGGTGCCGAGCAGCAGCAGGACGCCCGGCCTGGCGCCGTGGCGGGCGAAGACGTACACGAGGAGGGCGGCGCCGACGACACCGGCCACGGCGAGCGGCACCCGCCGCACCGGCGGGGCGGTCTCGGCGTCCGGCGCCGGGGCGGAGGTGGGAGCGGGGGAGAGCAGGCCGGCGCGGGGCGGCGCCCCGGCCGCGGGGGCGGTGGTCAAGGGGGACTCCGGGGAGGGCAGGAGGAGAGGTCGGACCGCGGAAGAGGGGCCGCACGCCGGGCGCGCGGCGGGGCGTCAGCGGCGACAGAGCGCGTCGTCGACGCTCCACGGCGTCGCCGCGAAGAGCGCGAGGGCCAGCTGACGGGCGGGTCCGAACATGTGCGCCACTCTAAGGACCGAAACGGAAGCTGAGAGTCCCGTCTCATATGGCGGAAGGGGCGGCCCGGTCCGCGGGACGCCCCCTCCTCTCGCCGCGCCCCGGATCAGGCGGTCGCGCGCCGGTCCCTGCGCTGCTTGACGTACCCGGCCAGGGCCAGCGCGCCGACCAGGACCGCGGAGACGTACAGCTGGTCGCGGCCGCCCGCGGTGGTGGCCATCGCGACGAACACCCCGACGATCGCCAGCAGGGCGACCCAGGTCAGGTACGGGAAGCCCCACATGGGCACGGTCAGCAGCTCGGGCGACTCGCGCTCCAGGCGGCGCCGCATCCGCAGCTGGGTGAGGCAGATGAAGACCCAGCCGACGAGGACGGCGACACCGGTGGTGTTCATCAGCCAGGTGAAGACCGTGTCCGGCCACCAGATGCCGGCGAACACCGCGAAGAAGCCGAAGGCGCAGGAGACGAGGACGGCGGCCATCGGGACGCCGCGGGTCACCCTGCCGACGAAGCGCGGGCCGAGGCCCCGGCTCACCAGGGAGTACGCCATGCGGGACGACCCGTAGATGTTGGCGTTCATCGCCGACAGCAGCGCGACCAGGATGACGACCTGCATGATCGTGCCCGCGGCCGGGATCCCGAGCCGGTCCAGGACGGTGACGTACGGGCCGTCGGAGGCGACGGCGGGCTCGTCCCACGGGACCAGGACGACGACCAGCGCCATGGAGCCGACGTAGAAGAGGGCGATGCGCCAGACGGCGGTGCGCACGGCGCGGGCCACGTTCTCGCGGGGCTTGTCGGACTCGGCGGCGGCGATGGTGACGGTCTCCAGACCGCCGTACGCGAACACGGCCGTCAGCAGCCCGGCGATCAGCCCGGTGGTGCCGGTGGGGAAGAAGCCGCCGTCACCGGTGAGGTGCGCGGTGCCGGGGGGGTCGCCGAAGACGCCGCAGATGCCGAGCACCCCGAGCACCAGGAAGGCGCAGATCGCGGTGACCTTGAGCGCGGAGAAGACGAACTCGAACTCGCCGAAGTTGCGCACGGCGAGCAGGTTGCTCGCGCAGAAGAACGCCATGAAGACGGCGACCCAGCCGTACGCGGGCAGGAACGGCACCCAGCCGTGCATGATCTGCCCGGCCGCGGTGGCCTCCGCCGCGACGCCGCAGCACAGCATCGTCCAGTACGTCCAGCCGGAGGTGGCCCCGGCCCAGGTGCCCAGCTCCTTCTCCGCGTGCACGGAGAAGGAGCCGGTGGCCGGGCGGGCCGCCGACATCTCGCCGAGCATCCGCATGATCAGCATGACCACCGCGCCCGCCGCGGCGAACAGCAGGACGACGGCGGGACCCGCGGCGGCGATGCCCGCGCCGGAGCCCACGAAGAGCCCGGCGCCGATCACGCCGCCGAGGGCGATCATGGAGAGGTGGCGCTGCTTGAGGCCGTGCGACAGCCCGGTGTCCGCTCCCGGGTCGGGAGCCTCCGTGACGTCCGGGCGCCGGTCGGCGACGGAGGTGGGGGTGCTGGTCAAGGTGGTACCTGTTCTGCGCTTGCCGGGGCCGCACGGTCCGCGGGCGCGGTCCGCGGCGCAGCCCGAGGCGGGTCGGCTGGTCCGTGATGTGAGACGAGGTCGGCCCAGTATGCGGGCACTGTCCGATGATCGAAACACAGTGTTCGTTATTCGGACAGGCCGCTCACGGGCTGTGCCGACGCGACCCCGGTGATCACCGACGACCTCGGAGGGCCCTGCTACCCGCGCCCCCCTCGGCTCATGCCCCGGCGGGCGGCGCGGCGGCCTCCAGCATCTCGACGGAGCCCGACATGACGGTCCGCACGTGTGCGGTCAGGTGCTCCAGCGGCCAGTCCCACCAGGCGACCGCGAGCAGCCGGGCGATCTCGTCCGGGGTGAAACGGGTGCGGATCAGCCGGGCCGGGTTGCCGCCCACGATGCCGTAGTCCGGCACGTCGGAGGTGACGACGGAGCCCGCCCCGATGATCGCCCCGTGCCCGATCCGGACGCCGGGCATGACCGTCGAGCCGTATCCGAACCAGACGTCGTTGCCGACCACCGTGTCGCCCCGGTCGGGCAGCCCGGTCAGCAGGTCCGCGTGGTCGGCCCAGGAGCCGCCCAGCGTGGGGAACGGGAAGGTCGAGGGCCCGTCCATGCGGTGGTTGGCCCCGTTCATCAGGAACCGCACCCCGGTGCCGAGCGCGCAGAACTTGCCGATGACCAGCTTCTCGGGGCCGTAGTGGTAGAGCACGTTGCGCCGCTCGAACGCGGTCGCGTCGTCCGGGTCGTCGTAGTACGAGAACGCGCCGACCTCGATCAGCGGCGAGGTGACGAGCGGCTTGAGCTGCACCACGCGGGGCTGGCCCGGCATCGGGTGCAGCACGGTCGGATCGGCGGGGATGAGGGGCATGCGGTGGCGGGTTCCTCTCGGCGGGCGCGACGCGGTGTCCACGTTATCGCTACAGGTGATGCATTAAGATCGTGCCAGGTGCGCGACCGTGAGGCAACGCGCTTTCCAGGAACCGCTCCGGAGCATCCCGGGGCAGAGGGGACCTCCACCTCCATGACGGACCACGAGACGCGGCCGGCGGCGCGCCGGCCGGGCGGGCGCACCGCCCGCGTGCGCGCCCAGGTGCTCGACGCGGTCCGCGCCGAACTCGCCGAGCGCGGCTACGACCACCTCACCGTGGAGGGCGTCGCGGCCCGGGCCGGGGTGCACCGCACCACGGTCCACCGCCGCTGGCAGGGCATCGGCGGGCTGCTCGCCGACGTGCTGGACGCGGCCGGCGAGGACGACTGGGCGGCCCCCGACACCGGCTCCCTGCACGGCGACCTGACCGCCCTGAACCAGGAGATCCAGGACGCGCTGACGGTGCGCCCCTCGCTCATGGAGGCACTCGTCGCCGCCTCCTTCCGCTCCGCCGCCGCGGCCCGCGCCCAGCGGCGGCTGTGGGAGGACCGGTACGCGCGCTGCGCGGACGTCGTCGAGCGCGCGGTGCGCCGCGGCGAACTCCCCCCGGACACGGACGCCAGGCGGCTCGTGGTCGCCGCGACCGCGCCCGTCTACCACGAGCTGCTGCTCCTGCGCTCCGACCCCGACCCGGACCTGCCCGCACGCGCGGCTGCCGGGGCCGTGGCCGCCGCGCGCGGCGGGGTCTTCGCGCGGCCGCGCGGCGCGGCGGACGCGGGGGAGCCGGACCCGTCGGCCGCACGCTCCGCGAGGCCGTGCGGCGGGCTGGCACCCGGCCCGGCGTCCCGGTAGGACAGGGCCATGGGCGACCGGCCCCGACCGTGACGAGGAGCGCCGTGCATGGACCAGCAGGACTACTTCGACCTCGGCCGCCACACGCGTCCCGTGACCACGACGTCCACCGCCGCGCAGACCTGGTTCGACCGCGGCCTGAACTGGACCTACGCCTTCAACCACGAGGAGGCCGTCCGCTGCTTCGAGGCGGCGGCGCTGGCGGACCCCGGCTGCGCCATGGCGGAGTGGGGCCTGGCCTACGCGCTCGGCCCGCACTACAACAAGCCCTGGGAGTTCTTCGACGCCCGCGAACTGGCTGAGACCGTCGCGCGCACGCACGCCGCCGTGGAGCGCGCCCTCACCAAGGCCGCGAAGCCGGACGCCGACCCGGTCGAGCGGGAGTTGATCGAGGCGCTGCGGGCCCGCTACCCCCGGGCCGTCGCGGCGTCCGCCGAGGAGTGCGCCGTCTGGAACACGGCCTACGCCGACCGCATGAGCGCCGTCCACCGGCGCGCCCCCGACGATCTCGACGTGAGCGCCCTGTACGCCGACGCGCTCATGAACCTCACCCCCTGGCAGCTGTGGGACCTGCGCTCCGGTCGCCCGGCGCCCGGCGCCCGCACCGCCGAGGCCCGCGAGGTCATCGAGCGGGCGACGACCGGCCCGGCCGGCGCACGCCACCCGGGGCTGCTGCACGCCTACATCCACCTGATGGAGATGTCCCCGACCCCCGAGGCGGCGCTGCCCGCGGGCGACCGGCTGCGCGGCCTGGTGCCGGACGCGGGGCACCTGGAGCACATGCCCTCCCACCTGGAGGTGCTGTGCGGCGACTACCGGCGGGTGCTCTCCGACAACACGGCGGCGATCGCCGCCGACGAGAAGTACCGGGCGCGGGCGGGCGACTTGAACTTCTACACCCTCTACCGCTGCCACAACCTCCACTTCAAGCTGTACGGCGCCATGTTCCTCGGCCGCCACCAGGACGCCATGGACACCGTGCGCCGGCTCGAAGAGGCCGTCCCCGAGGAGCTGTTGCGCGTCCCGAGCCCGCCGATGGCCGACTGGCTCGAAGGGTTCGTCGCGATGCGGGTGCACGCCCTGATCCGCTTCGGCCGCTGGACCGAGCTCCTCGAACTGCCGCTGCCCGACGACCCGGAGCTGTACTGCGTGACCACCGCCATGCTGCACTACGCGCGCGGGATCGCCCTCGCCGTCACCGGCCGGACCGACCGGGCGCGGACCGAACGCGACCTCTTCCGCGCGGCACGCGCCCGGGTCCCCGGCACCCGCATGCTGTTCAACAACACCTGCGCCGACATCCTGGCGATCGCCGCGCGGATGCTCGACGGCGAACTCGCCTACCGCGAGGGGGACGTCGAGGAGGCGTTCACGGCCCTGCGGCACTGCGTCGAACTCGACGACACCCTGCCCTACGACGAACCCTGGGGATGGATGCAGCCGGCCCGGCACGCCCTGGGCGCGCTCCTGCTCGAACAGGGCCGGGTCCCGCAGGCCGCGGCCGTCTACCGCGCCGACCTCGGGCTCGACGACACCGTGCCGCGCGCCCGGCAGCACCCCCGCAACATCTGGGCGCTGCACGGCCTGCACGAGTGCCTGGTGCGGCTCGGGCAGCAGGACGAGGCGCGCATCCTGGCCCAGCAGCTGACCCTCGCGGCCGCGCTGGCCGACGTCCCCGTGACCGCGTCGTGCTTCTGCCGCACGACGGCGCAGCCGGGCTGCTGCCCGCAGGACGGCTGATCAGGCGGTGGCGGTGACCTTGGCGATGAACGCCGACACGTTCGCCACCGTCCGCTCGATCTTCTCCTCCAGCGTCAGCGTCTCGTGCATCCGCGCACCGGCGCCCGCGTCCTTCAGGCCGCGCACGTAGAGCGAGCAGGCCAGATCGCTGCACAGGTAGGCACCCACCGAGTCGCCCTGCTTCCCGGCCCGGCCCGCCTTCGGCGCGACCAGGAGCGCGACACCGCCGGTGTGCGTCGTGACGCACACCGAGCACATGCTGCGCCGCGTCTGCCACGACATCGCCGACTGCGCGCCGCGCAGCACGAGGCCCTGCGGGCGCCCGTCGATCTCCGCCACCAGATAGGCGCGGTCCGGCGCCTGCGGATCGCGCCAGCCGAGGAAGTCCAGGTCCTCCCACGGCCGCTCCGCCAGATCGCGCGGCACGGACAGGCGCTTCGCCTCGCCCTTGCTGCAATTCACGAAGGCACCGCGGATCTCTGTCTCGGTCAAAGGCTTCATACGGCCGAGGCTAAGTTGCCTAAAGGTTTTAGGCAAATGCATAATGGTCGTGGTCGCAGGGGTGAAGGATGTCGGAAAGGATGGCCATGGTGCGTGCGGGGCTCAACGCGGAACGGCTGGCGCGGGCCGGGGCCGAGCTGGCCGACGAGGTCGGCTTCGAGCAGGTGACCGTCTCGGCGCTCGCCCGGCGCTTCGACGTCAAGGTGGCGAGCCTGTACTCCCACGTGCGGAACTCGCACGACCTCAAGACCCGGATCGCGCTCATCGCCCTCCAGGAGCTCGCCGACCGCGCCGCCGACGCCCTCGCGGGCCGGTCCGGCAAGGACGCCCTCGTCGCGCTGGCCGACGTCTACCGCGACTACGCCCACGAGCACCCCGGCCGCTACGCCTCCGCCCAGTTCCGCCTCGACCCGGAGACCGCCGCCGCCAGCGCCGCCGTGCGGCACTCCCAGATGACCCGCGCCCTGCTGCGCGGCTACGACCTGCCCGAACCCGACCAGACCCACGCGGTGCGCCTGCTCGGCAGCGTCTTCCACGGCTACGTCAGCCTGGAGATGAGCGGCGGCTTCAGCCACAGCGCCCCCGACTCCGACGCGAGCTGGACCCGAGCCCTGGACGCGCTCGACGCCCTGCTGCGCGCCTGGCCCGAGGAGAAGAAATGACCACCCCCCTGATCGCCGTCCCGCTCACCCCCGACCTGCTGCGCGGCGCCCTCGACGTCGAACGCACCCCGCTCGGCCTGCTGCCGCACCGGCTGCCCGCCCGGGCGCGCGCCCAGAACACCGACGGGCAGCTCGCTATGGCCGAGTCCCAGCCCTCGGGCGTCCGCCTCGCCCTGCGCACCCGCGCCACGACCGTCGAACTGGACACGCTGCCGACCAAGCGCGTCTACGCCGGCGCCCCGCCCCGCCCCGAGGGCCTGTACGACCTGGTGATCGACGGCCGGCTCGCCGGGCAGGGCAGTGTGCACGGCGGCCACACCCTCACCATCGACATGGGCGCGGGCACCTTCGACCTCACGCCCGGGACGCCCGGCACCCTCCGCTTCACCGGACTGCCCGACACCCTGAAGGACATGGAGATCTGGCTGCCGCACAACGAGACGACCGAGCTGGTCGCCCTGCGCGCCGACGCCCCCGTCGAGCCCGCCCCCGCGGCGCGGCGCCCCGTCTGGCTGCACCACGGCAGCTCCATCAGCCACGGCTCCGACGCGGCCAGCCCGTCCACCACCTGGCCCGCGCTCGCCGCGGCCCGCGCGGGCGTCGACCTGGTCAACCTGGGCTTCGGCGGCGGCGCCATGCTCGACCCGTTCACCGCGCGCGCCCTGCGCGACACCCCGGCCGACCTGATCAGCGTCAAGGCCGGCATCAACATCGTCAACGGCGACCTGATGCGCATGCGGGCCTTCACCCCCGCCGTGCACGGCTTCCTCGACACGATCCGCGAGGGGCATCCGACGGCCCCGCTGTTCGTCGTCTCCCCGATCCTCTGCCCGATCCACGAGGACACCCCCGGACCCGCCGCCCCCGACTTCCGGGACATCGCCGACGGCAGGATCGCGTTCAAGGCCACGGGGGACCCCGCCACCGTCGCCCAGGGCCGGCTGACCCTGCGCACCATCCGCGCCGAGCTGGCCCGGATCGTCGAGCAGCGCGCGGCCGACGACCCGCACCTGCACTACGTGGACGGGCTCGACCTCTACGGCGAGCGCGACCACGCGGAGCTGCCGCTGCCCGACCGCCTCCACCCCGACGCGGCCGCCCACCGGCGCATCGGCGAGCGCTTCGCCGACCTGGCGATCATCCCTCTGAGCGGGCGGGTTAGCATATGAGCGCCATCTAGCTCGAAAGAGATGATCGTGACTGTCAACGACGACTCGTTCACCAATTGGAAGCACCGCGAGGAGACCGCGGAGGCGATGATCCCGATCATCGGGAAGCTGCACCGCGAGCGGGACGTGAACGTCCTGCTGCACAGCCGCTCCTTGGTGAACAAGTCGGTGGTGAGCATTCTCAAGACCCACCGATTCGCCCGGCAGATAGCCGGCGCAGAGCTCTCGGTCACCGAGACGATGCCGTTCCTGCGGGCCCTGTCCGGCCTCGACCTGGGCCCCTCCCAGATCGACCTCGGCATGCTCGCCGCCACCTACAAGGACGACGGGCGCGGCCTGAGCGTCGAGGAGTTCACCGCCGAGGCCGTCGCCGGCGCCCTCGGCACCGGGCGGATCGAGCCCGGCGCCGGCCGCGACGTCGTCCTCTACGGCTTCGGCCGCATCGGCCGCCTCGTCGCCCGCCTGCTCATCGAGAAGTCCGGCTCCGGCAACGGCCTGCGGCTGCGCGCCCTCGTGGTCCGCGGCGGCGGCGAGTCCGATCTGGTCAAGCGGGCCTCGCTGCTGCGCCGCGACTCGATCCACGGCCCGTTCCAGGGCACCATCACCGTGGACGAGGCGAACAGCACCATCGTCGCCAACGGCAACGCGATCAAGGTGATCTACGCCGACGACCCGTCGGAGATCGACTACACGGCGTACGGCATCACCAACGCGATCCTCATCGACAACACCGGGAAGTGGCGCGACCGCGCGGGCCTGTCCACGCACCTGCGCCCCGGCATCGACAAGGTCGTCCTCACCGCCCCCGGCAAGGGCGACGTCCCGAACATCGTGCACGGCGTCAACCACGACACGATCAAGCCGGACGAGCGGATCCTGTCCTGCGCCTCCTGCACCACGAACGCCATCGTGCCGCCGCTGAAGGCGATGGCCGACGAGTACGGCGTGCTGCGCGGGCACGTCGAGACGGTCCACTCGTTCACCAACGACCAGAACCTGCTGGACAACTACCACAAGGCCGACCGCCGCGGCCGCTCCGCGCCGCTGAACATGGTCATCACCGAGACCGGCGCCGCCTCCGCCGTCGCCAAGGCGCTGCCCGACCTCAAGGCGCCCATCACCGGCAGCTCCATCCGCGTCCCCGTCCCGGACGTGTCGATCGCCATCCTCAGCCTGCGCCTGGGCCGTGAGACGACCCGCGAGGACGTCCTCGAACACCTGCGTGGCGTCTCGCTGACCTCACCGCTCAAGCGGCAGATCGACTTCACCGACTCGCCGGACGCGGTCTCCAGCGACTTCATCGGCTCGCGCCACGCGTCGATCGTCGACGCCGGCGCCACCAAGGTCGACGGCGACAACGCGATCCTCTACCTCTGGTACGACAACGAGTTCGGCTACTCGTGCCAGGTGATCCGCGTCGTCCAGCACGTCTCCGGCGTCGAGTACCCCACCTTCCCGGCCCCCGTCGCCTGACGGGCCGGCGCGCGACGGGCCGGGCCGCCCCGGCGGCCGGCCCGGACCCGCCGCTCAGGCGTGGTCGAACTCCTCGGGGTAGTGACGCCGCAGGACCTCGATCACCGGACGCAGGGAGTCCGCGCTGTCCCCGCGCAGCCGGGTGAGCGAACGGACGAGTGCGTCGAGCCGCGCGACCACCTCCTCGCTCAGCCGGTCCCGGTCCCGCCGGTGCGCAGTGACCAGGACGTCCAGGAGCCGCGCCGTCTGCGGACTGCTCAGCGACAGCGCTTCGAGACCGCGCATCACACGCGCGTGCAGATCGTCCAACTCCGCGTCGGGCAGCGCCGTGACGTCGTCGAGGACGAGCCGCATCAGACTGTTCGCGACCGAGGTCGCGGGCTCGCCGTGCAGCGGGGTGAACGTGGTGACCGCGACCCCCAGGTTCGCGAACACCGGATCCAGCGTGTGCCGCACGATCGAGTCCGTGGTGGTGCCCGCCACCGACACCTTGTGCCACATCTCGTCCCAGTACGTGCGCTGCCAGGTCCGCCCGGCGGCGCCCTCGCCGAACCCGAAGAGCCAGTTGGCGTCGATGGGCCGCGGGTGCTCGAGGACCCGGTCGTCCCGCAGGACGATCTCCAGCGCCCGGGTCCCGTCCGCACCCCAGTGGCGCCGGGTCGTGAAGCTCAGCGCGAAGTCCGTCCACTGCGCCTCGTCCATCGCGGACCGCCACAGCAGGCAGTGCCGGCCCCACCGGTGCACGGCCGCCTGCGCGTCCGGGAACAGCTCGGCCGCGGTCGTCCGCCCGCGCAGCACCAGCACCATCAGGACCAGATTCGACTCGTACAGGCCGTGCCGGGCGGCCGTGCGCAGGTTGTCCGGCCGGTAGGCGGGATACTCCTCGGACGTACGGGTGCGGTGATGCCCGCGCAGCACCCGGATCAACTGCCGTGCCAGCGGCTCGCGTTCGTCCTGCGGGATGCGCCCCGCCAGCTCCCGCAGGAACCGCAGCATCTGCCGCGACGCCAGGGGCGCGTAGGACAGCAGCGCGTACGCCAGCTCGTCGTCGATGCGGCTCTCGCCGAGCGACAGGCCGGGGCGCTGCGCCATCAGGTCGGTCAGCAGCCGCACGGCGAGCCGGACCGCCAGGTACTCGCCGAACGTCGCGTGCAGGAACTCGTACGTCGACAGCACCTGGCCGCTGCGCACCGACTGCGACCGCTGCACGAAGAAGAACCGGCCGAGCGCGATCTCGGCCGCCCCGAGCGGGGCGCGGAAACCGCTGGACGCGGCGGCGTCCCTGCCGAGCAGCGCCACCAGATCGTCCTCGAGCTCCGCGGCCGACACCCACTGGCGATGCCGGTTGAGCAGGGCGAAGGCGACCAGCGACAGGCGTTGCAGCTCCCGCTCGACGCGCGCCGCCGTCTCCGTGTCCGGCACCGCGTCCCGGGTCGACTTGCCGACCTCGCGGCGCGCGAACGACGACAGCAGCTCCTCGTACAGCTCGGTGACGGCGAGCGGCGAGCCGTCCCGGTTCAGCCCGCCCTCCGTGGCGTCGTACAGCGCCAGCATCGTCAACAGCAGCGGCTGGGAGGCCAGTTCCGCGTGCTGGGCGACCGCCTCCCAGGTCAGCGGCGCCAGGACGTGCGCGTTGGCGTCGTTCCAGAGGGACAGCCAGCGCTGGATCTGCGCGGGCCGGAACGGCTCCAGGCGCAGCGCCACCAGGCCCTCCGGATAGCGCGCCCGGTCGGCGACGGTGGTCCGGCTGGTTACGACCGCCAGGACGGAACGGCCCTGCTCCGCCTCGCGCCGCTGGAAGCGGGCGACGCGGATCAGGAAGTCGTTGTGGTGCACGCCCGTGGTCTGGAGCAGCTCGTCGAACCCGTCGAGGAGCAGCACCGGCGTCGAGCCGCCCGCGGACCTGACCAGCTCGGGCCAGGACGTGCGCTCGCCCGTGGCGACCCGCACGGCCAGCTCGATCTGGTCCTGGAGCTCGTCCTCGGCGCGCACGTCCCGCAGCGGGACCCGCACCGGCAGGAACCCGGCCTCCGGCAGCCGCGCGGCGAGCACCCGCGTCAGCACGGACTTGCCCGCCCCCGGCTGGCCCAGGACGAGGAGCGGGGCCTGCGCGAGCGCCGGGTTGGTCAGCGCACCCGCGAGGTACCGCGTCAGGTCCTGGCGCACCCCGAACCGCTGCCACCAGGACTCGTCGGCCGGCCCCGACTGCCCCTGCGGCTGCGCCACCCGGAAGTCGGGGTCGAGGTACATCTCCCGCAGCGACGGGACGCGGATCCCCTCGGGCGCCGTGGTCGCGTCCAGCACCGGACGGCCGAGCGTGGCGGTGTGCGCCCGGGCCAGCGCGGCGGCGACATCGGCGGGCGGAGCGAGGTGCGCGGCGGACTCCGCCAGCAGCGTCCGTACGCCGTCCAGGGCGCGACGGACCTCGGCGCGGGTCGCCTGATGCTCGTTCTGGGTGATCCAGAAATTGAACTCCGGTGCGGCCAGCGCGAGTTGCGCGTACAGGTCGGCGTACCGGCGCACGGCGTCGTCGACCAGCGCGTCATTGAGGGCCGACATGGTGTCGAACTGGCCCTGGTCCTGGAGGCGTTCCCAGACCCGCAGCCCGGTCAGGAACTGCCGGAACTGCGCGCACACCGACGCGTAGAACGACTCCAGATCGACGGCCAGCGCCTCCGGCGGATGGTGCGGCGCCGGGAACAGCACGTCGGCGGCGAGCAGTTCGCGGACCAGGTCGTCCCCCGCGCGCCCGTCGGCGCCCACCAGCCGCAGCTGCTCACCCCGGGTCAGCTCCACGTCGTCGAGGGAGAACGGCAGCCGCGCCTCGTCCAGCGCCTCGAACCACGCCACCACCACGATCACCGTGTGCGCCGCCCGCAATACCTCGGTCCGCTCGGCCCGGTGGCCGGCCCGCCCCAGCCGCTCCGCGACCCCGTGCACCGCGTCGCGGCCCGCCCCGATGATCCGGCCGCGCCCCGACACCATCCCGAGCAGCGTGCCGCTCGCCCCGCCGGTCGCGAGATTCAGCGCACCGCCGACCGCCCGGTCCAGAGCGGTGATCCGCGCCGAGTCCACCCCCAGCAGCGTCAAGGCGTCCGCGAACGACAGCAGCCCACGCGACCCCACCGCACCACCCCCGTCGTCCCGTCCGGCCCGGCCGCCGGCCCCCGCCCCACCCTAGAGAGGCGAGCCCCCGCGCGGTGCCGCATTGTGCCGCACGACGCGGTCCATGGCGCACCCGTTTACCCTCCGTGGCCCCGATGGCTTACGGTGTGGCGCGTGGACAGTCAGGGTGAGCGCGGGCTACGGCTGCGCCTGACCGGGGCCGCGGCCCTCGCCGCCATATCGGCGGCGGCCGGGACATGGGCGTACGGCCGCAGCGGCGCGTCCGCCTCCCACCTGGTGCGCGACCTCGCGGTCGGCGGTGCCTACGCGGTCGCCGGCCTCGTCGCCTGGCGCCGCAGACCCGCCAACCACACCGGCCTGCTGATGACGGCCGAGGGCATCACCTGGTTCTTCGGCAACCTCCAGGGCAGCGCCGTGCCCGCCCTGTTCAGCTTCGGCGCCTGGTGGGAGGCGCTGAACATGGCGCTGCTGCTGCACCTGGTGCTGTCGTTCCCCGAGGGCCGCCTCACCACCGTCCTCACCCGCCGCCTCGTCCAGAGCGCCTACGTCCTCGTCGCCGTCGGCGGGCTGATCCGCACGCTGCTGTTCGACCCGGCGCGCAACACCGACGCGACCTACCTCGACTGCACGGACTGCGGCCCCAACCTCATCGCCGTCCCCGCCTGGAACGGCGCCTTCGACACCTTCGACGCCGCCTACCACGCGGCCGGCTGGGTGCTCTCCGCCGTCGCCGCCGTCGCCATCGTGCAGCGCTGGCGGCACGCATCGGCGGCCCGCCGCCGCGCACTGCTGCCGGCCTGGCTGGGCATCGGCATCGCCGTCGTCTTCCTGATGTGGGACATGCTGTTCTACGTCGTGCCCTGGTTCGGCGACTCCGACTCCCTCACCGCGCAGGCCGTCTACCTGCTCTCCGACCTCTCCCAGGTCGCCGTCCCCTTCGCCTTCCTCGCCGGGCTGCTGCGCATGCACCTCCAGCGCGCCGAGGTCAGCGGTCTCGTCATCGACGTGGGCACGGACCCCGACCCGGCGCGGGTGCGCGAAGCCCTCGTACGCGTCCTCGGCGACGCGACGCTGCGCCTCGGCCTGTGGCGCGAGGAGCGGGCGGCCTACGTCGACGGGTCCGGCCGTGAGGTCGGCGCCGACGGCCCCGGGCGCACCCCGGTGCGCGCCGCCGACGGCCGCCCGCTCGCCCTGCTCCACCACGACCCGGCTCTCGCGGACGACCCGGAGCTCCTCGACTCCGTCGCCGCGGCGCTGCGCCTCGCCCTGGAGAACGTCTGGCTGCGCACCCGCGCCAAGGACGTCGCGAGCCGGATCGTGCAGGCCGCCGACGCCGAGCGCGGCCGCCTGGAGCGCGACCTGCACGACGGGGCGCAGGCCCGCCTGGTCTTCGCCCTGATGGCGGTGCGGCGGGTGCGCCGCGGACTGGCCGACCACCCCGATGCGGCGCTGCGCGTCGCCGCCGACGAGGCGGAGACGAGCCTGCGCCTGGCCCTGGAGGAACTGCGCGGCATCGCGCACGGCATCCACCCGGCCGTGCTCACCCGCGAGGGCCTGGCCCCCGCCCTGAACGCGCTGGCCAAGGAGGCCGCGATGCCCGTGGTCGTCGCCGCGGAACAGCACCGCTACGACGCGCTGGTGGAGACCACCGCCTACTTCACGGTCTGCGAGGCCCTGTCGAACGCGGCGAAGCACGCGGGCGCCCGCGCCGTCAGCGTCTCGGCCCGGCGGGAGGGCGACCGGCTCGTCGTCGAGACCGTCGACGACGGCGTCGGGGGAGTCGACACCACGCACGGCACCGGTCTGCGCGGCCTGGCCGACCGGCTCGCCGCCGTCGACGGCGTCCTGCACATCGACAGCCCCGCCGGCGGCGGGACCAGAATCAGGGCGGAGCTGCCGTGCGGGTGATCGTGGCCGAGGACTCGGCGCTGCTGCGGCAGGGCATCGTCCGGCTCCTCACCGACGAGGGGATCGAGGTGGCCGCGGCCTGCGGCGACACCGGACCGCTGCTCGCGCTCGTCGCCGAGCACCGCCCCGACGCCGTGCTCCTCGACATCCGGATGCCGCCCACGCACACCGACGAGGGCCTGCTCGCGGCGGCCGCGATCCGCGCCGAGCACCCCGGCACCGGCGTGCTCCTGCTCTCCCAGTACGTGGAGACCACCTCGACGGTGCAGGCGCTGGCCCAGCAGCCGGAGGGCTTCGGCTACCTGCTCAAGGAGCGGGTCGCCGACATCGACGAACTGGGCGGGGCCCTCAAGCGGGTCGCGGCGGGCGGGACCGTGCTGGACCCGCTGGTGGTGAGCCGGCTGATGGAGGCGCCCCGGTTGCCGGGGCCGCTCGACGACCTCACCGGGCGCGAACGCGACGTGCTGGCCCTGATGGCCGAGGGCCGCTCGAACGAGGCCATCGCGCGCAAGCTCGTCATCGGCGGCAAGACGGTCGAGACCCACGTCCGCAACATCTTCGGCAAGCTGCGCCTCGAACCCGACCTGCGGGAGCACCGCCGGGTGATGGCGGTGCTCACCTACCTGCGCGGCTGAGGCGCCCGCGCCGGTCAAGAAATCCCGGCTGCCCGCTCCGTAGACGACGGCCGTTCCCCCGTGTCCCCCGTGCTCCCCCGTACGTCGTCCGCGGAGCGGTGCCGGACCTCCACAGTAGGCAGTCGCGCGGCGGGGGACATCAGGGCAGGCCCTGAGATGCGGAACACCACCCATCGCTTTGATCACGGCATGCCCCTTTTTGGTCACCCGGGTCCTCTTCCCAGCCGCGTCCGAGCGGGTCTATAGTCCAAAACTAGCACTGCTAATTAAGCGGTGCCGATCCACCGCGTCCCGGCTGTTCCCTGGAGTTGACTGTGCGCCCCGTTCACTTCGCCGCCGCCCGTCGCACCCCGATCGGGAAGCTGCGCGGCGCGCTCTCCCCGGTGCGGCCCGACGACCTCGCGGCGACGGTCGTCGCGGGGCTGGTCGCGGACGCGCCCACCCTCGACCCGGCCCGCATCGACGACATCTACTGGGGCGCGGCGAACCAGGCGGGCGAGGACAACCGGAACGTCGCGCGGATGGCCGCCCTGCTCGCGGGCCTGCCCGAGACGGTGCCGGGCGCGACCGTGAACCGGCTGTGCGCCTCGGGCATGGAGGCCGTCACCACCGCCGCCCGCACCATCGCCGCAGGCGAGGCCGACGTGGTGCTCGCGGGCGGCTCCGAGTCGATGAGCCGTGCCCCGCTCGTCCTGCCGCGCCCCGACGAAGCGCTGCCGCACACGATGCAGACGCACGACACCCGGCTCGGCTGGCGCCTGACCCACCCCCGGATGAAGGACCTGCACGGCGTCCTCGCCATGGGGGAGACCGCCGAAGAGGTCGCCGACCGGTACGGCGTCCCGCGCGAGCGGCAGGACGCCTTCGCCCTCCGCAGCCACCGGAACGCGGCCGCCGCCCGCGACGCCGGCCTGTTCGACGCCGAGATCCTGCCCGTCACGCGCCCCGACGGCGTGGTCGTCGCCGCCGACGAGTGCATCCGCCCCGACACGTCGCTGGAGAAGCTCGGCGCCCTCCGACCCGTGTTCCGCCAGGGCGGCTCGGTGACGGCGGGCAACGCGTCACCGATGAACGACGGCGCCGCCGGCCTGCTCCTGGTCAGCGAGGAGGCGCTGGAGGAGTTCGGGCTGGTCTCCCTCGGCCGCTATGTCACCGGGGCATCGGCGGGCGTCCACCCCGACCTCATGGGCATCGGCCCGGTGCCCGCCACCCGCAAGGCGCTGGAGCGCGTCGGCTGGACGATCGCCGACATCGAGGAAGCCGAGTTCAACGAGGCGTTCGCCGCCCAGGCCCTCGCCTGCGTCGACAGCCTCGGCATCGACCCCGAGCTGGTCAACCCGACCGGCGGCGCCATCGCCCTCGGCCACCCCCTCGGCTGCTCCGGCGCCCGCATCCTCACCACGCTGCTGCACCGGCTGCGCCGCACCGGCGCGGCCCGCGGCCTCGCCACCATGTGCGTCGGCGTCGGCCAGGGCAGCGCCGTCCTCGTCGAGCGCGCCTGACCCGCACCGCGAACCTCCCCCGCAACCGAGCAGACCACCGGCCCAACGACCTGGTTCACCGCAGCACCAGCGCAGTACGGAACGGAGCACCACCCGCCATGGCAACCCTCTCCCTCGCCGCGATCCTCGCCGAGAACGCCCGCCGCCGCCCCACCAAGGTCGGCCTCGTCGAGGGCGGACTGCGCCTCACCTTCGAGGAGTTGTGGCTGAACGCCCGCAAGCAGGCCGCCGCCCTCACCGGCCTCGGCGTCCGCCCGGGGGACCGGGTCGCCCTCATGGCACCCAACACCGCCGACTTCCCCCTCGCCTACTACGCGGCGCTCACGACCGGCGCGGTCGTCGTCCCCGTCCACCTGCTGCTCTCCGTCGAGGAGGTCCGGCACGTCCTGACGGACAGCGGCGCCACCCTGCTCCTGTGCCACCCGGCGCAGGCGGCCGTCGGCGCCGCCGCCGCGGAGGCGACCGGCGTCCGCATGCTGACGCTGGGCGCGGGCGGCGACCTGGACCGGCTGGCCTCCGCCGCCGAGCCGGTGGGCTCGTACGTCACCCGCGAGGCCGACGACCCGGCCGTCGTCTTCTACACGAGCGGCACCACGGGCGTCCCCAAGGGCGCCGAGCTGAGCCACTTCAACCTGGTCATGAACGCCACGGTCTCCGCGTTCGACGCCCACGACGTCGCCGCCGACGACATCGCGCTCGGCGCGCTGCCGCTCTTCCACGCCTTCGGCCAGACCGTGTCCATGAACGCGACCTGGCGCGCGGGCGCGACCCTCGTCCTGCTGCCGCGCTTCGACGCCGCGCGCGCCGTGGAGCTGATGGTGGCGGAGCAGGTGAACACCTTCCACGGCGTCCCCACCATGTACGTGAACCTGCTCGCGGCGGCGCCCGCCGCCGACCGGCTGCCCGAGCTGAAGATCTGCGTCTCGGGCGGCGCCTCCCTCCCGGTGGCCGTCCTCGAAGGCTTCGAGAAGGCGTTCGGCGCCACGGTCTTCGAGGGGTACGGCCTGTCGGAGACGTCCCCCGCGGCCGCCGCCAACCAGCCCGTCTTCGGCGCCCGCCCCGGCACCATCGGCCACCCGCTGTGGGGCGTCGACGTGGAGATCGCCCGCGCCGAGGTGGAGGACCGGGTGGAACTGCTGGAGTGCGGCGAGCTGGGCGAGGTCGTCGTGCGCGGCCACTGCGTCTTCACCGGCTACCTCGGCCGCCCCGAGGCCACCGCCGAGGCCCTGGTGGACGGCTGGTTCCGCACCGGCGACCTCGGCACCAAGGACGCGGACGGCTACCTGCGCATCGTCGACCGGAAGAAGGACATCATCATCCGCGGCGGCTACAACGTGTACCCGCGCGAGGTCGAGGAGGTCCTGATGCGGCACCCCGGCATCGGCCACGCCGCCGTGATCGGCCTGCCGGACGACGTCCACGGCGAGGAGATCTGCGCCGTGATCGTCCCGAAGCCCGGCGAGACCCTGGACGCCGCCGCCGTGACGGACTGGTCCAAGTCCCACCTCGGGAAGCACAAGTACCCCCGCCGCGTCGAGTTCACCGACCAGCTGCCGCTGGGCCCCAGTATGAAGATCCTCAAGCGCGAACTGAGGTCCGCGTACGGCAGGTAGAGCGCGCTGTCGCCCGGGCGGCACCGCAGCCCGGGCGACGAAGAGGACCGGGCCGGCACCTCCCAGTGCCGGCCCGGTCCTCTTCGCTCGACCGACGGCGTCAGTCGGTGCCGAACTCCATCGCGGCGCGGTCCAGCGCCTCGTCCTCCTCGGACACCTCGCCGCGGGAGGCGATGGCCTGCGCCCCGCCCTCCGGCAGCGCGCCGATGAGCCCGGCGCCGAGCGCCGAACCACCGGAGCCGAGCAGCCCGAGCCCGGCGTACTGCTCCAGCTTCGAGCGCGAGTCGGCGATGTCCAGGTTCCGCATGGTGAGCTGGCCGATCCGGTCCACCGGCCCGAACGCCGAGTCCTCGGTCCGCTCCATGGAGAGCTTGTCCGGGTGGTAGCTGAACGCCGGGCCCGTCGTGTCGAGGATCGAGTAGTCCTCGCCGCGCCGCAGCCGCAGCGTGACCTCACCGGTGACGGCGGCGCCGACCCAGCGCTGGAGCGACTCGCGGATCATCAGCGCCTGCGGGTCCAGCCAGCGGCCCTCGTACATCAGGCGGCCCAGCCGCCGGCCCTCGCTGTGGTACTGGGCGAGGGTGTCCTCGTTGTGGATGGCGTTCACGAGCCGCTCGTAGGCGGCGTGCAGCAGCGCCATGCCCGGGGCCTCGTAGATGCCGCGGCTCTTCGCCTCGATGATCCGGTTCTCGATCTGGTCCGACATGCCCATGCCGTGCCGGCCGCCGATGGCGTTGGCCTCCATCACCAGGTCGACGGCGGAGGCGAACTCCTTGCCGTTGACGGTGACCGGGCGGCCCTGCTCGAAACCGATGGTGACGTCCTCGGTGAGGATCTCCACCGACGGGTCCCAGAACTTCACGCCCATGATCGGCTCGACGGTCTCGACGCCGGTGTTGAGGTGCTCCAGGACCTTCGCCTCGTGGGTGGCGCCCCAGATGTTGGCATCGGTGGAGTACGCCTTCTCGGCGGAGTCCCGGTAGGGCAGGCCGTGCTCGACCAGCCACTCCGACATCTCCTGGCGGCCGCCCAGCTCGGTCACGAAGTCCGCGTCGAGCCACGGCTTGTAGATCCGCAGGTTCGGGTTGGCGAGCAGGCCGTAGCGGTAGAACCGCTCGATGTCGTTGCCCTTGAAGGTGGAGCCGTCGCCCCAGATCTGTACGTCGTCCTCCAGCATCGCCCGCACCAGGAGCGTGCCGGTGACCGCGCGGCCCAGCGGCGTCGTGTTGAAGTACGCGCGACCGCCCGAGCGGATGTGGAACGCGCCGCAGGTCAGTGCGGCCAGGCCCTCCTCGACCAGCGCCTCGCGGCAGTCGACCAGGCGGGCGATCTCCGCGCCGTAGGCCTGCGCGCGGCCCGGCACCGAGTCGATGTCGGGCTCGTCGTACTGGCCGATGTTCGCGGTGTAGGTGCACGGGACGGCGCCCTTGTCGCGCATCCACGCGACCGCGACGGACGTGTCGAGGCCGCCCGAGAAGGCGATGCCGACGCGCTCGCCGGCGGGAAGGGAAGTGAGGACCTTGGACATAGGAAGAGTATGCATCACCACTCATGGTTATGCAAAGCCATCCGGGGTGACACCGGGGAACGCGTGCAGTGCGAAAGTGTCCGGGCACGCGCGGCAGGCGGAAAACCCCGGACAGGCGGAGACGGACCACATGCACGACATACTCGGCGTCACCCCGTGGGGCTTCACGGCCCTCGCCGCCGCGGCCCTCCTGGTGGGCTTCTCCAAGACGGCCGTCAGCGGGGCCAACACGGTCAGCCTCGCCGTCTTCGCCGCGATCCTGCCCGCCCGCGCCTCGACCGGCGTCCTGCTGCCGATCCTCATCTTCGGCGACGTCCTCGCGGTGCTCACCTACCGCCGGCACGCGCACTGGCCGACCCTGTGGCGGCTCTTCCCGGCCGTGGCCGGGGGAGTGGTCGTCGGCACCGTGTTCCTCGCGTTCGCCGGTGACGGGCTGGTCCGCGGCTCCATCGGTGTGATCCTGCTGGTGATGGCGGCCGTCACCGTCCGGCGGCGCCGGCGCGCCGGGGCGTCCGGAGCCGAGGGGTCAGGGGAGCGGGAGGGGAGCCCCACGCGCGCGGCCCGCGTCAAGGCGGGCTCGTACGGCGTGCTCGGCGGCTTCACCACGATGGTCGCCAACGCGGGCGGCCCCGTGATGTCGATGTATCTGCTCTCCGCCGGGTTCAAGAAGCTGGGCTTCCTCGGCACCTCCGCGTGGTTCTTCCTCATCGTGAACTCGGCGAAGGTGCCGTTCAGCGTCGGCCTCGGCCTCATCGACGGGCGCTCGCTCCTGCTGGACGCCGCGCTGATCGCCTTCGTCGTGCCCGGCGCGCTCATCGGCAAGGCGGCCGTGAACCGCATCAACCAGCGGCTCTTCGAACAACTCGTGATCGTGGCGACGGTCCTGGGCGGCCTGCAACTGCTCCTGCGCTGAGACGGAGGCGACGGGTCGGAAACGGCCTGGGTCGGGCCCCGGTCGACCTGGGCCCCGGTCGAGCGGGGTCCCGGTCGGCCGGAGTGCCGGTCGGCTTCGCTCCGGGTTCAGGGAGCCGGTGCGGTCAGTGGGCGGTCGGAGGCGGGCTGGTGCGGCAGTCCGTGCGCGAGGTCCTCGGCCAGGAGGCGCTTGGCGATCGAGTCGACCGCCGCCCGCAGGTCCTCGCCCGCCGGCCTGCCGAGGTCGGCCTCGACCTGCCGGCTCAGCCAGTCGCCCCAGGCGCGGTTGAGCACGTCGGCTTCCCGTCGGCCCGCCTCGGTGTGCGAGAAGTACGACCCCGTACGCGTCAGGTAGCCCTCGTCGACCATCCGCTGGAACACGGGCACCAGCACCTCCGGCGGCAGCCGGCGCCGCGCCGCGATCATGCCGAGGGAGGCGTGCCCGACCATCCGCGTATAGAACTCCACCTGCATCACGGCCCACGAACCGGCCATGTCGAGACGGCTGTCGGAGGAGTCCAGGATCTGCCGGGCGGTCGTCAGGCTTGAGGTCTTCACGATGGTGCCGACGGCCCGCTCCAGCAGGTGCGAGGAATCCCCGGTGGAGGGCTGCGCGAACCCCTCGCCCATGTCCGTGGACCCCATCCGGGCCGTGTCGCGCAGCTGCACCTGTTTGAGGAAGAGCGCCACCACGAACCCGACGAGCGCCACCGGCACCGTCCACAGGAACACGGTGTGCAGCGAGTCCGCGTACGCCTGCGCGATGGGCTCGCGGGCCGCCGCCGGCAGCGCGTGCAGGCCCTCCGGGCTCCGGGCCGCCTTGGCCAGCGTGGCGGGATCGATGCCGGTGCCGGCCCGCGCCGCCTCCGCGATGCCGTCGGCGAGGTTCGGCTTCAGCGTGTTGGCGTAGATCGTGCCGAACACCGCGGTGCCGAAGGAACTGCCGAGCGTGCGGAAGAAGGTCACGCCGGACGTGGCCGTGCCCAGGTCCTCGTACTCGACGGTGTTCTGCACGGCGATGGTGAGCACCTGCATGCACAGCCCGATGCCGAGACCGAGCACGAACATGTACAGCGACTCCAGCCACGCGGAACTGGACGTCCCCATCAGGGACAGCAGATACAGCCCCACCGCCATGACGAGCGAGCCGATGATGGGGAAGATCCGGTACCGGCCCGTCTTGCTGACGACGTTGCCGGAGAAGATCGACGCGATCAGCAGACCGATCACCATCGGCAGCGTGCGCACGCCGGAGATCGTGGCCGAGTCCCCGTCCACGTACTGCAAGTACGTCGGCAGGAACGTCATCGCGCCGAGCATCGCGAAACCGACGATGAAGCTGAGGATCGAACAGACCGTGAAGACCGGGTTGGCGAACAGCCGCATCGGCAGCATCGGTTCGGCCGCGCGCGTCTCCACCCAGCAGAACAGCCCGAGCGCGACGAGCCCGCCGACGAACAGGCCGATGATGACACCGGAGCCCCACGCGTACTGGTTGCCGCCCCAACTCGTCGCCAGGATCAGGGCGCTCGCCCCGACCGCGACGAGCCCGATGCCGAGATAGTCGATCACCGGCCGCGCCGCCGACTTCACCACCGGGATGGTCCGGGCGGCGGCGATGACCACGACGATGGCGATCGGCACGTTCACGTAGAACGCCCAGCGCCAGGTCAGATGGTCCGTGAACAGGCCGCCGAGCAGCGGTCCGATGACCGTGGACACCCCGAACACGGCACCGATGGCGCCCTGGTACTTGCCGCGCTCGCGCAGGGGGATGACGTCCGCGATCAGCGCCATCGCCGTGACCATGAGACCGCCGGCGCCGACGCCCTGCACCGCGCGCCAGATGATGAGCAGCGTCATGTTCGTCGACAGGCCGCACAGGAACGAGCCGGTGATGAAGATGATCGCCGACGCCTGGAAGACGATCTTGCGCCCGAACATGTCGCCGAACTTGCCGACCAGGACCGTGGCGACCGTCTCCGCGAGCAGGTACGAGGTGACCACCCACGACATGTGCGCCGCGCCGCCCAGGTCCGAGACGATCGTGGGCAGGGCCGTGCCGACGATCGTCTGGTCCAGTGCCGCGAGCAGCATGCCGAGCATGATCGTCACGAAGACGACGTTCCGGCGACGCTTGTCCAGTACCGGTGGGGCCGGGGTGGCGGCTTCAGCCGTGGTGGTGGTCACCCTGGCAGGGTCACACCGGGGTGCCGGGCCCGCATGCGGGTGGGGCCGGACCGGTGACACGCGCTGCGCTGTCCGTGCGCCGCCACCCGGCGGGCCCGTCCGCCGGCGTCAGACCAGGCGGGGCGCGCACGCGGCCGCGTCGACGGGCCCGCCGCGCCGCTCGACGCGGTCGGCGAGGGCCCGCGCCCAGCCGACCACCGCGGCCACGTCGAGCCCGGCCGGCGCGGCCCCCGGCCAGGCGTCCACCGCGTCGGCGCCCCGGCGCAGCAGCCGGGCCCCGCCCGTCGCGTTGCCCCGGGCCGCGTGGGTCAGCCCCACGGCGGTTTGGGCCAGCCCCCGCCACAGCTCGCGCTGCTCCTCGGGCGCCGACTTCCAGGCGTCCTCGAACACCTCGTGCGCGTGGAAGGGCCGTCCGGCGTCGAGCAGCGCCTGCGCCTCGGCGACCGTCTGCGCGGCCGTCCGCACCACCCCCTCGGGCTGCCGGGCGACCCCGGGCGCGCCATAGGGGAGGGGCTGCCCCAGCCCGTCCCGGGGCCGCGCGTTGCGGGCCCGCCCCTCGTCGTCGCGGTCCCGTCCCGGCCTGCGCTCACTGCTCATGCCCCCGATTCTCACCCACCGTGCGCGGACCCCGCGGAACCGGTTTCAAAACAGCCGTGAGCTTGGGGTAATGTTCTTCCTGTCGCCGCCGGAAGGGCCCGGAACAGCGGGCCGGAAGACGATCGACATCGGGACGTGGCGCAGCTTGGTAGCGCACTTGACTGGGGGTCAAGGGGTCGCAGGTTCAAATCCTGTCGTCCCGACTGGAGACAGTCGCAGCTCAGGGGCCGTTTCAGAGAAATCTGAAACGGCCCCTGAGCCGTATGTGGGGACCGGTTGGGGGCCGGACGGGGCGACGGGGTGGAGGTAGCGCCGGGTGGTGGTCGGCGGTCCGTCGACGACGTTCGCCGGGCACGCCTGGTGGGAGGAGGACGACCCCGGGCGGCGAAGCCGGCAGCGCACCCACTTCGTGAAGAACGTGTCCCTCATCGAGACGCGGCCCGAGCCAGCGGCTGCTGATCGCGGCGGCCGACACCCACGGCAAGCCGTCGCCGGCCTACCGGGCGCGCGGCGCCGCGACCGGCGGCCGCAAGCAGGCGGCGCGGGCCCGGCGCGCGACCTCGCACACCGTGCGGGACGCGGCCGACGCCGTGCGCGCCCTGCCCGAGCGCGCCCGGCAGACGGTCACCGGCTTTGCGGCGCCGCGTCCCCACCACGCCGCACTCCGGGGCCCGGCACCACCGGGCCCCGCACCGCGTGCCGGCCTCTCATGACCGGCTGACCGGCGATCCCGATGGGAGGAGGACCCGACGACCTCGCCGCCGCCCGACGCGACCGCGGCGTACCGCCGGCCGGGCGACAGTGCCAGGATGCCCGGATGAGCGCACCGGAGGTCCCGCCCGGCACCCGGCTCCTCGTCGTCGACGACGAGCCCGCCATCCTCGATGTCCTGGTCACCTCACTGGAGTTCCTCGGCTACGAGGTGGACCAGGCCACGACCGGGCTCGCCGCCCTCGCGGCGGTCCGCGACCGCGCACCCCACCTCGTGCTGCTCGACGTCATGCTGCCCGACATCGACGGGTTCGAGGTCGTCCGGCGCCTGCGGCGGGCCGCCTCGACGACCCCGGTCGTCTTTCTGACGGCGCGTGAGAGCGGACAGGACGTCGTCGGCGGCCTCGACCTGGGCGCCGACGACTACATCACCAAGCCGTTCCGGCTCGCCGAGGTCGCCGCCCGGGTCCGCGCCGTCCTGCGCCGCGGTGAGAGACGACCCGAACCGCGGCTCCTCGTCTGCGGCGACGTCGAGATGAACACCGAGACCTACGAGGTGCGCCGGGCGGGCACCCCGGTGGACCTCTCGCCCACCGAGTACCGGCTCCTGCGCCATCTGCTGCTCAACCGCAACCGGGTGCTGACCCACGAGCAACTGCTGGAACACGTCTGGGAGTTCGGCGACGGCGACCACGGCGTGGTGAAGACCTACATCTCCTACCTGCGCCGCAAGCTCGACGCGCTCGGTCCCGGCCTGATAGAGACCCGCCGGGGCGTCGGCTACCTTCTGCGCGACCCGGGCGCCGCATGAAACCGGCCGCCCGGATCCCACGCCCCCCGGCCCGGCGGGCGGCGGCACGGCGGCTCACGGTCCGGCCCCGATCACTGCGCGGCCGGCTGCTCCTCGCCCTGCTCAGCCTGGCCGCGGTCGCCCTGATCGCCCTGGACGCCGTCGTCTACACGGCCCTGAGCAGCGATCTCACCCACCGCACCGACGTCACCCTGCGCGCCGTGCGCCAGCGGGTGGCCCAGCAACTGCGCCAGGCGCCGGACGGAAATCTCGGCAATGACGTCCGGCTGCTCGGCGCCTCCGAATTCTTCCTCCAGCTCCGCAGGACCGACGGCACCGTGCGCGACCTGGTGCCCCGGCTGCGGGACCCGGACGACCGCGGCCCGCGCGTACCGGACCCGGTGACCGAGGCCCGGGGGGCCGGCGTGCGCACGGTGGGCCCGGCGGCCCCGGGCGGACCCGACTACCGCCTGACGGTGCAGCGGGTGCCGGGCCGCGGCACGCTCGTCGCGGCCACCCCGCTGGACCAGGTCCAGGGCACTCTGCGGCAGGTGCTGGTCGTCGAGACCGCGGCGACCGGCGGCGTGCTGGTGCTGCTCGGAGCGGCGGGCCTGTGGGTGCTGCGGCGCGGCCTGCATCCCCTGGAGGGCATGGCCCGCGACGCGGACGCCATCGCCGCCGGCGACCGGGCCGGGCAGGTCGCGCCGACGGGCGACGACACCGAGGTCGCCCGGCTCGGCAAGGCCCTGAACACGATGCTGGCCGCCGAACGCGCCACCCAGGACCGGCTGCGCCGCTTCGTCGCGGACGCCTCGCACGAACTGCGCACCCCTGTCACGGCGGTGCTCGGCTACGCGGACCTCCACCACCAGGGCGCCGTCGGCACCCCCGGGCAACGGGAGCACGTGATGCACGGCATCACCACGGAGGCGCTGCGCATGCAACGGCTCGTGGACGACCTGCTGCTGCTCGCCCGCCTGGACAGCGCACCCGCCCGCGGCCGGTCCACCGTGGACCTGCCGGCGATCGTCCGCGACGCGGTCGCGGCCGCCCGCGCCGTGGACCCGCACGGCCCGGTGTCCTTCGACACCGAAGACCCGGCGGCCCGCACCCCGGCCACGGGCCCCGCGGCCACGACGGTGCACGGCGACGCCGAGCAGCTGCGCCGTGTCGTGGACAACCTCCTGGCCAACGTGCGCAACCACACCCCGCCCGGCACCGCCGCGCGGGTGAGCGTCGACGCGTGCGGCCCGGCCGCGCAGCAGGTGACGCTCACCGTCAGCGACGACGGACCGGGCATCTCGCGGGAGGCCCTGCCGCACGTCTTCGACCGCTTCTACCGCGGCGACCCGGCGCACAGCGGGGACGGCAGCGGTCTGGGCCTCGCCATCGTCGCGGCCGTGGCCCACGCGCACGGCGGCACCGTGGACGTCGACGGTGCGGCGGACGCGGGGACGCGGGTCACCGTCCGCCTTCCGGCGGCGCGCTGACCGCACCCGGTCAGCCCGTCCCGGCGGCGGCGCCGCACTCCTTCGACCCCTCGCAGTCTCGCATCTTCCTCAGCCTCGACGCGAGCCGGGACTTCGTCTCCGAGGACAGTTGCGCGTACACGTTGTGCAGCATGTCCGGGTCCTTGTCGCGGTCGTAGTACTCGTGGGACCCGTTGCGGTACTGGACGTAGGTGGAGTGGGCGGTGCGCAGTGCCTCGTACGACGGCGGATTGCCGCTGCCCTTACGGGGTTTGTCCGGATCGCCGGCCGCGCGGTCGGGGCCGTGGTGCTCCACCAGCGCGGTCCGCGGCCAGTCCTTCGGCGTCCCGCCCCTCAGCACGGGCACGAGACTGCGCCCGTCGGCCTGCGGATCGGGTGTGCCGCCGCCCAGTTCCGTGAACGTGGGGCAGATGTCGATGTTGGACGCGACGGCGCCGGTGGTCGCGCCTTTCCTGACGCCGGGCCCGGTGACGACCAGCGGGACGTTGACGTCCGTGTCGAAGGCGGTCTGCTTGCCCGGCATCAGCTTGTACTGGCCCATGTGGAAGCCGTTGTCGGAGGCGAAGGCGAAGACGGTGTCGTCGTCCACGCCCTCCTTCTCGAGTTTCTCCCGGAGGTCGCCGATCATGCGGTCGACGGCCTGCACGGCACGGACGCGTTTGCGGTACGTCCGGGTGATCTTCTTGACCTGCCGGGGCGTGAAGTCCTCCTTGTCCTTCAGCCATTGCGGCGCGTCCGACGGCGTCGTGCCGAAGGCGGGCGGCTTCGGCAGGTCCAGGTGGGAGAACTTGCCCTTGTCCTGCGGCGCCGGGGTGGCCGGGCCGTGCGGGGCGAACGTGGAGATGTCGAGCATGAAGGGCTTCTGGTCCTTGACGGACTTCTCGATGAAGTCCTGTCCCTCGCCGCTCACGACGTCCGTCAGATAGTCCTCCGGGTCGTGTCCGTGGTCGACGGTCGAGCCGTTGTGGTTGAGCGTGTAGTCGTACTCCTGGTAGCCGTTCCCGGCCACGTCCCACTCGTCCCAGCCGGGCGGCACGTAGTTCTTCTTGCCGTCGACGGTCATGTCCGGTTCGTAGCCGTTGAGGTATTTGCCCATCATCGCCGTGCGGTAGCCCCGGTCCTGAAGAGCGGTGGCGAACGTCTTCGACTCGTTGCCCTTCTTGTGGAAGGTCTGGAATCCGCCGTCCGGCGGCGTATTCGTGAAAACCCCCGTGTTGTGCGGGAACTTGCCGGTGAAGAGGGACGAACGCGACGGACAGCACAGCGAGTCCGTCACCGTGTACTGGGAGAAGGACAGGCCGTTCTTCCGCATCTCCTTTACGTGGGGCATGTAGCGCACCAGGTCCGAGGAGAGGTCATCGGTCAGCACCCACACGATGTTGGGGTGCCGGGGCGCGGCGCTGTCCGCCGCGCTCGTGCTCTCCGTCGCCCGGTCCGTGCCGCCGTCGCACGCGACCAGGCCGGCCGCGAGAGCGGCGGTGCCCAGCCACAGCGGAACTCTCCTGCGGACGCCTCTGGTCATCACGGGACCTCCTCCTGAACTCATGGGTCGGGAACTCATGGGTCGGGGCGGTTCCGACCCTGCCGGACCAGCGTGGGAGAACGGTGTGAGACGAGCGGGTACGGCGTGGGAATGCGGGCCGGAAGCGTTCCGCCGGCGCATGGCCGTCACTTCCCCGGACAGGCGGTTCATATGAACGCGACAAGGATGAACGCGACGAGGACGAATACGACCAGGACGAATACGACCAGGACGGGCAGGAAGACGAGCTGGTACGCGGCGGCGCTGGTCAGCGCGGGCGTCGTCGCCGTGACCGCGTGTGGCGCCGACGACGGCGGGGGACGGGCCGAGACCGGTCCTGGGAGCCGGACGACGGCCGCGGCGACCACGCCCGAACTGACCACCGCCCCGGCGACGGACGGCTCCGGCTCCGCCGCGACCGCGAACGGTTCGGCGTCCACTGCCTTCACCACTCCCTCGACCCCCTCGGCCACCGGCGCGACCAGGGCCGACGAGCGGCCCGGGATGGGCAGCGACTGCACCACCGGTGTGCTGAAGGCGGGCCTGAAGCCGACGGGCCAGGAGATGAACAGCAAGTACTTCGACCTGACCCTGACCAACACGACGGGCGGGACCTGCGCGCTCAAGGGCTACCCCGGCCTGTCGCTGACCGACGGCGGCGGCGAACGCATCGGCAAGCCCGCCACGCGCTCGAACAACGGCAGCGCGCAGCGCGTCGTGCTCAAGGCCGGACAGAGCGCCCACGCGGTGGTGCAGACCCCCGACCGGGGCGTGACGGACGGCAAGTGCTGGGCCAAGCCCGCCCGCCTGAAGGTCTACCCGCCCGACAACACGGCGGCTCTGACCGTGGCCGCGCCCGGCTCCCTCGAAGTGTGCGGCGACTCCTTCACCGTCGGCCCCTTCACCACCCGGGCGCTGTGACCCCGGCCCGGTGAACGGCCAGCGGGCTACCTCCTCGTAGCGGATCCGTCCCGGGCCGCGCCCGACGTCGCTCGCCTCTAGGTGCAGCCGGTCGGTAACGCCACTTGCGGCCGGACCCGGTCCGGCTGGGGCTGTTCAGTCGGCAGGTCCGTCGCCGAACCCCGGCGCACAGGGTAGGAGCGGCCGGGAGATGCCGGGTCCGCCCCAGCCCCCAGGTCCGTCAGCGGCAGTCTTCGAACTCGCCGGACAGGCAACCGGCTTGTAGCTCGACCGATGTCGAGGACAGACGAATGGACTTCTCGACGAACGGGGTCAAGACACCGGGCTGCACTGCGAGGGTGCCCCATAGCCAACCCATCAACGTCAGGGTGAGCACTACGCCGACCACGGCAGCGATCAGCAATCGCACGTCGGACGCCTGAAGCGACGTGGCTTCCCGGGTAGGGGAGGGCGTACGGGGTTCGGTCGCTGCACTGACGGACGGTCCAGGTCTCATCCGATCAGCCTATTGTCCGCCCGAGTGCGACGGTTGGGCAGTTTGAACAGCCCATGTGGGCCGTGGGAGAACCGCTCTGGCTGGAGGGCGGGGCGGGCAAGGCAACGGGCTTACGGTCTTGATCGTCAGGTGAGGGAAAGGACATCATTCGCCTGAGGAACTGGCGTGGCCCGACCTCCCGTTATGAGAAGACAGCCACTGTCTCCAGGGCCGGGCTCCTCGCGGCTGGCATCTTCATCTGGTCGACTCGATGAGGCCGCGACCCAACCTCACGGTCGGATGGCGATCGTGCTGACGGTGCCGTTTCCCCAGACGGTGGTGTTCAGCAGCACGCGGCTGTCGAGTGAGACGACCGTGAACTCCGGGACGAACCGCTCTGTCAGCAGTCCTCCCATCGGGCTCCGGAACTGGTCCACCTCACTCCTCACGACGTCCCATTCGTCGAGGAGACGGACGCGAGCCCAGCCTCGATGCTCTCCGTCGATATCGTCGTCGTCAGGCGTGGAGAAGTCGACAGCGAGGAAGAACTCACGTTCCTCGCTCAACAACCCGTGTTCCACTGCCATGCGGTACCAGCTTGCATTGACCTTGTCGGCCATGCCGGGTTCGTCAACGTCTGCAACCTCGTTCGGACGGGAGTCGAACCGTCCGTGCTCCGGGCCGGCGCTCGCAGGACTGTGACCAGGCGGCAGCGCAGGCCATCGGCCATCCCCAAGGACGCGTTCAACGAAGCGGAAACCGGCCGGTTCGAGCTCTGCTGCCATCTCACCATCAGTCATTGGCGCGGCGGCAACGATAACCGGAGCTCAAACGGCTAACCAAGTCATTTTCGCCGATCTGAAACAGACGCCCTGGTCGTCGGTCGAGCAGGCCGGTCGGCAGCGGAGCCCGCTAAGGGCTGTCCCATAACTGCTGTTCATCTCCAGCGGAGACAGCCCGTGGCGGTCAGCAGAAGATGATCTCGACGTCCTTCTCCAAGCAGTACTCCATGACGGTGACCAGTTGACGCACGTCGTCGAGGCGTCGCCCAAGGACGGGGCCCCCGTACTCGTGCTGCCGCTGGTCGGTGATTGCTTCCAGCCTGGGCAGCATGGCCGCGCATTGCGCGGGGGCGAGAGAGCCGTCGTGGTCTGGATGGTCGAGCAGTGGTGCCAGCGGGGTGGAGGCGCTGCTCCACACGCGGTCTCCGCCGAATCCGTTCATCTCCGCAAGGGTGAACCCCTCTGCCTGGGCCAGCCACTCCCTGAACATGTTGAAGCCGGTATAGGACCAGGAGACGTCTGGGCTGGTCACGTCGTCGTCTCCGGGGGAGAGCATGAGCCCCATCCTGTTCCTCCTTGCTTGCCCGGTGCCTAAGGGTTGTCCCGTAACTGATCTTGGACCTGGTGAGGGTGGGATCGGCGGCGGTGCCGTCCGTTGGCCTATCCGGTGGGTGCGAGGTTGTGCAGGCGGGCGATGCCGAGTGCAAAGCGACCATCGCCCCGTACCCTCGCGGCCTGAGACGGTCCAGAATGCCGCCATGGCTGACGCGGAGCACGACGAGGCTGGTGCACGTTCATTCCTGTCATGCGCCATCGAGGTGGCACGGCTGATGGATCTCGGGATCGCGGCTGACGTGCCGGAAGTACGCCGGGCCCGGCACCTGGCCCATGCGGTGCGCAAGCCGTTGCTCGAACGCGCCCACCTGCCCGAGGAGTTCTTCGCCCCGCTGATGGCTGCGGCCGTCTACGACCCGGACCCCAGCTTCTGCCTCTGGTTCGTCGAGCCAGCGGTTTACGCCTTCGGGCGGCGCCGGGTCATGACCGCACTGCTCGACTACCTACGGACCGGAACGGACGCCGAGAAGGCAGGCGCCGAGCGGGCCTGGTACTGCGCCCATGTACCGCTCCGCGCCGACCGGTCCCCGGCCTACGCACCTGGCGGAAGCCGAGATTCCCCCATGGATGACTCCCGCGACGTGAAGGACGTGTGGCGGGAGACCCTTAACCGATCAGCCGGGTGATCGGACCGTCTCGAAACCTGAGCCAGCCCTGTTCCCATGGCGCTGTCGCTCACTCCGACCGGTTACGGGACAGGTCCTAGAGGTTGTCTCACGTGGTGATTTTCACGAGTTTCTCGTAGCAGGTGAGAGCTGCGGCAAGGCCCAGGAGGGCGAGGAAGTGTCTGCCTTCGCGTTCATAGCGGACAGCGAGGCGGTGGTAGCCGAAAAGTCAGGCGATTGACCTCTCGATCTTCCAGCGGTGTCGCCCGAGCCGCTCTCCTGACTCGATCCCCGGGCGCGCGATGCACGGGATGAGCCATCGCGAGCGGAGCCAGGCGAGGTGTTCGGCAGAGAAGTACGCCTTGTCGGCGCGGACCTTGACCGGTTGCCGTCGTCGTGGCCCGCGCCGGGACCGTACGGCGGGGAGGCCCAGGAGGAACGGCTTCAATGCCTGGCTGTCGTGCACGTTCGCGCCGGAGACCGCGACGGCCAGCGGTATGCCCTGGGCTTCGGACAGCACATGCAGCTTGCTGCCCTTCTTGCCACGATCGACCGGGTTCGGTCTGGTAAGCGAGCCCCCCTTTTCGCGAGGACGGAAGCGGCGTCGATGATTGCTGAGGCCCACTCCAGCTCGCCCCTAGCGCCGAGCTCGTCCAGCTCCGCCCGGTGCAGTCGCCGCCACAGACCGGGCTTGGTCCACGTTGTGAACCGACGGTGCGCGGTGGCCGGCGAGGTGCCGAACGTCGGCGGCAGGGAGCGCCAGGCGCAACCGCTGGTCAGCACGTACACCACCGCCGTGAATACCTTTCGGTCCGGCACCGGCGCTGTCCCACCGCCCTGTTGTCTGGGCCGGAACGGCGGCATCAGCGGCACGGCTATCTTCCACAGCCCATCGGGGACCAGTTCCCTCGCAAGATCCACAGCCATGACAGACGATCATGCCCCAAGAGACATCCGCAGCCTGTGGCCGGGGCAGCGTGGGTATATCAGCTGGTCATCGAGCCCCACGACTTCCAACCTGCTCAAATGACCGAAGACGGACCTGCGGTACCCGTGGGAGAGCCCGGACCGAGACCGGTCCACCTGCTCTTCTCCGAGCTGACAAGACCCTATGGGGAAGACCCCATGCTCGAATTCCTCGTGAAAGCTCGCGGTCAGTGGGTGAGCATCGAGACCCTGGTGCGGACTTGGGACGGCGACGGCCTCGACACCTTCCTTTCCTCACTGGCCGAGGACTTCCGCGGCTGAGAGGGAGCGCGCAGCTGGCGCTCCCTGGAACGCGACCTGACGATCTTGGCGGAGCACCGCTCGGGCGGCTACGTCCACCTGACGTGGGGCATCCACGACCGGCCTCCGGCCGAAGAGTGGCACCTCGAGACCACCACCGTGCATGCGGCCGGCGAGGAGATGCGGAACCTCGCCGCAGAGTTCCAGATGTTTCTCACGAGCATGATCGGATAACCAAGCCACCACGTGAGACAACCTCTTAGGCTGCGAACGCTTCCTGGTTCATGAGGCAGACCAAAGTCAGATCCCCCGGTATGGTTCCGGCATGGCAACGGGTCAGGGGGTGTGCGGCATCCGCGCGCTGACGCCAGTTGCGCCTGCTGCTCTGAGCGACCTCGAGGCAGGCTTCTGGGATTCGGCCATTCCGAGCGAAGAAGAGCAACGCTAGATCAGGCATCGCGTCGTAATGCTCATGGGTAGCGGCAACGCGATGTCCCACTTCCGCTTGCTCGATGACTTCACGAGCGCCCTAAGGGCTGTCCCGTATAAGACGTCGTTGTATTTGGTGGGATCGATAGTCTGTGCGGATGGAGAACACGGTTGAGACCGCTTGCCGTATCTGCGGGCTGGATGACGGGGAGGCTCTCTACGAGCACGGGTTCCCTCGATACGTCATCTGCGAGTGCTGCTATAACGAGTCCGGCATCGGTGATGACACCGTGACGCAAGTCCGCGAGCTGCGCGGCTACTGGGTCGGTCACGGTGCCCAGTGGCACAAGCCGCAGCTGAAGCCGGCCGACTGGGATCTGCTGGGTCAACTGGCCAACATCCCGCCGGAATGGCGCTAACCGGCGGCCAACTGTCGCTTCACTCGGTGACTCGGCGGTAGCAGATGAGAGTTGCGGCGATACCGGCGAAGCCGAGGAAGTGCTCGGGTTTGCGTTCGTAGCGGCGGTGCAGGCGGCGGCAGCCGCCCAGCCAGCTCACAGTGCGTTCGACGGTCCAGCGGTGCCGCCCCAGCCGAGCTGAGGACTCGATGCCCCTGCGGGCGATGCGGGGCACGATGTTGCGGGTGCGGAGCCATTTCCGCAGGTGGTCGCAGTCGTAGCCCTTGTCGGCGTGGAGCTTGGCAGGTCTGCGCCGACGCGGTCCGCGGCGGGATCGGATAGGCGGGATCCCGCGCACCAAGGGCTGCAGCCCCAAGCTGTCGTGGGTGTTCGCGGCCGAGATGCCGATCGAGAGAGGCAGACCAGTCCTCTCTGAGACTAAATGGATCTTCGAGCCTTTCTTGCCCCGATCTACAGGATTCGGGCCCGTCAGGCCCCCCCTTTCATCGCCCGTACGTTCACCGAGTCGATCGCGCACCGCGACCAGTCCAGATCGCCCCTCGCACCGATTTCGTCCAGCACCAGGCGGTGAAGCTTCGCCCAGACACGGCTCTCGCTCCATTCGGCGAACCGCCGACACACCGTCGACCACGACGGCCCGAACACCTCTGGGGTCTGCCGCCAAGTGCAGCCAGACGTGGCCACGAAGAGGATCGCGGCCAGTGACTCCCGGTCCCCATATCGCCGCCGGCCACCACCTTGCGGCCGCACCGGGGCCATCGGCACCACCCGCGAGAACAACTCCCAACCCATCCGGGACCAGGCGCTCCATGATCTTCACGCACGCACGCTACCCGCGCCAAATGCAACGACGTCTTAGAGATCATTTACGGGACAGTCATCAGCTGGAGGCCAGGATGTGGTAAGCCGGGTCGCGCCCCCTCTTGGTGCCATCGGCGCGGCGGCCGGAACGTACATCGGTGCCACCTACCAGAGCTAGCGAACGAACTGGCCGCGGGTGCTGAAGCAGGACACGTCCTTGCCTCAGCGCCCACGGTTTCGATCAGGGAGAATGAAATGGTCCAACCGGGAAGAGGGCGACAGATCCTGATTTTCGCCTCTATATCTCTCGTGTGCGGCGCACTTCTGCTCTTGAACTCGACAGAAGGGTCGACAGGGCTGTTCGGATGGCTGCTCGTCGCCGTAGGAGTGCTCTTCTTGCCGATGAGCTGGTTCAGCTCACGAAAGGGCCGAAGGTGATGTGGGCCATTTCTCTTCCCGCAATGGTGCAGGACGGAAAATCTGCCCTGATCTTTACCGTCGGCTTCGTTGTCCTGGTGGGGGTCGCTTTTTATTTTTTCCCAAGGAACAAATAGATCAGCTGTCGGGGGGGGGGGGGGCAACCGGCGCGGTCTGTTCAGAGGCCGGTGCGGGGGGCGAGTTGCAGGCGGCGCTCCATGTGGATGGCGGTGAAGACCGCGACCTTCGCGCGCAGCGCCCAGGGGTCGAAGGGTTTGGAGATGAAGTCGACGCCGCCGGCCGCGTAGCCGCGGGCGGAGTGCTCGGGATCCGTGCCCATGGCGGTCAGGAAGATGATCGGTACGTCGCGGTTGCGGGGCCGGCGCTTGATCTGGGCGGCGGTCTCGTAGCCGTCCATCAGCGGCATCTGGACGTCCATGATGATGACGGCGAAGTCGTCGTGGTCGAGCAGGGCCCTGAGGGCGTCCCGTCCCGAGTTGACGGTGACGAGCTCCTGGTCGAGGGTGGCGAGCACGGCGGACATCGCCAGCAGATTGTCGGGCTGATCGTCGACGACGAGGACCTTCGGCATCGGCAGGTTCGGCGCGGCCGGCAGGGCCTGCGCCGGCTTCTCCGCCTCGTCCAGCTGACGTTCCAGCAGCTCACAGCGGGCCTCCGCGGCGGCCCGCTGTTCCCGGGCCGCTTGCAGCTCGTGGTTCAGCCGTTCGACCTGGTCCTTGAGCGCCTCGCGTTCCTCCAGCAGGCCGGTGACCTCAGGGTGGGCGGCTTCGAGCTGGTCGGCGCGGGTCCGTTCGGTCTGCCAGTCGACTTCGAGCTGGGTGAGGCGGACTTCGAGGTCGGCGATGCGGTGCGTGCGGGCCAGCAGGGCTTCGCCCAGGACATCGCCGCTGACCGAGGAGCGGCGGGACAGCCGGTCGGCGTCGGCCATCTGTTCCTCCAGCACCACCACGGCCTTCTTCGGCGGGCAGCCGTTCTCGACCGCTGCCCCGTACAGCTCGCGCAGGAGCTCGACGGCCTCGCCGGTCACCGCGCTGCCCCGGTGCTCGGTGACGTCGGCCAGGAGCTCGTTGATGACGTGCCACGGAGGTACCCGGGTGCCGTTGAGATAGCGGGAAAGCGTGCCGGGGTCGCGCTCCCGGCGGATCGCATAGCGGCGCACCGACACATCGAGCCCGGCGAACAGCTCCCGGAGGGCCAGGGCCAGCGCCCGGGTCTCCTCGGGCAGGTCGTGGGCCAGCGGACGTAACTCACCCACGGTCGTCGGCCTCTCCGCTCGCAGCCGCGTCGATGCCGGGAGCCGGGTCCGTCGCGATGAGCCTGTCGAAGAACGGGACCGCCACGGCCGTCGCGCCCATGCCCGCCATCACGCTGCGCGCCAGCTGCTCGCCGGAGGCCCAGGTGAGCGAGGCGGCCACGACGCCGGCGAGTATCGCGATCAGGAAGACCAGGGTGGTCCTGAGGGGGAGCAGGGCGCGGTTCACGGACATCTCCGTCCATCGGCCCCGCCGGGTGGTCGGGGCGGCCATCTCCTGCCGGCTGCTCCGGCTGGTGGGCCCCAGAATGAGGCTTGCCCCAGCCGTTGCGGGCCGTAATCAAACCTCGTCGCGCCGCCAACGCCCGTTGCGGTCGGCACCCGCATACGGGCCCGAGCCGCGTTGCTCCAGTTCACGGGCTTCGGCCGCGCCGCGCAGCGCAGGCGTTGCGTTGCAACGTGGGCGGCACGGATACACCAAGACACGGATACGCCAAGGGGTGAGGGCGTCGCCGGTCGTATGGCGGTCCGTACCGTACGGGTCGGCATCACGTCGCCGGTCCCCACCCACCCGTACGTACCCGGCCGGTGGCCGCGGCGGAGGTCGAGCACCGTCTCCCGCCGCACGGAGTCGGCCATTTCATCGTAAGTACATCGACCGCTCCTACTTTTCTCCGCCCAGCGCACACGAGGGGAAGAGGAGGGTTCGATGACGACTTGGCTGGTGCCCGGATTCACCGAGATCCGGGAGTTGGGCGACGGAACGACGGGGCGGACCACCCTGGCCCGCGACGACGGGACCGGTGATCTGGTCGCCATCAAGTACCTTGCCGCGCAGCTCGTCGACGACCGCGCGGCCGTCGAGCGCATCCGGCGGGAAACGGGCCTCGTGACCGGGGTGCGGGACCCGAACGTCGTACGGATCGACGCGGTGCTCGACTCGCCGGACGGCGGCGGCGTGGCGCTGGTCATGGAGGCCGTCGACGGTCCCAC
Source organism: Streptomyces sp. NPDC088785 (assembly GCF_044750685.1). Taxonomy (NCBI): domain Bacteria; kingdom Bacillati; phylum Actinomycetota; class Actinomycetes; order Kitasatosporales; family Streptomycetaceae; genus Streptomyces; species Streptomyces sp. NPDC088785. Next base: position 46,407 of record NZ_JBIVKH010000022.1, read on the forward strand.
GCTGCGCGCGCTGCTGACCGGGCGGCGCCCGCTGCCCGAGGCCGCGCTGGCGCTGCCGCTCGGCCCGGGCGAACGGGCCCGGCAGATTGGCCAGCGGCTCGCCCCGGAACAGCCTTACAGCGTGCGCCAGTTGGTCCGCGGCGGCGGCCGGGTCCCCGGACGCGGCGGTGCGCAGCGCCGTACGGCGGCGCTCCTCCAGCTCCGCCGTGTCGATGCGGACGTCGTCGACGACGAAGCGGTACCAGCCCTTGCCGCTGCGGATCACCGACGTCGCGGGCGGTGTCCCTTCGGGATCGAGCGTCCTGCGCAGCGAGTTGACGTGCGTGGGCAGCACCCTGACGCCGCTGGCGGGCGCCTCCGGCCCCCACACCGCGTCGAGCAGCCGCTCATGACTCACCACGGCCCCTTGGCTCAGCAGCAGCGCGGCCAGCACGGCCTGCCGCTTGACCGGCCCCAGCTCCAGGAGGTCCGCGCCACGCCGGGCCCGCAACGGCCCGAGCACCTCGAATCGGAGCGGTTCAGGAGATCCCCCGTCCACAGCCAAGCGTCCACCCGCGTACCCATCGGAATTCCCTCAGCATTGCAGCACCCCCGGTCGGGGTGAGGGACGGACATCGCACAACCCGCACAACCTGACGCGGCGCGGTCGGCTCCCGGCGTTCGTGACTTCAACTCGTGCCGAGCGAGGCGAGCGCGGCATCGCGCACCTGCACGACCTGGCCGCTGTTGCTCAATGGAGCCGGCATTCCCACGGCTCGATGTCCGGCTCCCCTGGGGGTAGCACCCCGGTGCAGTATCGGTGGAGCCAGGCGGCGGCCCTTCGCTCCGCGTACTTCTCGTTGACCGGCTCTCCCCGCTCGTCCAGTTCGAGGACGTTGGCGAAGATCGCGAAGCAGATCTCCATCTGGGAGGGCGACGCGCGCAACTCCTCCCAGTAGTCGACCCCTTCCAGCAGCGGATGACCCGCCGACCCCCGGGCGAGCCATCCGGCGAAGCGGCGGAGCGCTCCGGAAGCACCGGGGCTGAGATGCGAAGACATGGGAGGAATCTAACCCCGGCCCTCCCCGGCCGACCGCCGCAGGAGGGGACAGCGAAGTCCCGGCGAAACGGGACCCGACCTCGCCCACGGCCCACAGGGCGGCGAAGATACGGCGACAGCTGCCGCCCGGCCGACGCCGGGACGAACTCGGCGCTCGTGGCGTGCCCAACAGGGTCCCAAGCAACAGGAGGTTGCGGGGATGGACGTCGCGTGGACAGCGACGGACCCCGCATCGCGACAGTTCTCCCCGACTGAGCGAAGCTCCGACATCGCGGATCTGGCCGAGCACTTCTCCGAATTGCGCCCGCTCGGCCGGGGATACCTGGAAGTCCGCCTGCCGGGCGTCGAGTTTCCCTGCTGCCCCTGGGCTTCCAGGACGCTCAAGCCGTCATCCACCTGTTCGACGCTGCTGAGAAGTCGTGGCTTTGCTTGTTTCAGTCCCACCCGTTGAAGAGGGCTCCGCCCAACGTCGTGATGCTGTAGTAGCAGCCTCACGCCACTCACCCGGCCCGAGCGCTGAGGTGTCCACGTCGGAAAGCGGTGTGGCAAGCAGCGCGCTGCTCAGGACGACGAAGCCCGCGTCGGTAAAGGCGTGTGCGCATGGAGGCGGTGCGAGGAACTCCTCCCCGTAACAGTTCCGACGTGTCGAGGCGAAGGCGATCCAGGGGTGATGAGCGTGGCAGAGCACAATGCTCTCGTCTGCGCCTGCGCCCGCGACGACCGATGCGGTATGGAGGGTCCGAGGGTATGCCTGTTCCTCCACCTCGCCCACTTTGCCCCCGGCGCCGCGGGCAGCGGTATGGAGAGCGGTGCGGAGCGCCCGTAGGTCGGTGTTGGGGAGCGGGCCATCCTTCGGCCAGGAGAAGCCTGTCGCCCCCCCCCGCGGCAGCACGAAGCTGGTGTTCCCGTCATTGACCATGTCGCTCATCGTGTTTGGTGTGAGGCGCATTCGGTGGTCGTAGGCGGCGTGAGCCTCGGGCGCACGCTGTGCGGCGCGGCTTGGTGCCCACCTTGTGATGCTCGGGACAGTTTCTGGGCACCGGTAGGAGTGCCGGTCTTCGTGCGCAGGTTCCTGACTCTTCGCCTGACTCTCCGTCGGACGCGGGCGGGCGAGCCGGAGCTGGGCATGGGCGGTGATCGCCGGTGAACGCGCCGAACCTTGGTGCGGCCCAGACCGCGCCATGTGAGCGGCGACCGTTCCAGTCACAGCAGTCACCCAGCAAGATCACTCAAAGGTGGCCCTCGGCTCCGTGATCAACTTTGTTGATAGCCCGGCCCGTGCGGGCCCGCCGTCGGTATGGTGCGCGCATGGGGGAATGGAGAGCGAGCGCACGTCGCACCGGGCGCTGGCTTTCGCGCGCGGATGTCGACCAGGTGGTCGACGCCATCGAGGCCGAGATGCCGGGATGTGGCCTGGCGTTCGCCCAGATACCCAGGAATCGACGAGACGGCGAGATCGATGAACTGCGGTGTGAGGTCCGCGCCGCCAGCATGGACGACCTGGTATCGGCTCTGGGAAGTCCGGCTCGTTTCACGGGGCTCCGCATTAAGGCGCGAAACGCTACAGGTTCAGCCATCTCTGTCGTGGTCGAGGTGGGTGTGCCGCGAGAGCGGAAGAGGGACCATTTTTTCGGCACGACGAGGTATACGCAAGTGCACGTCGAAGGTGACGACGAGGCTCAGGTGAGGCGCACTTGCCTGTTCATTCTCGACCTGCTCAGACCGACCGAGTTCTGGTCGCGCAAGCGCCGCAAGATATTGGACTGGGTGTCTGCCACCGCGTTCAGTTTCGCCATAACGACGTGGGCGATCGTTTTCGTCAACTCCTTCTCGGGCAAGGAATCAGACGTCATGCTGGTCTCGGCGCTTCTCCTCGCCGCCTACTACGCCGTGATACACGTATTCGATTCATTTCTTTCGAGGTCGCTCGTACTCCTTGCACCGAACAAGCCCGAGAGGCTGCTGCTGAGACTGAACCGGCATCACCGGCAGGTGCTGAGCGGCCCCTTCGCCCTTCCTGGGGTGGCCACGGTCATTGCGGTCCTCTCCCTCGGAGTCGCCGTCGCGGCCTATGTCTTCCCCAGGACCTAAGACATCATCTCAAGTGGTGGTTGCCAACGGAGATAGATAGTCGCTGGCAGACGGCTTGCGATGACGGTTGAATGCCTTGGTGAGTGACTACTGGACGCCCGCCCATCACGCGGTCGAGCACGACGATGCTGAGGCCCTGGCTCGGTTGCTGGCCGCCGGCGCTGATTGCGACGAAGTCTTCAGCAACATGACGTTGCTGACGCACGCCATCGATGCCGAGGGCGACGGATCCCTGCAGAGCGGTGAGCCGCTGACCGTTCACATCACTGCTGTACTACTGGCCTTCGGTGCTGACCCGGAGCTCGCGGATCCAGACGGTCACACCCCCCTGGACATGGCTGCCCACTACGGTCACGACCTGGCGGTGAATCTGCTGCGGGCCCACATCAGCAGGCGAGCCGTCGGTAACAGATGAGAGTGCAGTCGATGCTCGTGAAGGCGAGGAAGTGCTCGGCTTTGCGCTCGTAGCGACGGTGGAGACGGCGGCAGCCGGCGAGCCAGGACATGGTCCGTTCGATGGTCTAACGGTGACGCCCCAGTCGCTGCGAGGTCTCAACTCCCCTGCGGGCGATCCGGTGCGCAAAATTCCCCGCTTGGATAACCATCGCCGCAGGTGAGCGTAGTCATAGCCCTTGTCGGCATGGAGCTTGCCGGGCTTGCGGCGACGGGGACCTCGGCGCGACCGGACCGGGGGTATGCCCTTCACGAGCGGAATCAGGGCCTGACTGTCATGGACGTTGGCACCGGAAATCCCTAAGGACAGGGGCGGACCGCTCCGCTCGGTGATCAGGTGGATCTTTGAGCCGTACTTGCCTCGATCCAAAGGATTCGGACCCGTCAACTCCCCCTTTTCAGGGCCCGCATGTTCACCGAATCGATCGCGCAACGGGACCAGTCCAAGCCGCCACGGGAGCCCAGTTCATCGAGTACCAGGCGGTGCAGCTTGGCCCACACCCGTGCCTTCGTCCACTCGTTGAACCGGCGGTGAGCAGTTGCCCCGGACGGCCCGAAGGAGGCCGCGGGCAGTTGCTGCCAGGTGCAGCCCGACGTCGCCACGAACACGATCGCGGCCAGCACTTCACGGTCACCGTGCCTTCGCCGGCCACCGCCCTGAGGCCGCGTGGGCGCCTCCGGCGCCACCCGCTGGAACAGCTCCCACAACTCGCCCGGCACCAGCCGCTCAACGATGCCCACCACACCCGACAGCCTACCGAGACAGCCAGTTGAGATGACTTCTAAGGGCTGTCCCGTAAATGATTTTCTTGTCGTCTCGGGCGTGGTAGGCCGCCGTGCGGCCCGCTTCCCTACCCGGATCCGATAAGGGCGAGATTGTGCATCCGGGGGATGTCGAGCATGACGTGATGGACACCGTCGCCCTTGAGGCGGCAACCGCGAAGGATCTTCCAGGTCTACATGCGGGCGAAGAAATGCTCGACGCGGGCGCGGACCTGCTTGTGGGACTTGTTGGGTTCCTTTTTCAGTACGGATGTTCGGCCTGGCCATGCTGTCGGCGGTGCGGGATGACGAGTTGGATGGCACTCCGGTCCCCACCCGGGGCCTCATCATCGCCGACTTTCATGATCACCACCCGAGCCGGCTCCATGCCGTGCCCATCCCGCAGCTACCCTGACCGGGGCAGTCCACAGCGAGTAGGACCCGGGGGAGACCGTGAACCGACCGCTGCTGTTCCTCGACGTGGACGGGCCGCTCAACCCTTACGCCGCCAAGCCGGAGAGACGTCCCGAGGGCTACACCACGATCCGGGTTCCCCGGGACGACGCCCATGAGGACGACAGGGGCCTCTCGTCCCGGCGACGCCCCCTGCGGGTCTGGCTCAACCCGGAGCACGGACGAATCCTGCTCCAGCTCGGCTTCGAGCTGTGCTGGGCCACCACGTGGATGGGCGACGCCAACCGGTGGATAGCGCCGGTGCTGGGCCTTCCGGAACTTCCCTTCGTCGACTTCGGCGACGTCCTCCTTCAAGAACGTCCCGATGGAGTCCACTGGAAGACCGGCCCGCTGGTGGACCACGCAAGCGGGCGTCCCTTCGCCTGGGTGGACGACGAACAGAGCGAGCTGGATCAGACGTTCGTGAGCGCCCACCACCGCGGAACCGGGCTCCTGCACCACGTCAACCCGCGGATCGGCCTCCGGGAGAACGACTTTCACACGCTCGCCGGCTTCGCCCGGTCCTTGAGCACCTCACGAACCACCGGTTGAGCACCCCACCGGCTCGTCAGGCCGCCCTGCGCCCGCAGCCATGGTCTGTGCGGGGCAGCCCTTGGCCATCGCCCTGCGCGAGGGGCAGGGCTCGTGTCATCGCGGGGCCCGGACACCGCCGACCCGGCCGCGGCCGACGCGGATGGACAGCTCCACCCAGACCGGCGGCGCGGCCGCAACGGACGACGACGCCTATTCCTGGGCCTGCTTCGGGTCGATCGGAATCTCGCGGGACGTGTTCTCGGCGCGCTTCTCGGCGGTCAACTGCCGGGCCGCGGTGTCGCAGCAGCGGTTGTACTGGTTCTGCCAGTCCGTCATGAACGCGTCGTAGTTGGCCTGGCCGACCAGCTTCAGGTCCGACTCGTCGTTGTGCCAGATGCCGTTGCTCGTCCAGTTCGAGGAGCCGGTGAACACGATCCTGGAGTTGGTCGCCCCCGCGTAACCGCCGCTGACCATCATGTACTTGTCGTGCGTGTAGTGCAGGGCGTTGCCGTTCGCGTCGGTGCCGCGGGTGGTGTCGTGCACGTCGATGTTCGGCCGGTCCTTGATGTAGTTCTGGACGCTGCCGTCGACCTGGCCGGCCGTGAAGAGTATGTGGATCTTGACGCCGGTCTGGGCCAGGCTCACCAGCTTCTTCGGCAGCTCCAGGTAGTTCCGGTCGCCCGGATCCCCGTGGGAGGTCCACTCGAACATGGCGATGTTGATCGTGGCCGGTGCCTTGACGTTGTTCAGGAAGTCGACCCACGTGTCGCTTCTGGAGCGCGCCTTGGGCCACTGGTAGGAGGGCGGGGACAGGGTCCTGGCGGCCAGACCGCTGGTGGAGTTGTAGTAGTCGGGCACCAGCGGGCCCGGGCCGTTGAGCGCCCCCTTGGCCATCGCGGTGAAGTACCGGACGTAGGAGTTGTACAGGTCGAGGTTGCCCTTCACCGTGGTGCCGCTGTTCCACGCGGTGTTGGCCTGGGCCGAGGTGGGGTTGGCGCTGCTGACCGTCACGGTCCTGTTCGCGTCGCTCCCGCCGCTGAGCATGTAGTACTTCGCGTGCAGGGCGGAGCCGGCGTAGTGGGTGAGGCAGCCGCCCGGGCACAGCGCGGCGAAGCTGGCGGCCTGCGGGTCGTTGCCCAACTCGGCGACCATCGACTGCCATATCGCGTTGTCGCTGTGCGAGTCCATCAGCGCCTTGACGATGACACCGCGCTGGTGCGCGGCGATCAGGGCGTTGGCGAAGTCCGGACCCGGCTGCGTGCTGCCTATGGAGTACATGGCGACGCGTATGGTCTGCCCGCAGCCGGCGCTGTTGATCGACTCTATGACCGGGCCCATGACGTTCATCCGGGCGTCGGCGTCCTCCGGGTCGTTGAATCTCACGCCCGCCTTCGAGGTGAACGTCCGGGACTCGCAACCCAGCGGAGCCTTGGCCTTCTTGACCGCCGCGTGCGCCGTCGTCGGTGACAGTGCGGTGACGACCAGCGCGGTGATCAACGTGAGTGTTCGCTTCATGGACGGGCCTTTCGCTGGGCTGTTGACGATGACGAATCGGGGTGCTGCTGTGCTGTTCGACGCATGAGGGGCCGCCGCGGTGGGGTCGGCGGCCGACCGCGCCGGACCGGCCTGCCCGGCGCTCCGGTTTGCCGGGATCACCCGTCTCCGTTGACGTCGTTCGTGGTGGGGGCGGTGCCCCGTAAGTCGTACGAGGGGGCTGCGGGGCGGCGACGACGGCGCCCCGGGCAGGCCGCGGGCCGAGCCCCGAAGGGGCGCGACGGCGTCGACGTCGGCACCGATCTGCTCGGGCCCGGCACCGGCCGCCGGGTCGTCGGACCCGGCGCGGTCGCGGACGTCTCGGACGCCTACCCGGCCGAGGTGGCGCGTTCGCCCGCGGTGATGCCGTTCGCCGGTCCGTAGAGGGCGCCGACGTCCCCCGCATTTCTCCGCCCGGTCGCGTGCCCGGTCGCGGTGGCCCTGCCGGCAAACGACGCGACGCTGCCGGAGCCCTCCCCGGTCGGATCCGCCCTGTGCCGCGTGACGGCGTCGACCGTGCCCGCCGACGCGCCGAGGAGGGCGCCGGTCAGGGGCGCCGCCGCGGTGCGCGCGGTGGCGACGCGGCCGCGTCCCGGAGGCGGGGCGGGAAGGCGACTGTGCTTGGACATGCGGTGAGCTCCTGCGGGGGACAGGGACATCCGGCGGACATCCCGCGTCGATGAGGCGCCGGTCCGGTGGTGTTTGCCCGTACTTGTTCCAGGTATGACCCATCGTTCGGCACTCAGGAGACGCCCGGAGGCGGCCGAGGGTTGCACGACGAGGCAGGGAAGCGTGCGGGGGAGTGCGGCCCGCGGACGGCGGACCCGCACCCCGCCGGGCGGACCCGTGCGGGGTCAGGCCTCCGGAGCGCCGAGGGGGAGCGCCGCGGCGATCACGTCACGCTCCGAGCGTCCCAGCAGCGGGAAAATGATCTTCAGGCCCTGCTGGTCGGCGGGTGAGGAGACGACGAAGGACGAGTTCAGGAGCCGCTCCCGTATCCGGGTGCGCACCAGCCCGGCACGCGGGACGGTCAGGACGTGCGGGCCGGTCTTGGCGAACGTCGGGTCGGCCTGGAAGACGAGGATCCGACGGTCCGTCATGACCAGGTACATCGGCCGGGGCGTCGGGATCACGGCGAGGGTCCCGGCGCTGAGGACGGCCGACGCCGCCGCGAAGGCCGCGGTGCGGCGCACCGACACCGAGCTGAGGTTCACGATGGTCGTCACCTCGACCCGCTCGTCCGGGGCGAGCATCGGGGCGACGGTGGCCAGCAGCAGTCGGCGGCGCTTTGCGTTCACGGGGTACTCCATCGGGCGCGTTCGGACCGGACAGGTCCTTGCCCGGCCGGAAGAGGGAGCATGACCCATCGCTTTGCGGTGCCCGCGCGCGGGGTGGCCGCGGGCGGGTCAGCGGCCGAGGCGGGCGAGGGCCTCGTGGAGGGTGGCCTGGACGTCGAAGAGGTCGCTGGTGCCCGTCGTGCGCAGCCGGTGGCGCAGGGCGGGACCGAGCGGGCCGACGAGGACGAGCGTGTGCAGGGCGCGCGCGTCGAAGAGCAGCCGCAGGAAGTACATGTCGGAGTAGATGAGCGCGCCGACGTCGATGATGAGGCCGCCGCCCGTCGGCAGCGCTTCGAGCGCCTGGCCGATGCGGTCCTCCGGGTCGTGCCAGCGGGAGCACATGCCGGTGAGGTGGATGACGGGGACCGGCGGATCGCCGATCCTGGTCTCGATCAGTTCGAGGGTGTGCCAGGGGCCGGTCACCGGCAGTGCCGCGCGACCCGATTGCTGTCGCCGGACGGGGGCGGGCGAAGGACGGGATCGGTGTTCACGTCTGCTCCTGGCGCGGGACGGTCCTGGTGCGGGGCGAAGACCCAGGGGCGTCCGGCAGTTGGCCGCCGTGCGTCGATGGCGGGGGCCCGGACAGCCGCGCCGCGCGGCTGTGGTCGGACCTCCGGTGCGTCCTCCGTGTGCGAGATCGGCCACAGGGTGCGCAGTCGTATGGAACGTCACTCTCCCACATCCACCGCTTTCCGCGCTTCCCGTCCGAAAGGGAACGGCCCGCCACCGGCACGACATCGATGTCTTCACACGTCCCCCACGCCCGCTTAAGCGTCGCCGGGAATTTCGGGGGTAAGAATTCCGGGCCTGTTGCGGAACGAGTGGTGGGCCTGGTTAGCATCGGTGAACGGGTAGTGCAGGCGCCCTTGGGCAGGCCTCAGGGTCTGCTGGTTCTCAGCAGTCGAGTGGAAGGTGGTGGAGGTCGCTCTCGCGGCCTCACGTGATGGTTTCCTCCCCGGAGCCCTTGAGCTCCCGTGGCGTAGGACTGGCGCATCCGCCCGCGCAGCACGACCCGTACCCCCAGGTGACCGTGGACGCGGCAGGTCTCGTCGTGTCCTGCAACGACGGTGCGACCGCCCTGCTGGGCGGGCTGCGCGGCGGCATACGGCTGGCGGACGCCGCCCCGGCCTGGCTCACCGACGCCCACGCGGCGACGGTGTCCCGGTCGGCCGCGGCCCCCGACCGGAACGACCTGCTGGAACCCGCGCGTGGACCGCTCGGCGAGCACAGCGTCCAGGCCTTCCCCGGACTCGCCGGCGACGGCGCGGTGACCTGGTGGCTGGTCGACGACAGCGATCTGCGGTTCGTGCAGGCCCAGTTGGACAGCGAGCGCTCCCGGAGCCGGGTGTTGCAGGACATCTCCAGCGAGCTGCTGTCCTCGCTGAACAGCCAGCGTTGCATGGAGGTGACCGCACAGATGGCGGCACAGCATCTGGCGGATGCTGCCGTCATCGTCGGCGTGGGCGGCGGACGTCACCACCCGGTCACCTGGGCCACCACCGGTGGATCGGTGCAGCAGCGGCAGGTCTCCATCGACGCGCAGGAGCTGCCGGGACTGGCCGAGGCGCTCGCGGGCTTCCCGCCGGTGCCGTCGCGGTGGATCGACCCGCGACAGGTCCCCGGCTGGGCGATCCCGGAGGAGTTCGGCGACGGCCCCGCCTGCATCGGCTCGGTCGTCGTGGTCCCGCTGCCCGGGCACGGGCTCCCGGCGGGCGCGATCGTGCTGCTGCGACGCAGCGAGGAGGCCGCGTTCACGCCGGCCGAGGAGACGTTCGCGCGGCTGTTCGCGGCCCGGGCCGGTGCCGCGCTGTCGGCGGCCCGCATCTACGCCGAGCAGTCCCACATCACCGACGTGCTGATGCGGGACCTGCTGCCCCCGTCGCTGGAGCAGGTGCGCGGCATCGACTTCTCCGGCCGCTACCGGGCGTCCTCCAGCACGGACCGGATCGGCGGCGACTTCTACGACGTGCACCCCGCGGACACCGACGACGGCGAGACCTTCGTCGTCCTGGGCGACGTGTGCGGCAAGGGCCTCGAGGCCGCCGTGCTGACGGGGAAGATCCGCAACACGATCCAGGCGCTGCTGCCGTTCGCCGCCGACCACGGGCGGGTCCTGACCCTGCTGAACGGCGCGCTGATGTCCTCGCACCACACCCGGTTCGCCACGATGGCCTTCGCGTCCGTCTCCCGCGCCGGCAACCGCGTGCGGCTGCGGCTGACGAGCGCCGGGCACCCGTCGCCGCTGATCATCCGCGCCGACGGCCGGGTCGAGGAGGCCGCGACCCGCGGCACGCTCATCGGCGCGCTGCCCGAGGTCTGCGCGACCACCGTGGCGGTCGACCTGATGCCGGGCGAGACGTGCCTGCTCTACTCGGACGGCATCACCGAGGCGCACGGCGGCCCGCTGGGCGACAGCATCTTCGGCGAACAGCGGCTGCACGACGTCCTCGCCGGCTGCGCGGGACTGCCCGCGGAGGCGGTCACCGAACGCGTGCAGATGGTCGCCACCCAGTGGGTGGACGACGGCCCCAAGGACGACATGGCGTTGCTGGCCATCACCGCGCCCCGCTCGGCGCACCTGACAGCGGTGGACGGACACACCCGGGGCAGGTTCACGGCATGACATCCATCGGCACGGACGAGGGCAGCGGTGTGCCCTCGTCCGGCGAGCTGCGCGATCGACTGTGGCGGGCGGTGAGCGACGTCGACGAGACGCGCGCGATCGCCGTCGTACGGGACGCGGTCGCGGCGCTCGCCACCGGCACCTCACCGCGGCGGGCGGCGGAGCGCGTCCTGCTGGAACTGATCGCGCCGACCCAGGAGCGGGTCGGCGCGCAGTGGGCGGCGAACGCCCTCACCATCGCGCAGGAGCACGCCGCGACCGCCATCAACGAACGCTGCGTCTCCGCCGTCGCCGACGCGGCCGCCGCCGGCGCCGAGCCGGTCAAGGGTCGGGTGACGGTCGCCTGCGTGGACGGGGAGTGGCACGCGCTGCCCGCCCGCCTGGTCGCCGAGGTGCTCCGGCTGCGCGGCTGGCACGTGGACTACCTCGGCGCCCAGGTGCCCACCGGACACCTCGTGGCGCACCTGCACCAGCGGCGCTCCGACGCCGTCCTGCTCTCGTCGTCGATCCCCACCCACCTGCCGACCGCGCACACCGCGATCAGCTCCTGCCGGACCGCGGGCGTCCCCGTGCTGGCCGGCGGCGCGGCCTTCGGCCCCGAAGGCCGCTACGCTCGCCTCATGCGGGCGCAATGGGCCGCGGACGCCGTCGGCGCCGACGACGTACTGACGCGGGGAGTGGGGCTGGAGCGTCCGACGGTGCGGGACGCCCGGCTGGTCGACGCGGATCTGCCGCACCTGGACGACCAGGAGTACACGATGGTCCGGCAGACGCGCCGGCAGCCCGTGCAGCAGACCCTCGCGGACGTCGAGGACGGCTTTCCCGCGATGCGCGCCTACACCGAGTACCAGCGCGAGCGGACCGCCGAGGACATCGACCACCTCGTCACCCACCTCGCCGCCGCGCTCTACGTCGACGACCCGGCGCTCTTCACCCGCTTCATCACCTGGACCGCCGACATCCTCACCGCGCGCCACGTGCCCGCGCACAGCCTGCTGCCCGCGATCGGCTCCCTGCGCCGGCGGCTGGCCGACTTCCCCCGTTCGACCGGCATCCTCAACGAGGCGAGAGGTGCCCTGACCGCTGGACAGCACGCATGACGACCCCCGACCTCCTGCTGATCACCTCCAGCCGTACCGGCGACGTGCTGACCCTCTACGTCAGCGGGCATCTCGACTACGACACCAGTGACGACTTCACCCGCAAGACCGCAGTGGAGCTCGCCCGGCATCCGGACGTGCGGAAGGTCGTCGTGGACTGCGTCGGCCTCACCGGCGTCGACTCCATGGGCCTGTCCACCCTGCTCGGCCTGCGCCGCCGCACGGACACGGCGGGGGCCGCCCTCGTCCTGGCCCGACGGCCGCTGCGGCTGAACCGCATGCTGGAGATCACCGGGACCCTGGACCACCTGACCCACGGCGACCAGCGCTCCGCCGCGTCCGCGGACGGCGAGGACCCCGTGGGCGAGCAGCGCAACCAGGCGGCGACCGCCCGCGCCACCCCCGAGGCCGAGGACCCGACCTAGGGCCTGTGCGGGGCGCACCGCACCCCCGGCACGGCGGGCGCGGCGCCCGCCGCCCGCCACGGCACCCCCGCGGGTTCGGCGGCGGGAGGATCGGTCTCTACGATGGCAGGGTCGTCGGGGGAAGCCGCGCATGGAGGAAGCTGAGAGTGTTCTCGGTGCAGGTCACGCAGGAGGAGCGCGGCGCGGTGTTCGCGCTGCGCGGAGATCTCGACTACGACAGCGTGGTCCAGCTGCACGAGGCGGTCGAGGCGGAGCTGGCCCGGGGGAGCGGCGCGGGCCCGGTGGTGGTCGACTGCGCGCGACTGACGTTCTGCGACTCGTCCGGCATCGGCGCGCTGCTGCGGCTCTTCCAGGGACTGGCCGCGCAGGAGCGGGTCCTGCGCCTGGCGGCCGTGCCGGACTCGGTGGCCCGCCTGTTCTCGCTGACGGGCCTGGACCAGATATTCACCGTGCACACCGACGCGGCCGAAGCCCTGAACGCGGGTACGGGGCGGCGTGACAGCGTGGCCGCGGATCCGGACGGCCCGGCACAGTCGAGGGAGAGGCAGAACACATGACGCGCGTACCGGGGCAGCCCGCCCCACCGGCCGGAGCCGGTGCGCGTGCGGACGCGGCGGACGCGGAGCACGATCTTCGGACGCTGTTCGGCCGGTCCTCCGCGGTCTTCGCGTCCCTGGCCGGTCCGGCGCACATGCTGGAGACGGCGAACGCGGCGTTCTTCACGGCGATCGGCGGGCCGGAGCGTACCCGTACGGGGCTGCCGATCGGGCAGTTGATGCCGGAACTGGTGGAGCAGGGTTTTGTCGCGCTCCTCGACCGGGTCTACCGCACCGGTACGCCGTACACCGCGCGGGAGGCCCGTGTGGTGCTGGGTGTGGGTGCGCAGGCCCGTGAGGCGTTCTTCGACTTCACGTACGAGCCGCGGGT
>NZ_JBIVKH010000023.1:0-20285 GCF_044750685.1 Streptomyces sp. NPDC088785
GCAGAAGGTGCTGGTCAACTCGGCCGCGGACTGGGGCAGGAGCGATCCGCTCAAGACCCGGCGGGTCGGCGAGGCGATGCTGGCGGCCGGTTTCAGTGACGACGACGTCGACCTTGTGCTGTGGCGCAACCCGGTCGCCTTCTACTCCCTCAGCGGCCGCCTGCGGTTGGATCTCGTCGAACCGGCGTCGCCCACTCATGAAGGCAACTCGATTCTGCGCGGGGGAGCGTGAGCCGTGCGCTTCCGCCACCGCGACGGCTCCACCGTCCACCTCGCCTACTGCACGAACGTGCACCCCGCCGAGACCCTCGACGGCGTCCTGGCGCAGCTGCGCGAGCACTGCGAACCCGTCCGCCGCCGCCTGGGCCGCGACCGCCTCGGCATCGGCCTGTGGCTCGCGGCGCCCGTCGCCCGCACCCTGGACGGCGACCCGGCCGCCCTGCGCTGCCTGCGCACCGAACTCGACCGCCGCGGCCTCGAGGTCGTCACCCTCAACGGCTTCCCCTACGAAGGCTTCGGCGCCCAAGAGGTCAAGTACCGCGTCTACCGGCCCGACTGGGCCGACCCCGAGCGCCTGGAGCACACCCTGGCCCTCGCCCGCGTCCTGACCCGCCTGCTGCCCGACGACGTCACCGAGGGCACCCTCTCCACCCTGCCGCTGGCCTGGCGCACCGCCCACGACGACCGGCGCGCCGCCCGCAGCCGCGCCCACCTGGCCGAACTCGGCCGCACCCTGGACGAGCTGGCCGAGGCCACCGGCCGCTCCGTCCGCGTCGGACTGGAACCCGAACCGGGCTGCGTCATCGAGACCACCGCCGACGCCATCGCCCCGCTCACCGCGCTTGACCACCCGCGCCTCGGCGTCTGCGCCGACACCTGCCACATGGCGACCTCCTTCGAGGAGCCCGCCCCCGCGCTCGCCGCACTGGACGCCGCCGGCCTGCGCATCGTCAAGGCCCAGCTGTCCACCGCGCTGCACGCCGAACACCCCGCCCACCCCGACACCCGCGCCGCCCTGGCCGCCTACGACGAACCGCGCTTCCTGCACCAGACCCGCACCCGCACCGCCGGCGCCCTGCACGCCACCGACGACCTCGGCCCCGCCCTCGACGGCGCCGCCCTGCCGCACGACAGCGCCTGGCGCGCCCACTTCCACATCCCGCTGCACGCGGCCCCCGCCGCCCCGCTCACCTCCACCCTCGATGTGCTGGACGAGGCCCTGGGCGCCCTGGTGGGCGGCGAACGGCCGCTGACCGGCCACCTGGAAGTGGAGACCTACACCTGGCCGCAGCTGCCCGGTGCGGCCCGGCCCCGCGACGCGGACCGGCTCGCGGACGGCATCGCCGCCGAACTCGCCACCGCCCGCGACCTGCTGACGGCCCACGGCCTGAAGGAACTGACATGACCGCGCCCGCCGCCAACCCGCTCCTCGTCCTGGACGTCGTCGGCCTCACCCCCCGCCTCCTGGACCACATGCCGCACCTCACCTCCCTCGCCCGGTCCGGCACCCGGGCGCCGCTCACCCCCGTGCTGCCCGCCGTGACCTGCTCGGTGCAGGCCACCTTCCTGACCGGCCGCACACCCGCCGAGCACGGCATCGTCGGCAACGGCTGGTACTTCCGCGACCTCGGCGAGGTCCTGCTGTGGCGCCAGAGCCACCGCCTCATCGACGGCGAACGGATCTGGGACGCCGCCCGCCGCAGCCACCCCGGCTACACCGTCGCCAACATC
Organism: Streptomyces sp. NPDC088785; assembly: GCF_044750685.1. Taxonomy (NCBI): domain Bacteria; kingdom Bacillati; phylum Actinomycetota; class Actinomycetes; order Kitasatosporales; family Streptomycetaceae; genus Streptomyces; species Streptomyces sp. NPDC088785. The sequence continues at coordinate 1,732 of NZ_JBIVKH010000023.1, forward strand.
TGCTGGTGGTACGCCATGGGCGCCGACACCCAGTGGACCGTCACCCCCCGCCCCGTCTACTACGCCGACGGCCGCAAGGAACCCGACTGCTACACCTGGCCGCCGGCCCTGCACGACGAACTCACCGCGAAACTCGGCACGTTCCCGCTGTTCTCCTACTGGGGGCCCGGCGCCGGCCTGCCCTCCTCGCAGTGGATCATCGACGCGACCCGGCACGTGATGACCACCCGCTCACCCGACCTGACCCTGGCCTACCTGCCCCACCTCGACTACGACCTCCAGCGCTACGGCCCCGACGACCCCCGCTCCCACCGCGCCGCCGCCGAACTCGACGCCGCCCTCGGCCCGCTCCTGGACGACGCCCGCGCCCAGCGGCGCGAGATCGTGGTGCTGTCCGAGTACGGCATCACCCGCGCCGAGCGGGCCGTCGACATCAACCGCGCCCTGCGCCGCGCCGGCCTGCTGGAGGTGCACACCCAGGACGGCATGGAGTACCTCGACCCGACGGCCTCGCGCGCCTTCGCCGTCGCCGACCACCAGATCGCCCACGTCTACGTCCACGACCCCGCCGACCTCGCCGCCACCCGCACCGCCCTGACCGGCCTGCCCGGCCTGGGCCAGCTCCTGGACGACGACGGCAAGAAGGCCCACCACCTGGACCACCCGCGCTGCGGCGACCTCGTCGCGCTGGCCGAACCCGACGCCTGGTTCACGTACTACTACTGGCTCGACGACGCCCGCGCCCCCGACTTCGCCCGCCACGTGGAGATCCACCGCAAACCCGGCTACGACCCGGCCGAACTCTTCCTCGACCCGCAGGACCCCTACGTGCGGGTGCGGGCCGCGACCGCGCTGGCCCGCAAGAAGATCGGCATGCGCTACCGCATGGCCGTCGTCCCGCTCGACCCGGCCCCGGTGCGCGGCAGCCACGGACTGCTGCCCCACCACCCCGACGACGGCCCGCTGCTGCTGTCCTCGCGCCCCGGCCTCGGCGCCGGGCCCATCGCCGCCACCGACGTCAAACGCCTGCTGCTGGACCTGGCCGGAACAGGCCGCGGCCCCGCCCTGGCCGCCGCCGCTCCAGCAGTCCCCAACCCGCGCTCCGCAGGCGATTGAGACGCGCCCGCGAGCATCGACAGGTCAGGTTCGGTTGTGGTCGACACCGACTCAAAAATGAGGTCACGCCCGTGGAAATCAAAGCTACGCCGGCCGCGCCGTCCGCACGGGCAGAGCGCATCGCCGAACGCAGCCGCCCCGACGCCTGGAAGAAGGCGCCGCGCCGCATCGAGAAGTCCGAGTGCATCACCTGCGACTCCTGCCTGCGCGGCTGCCCCGCCGAGTTCGGCGCGATCTTCGACCGCGGCCTCGACGTCGTGATCGTCCCCGAACTGTGCTCGGGCTGCCCGGTCTGCGTCCTGGAATGCCCCGTCGACTGCATCTACGTCGACGAGGACTGGACCCCCACCGACGACGCGATGTGGAACCACGTCGAACTCACCGCAGGAGGCCCCTCGTGACCAGCTCCGCCGGGCGCGAGTCCCGCCGCGCCGCCAACGCGCGCAAGCGCATCAGCCGCCGCCCCAGCCGCCTGGGCACCCCGGCCGGCACCACCGCCAAGCCCGACCGCACCGCCGAACCGGACGCCGGTTTCCCCGGCCTGCTCCAGCGGGTCTGGCAGCGCGCGACCGCCACCGACGACCTGCGCTCCACCCTGCACATCCTGCTCACCCTCGACGGCCACGTACCGGCCGACGTCCAGCTGCGGGCCCTGGGCCTGCGCGACGAGGCGGCCCTGGCCGCCCTGTCCGGACTGACCTGGCGCACCACCACCCCCGCCGCCGGTGCGGGCACGGCCGCCGACACCGCTGCTGCCGCCGACGCCGACACTGCTGCCGCCGCCGCCGATGACGAGATCGTCTTCGAGGGCGAGATCGCCCTGTCCACCAGCGGCCGCATCCTGCTGCGCGTGCCCTCCCAGGAACCCCTCGCCGCGCACGACGTCGTCGCCGGCGTGCTCCGCGTGTCCTGGACCCGCACCGTCCTGGAGCGCTACCGCGCCGCACTGGAGCGCTCCGGCGCACGGCTCGCCCAGAGCGCCGCCGAATGCCGCGCCTGGCTCGCCGAACAGGGCCCCCAGGGCCGCGACGCCCTGCTCGAACAGGCCAAGGAAGCCGCCCTGCGCACCGCCCCCTTCGTCCTCTACCAGGACCAGCGCCAGTACACCAACTTCCGCGGCCACAACACCCTCACCGGCAAGACCCTGTGGCCCGGCCACCCGGACTGCACCCTGAGCACCCTCCAGGGACTGCCCCTGGACCTGTGGTCGGACCACGACGTGCACCTGCTGGTCTGCCTGGGCCTGCTCATCCGCTCGGCCGGCTTCGGCCGCGTCGAGGAGGCCAACGGCACCCAGCTCACCCTCGACCACGTCGCCCACATGCTGGAGCGGGTCCGCGGCCTGTACAACGAGGCCCTGCCCGCCGCCCACGCCGTGCCCGCCGCCACCGGCCCGCTCGCCTCCCTGATGGACCTGGCCGACGCACTCGGCGCGGTACGCCCCCGCGTCGGCGCCTCGGTGCAGCTCTACCGCGAGATCCACGGCGCCCTGATGCACAAGATCGAACGGGTCGCCAAGGCCCCCGGCGACGCCGCCCGCGCCCGCGAGGACGCCATGGTCGCCCGCCTGCGCGAACGCCTCGGGCTGGACGGGACCACCCTGGAGGAGCTCGGCCGCGACGTCGCCGCCTCCCCGCACTGGCTCGCCCGGCCGCACCGCGAGCACGGCACCGGCCTGGAGTCCCTCGTCCACGAGAGCGTCGCGGCCTGCGCCGAGGCCTTCGAGGCGGACTTCGCGATGAGCCGCGGCATGCGCTCGCTGCCCGACCTCATCACCGCGCTGCGCGAGGAGCGCTGGGCCGAGCTGTGCGACTGGGACATCACCCGCTTCTTCTGCTGCGTGGTCCCCGGCCCCACCGCGGGCCGCCACTTCGCGGACTCGGCCGCCGCCGTCGCCGACACCGCCTGGGCGATGTCCTCGCGCATGCAGTACAACTCCTGGCACTTCGTGGCCGGCAACATCCCCCGGGTCCCCGAGGTGATCGCCCGCGACCACTTCGTCCCGCCGACCATCCCCGACGTCGCCTTCTACTCCGACCAGCACCACCACGGCCACGTCAACAACAAGGTGCGCTTCTCCATCCGCTCACCCCAGGCCGTGGAGGTCGACGGACGCCGCTTCAACGGCTTCATGGACCTGCGCCTGCTGCGCTGCGAGGGCACCCCCTTCGACGAGCAGGACCTGCTCGCCGCCCACCGGGTGTCCGCCTTCATCGCCGCCGCCACCGGCCAGGCCGCCGCCCTGGCCGCCGCCGGCGAACCCCTGGAGGTGACGGCCTTCGACGCCGCCTGGCACTGGTCGGCCATCACCCGCACCGACCCCGCCGACGCACCCGGCGCCCCCGGCCTGCGCGAGACCCCCTTCGCGGCCTGACCCCTTCGACCGGCCCGCAGAGAAAGGCAGGAGGACCCCGATGACCAGCCGCGGAGTCAGCCACACCCTGGGACTGCTGCGGCGCGGAGACACCTCCGTCGTGGCACACGTCCAGTCCGTCCTGAGCGACATCGAACAACGCGACCACCTGGACGCGTTCGTCGCCGTGGCCGGCGACGAGGCGCTGCGGGCCGCCGAACAGGCCGACCGGCGCATCCGCGAACTCGGCGCGGACGCCTGGCGCAACACCCCGCTGCTGGGCGTCACCGTCTCCGTCAAGGACCTCCTGCAGACCCGCGGCCTGCCCACCACCCGCGGATCGCTGCTGCCCAACGACCGCCCCGACGAGGACGCGCCGGCCGTGGCCCGGCTGCGCGCCGCCGGCGCCGTCATCGTCGGCAAGACCACCACCTCCGAGTACGGCTGGAGCGCCTCCACCGTCGCCCGCACCGCCCCGCCCACCCGCAACCCCTACGACCCCGCCCTGACCGCCGGCGGCTCCAGCGGGGGAGCGGCCGCCGCGGTCGCGGCGGGACTGTGCGACGGCTCCCTGGGCACCGACGGCGCCGGCTCCATCCGCATCCCGGCCGCCTTCTGCGGAGTCGTCGGCTACAAACCCTCCTACGGGCGGGTGCCCTACTTCCCCAACGGCGCCGAACGCCTCGCCCACCAGGGCCCCATCGCCCGCACCGTCGACGACGCCGCCCTCCTCGCCCACGCCATCGTCGGCCCGCACCGCAGCGACGCCGACTCCGGCCTGGGCTCGCTGGACTCGCCCCGCGACCACGAGGTGCTGCGCATCGGCTGGATCGAGTACGAGGGAACCGACGACGACATCCGCCGGGCCACCGACCGCGCCCGCGACGCACTGAGCGCCCAGGGCCACCTCATCGAGGACATCGAGGTCCGCTGCCACGACATCTACCCCGCCCTGGTCGACATCGTCGCCGCCAGCGAGGCCGCCGGCACCGCACCCCAGGACGAGGAGTGGATCGACACCGGCCGCCTCCAGATCGTCCGCCACGGACGCACCGTCAGCGGCGCCACCGTGATGCGCGCCCAGGAAGTGCGCCAGAACCTGCGCAACATCCTGCGCTCGGTCATGGACCGCTTCGACCTGCTGGCCATGGCCACCGTCCCCATCGAGCCGTTCGCCGCCGACGCCATCGGCCCCTCCTGGGCCGCCGACCCGCGCGACCTGCTCTGGCTCGACTGGGCACCCGCCTCCTACCCCTTCAACATGACCGGCCAGCCCGCCCTGTCCCTGCCCGCCGGCCCGACCCGCTCCGGACTGCCCGCGGGCGTCCAGCTCGTCGGCCCCGTCGGCGCCGACGACCTGGTGCTCGCCGTGGCCCGCCGCCTGGAGGCGGACCTCGCCACCGCCCCCCGCCCCGAGCACACCCTGCGCCCCCTCGCCGAAAGGACTAGTTGAGCCATGTACGCCCGGTCATGGTCGTCGCCCTCCGCCGAGGGCAGTGTCGGCAGCCCCTCCTTCGTCGCCCACCACCAGCTGTGGGACGACGCCCGCACCGCCGCCGCCGCCGAGATCACCTCCCGCCTGGACCACCTCGACCTCGTCCGCCTGGTCTTCGCCGACCCGCACGGACTGGCCCGCTCCAAGACCCTGACCGCCCAGGCCTTCCGCGGCGTGCTGCGCAACGGCATGAACTTCAGCCCCGGCCCCTTCGTCTTCGACACCGGACACGCCGTCGCCGTGGACTTCACCGGCGAGCACGGCATCGGTGTCGACGAGATCTCCGGCGCCGGCAACTTCGTCCTCGTCCCCGACCCGCTGACCTTCCAGCAGCTGCCCGGCGACGGCCCCCGCACCGCCTGGGTCATCGGCGACGAGTACCTGCGCGACGGCACCCCCCACCCGCTGTCCGCCCGCGCCCTGCTGCGCCGCACCGAGGCCCGCTACGCCGCCCGCGGCCTGACCCCCGCCCTCGGCCTCGAGGTCGAGTGGTACCTCACCCGCCGCCTCGACGACGCCCCCGGCAACACCGGCAACGGCTTCGGCCTCCAGGGCGACGCCCCGCGCGTGGCCGCCCTCAACGCCGGCTACCAGTTCAACCTCGACGCCGCCTACGACACCGCGGCCCCCCTCACCGACCCGCTCGCCCTGTACCTGGGCGCCCTCGGACTGCCCCTGCGGTCCATGGAGCACGAGTCGGGACCCGGCCAGATCGAGACGACGTTCAGCCCCATGTCGGCCCTCGACACCGCCGACGCCATGCTGCTGTTCCGCACCGTCACCAAACGCTGGTGCGCCGCCCGCGGCCACCACGCCTCCTTCATGTCCCAGCCCCGCCTCGACGGCGCCGACCCCAGCGGCTGGCACCTCAACCAGTCCCTGCTCGACACCGCCACCGGCCGCCCCCTGTTCGCCGCCGAGGGCCTGTCCGGCGGCATCTCACCCAGCGGCAAGGCCTACGCCGAGGGCCTGCTCGGCTGGGCCCGCGAACTGTGCCTGCTGTCCGTGCCCACCGTCAACGGCTACCACCGCCTGGGCGCCGCGCACTCCCTGGCCCCCACCCGGCTGGGCTGGAGCGTGGAGGACCGCACCGCGATGCTCCGCGTCGTCGGCAGCGGCGCCGGCGCCCACATCGAGAACCGCATCGGCGAACCCTGCGCCAACCCCTACCTCAACATCGCCGGCCAGCTCTTCGCCGGCCTCGACGGACTCACCGCCGCCGCCCCCGCCGCCCCGGCCGCCGCGGCGCCGGCCGCGACCGGCGACACCACCGTGCCGCAGTCCCTGCGCGAGGCGCTCGACGCCTTCCGCACCGGCCGCGCCGCCCAGTTCCTGGGCGCCCCCCTCGCCGCCACCCTGACCAAGCTCAAGGAGAGCGAACTGCGCCGCTACGAGGCCTGGTGCCTGCACACACCGCCCGCACCCGGCCAGGTCACGGACTGGGAACAGCGCGAGTACTTCGGCGCCTACTGAACCCACCCGCGCCCCCGCGCCCCCGCGCCCCCGGCGCCCTCCTTCTCCGCCCGCCCACGGACAAAGGCCCCTTCATGATCGCTCGCTACACACGGCCCGAGATGGCGGACCTCTTCACGGACCAGCACCGCTACGCCACCTGGGTCCAGGTCGAGATCCTCGCCTCCGAAGCACAGCAGCAGCTGGGCCGGGTGCCCCGGGCGGCCGTCGAGGACATGCGCGCCGCCCCGGTGCCGCTGGCCACCCGGATCGCCGAGTTCGAGAAGGAACGCGACCACGAGGTCCTCTCCTTCCTCGCCGCCTACTGCGAGAACATCCCCGAGGACTCCGCCCGCTGGGTCCACCTCGGCATGACCAGCTACGACCTGGTCGACACCGCGCTGGGCCACACCCTGGCCCGCGCCGGCGACCTGCTCATCGCCGCCACCCGGCAGCTGCGCACCGTCCTGGCCGACCGGGCGGCCGAACACTGGGACACCGTCATGGTGGGCCGCACCCACGGCGTGCACGCCGAACCCACCACCTTCGGCCACAAACTCGCCGGCTACGCCTTCGCCGTCGACCGCTCCCTGACCCGCCTCACCGCCGCCCGCGACGCGATCGCGGTGGGCACCGTCTCGGGATCCGTGGGCACCTACGCCCTGATCGACCCCTTCGTCGAGAGCTACGTCTGCGACCGCCTCGGCCTGGCCTGCGAACCCGCCCCCAGCCAGGTCGTCGCCCGCGACCGCCATGCCCAGCTCCTCCAGGCCGTCGCCACCCTGGGCGCCTGCGTCGAACAGATCGCCCTGGAACTGCGCCTGCTGCAACGCACCGAGGTGCGCGAGGTCGAGGAGGCCCGCAGCACCGCCTACCAGGGCTCCAGCGCCATGCCCCACAAACGCAACCCCACCACCAGTGAACGCCTGGTGGGACTCGCCCGGCTGCTGCGCGGCTATGCCGACACCGCCCTGGAGAACGTGGCACTGTGGCACGAACGCGACCTCGCCCACCAGAGCGTGGAGCGCGTCATCCTGCCCGACAGCCTGTGCGTGTCGCACTTCCAGGTGACCGCCGCCACCCAGCTCCTGCGCTCCCTGACCGTGCACGGCGACCGGATGCGCGCACACATCGACACCACCGACGGCCTGGTGCACAGCTCCGCGGTCCTGGCCGACCTGCTGGGCGAGGGCACCGAACGCGAACACGCCTACCGCTCCGTGCAGGCCGCCGCCAACCACACCATCACCACCGGCGACCACTTCGCCGACTCGCTCGCCGCCCAGGGACTGCGCCTGCCGCCCCTGACGCCCGAGCGGTTCCTCGTCAACCACGACGTCATCCGCAACCGATTGGAGAGTCTCCGTGAGCTGGACAGTTGAGCGTGTCGAGGGCAGCAGCCTCGATCTGGACGAGGTGCTCGGGGTGTACCACGCCTCCGGGCTGGGGGAGCGGCGTCCCGTCGAGGACACCGCCCGCATGGCGGACATGATCCGCCTGGCCAACCTCGTCCTGGTCGCCCGCGACGCGGACGGCACGCTCATCGGCATCGCCCGCAGCGTCTCCGACTTCTCCTACGTCACCTACCTCTCCGACATCGCCGTGGTCCGCGGCCAGCAGCGCTCGGGCGTGGGACGGGCCCTGATCGACGCCACCCGCAAGCAGGCCCCGACCGCGAAGATCGTCCTGCTGTCGGCGCCCGCCGCCGCCGAGTACTACCCGCACATCGGGTTCACCGCCCACCACTCGGCGTGGGTGCTCAACCCCTAGGACCCGTCCGGCGGATCTTGCCGCGGGCCACCCCGGCGGCGGCCCGATCCGCCGGACAGGCCCCGGCGGTCCGCGCGGGCCGGGCGGGCCGGGCGGGCCGGGCGGGCCGGGCGGGCCGGGCGGGCCGGTCGGGCCGGTCGGGCCGGTCGGTCCTGGATCGGGACTCGACCGCCCGCCGCTAGCGTGAACGCGGACACCAACGACCCGGCCGGCCCGGGGTCCGGGCCGCCCGGACGGTGTCCGCACACCGTCGGCGACCGCCCCCGGGCGGTGCAGGCTCCCGGGGGAGACCTTGACTCACAACGCGTCAGCTGCGCTGCTTTTGCCCCGCGCCCCGCAACCCCTGCGCCCACCGCAGGACACCACCGCCGCCGGCCGGCGCATCCTCGTGGTCGATCACGACGCCGGCCCCGCCGAGACCCTGGCCGCCCAGCTGCGCCGGCACGGCCACCTGCCGGTGTGCGCCCGCAACGGCGCGAGCGCCCTCCAGGCGCACGAGGACGCCGACGTGGTCCTGCTCGACCTCGAACTGCCCGACCTGGACGGGCTGGAGGTCTGCCGCGCGATCCGCTCCGTCAGCCGGGTGCCCGTCATCATCGTCACCGACCGCCGCTCCGAACTGGACTGCGTCCTGGGTCTCCAGGCCGGCGCCGACGACTACGTGACCAAGCCCTACGGCCTGCGCGAGCTGATGGCCCGCATCGAAGCGGTCCTGCGGCGCACCCACTGGCAGCCCGGCACCGTCAGCGAGGTCCGCCACGGCCGCCTCCACATCGACGTGGGCTCGCGCGAGGTCAGCGTCGACGGCCGCCCCGTCACGCTGACCCGCAAGGAGTTCGACCTGCTGAGCCTGCTCGCCGCCCACCCCGGCACGGTCGTCTCCCGCAAGCAGCTCCTCAAGCAGGTGTGGGGCGAGACCTGGTCGCGCCGCACGGTCGACACCCACGTCAGCAGCCTGCGCGGCAAACTCGGCGACGGCGCCTGGATCGTGACCGTACGCGGCGTCGGCTTCAAACTCGGCGAAGCCTGACCCGCCCGCCCGCCCGCCCGCCTGTCGTGCGGGCGTGCGGGCGTGCGGGCGTGCGGGCGTGCGGGTCAGGCGTCGCGCAGTTCCCCGGCGAAGACCCGCCACAGCTCCGAGTGACCGTCCATCAGCTCGGCCAGCTGCCGCGTGCAGTGCGGCGGCAGATTGGCGATGATCCGCTCCCGGTCCCGGGCGATCAGCGAGCAGGCGTCCAGCATCCGCAGCACCGCCCGGCCCATCTCGTTCAGCCGCAGCGACGGATCCCGCCGCAACGCCTCGAACAACAACGCCAGTTCGTCCGCCGAACGCACTCCACCCGCCCGCTCGGCGGCCGGCTCCGGCGCGGCCGCCCGCCCCCCGCCCGCCGCCGCCGCGCCGCCGCGCTGTCCGGGCAGCACCGGATCGTCACCGCGCAGCAGCCGGTCGCGGACATCGGCCACCGTCGCGGGGGAGATCCCCGCCTGCCGGGCCACGGTCCGCAAGGACGCCGACGGATCGGCGCGCAGCAACCGCCCCGCCACCTCCCGGCCCTGCGCCGTGCTCAGCGGCCGCGCCCGCCCGTCCAGGCCGACCCGCCGCTCGCACCGCTCCACCCCCGCCAGCGCGGCCCGCACCGCCGAGACCTTCTTCGCCGACAGTCCCGCCACGGCCGCGATCGCCCGGTCCGACCAGTGCGGGCGCGCCGCCACGATCCGCTCGGCGGCGGCGACCCGGTCGGCCTGCGGCAGCGTCCGCCCCTTGATCACATTGAGGGCCACCGCCAGCAGCGCCGCATCCTCCAGCGACCCCTCGAAGAACCGCACCCCGATGTCGTGGTGGCCCTTGAGACGGGCGGCCCGCAGCCGGTGCAGCCCGTCCACGACCGTCATGGTCGGCCGGTGCACCAGGATCGGCGGCAGCTCGGTGCCCAACTCGGCCAGCGCCAGCGCCCAGTCGGGATCGACCCCGCACGAACGGGGCGTGAACGACGTCACCACGTCCGCCAGCCGCACCCGGTGCACCGGCGCCGCGCGCACCGTGTCCCGCAGCGCGAGCAGCGAGTCCGAACTGCCGTCGGGATGGGCGAGTGCGACGGGCTGAGGCATCACTTTCGGCTCCTCGCTGGACACGGCCGGCCAACCGGCGAAGACCGGCACGGACGGGGATGGGTCGGGCACGACGGCCCGCCCCGCATTCTTCCCCCGCCGCCTGACGGCGCGCTGACGCAGCCCTGACATCCGCCGCCCGCCGCCCCCACCCGGCAACGCCCTGCAGCGGGCGTCGAGCGCTTCTCCAGCGAACCTCAGCCGAACGCGGCCAACCTGATGGTGCGTGATCACCCGCACGCCCCGTCACCCCCATACACGATGTGGAGTTCTCCCATGCAGTTCACCCGTTCGCGTCTGTCCCGGCTCGCCGTCCTCGGTGCGGGCGCCGCCGCCGCCCTGGCCCTGGCCACCGGCCCGGCCTCCGCCGCCCCGGCCCTGTCCGTGACACCCGCAGGCGGTCTGTCCGACGGCCAGACGGTCACCGTCAACGGCTCCGGCTACACCGCCGGGGAGCAGGTCGCCGTCGCACAGTGCGTCCAGAACACCAAGTGTGCCGACGGCTACGTCGTCGCCACGGCCGACGCCGGCGGCGCCTTCCAGGTCACCCAGACCGTCAAGAAGGCCTTCCAGGCGACGGACTTCGGCACCGGCGCCGTCAGCTCCGTGGACTGCACCGTCGTCCAGTGCCAGCTCGTCGCCTGGAACGAGGCGCGCGGCCAGCTCGGCACCGACATCTCCTTCGGCTGACCCCTGCCCCGGCAGTAGGCCGGACCCGCGCGGTCGACCTCGCGCGGACCCCGGCCCACCGCCCCGACGACGGCCACCCGCCCGGCGATCCCGCGCGCGGTGGCCCTCGTACGGCAGCGGCCGAGGGCGCGCGGCGACCCCGCGCACGACCAGCACCCCTTCCCCGGTGACCCCCCTCACCGCGGAAGGGGTGCTCGCGCTGCCCCCACCCGCCCGCCCCGCCCGCCACCCCCGCCACGACAGGCCCTAGCCGGATCCGAGCCCTGATTGAGCGCCCCGACCCACCGTGGCGGAGGAAGGAGGCGCTGTGGACACCGTGCACGCACCCCAGGGCGCCGGTTCACCGGCCCCTTCGACCGACCGCCGATGAACGCGCCGTTTCCGCCCTGCCCGGTACTCCGGGAACCCACCCTGACCTCCGGGGGCGATGCCGGACACACCGCTGCCGGCGCCGCGGCGCTCGCCGCCCGCCACCCCCGACTGCCGAGCGGAGTGTCCTTGTGAGCAGCGGACGTCTCGAAGTGTGCCTCGTCGGTGCCGGACCACGCGGCTTGTCCGTGCTGGAACGGATCTGCGCGCAGGAACGCAAGTCCCCGTACTGGGAAGAGATCGTCATCCACGTCGTCGACCCCGCGCCGCCCGGCTCGGGCCGCGTCTGGCGGGCCGACCAGCCACGCCACCTGCTGATGAACACCGTCGCCTCCCAGGTCACCGTCTACACCGACAACAGCGTCGACATCGACGGCCCGCTGGAGGAAGGCCCCAGCCTCTACCAGTGGGCCAAGGCCCTGGGACCCAGCGCCCTGACCGCCCACTCCGGCCGCGCCTACGACGACCAGACCCTCGCCGAGGCCCGCGACCTGGGCCCCGACACCTACCCCACCCGCGCCCTGTACGGCCAGTACCTGAACTGGGTGTTCCGCCAGGTCACCGCCAACGCCGCCGCCCACATCACCGTCCGCGTGCACGCCCTGCGGGCCGTCGCCGCCGACGACGACCCGGCCGGCACCCGCACCCAGCAGGTGACCCTGGAGGACGGCACCCGGCTCACCGGCCTGTCCGCGATCGTCCTCGCCCAGGGCCACGTCCCGGCCCGCCCCTCCCCGGCGCAGACCACCCAGGCCGCCTTCGCCCGCGCCCACGCCCTCACCTACATCCCTCCCGCCAACCCCGCCGACGTCGACCTCTCCCGCATCGCCCCCGGCGAGAACGTCCTGCTGCGCGGCCTGGGCCTGAACTTCTTCGACTACATGGCGCTGTTCACCCACGCCCGCGGCGGCGTCTTCCAGCCGGCCGCCGACGGCCGCCTGATCTACCACCCCTCGGGCCGCGAACCACGCCTGTACGCCGGATCCCGCCGCGGCGTGCCCTACCAGGCCCGCGGCGAGAACCAGAAGGGCGCCCACGGCCGCCACCTGCCCCGCCTGCTGACGGCCGACCACATCGCCCAGCTGCGCGCCACCCCCGGCCGCCGCCTGCGCTTCGGCCGCGACCTGTGGCCCCTGGTCTCCAAAGAGGTCCAGAGCGTCTACTACGAGACGCTGCTCACCCCCCGCCACAGCCCGCCCGCCGTGGCCCGCTTCGTCGAGCGCTACCTGCACACCGAACCCGGCCCCGCCGAGGACGCCCTGCTCGACGAAGCCGGCGTCACCGCCGGCGAACGCTGGAACTGGGACCACGTGCGCGACCCGCTCGCCGCCCACACCTTCGAGAACCCCGCCGCCTTCCGCACCTGGCTGCTCGGCCACCTCCACGAGGACCTGCGCCAGGCCCGCGCCGGCAACGTCGAGGGCCCCCTCAAGGCGGCCCTGGACGTCCTGCGCGACCTGCGCAACGAGATCCGCCTCGGCGTCGACCACGGCGGCCTCGACGCCGCCTCCCACCGCGACGAACTCGACGGCTGGTACACCCGCCTCAACGCCCACCTGTCCATCGGCCCGCCCGCCTCCCGCATCGAAGAGATGATCGCCCTGATCGACGCGGGCGTCCTGCACGTCGTGGGCCCCGACCTCCAGGTGGACACCACCACCGACGGCCCGCACGGCGCCGCCTTCACCGCCCGCTCACCGCGCATCCCCGGCTCCCCGGTGCACGCCACCACCCTCATCGAGAGCCGGCTGCCCGACATCGACCTGCGCCGCACCGCCGACCCCCTGATGCGCCACCTGCTGCGCACCCAGCAGTGCCGCCCCTTCCGGCTCACCGGCACCACCGACTACGAGACCGGCGGCCTCGACGTCACCGAACGCCCCTACCGGCTGCGCGACGCCCACGGCCGCCCCCACCCCCGCCGCTTCGCCTACGGCGTGCCCACCGAAGCCGTGCACTGGGTGACCGCCGCCGGCATCAGACCCGGCGTCGGATCGGTGACCCTGGAGGACTCCGACGCCATCGCCGCCGCCGTCCTCGCCCTGCCCCGCCCCCGCGACGCCGCCCCCACCCGGCCGGCGGCCGGCACCAGCGCGGGAGCCACCGCATGACGGCCGCCCACCTCGACGCCGGCCTGCTCTCCCCGGTCCGCGCCGGCACCCCGGCCGAACAGGCCGTGGGGGACACCGCCTGGCTCCAGGCCATGCTCGACGCGGAAGCCGCCCTGGTCCGCGCCCAGGCCCGCTGCGGCACCGTCCCCGACAGCGCGGCCAGGGCCATCACCCGCCTGGCCCGCGCCGAGCACCTCGACGTCCGCGCCCTCGCCCTGGCCGCCCGCGAGACCGCCAACCCCGTCGTCGGCCTCGTCAGCGCCCTGACCGCCCTGGTCACCGCCCAGGCCCCCGAAGCCGCCCCCTACGTCCACCGCGGCTCCACCAGCCAGGACGTCTTCGACACCGCCGCGATGCTCGTCGCCCGCCGCGCCCTGGACCCCACCCTCACCGACCTGCACACCATCGCCGACACCCTGGCCGCCACCGCGGCCGCCCACCGCGACACCGTGCTCGCCGGGCGCACCCTGGCCCTGCACGCCGTGCCCACCACCTTCGGCCTCAAGGCCGCGGGCTGGCGCCACCTCGTCCTCGACGCCGCCACCCGCCTCCGACGCGTCCGCGACAGCCTGCCGGTCTCCCTCGGCGGCGCGGCCGGCACCCTGGCCGGCTACCTCCAGCACGCCGGCCCCGACCGCACCGGCGCCGACGTCGCCGACCGGCTCACCGCGGCCTTCGCCGCCGAGACCGGCCTGGCCGCCACCACCCTGCCCTGGCACGCCCTGCGCACCCCCGTCGCCGACCTCGGCGCCGCCCTCGCCCACACCACGGGCGCCCTCGGCAAGATCGCCGCCGACGTCCTGGTGCTGGCCCGCACCGAACTCGCCGAGGTCAGCGAACCGGCCGGCACCGGACGCGGCGTGTCCTCGGCCATGCCCCACAAACGCAACCCCGTCCTGGCCACCCTCATCCGCTCCGCCGCCCTCCAGGTCCCCGCCCAGGCCGCCGTCCTCGCCCAGTGCCTGGTCACCGAGGACGAACGCTCCGCCGGCGTGTGGCACGCGGAATGGCAGCCGCTGCGCGAATGCCTGCGCCTGGCCGGCGGCGCGGCCCACACCGCCGTCGAACTCGTCGCCGGCCTCACCGTGCACCCCCACCGGATGCGCGCCAACCTCGAAGCGACCGGCGGCCGCATCGTCTCCGAACGGCTGTGCGCGGTCCTCGTGCCCCGCCTGGGCGCCGCCGCCGCCCGCACCCTCCTCGACGACGCCAGCGCCCACGCCGCCGCCACCGGCCGCCCGCTCGCCGACGTCCTGGCCGAACTGCCCCGCCTCGACGGCGTACTGACACCGCACGAACTGGCCGCACTGACCGACCCGAGCGGCTACACCGGCGCGGCCGGCGCCCTGGTCGACCGGTCACTCGCACCCAACCACTCACACACAGGGGTCGAAGATGGGCACCACTGACACCGATGTCGTCATCGTCGGAGCGGGCCCCGTCGGCCTGATGCTCGCCGGCGAACTCCGCCTGGCCGGCGTGGACTGCGTCGTACTGGAGACCTCGCACCGCCCGACCGACCAGTCCCGCGCCCTGGGCTTCACCGCCCGCACCATCGAAACGTTCGACCAGCGCGGACTGCTGCCCCGCTTCGGCGGCTTCGACACCATCCCCATCGGCCACTTCGGCGGCGTCCCCCTGGACTACCGCGAGGTGGAGGGCGGCTCCTACGGCGCCAAGGGCGTACCCCAGTCCCTGACCACCGCCGTCCTGGAGGCATGGGCCGGCGAACAGGGCGCCGACATCCGCCGCGGCTGGCACCTCACCGGCTTCGACGCCGAAGCCGACGCCGGCACCGCCGTCGACGTCGAGGCCCAGGGCCCCGACGGCCCGCACCGGCTGCGCGCCCGCTACCTCGTGGGCTGCGACGGCGCCCGCAGCACCGTCCGCAAACAGGCCGGCATCGCCTTCCCCGGCCACGACGCCCGCATCGAGATGTGCTTCGCCGAGGTCGTCGGCTGCCAGGTCCGCCCCCGCCCCAACGGCGAACGCCTGCCCGGCGGCCTCGTCCTCGCCTTCCAGCAGGGCCCCGACACCTACCGGGTCACCTACTACGAGCGCGGCGCCGTCCCCCGCCCCGGCGACCAGGCCCCCTCCTTCGACGAGGTCGCCACCGCCTGGCAGCGCCTGACCGGCGAGAACATCCGCACCGGCACCCCGCGCTGGATCGGCCGCTTCACCGACCAGAGCCGCCAGGCCGCCGCCTACCGCAGCGGCCGCGTCTTCCTGGCCGGCGACGCCGCCCACATCCACCTGCCCATCGGCGGCCAGGGAATGAGCGCCGGCGTGCAGGACGCCGTCAACCTCGGCTGGAAACTGGCCGCGGCCGTGCACGGCCACGCCGGCCCCGGCCTCCTCGACAGCTACCACAGCGAACGCCACCCCGTCGGCGCCCGCGTCCTGATCAACACCCTCAGCCAGCGCGCCCTCTACATCAGCGGCGACGAGATGCAGCCGATGCGCGACCTGTTCGGCGAACTGGCCACCCACGACACCGTGCGCCACCACCTCATCGGCATGGTCACCGGACTCGACATCCGCTACGACGTCGGCCCCGGCGACCACCCCCTGCTCGGCCGCCGGCTGCCCGAACGCGAACTCCTCGCCACCGACGAACGCATCGGCAAGACCACCACCACCCGGCTGCTGCACCGCGCCCGCGGCCTCCTCCTCGACCTCGGCGACGGCACCGCGGCACGCACCGCCGCCGCCGGCTGGACGGACCGCGTCGACGTCGTCGCCGCCCGCCCCCACCCCGACGACGCCGATGCCTTCGACGGCGCCACCACCCTGCTGGTGCGCCCCGACGGATACATCGCCTGGACGGACACCGCCCACGACACCGCCCACGACGCCCCCGACACGCTGACGCACGCGCTCACCCGCTGGTTCGGCCCCGCCGCCGGCCACCCGGAAAGGGACCGACATGCCTGACCGCACCATCGCCCTGGTCACCGGCGCCAACAAGGGCATCGGCCTGGAGATCGCCCGCCGCCTGGGCCGGCAGGGCGCCGTGGTCCACCTCGGCGCCCGCGACGCCGACCGCGGCCGCGCGGCCGCCGCACAGCTCACCGCCCAGGGCATCACCGCCCACCCGCTGCACCTGGACGTCACCGACCCCGCCGGCATCACCGCCGCCGCGGCCGCCCTCGCCGCCCGCCACGGCCGCCTCGACATCCTGGTCAACAACGCGGGCATCACCGGCGCCTTCACCGGCCCGCCCAGCGCCGCCACCCCCCAGGACCTGCGCGAGGTCTACGACACCAACGTCTTCGGCGTCCTGGCGGTCACCAACGCCCTGCTGCCCCTGCTGCGCCGCTCACCGGCCGGACGCATCGTCAACCTCTCCAGCACGGTCGGATCCCTCACCCTGGGCGCCGACTTCACCTCCGCCACCGGCTTCGACGACTACAACCTCATCACCTACCAGTCGTCGAAGACCGCACTGAACGCGCTCACCGTCGCCTACGCCAGAGAACTGCGCGGCACCCCCATCAAGGTCAACGCGGCCAACCCCGGCTTCACCGCCACCGACATGAACGGCCACCGCGGCCACCAGAGCGTCGAACAGGGCGCCACCGTCGCCGTCCGCCTGGCCACGCTCGGCCCCGACGGCCCCACCGGAACCTCCCAGGACGACAACGGACCCGTGCCCTGGTGACCCCCGTCCAACCGCCGCCCCGCGGCGGTTGGACACCCCCGCCGCCACCCCACACCTCGGGGGCGCCCGCCACCGGCGGACGCCCCCGACAGGCGTACCTGATCCACGGCCGGTCCCGGCCCGCACGCCTCAGGCGGTGACGAACTCCACCAGCGCCGGCGCCAGCACCTCCGGCGGAACCTTGTGCCACACACCCGGCAGCGTCAGATGCCGGCAGTTCGGCAGCGCCGCCGCCGTCGCCTGCGCCGCGGCCAGCAGCCACCCACCGGTCTGGTCACTGCTGATGACGACGGACTCCACCTCGAGCGACGCCAGACCCTCCGGCAGCCGGCCGTCCCCGCACAGCGCCGCGTCATAGGGCAGGGTGTGCGCCATCGCCTCGTTCGCCGCCCACATCGGACCGCTCTTCCACTGGTCGATCTCCCCCTGGCTGAAGCCCACCAGATGCGCCAGGAAGTACTCCGAGGCCTCACTGCGCCGCTCCTGCGCCAGCAGCTCGCGCAGCCGCTCGGCGAAGTCCGCCGGCGGCCCGGCGAACCCCGGCATCCGGTAGGGCGGCTCCAGCAGCGCCAGCCGGCTGATGCCCGCCCCGGCCAGCGCCGTCTCCAGCGACAGGATCCCGCCCGTCGACCCGCCGAACACCGCGGCCTGCCCGCCGGCCTCCTCGATCACCGCCGTCAGGTCCTCGACCTCACGGGCGATCGCGTAGTGCGGGGAGTCACCGCTCTCACCGCGCCCCCGCCGGTCGTACACGTAGGTCGTGCAGTACGGCGTCAGCAGCGGAACCAGCGAGTCGAAGACGGAATGATCACGGAACCCGCCGCCCAGCATGACGAGCGGCGGCCCCTCACCGGCCTTCTTGTAAGCAATCGTCGTACCGTCCCGTGAAACGACCTTGCGCATCACACTGCTCCTGTCGAATAGGCGCCCATGACGGCTTCTCCTTGTATGTCGTCCGGAAATTATCCACGCACTTCCAGCGCCGTCAAAAGGTCGCATATTCGACTTCACGCCCGACTGCTCACGGCAACAGCCGCACGGCGTTCAAATCCTTTCTGATCACATTGTCGCCCCGACCGGCCGCCCCTATTCTTCACGGCAGGCAAGTCCAATTCGTGGGCTTTTTTGCGCAGAGAACGACGAGAGAGGTCACCGTGCCCGTAGTCCAGAGCGCCGACGCGCCCGTCTTCAGCTACTCCATGCCCGGCGTCGCCACCGTGGGCGACACCCCGCACCTGAGCGTGCGCGGCCTGGCGGCCCCCAGCCGCGGCTCCACGCAGACCTGCGTGTGGCGCCTGACCATCGCCGGCCAGACCCCGCCGCGCTTCGGTACCGTCGACCACGAGGAGATCTTCCACGTGCTCTCCGGCGCCGCCGACGTCCAGCTCGACGAGGACCTGCACCACCTCGCCGAGGGCGACACCCTCA
>NZ_JBIVKH010000023.1:20382-27331 GCF_044750685.1 Streptomyces sp. NPDC088785
CACCGTCGACCACGAGGAGATCTTCCACGTGCTCTCCGGCGCCGCCGACGTCCAGCTCGACGAGGACCTGCACCACCTCGCCGAGGGCGACACCCTCATCGTTCCGCCGAACACCACCTTCGGCATCAGCAACCCCCACGACCCCTCCGTGGAGTTCGTCGTCGTGCTGCCCGTCGGCGGCGTCGCCCACGTCCCGGGCGAGCAGACCTCCTTCACCCCGCCCTGGGCGCAGTAGCCGCCCCCGCGGCCCGTCGCCTTCACTCGAACAGAAAGGTGCACGACATGCGCCAGACCGTGTCGGCCGAGGGAGCGCCGACGGCCGCGATCTCCCACGAGCCGGTGGTACGCCCCCTGCGACCCGCCGGGCAGGGGGTGGCCATCAGCGCGGAAGGACTCGTCAAGCGCTTCGGCGACCTCACCGCCGTCGACGGCGTCGACCTGACCGTCCCCCACGGCTCGGTGGTCGGCCTGCTCGGCCCCAACGGCTCGGGCAAGACCACCACGACCCGCATGCTCACCACGCTGCTGGCCCCCGACGCCGGCCGCATCCTGATCGACGGCATCGACGCCGTCCGCTCTCCCCAGCGGGTCCGCCCGCTGATCGGCATGGCCGGCCAGTACGCCGCCGTGGACCCCAACCTCACCGGCCGGGAGAACCTCCTCATGGTCGGCCGGCTCACCGGCATGTCCCGCGCCGACGTACGCACCCGGGCCGCACAGCTCCTCGAACAGTTCCGCCTCACCGAGATAGCCGACCGGCCCAGCCGCACCTACTCCGGCGGCCAGCGCCGGCGCTTCGACCTCGCCGCCGCGCTCGTCCACCGCCCCCGCATCCTCTTCTTCGACGAGCCCACCACCGGCCTCGACCCGCGCAGCCGCCGCGACCTGTGGAGCGTGCTGCAACAACTCGTCGCCGACGGCACCACCGTCCTGCTGACCACCCAGTACCTCGAAGAGGCCGACCACCTCGCCGACCACCTCGTGGTCCTGGACCGCGGCAGCGTCATCGCCCAGGGCACCCCCGCCCAGCTCAAGGCCGACCTCGGCGCCTCCGTCGCCGTGGCCCGCTTCGCCGACGACACCACCGCCGCCCGCGCCGCCGCCGCCCTGGCCCCCCGCCACCGCGCCAGCCTGCACGGCGACCAGGTCGAGATCCCCGTCGGCACCGACACCGACTCCGCCATGAACGTCCTGGGCGCCCTGCAACGCGCAGGCCTGTCACCCACCGGATTCGTGCTGCGCGAGCCGAGCCTGGACGACGTGTTCCTCTCGCTCACCGGCCGCGCCTCCGCCCAGGCGCCCGACCCGCAGGAGGCGGCGTAACCATGAGCATCACCGCACCCGGACTGCGCCCGCGCGCGAGCGCCCTCGGCAACGCCGCCACCATCACCTGGCGCAACCTGCTGGGCTACATCCGCGTCCCGCAGGCCATCTTCTTCGCCAGCCTCCAGCCCGTCATGTTCGTCCTGCTGTTCCGCTACGTCTTCGGCGGCGCCATCGGCGCCGCCCTGCCCGAAGGCGTCGGCTACGCCGACTACATGATGCCCGGCGCCTACACCATCGGCCTGGCCTTCGGCGCCACCGCCACCGCCGTCGGACTCGCCGCGGACCTCAAGAGCGGCCTCCTCGAACGCTTCCGCGCCCTGCCCATGACCCGCTCCGCGGTCCTGGCCGGCCGCACCAGCGCCGACTTCCTGCGCAACGTCTTCGTGTTCGCCTGGATGACCGGCCTGGGCTACCTCGTCGGATTCCGCGTCCACCAGGGACTCCTGCGCTACCTCGCCGCCGCGCTGATCGTGCTCGCCTTCGCCTTCGCCATGTCCTGGGTCTTCTGCCTGATCGGCCTGCTCGCCTCCAGCCCGGAGACGGCCAACATCGTCGCCTTCCCCGTGCTGTTCCCCCTCGGCTTCGTCTCCTCGGCACTGGTGCCCACCTCCACCATGCCCGGCCCCCTGGAGGCCTTCGCCGCGCACCAGCCGGTCAGCTACACCGCCGACGCCGTACGCGCCCTGCTCTTCGGCGGAGACCTCACCACCCCCGTACTCGGCTCGCTGGCCTGGACCGCCGGCATCCTCCTGGTCTTCGCCCCCCTCGCCGTACGCCGCTACCGCAAGGCCACCCCGAGCTGACCGGACAGAACCGCTAGAGGACCGCTCAAGAAGTGGTCGAGACCCATTTGTACACGGTTATCCGACAGCCGGACTGTGCCATCATGGTGAATGGAATTTGAGCTGATGCTCGATCTCGCAGGCCGCGTTGTCCAAACAGCGGAGATCGAAAAATGGAAACTCGCACAATAATCATCGGAGCGGGTCCGGTCGGGCTTTATCTCGCCGGAGAAATCCGGCTCGGCGGCGGCGACGTCACCGTCTACGACAAACTGCCCGAACCCAGCGGGGAATCCCGCGCCCTCGGCTTCACCAAGCGCGTCGCCGAACTCTTCGACCAGCGCGGCCTGCTCAGCCGGCTCGGAAACATCCGGTGGGGCCAGCGCGGCCACTTCGGCGGCATCGGCATCGACCTGGAATTCCTCGACGAGGACCACCACGGCGTCCTCGGACTGCCCCAGTCGGCCACCGAGCAGATGCTCACCGACTGGCTCGGCGAACTGGGCGTCCCGATCCTGCGCGGCCACGAACTCATCGGCCTCACCCAGGACGACGACCACGTCGAAGCCCTCTTCGACGGCCCCGACGGACACCACCGCGTCCGCGCCGCCCACCTCGTGGGCTGCGACGGCGGCCACAGCACCGTGCGCGGCCTCGCCGGCATCACCACCACCGGCTGGGAATCCACCCGCGGCATGTACATGGCCGACGTGACCGGTGTCGACCCGCGCCCGCGCCCCACCGGCCAGTACGTGCCCGACGCCAACATGGTGCTCTCCGTCAGCCTGGGCGACGGCTACCACCGCGTCCTGATGCACGACAGCAGCCTGCCGCCCCACCCCGACGCCACCACCCTCACCTACACCGACATCGCCACCACCTGGCAGCGCCTGACCGGCGAGGACATCCACCACGGCACCGCCCGCTGGATGTCCGCCTTCCCCAACGGCGCCGCCCTCGCCGACCGCTACCGCAGCGGCCGCGTCCTGCTGGCCGGCGACGCCGCCCACGACACCCCCCCGCTCGCCGGCTGGGGCGTCAGCACCGGACTCCAGGACGCCGCCAACCTCGGCTGGAAACTGGCCGCCGTCACCACCGGCGCCGCCCCCGACAGCCTCCTGGACACCTACCACGACGAACGCCACCCGCAGGGCCGGCAACTGATGCGCAACACCCACGCCGCCACCATGCTCTACCTCAGCGGCCCCGAACTCGACCCGCTGCGCGCCCTCGTGCGCGAACTGGTCACCGACCAGGCCGCCGCGGAACACCTCGCCGGCCAGGTCAGCGGACTCGGCGTCCGCTACCCCGCCGACACCGGCACCGGCACGGACGCGGGCACGGACGCCGGCGCGCCGGACGCGGACCCCGTGGGCCTGCGCCTCGACCCCGCCCGCGAACTCCAGCACCCCGACGGCACCCGCACCCGCGTCGCCGAACTGCTGCACCCGGCCCGGGGACTGCTCATCGTCCCCGACAACACCGCCACCGACACCGCCACCTCCGCCGACGCCTGGAGCGGCCGCGTCGACGTCGTCACCGGCACCTGGAGCGGCCCCGCCGCCCCGCCCGCCGCCGTCCTGGTGCGCCCCGACGGGCACCTCGCCTGGACCTCGCACAGCGCCACGGACCTCACCGAGGCCCTCGGCCGCTGGTTCGGCCCCGCCCGCACACCCACAACGGTCTGACACCCGCCGCGCGCCCCTGCGCCGGGCGCGCGGCACCGACATCGGAAAAACGGCAGGGACACCCTGCCCCCAAAGAAGGAGACAGTCAGCGATGACCTCCCCCATCCTGGTCACCGGTGGCACGGGCAACCTGGGACGCCACGTCGTCCCCCTGCTGCGTGCCAACGGGCGCGACGTACGAGTCCTCAGCCGTCACCTCCACGACAACAGCGAAGGCATCGAGCACTTCGCCGTGGACCTCAACAACAGCGACCGGCTCGAGGACGCCATCCGCGGCGTCGACACCATCCTGCACCTGGCCGGCGGCCCCAAGGGCGACGACAAGATCACCCAGAACCTGATCCGCGCGGCCAAGAAGGTCGGCGGCGTCCAGCACATCGTCCACATCTCGGTCATCGGCACGGACACCATGCCGCTGGGCTGGTTCCGCGTCCAGCTCGAGGCCGAGAAGGCCATCACCGAGTCCGGCATCCCGTGGACCATGCTGCGCGCCGCGCAGTTCCACGACATCGTCTGGTCCATGGCCGAGAAGATGTCGAAGATGCCCGTCGTCCCCGTGCCCGGACTCCAGTTCCAGCCCGTCGACTCGCGCGAAGTCGCCGCCCGCCTGGTCGAACTGACCCTCAACCAGCCCGCCGGGCTCGTCCCCGCCCTGGCGGGACCGAAGGTGTACCCCCTGGGCGACCTGCTGCGCAGCTACCTGCAGTCGCAGGGCAAGCGCCGCCCGCTCATGCCGATGCGGATGCCCGGAAAGGCCGGCAAGGCCTACCGCGCCGGCGAGAACCTGGCGCTGAAGAACAACGACACCGGCAAGCGCACCTGGGAGGCGTTCGTCGCCGAACGCGCCGCGGCCTGACCCGGCCCGCCCCCGCACCGGCGCCGCTGCCGGGACTCCGAAGGAGTCCCGGCAGCGGCGCCCGTGCGTGAGGGAAGGCCCGGCTCGGCTCAGCGCGCCTCCAACTCCCGCACCAGCGCCCGCTCCACCGCCGTGAGCGGAATGTCGCGGCACAGCCGCTCCGGATGCCCCGGCGCGGGATCCTCCAGCTGAATACCCTCCGGACGCTCGGGATCCAGCCCCGTGTAGTAACTGCCGTACGCCTTCAGGGCGCGGTACACCCCGCGCACAAAACGGCGGGCGAGCGAAAGCATCATTGACCGACCTCACTTCAGGGCCGTGGTGACGGGCCGTTCAGCCCACCTTCCTGGGGTACGGCCGAGAGACGCCGGACAGCCGCCGCAGGCCCGCTCGAATCCCGCTGCGCCGCCGCCCGGGTCCGCCTCGCACCCCGCCACAGCCCCACCGGCGCCCCGCACAACCCCGCCGCAGAGGCCGCTGAACGGGCAGGCCACACCCCTGCCGGACTGTTCAACTGCCCCCCGCGTCCGCAGTCGTACGCCCGGCCCCGGCCGGTTAGATCTCCCTCGCGCCCCCACGCCCGCCGACCGCCGAACAGAGGACGCCATGACCCACATCGTGCACCCCGGAGACCGTCCCGAGGGCCGCCGCGGCTTCGAGATCGTACTGTCGACCAACGCGACCGACGGCGCGGCGTCCCTGGTCGAGACGCGCCAGGGACCCGCCTGGTCGGGCCCGCCGCTGCACACCCACGCCGAGTCCACCGAGACCTACTTCGTCGTCTCGGGCCGCCTCGTCGTCGCCCTGGACGACGAGGTCGTCGAGCTCGGCCCCAGCTCCATGGCCCACATCACCAGCGGCACCCGCCACACCTGGGCGACCCCGCCCGGCGAGGGCGCCCACTTCCTGACCCTGCACATGCCGGGCGGCTACGAGAACTACCACCCCACCGCGTTGCAGGCCGAGAAGGACAACGGCGGCCCCCTCACCCAGGAGGACCTCTTCAAGATCGCCGCCCGGTTCGACTGGCGGCCGGCCGGCGAGCACCCGCAGCGCCTGACCCCCGACGGCCGGCTCGTCCCCGCCGCGCAGGCCGACGACGAGGCGGCCGCCCTGCGCGAGGCCTGGCTCAAGGAACACGACCAGCAGGCCGAGGTCCAGCCCATCCACGACGACGGCTTCTACGACAAGGCCGGCCAGGGGGCGTGAGACCCGCCGGCAGAAAGGCACCCACCGCTCATGACTGGACTGCGTATCGCCGTCATCCTGGGAAGCACCCGCCCCGGCCGCAACGGCAAGGCCGTGGCCGACTGGGTCGTGGACCGGGCGGGCGCCCGCACCGCCGCCGCCTACGAACTCGTCGACCTCGCCGACTACCCCCTGCCCCACCTGGACGAGCCCGTCCCGCCCTCGCGCGGGCTGCCCTACCGCCAGGACCACACCCGCGCCTGGGCCGCGAAGATCAGCGAGTTCGACGGCTACGTCTTCGTCACCCCCGAGTACAACCGCTCCACCACCGGAGTGCTGAAGAACGCGATCGACTACCTGCACAAGGAGTGGGCCGACAAGGCCGCCGCGTTCGTCTCCTACGGCACCCTGGGCGGCGTCCGCGCCGTCGAGCACCTGCGCACCGTCGCCAGCGAACTGCAACTGGCCCACGTCCGCCAGCAGCTGTCCTTCTCGATGTTCAGCGACTTCGAGAACTTCTCCCTGTTCAAACCGGCCGCCCACCACGACGACCTGGCCACCACGCTGTTCGACCAGCTGGAGTCCTGGGCCACCGCCCTGCGCACCGTCCGCGCCTGAACCGGGCCGCCCCCGCCCGCGCGGGGCGCGGCCCCTCAGACCAGGCGCAGTTCGACCCAGTCGACCGTGTCGCCCTCCAGACGGTAGCGGTCGACCTCCCGGGTGAACCCGGCCCGCGCGGCGAACCGCAGGCCCGCCGTGTTCGACACCGTCAGCACCGTCTCGACCTCCCGGGCGCCCAGGAGGCGGGCCGTGGCCAGCGCCCGCTCGTGCAGGGCCAGGCCGAAGCCGCGGCCCCGGTGCTCGGGCAGCACCCGCGAGATCACCGTCGCCACCCCCTCGCGCGGGGGGCGCACGGTCGAGCAGCCGACGAGGACGTCCCCGGCGTAGGCCACCTCCAGCACGTTGCGCCGGGCGCGCTCGCGCACGTCGGCCGGCGACAGCCGCGCGGAGTCGACCGGCACGACCGTGTTGTGCACGACCTGCCAGTCCACCACCAGCCGGCCACCGCCACCACCGTCGTCGCTGTCGTCGCTGTCGTCGCTGTCGCC
>NZ_JBIVKH010000023.1:27428-39323 GCF_044750685.1 Streptomyces sp. NPDC088785
CGTCGTCGCTGTCGTCGCTGTCGTCGCTGTCGCCGTCGAGGGTCTCCATCCGCAGCTCGTCCATCGCCGTAGTCAACCGCCTGCCCCCGGCGATCTCAAGGGCCCGGCGCCGCGGACGGCACGACGCCGGCCCCCGGAAAAAAAGCGGCCGTGTGCGGGCCTTTTCCGGGGGACCGGCGTCGCACCGTCCCTGCCTCCCTACGCGTGCTGTCGTGCTGTCGTGCGGTTACCGCTTGCCGCGCAGCGCCTTCACCAGGTCCACCACGACCCGCAACGCCTCCGCGTCCGCGTCGGGCCCGGCCTCGGTGATCGCCCGGACCAGGCGTACCGCCGCCACCGAGACGATCAGGACGATCACCGCCACCACCGCCGCACCCGCCACGATCTCTTCGCTCATGTGCCCGTCTCCTCCGTCGACTTCGCGTGCCGTCGCACAGAAATGGCGGTCCCAAGAAGCGAGTTGGGTGCGGTAGCGGCCCGCGCTCAGCGGGGCAGCAGCGGACGCAGCCGGCTCCACTCGGCCAGCGTCGGCTTCCACTCGGGGGACGTCAGGCGGGGCAGCGCCGGATCCGGAGCCGTCCCCTCACCGCACGCCAGCGCCGCACCCGCCAGCCCGCGCAGCCGCGCGGCCAGCGGATCGGCCCCCAGCTCGCCCTCCACACGCGTGAGCCGGGCGGCGCCGTCCGCGCCCACGATCTCGGCCCACCGCACCAGTTGCCGGCGGTCCTCGCGCGCCAGATGGGTGCGCAGCACCAGCAGATCGCGCGCGGCCTGCCGCTCGGCGGCCGCCCGTGCGGCGCCGCTCCCGCTGCGCACGGGCCCCGCCCACGCGGGGTGGTAGACGTCGACGTGGAGGCGGTCGGTGTCGACCGGCTCACGGAAGCGGGCACTGCCGTGCCAGCTCGCGGCGCCGGGCTTGAGCGTGCCGATGGCCACCGGCAGCGGGTGCGCGGGCGCGTAGACGCGGAAGGCGAGCCGCTCCTCGCCCGCACCGGCCGCCGAGGGGTCGGCCGCGTCGACGCCGACCTCGATGCCGTCGCCGTGCCGCCGCCAGCGCACAGCACCCTCGTGGCCGGCCACCACGTGCGGCGGGACCTGCGCCCAGTCCACGTCGGCGGTGTGCCAGTTCGTCGCCCGCTCCACGCCGCCTTCGTAGGCCGGGACGTGCTCGATCAGCCGGCGCAGCGCACTGTCCATGGCATCGGGTGCGCCGCCGTCCCCCGCCGCGAGACCGGCACGGTCGCCGAGCGCACGCAGCCGGGGCGCCAGCGGCAGGTCCTCGGCGAGATGGACGGTGCTGACCAGCGCGTCGTGCAGCACGCCCGCCACCCACCGCTCGCCGGGCAGCACGCCGCGGTCCAGGACGTCGGCGGCGATCGCGGCCAGCTCATCGGCGCGGCGCGTCAGGAGGGTGCGGGCGGTGTCCTCGGCGTCCTCCACCACATCGCCCAGGGCCGCCAGCAGGGTGCCCGCCTCGATGTCCACCAGGGCGGGGGACAGCGGGAACGGCGCCCAGCGCGTCAGCCAAGTCAGCACCGCCAGCCGGGCCAGCGGGGTGTGCAGCGGTCCGGGCCGCCACAGCGCCCGCCGGCGCACCACACCCGGGCCGCCCGGGTCCTGCGTGGCCGACGGCGCACGGGCGGCCTCGCGCCGCGCGGCGCGCACACCGCGGGCCACGTCCTCGCCGTAGGCCAGCGACAGCCAGGCACCCTCGCCCTCGCCGGCGTCCACCTCGGCGTACGGGGCGAGATCGGGGGCGAAGGGGTCGACGAGGACCAGGCCGCCCTGCACGTACAGCGGCGCACTGCGCGGGGCGGGCCCGGGAGGGTCGCCGATCCGGGCCCGGCCCACCTGGTCGACGAGCACCGGGAGTGCCCTGGCGGGCGTTGCGTCGGTCATCGCGGGCCTCCGGCCTCGGGACGGTAGTGGCTGCGGACGATGTCGCGGGCGGTCTCGAACGCGACCGGTGGCAGGGCGCCGGGACGGCCGCCCCCCTGGTGTTTGCCGCGGTACTCGGCATAGAGCTCGTCCCAGGCGGTCACGGCCCACCCGCCGTGCAGCGGGTCGATCAGCCGGTCGATCCAGTCGACGAGCTCGGCGCCGGTGGTGCCGCGCTGCGCCAGACCGTCGAGGAGCACGTCGACGACGAGCTGCTCGGTGAGAGGGTCCGGGCCCGGGGCCGGGCCGGCAGCGGCGGGCTCCGTGCGGGGGGTGCTGCCGGCCGGCCGTTCCAGCGCGTCACCGGCGAGGTGCGGGCCCGGGGGCCCCTGGACCGGTTTGGCCCCGGACAGCACGAGTTTCAGTTCGCCGCGCAGCACTTGCAGGTAGCGGTGCGCGGCGGTGCGGACCAGCCGGGCCCAGCGCTCCTGCGGGTCGGGCAGGTCCTCCTGCCTGATCTCGGCGCTGTGCAGCATGCGCCACAGCAGCCGGGTGCAGCCGGGCACCGGGTCCGCCAGCGCCCGGCGCACCGGGGCGTGCTGGGCGCTGCCCAGCCGCAGCGTGGCGGCGACGAACGCCTTGCGCTCGGTCAGTTCGGCCAGGTCGACCAGCAGCCGCGGGGCGGCGGCGGGCCTGGCGAGCAGGACGGCGGCGTGCTCGGCGCCCAGGGCCGCGAAGGAGATCAGGCCCAGGCAGAGGACGGCCCGCTGCGCGTCCTGGGACAGCCCCAGGGGGGCCAGCGCCCGCCGGGCCTCGTCGTGCGCCACCTCGCGCGCGGTCAGCCGGGCGACGGTGGGGCTGGAGACGAGGGTGCGCACGGAGTGGTCCAGGCGCAGCCACAGGGAACGGTCCAGGGGCAGCACGCTGCCCTCGGAGTGGGCGAAGACCTCGCCGGCACGGTCGCGTTCCTCGTCCGTACCGGGATCCGTGCCCGCCCCCTCTACGGACCCGCCGACCCCGACAGCGCCGCCGCCCCCGACGGAGGGCCGGCCGGGCACGGCGTGCCGCGACAGCCCGGTGGTGTGGACGGCCGCCGTGTGCCGCTGCCAGGGACGCAGCAGCGCGTAACGGGCCCACAACCGCTCCCAGTCCGCCCCCAGCGGGGCGTCCAGCAGCAGCGCCTCGGTGTCCCGCGCCGCGGCGGCGTCGCCGCCGTCCGCCGCGGGGGGAGCGAACGCGGCGAGGATCTCCCGCATCGCCTCCCGCTCCCGCGGCCGGGCGAACAGTTCCCTGAACGCGGCGTGGGTCGGGGGAGGGGCGTGCGGGTCGTCGTGCACGAAGCTCTGGAACAGCGCCTCGCACTCGTCGGGGTCCACCGCGCGCTCCTCACCGGACCGCGCCCAGGCGGCGGGCAGCACACGGTGGGAGAGCAGGGCCATCGCCGTGGGCAGCGGCAGCCCGGCGGCGGCCCGCTCCCGCTTGATGCGCCCGCGCGCCGCCGCCATCCCCAGCACCCAGTCCCCGGCGCGGTCCAGGCGCTCGGACCGGCCGACGACGGCGGCGACCAGCTGCCCGGCCTGATCGGCCGTCAGTTCACCGCGGCAGTCGTGGCGCAGCACCGGCCGCAGCCGCGCATCGGTGTCCCGGGCCACGTGGTAGAGCAGGCTCTCCCACAGGCGCTTGCGGTACTCCCCTTTGGGGTTGAACTTGCGCCGGGTCGACGCCGGCACCCGGCTCCAGGCGCGGGCCGCGGCGCCGGCGACGGACTCGCTGTTCCCGTCCGGCCCGGTGGTGGTGTCACGGTTCACGGGTCACCTCTCTCCAGCGGTTCGGGAGGCCTCCTGGACCAGGCCGCGCAGCGACCGCAGGGCGGTGCGCACCTCGGCGAGGTAGCGGGTCGCGGAGAACGGCTGGTGCAGTGCCTGTGGCAGCCCGGCCGGGTCACCGCCGACCGTCTCCACCTGCACCCGGTAGGGCAGCGCGAGCCGGTGCAGGGCGGTGAAGTGCTGGCTGGGCGCGTAGATGGGGGTGGTCACCAGCAGCAGCCGGGCGCCGGGGCGCAGCTGTTCCATGCGCTCGGCGAAGAACGCGTAGGTGTCGCCGGTGTGCGCGCGCCGGGCGGCGGGGTCGGAGGAGGGGGCGGCGGCGACCCGGACCGTCCCGCCGCCGGGCCGCCGGTAGTGCCGCACCCCCCAGGTGCCCCCGATGTCCTGGGTGCGCTCGCCCTCGACGTGCTCGGGCTCCCCGAGCCGGAAGGCGGCCCGGGTGCCGGCGTCCAGCGCCTGGTACTCCTCGCTCAGTTCGGGATGGCCGATGCGTTCGGCGAGCCGGAACTCGTCCTCGGCGAGGTCGGCCGAGCCGCGGAAGGGCCGGTGCCCGCCCAGCGCGACGATGCTGTCGGTGCGCACCTGCCCGACGTCGCACAACTGCGCCGCGTAGGCGGGACGGTTGAAGCAGGCGCGCACCAGACCGCCCAGGAGCAGCACGTGGTCGTAGTCGCTGTGGCGCGGCGGCGGGCAGTCGTGCAGGCCCAGCGCCGCGGCGGCGGCCGGCACCACCTCGCTCTGCTGCGCCGTCAGGGGCAGGTCGGCGGCCTCGTTGCGTTCCTGGTGGGCGGCGCGGTTCTGCCAGCGCTCGCTGAACGCGTACAGCGCCTCGATGCGTTCGGCCAGGGCGAGGCCGGGGTCCAGGAGGGTCTTGTCGTCGCCGTCGAAGGCGGTGACCAGGGCGTGCATGGCCTCGGAGCGGATCCAGCCGTCGACGGCCGGCAGGATGGCGTCGCCGGAGGCGGCCAGGGGGACGGGGGGAAAGCGCAGTGGCGGCATGGTGCGGTTCTCGATTCCTCGGTCACGGATGAAGCTCAGGGCGGGCAGGTAGGAGCACAGGGCGAGGTCCCGGCCGTACTCGTCGTCGTAGTGCGTGGCCTTGCCCGCGGGGGCGGGGTCCGCCTCGACCGACAGCCCCAGCCGGGCCAGCGCGATCCGGGCGCCCAGGGAGACGGACTTGAGCGTGTTGCCGCGGTCGACGGGGCCGTCGGAGTGCGCCCGCAGTTCGTCGGCGGCGCCGGCGTGGGCGGCGGCCTCGCGCAGCCGGCTGACCCGCTGCTGGTGGGACATGGACAGCAGCAGCGCCTCGTAGTAGGCGACCAGGCCCAGACCGTTGACGCAGCAGGCGACCTCCTCGAGGTAGCGGGTGCCCAGGCGGCGCTCCCTGATCTCCAGCACCTCCTGGTAGACCGAGCGCGCCAGGTCCAGGTGCTGCTTGCAGCAGGCCGGGTCGTCGTGCTTGGCCAACTCGATCGACACACCTGCCAAGTTGTACTTGCTGCGGTCCAGGTCCGGGCTGTCCTTGTCGCCGACGAGTTCGGCCCGCACCGCCGCGCTCCGCTGGAGCAGCCGCTCGGCGGCCCGGTAGGCGTCCAGCCGCCCCGCGCCTTCAAGGAGGGCGCCGCGCTTCTTCAGCAGCAGCCCGTACATGGCCTGGGCGCGGGCGCCGGTGAGCCGGAAGGCGTCCCGCAGCAGCGGGTCCTCGGGCAGCCGGGCGCACAGGTCGGCGCAGCGTTCCATCCAGCCGAGCGCCTCGCTCACCTGCTCGGGCGAGGCCGTCTGGTCGCGGTAGACCGCCCGGGCGCTGCCGCGCAGCGCGTTGACGGTCGTCAGCCGCGGCCCGGCGGGGCCGTCGGCGGCCGGCGCGGTGTCGCGCAGCCGGCCCACGATGCGGGCGGCGGTCTTCTCGTCCTGGCGCTCGACCAGGCCGGCCAGCGCGTGCAGGGCCCGCGCCGCGGCGGCCGGGTCGGGGTGGGCGCCCAGGAGTTCCTCCAGCGCTCCGGGCGCGCCGGCCGAGCCGATGTCCTGCGCGTCGAGCATCAGCCCGTAGGGAACCGGGCTGTCGCCGGGGGGCATCGGACCGCCGGCGTCGCGCAGGATCGCGTAGCCGACGGTGTCGATCGACGCCCACAGCTCCTCCAGGACCGTCCCGAGCAGGGCGGCGGCCCCGGCGGCGTCCCGGGCGCGCACGTCGCGGCGCACGGCGTCGCGCAGCAGCCGGTGCATCAGCACGCGTCCCTCGCGCAGGTCGACCATGCCGAGCCGGCTCAGCCGCTCGGCGGCCTGCCACAGGCGCTCCTGCCGCGGCTGGCCGCCGTGCACGGCGGCCAGCGCCGTCGCCACCACCGGGGCGACCACGTCGAGGTCGAGGCCGGCGGGCGGCAGCCAGGCCAGGGCGGCGGCCAGCCCGAGCGCCGCCGTGTCGCCGGCCCCCGCGTCCGGGCCGTCCCGCTCGCCGGTCAGCTCCGCGCGCACGGCCGCCCACAGCGCGTGCGGCGCCCCGTCGACGGTGAGTCCCTCGTGCCCGCTCCACCAGTCGCGTCCGGCGGTGGCCGTGCGGAAGCGGTGGCTGGCGCTGACGAGTAGCGGGCGCCCGTGCAGGGCGGCCAGCGGCGCCGTGGCGCCCAGGTGTTCCTCGACGTCGGCGGCGGGCAGCGGCCGCAACCGGTGCACCACGACGCCGGGGCGGTGTTCGAGCCATTCGGGCGCGGTGGTGGTGACGACCACCAGCTGGCCCTTGTAGGGCTGCGGCACCGGCATGTCGGTCAGCTGGTCCGGGCCGACGTCGACGTTGTCGAGCACGACCACCCAGGGGCCCGGTGCCGTGCGCAGCCGGGCTTGGGCGAGCTTGGCGAAGGTCGCCCGGGTGCCGCGGTCGATGGCGGAGGGGGCGACGCCCTGCTCGGCCATCTCGGCGTCGCCCAGCTCGGCGGTGAGCACGGCCTGGTCGTTGGCGGCCAGGAACCAGCCGGAGCCGTACTGCGCCTTCGCCGCGATCTGGTGCGCCAGCATGGACTTGCCGCTGCCCTGCTCGCCGTGGAGCACGACGGTGCCGGTGGCGCCGACGAGATCGTCCATCAGTTTCTGCCGTGCGGCGTAGGGGTGGAAGCGGGGGCGGGCCGGGAGCCGGCTCGTGATCGCGGGGACGTTGGCCTCCGGCAGGAGGTCGAAGGGGGGGTGGCCGTCGGTCTGGAGGGCCAGTACGTCGATCAGGACGATGTCGCGGTAGCCGCCGCGCAGCATCAGCTCGCGGCCCTGGGCGCAGGCCGCCTCGAAGCCGGCGCCGGGCTGCCGGCACGCCTGGCGGACGTCGACGGCCAGGGTGTCGGGATCCAGGCCCTGGGGGGTGGGTATCCAGAAGTAGACGTGTTCCTCGCCGGTGCGCGGCGTGGCGCCGGCCAGCGGGCGGCGCGGGCGGCGCCCGTCGCCGTCCGCGCCGGATCCGGCGCCGGGCGGGCGGGCGGTGAGCAGGACCAGGGCGTGGTCGGGCAGCCGTTCCTCGGGGTCGCTGAGCAGCACCACGTAGGGGCGCAGCCGCTTGTGCAGGCACATCGAGGAGTACAGCAGCGCCAGGTCGAGGCAGGTGGCGCAGCTGCGGTCCACCATCCGGATGTCGCGGATGATCTGCTCGGTGCCGGTGTTCCACGGCACCTTCTCGTAGGGCCGTTCCTTGTCGCGCAGGGCCTGGTACAGGTCGGCCAGCAGCTGCGGGGTGCCCTCCTCGCGCTCGTGGTGGCCCCCGTCCACCCACAGGCGGTGCCGGGCCAGGGCGCCCACGTCGGCGTTGGCGTAGCGGGCCAGGCGCCGGTGGGCGTCCTCGGCCTTGGTGTCCCACGGCCTCCAGGCCTGGTCCGTGTCCGTGTGCGTGTCCATGTGCGTGTCGTCCCCCTCGCGCCGTGCATGGCGTACACGGGGACATCCCGCACCCAAAAAACGGGGGAGTCCAGGGGCCCGGGTCCGCCAACTCCCGCCGCAGGCACCTTATTTCGCTGGCTCGCGCTTTTTTTGCGGAGCCCTGCACCTCTATTGCGTTCACATGTTCACGTCAATACGCTCCTGTGCGTCGCCCCCCCCGGACGCCGACCCCGCCGGCCAACCCCCTTGCCCGGACGCCGAGTCGGCGCCCCACCGATCGAGGAGAACCAGATGGCCCTCTCGCGCCGCAGGCTCCTACAGGCCGTCACCACCACCGGCGCCACCGCGGCCGTGGGACTCGGCCAGAGCGCGCTCACCGCCACCGCCGCCCCCGCCGCGAGCGCCCCCGGCGACGTGGTCGGCAAGGTCACCGTCGGCTACCAGGGCTGGTTCGCGTGCGCCGGCGACGGCGCCCCGGTCAACGGCTGGTGGCACTGGGCCCAGAACTGGGGCCAGACCCCCTCCCCGTCCAACAAGGCCATCGTCGCCTGGCCCGACACCCGCGACTACCCGGCCACCTACCGCACCGCCTTCGCCGCCCTCGGCAACGGCCAACCCGCCACCCTGTTCTCCTCCTACGACCAGTCGACCGTCGACGTGCACTTCCGCTGGATGAAGCAGTACGGCATCGACACCGCCGCCCTCCAGCGCTTCAACCCCACCGGCGGCGAGGGCCCCACCCGCGACGCCATGGCCGCCAAGGTGCGCGGCGCCGCCGAAGCCGCGGGCGTCAAGTTCTACGTCATGTACGACGTCTCCGACTGGACGAGCATGCGCACGGACATCAAGACGGACTGGACCGCCAAGATGCGCGCCCACACCGCCTCGCCCGCCTACGCCCGCCAGAACGGCCGGCCGGTGGTCTGCATCTGGGGCTTCGGCTTCGACGACAACCAGCGGCCCTTCACCCCCGACGCATGCCTGGAGGTCGTCAACTGGTTCAAACAGCAGGGCTGTTACGTGATCGGCGGCGTGCCCACCTGGTGGCGCACCGGCGACCGGGACTCCCGGCCCGGCTTCTCGGACGTCTACCACGCCTTCGACATGCTCTCGCCGTGGATGGTCGGCCGGATCGGCACCGCCGGCGACGCCGACAACTTCTACAACGTCGCCACCGTGCCCGACCTCGCCGAGTGCACCGCGCACGGCATCGACTACCAGCCCTGCGTCCTGCCCGGCGGCGTGGGCGACCGCCAGCGCGCCCACGGCGACTTCATGTGGCGCCAGTTCTACAACATGGGCCGGGCCGGGGTGCCCAGCGTCTACATCTCGATGTTCGACGAGTACAACGAGGGCAACCAGATCGCCAAGACCGCCGAATCCCAGGCCTGGGTCCCGGCCGGATCGGGCTTCCTCGCCCTCGACGAGGACGGCACCGCCTGCTCCGCCGACTACTACCTGCGCCTGACCGGCGACGGCGGCCGGATGCTCAAGGGCCAGCTCCCCGTCACGGCCACCCGCCCCACCAGACCGGTCGCCGGCGACGGCGACACCGTGCCGCCGACCGCACCCGGCAACGCACGGGTCACCGCCGTGAGCGACACCACCGTGACGCTCGCCTGGAACGCCGCCGGCGACAACGTCGGCGTGCGCGGCTACCGCGTGCGCACCCTCAAGGGCTCCACCGCCACCCCCGTCGGCACCACCGGCGCCGACGCCACCACCTTCACCGTCAGCGGCCTGAGCGCCTCGACGTCCTACACCTTCGACGTGCAGGCCCTCGACGCGGCGGGCCTGCTCTCCCCGCCCTCCAACCAGGTCACCGCGACCACCACCGCCGGCTCCACCACCGACAACATCGCCCTGAACCGGCCGGCCACGTCCAGCGGCCACACCCAGGGCTACGTCGCGCAGAACACCGTGGACGACAACGCGAACACCTACTGGGAGAGCACCAACAACGCCTTCCCCCAATGGCTCCAGGTCGACCTGGGCACCGCCACCGGCCTGGGCCGCGTCGTCCTCACCCTGCCGCCCGCCACCGCCTGGGCCACCCGCACCCAGACCGTCACCGTGCAGGGCAGCACCGACGGCACCTCGTTCAGCACCCTGCGCCCCGCCACCGCCTGCACCTTCGACCCGGCCACCGGCAACACCGCCACCCTGTCCCTGCCCACCGCACCGCCCACCCGCCACCTGCGCCTGGTCTTCACCGCGAACACCGGCTGGCCGGCCGGCCAGGTCGCCGAACTGCGCGTGTACCGGGCCTGACCGTGCGCGGTGCGGCCGCCGCGCTCAGAGCCCGACGATGAGCTGGATACAGACGATCTTCACGAGGATGGCGAGCGCGAAGAGGGTGGAGTATCCGGCGTTCACCCGGCTGTCGGTGGCCCGGCCGTTGGCGTAGGCGAGGATCGCGGGGTTGCCGACGTAGCCGGAGAGCAGCCCCATGGTGCGCTCCCGGCTCTGGCCCAGCACACGGGCGGCCAGGACCATCAGGGCGTAGCCGACGACGGCCGCGACGGCCAGGACCGCCAGCAGTTTCAGTCCGAACACGGAGAAGGCGTTCTGCCGGAAGGAGTATCCGGAGGTGAGGCCGACGACCGCGAGGAAGAGCAGCAGGCCGATCTGGCGCAGCGCCAGGTTGGCGCGGGTCGGCAGCGTCCACACCAGCGGCCCCGTGCGCCGGCGCCAGCCCAGGACCATGCCCATCACGAGCGGCCCGGCGCCGGTGCCCAGGGCCAGGGTGGTGCCGCCCAGGGTCAGGGAGGGGATGCCGATGAGGAAACCGAGGGTGAGGCCGAGACCGAGGCTGACCGCGTCGACCTCGCTGACCCGGGTCTCGGTGTCGCCGAGGTAGGCGCTGACGGCGGCGGACTGCCCGCGGGGCATGACGACCCTGAGCCGGTCGTCGAGCTGGAGCACGAGACCGTCGTGGGCGAGCATGTCGAAGTCGCCGCGCCGCACCCGGCTGACCAGGGCGCCGTAGCGCTCCCAAAGCCCCAGCTCGGCGACGGTGTGGCCGGCCAGGGCGGGGTCGGTGAGCAGGATGCGGCGGTAGTCGACGCTGTGCCGGTCCTCCAGCAGGTCGTGCGCGGCGGGCACCCCCAGGTGGGCGGCGGCCGCCCGCACGTCGCTCTCGCCGCCGACCAGGACGACCTGGTCGCCCGGGGCCAGCCGGTCGAGGGCGCCGGCGACGGCCGTCTCCCCGCCGGCCGGGCGGTGTTCGGTCGCCCGCACCCGAAGGGCGCCCGTGCCGGGCACGTCGGCCCAGCGGGCGTCGCGGGTCACCCGCACCGTGCGGTGGACCAGCTTCGAGGGCAGTGCGGAGTCGGGGTCGCGGCGCGCCCTCCACGTGCGGCGGGCGGCGATCACCGCGACGAACACGATGGTGACGACGACGGCCAGCGGATAGCCGATGGCGTAACCGACCGCCGGCTGGGCGGGGTCGTCGGAGGCGGCCTGGGCGGCGGCGAGACCGGGCGTGGTGGTCCCGATCCCGGCAAAGCCGCCGGCGAGGTAGGGGCCGCTGATCCCGAAGCCCCGATGGCCGACGAACCCGACCACGGCCGCGGTCAGCACGAGCGCCACCACCGCCCCCGCCATCACCGCGAGCTGGCCGCGCAGTTCACGGAAGAACGCCGGGCCCGACTCCAGACCGACCGTGTAGACGTACAGGGCCAGACCGAGCGCGGAGACACCCGCGGGGACGGCCGGGCCGATGTCCCGGTCGAGCGCGCCCACGAAGAGCCCCACGAACAGCACTCCGGCCGCGCCCAGCCTCACCGGCCCGAACCGGACCATGCCCAGCAGCGCACCCACCGTGATCACGGCGAAGACGCTCACCCACGGGTTGTCCGCGAAGAACTGCCACACGGCCCGGCCCTTCCCCTGCTGCGAAGATCATGCGCCTGACCGGGCCCATGATCTTCCAGAGCGGTGCGGGCCGCCATTCGGACCGCCGCCCACCCGCCCCGCCCCGGCCGCTCAGCCCCCGCTCCCCGCCACCGGCCCCACCCCCGTCACCGGCGCTGCCGGTATCCGCTCTTCAGGACCCCGCCGGCGAACACGTCGTACAGCGGCAGCGTCTGGAGATGGCCCCACGGTGTGAACAGCGCGGACAGCCGGTCCTGGCGCTGCGCGCCCATCCGGCCGGTGAACGCAGATGGTCCCGATGGTCATGTCCGCCCCGTTCCCGATGTGTTCGCGCCGTCCGCGATCTTCGCGGGAACTGAAGTTCCACCAACCGCCACCGACAACGCCGCCCGCCGGGGCGCGGGTTGCGAGACGGAGGGCCACGGAGGGCCACGGAGGGCCACGGAGGGCCACGGAGGGC
>NZ_JBIVKH010000023.1:39418-56122 GCF_044750685.1 Streptomyces sp. NPDC088785
GTTCCACCAACCGCCACCGACAACGCCGCCCGCCGGGGCGCGGGTTGCGAGACGGAGGGCCACGGAGGGCCACGGAGGGCCACGGAGGGCCACGGAGGGACACGTAGGGACGCAGAAGGGCGCGGAGGGTGCGGAGGAGCCCGGTCAGGGGGTGTGCCGGGCCGTGGTGTCCGCCGGCTGCGGGCGGCGCCGCTAGGCCGGTGGGGTGCGGGGGCGCAGTGCGTCGACGATCAGGTCGAGGGCGCGGCCGGTCTGTTCCGCCGAGCTGCCGGAGGCCGCGGCCAGCGAGACGCCCAGGAGCAGGGTGGTCACGTCGTCGGGGTCGGCGTCGGCGCGCAGGGAGCCGCTGCGGGCGCCGGCGGTGAGGAGTTCACCGACCGCTGCGGCGATCCGTTCGCGGGTGGGCCGGGTCGGCACGGAGGTGGGGGCGGGGCCGGAGCGCAGCATGTCGATCATGCCGTGCTTGGTGGCGGCGAACGCGGTGTAGCGGTCCAGCCACGTCCGCAGCGCCGGCAGCGGGGGCAGGTCGCCGAGCAGTTCGCCGGCGGCGGCGGCCAGGGCGTCGAGCTCGGCGGCGTAGACCGCTTCGACGAGCGCCTCGCGGGTGGGGAAGTGCCGGTAGAGCGTGCCGATGCCGACCCCCGCCGCGCGTGCGACGGCGTCGAGGGTGACCGGGCCCCCGGCGGCGGCCGCGAACACGGTCCGGGCCGCCGTGAGGAGCTTGTCGCGGTTGCGCCGTGCGTCGGAGCGGCCCGCCCGGCCCGTGCCGGCGGGGCGCGCGGGGGCGTCGCCGCCGGGGGAGTGCGGTGTGGGCGGCTCCGCGGGTGGCTCCGTGGGCGGTTCTGCGGGCGGTTCGAGTGCGGTCAAAGCGGAGGCTCCTCCGGTTCGTGCTACGGTGGGCTTAACGGAGGCTCCTCCGTTTCACCTCGATCATCTCACGAGGACAGGACCCCCCATGGCTTCCCCCACCCCTTCCCCCGCCGACGCCACGCCCACGACCCCCTCCGCCCCCGCCCCCGTGTCGGCCGCGACCACGGCCTGCGGCGCGCCGCGCGCGGGAGGCGCCGGACAACTCGCCGGACGCACCGTCTCCCGCGTCGGCTTCGGCGCCATGCAGCTGCCCCGGCTCGCCGACGACCAGGATGCCGCCCTGCGCGTCCTGCGCCGCGCGGTCGAACTCGGCGTCGACCACATCGACACCGCCCACTTCTACGGCAACGGCCTCTCCAACGACCTCATCCGCCGCGCTATCCGCCCCGGGGACGACGTGCTCGTCGTCAGCAAGGTCGGCGCCACCCCCGACGACGGCCCCGTCCACCTCCGCCTCGCCCAGCGCCCCGAGGAACTGCGCGCCGCCGTCGAGGACAACCTCGCCGGCCTCGGCGTCGAACAGATCCCCGTGGTCAACCTGCGCCGCGCCGACCACGGCCCCGGCCTGCGCGCCGAGGGCGACCAGGACGTCGACCTCGACGACCAGCTCGCCGTCATGACCGCCCTGCGCGACGAGGGCAAGATCGGCGCGATCGGCCTCAGCAGCACCACCATCGACGTCCTGCGCCGCTCCCTGGCGGCAGGCATCGTCTGCGTGCAGAACGCCTACAGCATCGTCTCCCGCGACGACGAGGACATGGTCGAGCTGTGCCGCGCCGAGGGCATCGCCTGGGTGCCCTACTTCCCGCTCGGCGGCGCCTTCCCCGGCCTGCCGAAAGCGACCGGGGAGGACGCCGTCCTCGCCGCCGCCGGCCAACTGGACGCCTCACCCGCGCAGATCGCCCTCGCCTGGCTCCTCCACCACGCCCCGCACACCCTGCTCATCCCCGGCACCGCCGACATCGACCACCTCGCGGCCAACGTCGCCGCGGGCGCGATCCGCCTCGACGCCGCGACCCTCGCCACGCTCGACGCGATCCCGTCCCGCACGGGCGACATCGAGATCCGCTGACCCCACCGCACCCCCGGCCGCCCGTCCCGCCCGTCCCGCCCATCCATCCGCCCATCCACCCGTCCGTCCGTCTCAAGGGGAGCGCACCGCATGTCGCTGACCACCGAAGAACGCCGCCGCACAGCCGGCGAGCTGCGCACCAACCTCGCCCGGACCGGCCACGGCGAACGCCGGGTCGCCGACGCCCTGGAGTGGACGGCGGACCGGCTCACCCGCACCCTCGGCGTCGAGGGGGCCGACCCCGTGGACGTGTGGCTCCTGCGCGACCACCTCGTCCAGGCCGTCCGCGACGCCGGAGGCGAACCCGCCCCCTTCACCGTCCTGACCGACCGCGCCCGCGTAAGGGCCCGGACCTGGTTCGCCCTGCGCCCGGCGCCGCGCGGCGCCGCCGCACCGGCGGCCGACTGACGACGACGCGACGACGCGACGACGCGACGGCCCGACGGCGGGAGACGGCCGCCCGGCCCGGCCCGGCGGCGGGCCGCTGGACCGCGCCCCCGGCCCCCGCCGCCCCCGGCCCCCCCGGGGTGCGTTGCACCCGCCCGGCGGCCGTGCTTGGCTCGCCCGATGAATCTTCTGCTGACGGCGAGCGGCCTGCGCAACGAGACGCTGCGGGAGGCGCTGCGGGACATGCTGGGCAAGCCGTTCGACTCCGCGAACATCGTGTTCGTCCCCACCGCGTCGCTCGCCCAGCCCGGGGACCACGGGTGGTTCGTCTCAGACCTGGTCCGGCTGCACGGCCTGGGCTGGCGGGAGTTCGACGTCCTGGAGCTGAACGGCCTGCCCCGGCAGATGGTGCTCGACCGGCTGCTGCACGCCGACGTCATCTACGCGGAGGGCGGCAACCACTACCACCTCGCGCGCAGCATCACCGGCAACGGCCTGGCGCGCGGCTTCTCGCAGGCGCTGCGGGAGCGGGTCTACGTGGGCGTCAGCGCCGGATCGATGATCTTCAGCCGGAATCTCACCGCACACTCCGCCGACGTCATCGGCGACACCGCGGACCTGCACGCGCTCGGCGCGACCGACGTGGAGCCGCCGTTCGGCCTCTTCGACTGGTACCTCAAGCCGCACCTGTACTCGCCGGACTTCCCCGAGCGGGACGACGCCTGGGCCGATCGCATCGCGGCCCGGGCGGACTTCCCGGTCTACTTCATCGACGACGAGACGGCCGTGCGGGTCAGGGACGACACGGTGGACGTCGTGTCCGAAGGCCGCTGGCGGCTCCACTCCTGACCCGCCGCCACGGCGCCGGGCCCCGCCCCGCGGCGCCGGTCGCGTTCACGCCGCCGGATCCGTCAGCGACGTGCGTACGGTCGTCAGGATCTCGTCGGACAGCGGCGTGCCCCGCGTCGCGCGGGCCAGCACCAGCGCGCCCACCATGGCGCTGAGGCGGGCCAGCCCGCCGCCGTCCCCGTCCTCTGCGCCCTCCGCGCCGTCCTCGTCGTCGAGCCGCCGGGCGTAGGCCTCGACGCCGCGCGCGTACGTGCGGTGGGCCTCGCCGCCGGCCTCGGTGCGTGCCATGTCGGTGACGAGACCGGCGACCG
Source organism: Streptomyces sp. NPDC088785 (assembly GCF_044750685.1). Taxonomy (NCBI): domain Bacteria; kingdom Bacillati; phylum Actinomycetota; class Actinomycetes; order Kitasatosporales; family Streptomycetaceae; genus Streptomyces; species Streptomyces sp. NPDC088785. The sequence goes on from NZ_JBIVKH010000023.1 coordinate 42,908, forward strand.
GGCAGCCCCGGCCCGGATCGTCCCGGTGCTCGGCGGACAGGTAGGTGTCGATCAGGGCCCGGCGGGCTTCGGCGGGTGCGCCGCCCGCGGTGCCGTCCGCCCCGTACTGCCGGGCGCGCTCGGCGAAGGCGTGCGCGGTGGCCTCGTCGACCAGCGCCTCCTTGGAGGCGAACTGCTTGTAGAAGCCGCCGTGGGTGAGCCCGGCCGCCTTCATCAGATCGGCGACGCTGACGTCGACGCCCTGTTCCCGGAACAGCCGTGAGGCGCTCTCCACGACCCGCTGACGGTTCTCCCGCGCCTGCGCCTGCGACACCCGGCCCATGCCCGCCTCCACGCTGCCCTCGATTTCAATGACGCTTGACATCTATCCTAGCCGAGGAGTTGGATTACATCCATCATCTATCGAGTGGGGTGCCCGCCCCCGTCGTGCGCACCCGCACCGCATCCCTGGAGGACCCGTGGAACTCAAGAACGCGACCGCCCTGGTCACCGGCGCCAACCGGGGCCTGGGCCGGCACCTGGCGAGCCAGCTCCTGGCCCGGGGGGCCACGGTGTACGCGGCCGCCCGCCGCCCGGAGACGATCGACCTCGACGGCGCCGTGCCCCTCCGCCTGGACGTCACCGACCCCGAATCCGTCCGGGAGGCCGCACGCATCGCCGCGGACACCACCGTGCTGATCAACAACGCCGGTCTGTCCACCGGCACCTCGCTGTTCACCGGCGACGTCGAGGATCTGCGGGCCGAGATGGAGACCAACTTCTACGGTCCCCTCGCCCTGACCCGGGCCTTCGCCCCCGTCATCGGGGACAACGGCGGCGGCGCCGTCCTCAACGTCCTGTCCGTGCTGTCCTGGGCGCACCCGGCACCCCTGGGCTCCTACGCCGCGACCAAGGCCGCCGCCTGGGCCCTGACCGACGCCTCCCGGGAGGAACTGGCCCCCCGGGGCATCACGGTCACCGCCCTGCACGTCGGCTACATGGACACCGACATGGCCGCCCACGTCCCGGCCGACCGCAAGAGCGACCCGGCCGAGGTCGCCGCCCTGGCCCTGGACGGCGTCGCGGCCGGCCTGCCCGAGGTCCTCGCCGACGACCTGACCCGCCAGGTCAGGCGGAGCCTGGCCCGCACACCGGACGCCGCATGACGGCCCGCACGGCCCGGACCCGGCCCCCGCCGCCCACCACCGCGGCCGGGCGGCCCTCCGGCGGCCGCCGGCGGCCCGCGTGACCGTGATCAACCTCCAGCACACGCACAGCCGCTCCGCGACACCGCTGACCATGCCGGTGGCCCGCGCCGCCGCCCACCTCGACGGCGTGGAACTGGTGCTGTCGCCGTTCTCCGGCTCCTTCCGTACGGGACTCACCCGGCGGCACACCTGGGGCCTGTGGGGCGCGATGGAGCCGCTCGTCCCCGGCGGCTTCGTCCTGGAGATCAAGGCCGACACCGGCCAGGGCTTCCGGGCCGACACCGCCTACCACCTGACGGCCGTGGAACACCTCGGCCGAGAGGCGGGGCTCGGCCGAGAGGCGGGGCTCGGCCGAGAGGCGGGGCTCGGCTGAGAGGCGGGGCTCGGCTGAGAGGCGGGGCTCGGCTGAGAGGCGGGCCGGCGCGGGCGGCACGTCACGGCAGGGGGAGGAGCACCCCGGGAAGGTCGCCGGCCCGAACCGCCGCCTCGTCGACGCGGAGGCCGCAGTAGTCGCCGACCGCACCGAACACCGCTTCGGGCAGCCGCGGCCCGTGTTCCTCGTAGTACGCCACCACCGCCGCCTCGCCGACCTCCCCGATGGCCGGAAAGACCGCGCCCGCCGCGTGGAGCGCCGAGTCCAGGGCCGACGCCCCACCGGTGTCCTCCCCGAACTCGGCCCGCCGCGCCCGCTCGTCCCCGGGAACGTGGAGGAGCTGCGACGGCGGACTGAAGCGGTTCAGCGACACGCACACGATCTCCTGGCCCGGGCGCGGCGCCATCGACGCCACCGAGCGCAGGCCGGTGGCCCACGTCGCCGCGCCCCAGTCCTCCAGCACGAACACCCACTCGCCGCACGTCCCGTACGCCACGGCATTGACCCTGGACGACGGGCGCCGGTGGAGGTCCACCGCCCCGGCGAGGTCCCGGTAGGGGGTGCGCGCAGTCAGCTCTTCGGCGTCGGCGCCCAGCGCGACGAGGAATGCGCCGGGCGCGATGCCCCGGGCCGCCGTGAGCGAGATGCCGCCCGCCATCCCCGGCACCTCCGCCGACACCGGCGCGAGGAGACGCGCACCGATCCAGGCGATGCCCTCACCCATCAGGTCCTCCACGCGCGGGTCCGTTCCCGCGAGCCTATCCATCCCGGCCGCCCGCCCCCGCGGGGGAGGGCGGAGCCCTCGGGGACCTGTTTCGGGGCTGGTGCGGGGCCCGTTCGGCGCAGTCCCGCGCAATCCGCTGGGCCGCTCCCGAGGACGGCTGTGAGCTGCGTACTTCTGACGGGCGGCGCCCGCGGGCATCGGTGTCGCGGCACGTGTGACCTGCGCGGCGGGCGGGTTCGGGCTTGTGTGACCGCAAAGGCGGTTCGTCCGACGGCGCCTCCCGCGCCGTAGCCGCCGTGCTCCCTGGAGGAAGCCCTGATGCGTTCGCTGAACATAGCCACCGGCACCGCCTTGGCCGCCACCGCGATCCTGTTCGCCGCGCCGATGGCTTCGGCGTCCGACACCCAGTGCGACCCGGCCACCGCGGCGGCGATGGAGGCCGAGACCGCCTACAAGGCGGCGCTCGCCGACTACCAGAAGGAGATCGACGCCGGCGGCCACCCCGGCCAGGCCGAGCAGGACAACGTCGAGCAGCTCAAGCAGAAGTCCGACTCCGCGGCCTCCGAGGCCCAGCGGATCTGCGGCGACACGGTGATGAACCCGACCGCGCCCGCGACGAGGAAGCCGTCCGGCGCCATGCACACCGGTACCGGCTCCACCAGCACCGACCCCACCTCCACCCCCGCGCTGGCCGCCGCGGGCGGCCTCGCCGTCGCGGCCGCCGCCGGCTTCGCCCTGCGCCACCGCTCGCGCGGCGCCCGCCGGCACTGACGCCCGGCCCGCCGAACACCGCCCCGGCCCGGGCAGGACGCCCGGCCGGGCGGCGTCCGCGGGCGCACCTCCAGGCAGTTGGCGCCGAGCGGGACAGACCGAGGTCAGCACATGCACCGTTGGGGCAGCGAGGACACTCCGGGCGCGGGGTGGCAGGCGTACGCACAGGAACAGGCCGCCGGGCGGCGGGCACCGCGCGCCGCCCGCCGCCCGGTGCGGTGGCGGTTCCCCTGGGAGCTGTGCCTGCTCCTGGCGGCGATCGCGATCGTCGTCGTCACGGCCGTCGGCCACGCCCCCGACGGCCCGCCGCAGCCCGCGGGCCCTCACACGAACGGCACCGCCGACCACAGCGGCCGGCGCGCACCCCCGGCCGCCCCGCTGCCCGCCTCCGCGCCGCTGTGGGTGTCGGTGCCGGCGGTCCGTGTCGAGGCCCCGCTGACGGACCTCGCCGTCCAGGGCGACGGCCGGCTCGCGGCCCCGCCCGAGAGCGACCAGAACCTGGCCGGATGGTGGTCCGGCGGCCCGGCCCCCGGCACCCGGGGCACCGCCGTCATCGCCGGCCATGTCGACATCCCCGCCGGGCCCGCCGTCTTCTACAACCTGGGCGCCGTCAAACCCGGCATGACGGTCGACGTCACCCGGGCCGACAAGCGCACGGCGCACTTCACCATCGACAGCGTCGACGTCTACGACGCCGACGACTTCCCCGACGACAAGGTGTACGCCGACACCGGCCGCCCCGAACTGCGGCTGATCACCTGCGGCGGCGGCTTCGACCGGCAACTGCGGCGCTACGAGGGCAACGTCGTCGTCAGCGCCCACCTGACCGAGCGGTGACCATCCCGCATCCCCGCCGCCCGCACCCGAGTTGAGCGCAGCCACCCCCGCAGGGCGGGGGAGGGGCGGGCGGAGCCCGGCGAGCGGACGGCCCTGCCCGCGCCTCCCGCGGACCCCAACGAGCCTTGCAGACAACCCAGTTGGCCCCGGACAGCGGCCCATTCACCGTGGGCCCGGGCAGCGCGGACACCGGCCCGACGGCGGGGCGGAACCGGGCGCGCGCCCGCCCACCGGCCCGGCGTCACGAGAAAGACCCCCCGGCGCGGCCCAGAAGACGCGGAAGAGGAGGACGCGGAAGACGAGGAAGGCGCGGAAGGCGCGCAACCGCGGTGCAGGACCCGGCACCCGCCCCCGGAGTGGGGCACCGCACCACAACAGGCCTGCCCCGGTTGCATATGACGTGCACCATTTGCCCCTATATAGTTTTAACCGTTGGTTTCGTCCCCCCTCATGGAGGTAACCGCAATGATCACGGACCGTTCCGCCCCGGTGAAGGACCTGACGACCCAGGTCGACGCCCTGCTCGACACACCCGAGCCGGAGAGCCTGCACCACGACTCCGCCGAGTGCGCGGCACTGCTCCTCGCGGGCGGACTGCTGCTCCTGTCGCCCAGCGCCCCGCGGCCGAAGAAGGCCACCCACTGAGGTGACGGATCAGCCGCCGACGGCGAGTCGGCTCAGCACCATGGTCGATGAAGCCGCCACAGGGATCGCTCACGCCCTTCGGGACGAGGGCGGTTCCTCCTCATGTCCGTACTCGTTCCCCCAGGCCGGCGACCCGCTCGCCGCGATGGCGGTGCGCCTGCTGGGCGCCGACGCCCTCGCGCCCTTCGCCGTCGACCACGGCCCCGCAGCGAACGAGACGGACGCCGCACTGGTGCGGCAGGCGCTCACCGACTACCCGCCGGACGCCGACTCCTCCACCGTCGTCGAGTGGAGCTACCACGGCCTCGCCGAAGCGGCCCAGGCCCGGCTGCCCTCCCCGGCCACCACCGCAACGGCCACCGGAGCGCCCACCCCGCACCACCCCCCAAGCACGCTCCCGCCGCCCGACGCACAGTGGACGCACAGCGACCCCTGGCCCCAACTCTCCTACCGCGTCTCCCAGTTGGCGGCACTCGCCGCGCCGGGACTCGCCGCCGGCCTCCAGGAACACCTCGCCCCACGCACCGACGACCTCGCACGCGGCTTCGTGCGCGCGGTACGCCGCCGCGACTGGCTCCAGGCCATCGGCATCGGACGATGGCTGGCCCGCCTGCCCGACGTACCCGACAGCCTCGGCCTCGACACGGGACTCGCCTTCGTCCGGCACATGGCCGGCGACCACCCCCGCGTCGCCCTGCACTCCGCCGCCACGCAACGGTTCTTCGGACGCGGATGACGGCCCACGCCGCCGCGCCCCGCGACCCCGCCGGCCCGACCACCGCGGCCACCCAGGACCACCGCCTCCTCGACGCACTCGTCCGGGCAGGGCTGGACTGGCTGGAGGAGCGGTGCGACCTCTTCCGGCTGCCGCCCGACCTCACCGCCGACAACAACGTCAACTTCACCCTCAAGCCCCTCGGTGAACTCGCGGAACTGACCGGCGTCATCGCCGCGGCCCACCCACGCCCCGAACTCCGCGCCCAGGCAACCCGGTTGCGCGCCTTCGCCTGGACACAGACCCGCGAAGGAGACCTGTTCCACGAACTGATCCGCGCGGAGCCCTACGCCACCTACCCCGTGGAGCTCTACGGGGTCTTCGCCCGCAGCGGACTGCGCCACCGCGCCGTCGAGGAACTGGCAGCGACCACCACCCGGCTACGAGGCTGGCAGATCGCCCGCGAGGACCACACCCGCACGCTCGGCATCCTCAACGCCGAACGGCGCATCGGCCTGCCCCCGCACACCTGCCGGGACACGGTGTTCGCCCACACGGGCCTCGGAATCCAGCCCGAACCCTGGGCCGTCGACCGCCTCACCGCCTACGGCATCACCCACGACGTCTTCCACCTCACCGACTGGGGCCGCGACCGGCCCGCCCTGCCCCCCGCCGCCGCCACCTACCTGCGCCCATGGGCCCCCGCCTGGGCCCGGATCTGGCTCGAAGAACAATTCTGGGACCTGGCAGGAGAGATGCTCGCCGTCACAGCCTGCCTGCCCGACGCCCCCTTCGACCAGGCGGCATGGCAGCACCTGGCCGCCGCACAGGCCGCCGACGGCAGCATCGCCGAGACCGGAACCACACCCCGGCCCACCGACCCCGAACGCCTCTTCACCGCCTGCTACCACTCCACACTGGTGGCCGTGTTCGCCGCGACACTCGCCCGGACAGCCACCGCACAGCCGACGCCGCCACCGCACCCCGGCCCCCACCACGCCGGCCCGCCAGCCCACCAGCCGAAGTGAGGTCCCCCGTGCCCGCGCCCGCCCCGGCCGCCCCGGCCCTGCTCCACCACGTCGGCCTCCAGGCCCAGAACTGGCTCGACACCCACCGCGACCACCTGCGCCCCACACCCGAGACGGAAGCCGACGCCACCGCGCTCAGCGACCGCCTCAAAGCCACCAGCGAAGTCGCCGTCATCACCCAGGTACTCATCAGGGAAGGCGTCGCCGGATCCCGCCAGCACGCCCAGGCCCAGAACCTGCTCGACTTCGCCTGGCGCGAACTGCTCGACGGCGGCCACGTCCTGGCACGCCTCCAACACGCCGAGCCCTACTCCCCGGTACCCCTGGAGGCCTACGCCCCCTTCCACGAACTGGGCTACCGCCACCCCGGCCTCGACACCGCCCTACGCGTCTTCCGCCAGGCCAACACCTGCACCGCCCTGGAAATGGCACCCACACGACGACTCGGCGTCCTCAACGCCGAACGCAAGATCGGCCTCCCGCCCAGCGGCGACTTCGACGAAGCGGTCCGCCGCACCTGGCTCGGCCAACTCCCCGAACCATGGACCGTACAGTTCCACATCGCCTACGACATCACGCACACCGTCTTCCACCTCACCAACTGGGGCCAGTCACCCCACCACATCCCACCCGACATCGCCGACTACCTCACCCGCTACCTGCCCGCCTGGCTCCAGGACTGGGCCGACCAGGAACACTGGGACCTCCTGGGCGAACTCCTCGTCGTGGACGCCTGCCTGCCCCGGCCCACCCTCGACGAACACCTGTGGCAACGCTACGCCGCAGCCCAGACCCCCACCGGCGCGATGCCCGTCGAACGGACCCTGCCCCACCACGACCCCGACGAACTCTTCGCCGTCGCCCACCACCCCACCCTGGTCGCCGCGTTCGCCTCCGCCATGGCCACCTCCCGCGCCCTGTCCCTCCACACCACCTGACACATGACCTCCACCCCCCACCCCACGCCCACCGGCGAACCAGCCGACCAGGACCTCCTGACCCGCTCCCTGCACCGCATCGACGCACCGGACGTGATCCTGGCCGTCACCCGCCACGGCCGACGAACCCTGCTGCACACCGGAACCAGCCCCACACCCGGCCCCCAACGCCTCACCGCACGCTACGAACTCGGCTCCCTGACCAAGACGTACACCGGACTGCTCCTGGCCGACCTGTGCACACACGGCACCCTCACCCTCAACGACCCCGTAGTCACCCACCTCCCACACCTCCCACCGCACCACCCCCACCTGGACAGGATCACCCTCGGCCACCTGATCACCCACACCTCCGGCCTGCCCCGCCTCCCACCCGACCTCCTCGCCGGCGCCCTCCTGCACCCCCGCCGCAACAGCTACGCCGACTACACCCACGGCCAACTGCTCCACGTCTTCGCCCGGACCCGCCCCCGCCACACCCCGGGCACCCGCTGGAACTACTCCAACTTCGGCATGGCCGTCCTCGGCGCGGCCCTGAGCACCGCCACCGCCACCGCCTTCCCCGACCTGCTCACCACCCGGATCCTCACCCCGCTCGGCCTCACCGACACCACCCCGGCACCGGACCCCACCGACACCGACGCCCTGGGCCACCGCAAAGACGGCACCACACCCGTCCCCACCTCACCCATGGGCGCCTTCGCCCCCGCCGCCGCCGTCCGCACCACCCCCGACGACCTCCTCACCTACCTCGAAGCCCACCTCACCCCACCCCCAGGACCCCTGGCACCAGCCCTGCACCAGGTACAGACCCCCGTACTACGCCGCGGCCTGCGCCACCGCGACACCCACACCCTGACCTGGTTCCACCACCCCGCACCCGGCGGCCCCCTCCTCTTCCACGCCGGAGCCACCTTCGGCCAACAGGCCTTCGCCGGCTACCACCCCGCCTCCGCCACCGGCGTCGCCGCCCTGGCCACCCGCCGCGGCAACGACTGCCACCTCGTGCCCACCGCCTACGACCTGCTGTATGCACTGGCCGGAACCTGACGCGGCGCCACCGGCACCCCAAACAGAACCGCCCGCCCCGCACACAGCACTACACCGCACACGCCGCCGCCTCACCCAGACCGGCAGCCGCAGTCCGCCACGCACTGGTCACCGCACTGCGAGCCCGCGCCGTCTGCCGAAGAACACCACCACCACCCAACACCAACGGCGCACCCACATGCACATGAAGGGCGGGCCGCCGCAGCGGCGCCGTGACGAGCCCCGCGAACTGCTTGACCGGACGCCCCGATACGACGCGACGCGCACCGGCCTGACCCACCGGAACCACCGGGGCACCCGTACGCGCGGCAAGCCGCGCCAAGCCACTGCGAAACACGCCGGGAGCCGCCTCAGCGGCATCCCAACGCCGAGGCAACCCACCCTCGGCATAGATGAGCACCAGCCGCCCGCCCTCCAGCGCATCGGCAGCCACATCCAGCGCGCCCGCCGCCCCCCGCCCGCCCCGCACCACAGGGATGTGCCCCTCCTCAGAAAGCGCGCGACCCAACAGGGGGACACGCCACAACCCCGCCGCCGCCAGGACCACCGGCTCGGCACCGAGCCGACGCAAGGCGGCGATCACCACCGCGGGATCCGCAAAGGAAGTGTGGTTCGCCGCGATGATGCTGCCCGGCTCGAGCACCCACCCCGGGTCGACACTCACCGACAACCGGCCCACGGCCGGAACCAGCAGATCCGCGATACGACTGAGCATGAGCGCACTCCCGGCCTCGACGACGACGAACCTCATCGTCGACGACCCGAACGGCACCGGACATGAGCGCCCCTACTCAACCCTCCCCACCGCCCTACCCAGCCCCCGCACGACCCGAGCACCGATCCACCACCCGCCGACACCCAACACCCCCTGCAACAGCACAACCCGGCACGGCCCCCCCACCACGCCCGACCAAGCCCCCCCGGCACGACCGACCACAGGCCCCCACCCCCCACCCCACCGACTTCGCTCGCCACCTACGCCCGCACGACCCCACCCACCCCACTACGCTCCCAGACCTGTGAACACCGAACTGACCGTCGCATCCCTGTCCGGCGCCGTAGCCCTCGCCAGCGCCTGGTTCACCGCCCGCTCGGGCCGCCGACAAGCCCTGCTCGCCCACGAACTGGAGAACCGGACCGCACAGCAAGACCTGATGGGACGCCACCGCGACCCCCTCCTATGGGCCGCCTACGACCTCCAGTCCCGCCTCTACAACATCGTCGACCGCCGCTTCCTCCACCTCTACCTCCACGACGGCTCGGACCGCCAGCGCGCATACGCCCGACGCAGCACCCTCCACGTCCTGGGCGACTACCTGGGCCGCGTCGAAATCCTGCGCCGCGGAATCCAGTTCCTCGATCTCGGCGACAGCACCCTCAACCGGCGAATCGTCGGACACTTCACAGCCATCAGCAATGTGCTGAACAACGACGGCGGCAGCAACCTGCGCTTCACCGACGAACACTTCGTCATCTTCCGCAGCGACCAGCGGGCGATCGGCGAACTCATGCTGACCGACGACGGCACATCCTGCCTGGGCTACGTGGAATTCTGCCGAAAACTGGAAGAGGACCCCGACTTCACCGAATGGTTCGCACCGCTCACCGAAAGCATCGAGGAACTGGCACGCACCGAACAACCGCCCTACCGGCTCATCGCATTGCAGCACGCCCTCATGGACCTGATCGACCTGCTCGACCCACGCGCGGAACGCTTCCCCGACCACCGCCGCACCCGACTGCCCCGACCACCGGAAAGATGACCCGCCCCGCCCCGGACCCACCCGAACAGACACCCACACACACGACCTCGGCGTGAACTCGCCACACCAACACTCGGCCGAATTCGATCGTACGAGTCAAGGGTGACGGCCACTCGTCCAGCAGATCAAGGCCCATACGCACTGTCAGACTCCGAGCAGAGAACACGCCGCCAGGGCGTGAACGAAGCACGAGCAGCGAGGCAAAGTGGGCGTGACCGAGCGCGGCACGCCCCATCGTGCCGCTCCGGACGGAGCAGAACCTGGCGCGACGGACCACGGCGTGCCGCACACGCGCCCGGTAACGGCGAACCGACCGGCCGGACGACAGCACGACGGCACCCCCGACAGCCAGCAGCGGGACAAGGCGACAACGCGCACAGTGCCACGCCATGTGGCCTGCGTGATGGACGGCAACGGCCGATGGGCACAACGACGCTCCCTGCCCCGCACAGCAGGCCACCGAGCCGCGGAAACCACTGTCATCGACGTCATCGAGGCCGCCAGAACCGCAGGCGTGGAGTGGCTCAGCCTCTACGCCTTCTCCACCGAGAACTGGAACCGCCCCGGCACCGAAGTCGAATACCTGATGCGCCTGGTACGCCGCGTAGTACGCAAACACGCACCACTGCTCCTCGCACGCGGCATCCGCTGCCGCTTCCTCGGCGTCACCGACCCCCGCATTCCCCACGAACTGGCCCAGGACTTCCACGACTTGGCGACACTGACCGCCGACAACCGAGGAATGACCCTCACCGTCGCCTTCGACCACGGCGGACGCCAAGACATCGTCGAAGCCGCAAAGTCACTGATCCGCAGCGGGACACCCGCCGACGAAGTGACCGAGCAGCTCTTCGCGAACCACCTGCCCTTCCCCGACACCCCCGACGTCGACCTGGTCATCCGCACCTCCGGGGAACAGCGCATCTCCAACTTCATGCTCTGGCAGGTCGCCTACGCCGAGTGGATCTTTCCCGAAAAACTCTGGCCGGATTTCCGGGCTCCCGACTTCCTCGTCTGCCTACACACCTACCGGCACCGCAACCGCCGCTTCGGCGCCGTACCCACCCGGACGAACGGAGACCAACCATGACCGCCGAAACCACGGAAACCGCCGACGAGGCCCCCCTGCTCGACCCGGAATCACACTCCAGCGGCTTCTTCGACGACCCGCGCTGGGCCCTGGCCGTGATCCGCGCCACCGTACTCGAGGCCGCGCACCCACAGATCGGCGCCGCCCTCATCGACAACTCCACCTTCGTCGCCCACCCCTGGCGCCGGCTTCGCAACACCGTCGTCAGCATGCGGCGCATGTTCGACACAGACCCGGCGACACGCGAACGGGAGGCCGCCCGACTCAACCGACTGCACGCCCGCATCAACGGATCCGACTCCCGCGGCCGCACCTACGACGCGATGGACCGCGCGACCCGCGCCTGGGTCATCGCCACCCTCTTCGAGAGCGCCGTCACCATGTTCCGGATGAGCGGCCAACCGCTCGACCAGCACACGATGGAACGGATGTACGGCCAATACCGCGCCTACCTCGCCGCGCTCGACGGCGACGCCTCAGAACTCCCCGAGGACCTGAACGACTTCTGGCGCTACTTCGACCAGGTCGTCGAGAACGAACTGGAGAACACCGAGGCCGCCCGCGTCATCCTCTACCGACTCTTCGACCACCTGCCCGCCCCAGCACTGCTCGAAGGCACACCGACCCTATGGGCGGCCGGCCGCGCTGTCGTCGGCCCACTCCTCGGCGCCATCACCGTCGCCTCACTCCCCGAGACCTACCGCCGCCGAGCCGGCCTGCCCGACATGCCCGGCGCCCCCACACTCATGCGGAGCGCCTACCTCGCCGCCGGACTCACCCGATTCCTGCCCGACAGCTGGATCAACCCCGAAAACATCATCGAAGCCCTCTCACTCTCGCCCGACAGCGACGATCCCCGCGCCCGCACCGTGACCGCCCTGCGCACCCGCATGAAACGAGCATCGGCCCTGCTCCGCCTCCTCACCCCGCTGAGCAGCGACACCCACCCCGCCCCGACACCCTCAGCAGGCACAGAGGACAGCCGACGCTCCGCACAGGAGTTCTTCCACCGCGTACTGGACCAGACCGGCGACGGCCAGCTGGACTGGCCGGACCTCGCCGCGATGGCACGCGAACTCTCCACCCGCTTCGACCTCGACGAACCCGAGGAGACCCGGCTCTACGACAGCTTCGCCACCTGGTGGCGCGAGCTCCAGGCCGCCCTCGACACGGACGGCGACGGCCGCATCAGCGCCGAAGAGTACGCCCACGCCATCCCCACCCTCGCCGGACCCGCGCTCATCCGCGTTGCCGAAGTCCTCTTCGACGCCACCGACAAGGACGGCAACGGGAGCATCGACGCGAACGAATACCGAACCCTCTTCCGCACCGCCTTCCACCGCGACCTCACCACCACCGACGGCACCTACGGCCGCAGCGCTTTCGTGGGCGACTTCCTCTCCTTCATGGCCGGCCGCCGCATGGGCACCCCGTACGACCCTCTCCTCGCCGACGCCTGAACAACTCATGCACGTATCGGCACCCAGAACGCATACAAAGAAGCGCCGGGGCCAGGCCATTACCTGCGCCCCAGCCGGACCAGGTTATTCGTCCGCTTATACGGTTCACGCAGCCGCCCGCGTCGTCGCACATAGTCTGCGCTCGCACCCTATGCGGGTTTGACTTTGAGCTGCGTGTCAGTCGGTATGAGGCTCGGTACTGAGTTCTGGTGTGATGAGCTGTAAGGAATGCGAACCCTTTGCCTATGGTGAAATCCTGTAATTCTTGAATTCATCTGCCTCTGCAGTGACGTGCAACTCATATGGATAGGGTCCAGAATTTTAGGATGAAGACTCAGGTATTTGGAAGAAATTTCCTGATGGTGTTTCACTAGGACAAATCCGATTCGATATTTTTTGGGCAACGGGGCACCGACAGAGGGTGCCTCGTTGCTGCTGCTAAGGCCAGCGCGGAGCGCGGGCCGTTTAGTTCCGGTCGCGGAGCGATCGGAACTCTCAGAATCACGGAGTGATTCTGATGGGGCGTCACGGAGTGACGCTAACTCACTTGCGGAGCAAGGGAGTTGCTGCGCCGGTTACGGCGCAGCCCGCCGCGTAGCGGCGGCGCGGCGTGTCTGCGGAGCAGACCGCGCGC
>NZ_JBIVKH010000024.1:0-37345 GCF_044750685.1 Streptomyces sp. NPDC088785
CACCGATCTTCGACCTCGTCGACTACGGCGTGGTGGGCGACCTCTTCGACGTCGTGCCCCAGCTCACCGAAGAGGTCAAGACCCGCAAGGGCTGAGCCTGTTCGGCCGGTGACGGCCGCCGACGGGGCCGCGTGGTGTTCGCACCGCGCGGCCCCGTCCGCGTACCGGGACCCGGGAAGATGACCATTGACCTGGACTACGACGACGGATAACTTCGCTATACGGATTGTTGATTCCGTGAAGTGGAAACATTGAGCGTATGGAGGGTGCACGAATGGGTCAGCAGGAGAAGGTGTCGACGAGCCTCGCGGGCGCGGTCAGCGAGGGCATCAGCGCCTCACTCGCCCCGGTCGACGCGGAGCTCGCGCGCCGGTACCCGGGAGACCCCGGCACCCGCCAGCCGGTCCACACGGTCTACGTCCCCGGTGACGCCTTCGACGCGGGCACCCTGCGCTCCTGGGGTGACCAGGCGCTCGCGCAGCTCGACGAGCACGCGCCGGACGCCGTCTCCTTCGCCGCCGTCCTCGGCCTGTCCGACGAACTCGCCGCGCCGGTCTACGACCGCGTACGCGCGAAGCTGGAGCGCGAGCCCGTCGAGGACCTGCGGGTCGACTTCGAGGACGGCTACCGGCCCGCTTCCTCGGCCGACGAGGACGAGACGGCCGCGCGGGCCGCGCGCGTCATCGCCGACGCCTACCGGAACGGCACGGCCGCCCCGTACATGGGTATCCGCATGAAGTGCATGGAGGAGGCCGTCCGCGACCGCGGCATCCGCACGCTCGACATCTTCCTCACCGGGCTCATGGAGCACGGCGGCCTGCCCGACGGCCTCGTCCTCACCCTCCCCAAGGTCACGTACCCGGAGCAGGTCACCGCCATGGTGCGGCTCCTGGAGGCGTTCGAGAAGACGCACGGACTCGACGCGGGCCGGCTCGGTTTCGAGATCCAGATCGAGACCAGCCAGTCCATCCTCGCCGCCGACGGCACCGCCGCCGTGGCCCGCATGATCGACGCAGCCGAGGGCCGCGCGACCGGTCTGCACTACGGCACCTTCGACTACAGCGCCTGCCTCGGCGTCTCCGCCGCGTACCAGGCGAGCGACCACCCGGCCGCCGACCACGCGAAGGCCGTCATGCAGGTCGCCGCCGCCGGTACCGGCGTCCGCGTCTCCGACGGCTCCACGAACGTGCTGCCCGTCGGCTCCACGGCGAAGGTCCACGACGCCTGGCGCCTGCACTACGGCCTCACCCGCCGCGCCCTGGCCCGCGCCTACTACCAGGGCTGGGACATGCACCCGGGCCACATCCCGACCCGGTACGCCGCCGTGTTCGCCTTCTACCGCGAGGGCTTCGAGCAGGCCGCCGCCCGCCTCGCCGCCTACGCGCGCCAGTCCACCGGTGACATCGCGGACGAGCCCGCCACCGCCAAGGCCCTCGCCGGCTACCTGCTGCGCGGCCTGGACTGCGGAGCCCTCGACAACGGCGAGGTCGCCCGCCACGCCGGCCTGACCCGCGCCGACCTGGAGGGCTACGCGGCCCCGCGCCGCGGCGACCTCACGACGACCGCCGGATAGCGCGCGACCGCGCACACCCGCACCACTGCCCTCTCCCGGGGACGGCCGGGGGAGGGCAGCGGTGTGTGCGGTCCCGGGTGCCGGACCTGAGTATCCGTACGGATGCGGCGGCCACCGCGGGCGACCCATCATGACCGCCATGACCGGCACCGCGCGCCGCGCGCTCCTCCTGCCCCTGTGCGGGGCTCTGCTGCTCGCGCTCACGGCCTGTGGCGCGGGCGCGACCAGCGAGAAGACCGTACGCAGCCTCGCGGGCGGAGCGGAGGCGGTGCGGGCCCGCACGGCCGCGGAGACCGCGCGCCGGGACGCCATCGCCGCCTGGGACGACGACACCCCGCTCACGCTCGGGATGGTCGTCGTGGAGGACCGGTGCGCCGGCGGGGAGGCGCAGGAGCTCTTCTCCTCGGGGGACGACCGCTACGAGATCCGCTGCCTGCTGTACGTCAGCGCCTACTTCGGCGCCGACCCCCGCCGCGCGGCCGACACGCTCGATGGAGTCCTCGACGCGGGGGACCGCGAGACGTCCGTGATCCCCTTCGGCCACGACTTCCTGTACGCCCGCAAGGTCGTCGACTACTACCGCGGCAGGACGGGCGACCCGCAGGGCCCGGGCACCGGCGAGCCGTCCGAGCTGGACGCCGCGGGCGACGTCACCCTCGACTGGGACCAGGTCCGCGGCGCCGGGACGCGCCGGCTCATCGAGGAACCCCGCCCGTGCGCACCCCACGCCCCGCCGGTCCGACGCTGCCTGAGAGAGCCGGCGGGCGCCGACGTGGCCGCGCTGCGCCGCACGTACGGAATGGTGTTCCGGCTGACGTTCCTCACCGACGGCTACTTCACCGTGTGGCGGAAGTGACCGGAGCGCCGAGCAGGTCGGGCAGGTCGCGCATGCGGGAGAAGACCACCGTGTCCGGGCCCGCCAGCCGCGCGGCCGGGGTGGGGCCGCCCGCGTAGCCGAAGGCGCGCATGCCCGCGGAACGGGCCGCCAGAACACCGGGCCCGCTGTCCTCGACCACCGCGCAGGCCGCCGGATCGACCCCCGTGCGGCGAGCGGCGTACAGGAAGAGATCCGGGGCGGGCTTGCCGCGCGCCACCTGCGAAGCGCTGAAGACGCGCCCCGCGAAGTGGTCGTACAGGCCGGTGCGCCCCAGGGTGTGCCGCATCTTGTCGTGCGTGCCGCTGGACGCCACGCAGGTCGGCACGGTGATGCCGGCGAGCGCCTCCCGGATCCCCTCGACCGCGACGAGGTCCCGGTCCACGGCCTCGCGGTGGCGCTCCTCGAACCGCTTCGACCACAGCGCCGCCGTCTCCTCGCCGAGCCGCTCGGCGACCTGCGCGCGGATGTCGGCGTGCGACCGCCCGATGAACCGGGCGACGACCTCCTCCGCCGTCAACGGCCAGCCCAGGGTGGCGCCGAGGGCCACCTGCACCTCGACCGCGATCCGCTCGCTGTCGACCAGCACGCCGTCGCAGTCGAATATCACCAGTTCGAAGGGTCTGCTCATGCCCGCAGCATACGAACGCCATGGGCCCGGCGGGCTGCGGGGGACGGGCAGCGTGGGACGGGTGCGGATCGCGCCCGCCGCGTGAACGCTCAGGCCGCGGGCGGGAGTTCGCCCGAGCCGCGGCGGATCAGGCGCGTCGGCAGCTCGATGCGCTCCGGCCGCGGTGTGGCCCCGTCCAGCTGGTGGAACAGCCGCTCGGCCGCGGTGCGGCCCAGCTGCGCCGCGTCCTGCGCGACCACCGTCACGCCGGGCCGGAGCAGATCGCCGAGCTCGATGTCGTCGAAGCCGACCAGCGCCACGGCCCGGTCCAGCTCGGCGAGGACACGGATCACGGTGACGGTCACCCGGTTGTTGCCCGCGAAGATCGCGGTGACCGGGTCGGGGCCCTTGAGCATCTCCTCGGCGGCCCTGCGCACCCGCTCGGGGTCGGTGACCCCCAGGGACATCCAGCGGTCCGCCACCGGTATCCCGGCGTCCTCCATCGCCGCCCGGTACCCCCGCAGCCGCTCGGCCGCCGTGTGGATGCGCGGCTGGTCCCCGATGAAACCGATCCGGCGGTGCCCGCCCGCGATCAGGTGCGCCACCCCGTCACGGGCGCCGCCGAAGCTGTCGGAGAGCACGCAGTCCGCCTCGATCCGGCCCGCCGGACGGTCCACGAACACCGTCGCGACACCCGCCGCGATCTCCGGCTCCAGATACCGGTGGTCGTCCCCGGCCGGAATCACCACCAGCCCGTCGACCCGGCGCGCGCACAGCGCGAGCACCAGCTCCTGCTCCCGGTCCGGGTCCTCGGCACTCGACCCGTTGATGAGCAGCGCGCCGTGCGCCCGCGCGACCTCCTCCACCGCCCGGCTGAGCGGACCGTAGAACGGGTCCGCCAGATCCTCCAGGACCAGGCCGATGCTCGCGGTACGCCCCTTGCGCAGCACCCGCGCGCTGTCGTTGCGCCGGAAGCCGAGGGCCGCGATGGCCTCCTGCACCCGCCGCTCGGTGTCGGGCGTGACCCCGGACTCGCCGTTGACAACCCGGGACACCGTCTTGAGACCCACTCCGGCGCGTGCGGCGACGTCCTTCATGGTCGGGCGATTGCCGTAGCGGTTCTCGGTGCGGCGGGCGGTGCGGTCCACTATGCGCTGTCCTGTCCTGTCGTCGCTGCCGTCGAGGCGGGTCCCGGAACGGGCCGGGGCGACCGCTCATCGGGGTTCATCATGCTGTACCGGCTGCCGTACGAGCATGTGGCGTCGAGCATAGGGCCTGGACAACGTTGTCAGATGCGAGGGAGACTGTCCACCGCTTTCCTGAGCCTTCCTACAGTGGGCTTCTGTGAACTGCCCCTTTCTCCCCTTTCCCGCAGGAGACCAGACACTGATGCACACGGACCTCGTCGCCGCGCTCGACATCGGCGGCACCAAGATCGCCGGCGCCCTGGTGGACCACCAGGGACGCCTTCTCGCGCGGACCCAGCGGCCGACCCCCGCGCAGGAGAACGGTGAGACGGTGATGGGCGCGGTCGAGGCGGTGCTCGCCGAGCTGGCGTCGTCCGAACTGTGGGCGCGGACCGGGGCCGTGGGGATCGGCAGCGCCGGTCCGGTGGACCGCTCGGCGGGCACGGTCAGCCCGGTCAACGTGCCCGGCTGGCGCGGGTTCCCGCTCGTCCAGCGGGTGCGGGACGCCACCGGCGGGCTCCCCGTCGAGCTGGTCGGCGACGGTGTGGCGATCACGGCGGCCGAGCACTGGCAGGGCGCGGCGCGCGGCCACGACAACGCGCTGTGCATGGTCGTGTCCACGGGGGTCGGCGGCGGCCTGATCCTGGACGGAGCGCTGCATCCCGGTCCCACCGGCAACGCGGGGCACATCGGCCACATCAGCGTCGATCTCGACGGGGACCCGTGCCCCTGCGGCGCGCGCGGCTGCGTCGAGCGCATCGCCTCGGGGCCCAACATCGCCCGGCGCGCCCTGGCCGAGGGCTGGCTGCCGGGCCCGGACGGCGACACGACCGCCGCTGCCGTGGCCTCCGCCGCCCGCGCGGGCGATCCGGTCGCGGCGGCCTCCTTCGCCCGTGCGGCGCAGGCCCTGGCCGCCGGGATCGCGGCGACCGCGACGCTCGTCGAGGTCGACATCGCGGTGATCGGCGGGGGAGTGGCGAAGGCGGGCGACGTCCTCTTCGACCCGCTGCGCCGGGCCCTGCGCGACTACGCCACGCTCTCCTTCGTCCAGCGGCTCACCGTCGTACCGGCCTCGATGGGCACGGACGCCGGACTCGTGGGGGCCGCCGCCGCGGCGCTGCGGGGCGGGAGCGCGGTCGACGAGGCGCGGCGACAGGCTGTGTGACGGCGGGGGCTGCCGGCCCGGAGCTGAGGGAGCCTTCGCCATCCAGTCCCCTCACGCGGCAACGGACGCCGACCCTTCGGTCCATGGCCTGCGGCCCTGGCTCGGGCGTCTGGAACGATGTGCCGGTGCATGCTGATGATCAGGTTGGCGAGGGTGTTTCTGCGGACCTCGCAGTGTTCCTCCGGAACGCCGACGACGGCCGTCCGGTGAAGATCGTGCCTTCCGTCTGCGGCGGTTGTGGCGGGCGCGTGTTCCGCGTGCTCGTTGACGCTGTCGAGGGCGCGGCCGAGCGCGTGTGCGCCGACTGCGGCGGCCGCGGGTTCCTCGCGGACAGCGAGGAGTTCTGGGAGGACGCCGATCCTGGCGAGGCCTGTTGCCCGTGTGGGAGCGAGGAGTTCGAGGCGGCAGTCGGCTTCTCGCTCGGCGAGGACGGATCGGTGCGCTGGGTGACCATTGGGCTGCGGTGCCACAAGGACGGCGCCCTGGGCACCTATGCCGACTGGAAGATCGACTACAGCCCCACGGACCACCTCCTGACCATGGTCCAGGGCACGCCGAGCGGTGGGGAGGCGCACGCGGCGCCGCCCCTCGCGGAGCCTGCGCCACAGCTCGGCCCGGGCCCTAGGGGCAGGACTCGCCGAACTTGACGGCCCTGAACTTCACGGGCTGCCCCGTGAGCTTCGTGCCGGCGGCCGGACTCTGCGAGCACACCCGCCAGTTGGAGCCCACGAAGACGAACCGGCTGCCGCCGCTCGCGTCCTGCACGTCGATCGAGGTGCTGCCGTCCAGCGCGCCACGGGCCGCCTTGACGCTCTTGCCGGTGAGGTCGGGCATCGTGCCACGGGCCTTGGGCGGAGCCTGTTCGTCCTTCGCCGGGCACGATTCGTCGGTCTTGACCGCGCCGAGGTCGAGCATCGTCGTCGCGGGCACCTCGGTGCCGGCCGCGACGGACTGTCCGCACACCTTCCAGTTCCGGTCGAACGCCTGCATGCGGCCACGGCCGAGCGCGTCGTGCGAGGTCAGGATGGAGAAGCCCGCCGCCTGCGCCTTGTCCTGCGCCGCTTGCAGACCCATGCCGACGAACGCCGGCACCGCCTTCTTGCCGCCGGTCGCCGGAGCGCTCGTCGACGGTGACCCGGACGCCGGGGCGCTCGGCGAGGGCGTCGGCGTCCTCGACGGCTGCTTCGAGCCCGTCGTGTCCGCCGCGTCGCAGGCGGCCAGGCCCGTCACGGCGGCGGAACAGAGCAGGACGGTGGTGATGACGCGGGTGCGCACGGGTTCCCCCCAAGGGATGCCGGTACAGGCTGAGTGGTGCCGGTACAGGCGCCACACGTTAGGCGGCGACGCTCCCGGGCGTCACCTCAGGGCGTCGTCCACCGCCGCCACGGGACGCAGCACCTCGGTGAGCCCGGCCATCTCGATGATGCGCAGCGTCAGGCGGTGCCGGCAGACGACGCCGACCCGGCCGCCCCGTTCGGTGGCGCGGCGGTGGGCCCGCACCAGCAGGGTGAGACCCGAGCAGTCGAAGAAGGTGACGCCGGTCAGATCGATCACGACGACCCGGTACGGGTCCGCCGCCACGGTGTCGAGGAGCAGGCCCAGCCGGTCGAGGGCCAGGAGGTCGATGTCGCCGCCGAGTTCGACGACGGCGCAGTCGCCTGGCGTGTGGACCACGGCGGGCCGCACGGCGCCGTCGGCGGCGTCCGTGCCCGCGAGGACACCACCGGCGAGTCCGAGGGCCTCGGAGTCCCCGAAGTCGTCGGATGCGAGGTTCTGTTGATTGTCTTGCCGCATCGGGCCCCCCGGCCTGAACACCTGTCCGGCTCCGGTGGGAGCGGAGACTTCTGGCGCGATCGAATCCGTCGGTGTGCGAACGGATCACAAAGATCGCCGGGGGCCGGGGCGTCCTGTCGGCCACGCTATCGAGAGGAGCGCGATCAGGTCGTGCCGTAACGATTCCTGATCCGTCCCATCACTTGATGAGGTGAATTTAGCGCGAAAGACTTGACAGAAAAGGGGTGAGATTCGAGGAAAAGGAGTCGACACCTGGGGTGCGATGTCCTGTCATGGAGCCTCCGCCCGCGGCACACCGGCGACGGGCCCGTTCCAGGAGAGCCGACGTGGCGACAGCGCAGGGCACCTCGGGTGCCGGGCACTCCGGCGAGCGGCCGTTCATCGACACCGCGCTCGTACGGGACCTTCTCGACCGGCAGTTCCCGCAGTGGTCCCGACTGCCGCTCACGCGCGTCGAACCCGGCGGCTCCGATCACGTCATCCACCGGCTCGGCGACGAGCTGGCCGTGCGGCTGCCCCGGCACTCCGGCGCCCTCGGGCAGGCCGAGAAGGAGCGGGACCGGCTGCCGGACCTCGCGCGGCGCCTGCCGCTCGCCGTGCCCGTCCCGGTGGCGGTGGGGCGGCCCGCGCTCGGGTATCCGTGGCCGTGGGCGGTGACCCGGTGGCTGGACGGCGAGGTCGCCACGGTCGAGGGGCTGGGGGACTCCAGTGCTGCCGCGCTCGAACTGGCCGCCTTCCTCAGGGCGTTGCAGTCGGTGGACCCGCACGCGGCCGGGCCGGCGGAGGTACGGGAGACGCTCGCCGACCGGGACGCGGCGACCCGGGCCGCCCTCGCGCGGGCGGTCGGCACCTTCGACGCCGGGGCGATGACGGCGCTCTGGGACGCGGCCCTCGCCGCCCCCGCCTGGTCCGGGCCGCCCGTGCTGTGCCACGGAGACTTCCACACCGGCAACCTGCTCACCCGCGGCGGCCGCCTCAGCGCGGTCATCGACTTCGGCAGCCTGGGCGCGGGGGACCCGGCGGTCGACCTGATGATCGCCTTCACCCTCCTGTCACCGCGCTGCGCGGCGGTGTTCCGCGGCGCTCTCGGGGCCGACGACGCGACCTGGCTGCGCGGGCGGGGCTGGGCCCTGACGTCGGGGCTCATCGCGTGGGCGGCGTACGCGGCGGCCAGTCCCCGGATCGCGGCCGCGACGACCCGGCAGATCCGGGCGGCGCTGGACTGAGGTGACCGGGGGAGGGGGCGGTCGGTCCCGTCCCGTGGCCTCGCGCGTGCGCTGCCGCGCCCCCTTCCGGGGCACACCCCGTGTGAACCGTGCGCCGTCGATGCGTGCGCGCACACGGCTGTGCCGCCGGGCGGACTGCGTTTGACTGCGGGGGCAGGAAAACACAGCGGAAGGCCGGGAACGGGCCGACCGCCGGCCGCCGGGCAGCGGCCGGTGCGACGCCCCCGGTCCTCCGTCGGCGCCTCCGGAATCTCCCCCCTTGACGTCCGGAGACGCCAGGGCGGTGCGACCCCCGCATACGCCCCTCACGGACGGCCCGCCCGCCGTGACGTCGCCGAGACACCCGAGGCGGCGGGCGGGCGCCCGTGGGTCCGTACGACCGCCACGACGCCGGGGTCACGGCCGGCCCGCACGGGTCACCCACCGGGCCCCACGGCACCGGGCGCCGCGTCATGCGCCGCCCGCCCGTACCGTCTTGCTGCGCAGGGGCCGCGGACCGTCCTCCGGGTCTCATGACATCCGGGCCCCGTGCCGCCCGTCCGGCCCCGTGGCATCGGGGGCACCGGCCTGCTGCCCGCCCGCCTCCATGGCGCCCGCGGCACACGCCGACGGCCGATCGCCCATGGCGCCCGCGGCACACGCCGACGGCCGATCGCTCAGGTGGCCCGAGGCGATGCACCGCCGACCCC
This sequence comes from Streptomyces sp. NPDC088785, assembly GCF_044750685.1. Taxonomy (NCBI): domain Bacteria; kingdom Bacillati; phylum Actinomycetota; class Actinomycetes; order Kitasatosporales; family Streptomycetaceae; genus Streptomyces; species Streptomyces sp. NPDC088785. The sequence continues at coordinate 9,119 of NZ_JBIVKH010000024.1, forward strand.
CACGGCTTCAGGGCGCCGTGTCACGCACCGCCCGCCCACCCGGCGCTCTGGTGCGGGGCCACACGCCCGCCGCGCACCCGGCTTCATCTTTCCGTCACCTGACCTGCGGGTCTGCGAGGAGAACGACTCGATCGGCCTCGACATCGAAGCCGAGCACCGGACGGCCGTCGTCGCCCTCCGGGTCCATCAGCACCGGCTTGCCCAGTCGCCGCCCGATCTCCCGGAGGAAGCCGCAGAACACATCCAGACGATGCTGGCCCTGCAACTCCCGCAGGTCGACGTCGAAGTCGACCTCGTCGGCAGCGTGGAAACGGAAGATCGCCAAAATCTCTGGAGACGGCCAGACCCGCAGATCCGGACACTCGGCATCCGCCGGGCGGCCCAGCACGGCCTCCGCCCGAGGCACCGCGAGCGCCGTGTCTCCCTCAAAGTAGCGGCATCTCCAGCCCTTCTCCACGACAAGATCGAGGACCCTCTGCCAGTCCTCCACCGAGGCCTCCGGGACACGCAGATCCGGCAGCGACCCCATCACGTCCGGGTCGAAGAGGCACTTCACGTCCTCCCACAGCAGATCAGCCACGCCGCCATGCTGCCCCGGCTCACCGACCCGGCGCACCCCCCGTCTCCCTCGACCAAAGAAAGGGGGAGCACCCCGCACATTCGCGACCGTGAGGACCGTGAACCTCGATGGCGGGTGCCGATATTCGGTGCCGTCCGGGACGATCACGTTGCAGACTCGGCCCATGGCAGACGTAGCGGCGTTCAGGGACGCGGTGGCGCGATGGGCTACCGGGGGGCCGGATGAGCCGGCGCGGGTGCTGGGCCGTGCGCTGGGACTGCGGACGGCCGTGCTGGTCGAAGGTGCCAGCGACCTCGCCGCGCTGGAGACCCTCGCCGCCCGGCGCTACCGCGACCTGGCCGCCGACGGAGTGTGCGTCGTCGCGATGGGCGGCGCCATGAGCGTCGCCCGTTACGCCGAACTCCTCGGGCCGCCCGGACTCGGCCTGCGCCTGACGGGACTCTGCGACGCAGGGGAGCAGGATTTCTACGCGCGCGGCCTGGAGCGGGCCGGGGCGCCGCCCCACGACTTCTTCGTGTGCGCCGCCGACCTGGAGGACGAGCTGATCCGGGCCCTGGGCACGGACGCCGTCGAGGACGTCTTCCGGGCCGAGGGGGAGCTGCGGGCCTGGCAGATCTTCCGCACCCAGCCCGCCCAGCGCGGACGCCCCCGCGACCAGCAGGTCCGGCGCTTCCTCAGTACGAAGAAGGGCCGCAAGATCCGCTACGGCGGACTCCTGGTGGCGGCCCTCGACCCGCTCCGGGTGCCCGCCCCGCTCGACGGCCTGCTGGCGAGCGTCTGACCGGGACCGTCACCGGCCGCGCTGCGCCCCGCGCGGCTACGCTCATCAGGACCGGGTTTCCCCGGCAGGGTGTTGCGGGCAAGCCTCAGGGGGCCGACGGAAGAGGGGGAACCGTGATCGTCTGGGTCAACGGCGCGTCCCGCGCGGGCAAGACGACAGCCGCGCGCGAGTTGCTCGACCTGCTCCCCAACTGCACGCTCTTCGACCCCGAGGAGATCGTCGCCGAGCTGGAGCGGCTGCTGCCGCCCAAGCGGCTCGCGGAGGTCAGCGACCATCAGGACCTGCCCATCTGGCGGCGGCTCGTCGTCGACACGGCGGCGGCCCTCCTCGCCGAACTCGGCGGCATCCTCGTGGTGCCGATGGGACTCATGCGCCAGGAGTACCGCGACGAGATCTTCGGTGGCCTCGCCGCCCGGCGGATTCCCGTGTGCCATGTGGTCCTTGCTCCAGGGGAAACGATCCTGCGCAGCCGTGACCCGAGCGGCGAGACGCCCGCCGACATCGAGCCCTACCGCGCCGCGCTCGCGGGCTGGCTCGCCGCGGACGCCTACCTCGTCGACAACGGCACGCTGACCCCGTACGACACCGCCGTGCGCATCGCCGCCGCGGTGCGCACCGGCACGGCCGCCCCCTGCGACATCGTGCAGACGGCCGAGCCGACCGCAGAGACGGTCGCCGCCGGGGTGCTCCTCTTCGACGCGCAGGACCGGGTGCTGCTCGTCGACCCCACCTACAAGCCGGGCTGGGAGTTCCCGGGCGGTGTCGTCGAGCCGGGTGAGGCGCCCGCGCGGGCCGGCATGCGCGAGGTCCTGGAGGAGACCGGCATCCGGCTGGTCGACGTACCGGGCCTGCTGGTCGTGGACTGGGAGCGGCCTGCACCGCCCGGGTTCGGAGGTCTGCGGCTGCTCTTCGACGGCGGGCGGCTCGACGGCGACGTGGCGGCCCGGGTGCTGCTGCCCGGACCGGAGCTGAGGGACTGGCGGTTCGTCGACGAGGCCGAGGCGGCCGGGCTGCTGCCCCCCGTGCGGTACGAGCGGCTGCGCTGGGCTCTTCGCGCCCGCGAACGCGGCGCCGCCCACTACCTGGAGGCCGGAATTCCGCTCAGTTGAGGGGTGGATCGACACCCGCCGTCCCTTTGCCAACTGCCGTGATTTCCAAGGGGAAATCTAAGCCGGAACGTCATCGTTCTGGTATGGCACGACCGCCGACGCCGGGACGCGATGGTCTTACCGTGAAGGCGCAGCTCACCTCTTGCGGTTCACAGCCGCCTCACCGAGCCGGACTGTCAGCCGGCTGAACGGAGGGACATGCGTGCGCCTTCATCGACCGTCGCGAAGGGACTGACGCTCGCCGCCGGGCTCACTCTCGTCCTCACCGCGTGCAGCAGCGGTTCGGACGGGAACGGCGACGGCAACGGCAGGAGCTCGTCCGCGGGACTGACCTCGTGCAGCTCGCAGGGCAAGGCCAATACGTGCAACTCCGGGGACCGGAAGTCCGGAGGCACGTTCACCTACACCATCGAGAAGAACATCCAGGCCTGGAACATCGAGGACTCGAACGGCAACACCTTCGAGAACAGCGAGGCGATGACCGCCGTGCTGCCCCAGGTGTTCGTGCCGCAGCCGGACTTCAGCCTGAAGCTCAACACCGACTTCATCACCTCGGCGGAGCAGACGAGTTCGAGCCCGCAGACCTTCGTCTACAAGATCAACCCCAAGGCGCGGTGGAACGACGGGACACCGATGTCCGCCGACGACTTCGTCTTCCTGTGGCGCACCATGAACGGCAAGGACTGCCCGCCGCCGCCCGCCGACGACGAGAGCCAGACCAAGGGGTGCCTGCCCTGGTCCACCTCGGGCTGGGACCGCATCAAGTCGGTCACCGGGTCCGACGGCGGCAGGACCGTCACCGTCGTCATGAACAAGCCCTACTCCGACTGGAAGTCCTTCTTCGGCGGCGGCTACGGCCTCTACCCGGCCCATGTCGCGGAGAAGGCGGCCGGTGTCCCCGCGGGCGGCGCCGACAAGCTGACGGCCGCTCAGCTCACCAAGGGCTGGCAGTACTTCATGAAGACGCCGCCCACCCGGTACGCCACCGGCGGCCCGTACCGGATGACGGAGTGGAAGGACAACGACCACGCCACCTTCGAACCCGACGCCAAGTGGTACGGGAAGACGAGGCCCACGCTCGACCGGCTGATCCTCAAGGTGATCTCGGACGCCACGCAGGAGCCGACGGCCCTGAAGAACAACGAGGTCCAGGGCATCTACCCGCAGCCCCAGGTGGACCTCGTCAACCAGATCAAGGACATCCCGAACGTCTCGTACACCATCGGCGAGGGCTTGCAGTGGGAGCACTTCGACCTCAACCTGCACAACCCCGTGCTGGGCAAGTACAAGGCGCTGCGCCAGGCGATGTTCACGTCCGTCAGCGTCAAGGACATGGTCGACAAGACGGTCGGGCAGTTCGACAAGAACGTCAAGCAGCTCGGCAGCCACATGCTGATGCCCGGACAGTCCGGCTACCAGGACGTCGTCACCGGCACCGGGCAGGGCTCGGGTGACCTGGCGAAGGCGAAGAAGCTGCTCACCGACGCGAAGTTCACCGGGGTCGGATCCGGCCTGAAGACACCCGACGGCAAGTCCGTCGGACCGTTCAACTGCCGCTACACCACCGGCAACGCGATCCGGCAGAGCGAGTGCCAGATCCTCCAGTCCGCCCTCTCGGGCCTGGGCATCAAGGTGACGATCAAACCGATCGGCGCCGCCGACCTCGGCACCGTCCTCACCGGCCACCAGTACGACATCATTGTCTTCGCCTGGGTGCAGGGCCCGACGCCGACGTCCAACGCCCAGGGCACCTGGTCGACCGGACAGGCCAGCAACTACGGCGGATACAGCGACAAGCAGGTCGACAAGCTGCTCAACGACTCCGTGGGGCAGACCGACGCGGCCAAGGCGATGTCGCTGCTGGCCCGGGCCGACAAGATCATGACGGATGACGCGTACGTGCTGCCGCTGTACCAGAAACCGACGTTCTTCGCGGTGCAGGACCGCTTCGTCGGCATGCGGAACAACGCGACCATCATCGGCCCGCCCTACAACGTCGCCGAGTGGGGTCTGAGGAAGTAACCCACCCCGGACCACCGACAGTTCGGCCCCGGCGGTGCGCCGCCGGGGCCGTCCGGAGCCACTCGAGGAGTCCTGCATGTTCGCCTACGCGGTGCGACGGGTCCTCGTCTCGATCCCGGTCCTGATCGCCTCGACGTTCATCGTGTTCCTGGTCGTCGTGAACGCCGGCGACCCCGTCGCCAACTTCGCCACCTCCCGCAACCCGGCCCCCACCAAGGCCGCCGTCGCCTCCTTCGCCCGGCACATCCACGCCGACCAGCCGGTCGTGGTGCGCTACTGGAACTGGATCGTCGGCGTCCTGCACGGCCAGTGGGGGCCGTCCATCGACCCCAACCTCGACATCGGCCACGACCTGCTCACCCGCTTCCGCGTCACCGTGATCCTCGTCGTCGCCTCGATGCTGCTCGCGCTCGTCCTCGCCGTCGTCTTCGGCGTGTACAGCGCGGTGCGCCAGTACTCGCCCTCCGACTACGTCATCACCTTCGCCGGCTTCCTCTTCCTGTCGATGCCCGTCTTCTGGTTCGCGGTCCTCCTCAAGCAGGGCGGCATCTGGTTCAACGAGCGGACCGGATCCGCCTTCCTCGGCACCATCGGCGACCGCTCCGCCTACCTCGACGTCGACACCTTCGGCAACCAACTCGCCGACCGCGTGGGCCACCTCGTGCTGCCCGTCATCACCCTCGCGCTCGTGTCGTTCGCGTCCTGGACCCGCTACACCCGCGCCTCGATGCTGGAGGTCCTCGACTCCGACTACGTGCGCCTGGCCCGGGCCAAGGGCATCCGCCGCCGCAAGGTCCTCACCCACCACGCGCTGCGGACCGCCCTCATCCCGCTCGCCACCGTCACCGCCCTCGACGTGGCCTCCCTGCTGGGCGGCGTCGTCATCACCGAGACCATCTTCCAGTGGCACGGCATGGGCGAGATGCTCGTCGACGCCGTCACCAAGGTGGACGTCTACCGCACCATGGCGTGGCTCCTGCTCTCCGCGGTCATCGTCATCGTCTTCAACCTCATCGCCGATCTGCTGTACGCCGTACTCGACCCGAGGATCCGTTATGACTGACACCACTCGGGCGGCGGGCGCGGCGGGCGGCGAACTGCCCCGCACCACCGACGAGTTCACCGTCAAGGAGCGCACGCAGACCCAGCTGGTGCTCCGGCGCTTCGTGCGGCACCGGGCGGCGATGGCCAGCCTGGTGGTCTTCGTGCTGATCGTGCTGTGGGCGTTCATCGGGCCGCACCTGTGGCACTACTCGTACCAGAAGTACACCCCCGACAACTCCCAACCACCCTCCGCCAAGCACCCGTTCGGCACGAACTCCTCCGGCTACGACGCGTACGCGCAGGTGATGCGCGGCACCCAGACCTCACTGAAGATCGCCATCATGATCGCGGTCGGCTCCACCCTGGTCGGCGCGGTGTGGGGCGCCGTCGCCGGCTTCTACCGGGGTGTCGTCGACGCGGTGCTGATGCGCCTCTCCGACCTCGTCCTCACCCTGCCGCTGCTCGCCATCGCCCTGGTCATCTCCGCCCGCAGCGGCGGCAGCTGGTACTGGATCGCCCTGGTCGTCGCCGGTCTCACCTGGGCGTACGTCTCCCGCGTGGTGCGCTCCACCGTGCTGTCGCTGCGCGAGAAGGAGTTCGTCGAGGCGGCGCGGGCGCTCGGCGCCTCCGACACCCGGATCATCTTCCGGCACCTGCTGCCGAACTCGCTCGGGCCGATCATCGTCAACGCCACGATCCTCGTCGCCACCGGCATCCTGATCGAGACGGCGCTGTCCTTCCTCGGCTTCGGCGTGCAGCCGCCGGACACCTCGCTCGGGCTGCTCGTCTCCCAGGCGCAGACCGCCGTCGACACCCGGCCGTGGCTGTTCTACATCCCCGGCGCGTTCATCATCGCGATCGCGCTGACCATCAACTTCATCGGCGACGGGTTGCGCGACGCGTTCGACCCCCGACAGCAGAGGGTGCGCCAATGACCGCGTCCGGCAGGGCCGCCGACGGCCGGCCCGAACTCACGCTGCCCACCGAGGACACCGTGCTCGAAGTGGACGGCCTGCGGGTGGAGTTCCCCACCGAGGACGGTCCCGTACGGGCCGTGCGCGGCGTCGGCTACCGGCTGGAGCGCGGCGAGTCGCTGGGCATCGTCGGCGAGTCCGGCTCCGGCAAGTCGGTGACGGCGCTCGCCGTGATGGGGCTGCTGCCGAAGACCGCGAGGGTGGCGGGATCGGTGCGGTTCCAGGGCACCGAACTGCTGGGCCTCGGCGACTCCGCCCTCTCCGACGTGCGCGGCAGCGGCATCGCCATGATCTTCCAGGACCCCATGACCTCCCTCAACCCCGTCCACACCGTGGGCCACCAGATCGAGGAGGGCCTGCTGCGGCACCACCCGGGCCTGTCCCGGCACGCCGCGCACCGGCGCGCCGTCGACCTGCTCGGCGTCGTCGGCATCCCGTCCCCCGCCCGGCGCGTCGACGACTATCCGCACGAGCTGTCCGGCGGGATGCGCCAGCGGGTCGTCATCGCCATCGGCATGTCCAACGACCCGGCCGTCATCATCGCCGACGAACCCACCACGGCCCTCGACGTCACCGTGCAGGCGCAGATCCTCGACGCCCTGGAGACGGCGCGGGCCGAGACCGGGGCCGCCCTCGTCCTGATCACCCACGACCTCGGTGTCGTCGCCGGACACACCGACCGGGTCGCGGTCATGTACGCGGGGCGGATCGTCGAGACCGGCTCCGTGGAGGACATCTTCTACACGCCGCGCATGCCCTACACCCTCGGCCTGCTCGGCTCGCTGCCCCGGATGGACCGGGCCGAGGAACGGCTCACCCCGATCGGCGGATCGCCGCCGTCCCTGCTGAACCTGCCGCCGGGCTGCCCCTTCGCGCCGCGCTGCCCGATGCGCGCGGACGTGTGCGACCACGACGAACCCGCCCTGCGGGCCACCGCCCACGGCGGGCACCGCAGCGCCTGCCACTTCACCGAACGGCTCGTGAACACCGCCGCCGAGGAGGTGTTCGAGGTGACGGGCGCCGACGCGGCGGCCCTCGCCCGGCTGTCCGGCGAGGCCGCGGCCGACCGCCCCGACGCGCCGCAGGGCGCAAAAGCCCCCGACGGCCCGCGCACCCCCGACGGCCCGAACCCGCCGCACGGCCCACGGAAGGACCCCGCATGAGTACGGCCGCCGCGACCGAACCGGTCCTCCGGGTCCGCGAACTGGTCAAGCACTTCCCGGTCCGCTCCCGGGGGATCGTGCGCCGCACCATCGGAGACGTGCACGCCGTGTGCGGAGTCTCCTTCGACCTGTACGCCAACGAGACCCTCGGCCTGGTCGGGGAGTCCGGCTCCGGCAAGACGACCACGGCCCGGACCCTGCTCAACCTGGAACGGGCCACCTCGGGCAGTGTCACCTACCGCGGCCACGAGCTGACCTCGCTGAGCCGCCGGCGCATGCGCCCCCTGCGCGAGGACCTCCAGATCGTCTTCCAGGACCCCTACGCCTCGCTCGACCCGCGCGTCTCCGTCCACGAGATCGTCGCCGAACCGCTGCGCATCCACGGCCGCTACGACGAGGCCGGGCGCGCCGACGTGCGCGAACTGCTGCGGCTGGTCGGCCTCAACCCCGAGCACGGCAACCGCTTCGCCCACGAGTTCTCCGGCGGGCAGCGCCAACGCATCGGCATCGCACGGGCGCTGGCCCTGCGCCCCGAGGTCGTCGTCCTCGACGAACCGGTCTCCGCGCTCGACGTCTCCATCCAGGCGGGCGTCCTCAACCTGCTGATGGACCTCCAGTCCGAACTGGGCCTGTCCTTCCTGTTCGTGGCGCACGACCTGTCGGTGATGCGGCACGTCGCCCACCGGGTGGCCGTCATGTACCTCGGCCGGATCGTCGAACTCGCCCCGACCCGACGGCTGTTCGCCAGCCCCTCGCACCCCTACACCCAGGCCCTGATCTCCGCGATCCCGCTGCCCGACCCGCGCAAGGAACGGGCCCGGCGCCGCATCACCGTGCAGGGCGACGTGCCGAGCCCGATCCGGCCGCCCAGCGGCTGCCGCTTCCGCACCCGCTGCCCCAAGTTCGCGGACCAGCTGAGCGAGGAGGAGCGGACCCTGTGCGTCGAGAACACCCCGGAACTGACCGACCGGGGCGGCGGCAACCCCGTCGCCTGCCACTACGCCCAGCCGCTCGAACTGCTGTGATCCGCCGCCTTCCTGAGCGCCGCGCCCGCGTTCCCGGTCAGCGGATCACCGTGCCCGAAGCAGGCCACCTCGCTCGGCAGCGCGGCGAGCCGGGAGAAGGAGGCGAGGGCCCGCTCCCGGTCCAGGTTCAGCACGCCCAGGACGATCCGCCCGTCGGCCGGGGACGCCGCGACGGCGTCCCCGGTGAACAGCACTCCGTGCCGGGGCAGGTGCACGCCGATCGACCCGTCGGTGTGACCGGGCGCGCCGACGATGTGCGCCCCGTCACCGAAGCCGAGCGTGTCGCCGTCCTCCAGCTCCCGCACCTCGGACGGCGGATCGGGCTCGGCCGGCGGCGCCGGGAGCCGCGCGAGGGCCAGCTCGTGCAGTTCCCGCTCGCCGTCCGCGTAGACCGGCGGCGGCCCCTGCGCCACGCCCCGCACGAACGGCGCGTCCAGCCGGTGGGCGTACACGGCGGCGCCGCTGAGCCGGGCGAACTCGGCGGCGCCGCCCGCGTGGTCCTCGTGGAAGTGGGTGAGCACGATCCGCCGCACGTCCCGCGGGGCGTGCCCCCACGCCCGTACGGCGTCGGCGATCGGCCCGCCGGCGCCGGGCGCCCCCGCGTCGATCAGGGTGAGCCCGTCGTCGTCGCGCCACAGATAGGCCTGTCCCACGGGGAAGCGCAGCAGCCGCAGCCGCGGAGTGATGTCGAACGCGTCGGTGAGGTCGTAGGTCGTCATGGGGCGACCGTACGAACCCCACCCGCGAGCGCGCGCCCTTCTCGGCCCGGAGCAGATTCCGCAGCGGATCCCGGAGCGGATTCCGGTGCGGCGGCCGGGAGGGAGTCCCGGGTGTCGCCGGTCAGTTCAGGGCGGCGTACTTCTGGAGGAACAGCGCCTCCGCCACCGACAGCCGCTCCAGCTCCCGCGGCGACACCGACTCGTTGGCCGCGTGGATCTGCGCCTCCGGCTCGCTCAGGCCGATGAGCAGGATCTCCGCCTCCGGGTAGAGCGAGGCGAGGGTGTTGCACAGGGGGATCGAGCCGCCCTGGCCCGCGTACTGCATGTCCTGGCCGTCGTACGCCTCGGCCATCGCGTCCGCCAGCGCCGCGTACGCCGGGCTCTGCGTGTCGGCCCGGAACGGCTGGCCCTGGCCGACCTGCTCGACCGACACGCGGGCGCCCCACGGCGTGTGCGCCTCGATGTGCGCCATCAGCAGCTTCGTCGCCCCGGCGGCGTCGGAGCCCGGCGGCACCCGCAGGCTGACCAGCGCGCGGGCCCCCGCCTGCACGGACGGCGTGGCGCCCACGACCGGCGGGCAGTCGATGCCGAGCACGGTCACGGCCGGGCGCGCCCAGATCCGGTCGGCGACCGTGCCGGAGCCGATGAGGCCGACCCCGTCGAGCACCTTGGCGTCGGCCCGGAAGGCGTCCTCCTCGTACTGGAGGCCGGACCACGCCTCCGCGGAGTCCAGACCGTCGATGGTCGTCGAACCGTCGGCCGCCCGCAGCGAGTCCAGTACGCGCACCAGCGCGGCCAGCGCGTCGGGCGCGGCACCGCCGAACTGGCCCGAGTGCAGGTTCCCTTCGAGGGTGTCGATCTGTACGCGCACCAGGGTCATCCCGCGCAGCGTCGCGGTCGCCGTCGGCAGGCCCGCCCGGAAGTTGCCCGCGTCGCCGATGACGATGGTGTCGGCGGTCAGCAGCTCCGGGTGCTCCTCCGCGTAGCGCTCCAGGCCGCCGGTGCCCATCTCCTCCGAGCCCTCGGCGATGACCTTGACGCTCACCGGGACCCCGCCGTTCGCCTTCAGCGCGCGGATCGCCAGCAGGTGCAGCAGCACGCCGCCCTTGCAGTCGGCGCTGCCCCGCCCGTACCAGCGGCCGTCCTCGCGCTCGGTCAGCTCGAACGGCGGCGTCACCCAGGCGTCCTCGTCCAGTGGCGGCTGCACGTCGTAGTGCGCGTACAGCAGGACCGTGGGCGCGCCCTCGGGTCCGGGCAGGTGGCCGTAGACCGACTGCGTGCCGTCGGGGGTGTCGAGCAGCGCCACGTCCTCGAAGCCCTCGGCGCGCAGCGCGTCCGCGACCCAGGCGGCCGCGCCCTCGCTCTCGCTCCTCGGATACTGGTCGAAGTCCGCCACCGACTTGAAGGCCACCAGCTCGGCCAGCTCCGCCTTGGCGCGGGGCAGCAGGGAGGCGACGGTTCCGGCGATCGGATGCGGCGACATGGGCACGCTCCTCGTAGGTGCGACGTTGTGCAGGGTGTACGGATGATCCTCCCACAGCGGCTCACGGCGCGGCCCGCCGTAGGATGCCTGGGACACGTGCGGCAGGCGGCTGGAGACGGAGCAGAAGACCATCGTGAGCAGCGAGAATCCCGAGAGTGCGACGGGCAACGACATGGGCGACGAGCGGGACATGAGCGTGTGGGACGTCGTGGTCGTGGGCGCGGGCCCCGCCGGCGCCTCCGCCGCGTACGCGGCCGCGGTCGCCGGACGCCGCGTGCTGCTGTTGGAGAAGGCGGAACTGCCGCGGTACAAGACGTGCGGCGGAGGCATCATCGGCCCGTCCCGGGACTCCCTGCCACCCGGCTTCGAGCTGCCGTTCAAGGACCGGATCAACGCGGTCACGTTCTCCCTGAACGGCAAGTACGCGCGGACCCGCCGCTCGCGCAGCATGCTGTTCGGGCTCATCAACCGCCCGGAGTTCGACGCCCAGCTCGTCGAGCACGCGCAGAAGGCGGGCGCGGAGCTGCGCACCGGCGTCACCGTCACCCGGGTCGAGCAGCACGGCTCGGCCGTGCCCGACCGGCGCACCGTCGCGGTCGTGCTCCAGGACGGCGAGACCGTGCTCGCGCGGGCCGTGGTCGGCGCCGACGGCAGCGCGAGCCGGATAGGAGCGCACGTCGGGGTCAAGCTCGACCAGGTCGACCTGGGCCTGGAGGCGGAGATCCCGGTGCCGGAGACGGTCGCCGAGGACTGGCGCGGCCGGGTCCTCATCGACTGGGGGCCCATCCCGGGCAGTTACGGCTGGGTCTTCCCCAAGGGCGACACGCTCACCGTCGGCGTCATCTCGGCGCGCGGCGAAGGCGCCGCCACCAAGAAGTACTTGGAGGACTTCATCGCCCGCCTGGGGCTCGCCGGGTTCGAGCCGGAGCTGTCCTCCGGGCATCTGACGCGCTGTCGCGCGGACGACTCGCCGCTGTCGCGCGGGCGGGTCCTGGTCTGCGGGGACGCGGCCGGACTGCTGGAGCCGTGGACGCGTGAGGGCATCTCGTTCGCGCTGCGCTCGGGCCGGCTCGCGGGGGAGTGGGCGGTGCGCGTCGCCGAGGCCCACGACGCCGTCGACGCCCGCCGCCAGGCGCTGAACTACGCGTTCGCCATCAAGGCGGGCCTGGGTGTGGAGATGGCCGTCGGCAAGCGCATGCTGACCGTCTTCGAGCGCAAGCCGGCCCTGCTGCACGCGGCCCTGACGAGCGTGCGCCCCGCGTGGAACGCGTTCGCGAAGATCACCCGGGGTTCCTCCTCCCTGGGCGAGCTGGTGCGGACGCACCCGCTGGCGGGACGCGCGCTGAACCGCTTCGAGCGCTGACCCGCCCGGCGCCCCCGCCCGTGGCGCCGGGACCGGGTGCGGCCGCGCCGCTCCGGTCCCGGTGGGGCGCGGCGGTCAGTCGGCGACGGTGATCCGGAAGACCGGGTGGTCGGGGGAGGCCGCCGAGAGCTCGGCGTCCGACGACTTCGCCGTGACGCCCTGGAAGTAGTCGTCGACCTGCCAGCCCCAGCGCTCCAGGTAGGTGCGCAGGACGTCGCGCTTCAGGTCGTCGTCGGCGAGTTCGACGGCCTCGAAGGTGCGGAGCCTGCGGCCCACGCGCAGCTCGCCGCCGCCCGCGGCGAGCATGTTCTTCACCCACTGCGAGTGGCCGCGGGCCGAGACCAGGTACTGGCCGCCCTCGTACGTGTGCGGGTTCACCGGGATCCGCTGCATCTGGCCGCTCTTGCGGCCGCGCACCGAGAGTTCGGCGGAGCCGGCCAGGCTGAGGCCGCGGCGGGCGAGCCAGCCGATCACCCGGTTGAGGCGGATCGTGGTCGGGCTGCCCTTGAGGTAGTACGGCTCGGACGGTGCGCTCATGATGGCCCCCAGGCGGAGTGGCGAGAAGCGAAGATGTGGACGGTGCTCCGAAATGTGAGCACCGCTCTCGTTCTGAGAACAGTATGGGCCGGATCGCCGCTCCATTGCAAGAGCACTGCTCTCTTTTTTGAGCACCGTACCGAAACGTGTGCACCGCTCCGTCGCGTGGAACACTGACCCCCATGAGTACGAGCCGCAGCACACCCGCCGGACGATCCGGGCCCACCGGGCGCCCCGCCTCCCCCGCCGCGCGCGGAGCCCGCGCCCGCGCCCGCGAGGAGATCACCGCCGCCATCAAGGACGAGGCCCGCAGGCAGCTCGCCGACGAGGGCGCGGCCAAGCTCTCCCTGCGCGCCGTCGCCCGCGAACTGGGCATGGTCTCGTCGGCCCTGTACCGCTACTTCCCCAGCCGCGACGACCTGCTGACCGCGCTCATCATCGACGCCTACGACGCGCTCGGCGAGGCCGCGGAGCGCGCGGACGCCGCCCGGGAGCCGACCGCGACCGCCGCCCGGCGCTGGGTCGCCGTGTGCCGCGCCGTCCGCGCGTGGGCGCTCGACCACCCGCACGAATACACCCTCATCTACGGCTCCCCGGTGCCCGGCTACACCGCCCCGATGGACACCGTCGAGGCAGCCTCCCGGGTCGGCCTGCTGCTCATCGGCATCGTCCGCGAGGCGTACGAGGGCAAGGGCGTGGCCCTGCCGAGGATTCCGCCCGCGCTGCGTCCGGAGGCCGAGCGGATCGCCGCCGACATCGCACCCGACCTGCCGCCCGAGGTCATGACCGCGCTGATCGCCGCGTGGGCGCAGCTGTTCGGGCTCATCGGGTTCGAGCTGTTCGGCCAGTTCAACCGGGTGGTCGAGGACCGGTCCGCCTTCTTCGACCACGCCGCGGCCCAGCTCGCCCACGGCGTCGGCCTCGTCAGGTGACACCGGGGCACGCACGCGTACTCCCCGCGGAGTACGCGTGACCGCCACGCCGGGCTGACGCCCCGACGGCCCGCGGCGCTTAGCGTGGCCGCATGGACGAGCAGCACGAGCGGGCCGGAGGCCCGCCCGGGACGCGGGGCGGACCGCCCCGGCGGCGCGGCGACCCGCCGTGGGGGCCGCCGCGCCGCGGGCCCGGACCCTCCTGGTGGCACGGCGGCGACGGCGGCCGCCTGCCGTGGCGGTCGACGGCCCTGGTCACCCTGATCGTCCTGGCCGGCTCGCACCTGGCCGTGCGCGGCCGGCCGGGCGACCGGGTCGATCTCGACGTCCTCGCGCACCTGCTCCTCCTCCTGGCCTCGGGCCAACTGCTGTGGCGGCAGCGCCACCCGGTCGCGGTGGCCTTCGGGACCGCATTGTGCGCCACCGTGTACCTGGCGGCGGGATATCCGTACGGGCCGGTCTTCCTCCCCGTCGCCCTGGGGTGCTTCTCCGCGCTCGTGGCGGGGCGCCGGTACGCGGCCTGGGGGGCCGTCGCCCTGTTCTGGGCCGGGCACGTCGCGGTGGGGCACTGGCTGTACCGGTATCTGCCGCCGTCCGGCGACGGCCCCGTGCCCTGGGGGCAGGAGGCGGTCGTCGCGGCGTGGGTGCTCGCGGTCGTCGCCGTCGCCGAACTGGTCCGGGTGCGCCGCGAGCAGTGGGCGCAGGCGCGCGCCGAGCGGGAGCGCGCGGCCCGCCGCCGCCGCGACGAGGAGCGGCTGCGCATCGCCCGCGAGCTCCACGACGTACTGGCGCACTCCCTGTCCGTCATCAACGTCCAGGCCGGTGTGGGGCTCGCCCTGCTCGACTCCGACCGGGAGCAGGCGCGCACCGCCCTGACGACGATCAAGGCCGCCAGCAAGGAGGCGCTGGGGGAGGTCCGGCAGGTCCTCGACACCCTGCGGGCGCCCGGCGACGCCCCGCGCGCCCCCGCCCCCGGGCTCGACCGGCTGCCCGAACTCGTCGAGCAGGCGGCCGGCGCCGGACTCACCGTCGACGTCGGCACGACCGGGCGGCGGGCGGCGCCGGCACCGGGCGCCGACCTCGCCGCGTTCCGGATCGTCCAGGAGGCCCTGACGAACGTCGTACGGCACTCGGAGTCCCGGCGGGCGCGGGTGCGGCTCGACCACGGGCGGGGCCGGCTGACGGTGACCGTCGACGACGACGGGCCCGCGAGCCACGCCGAGGCGGGCGGCAGCGGCAACGGCCTCGCCGGGATGCGCGAGCGCGCCGCCGCACTGGGTGGCACCATCGAGGCGGGACCGCGCCCCGACGGAGGCTTCCGGGTCGTCGCCGAACTGCCGCTCACCCCGTCCGCCCCGCCCTCGGAGGGTCTCCGGTGATCCGTGTCCTGCTCGCCGACGACCAGTCGCTGGTCCGTGCCGGGTTCCGGGCGCTGCTCGACGCGCAGCGCGACATCGAGGTCGCCGCCGAGGCGGCCGACGGCGAGGAGGCCGTCCGGCTCGTCCGCGAACTGCGCCCCGACGTCGTCCTGATGGACATCCGGATGCCGGTGCTCGACGGGCTCGCGGCGACCCGGACGATCGGCGCCGACCCGGACCTCGCCGCGGTGAGGGTGGTCGTGCTCACCACCTTCGAGCTGGACGAGTACGTCTTCGAGGCGATTCGCTCCGGTGCCTCCGGGTTCCTCGTCAAGGACACCGAACCGGAGGAACTGCTGCGGGCCGTCCGGGCCGTCGTGCGGGGGGACGCGCTGCTGTCGCCCGGGGTGACCCGGCGCCTCGTCGCCGAGTTCGCGGCGCGCTCCAAGGAGCCCGCGGGCGCGGTGTCGCTGGCCCGGCTGACCGGGCGGGAGCGGGAGGTGATGGCGCTCGTGGGCATCGGCCTGTCCAACGAGGAGATCGCCCGGCGGCTCGTGGTCAGCCCGCTCACGGCGAAGACCCACGTGAGCCGCGCCATGGTCAAGCTCGGCGCCCGCGACCGGGCCCAACTCGTCGTCCTCGCCTACGAGTCGGGGCTCGTGCGGCCCGGCTGGCTCGGCTGACCGGACGGCCCGCGGGGCGGGCACCGGTCGGGCGCGGGTCAGGGGCGGGTCAGGCGCGCGGCACGGTGCGCTCCGGAGCCGACCGCTGCCGGTCGAAGCGCGCCAGGACCCGCACCACCCGGACCAGGAACACGACGGCCGCCAGCAGGCCGGCCACCGAGCAGTGCGCGGCGCGGCTGCCGCCCGGTGCGAGGCCGAGGAACGCCGGAAGCATGAGCAGCGCGAACACCGCCCCGGCCAGCAGGGCCCCGGTGAACAGGGCGAAGCCGATCTCGACGGTCATCGCGTCCCGTTCGGCCTGCGTCCTGTGCGCGCGTCCGCCCGTCGTGCCGGTGTCCCCCGTGTGCGTCATGTTGTGATGGTGACACACGCAGGCTCCCCGGGCGACGGCGTGCGCGCGTCCGCCCGGGGAGCCCGCCCCCCTCGGTGGTCGGGTCAGTCGCTCAGGGCGAGACGCTGGTCGTCCGTCTGCGCCGCCGCCTCCCCGGTGGCCGGAGCCGAGCCGGTGATGACCACCGTCTCGCGCGTCCGGCGCGCACGCAGGCCGGTCAGCGTGGCCAGGAGCCCCGCCACGGCGATCGCCGTGATCACCACGAGGGCGGGGCGGAAGCCGTCCAGGACGGCCTGCGGCGAGGCGCCCTCCGGGGCGTTCGCGGTGATGACGGCCGTCACCACCGCGAGGAAGATCGCCCCGCCGACCTGTACGGACGTGTTGAGCAGCCCGGAGACCATGCCCTGCTCGTCGTCGTGCACGCCGTTCGTGGCCTGGATGTTGAGCGACGGGAAGACCAGGGCGCACGCCGCGCCGATCAGCAGCATGGTGGGCAGGATGACGACCGCGTAGTCCGGGTCGAGGCTGATGCGCAGGAAGAGGGCGTAGCCGACGACCATGAACGTGAAGCCGACCGCGATGACCCGCGGTGTGCCGAAGCGGTCCACGAGGGAACCGACCTTCGTGGACGACAGGGCGACCAGCGCGCCGGCGGGCAGGAACGCCAGCGCCATGCTCAGCGCCGACCAGCCCAGCAGCGACTGGAGGTACAGCGTGGCCAGGAACTGGAAGCTGACGTAGGAGCCGAAGAACGTCATCGCGCCGAGCTGCGCGCGGACCTGCGACCCGGAGCGCAGCACACCGAGCCGGATCAGCGGCGAGGGCGAGCGCCGTTCGACGCGGACGAACACGGCCAGGAGGACGACGACGGCGAGGAACGACAGGAGGGTGCGCGCCGAGCCCCAGCCGGCCTCCGGCGCCTGCACCACGGTGAACACGAGGAGCAGCATGGAGAGGGTGCCCAGCGCGGCGCCGGGGATGTCGTAGCCGCGGTGGTTCTCCTCCTTGGCGCTGTGCGGGATCAGCTTCAGGCCCAGCAGCAGCGCGACGACCGCGATCGGCGCGGGCAGCAGCATCGTCAGCCGCCAGCTCGCCTCCGTCAGCAGGCCGGACAGCACCAGGCCCATGGAGAAGCCGGTGGCGGCGCAGGTGGTGTAGATGGACAGGGCCCGGTTGCGGAGCGGCCCCTCGGCGAACGTCGTCGTGATGATGGACAGGCCGGCGGGCGCGGTGAACGCCGCGCTCAGCCCCTTGATGAAGCGGCTCGCGATGAGCAGCGGTCCGGAGTCGACCAGGCCGCCGAGCAGCGAGGCGAGCGCGAAGACGCCGAGGGCGACGAGGAAGACGCGGCGCCGCCCGAGGAGGTCGGCCGCGCGGCCGCCGAGCAGCAACAGGCCCCCGTAGCCGAGGATGTAGCCGCTGACGACCCATTGCAGGGTCGCCGTCGACAGGTCGAGTTCCGAGCCGATCGACGGCAGGGCGACACCGACCATCGAGACGTCGAGCGCGTCCAGGAACATCGCGGCGCAGAGCACGAGGAGCGTGCCCCACAGGCGCGGGGACCAGTGCTCCGGCGAGGCCTCGGGGGACGAGGGAGCAGCGGTGAGCGGAGAAGTCATGCGGAGCACAGTACA
Source organism: Streptomyces sp. NPDC088785 (assembly GCF_044750685.1). Lineage (NCBI taxonomy): Bacteria > Bacillati > Actinomycetota > Actinomycetes > Kitasatosporales > Streptomycetaceae > Streptomyces > Streptomyces sp. NPDC088785. The sequence goes on from NZ_JBIVKH010000024.1 coordinate 26,857, forward strand.
TGCACATGCATTGACTGCATATGCATTTAATGACGATGCAACAAAAGGCGTGCTTTCTGCTACGGTGCCGTCATGGCGGCAGGAAAAGCGGAGGCCGGGACACCGGCCGGTCTGGTGGAACAGTGGCGGGACATCCTCTCGCTGCACGCGCGCACGATGTGCGAACTCGACCGGGAACTGCACCGGCACGGCCTGGGCGCGAGCGACTTCGAGGTCCTCGACGTGCTGGCCGAGGGCGCGCCGCAGGACGCCGCGTCCGGCTGCCGCGTGCAGGAGATCGCCGCTCAGGTGCACCTGAGCCAGAGCGCCCTGTCCCGGCTCATCGGCCGCCTGGAGAAGGACGGACTCGTGGAGCGCGGCATGTGCAGCGAGGACCGGCGCGGCGTCCGGGTCTGCCTCACGGCCAAGGGGCGCGCCCTGCACACCGAGGTGCGACCGCTGCAACGGGCCGTGCTGAGCCGGATGCTGGAGTCCGGCCCGCCGGCGTGACGGCCCGCCGTCGCGTTCAGACGCCCGAGTGCTCCCGCCACAGCGCGGCGAGCCCGGCGTCGCCGGAGACCTCGGGGAACGGCAGCCGGTTCCACAGCGCCAGATAGAGCCGCGCCGCCGGTCCCGACACCTCGCACTCGGCGTCCCCGGTGGCGCCGCGCTCGGCGGCGGGCGGGTCCTGGGTGATCCGCACCGCCCACGCGGCCTCGGCGTCCGTGGCCCGCACGCCCAGCACGCGGGGCGGGTCCGAGCGGACCCGGCTGCGGCTCCGCGCGTGGAACCCGGTCAGCAGCTCGTCGATCCCGTCGACCGCGAACGCGGTGCCGACCGTCGTGGACGCGTCTCCCGCCGCGCGGCCGAGCGCCGACTCGGCGTCCACCCGGTGCACCGTCGTCTCGTGCGCCTGCCGGCGCGCCCAGAACGCCAGCGGCGACGGCGCCGGCAGGAACGCGAAGCACTCCAGATCGAGCGGCGCCCGGGTCAGGGTGTCGACAAGTCGCTCGTGCCCCTCCCGGTACCAGGCCAGCAGCCCGTCGCCGTCGATCCCCGGCGGGGCGTCGGGGAGCGGGCGGCGTTCCGTGAGTCCTTCGGCCAGGAACCCGGTGGCCCAGCGGTGCACCTGTCCCTGATGGCGTACCAGATCGCGGATCCGCCAGCCGGGACAGGTGGCGACCTCGGCGTCGACCCCCGCCTTCTCGGCGGCCTCCGCCAGCGAGCGGCCCTCTCGGTCGACGACGCGAATGTGTTCGGTGATCTCCATGGGGGCGAGTGTGCCCGGTGCGGTGGGGGTGCGGCGCGGGATTTTCACGACTCCGTCGCGGGGGCGGTCCGGTGCGGTCCGGTGCGGTGCGGTGCGGATCGTCCGTGACGGGGGATCAGCCGGTGGCCGCGTGGCGGGTCGTGAAGCCGATCGTCGCCGCGACCGCCGCGAGCAGCGCCACGCTCGTCAGCGCCAGGGGCAGCGAGAACCAGTCCGCCATGAACCCGATGGCGGGCGGCCCGAGCAGCATGCCTCCGTACCCGAGCGTGGACGCGGCGGCCACACCGGTCGGGCCGGCCAGCGCGCCGGCCCGCTCGATCGCCACCGGGAAGAGGTTCGCGAGGCCGAGGCCGGTGACCGCGAAGCCGACGAGGGCGAGCCACACCGAGGGGGCGAGCGCGCCGAGCAGCATGCCGGCGGCGCCGGTCGCGCCGCCGAGCACCAGCGTCCGCGTCCGGCCGAGGCGCTCCAGCAGGGCCGTGCCCGAGAGCCGGCCGATCGTCATGGCGAACGCGAAGCACGAGTAACTGACCGCTGCGAGCCCCGGGTGCGCGTGCAGGTCCTCCTCCATGTGCAGCGCGCTCCAGTCGGCCAGCGCCCCTTCCCCGTACGCCGTGCACAGGGCGATCAGGCCGAAGACGGCGACGAGCACCCGGGCGCCGCGGTCCAGCCGGTGCGGCGGCGCGGGCTCCGCGGTGGTGGCGGCGGACCGCGGGCGTTCCGCCGGGCGTTCCGTCGGGCGTATACGTTCCGGGGCGGCGGGGGAGCGGCGGCGCAGCAGCGTCGGGGCGGCCGCGGCCGTGACCGCGAGGCCGATCACCATGATCGCCATGAGGTGCCGGGTCGGCGACAGATGCGCCGCGACCAGCCCGCCGAGGCCCGAGCCGACCATGCCGCCCAGGCTGAACGCGGCGTGGAAACTCGGCATCACCGGCCTGCCGAGCGCGGCGACCAGGTCGACCGCCGCGCTGTTCATCGCCACGTTGATGCCGCCGTACGCCGCTCCGAAGACCAGCAGCACCAGCCCGAGCGTGAGCGGCGCATGGGTCAGGGGCGGCAGCACGATGGTGAGCGGCAGCAGCACGGCGCAGGCCACCGTCACCTCGTGGCTGCCGAAACGGCGGCAGAGCCGTCCGGTCAGCATCATCGTGATCACGGCGCCGGCGGACACCCCGAGCAGGGCGAGTCCGAGGTCGCTCGACGACGCCCCGGTCTGCTCCTTGATGGCGGGGATGCGGACCACCCAGCCCGCGAAGATGAAGCCGTCGAGGGCGAAGAACACCGTGAGGGCGAGGCGCAGACGGGTCAGGGAAGGGAGGCCGGGGCCGTCGGCACTGACGGTCCCCACTTTGTTTAGTAGCGGCACAAAGTCAGGTTAAAGGGGGAGCCGCCCTCGGGACAAGAGGGGTGGTGGCGGCGCGGTGACCTGCGCCGGGCAGCGGAAAGGCGCGCGGTGCGGGGGTGCACCGCGCGCCGGGGAGGCGGGCGTCCGGGGGGCCGTGGGGGCCGTGGTGGTGGTTCAGACGGCGAGGACCCGCACGCCCGCCTCCTCGAAACGTGCCAGGGTCGCCGGGTCGGCGGACCGGTCCGTCACGAGGATGTCGACCTGGGCGACGTCGCAGATCCGGGCGAAGGCGCGCTGGCCGAGCTTGCTGGCGTCGGCCGCGACGACGACGCGCTCGGCGCGCTCGCACAGCAGCCGGTTGATCGCGGCCTCCGCCTCGTCGTGGGCGGAGGCGCCGTGCGTGGCGTCGAGGCCGACGACGCCCAGTACGGCGGTGTCCAGGGTGATCTGGCCGAGGACCCCGTCGGCGAGCGGGCCGATCAGCTCGTAGGACTGCGGGCGCGCGACCCCGCCCGTCAGCACGATCTTGAACTGGGGGCGCACCGCCAGTTCGTTGGCGATGTTCAGGGCGTTGGTGACGATCGTCAGCGCGGGGGTGCCGGACGCGAGGTCGGGGCGGACCGCGAGGGCGCGCGCCACCTCGGTCGTGGTGGTGCCGCCCGTCAGGCCCACCGCCTCGCCGGGGGTGAGGAGTTCGGCGACGGCCGTCGCGATGCGCTGCTTCTCCGAGGCGTTGCGGGCGGTCTTGTAGCGCAGCGGCAGTTCGTAGCTGACGCCGTGCACGACGGCGCCGCCGCGGGTGCGGACCAGCATCTGCTGCTCGGCGAGCTGGTCGAAGTCCCGGCGGATGGTGGCGGCGGACACGCCGAGTTCTCCGGCCGCGTCCTCCACGTCGAGACGGCCGCGCTCGACGAGTAGTTCGAGGAGGGACTTCCAGCGGGCGTCGCGGGACATCCGCGGCCTCCAATCGTCGATCGACTCGGTCGCCCAAACCCTAGCTGCTGTGCGCATGAATGCTTGATTGTGCTTGAAAGCTGCCTATATCTTGCATTAACAAGCAACAGCTTGCGCAGCTGGACATCGGTACAAGGGGAGTGGGGCACGGCATGAGCCATGTCGAGAACGAGTTGAACAGCCAGCCGGAGTGCTGGACGCGCGCCGCGGGCCTGGCCGCCGGGCACGAGGAGGCGCTGCCGGCCGCCGGGGAGCGGGTCGCGATCGTCGGCTGCGGCACCTCGTGGTTCATGGCGCAGGCCGCGGCCGTGCTGCGCGAGGAGGCCGGGCACGGGGAGACCGACGCGTTCGCCGCGTCCGAGTTCCCGGCGGGCCGCCGCTACGACCGGGTGATCGCCCTGACCCGCTCCGGCACCACCACCGAGGTCCTCGACCTGCTCGCCGCCGTCCGGGGCACCGTCCGCACCACGGCGATCACCGGCGATCCGGACACGCCGATCCGGACGGCCGTCGACGACCTCGTGGTCCTCGACTTCGCCGACGAGAAGTCCGTCGTGCAGACCCGCTTCGCCACCACGGCGCTGACCCTGCTCCGCGCCCACCTGGGACGGCACACCGAGCGGGCCGTCGCCGACGCGCGCACCGCGCTCGCCGAGCCGTTGCCCGAAGGGCTCGTGGACTGCGACCAGTTCACCTTCCTGGGCCGCGGCTGGACGGTCGGGCTCGCCAACGAGGCGGCCCTGAAGATGCGCGAGGCCTCCCTGTCCTGGACCGAGGCGTACCCGGCGATGGAGTACCGGCACGGCCCGATCTCCATCACCACCTCCGGCACCGCCACCTGGATGCTCGGCGAGGCGCCCGAGGGGCTGGCCGCGCAGGTCGCCGGGACCGGCGCGCTCTGGGTCGAGGGCCGCCTCGATCCGCTGGCCGAACTCGTCCGCGCCCAGCGTCTCGCCGTCGCCGTCGCCGCCCGGCGGGGGCTCGACCCCGACCGGCCGCGCCACCTCACCCGCTCCGTGATCCTCGACGCCAACTGACCCCCGCTCCGGCGGACATGAGAAGGGAGAGGCCGTGCCTCTCGCAGCCACCGGCACCCTCGTCGGTGCGGCGGCGGCCCGTCAGGGGGCCGTCGCCGCGTTCAACGTCATCACCCTCGAACACGTCGAGGCCGTCGTCGCGGGCGCCGAGACCGTCGGGTCGCCCGTCATCCTCCAGATCAGCGAGAACGCCGTCCGCTACCGCTACGGCCGCCTCCTGCCGCTGGCCCGCGCGGCCGTCGCGGTCGCCGAGCGGGCCGGCGTCGACGTCGCCCTCCACCTGGACCACGTACAGAGCGACGACCTGCTGCGGCAGGCCGCCGACGCCGGATTCGGCTCGGTGATGTACGACGCCGCGCACCTGCCCTACGACGAGAATCTGGCCGCGACCCGGGCCGCGGCCGACTGGGGGCACGCCCACGGGCTGTGGGTGGAGGCCGAGTTGGGGGAGGTCGGCGGCAAGAACGGGGCCGCGCCGCTGGACGCCCACGCGCCGGGCGCCCGCACCGACCCGGGGGAGGCCCGCGCCTACGTCACCGACTCCGGGGTCGACGCGCTGGCCGTCGCCGTCGGCTCCTCGCACGCCATGACCACCCGCACGGCGGCCCTCGACCACGACCTCCTCAAGCGGCTCGCCGCGGGGGTCGGCGTGCCGCTGGTCCTGCACGGCTCGTCGGGCGTGCCCGACGCCGAACTGGCGGCGGCGGTGCGCGGCGGCATCGCGAAGGTCAACGTGGGCACCGCCCTGAACATCGCGATGACCGGCGCGATACGGGAGTTCCTCGCCGCGCACCCCGACGCCGTGGACTCCCGCGGGTACCTGACGGTGGGACGGGAGGCGATGGCGCGGACGGTCGGCGCGTTCATCACCGTGCTGCGGGGGTGAGGAGCGGGCGCTCGGGTGCCGGGCCCGCGGGACCCCGGAGGCCCCCTGCGCGGAGCCCGACCGCACCGGACCCCGGCCGTACCGGACCGCTCAGGCGCGCCGGGACGGCGCCGCCGCCGTCGAGCCGCGCACGACCAGCTCGGGCATGAACACGAACTCGGTGTGCGGCGCGGGCGTCCCGCCGATCTCCTCCAGGACCGCGCGGACCGCTGCCTGCCCCATGGCCTGCACCGGCTGCCGGATCGTGGTCAGCGGCGGGTCGGTGAACGCGATCAGCGGCGAGTCGTCGAAGCCCACCACCGACACGTCCTGCGGGACGCGGTGGCCGGCCTGGCGGGCGGCGCGGATCGCGCCCAGCGCCATCATGTCGCTGGCGCACACGATGGCCGTGCACCCCTGCGCGAGCAGCGCCGTGGCCGCCGCCTGCCCGCCCTCCATCGTGTACAGCGAGTGCTGGACCAGCTCCTCGCTCCGCTCCGCGTCGAGACCCAGGTGCTCGGCCATGCCCGACTGGAAGCCCTCGATCTTGCGCTGCACGGGCACGAACCGGCGCGGGCCGACGGCCAGTCCGATCCGGGTGTGGCCCAGGGACGCGAGGTGCTGCACCGCCAGCCGGGTCGCGGCCCGGTCGTCGGTGGACACGAACGCCGCCTTGATCTGCGCCGAGAAGCCGTTGACGAGGACGAACGGGATGCCCTGGCCGCGCAGTTGGTCGTAGCGCTGGGTGTCGGCCGTGGTGTCGGCGTGCAGCCCGGACACGTAGATGATCCCGGAGACGCTGCGCTCCACGAGCATCTCCGTCAGCTCGTCCTCCGTGGACCCGCCCGGGGTCTGGGTGGCGAGCACCGGCGTGTAGCCCTGACGGGTCAGCGCCTGGCCGATCACCTGGGCGAGCGCCGGGAAGATGGGGTTGTCCAGCTCGGGGGTGATCAGTCCGATCAGGCCCGCGCTGCGGGTGCGCAGCCGCGGCGGACGCTCGTAACCGAGCACGTCGAGCGCGGCCATGACGGACTCGCGGGTGCCGGAGGCCACACCGGGTTTGCCGTTGAGCACGCGGCTGACTGTGGCTTCGCTGACCCCCGCCTGGGCTGCAATGTCGGAGAGCCGCGCGGTCATGGCATTGGACTGTACCGGTTGCCCGGGTGAATGCCCACCGACGGGGAGGAACCGCAGTCCGCAACCTTCTTGGAAGGTGTTGCAAAGATCTGCGGGATGGCGAACCGGACGGTACGGCGGCCCAACTCGACGCTTTCGGCGATGTTTGCAGCCCATTAACAGCTCTATGTCCGGGTCTGGCTGCGGGTGTCAAGCGATCTTCCGGCAACCTTCGGGACACGGCGATGTAACGATGGCCGCGTCTTGCAGAAATTTCGCGCAAGGTCTTTCGTCGGGCTTTCCACGCTGTTACGTTCACGTCGCCCGGCGGCCGCAGCGGAGCGTCCGGCAAGTCGGCGAGGGGACCGGTCGGCACCGTGTCCCCGCCCACTCACGGGCTTTCACCCTCTAGGAGATCTCATGCGGCGTGGCATAGCGGCCACCGCGGTGGTGGCGTCCCTCGCACTCGCGGCGACGGCCTGCGGCGGTAGCGACGACGACGGCGGCAAGTCCTCCGGGCCGGTCACCATCACGTGGTGGGACACGTCGAACGCCACGAACGAGTCGCCCACGTACAAGGCCCTGATCGCGGACTTCGAGAAGGCCCACTCCGACATCAGGGTCAAGTACGTCAACGTGCCGTTCGACCAGGCGCAGAACAAGTTCGACACGGCGGCCGGCGCCAGCGGCGCCCCCGACGTGCTGCGCGCCGAGGTCGGCTGGACGCCCGCCTTCGCGAAGAAGAGCTACCTGCTGCCGCTCGACGGCACCGACGCCCTCGCGGACAAGGACAAGTTCAAGCCGAACCTGATCAAGCAGGCCCAGTACGAGGGCAAGACCTACGGCGTCCCGCTGGTCACCGACACCCTCGGACTCGTCTACAACAAGGCCCTCTTCAAGAAGGCCGGCATCACCGAGGCGCCCACCACCTGGGACCAGTTGAAGAAGGACGCCGCCACCATCAAGGCGAAGACCGGCGTCGACGGCTACTTCGGCTCCGAGAAGGGCTACTACTTCCAGCCCTTCCTGCTGGGCGAGGGCACCGACACCGTCGACGCCGCCGCCAAGAAGATCACCCTGGACTCGGCCGCGGGCCGGCAGGCGGCCAAGACCTGGCTGAGCACCTTCGACGGCAAGGGCCTGCACAAGGCCGACGTCACGGCCGACTCGTACGCCCACCGCCAGGACGCCTTCGTCAACGGCAAGGTCGCCATGACGGTCGAGGGCCCGTGGGAGGTCACCAACTTCTACAAGGGCTCGGCGTTCAAGGACAAGGCGAACCTCGGCGTCGCCACCGTCCCGGCCGGCTCCTCCGGCAAGGCGGGCGCCCCCACCGGCGGCCACAACCTGTCGGTGTACGCGGGCTCGGACAAGGCCCACCAGGCCGCGTCCCTGACGTTCGTCCAGTGGATGACGTCGGCGAAGACGCAGACGCGGATCGCGCTGAAGAACGCGACGCTCCCCACCCGTGACGACGCCTACACGTCCGCGGTCACGGCCGACCCCGGTCTGGCCGGCTACCAGAAGGTCCTGGCCGCCGCCTCGCCGCGCCCCGAACTGCCCGAGTACAGCTCGCTGTGGGGCCCGCTCGACACCGAGCTGCCGAAGGCCGCGAGCGGCAAGGAGAGCCTCGACAAGATGTTCTCCTCCGTCACGACCCAGTACGGCAAGCTCCTGCCCGACGGCTTCACCAAGTAACCGGGCACGCCCCCGAACAGGTGCCGCGGCCCCTCCCCCCTTGCCCGCCCCGCAGGGAGGGACCGCGGCACCCGCCGCACGCCCCGCCCCGAAGCCGTACCAGCCGCAGACCAGAAGGTGTTCCCCATGACTGTCGCCGTCGAGCGTCCGGCCACCCCCAGCGGAGGTGACCGCGGCCGGCGTCCGGGCCTCACAGCCCGGCTCAAGAACGGTTACCAGAAGCACTGGTACGCGTATGCCATGATCGCCCCGGTGGTCGTCGTCCTCGCGCTGATCGTACTGTATCCCCTGGTCCGCGGCTTCTACCTGACGCTCACCGACGCCGACAGCCTCAACTCGGCCCGCACCATCGGCGTCAACCACATCGACGCCACCTACCGGTTCATCGGCCTCGACAACTACGCCGACATCCTGTGGGGCCCCACCTCGTACGACCGCTTCTGGTCGCACTTCATCTGGACGATCGTCTGGACCGCGTCCTGCGTCACCCTGCACTACGTGATCGGGCTCGGTCTGGCGCTGCTGCTCAACCAGAAGGGGCTGCGCGGGCGCACCGCCTACCGGCTCATGCTGATCCTGCCGTGGGCGGTCCCGACCTTCGTCACCGTCTTCGCCTGGCGGTTCATGCTCGCCGACGCGGGAGTCGTCAACACCACCCTCGACGCCCTGGGCCTGCCCTCGCCGGCCTGGCTGGAGGACCCGCTCTTCCAGCAGATCGCCGCGATCCTCGTCAACACCTGGTGCGGCGTGCCGTTCATGATGGTCTCGCTCCTCGGCGGCCTCCAGTCCATCGACTCGACGCTCTACGAGGCCGCCGAGATGGACGGCGCGAGCGCCTGGCAGCAGTTCCGCAACGTGACACTGCCCGGCCTGCGCTCGGTCAGCTCCACGGTCGTCCTGCTCGGCATCATCTGGACGTTCAACCAGTTCGCCATCATCTTCCTGCTCTTCGGCAACACCGCGCCGGACGCCCAGATCCTCGTCACCTGGGCCTACTACCTCGGCTTCGGCCAGACGCCGCGCGACTACGCCCAGTCCGCCACCTACGGCGTCCTGCTCCTGTCCCTCCTCATCGTCTTCACCTCCGTCTACCGCCGCTGGCTGAACCGCAATGACGTACAAGCCGCCATCTGACGCCGCAGGAGCAGCCACCGCCATGAGCACCGACACCCTGACGCAGAGCCCCGCCGCCCCGGCCCCGGCGGCCCCGCCGCGCGCCAACGCGCCCCGCCGCGGCCGGCGCAGCCGCACGATGTCGCTGGCCAGCCACGCCGTCCTCATCGTGGCGAGCCTCGTCGCGCTGTTCCCGATCGCCTGGCTGGTCTTCCTCTCCCTCGGCCCGGACAAGGACGACTACCTGCACCCGTCGCGGATCCTCGACACGGCGACGCTCAGCAACTACTCGTTCGTGCTGGGCCAGACGAACTTCCTGAAGTGGCTCGGCAACACGCTCATCGTGTCCCTCGGCACCACCGTGATCGGTGTCCTCGTCGCCGCCACCAGCGGCTACGCGGTGTCGCGGATGCGCTTCCCCGGCTACCGGAAGTTCATGTGGATCCTGCTGGTCACGCAGATGTTCCCGGTCGCGGTCCTGATGGTCCCGATGTACGTGATCCTCTCGGACCTCGGCCTCATCGACACCTACGCCGGCCTCATCGTCGTCTACCTGACGACCGCCGTGCCGTACTGCGCGTGGCTGATGAAGGGCTACTTCGACACGATCCCCCTGGAGATCGACGAAGCGGGCCGGGTCGACGGGCTCTCCCCGTTCGGTACGTTCTTCCGCCTCATCCTGCCGCTGGCCCGGCCGGGCCTCGCCGTGGCCGCGTTCTACACCATGATCACGGCGTGGAGCGAGGTCGCCTTCGCCAACACCTTCATGCTCGACGACCAGAAGTACACCCTCGCGGTGGGCCTCCAGAGCTTCGTCAGCGAGCACGACGCGCAGCGCCAGTACATGGCCGCGACCGCCGTGCTGATCGCCGTCCCGATCTCCGCCGTCTTCTACCTCGTCCAGAAGAACCTGGTCACCGGTCTGACAGCCGGTGGCACCAAGGGCTGAACCCGCCCGCACCGTCGTCCCGCCGTCCAGCCCCTCACGTCTCAAGGACATCATGAGCCAGCACTCCACGGACCAGTCCGCTGTGCCCACTTCGATCGCGACCCCGACCCGTGAGGCCGTCGACTGGTGGCGTGATGCGGTGATCTATCAGGTGTATCCGCGT
>NZ_JBIVKH010000025.1:0-3075 GCF_044750685.1 Streptomyces sp. NPDC088785
GCGCGCCGTCTCCTGCGGAGACATGACGCGGAGTGACTGCGTCACTCCGAAGGCCGCCGCGCCGCTGCGCGGCGCCGGGCGGAGTGAGCCCGGCTGGCAGGCGCCTGCGGCGCCTGCTCGGCGGGCCCGGTTGCCCGGGGTCTGCGGCCTCCTGGTGGTGACCGGCTCCCGCCTCACAGCCTCCTGACGGAGGCTGTTTTCCCTGTTCAGGGGCTTGATCGGCCGCTGTCCCCCGGTGGTTGGTCCCTCCGGCCCTGCGGGGCCTCCGGTCCACCTGGGTCGCGCTCCCGCGCTCCCTGCATCTACAGAATGGGGCCCGGACGGGGCCGCTGTCAAGCCCTGTCACCCCTGCGTGTCCACACACGCACAGTCACAACCCGCTGAACTGACGCCTCATCAAGAGGTCTAAACCACCAAGGAATACAAGTCAAAGCCAATTCAGGCTGCATTCCGGCTCAAACCTCAAATCCATATCCGCCACAACCAAAAGCGGCAGCAACAGGAAAGGCAGGCCGAATCCAATACCGAAACCGCATCCCCACACCCCATACCAAAACCGCAAAAGACCCGGCATACGGATTGCGTATGCCGGGCCCGTGCTGTCTCAGTCTCGCTCGATGTGGGCGACCCAGGTGACGGCCTGAACGACGCTGGGAATCTCTCCGATCTCCCGCGCGGCGGTGCGGTAGCAGTCGGCAAGTGTGTTGTAGCGGCCGAGCGCTCCTAGTCCTCTGTCTCTATTTCCGTAGATCTCTTGTACGGCAATGTCGTGTGCGTGACGGTCGATAACGACCGGCTCCACGTCCTGCGGGTCAGCAATGCAGCGGTAGAAAAGCCCGGTTTTCAAGTGCATGGGAAGTACCTCAGCCGGGTCCGCACCCGCCATAATGCGATCTGCTTTGGTGAGCGCGTCGCGGACGTGTCCAGTCGCCTTTCCTTCTTGAAAAGCTCTGGCGGCGATTTTGCAATTCTCGCCCCAGGGCTTATTGGCGGAGAGTGCGGCCAGTACGCCCGCGCCCCTCTTCACGTCTCCGGCCGCGATCTCTGCGGCCAGCTCGTGGGCGGTGACGTACCAGGCACGCCCTCTGCGCTCTTGGTCGGCGGTGGCGCTGGTCCAGGTGCTGACGATGGCTCGGGTGTACGCGGTGCGCTGGTCTTCGGTGGTCTTGACCGGGATCACGGGGGTTCCTCAGGGGTGAGCGCGCGCCGGGGGTGCGGGGAGGAGCGCGGGCCCTGTGGGCGGCTCAACTCGCCGTGCGGCGCGGGGAGGGGGCCGAGGGGGCGGTTTGATGCCGGCCGATCGGCTGGAGGGGCGTGGGAGGCCCTGTGCGGGCCTCCCACGGTGTTGGTGACCCGGGTGGTCAGCTGGTGGTGTGCTGGCCCTTGGGGCGGCTCCCGGCGGGCCGGAGCTGGGTAAGCACGGTGAGTGCGCCGCGCAGTGATTCGGCGCGGAGCGTCGCGGCCGGGCACGGTTCCAAGATCCGGCGCGCGTAGTCCGGGTGGGCCGTGGTGCCGTCCTCCGCGATCATGCGGCGCGCGGTGAGCAGTACGCCGAGTGCGCCCGCGTAGTCGGTGGGGTGCGCCTGCGGGCAGGGGCAGGTGTGGCGGCGCTCGGCGGCCAGCTCGATGAGCGCGGCGGCGTGGTCGGCGACGGGGATGCATCCGGGGTGCCGGTTCGCGGGGCGCGGGATGCCGTCGCCGTTGCGGCCGCGCAGCTTGCTCCAGAATCGGTAGCCGATCCAGCCGCACAGGCGGCACTCCAGCAGCCAAGGCTGATCCGCTCCGGGGTACCCGGCCTTGGGCGTCCAACCGAGCTGGGCGACCCGCGCCATGGCCTCGGCGGCGCGTACGAGGGTGGCAAGGCTCAGCTTGAGGTCGGGCACAAGGTGGGCGTAGGTCTCGGTGCCCTCGATGCGGAGCAGGCCCGTGCGCGGAAGCGGGTGCGTGGTCGTGGCCTGCGCGGCGATGGTGGGGCGCTGGCCCTGGTCGATCATCTCGACGAGATGGTCGGCGGCTGCGAATCGGCCCGACGAAATGCCGTTCTTGCCGTTGGAAAAACGGCGGTCGATTCGGTGTCCGGGCATCGTTGCGAACCAGACTCCGTGTCGGCGGTAGATGGTTCCGGCGGGGAATCCGTCGACCATGACCGGGTACGAGCCGGAGGCGTCGCGCTTGCCGAGGGTGTAGCGCGTCTGCTGCTGTTCCATTGTGTTTCTCTTTTCGGTGTGCTGCTGGTTCTGTTCGCCGGTTGGGTGCCACTCCCTACCGACAAAAGAAACAATACCGAATTGAGTGTTGGAAATCGAGAATATCGGGCCCCAATGAGGCCTTTCGGGTGGACCTTTTTTAATTGCTTTTTTGGGCTGGAATTGCTTTACCAGGCCTTTTGGGCGGGGTAGTCGGGGCGGGGTGGTGCACCGGCCGTTTTCCCTGCGGAGCAGGGACGCCCGGGTGCTGCGGAGCAGCGACCGGCCAGGGCATCGGCGCGGAGCGGTGATGCCCGCAGCACGCGCCGGGATGCCGGAGGCAGCCCGCAGGGACCGCGGAGCGGTCCCGTGCCGCGCGTGGCGGCGGCCGGTGGGCCACCCCGCCCCGCCCACCCCGCCCAAAAAAGGGGGCTCTGCTGCTCCCTGCTGCGCCCCGAGCCCGACGGCTGCCGCGGGAACGTCCTGGTACGCCGCTGCGCCCTGCCGCGCCCGCTGCGCCGCCGGAGTTCGACCGGCTACCGACGGGGCGTCAGGGAGCCCCTGCGTGCCGCCTGGAGACGGTGCGGCGGCGGGCTATGCTGGTGGGGATCCTTTTCGGAGGGTTCTGTTGGCCGGCGCCCCGTGCCACCCGCTTCGGCGGACTGAGGGGCGCCGGTCTTTTGCGTTCTGCGTCGTCCGGGCGACGGCCCGGTGCTCGACGCCGGTGGACGCCCGCCGCGCGCTGTACCTCGCTATGCACCCTGTGCACCGGTCTGTCCGTCTCTGCTCCGCTCTGCGTCGTCCGGGCGACGGCCCGGTGCTCGACGCCGGTGGACGCCCGCCGCGCGCTGTACCTCGCTATGCACCCTGTGCACCGGTCTGTCCGTCT
>NZ_JBIVKH010000025.1:3169-25390 GCF_044750685.1 Streptomyces sp. NPDC088785
CGTCTCTGCTCCGCTCTGCGTCGTCCGGGCGACGGCCCGGTGCTCGACGCCGGTGGACGCCCGCCGCGCGCTGTACTGCGCCTGGAGGACGCGCTGCACGGCGCACGAGAGCCCCTGTGCGGCCGCGTGCGGGCCGTACAGGGGCTCTCGGCGCCGGGGGCCGGTCAGAGGTCGAGGACGGCGCGCAGGGCGGCGTCCACGCGGGTCATGACCGCGGGGTCGACGGTGCCCCGCAGCGTCGCGTCGGTGAACCGGGTCGCGGTGGCGAGTTGCTGGATGTTGACGGCGACGGCGGTGCAGGGGACCGGGTCGGTGAGCTCGACCGACATGGCGGTGTCCGGGTAGCGGCCGGGCGGGTGCAACACGATCGCGAGGACGGCGCCGTACGCCTCGTCGAGGCCGGTGAGGGTGACCACCAGGACGTCGCGGCCGTCGGCCAGGGTCCAGACCTCGCCGCGCCTGATCTCTCGTGTCACAGGCTGTCGCCCTCGCCCGCCAGGTCCTGGCCGAGGCCGAGGGCGGCGAGCTGGTGGCCGGCGTCGAGGGTCGCGGCCCGGCGGGCGGCCCTGACCACGTAGGCGTTCACGCTGAGACCTGCCGCGCGCGCGGCTTGCCTGATCGCGGGGGCGATCTCGTCGGGCACGCGGAGCGTCATCGGGGTAATCGACATGACACCAGAGTAGACACCGGATCGCGGTGTCACCCTGTGATGGCGGAGATTGCTGCTGCCGGGCCCTATTCCTGGTACATCTCCCCGGTGAGGATGTCTGCCGCCATTCGCGCGATGAGGTCACGGCGCGTTTCCTCACCGGTCGTCGGTGCCGGGTACGCGGCGGGCAGGCCCCGCTCCACCGCGTCCACGACGTCGGTGATCTCGAAGGTGATTCCGGTGTCTACCGCGATGCGGGCCAGGGTCTCGACCGCCCGCTCCGTGCGAGCGATCAGGTCACGGGCCAGCGACTGAGCGTCAACATCCATGCGACCCAGCGTAGTTGGGTCCACCGGCACCCGGACTCTTTCCCAGAAAGGGGACGGCCGAGAACGGCCGGACCCTCCTCGGCCGGGCGGGGCTCAGACTCCGGGAGGCGCGTCGTCCTCGATGCGCCGGCCGCGGGCCGAGGACGTACGTCGGGCTCGATCAGCCGTGCTTTGACGGGCGGCCGGGGCGGCCGGGGCGGGTGTCGATGTGGCGGAGCACGGTCGCCAGGTGCCAGACCGGCTCGCGGCCCACGTAGTCGTCCGGGGCCGGTGCCTGCCCGCGCGCGACGTAGGAGCTCCAGGACTTCGGCTCGACCCCGGTGATCGCGGCGGCCCCGGCGGTCGGCACGCTGCTGATCCGCCGCTCCACCGTGGCGGCGGGGACCTGTGTCCAACGGGCGATGCCGGGCACGCCCATGCCGTGCCGGTACAGGTGGGCAAGGTAGCGCCAGAGGACGACGGCATAGCGGCGGCGGAGGTCGGTGAGGTGCGCCTCCTGGGCGTCCGCCGTGGCGATGAGCGCCAGCGTCTCAGCGTCGGCGGTTCCCTCCGCTGCGCGCTGACGGATGGCGGAGCGGAGCTGGTCGGTGGCCGCGATCAGGAGCTGCGGGGTCCCGATGCGGTCGATCTCGTCCTGAATCTGAGTCAGGTACCGCTGGCCCTGGACTCCGATCATGTGGAACCGCATGTCGCGCAGCGCCTTCTGCGCGTCGGGGTCATCAAGGTCGGCGGCGCCCTCGACCGCGGTCCGGCCGATGTCGTCGCCCGCCAGGTAGCAGCGCAGTGCGATCCCGTGGCGGACGATCGCCGGGTTGCCGCTGCCGGTCCAGCTGTCCCGGAGCCACACCACGGCGGTGCCCTCCTCGTAGCCGAACCCGGCGGCGCGTACCTCGATGCCGGACGGAGTCAGGAAGTCGGAGAGCTGGGGCGCGGAGAACGCGGAGAACAGGGTGGCCGTCTTCATGGCGCCACTATTGCAGTCGAGGACTGTAGTTTTCTAGTGCTCGGCGGCGAGTTCACCATCGGGCGCCCCCGTCTTCCAGGTCGGCCATGTTCGCTGGCTCCCACTCGTAGTCGTCCGGGATGTCGCAGGAGCACACCCCACCCTCGTGGACCAGGCGCTCGCAGTGGTCGACGTGGGGGCCCTCGGCACGGGGCCGCTGCGGTGTGCTCTGGGTCGGCACCACGGGCACGGCTTCGGGGCCGGAGGCTGCGGCCAGCTCGCGCCGGATCTCCGCGAAGGAGCGGCCCTCCCATCCCGCGCACGTCGGGCAGCCGCGCCCGCCGGGGCCGGTGCCCGGGCAGTCGTACATGTGCAGCTCGGGGTCGATGTCCATCAGCTCTCCAGATGACGCGGGGGACGGCCCGGCACACAACGTCAGTGCGGCGGGTTCGTCCTGATCTGCTGTGAGGTGTGCTGCTCGTCCTGAGCGTCGGGGGCGGTGCCGGTACCGAGGGCGCGGCGGGGCGCGGGGGCGGCGGCGGGCTGGTGTCCGATGACGCCGCGGGCTCGCATGGCGGTGATGTCCGGCAGGTGCAGGGTGGGCAGGGGGATCATGAGGTCCGCCTGCGGGCCCTGGATGCGTGAGGCCGGGCCGGGGCCGAGGGTGCGGCGGTGGTCTGTCACGGGGACATCGTACGGACGACGGGAAGGCCTCCTGGATCGCTGGGCGGCGGTGGCGGGCGCCGAGCCCCGCCGCCCGAGCACGACGTCGGCCGGCTCGGGCGCGGGGACGGCCGGGACGCTCACGCGCTGATGCCGATGGCGGAGACGTAGGCGTAGGCGGTGTAGTCGGAGTCCAGATCGCAGATGATGTCGTCCCACAGGGCGTCGAGCGCGTCGTCGTCCTGGTCGGCCCAGGCGTCGACGATGTCGCCCCACAGGTGGCGCACGCTCGCGGTGCGCTCGGTGACGTTGTCGCGCTGGCGGCCGTGGTGCACGCGGGACTGGTCGACGGGGTAGATCTCGACATGGCGACCGCGCCCCTCGTTGTCCAGGTGGCGCCTGAGCCAGCCGGACCGCACTAGGTTCGCGCGGCGGCGCATCCAGTACGCGGCATCGAGGCGGACCAGGTTGGCCTTCGACGGGCGGGACTTGCCCTTGAACCAGTCGCGCATCGCACGGTCGGAGACGCCCTGCGCGCGCAGCTCGGCGCGGCCGGCCGCGGAATTGAGGTAGCGCAGCCGCGCGCCCTGGCCGCGCTTGGAACCGATCGGGGAAGCGATACCGGACTGGTAGACAATGCGGTTCAGCTCCAGGACCAGAGCCTGACCGCCCTTCAGGCCGCGGGCGCCGTACTTCCCGAAGTCGCCCCAGTCGGCCCAGATACCGCCCGAGTCTCCGCCGCTGCCGCTGCTCGTGCTGCCGCCCGCGCCGCCCCCGCTCGTGCCGCCACTCGCGGGAGCAGGCGCGGACGCGGACGCAGCGCCGTCGTTTTCGTCGTCGTCGAAAAGGCTGGGCTGATCGCTGGTCACTCGCTACCCCCGAGCGTGTACGTCGTCTTGGCCTTGACCTGATTCAGTGCGCGGCCCTCGGGAAAGACAGGCTGCCAGTTGCCGGACACATGCAATTCGTCGGTGCCGGACATTTCCACGACAGTCAGCCCGGCGGTGTGCGCCTTGTAGGCTTTCAGCCACAGGTTCGTGAACGCCTTCGACCGGATAATGTGCATCCAGTCCGGGCGGCGAATATCCGTGTTGGCGCTGGACTCACCGATCGTCGACACGAACTTAGAATACATGGACTTCACGTACGTCAGGGCGATTTCATCGTTTTCCGCGATCGCGTTGCTGCGGGATTCAGCAAGGGCGCGGCGCAGCTTTTCGAGGAGGCTTTCCGTGGCGCCGGACAGCATGGCGCGGTGAATGACCGGAGCCTCGCACAGCCCCTGCTCGGCGCAGTAGAGCAGGGTTCGCAGCAGCGGGTCCGGCACCCATACGGGGCCCGGCTGTTGGCGGGCGCCCATGGGGCTGGGCAGGTCCTCATGCTCCCAATCGGCCGGGGTGATCAGGTAGACCCCGGACCGCTTCCGATCGAAGGCTCCACTTTCGTCCTCAACGAGTTTCCCGACCGGCAGCCAGCACTTAAAGGCCGAAAGATAGGCGGCGTTCATGTCCAGGCCGGTCACCTCGTACTGGGCGCCGCTTTTGATGGCTGCGGCAACCGTTTTACTGCGCCACTTCGGGCGGCCTTCCCAAATCGCGTCCGAGCCTTTCTGAGACTTCTTCTTGAGGATTTCGTCGGTCGGCGGGAATTTGCTGTGCGCGTAGCGGCCACCAACGCGCGAGCGCTCGAACAGGTCCATGACGTCCGGGATCGCGCGCTTGATCAGCGCGGCCTCGGCGACCTCGACGTCGCCCTGGTGGTCGTTCAGAACGTCCTGTACCCGCGCGGTGATCCGGTCGACGAGGTACGAGGAGGCATAGGCGCCCGAGCGATCCACGGCGGGTGCCGGCCGCCGCCGATCCGCTACGAGCGGGGCGGCCTCGGCAGGCGCCTCGGCGTCGGGGGCCGGAGCAGCGTCGGGAGCGGGCTCCGGCGCCTCCGGGGCGGCGGACTGCTCGACGGGCGCCTGCGGGGCGTCCACGGGCGCCAACTCGGCTTCCTGCGGACCGACTTCCGGCGCAGTGGCGGGCGGGGCGGCCTCGGCGCACTCCTCGCTCGTCAGGTGCTGCCACATGCCCTCGACCGCGTCCGTGGCGGGCTGCCCGCACAGCACGCACGGCCCGGACAGGGCCTCACTGCGCGGCACCGCGGCCGACGCCGTCGCCACGGCGAGCGCCGTCTGATCCGTGCCGGAGCTCCGGGCGTACGCCGTCGCCGCGTGCGTCGGCCCGGCCAGCAGATCGAGTACGCCGATCCCGTAGTGCGCCGCCAGGACGTCGACGTCCGCGAGGGTCCAGCGCTGCCTACCCGTCTGCTTCCGGCTGACCTGCGCCTGAGCCTGCCCTAGCGCCTGCGCCAGATCACCCTGTCGCTCCCCGGCACGGCTCATCAGAGCCGACACCGTGAGCCGCAGCAGTTCCTCAGTACCGAGTGTCATGCATGACAGTCTAGCACTTCTTATACGGATTCAGCATTTCACATGCGCTTTTGGCGCTCTCGTGTCGAGACCTCATCCGCCGCAGTACTGCGGCCTGTGGCGGATCCGGCATACGCAGCAGGGCCCGGCACACGGTTGTGTGCCGGGCCCTGCTGCGCGCGGCCGGCCTACCGGGTGGCCGCTGCGATGCCTATGCGACCGGTGCCGGGAAGGTGTCGGGCACCGTCCGGTTGTCGTGCTCGCTGGCAGTGGCGAGTCGGCGCACAGCCCGCGCAATCTCCTCGCGCAGGGGGTCCCCTGCGGCGGCCTCGGCGGCCTGGAGTTCGGCCATCGCCCTACCCCACCGCCTCCACGCCCCATTCAGCTCAGAGAGCATCAAGGACGCCTCGGCGAGCGGATCGTCTTCAGTCTCGGCTGCTGCCGACGATCCCGGCTCTCCTGACTGCTGATCTGCCAGAGGCCCGGAATTTTCCCCAGGAAATCGCTCGGTCGACCTGCCGTGCTCCGGACGCTGGGTGCGCGCCTTGCGGGCGACCTTGGTCTGCCTGCGGATCTTCTTAGCTGTCTCTGCGGCCTGCGCGTCATCCTGGAGGAGGTCAGCGAGCGCGGATCGCTGGGAGGGCAGATCCATCCCCTGAATGCCCTTCACGGATCCAAGACGGCGGGCAACGTTGATTGAGATGCCGTCTCCCTCCTTGCTGCCCTTCGCCCGTGCCCGTACCTCCTGTTGCAGCTCCGGGTGAAGTTTCAGCAGGTTCTTGCGGTGCGAGATCCACGATTCCGACCAGCCCTCAGCCTTCGCGGCCTCCTTGGCAGTGGCGTACTGCGACACGATGCCCATGACGGCTTTGGCCTCTTCGATGGGGTCGAAGTCCTGCCGCGCGGTGTTCTCGTCGTACGCAGCGCGCAGCACGGCTGCCCGAGACGCGGCGATTGTGTCGTCGACGAGCACCAGCAGATTCTCACGTCCGTACTCGCGGGCTGCGGTCAGTCGTCGGTTGCCGTTGATGATGACGATGCTGTCCGCGGCCGCCTCCAGGCGGTCGACGTCCTCGGGCCACAGCTTCAGGTAGGCGCTGGAGCTGATGCCACGGCAACTTTGGAGCTGGCGGTCTTTGATGCTGGCCAGGTCTGAGACGTCGCCCGGGTCGCGCGGGTTCTGAGGGTTCGCGAGACACCGTGTCAGGGGGAGCCAGGATGCGGTGCCCAACAGGAAGTCGTCAGCGCTTACCAGATCTCGGGACGGCGGAGCGGAGCTGGTCGCCGCGTAGCCTTCCAGGGACCCGCGACGTCCTGCGGAACGGCCACGGCTGGGGGTGCTGGACTGGTTTCCCACTACGCGGCCTCCTCGACCTCGTGCATTTCGTCGAACACAGGAAGGTAGTGGCCGAGCCTCCTAGGCACCGTGTCCACCGCGTCCTCGTACTCGGCGTGATCGGGCACCTCGTGCCCAAGCAGCGGCATGCCCAGGTCGAGCAGCTTTTCGCGCATGATCTTGTTGTGGGGGTTCTCGCCCTGGTCTCGGGAGGTCTTCACCCTGGTCAAGATCACATGCGGGGTTACGTCGCTGAGCCGTCCCGCTTGCCCGATCGCGTCAACAGCAGTGTCAAAGGTGCCCTTGACCTTCTTCACCTCTGCCTTCTTCGGGGCCACGACTACGGCGAAGTGGTCGCAGACTCGGACTGTGGACGTCCAGACGCCTGCGGATTCCCCCCCGCAGTCCACCACCACGACGTCATAGTCGAGCCAGCGGACAGCCAGGATCTTGTCGAGCTCGTTCGAGGGGCAGATTTCCAGGTCGAACGGCATCTCGGCGGTCCTTCGGGCCTCCTCGTACCAGTCGAAGGCCGAGGAACTGATGGGATCTGCATCGAGGACCAGGACCCGCTTGTTCTTCCTCGCCCAGTACAGGGCGAGGTACATAGCGAACGTGGTCTTCCCGACGCCTCCTTTGAGACCGCCTACCGCGTAGATCACGCGTTGGGTCTGGGGCCGGGTCTGAGTCGTGGACAACGCCCGTCCTTTCGTAGGGTGTTCGGGTGCGGCCCGGTCGAACTCACCTCGACCGGGCCGCGTCTGTGGTCTGTGGCGTGGGAAAGCCTTCCACACCGGCTCACGACGCAGCACCAATCTTGACTCAGCATCAGATGGCGCACATCGCCCTGAGCTGCGAAGACTACTCAAATTTTCCGTGGAAAATTACCGGAAGGCCGAAGAACTGACCCCGATTTTCCACGGAAAATCACCCTTCTTCGCGCACCGTGGTACGCCT
Source organism: Streptomyces sp. NPDC088785 (assembly GCF_044750685.1). NCBI lineage: Bacteria > Bacillati > Actinomycetota > Actinomycetes > Kitasatosporales > Streptomycetaceae > Streptomyces > Streptomyces sp. NPDC088785. The sequence goes on from NZ_JBIVKH010000025.1 coordinate 10,463, forward strand.
CGGCCCGCCCGGGATCTGAGCCGCCGGGCGGGCCGTATCAGGCCGTAGGCCCGCGCCGGGGGACGCGGACCTACGGATCTAGCGGTCGAGATCGTCGCGTTGAGCGAGGGGGCGGGTCACGATGAGTGTGTCCGGGTCGGCTGCCTCCCACGGCTCGCGGCCGGGAGCACGCAGCCACGGGACGCCCTTGACGACGTCCGTGACGATGGCGTCGGTGTTGCCCTCCCGTACCTCGTCCCCGACTCTCGGCCGTCGTCTGGTCATTGCGGATCCGCTTTTGCGTCGAGCACGGCCCACACGCGCTTGCCCCAAGGGCTCGGCGCGGTGCCGAGAACGTCGTAGCCCCAGTCTTGCGCGAGGTCGTCGATCAGGTGGAGTCCTCGGCCGGATTCGTCGCCGGGAGCCGGGGCCGGGGTCACCGGTTGAGGCGTAGCGCGCGGGGAGCGGTCGACGACGGCGAGGAGCACGCGGTCGTCGGCGGGCCGGCTGATGATGACGCGGATGGAGCCGCCGCGTGCGTGCTGAACCGCGTTGGCGATGAGCTCGCCCATGACGGTCACGGCGTCGTCAGTTACGGTGTCGCGCCCCCAGGTGGCCAAGCAGACGCGGACCAGGCGACGGGCCTCCGCTGCCGTGCGCGGCTCGCGGGGGAGCGTCTGGTTGTAGCCGGGGTGCCCGGTGCTGCGGGGGTGAACTGCGCTCACAGCAGTCATCGCCACCCCTCGGCCCGCAGAGTCACACCGCGCGGTGCGATGAGCAGCGTCCGGTGTGGGGCCGCGCGCTGTGAAGCACGGCGGCTCTCATAGGCGATCACGTAGGGCCGGACCAACACCTCGTCCTCGGCGTCCGTCGCCGACGTGGCAGTCGGCTGGAGCGGTGCGGCCGGCACTTCGCTCGACAGCGCAGGGGCCGGTGATCCGGGGGTGTCGAGCGGGGCGGTCAGGAGCAGCCGCAGTACCCGGCTCAGGTCGGGAGGGTTAGCGTGGTCCATGTCTTCAACTCCTTGTAGTTGAGGGCCATACCCCGGGACCGGTCGCACGGTCGCCGGGGCCTTTTGTGAGGTCTTCCATCACAACGAGAGTGGTAGCCAAAGGAAGGAGCCCCCCGGGGGGCCAGGGAGGGGCCACACTGGATAGGGAAGGGGGCCCCTGATGAGCAGCAGTGAACGGCGACGCCAGTTCGGCCTGTACCTAGCAAGTCTGCGGAGCGCGGCCCGGCAGTCGCAGCGCCAGCTCGCTAGCTGCCTGTGCGCGGTGTCCGGTACGCATTCAGTGACCCGCTCCGAGGTCTCGCGGTGGGAACGTGGCGGCCGGATCCCGGAGGTATGGCTGCCCTGGCTCGCGCAGTTGCTCCGGGTCCCCGTCGCGGAGATGAACCAGGCCGCGGCTTACGCGCGAGGAGAGCAGTGGGCCCAGCTCCCCAGCCCGGTCGCATCCCTGAGGGCATTGCTCCCCGGGGGCGACCTCGTCGAGCGCGGGGCCGCAGCCAAGGCAGGCCGCAGAATCGGCGCCGAGGACGTCTCGCGGCTGGCGACGAAAGTGCACGCACTGCGCCTAGCCGACGACGTCCTGGCCGGCGGGGACCTGATTGGCCCCGCCTTCCGGCAACTGCGCTCCGCGCTCGACGTCTACCGCGATGGCGTATTCACCGAGGCAACCGGCCGCGATCTGCTCGTGCAGATTGCGGAGTTGGGCCAGATCACCGGGTGGGTGGCCTCCGACGCGGGGCGCCTGGACGATGCCGAACGCGCCTATCGGATCGGGCTCGACGCCGCGCGACAGGCTGGGGATGCCCCGATGACCGCGCACCTGGCAGGGTCACTTGCCTATCAGTGGTCGAACAACGGCCGTGAAGTGGATGGTGTTGGTCTCGCAGAAGCTGCCCTTCGGGAATCCGGCGACCAAGTGCCGGCCGCGGCACGAGCGCTGTTCTGCGATCGCGTCGCCTGGGCTTACGCACGCCTGGACGGCGCCGAGAGCGCGCAGGCCGCGCAGCGGGCCTTGGGCGAGGCACACAGCGCACTCGACCACGGCGACGGTCCGCCAGCTCCGGCCTGGGCCTACTGGGTCTCCCATGAGGAACTGGCCATCATGGACGCGCGGGTCTTCACCGAGTTGCGTCGACCGTTGCGTGCCGTACCGCTGCTGAATGATGTTCTTGGCCGGTACGACAGCACCCATGCACGTGAGGCAGCGCTGTATCGCTCCTGGCTCGCCGTCGCATTGGCCGACGCACGCGAGCCCGAACAGGCAGCTGCCGAAGCCCGCGCCATCATCGCCCTCGCCGGAGACTTGACGTCCGCGCGCACCGCAGAACGCACGCGAGTCGTGCTGCGCAGGCTCATGGAGTACGACTCCGTCCCCGAGGTGGGAGCCGTCCTCAGAGACTACGGATACCTGCTGCACACCAGCTGAACAGGGCGACGGCTCAGACGCGTTGTAAGCGCCGTTCTTCACCCCGAGCCGGGGGGAAGGCGTTCTCGACGCCCAAGGCCCCCTGGAGGCCCGTGAGGGCCTTTCTCGGGTGCCTCACGTCTCCCTTCCGCTTCCCCTGTCAAGCTGCTGCCCGCTCGGACCCTCGCTCGCGCACGCCCGCGCACGCATCCTGTGGTTGCTGTTCATACATCAGGTAGGAGGCCCAACCCCTACGGACATCAGCACCAGGTATCCCAGGGGCTCGGCTTGCCGAGACCGGCGCGAGCAACGCGAGCGTGTCTATGGGGGTCTGGGGGGAGACGATCCCGGAGGGACGACGAGCGAAGCGAGGAGCAGTCCCCCCAGAGGAGGAGGGAGCGCGAAGCGCTCTCGATCGTTTCTATGGCTCATTTCTATGTGGGTCCGTCGTCACTTTATGTAGATCAACTATGTGTGTTTTGTCCGTCAGATCTGACGGAGCCCCCCCGTCACATCTGACGGAGGGGCTCCCTGTCAGATGTGACGGAGACCCCCCCGTCATATCTGACAGGGAGGGGGAAAGGTCGCTTGCCCAGCAGAACGGCCCCCGTCACATCTGACGGGGGCCGTTCTGCTGGGCAAGCGAAGGTCAATCGCGCGGTTCGTCCCATTTAGTCACGTATAGGTTGGTCAACTGGCGTTTGTCGGCCCCTTTGCGAGGAGTGACCTCGATGCATTTGGCCGCGATCAGGCGCCGGAGCGTCCGTTCCACCGTCGAGCGGCTGACCCCGAAGTCGGCCGCGATCGTCCCAATCGCAGGAAACGTCTTGTCGAATCCGCCGTACCGGCCTCGCAGCCAGTCGTACAGCCATACGTCCTTGAATGCCCGCTTCACGACCCACGTAGGCGTCATGGAGTAGCCGCCCGGACCCTCGTGGTGCAGTTCACCCTCGGAGGGCAAGTTGTCCGGCATAGGTGAAATCACCTTTCCGCCCCGGACCCCCTTCTATGCGCAAACGAGCAGCGCCCGGTATGGTGGTCCGAAGCTGATAGCGAGCGAGACGGCCCCCCGGCGACCAACCAGTAGGGGCCGTTTTCGCGTTTCTAGATCTTGTTTGCCTGATCGTACCCCTCGCGTCACTCCAAGTGACTCTGCTTCAGGGCCCTGTCGCGGCGCGGAAAACCTCTGCTCTACCCGCCTCCCTGCTGACTCTCGGGGGTGCTCAGGTTCCGGAGGTGTGCCCGAAACTCGCGGGCCTCGGCTACCTCGGGGTAGTGCGTTTTCAGGACGTGCCCGAGGTCAGCGGCGACCATGGTCAGGCTCGGTAGCGATTGGCGGGCGCCTTCGATCGCGCGCTCTCCATACGAGAGCGCCGAGTCGAGGTCCCCGCCCCGTGCCGCGGCGACGGCGAGCGTGATCCGGGCCTCGGCGATCCGCATAGGGGCGCGCTCGGTCCCGTCGAAATCGGTGCTGGCCCGGATCACCTCCGATGCCAGCTGCTCGGCGATCTGGTCCTCGCCGACCTTGCGCAGGCAGTCCATCCGGTAGAAGTCGAACTTGCCCGGGTCTACCACGAAGTGGTCTTCGATCTGCTCCGGATACGGGAGCGCTTCGAGTACGGAGCGACCCCTGTCGAGCGCCAGTTCTGTTTGGTGACGATCCCCCAGCCGCGCCCAGGCTTTCGCCTGCTGGGCGTAGAGCTGCGCGGCGACGGATTCGTGGGGAGCGCGCTCGATGCCCTCGGCGGCGGCCTGGATCACGCCTCGGTAGTCGCCGCGCGTGAGCGCGAACCATGAACGCATCTCATAGCCCCAGCCGACGACGCCGAGGTGGCCGGCCTCTTCTCCCAGGGAGAGAGCGGCGCGTCGGGTGGCCTCGGCCTGGCGGGGGTCGCCCGAGTCGTATTCGACGCAGCCGACCAGCAGCGCGAGCCTGCCTGCGAGCGCGTACGCGTCCCGCATCTGCGCGAGGCTGATCCGCTTGTCGAGCATCGCGACGACGCGGCCCATCCACGCGCGCCCCTCGGTGAGGAGCTGGGCGGTGGGGGCGTGTGCGTACTCGCAGCACAGCCGGTCGACGGTGATCCGCAGCGCGTCGAGCGTGGCCTGGTCGACGTCCGAGGCCCTCATCCGGGCCACGATTTCCACCGTGTCCAGGGACCCCGCCACTTCGAGCTGGGGGCGCGGTGTGCGGCTGCTCGGGGGGAAGAACGCGTTCGTCGTGGTGCCGAAGACGGCCGCGATGTCGCGCGCGTACTTCTCGGGGTACTTCCGGCCTGCCTCCCATCGCTTCCACTGCGTCAGCATGGATTCTTCGCTGGGCGCGTCCGGGTCATACGGAAGACGAGCCATCAGGGCCTGCACGGCGTGCGCCTGCGACCAGCCGCGGGCCAGTCGTTCGTCACGCATCCGCCGTGCCCAATCGGGACGGTCGGTCACCTTGATCACCTCCGGAATGTGGGCCTGAGTGTCGCAGCGGCGGCGGCCCGTGAGAGGTGACAAGTAGGGGTGACCTTGAAAGGTCCCCCTGACTGGTCACTGCCCCGATGATCCGTGCGTTGCCACTGTGACTGCTCCAAGACGCCTCAGGAGCAGGGGATTTGAGTGACTGTCACGCCAGGCCGCAGTGCAGGAAAAAGGATCCGTCAGCGCGATTTCCGCACTTCCAACCCGGCCTCTTCGAGCCAGGTGTACAGAGTCTTCGACGAGATGCCGGCCAGCTCCCGGATGCGGCTTCGGGCGGCGCCTTCGCGCGCCGCCTTGATGACCTTCTCGCGCAGAGGCGCGTACAGCGCTTCGGCCTCGGCCAGCAGCGCCGTGCGGCGCGTACTGATCTCGGCAACTTCGCGCAACGCAGCGGCGCGCGCTTCTTCCGGTAGCTCGACCATGAGTCGACCGTACCAGGAACACGCCCACGGGTCGCCTACTTGTTTCCTGGAAACAGATATGTCACTGTGGAACCACTCCGGAAACGGGGCGGCCCCAACCGGGTGGTGGAACACCCGGCCAGGGCCTCAGAGCACCTACCTGCTTCAACCAGGGAGGCGATCCTTCATGGATCCTATCGACTCGACGACCGCGGTCGTCACGAGGTACAACCCCGCCGCCGCTGCCCTCGGCCGCGCCGACATCGCGGCCCGCGCCGCCGAATCGGCGCACGCTCTCGTGGAGCAGTACGCCGAGGCGCGCCAGACGCCGTCTGACGGCGACACCGTGTACGGGCCCGGCGTCTACGCCTGGCGCTTCACCGCCACGTTCCCCACGAGCAGCGCCGCCCTGGGCGGCCCCTGGCCCAAGACGGGCGCCATCGTCGGCGGCGGGGACTTCGTGCTGAGCGAACCGACGCCTAGCCGCGTGCTGCGCGACCAGCTGCTCGGCGGACTCGCCGGACCGGCTGACCGGCAGACCACGGTCACCCAGTTCGTCATCAGCCCCTCCGCCTCCTTCTGATCCCCCGGCCGGGTCCTCGGACCCGGCTCCCCCACCCGGAACCGCCCCTCGGAGCGGCGCCGGATGAGGGAGCCGAAGCGGCCCCGTGATCCACGCCATCCGCCCGGACAAAGGCAGCGCGTAACGGCGGCCCCTGGAAAGTGCGCGGCTGTTCCTTCTCAACTCCACAGCGAGCTACCGGACTTCACGACGAGCCAGCGCCCCCGGAGTAGCCCCCGACAGACAGGGGGTCACGGGCAGGGTGCCGCCAGGCGAAGCGTGACCCGGACAGGCAACAGCGACACGCCGTAGGCCCTGCCGCGCGAGCAGCACAGCACCTTCTCGCCCGTCCCACGCGGACGGCAAGCGATCCATGCGCGCGGTGAGACAAGGGCAAAGATCGCGGACCCCGCAGGTATCGACCGGTTCGAATCCGGTCCGGGGTACGCAGCGCCGTCCGCACGGACGGGCCGCACACCGAGGGCCCCGGGGATCGCACCCCCGGGGCCCCTGTCGCAGGTCACCCTCACAGACAGGACGACCCACATGCCCAATATCGCATCCCTGACTGGCTCCCTGAGCCTGCCTGCCGACGTCGCCGACGCGGTCGGTCCGCGCTTCCCCGGCGCGATCTACCAGAACGTCGACGGCCGGTTCGAAGTGCTCGCGCTCATCACCGCCCCGTCCGACGCGGCCGAGCTGCTGCGCCGCGACAGCGCACGGTGGGCGCTCGTCGTGCGCGACACCCTGCGCCCCGACGCCATCCCCTTCGCGGTCGGCAGCGTGTGGACGACGTCGGACTTCCTGATCCGTCCCGCCACGACCGCGTACGAAGCGGCGGCCTGACGGTCTGCCACGGTCCCCCTCCCGCGTAAGCGGTGGGAGGCGGGCCGTGGCTGACCGTCCGGCCGGCCGCACGACGACGGCCCCGGAAGGTGAGAGCTCCGGGGCCGTCCAGTCAAGGACCGTAGGAGGCCCCCTTGACCACCACGATCATGGCACGCCCCGCGCTGCGCGCGGCACAGCCCGAGTACGCCTGCCAGTCCTGCGGGGAATGGCACGCCGGGCCCTGCCCGGACGCCGCGGTGACGCAGATGAACGACCTGATCCGGCGCATGGTGCGCGAGGCCGACACCCGCGTCCCCACCGAGCGCAGGGCGCGCCGCACGCTCCAGGAGATGGCGCCCGACTACCAGCGGCAGCCGGTCCTCACCCTGCACCGGCCGACGATGGCCGACGACGCCTGCGTGCTGTGCGAACGCTGGAACTGCAATCCGACCACCTGCTGCCTGCCGCCCGGCGCGGCGGCGCAGACCGCGCCGCCGCGGTCGGGCGGCGGCTGGCAGTGCGAGGTCTGCGGCGGCGTCTTCGGCGCCGCGCCGGTCACCGAATGGACGTGCGGAGCCTGCATCGCCGTCGGGCGGTGAGCCCGCTCATACACGCGGCCCGGGCAGCGCACCAAAGCGCTGCCCGGGCCGCCGCCGTCATCGGCGCAGTCCACCCCCGCACCCGCGTGCTGCTCACGGCCGCCGCACTGGCGGCCGCCGCCGCGTGGGAGGCCGGGCACCGCGTCGCTGACCTCCACATCCCCACTGAGAGGAGCACCCAATGACCCTGCTCTGCCCGCTCCGCACGCCCCTGGACGCCTCGGGCCTGTCGCTCAAGTCGACGTCCAGGCAGCCCAGTTCCTCGCCCCGTATCGCCGGTCCCTCGACACGACAGGAAGACACCGTGCCCCCCGACAGCTCACACTCGAAGACGTTCACCAGCGACGAAATGGCGGACATCTTCGACCGCATCGCCCCCTACCTCCCGGCTCACCTGGAGACGCTGGGGGCGAATCCCAGCGGCTGCCTGACCTACACCTTCAAGCCGTTCACGGGCACCTCGAAGATGCCGAAGTTGCCTCAGGAGTTCCGCGACGACCCGCGCCTGGAGTACGTACGGGAGTCCGAGGACGCGGCGGAGTACAGGCTGCGCGAGTGCGCCGAATTCATCCTGTACGAGGTGTACGAGAAGGCGTGCGGGCTCTGGACGGACGCCGCATACGTCGCTGCCCTCCGCGCGGTGATCAAGGATGCTCCGCAGCGATGGGCCGCGTACGAGAGGGAGTCAAGGGCACTGGAGGCGGCCTACAGCCACCTGCGCACCCCGCAGGCCGCCGCGGAATGGCTGGCCGCGATCTCCCGACTCGTCGACGCGCAGGTGCGACTGAGCGCCGCCGCCGAGGCCTTCGACGACCGCGCCAGCGAGATCGCGGATGTGCACGACAAGCACTCTGGCTCCGACCTCGGACGCGATGAGGCCCTGACGCGCGCCGGTCACCCCGAGGCGCACAGCTGGTGCATCGCGGACGCCGAGGACTACCGAGGCACGTACTGGGGCTCGCCGCAGTACGCCCCGCTGGTGGTGCAGACGCAGGCGCTGATCGAGGCCCAGGACGCCCACGTGTCCAAGGTCGGCCGACTGGCCGGCACGAGCGCTCACTGACCTGGAGGAGGCCGCCATGCGCTTCGTCAACCTGTGCGGGATGTTCAGCCCGCTCATCGTGCTCCTGGTCGTACTGCTCGCCCGATAGGAGAACTCGTGCTCACGGAGAACTCAGACGTCCACTGCTGACGGGTTCGAACGTTCATGGTCGCCGCCGACTCGCACGACAGGGAGACGGCGGCGGGCATGGCCGCTCGAACGGGTGGCTCCTCATGACGACGGCCCCGGGAGCAGACCCCGGGGCCGTCCACCAGACCTGACTGGAGGCCTGATGAGTACCAGCATGACAGGCGTAGCCGAGGCCGCCGAAGAAGACGCCCCGGCCCTTGACGTCCCCTCTGCCCAGACGTTCGGGACCGTCTACAGGATGAATTTTCAGTTCGACCGGCTCGGCGCGGTGCTCGTCGCGTACAGCCGGGACGCGCAGACGGGGGAGGTCACCCGCTCCTGGCTCCGCTTCGACCAGGCCGGGACCGCCTACCTCCGCCAGCGCTTGGAGCAGCCCGCCGAGACGGCGGAGCGCTGCCAGTGCTCGCGGGCCTTGGACCCGACCCCGTGCGAGGGCCCGCAGGACGCCGTACTCATCCTGTCCGCCACCAACACCGGCGCCTACGGGTGCGAGACGCACGGTGCGTTGCGTATGGCCGCGATCGAGGGCAGTCGGGCGGTCTCGCACAGCGTCGCCGGGGCCGCGATCCGCGTACATCAGGCTGCGGGGCGCTCGTGAAGTTCTGGGATCCGGCCGGCGGGCGGTTCGGCGTCCCCACCTACCCGTCGAAGTTGGCGCCCGAGGGGCGCGCCGTGCGTCGCCAGTTCCCGGCCGAGGGACTTCGGCCGGCCGGACGGGAAGCCGCCGCGCGCTACCGCGCCGAAGACCCCGGTCGCCCTCGCGGCCTGAAAGGAGCAGTGCCAGCATGATGAAAACGATGAAGAAGACGGGGCTCCTCGGTGCTCTGTCCCCCCGGGCGATGGTGCTCGGGGTGCTCGGCGCGATCACGCTCGGCGTTGCGCTGCTGTCGGTGTCCGTCAGCTACTCGATCCTCATTCCGCACTTTGGGGGATGGGCCGCGCCGACCGTCGCCGCGCTCGACGCGCTGTGGGTCGTGCTCCAGGCGACGGTGATCATCTCCGGCACCAACCGGCCGCGCGCGGCGCGCGTCGAGTGGGCGGGGCTGTTCCTGACCGTCGTGATCGCAGCCATCCCGACCGCCGACCTGATCCAGAGCGGCCCCCAGCGCCTGGACCTCGCGGTCGTGCTGACCCCGGTGGCGATCGTCGCCACGAAGTTGGTGTGGTGGCTGGTGATGCCCTCCCTCGGGCGTCAGGTCTCGCCCGAGGCGCGCCGGACCATCGCGGATCGCCGTCAGACCGTGGCCGACACCATCGAGGTGATGGAGGCCAAGGCGGCCGACGAGGAAGCGTTCCTCATCGTCGCCGCGCGGCTCGCCAAGAGGCGTGCCAGCGCGGAGACCACCTACCGCACGGCTGTCCTGGAGGCCCAGAAGGACATGGTGGCCGCCCTGCACGAGCAGGCGGAGGAGACCGGCAAGGAGATCGAGGCGAAGCCGCTTCCCGCGTCGGTCGCCGCGATCGAACTTCCGACCCTGGAGGGCTGGGAGCCGTCGGCGCCCGCCCTGCCCGTCACCACCTCCGGCACGGCAGGCACGCAGGTCAACGCCCTGGAGGGTGGCCAGAACGGCACGTCTCGCGGCACGGCCGTCACGCTCGGGGAGGTGGCGTTCCTCGCAGGTGTGCCGGTCCCGCAGCCGGGTGTATCCCTGAGCGACGGTCAGCTCGATGTGCTGCTCCGCTTCCAGCGACACAGCGAGCACCCGCCCAGCTCCTACCGCAAGAGCCGCGACGTGCTGAAGGACGCCGGATTCAAGGCTGCCGAAGACCGGGTGCGCGCCTCGTGGAAGCGGGTGACGGACAAGGAATCAGCCATGGACGGCGAGAACGAGCAGGCCCCCGAGGAGGACGAGGCCGCCGACGACGAGTCGCACCGAACCGGCTGATCTCCACAACAAGCCGATTTGGAGCAGTAGTTCACGCCGTCCGTCAGAAACCGGTGGCGGGCGGCGGGTGTGGCTGACGACTCCTGGCGGGACTGGAGTGTCAGCACCCCGTGACACCATCGTCACTCTCCGAGTTGATCCGGCACCACCGATGCAGCCCAGCCGATGCACGCCTCGGCTGGGCTGTGTCGCGACTGCCGGACCGCAGTCGACGTCAGCGCTGAACCGGCGAGCCCGGCGAGCAGCCCGTACTCCGGGCGGCAGACCCGCGAGCAGACCCGGCGAAGCCTGACAGCACGTCACAACGCATCTGCCAGAGCCTCGCTCCGGCAGTCCTTTGATCCCGAAACCGGGGGGAGCGAATGGGAAGAGGAAGAGGACAGCACCACACCGGAGACAGCTACGAACATGCGGCCGGCGCCATCGGCGTGATCGCGATGGTGCTCGGTGGACTGGTCGCCATCAAGGTCAAGACGGGCCTGCCCTGGTGGTCGGTCATCCTCCTGACCGTCGGGGTGCTCATCACCCTCGGCTGGGCGGCCTGGTGGGCGAAGACAAAGGCGGCCCAGCTCTGGGCCCGAGAACCCGCCAAGGCGACCTCTACCGCTCTCGCGCAGGAAGCGGCGGCGGACGAGGGCCCGGCCCGTGACGAGGAGCTGACACGGGCGCTCGTCGCGTCGGGCGCCATCGGCAAGGACCAGGTCGTCCGCGCCGACGAGTCCGTGAGCACGCCCCTGCCGGGTGGCCTCGGCGTGCGCCGCGAGTTCAAGGTCCCTCCGGGCCGCACGTACAAGCACGTCGCGGCCAAGGCCGGAGAGGTCGCCGGAGCGCTCGGCGTCACCCGGATGCGGACGCAGGTCGAGCGCGGGGAGCTGAGCGAGCGCGACGTCGATATGACGGTGCTCTCCCAGCCGCCGTTCACCGATTCGTTCGCTGTACCTACCCGGGAAATGATCCTGGCGCACGAGGGAATTCCTTTTGCCCACAGCATGACCGGTGAACTCGTCGGAATCGACGACTTCACCAAGGGTGCCCTGTTCGTCGCCGGTATGACGCAGACCGGAAAATCGACCCTCACTATCGCGCTCATCACCTGCGCGTACATCGCATACGGTCCGGAACTCGATGTGTATCTCATCGAAGGAAAGCCCGGAGCGCTCGTGCGATTCGAAAAGGTGGCGGTGCGCTACGAGGCATCGAGCGAAAAGAGCGTTTTCGACTCGATGGTCCGGCAGCTTCTCCAGGAGCAGGTGAAGCGATACGAACTCGACAACGATGCAATGCGCAACCGCAAGCCGAAGCCGCGACACCGGCAGGTGCTTTTCATCGCGGACGAGGTAGCTGACTACTACGTCCACGACGGAAGCACCGAATCGAAGAAGGAGAGGACCGCACTGGTAGCGAATTCTTCGGAACTTGTGCGCAAGGGCCTGGAATGCGGAATTACCGTTGTGATGATGACGCAGCGCCCTTCTGACCGAGCTGTTCCCGTCGAAGTTCGCGACCAGTTCAAAAAGCGCATCTGCCTGTACGTCTCCGGAAAGGGAGGCGCAGAAGTCGCTCTAGGGTCGGACTACTTCAAAACTGAGTCACCGATCCACCCCGCACTGATGGACGCAAGTATCCAGGGTCAGGGCGTCTACTTCGACGGCATCACCTCGAAACTCATCCGCGGTATCCGCTTCCCGGACGATTTCATCTGGAGCGTCGTTGACGACGTGAAAGCGCGTCGTGATCAGCGTGTAGAGGCGACCGCGGATACTCCGCTGAAACGGGCTATCGCGCTCATGCAGGAGCGCGAAGTCACGTTCATCAAGAGTTCCGACCTAGCCGCAGAATTCGGGATCGAGGGCGCCGACGCAGGGGATATCGGCAAGAAGCTGAAAGCCCTGCTCAAGGTAGCCCCTACACCCACGGGTCAGGGGCGGGGCTACAAGCTCGACGCCCTGAAACAGGCCGCTTTGGCAGCCCGGTGACCCGTCATCGGGCCCGTCATGGGACCCGTAAGGCACCCGTCATGGCCCCGCGGCCGGCACCGGCCATGACGGACCCATGACGGACCCATGACGGACCCCAAACGGGTCCCCATGACGGACCTGACCAGCGCAAACATCGAAAATCGCAGGAAGGGGGAAATTCGTGCGATCTGGCACCGCAGCGGCCGCGATCGGGGCCGGGGCGACCATGGCCGTCATCGCGGCCGCGTTCATCCAGGCTGCCAGCGACAGCCCGGTCCTCAATGCCGCACTCTCGATAAGCGTTCCGGCCGAATACCAGGACCTGGTGGAAGAGGCCGGGCACATGTGCCCGGAAGTCACACCAAATCTGCTCGCCGCCCTCCTCACCCAGGAATCCGGTTTCAACCCGAAAGCGAAATCACCGGTCGGAGCCGTCGGCATCGCACAGTTCATGCCGTCGACATGGGAAAGCAGCGGAATCGACGGGAACGGCGACGGGAAGCGTGACCCGCTCGATCCCGAGGACGCCATCCCGTCCGCAGCGAAGTACCTGTGCAATATCGCCCAGGACGTGAAAGACGTTCCCGGAAACAAGCAGGACAACATGCTCGCCGCCTACAACGCAGGTACCGGAGCGGTACGCAAGTACAACGGCGTCCCGCCGTACAAGGAAACACAGAACTACGTACGCTCGATTTCCTCTCTCGCCGGAAAGGCGAACAAGGGAGGAAAACGAGGTGCGCCCGTCACCGCACAACAGGGGGTCGACGCCGCAAAAGCAGCGCAAACCATGGTCGGAAAGCCCTACTCGTGGGGCGGCGGAAACGGATCCGGGCCGAGTACGGGACATTGCTGTTCGCCCCGGGGAGTTTCCGGAGCGGAAACCAGCGGATTCGACTGCTCCGGCCTGACCCTCTACGCCTACGAACAGGTCGGCGTGACCCTCCCGAGAACCGCCGCAGCACAATACGCGGCATCCGAGCCGGTAAAGCCCGGACAGATGCGTATCGGCGATCTCGTGTTCTACGGATCGAGCGCATCGAGAATTCATCACGTCGGCATCTACATCGGCGGCGGATACATGATCGATGCGCCGAGGCCCGGCAAAAACGTGGGATTCCATCCCCTCGATTCCATGCGCGATCTCTTCGGCGCAGCCCGTCCAATTCACAGCAACACACAGGAGATCTAATGTCCAAGCTTGCTTTCGCTAAGTCCGTCATCCTGGCGAAGCCCATCGACCTGTCGAAAGGCTTCTCGGACTTCTTCAGCTCGATCGATGTGACCGGAAGCGGACTGGTCAGGCTGGCGGTCCCGGCGGTGCTCGTCGTCGTGGCCGGCCGTATGGCACTTCAGTGCCTGGGCGAGAACCCGAAGACTGCTATGCGGAAGGGCGCGGTCGCTGTGGGCACGCTCATGGTGGCCGTGCTCCTCGCCGTATTCGGCGGCGACATCTTCGGCACCCTGCCGACTGGGGGCACCCAGTAGTGGCCACCATGAAAGGTGACCCGTGCGACGCCCTGAAAGGGACGCCCGGGTACGACTACTGCACCCGGGGCGACGGGGGCAGCGTCCCCGACGCCCCGGGCGGCGGGGGCAGCGGTGTCGGAGGCGACGTCACCGAGGGCGCCTCCCAGCAGGTGAAGGACACGGCGGAATGGCTGATCGACAAGATTCAGTCACTCCTTGCGCCCGGTAAGACCTGGGCCCCGAAGAAGGCCACAGACGACGTTTTCGTGCCGTTCCTGTGGCTCGGCCAGCATCTGGCCATCGCCATCTTCACCTGCGTTGTGGTCGTGTGCGCCCTGTCTGCATGGCAGGGCGCACCGCGCCTGAAGCAGATGGGCCAGAGCACCGGATGGACCATGATTGCGGTCCTCGGCATGACGACCGTGCCCGGCGCGGTCTACCTGCTGAACGTCGCGGTGAACAGGGCGATCCGTGACGGACTGGGCGGCGGTGATTCCACACTGTTCGGGGTCATCGAGCACGACCTCGACAAGGCCGCCGACGTCGACAACCCGCTCGCTCTCATGGGCGTGACCGCGGTGTTGTGCGTCGCGCTGGGCTGTGCGGCCCTGGTCTACCTGTGCCGCCAGCCCGGCATTCTCGTCTTCGTCTGCATCGCGCCCGTCGTGCTGTCCTCGATGGCACGCGGCGGGGACCTGGAGGCCGTACAGAAGTGGTCGCAGCGCCTGATGGGCCTGATGTTCGCTCCGCTCATCCTGATCCTCACGAGCCCGTTCGTCGTGGCGTTCAAGGGCTCGCTCGTGATGGATTCAGTCCTCCTGATCGCCGCTGACCTCCTGATGATCCGGATCATCTTCCACGGCATCCCGTACGTCGGACCCCGGATGGCCCGGGCAGCACGCTCGATGGTCGAGAGCCGCACCGACAACCGCTACATCCGCGGGATGGCCCGAGCGGCAGCGCCCGACTTCCACGAGCAGGAGAACAGCCCGCGCGGGCCGCGCCTAGTGGCGACTCCGGGCCGCGCCGTGGCCCAGGACGCCGACACCCTCATGGGCGCATTCGGAGTCCGTACGCGGCCGAGGCCGGGACGGCTCACCACCGCATCGGCCATCAACCAGATCACGCACGACCAAGAGCGCACGCAGCAGCTCGCCGCCGCGCGCCGACAAG
>NZ_JBIVKH010000025.1:25481-33315 GCF_044750685.1 Streptomyces sp. NPDC088785
GTACGTGCGGCCGAGGCCGGGACGGCTCACCACCGCATCGGCCATCAACCAGATCACGCACGACCAAGAGCGCACGCAGCAGCTCGCCGCCGCGCGCCGACAAGCGCGCGGCACCGCCGCCCCCCGCGCTCCGCGCCCGGGGCCCGCCCCGGCCCCGTCCCCGGCCCCGCCTGCGCCCCGCGCCCCGCACTCGGGGCCGGGCGGCCCGGCCACGCCCTAAGAAGGAGGATCACCCGTGTACTCCCTGACCCCCGGCTTTCGCCTCCCTGGTATCCAGCGCGCACTCAGCCCCGCAGAGACGGTGATGACCAAGGTCAACGCCGGGGCAGGGGCCGCACTGATGGCGTCCGTGTCACTGGGCCAGTCGCCGCCCGGCTGGGCCTTCACCGCCATTGCCGGTATCGGCGGACTGATCAACTTTGCGCCCGGACAGCGCTCGATCGGCCGCTGGGCGGCCGTCGGCGCCCGGTACCTGCGCGAACGCGCCGCTACTCCTGACCTGGCCACGAGCCAGGGCGCGACCATGACCTGGACGCTGTACCCGCATCACGGCACCATGCAGGACCCGTACATGCGGGAGCGGTGGCACGTCGGATTTGCCCGCGCTCTCGACTACGTTGCCGCGCAGTCGCGTTCAGCCGGACTCCAGGTGCTGGTCACCCATCATGCCGAGGTGGGCGAGAGCACCGCCCACACACAGACCATCTCGGTCCACATCCCGAAGACCGTGGCCACCCGCCCCGACCGGGCCCTCTCCGCGATTGAGCGGGAGCTCTCCCGGCTCGGAGCTCTCACGGAGGTCACGCCGGACCCGGCGCCGGCCCTTTGCGAGCGCTCGACCGCATGGGTCGCGCTCGAAGACGGGCGGTACGCCTCCACGGCCCGCATCACGGGCTGGCCCGCCGAAACGGGAGGCGACCTAATGGCGAATCTGCTGCTCGATCAGCACCGCCCCCTGAGGGCCCGCCAGCACAAGAACCGGTCCCTGGCGGTGCTGTACCGGCCGCTGCCGCGGGTCCAGGCGCGCCGCTCAGCGAAGTTCGGGCGCGCGCTCGGTGACGCGGCGAACACCGACGCGGTGAAGCAGGACGCCCACACGGAGAACAGCAACACCGTGCACACGGCGCTGGTCCAGGGCGCCACGCTCGTGGACGTCGACGCCTATCTCACGGTGTGGGGCGACAGCCCCGAGAGCGTCGAAGAGGCCCGGCACGCGGCCTACCTCGACGCCGACGAGCACCGGATCAGCCTCGACTGGCTGTCCGGCCAGCAGCACCGCGCACACGTGATGACCAGCCCGCACGCGGCAGCCTCCCGGAAAGGGGCGATCCTGTGATCCGTCTGCCCACCACTCACGCCGCGATCACCGCGCCGCTCGTCGCCGCCGACACGACGTTCCCCGGCATCCCGATCGGCCGCTCGACCTCGGACGGGCGGCCGTTCTCTCTGTCACCCGTGCTCGTCGACCCGAAGGTGCTCCCCGCCACAAACTCGATCGCGCTCGGGGGACTCGGCTCCGGCAAGTCCGCCACCGGCAAGGTCCGCGCTCGGCGAGAGAGCCTGTACCACGACCACCAATACGTGGTCATCGACTCCTACGGCGAGCGGGACCAGGAAAGCGAGCGCCACGAGGGAGAGTGGTCCGCGCTCGCCCGGGACCTCGGAGGCATGGTCATTGAGGCCGGCACTTTCACGATCAACCCGTGCTCTCCGCAGTTTCCGCCCGAGGCGCGCGAGCCGCTGATCCGGTCCCTGATCATGGCGGTCGAGCCGGAGGCGCTCACCGCGCAGGCCGCGCACGCGCTTCAGCACGCGCTCAACTCCCCGAAGGCGACGACGTTGTCCGGGATCGTCGAAGCGCTACAGAATCCGGAAGAGGGCCGCTACCCCGCACCCAAGCTGGCCGACTGGGGGGAGGGCGCGGTCCTCGCGCTGACCCACTACACCGACGGGTCCTTGCGCGGCCTGTTCGACGGCCCGGAGATCGATCTGCCGCCCGTCGACCTGCCGATGATCTCGTTCGACTTCACCAAGCTCGACAGGAACAGCGCCGCGATCCCGGCCCTGATGGCAGCCATCGGCTACTGGGTCGAGCACGTGTGGCTGAAGCAGTCCACGGCGGTACACCGGCACCTCGTGCTGGAAGAGGCATGGCAGATCCTCCTGTCACCGGCCACCGCCGAACTGATCCAGCGGCTGCTGAAGCACTCCCGACGGGCCGCGCTGTCCATCGACGTTGTGATGCACACCCTCTCCGACCTCGGAGACGGACGGGCCCGCGACCTGGCCCGCCTAATCGAAGTCGTCTACGTCGGACGCCTCGGCCCCGAGGAAGCCGCCAAGGTGGCCGCCATCTTCGGACTGCCCGAGTGGGCCGCCGAGAAGATCCCGACCCTCGACCCCGGCGAGGCCGTCTGGAAGATCGGGCACGGCAGCGAGTATGTCGACATCATCCAGACGATTCGCGACACCGAGGAAGCCCAGCTCACCGACACGTCCACTGGACGCCGCCGCGCGCAGGAAGCGGCCGGAGTAGGAGCTGAAGCAGAGGAAGACCCCGGGGTCTCCCTGGCCAAGGCCGACCTCGACCAGGACGTCGACCTCGACCAGGACCAGGACCAGGACGGCGACCTCGACCAGGACGTCGACCTCGACCAGGACGAGAGTGTCGGACGGCGCCTCGACGTCGTTGAGGACGACATGCCGTCCAACGTCATCGACACCGTGTACACGGGCACGGCGCCCGATCCCGACGGGCGGCACACTGCCGCCCTCGACGCGGCGCGCGCCGGCCGATTCAGCGAGGCCGCGGATCTGGCAGCAGCCGGACACCGTGAAGACATTCGCCGGTACGGCCTCACGTCGTGCGAAGCGTCCGCGTGGCTCATCACGCAGGCCGCGATCGCGGACCTGTCCGGGAACCTCGCTCGTGCGTCCTGGCTGCGCGCTACCGTCGCCCGCATGGGCAACGACGCGCAAGACGGCGGCGTTTGGTACGAGCAGACCAGCGGACACGCCGTGCAGTGGCACCAGGTGCCGGACGAGCCGCATCCCGTACCCGAGGAGGACGAGCCGACGCCCACGGGCGGCCGTCGGCGCATGTGGCCCTACGTCGCCGCGATCGCTGCCCTGGGGATCATCTCCGCCGCCGTCTGGCAGAACGGCAGCGACGGCGAGCACCAGGCGCAGCAGGACCAGAAGGCCGCCGCCTACAAGGGAGTCTCGGCTACGGACCTGACCATCGACGGCGTGAAGACCGAAGCTCTGGCCAAGTGGAGCGAAGACGGCCGGTCGGTCGTCGTCAGCGCGTGGGTCGACGCAGAGGAAGGGGCCCGGATCGTACGCATCGACTCCGCAGGCCAGAGCGCGAAGGAAGTAGCGGAGCCCCTGAAGAAGGGGCAGATCCCGATGCCCGTCCGGCTGGAGGTCAAGGTGCCGGTCAAGGACCGGTACGAGTCGGTACGCCTCACCGTCGCGGTTGGCGGATCCCACTGGAAGGACGGCACCCGCGCACCGCGCCGCACCATCGAACTCCGCTCCGACCGGACCGCCACCGACATCGACACCGGAAAGTCCCTGAAGCAGTCGTATTCGAAGGTGCTGTAGCCACAGCGCGACGGCCCGGTACAGCCTTGTTCAGAGGCTGTACCGGGCCGTTCGCGTGCACGCGCCTTGTTCCCTCACCAGCCGCGCCAGCGTCAGCAGAACCGGTGTCCTCACTCGTGCCGGTGGTCGCGGGCGCGGCGGCCCTTCCTGAGGACCTGCGCGCGGGAGGCTGATCGGATGCGCCGCCTCATCCTCGCTCTGTCGGTCGTGCTCGCCGTGGGCGCCGCGGGATGCACGACCGTGGACGGCCGACACGACCTGATCCATTCTCCAGGCCCGTCGTCGGCCGCCGTCCGGCAGCTGGTGCCGGACGGCACCAGCGAGCCGGTGCCCACGCCCTCCACCACGTCGCCCGCGCCCGTACAGGCTGCGGCGCGGGAGGCCCTGGTCGATATCGCCGCGGTGAAGCCGCACCCGGCGAAGAAGCCGAAGAAGCGCGCACGGCATCCGGCACCGGCGCGACCGGTGCCGGTGCCGGAGGCGGCCGGGCCGCGCCGTCCGGCTGGGCAGGCAGACCGTCCCGCCCCGGTGTGGACGCCCGCCGAGCGGCGCACGGTCGTCCGGCCGGCCGCGCCGCC
Organism: Streptomyces sp. NPDC088785; assembly: GCF_044750685.1. Classification (NCBI taxonomy): domain Bacteria; kingdom Bacillati; phylum Actinomycetota; class Actinomycetes; order Kitasatosporales; family Streptomycetaceae; genus Streptomyces; species Streptomyces sp. NPDC088785. Next base: position 29,666 of record NZ_JBIVKH010000025.1, read on the forward strand.
CCGACGCGCGACGGTGCCACGTCACCGCACGGTCGCACCCAAGCCCAAGCCGCGCAGCACGTACGCGGACTTGGGTGTGGTGTGCGGCTGGTCGAAGCAGGCCGGTGTCGACCCCGCGCTCACCGCGGCTTGCCGCCGGACGGCGCACTGACTAGCTCTAGATCGGCGCCCTCATGCAGGCGGTGCGGCTGATCCCCCTGAAATGCACGCAGATCTTGGCGCCCCGGTAGTCGGCCCCAGACCAGGAGTACGAGATCGTCCGCCCGACGCGTCGGGCGACGGACGTCCGTGAGACACGGTCGCCGTCGGAAGTCAGCCAAGTTGCCCTGGAATGCACCGACTTGGGCGGGTTGGACCAGAAGCCCACGATAGGGGTGCTCATCGCGTCCCCCCGCATCCGGATGCACACCTGCGGGCCCGACCAGTGATGAGTGCAGGCGCTCTTGTCGATCCCGCCAAGACGGGCTGCGGCGGAGGAGGCCGCTGCGGGTGAGGACTGCGGGATCGTCGCGCACAGCGCGAGGGCGACGGCGGAGACGACGGTTCGGATTCTCATGATCAGACCAACCGCCACCCACCCAGCCGGTCACGCTCCCTCACTCACGAGAGGGACCACGCCACATCACCGCGCGCGGCGGAAGACCAGCAGCGCCCGGAAGGCGCCCATCATGTAGGCCGTGTCAGGGCTGCCGTACGGGCTCACCGACTCCAGGCGCCACCCCTGGTTCTCGACCTCCTCGATCACCTGGGACAGCAGCGGCTCCGAGACCCATGCCGCGCCCGGATCGCTGATGGGCACGCTCGCCGAGAAGATCCGCCGCCCCTGGGCGGCGCGTGCGTCCGCGCTCACCGTGCCCACCCAGTCGGCTAGCTGCTGCTCATCCATCCCGTCACCCTCCCACGCGGCCCGGTCCGCCCACAGCCGACCTCACACCGGCCCCCGGCGCCCGCCGGGGGCTTCCTCATGACGTCTGGAGACCCGCATGTATCCCCGCTTCACCGTTACCCCCTACCGCCTGCTCGGAGACCTCCGGGGCTGGGAGCTGCACCGCGACGGCCGTTATCTCGACTGCCACCGGCCCTTCGGAGGCGACCTCGACCGCGAGGCCGAGGCCGCGACGGGCTGGGCGGAGCAGATCATCGGCGCGCGCCAGGAGTGGCGGCACACCCGTGTCGGCGGACCGGACCGCTGGACCGCCGTGCACGGCCCGCACGAGGACACCGGCACCGCGGCCGCCGACACGGACCTGCTGCGCTCCCTGACCCGGGACACGCTCCTCGTCGCCGTCGGCTCGGCCGGTGCGGGGAAGTCGACGTTCGCCGCCCTGGTGGACACCACCGTCGTCAGTCTCGACGCGCTACGCCGTGAGATCAGCGGCTGCGCAGGCGACCAGACGGTGACCCCGGCCGCAGTCGAGCGGCAGCACCGCCTCCTGGACCGGCACCTCGCCGCAGGCACGCCGGTGTTCCTCGACTCGACCAACGTAGAAGGCCCCGTTCGAGCCGGGCTCGTCGCGCACGCACAGCGCCACGGACGCCCCATCGTCGCCGTCCGCTTCCTGGTCCACCTCGACATCTGCCGCCTGCGCAACGCGTCGCGGCCGGCACCGCGGCGCGTGCCCGACGACGTCCTCGTGTGGCAGCACGTCCAGATGCGCGAGGCCACCCCGCAGGCCCTGATCGCGCAGGGGTTCACCGCCGCGCACGACGTCGCCGTCTCCATCCCCTGAGAGGCCCGTACGCCGCTCCCGAAGGTGCGCCGGTCCCACGCCGCTCCGGGGCGCCCAGCGGGGCTCAGGCGCTCGCCCACGGGTCTGTGGGCGGCGGCACGTCGCGTAGCGCTGCCAGCGGATTGCACACCTCACAGGGCCGCGCGGCCTCGCCGTCCGGCCGAGACAGCGCGGCACGCGCCTCGGGGGCGTCGACCACGTCGTCGGACGTCGCAAAGCCGCAGTCGCCGCGGTGCACCGTCCACGTCAGCCCGGCCCGGTCCGCCTCGACCGTGAACCCCAATCCGCGGTGCGCCACCTCGCGGCGCTGCTGCTCGGTGGCCGCGTCGCTCCGCAGCCTGCGGATCAGATTCCGCTCATTCCGGGCCTGCCACTCCAGCCACACAAGCAAGCCCTCATGCAGGGCCAGGCGCTGCTCGACCGGCAGCTCTGCGGACTGAAAATCGTTCATGCGTTCGATATTACGCGCGGACGGAGATCCGCCCGACGAGCGGGCTACCGTCGACCCGTCGGCCGCCCGTGGGGGCCCACTCCGGGCTGGGCGGCCGGCACCCCCGCACAGCCACCCGAAGCGGGGAGCAGCAGCCGGACGGGCACAGCAGGCGCGCAGCGGCGCCCCCTTTTTCTCAGGGTGGGGGCCGGGGTCCCGGCGCGGCGCCACGGTGCCACACGGGGCGCGGGGTGGGGGCGGGGACGGCCTGCGGCGTCCAATACCAGACCGCTGCGCGGCCCGGTCGAGGACGCCTCCGACCGTCCCCGCCCCCCCCCCGCGCCCCGTGTGGCCTCGCGTGCCTAACCGGGACCCCGGCCCCCACCCTGAGAAAGGCGCCCCCCATGCCCGCCACCCTCTGCGCTCACGCACGCCCCGACTACCACCAGCCCGGCGAGACCTGCCGCTACGCCGCCGACCTCAAGCCCGGCGACCAGGTCGCCGTCATCTCCGGCATCCACATGACCGTCTGCACCGCCCACCCCGCCGACGACCCGACCATGATCGACCTGCACTACGACGGCACCGATGCCGATGACCCGGCCCAGGCCGCCCAGATCCACGCGCGCACCATCGTCCCCGTCATCCCCGCCGACGGCCTCACAGCCGAGGAGAAGCAGCACCAGGACCAGGCGCCAGCGATCAAGAAGCTGGTCAACCTCCCCGACTGCGCCTACTCCTGGACCTACACCGACCGCCCTTGCTACGCCCGCCCCGCGTTCGTGGTCACCGGCTTCGACAAGGTCGAACGGCTCGCGTGCCTGGAGCACGCCGGGGACGTCCTGGCCGAGGTCACCGGCCCGGACCAGGCCGCCAGCGTCATCGAGTACGAGGGCGAGTGACCATGAACGTGATCACCTGCGCCGAGTGCGACGGCGCCGCCACCTACCGGGCCTGTGCCGACCGCCGGTTCGCCTGCCCCGCCGGTCACCACCTCGCCCCGGTGGACGTCGACTTGGACGGCAGGACCGAGTGGGCGGTCGACGGCACCGGCACCCTCGGCTACGTCGTCTCGCCCTCCTACTCGCTCGACCTGATCGCGGAAGCGCTGGGCGACCTCGCAGAGTCCAGCGGCTGCGCCGACCCTGAGTACGCGAGGCGGGCAGCGCTCGACGATGCGTACACCGCGTGCCTGGACTACGTCGCCGCATACCGCTGCGGCGTCGCGTAAAGGCTTTCGGCCCGGCATACGAATTGCGTATGCCGGGCCTTTTGCTGTTTGCGTATCGGGCCTGTTTTGCGGTTTTGGTATGGGGTGTGGGGATGCGGTTTCGGTATTGGATTCGGGCTGCCTTTCCTGTTGCTGCCGCTTTTGGTTGTGGCGGATATGGATTGGAGGTTTGAGCCGGAATGCAGCCTGAATTGGCTTTGACTTGTATTCCTTGGTGGTTTAGACCTCTTGATGAGGCGTCAGTTCAGCGGGTTGTGAC
>NZ_JBIVKH010000026.1:0-27784 GCF_044750685.1 Streptomyces sp. NPDC088785
CGAGGCCGCGTACGTGCCGCGCGCCGACGTCCCGCACATCGCCGTCCTGCCCGACGGCGAACGGCGCCACCTCCCCGTACCGGACGGCCCCACCCAGCCGCCCCCCCCCCCCCCCCCACCCCCCCCCCCCCCCCCCCCCCCCCCCCGCCCCCCCCCCCCCCCCCCCCCCCGCGCCCGGGGCCGCGGCGCGTGCCCCCACCCCCGGCCCCCGGCCGCCGGCCGCCGGCCGGGGGTGGGGGCACGGGGGGACCCCGGGGCGCTGGGTGCGTCCCGGGGTCCGTGTCGAGCGGGTGCGGCGGGTCAGGCGGCGGGGCCGAACCAGCGCTCCAGGGCCTGCGGCAGGTCGTGGGCCTGCGTGGCGGTGGTGGCCGCCCAGGCGACGTGCCCGTCGGGGCGCACCAGCAGGGCCGTGGTGTCGGCCAGCGGGTCGATCTCGGGTCCGTCGCCCGGCTTGACCTGCGCGCTGACCACGTCCACCCGGCCGCCGTACCCCTGGGCGGCGGCGCGCAGCGGGGCGTCGTCGGCGAGGTCGAGGAGGACTCCGTGGGCGGGGTGCAGCAGTTCGGTGGTGGGCCGCTCGCCGGTGGCGTCCGCCAGCAGCCGCGGCGGCAGGCGCCGGCCCAGCAGCGGGTGCGCGGCGTCGCCGACGGGCCCCTCCAGGGGGTAGTGGACGTCGAGGTGGCTGACGATGCCGGCCAGGTGGCGGCGGACCACGTCGTGCTCGATCAGTTCGGTGAACAGCTCGCGCAGCGGCTCGGAGGCCTCGCCGCCCAGGAAGACCTGGCCCTGGGCGCGGGTGTTCATCAGCAGCCGGCGTCCGACGGGGTGCCGTTCGCCGTGGTAGCTGTCCAGGAGGCCGGCGGGGGCCCGGCCGGCGACCACCGAGGCCAGCTTCCAGCCGAGGTTGACCGCGTCCTGCACGCCGGTGCTCAGTCCCTGGCCGCCGGCGGGCAGGTGGATGTGGGCGGCGTCGCCGGCCACCAGGACCCGGCCGCGCCGGTACTCGGCGGCCTGGCGGGTGGCGTCGGTGAAGGAGCTGACCCAGGTCGCGTCGCCGTGGTGGATGTCCTCGCCGGTGATCTGCTGCCAGGCGTCGGCGACCTCCTGGAAGTCGACGGTGGCGTCGCGGTCGCTGGCGGGCGTGCCGTGCGGGCAGGCGATGATGCGGCTGACGCCGTCGCCCAGCGGGCCCACCATCACCATGCCGCCGGGCAGCCGCTCGCCGAGGTAGCGCGGGCGCAGTTCGCAGCCGAAGACGTCGGCCAGGTACATCTTGCGGGTCGCGGGGGTGCCGGGGAAGTCGAAGCCGGCGGCCCGGCGCACGGCGCTGCGCGAGCCGTCGCAGGCCACCAGGTAGGAGGCGCGCAGCCGGCGGGGGCCGTCGGGGGTGCTCAGGGTGACGGTGACGCTGTCGCCGTCGAGGAAGCCGTCGGCGATCTCCTCGAACGCCCAGCCGCGCCGGATGTCCGCGCCGAGTTCGCCGGCCCACTCCTCCAGGACCTCCTCGGTGCGCCACTGGAGTACTCCGCGGGCGCCGAAGTGGCCGTCGGGCAGGGCGGTGAAGTCGAACTGGACGCCGCCGAAGTGGCCCACCGGCATCGTCTCCAGCGACCCCCAGCGGGGCAGCAGGCCGCGCTGGTCGAAGACCTCCATGGTGCGGGCGGTGAAGCCCAGGCCGCGTGACTGGTGGGTGGGCTCGGTCAGCTTCTCGACGACCACGACGCGGGCCCCGCCCAGGCGCAGCTCTGCGGCGAGCATGAGGCCCGTCGGCCCGGCGCCGACGACGATGACGTCGGTGTCCACCGCTGTGTCGGTCCCTTGCATGGGTTCACCTTTCTCTGAAATCGGCTGGTGGAGGTGGTGCGGTGGGGGGCTGCGCGCCGGACGGGCCGGCGTCTGCTTCGTGCGCGGGTGTGCTTCTTCCCGGGTGTCGCGGGTGTGCTTTTTTTCAGGCGGCGGGGCCGAACCAGTGCCGCAGGGCGCGGGTCAGGCCGTCGTCGTCGGTGCCGGCCCAGGCGACGTGGCCGTCGGGGCGCAGCAGGACGCGGTGCAGGCCGTGCAGGGCGCTGTCCTGCGGCGGGGTGGCGGCCAGGGCGGTGATCCGGTCGTGCCAGGCGCCGGCGCCGGGCGGGCGGGTGGTGCCGGTGCGCAGGTCCAGGAGGATTCCGCGGCCGCCGCGCAGGAGTTCGGTGGTGGTGACGGTGCCCTCGCCGGTCAGCAGCACGGTGTCGGCCAGCCGGGTGCCGGTCAGCGGGTGCGCGTCGGGGTGGGCGGGGTAGCGCACGCCCAGGCCGCTGATCATGCCGGCGAGGTGGGTGCGGGTGTCCTCCAGGGCGAGCAGTTCGGCGAACGCGGTGCGCAGCGGCTCCACTTCGGCGGGGCCCAGCAGCATCAGGGCCTGGGCGCGGATGTTGGCCAGGACGGCGTGGCCGACGGGGTGGCGTTCGTCGTGGTAGCTGTCGAGGAGGCCGTCGGGGGCGGCGCCGCGCAGGTGCAGGGCCAGTTTCCAGCCGAGGTTGAAGGCGTCGGCCAGGCCGAGGTTGAGGGCCTGGCCGCCGATCGGCATCTGGCGGTGGGCGGCGTCCCCGGCGAACAGGATCCGGCCGTGGCGGTAGCGGGCCAGCTGCCGGGAGGCGTCGCCGAAGGAGTTGACCCACAGCGGGGTGCCGGCGCTGATGTCCTCGGTGGTGACCCGTTTCCAGACGGTGGCGATCTCCTCGAAGGCGGCGGGCCCGGTGCGCGGTGCGGCCTGCGAGCCGAACTCGTGGACCATCACCCGGGTGACGCCGTCGGGGCGGCGCGCGGCGATGGCCAGGCCGTGTTCGAGGCGCTGGAAGCGGCGGTCGGGGATGTCGATGCCCGCGACGTCGGCGCGCAGCAGTTCGCGGCCGGCGTCCTGGCCGGGGAAGTCGGCCGCGGTCAGGGTGCGTACGGTGCTGTCCTCGCCGTCGCAGGCCACCAGGTAGCGGCTGCGCAGGCGCAGGACGCCGTCGCGGCCCCGGGCGAGGGTCTCGACGGCGTCGCCGGTGTCGGTGACGGCCGACACCTCGTGGCCGCAGCGGATGTGGGCGCCCAGGGAGATCGCCCATTCCTCGAGCACCGCCTCGGTCTTGACCTGCGGCACCTTCCACTGGCCGGGGTAGGGGCCGGGCAGGGTCAGGTCCATGGGCAGGCCGCCGAAGTGGCCGCGCGGCTCGTGGGGCGGGGTGCCGATGTCGGGCAGCAGGCCGCGGCTGTCGAGGATCTCCATGGTGCGGGCGTGCAGGGTGGAGGCGCGTGATTCGTTGGTGGGGGCCCGCCGTCTCTCCACCACGACCACGTCGGCGCCGCCGAGGGCCAGTTCTCCGGCGAGCAGCAGCCCGACGGGGCCGGCTCCGACGACGACGACGTCGGCTTCCACGTGGTCCGGTGCCATCGTCTCAGGCCTTCAGCTGCTCGGCGTGGGCCTTGGCGTGGGCCAGCGTGGCGCTGCTGTTGGTGGACAGCGCGGTGTGCACGTAGGCGCGGGCGTCGGCGACGGTGGCGTCGTCGCCCAGGATCCGGGCGATGTTGGCGGTGTTGAGGGTGACGGTGTGCTGGGAGGAGGCCAGGGTGCCCTCGGCCGTCTCCTGGAAGGTCCACTCGCCGGTGTGCAGGGTCATCAGCGCGGGCAGGGTGACCTGCTTGTAGGCGATCTTGTGGTGGGGGAAGACGACCCGGTAGGACTTGGTGGTGTGGGTGGAGCCGTCCTTGGCGCGGGTGTCCATCTCCAGTTCCTGCAGGCCGGGGGTGTCCTCGGTGAGGCGGACGGTGGCCACGTGCGGGAGCCGTTCGGCCCACAGGTGGGCCTCGTTGACGAAGTCGAAGGCGTCCTTGGCGGTGCCGTCGATGCGGACGGTGTCGACGAAGGAGAAGGTCAGCTCCTCGGCGTCGGCGGCGTGGACCTGCTCGACGTTGTCCTTGAGGGCGGCCAGTTCCGAGCGGCTGTTCTTGTCGACGGCGCGTTCGATCCACAGCAGGTCGTGCGGGTCGTCGCCGATCGCGCTGTAGTCGTGCAGCAGCCGCACCCGGGAGGTGTTCTCGCCGAGCGGTTCGATGATCCAGGTGCCGCCCATGTGGTGGACGGGAGGTGCGGAGACCTCCTGGCGGAAGGTGATGCGCAGGCCGGCGGCGTCCAGGGTGCGGCGCGAGGACCAGTTCTTGGGTTCGCCGTTGGCGGTGGCCCAGATCTGGATGCGCTCCTGGTCGCCGTCGGCCTCGACGCGGTCGACGTGGATGGTGGGCGGGAAGACGCGCGGCCAGTTGGTGACGTCGGCGAGCAGGTCGTACACCGCGGCAGCCGGTGCCCCGATGGTGATCTCGTGCTCGACCTCGCGGGTGGTCATGGGGTGTTCTCCTCCTGCTGGGTGGGGCGGGGTGGGGGGCGGGGGGCTAGAAGTTGCCCAGGCCGCCGCAGACGTTGAGGGCCTGCGCGGTGATGGAGGCGGCGGTGTCGGAGGCCAGGTAGCCGACGAGGCCGGCGACCTCCTCGGGGGTGGAGTAGCGGCCCAGGGGGATCTTGGCCTGGAACTTCTCGAGGATGGCGTCCTCGGAGGTGTCGTAGGCGGCCGCGTAGCCCTGGCGGACCTTCTGCGCCATGGGCGTCTCGACGTAGCCGGGGCAGACCGCGTTGACGGTGATGCCGGTGGGGGCGAGTTCGTTGCCCAGGGCCTTGGTGAAGCCGACGACGCCGTGCTTGGACGCCGAGTAGGGGGCGCCGAGCACGACGCCCTGCTTGCCGGCGGTGGAGGCGATGTTGATGATGCGGCCGCGGTCCTTGCCGCGCATGCCGCCGGCGTTCAGTACGGCGCGGGTGACGCGGAAGACACTGTTGAGGTTGGTGTCGATGACGTCCTGCCACAGCTCGTCGGTGATGTCGGCGGTGGGGCCGCCGCCGGAGCGGCCGGCGTTGTTGACCAGGACGTCGACGGTGCCGAACCGGTCGACGGCGGCCTGGACGAACGCCTCGACGGAGACGACGTCGCGCACGTCGAGGTCGCTGCCGTCGACGTCCAGGCCCTCGTCCTGGAGCTGCTTGACGGTGGCGGCGACGTTGGCGGCGTTGCGGGCGCCGATGAAGACCTGGTGGCCGGCGGCGGCCAGCAGCCGGGCCGAGGCCAGGCCGATGCCGCTGGTGGCGCCGGTGACCAGGGCGACGCGGGGAGTGGTGTTGAGCGTCATGCCGGGGACTCCTTCTAGGCTGCGGTGGCGGGCACGAGCTGGGCGTTGACGACCTCGATGAAGGCGCGCGGGGTGTTGGCCTCGCCGACCGCCTCCTCGTCGAGGGATATGCCGTACTCGCGCTCGATGAGGCTGCCGGTCTCCAGCAGGGCGAGGGACTCGTAGCCGATGACGTCGAACTCGGTGTCGAGGATGTCGGCGTCGAGGTCCACGCCCTCGGCGACGCCCGCGGCCTCCAGCAGGGTGCGCTTAAGGTCGTCGAGGGTGAACAGCTTGGCGCTCATGGATGGTTTCCCTTCGGGTGGTGGGTGCGGGGCTCAGTGCGCGGCGCGTACGACCATGGCGGAGTTGAATCCGCCGCGGCCGCGGGCCAGGACCAGCGCGGTGCGCACGGGGGCCGGGCGGGGCTCGGCCAGGACGAGGTCGAGCGGGTAGTCGGTGCACGGCTCGACGTGCACGGTGGGCGGGATGACGCCGTCGCGGATGGCGAGGAACGCGGCCGCCAGGTCCAGCGGGGCCGCTCCGGAGTACAGCCGGCCGGTCATCGTCTTGGGCACGGTGACGGGCACGGCGTGGTCGCCGAAGACGGTGCCGATGGCGGTGGCCTCGACGAGGTCGGCGGCCGGGTCGCCGGCGCCGTCGGCGAAGACGACGTCCACGTCGGCGGCGTCGGTGCCGGCGTCGGCGAGCGCGATCTCGATGGCCTTGCGCAGGCCGGGTTCGCGGCCGCTGCCGGGGCGGGGGTCGGTGGTGGCCCCGTAGCCGGCGATCTCGCCGTAGATGCGGGCGCCGCGGGCGCGGGCGGCGTCGGCGTCCTCGCTGATGAGGATGGCGCCGCCCTCGCCGGGCACGTAGCCGCGGGCGTCGCGGTCGAAGGGCAGGTAGGCGCGGTCGGGTTCGTCGCTGGTGGACAGCTTGCCGGTGCTCAGCTGGGCGACCCAGCCCCAGGGGCAGATCGAGGCGTCGACGGCGCCGGTGACGATCAGCGAGGTGCCCTTGCGGATCTGGCGGCGGGCCTGGGCGACGGCGTCGAGGCCGCCGGCGCCCTCGCTGACCACCACCCCGGAGGGGCCCTTCATGCCGTTGCGGATGGAGATCTGGCCGCTGTTGACGGCGTAGAACCAGGCGAAGGACTGGTAGGCGCTGACGTACTGGCTGCCGCGGCTCCACAGGCTCTGCAGTTCGCCCTGGCCGAACTCGAAGCCGCCGGCGGCGGAGGCGGTGATGACGCCCATGTCGAACTCGGGCAGTTCGCGCGGGTCGGCGCCGGCGTCGGCGAGCGCCCAGTCGGTGGCCACCAGTGCCAGGCGGGTGACCCGGTCGGTCTGCGGCAGCAGCCGGCTGGGCAGGTGCTCGGACGCCTCGAAGCCGGGGACCTCCCCCGCCAGCCGGGCGGGGTAGGAGGAGGGGTCGAAGCGGGTGATGCGGCCGATGCCGTGCTTGCCGCCGAGCGTCGCCGACCAGTAGGCGTTGGTGCCCAGGCCGTTGGGCGCGGTGACGCCCAGTCCGGTCACCACCACGGGGGCGGTCATACGAGGCTCCTCTCCGGTCGGGCGAGCACCATCGCGCTCTGGAACCCGCCGAATCCGCTGCCGACCGTCAGCACGACGTCGACCAGCTGGTCGCGGGCGTCGCGCGGGACGTAGTCGAGGTCGCACTCGGGGTCGGGCTCGGTCAGGTTGGCGGTCGGCGGGACGACGTCGTACTCCATGGCCAGCGCCGACGCGGCGATCTCGATGGAGCCGATCGCGCCGAGCGAGTGCCCGACCATCGACTTGATGGAGCTGACGGGGGTGCGGTAGGCGTGGTCGCCCAGGCTGAGTTTGAAGGCCGCCGTCTCGTGGCGGTCGTTCTGCTTGGTGCCCGAGCCGTGGGCGTTGACGTAGTCGACGGCGTCGGGGTTGAGGCGGGCCTCGTCGAGGGCGAGGGTGATCGCCGCGGACATCTCCACGCCGTCGGGCCGCAGCCCGGTCATGTGGTAGGCGTTGGAGCGGGTGGCGTAGCCGGCGATCTCGGCGTAGATGTGCGCGCCGCGCCGCTTGGCGCTCTCGTACTCCTCCAGGACGAAGAAGGCGGCCCCCTCGCCCAGGACGAAGCCGTTGCGGGTCGCGTCGAAGGGGCGCGAGGCGCAGCCGGGGTCGTCGTAGCGCGGGGTGGTGGCCTTGATCGCGTCGAAGCAGGCCATGGTGATGGGTGAGATGGGGGCGTCGGAGGAGCCGGCGATGACGATGTCGGCGGTGCCCTCGCGCACGAGTTCGACGGCGTAGCCGACGGAGTCGATGCCGGAGGTGCAGCCGGTGGACACCACGCTGCTGGGTCCTTCGCCGCCGACCGCCCAGGCCACTTCCGCGGCGAAGGAGCTGGGCACCATGTAGTCGTACAGGTGCGGCACGGCGTACTCGTGGTTGACCAGGTCCAGGCGGCCGCCGTCGCTGACGACCCGGTACTCCTGGTCCAGGCCCATGGTGGCGCCGACGGCGCTGCCGACGGTGACGCCGACGCGGTGCGGGTCGACGTCGGTGAGGTCGATGCCGCTGTCGGCGACGGCGGCGCGGGAGGCGACGACGGCGAACTGGGCGGCCCGGTCCAGGCGGCGGACCTCCTGCGGGCTCAGCCCGTGGGCGTAGGGGTCGAAGTCGGCCTCGGCGGCGACCCGGGAGCGGAAGGGGCTGGGGTCGAAGAAGGTGATGCCGCGGGTGGCGGTGCGCCCGTTGCTGAGCAGGTCCCAGAAGTTCTCCCGGCCGACCCCGCCCGGTGCGATCACTTCGATGCCGGTGATGACAACTCGTCGGCGGCTCACGCCGATGCCTCCCAGTGGTAGAAGCGCTTGGCCATGGCGTCGGCCGGCGAGCGCCAGGTGGCGGGGTCGTAGGCCTCGATGAACGGCTTGAGGTCGTCGCTGATGCGGACGAAGCGCTCGTCGCTCTTGGCGGCCTCGATCAGGTCGCCGCCGTTGTCCTCGTCGAAGTCCTGGAGGTGGAAGTACAGGCCCCGGTAGGCGAAGAGCTGGCGGCGGCGGGTCCCCATGCGGTGGGGCATGTCGGTGGCGTCGAAGTCGGTGAAGAGCTGGGCCACGTCGGTGCCCGACGCGGCTGCCATCCGGGCGACTATCAGCGTGCTGTGCATAGGTGTGGCTCCTCGGCAGATGCGTGAGGGGGGTCGCGCGCCCGGCGGGGCGGCGGGCGATCCGGTGCGGACCGCCGCTGTCGACGGTGCGGCCCGGTGATAGCGCCTGGCACGGGCGGCACCGGAGTGCCGCCTGAGCCGTGTCGGACCGGAAAAGGGCAGCACGGCGGGTGGGGGCCCGGTCCCGTGGCGGGGCCGGGCCCCCACCCGCCGGTGGCGGGCGGTGCCGGGGGGGGCGGGGGCTGCGCCGTGCGGGCGCGGCCCCCGCCGCCGTCTCACTCCCCGGCGGCCCGGGTCAGGACGACCTCGTAGGTGTTGGAGTCGACGTCGAGGGCGACGGCGTCGATGCGGGCCTGGGCCTTCTGGCGGCCCTCGGGCCACTGCTCCTCGGGCAGCGCGCGGTGACCGTCGTAGATCTCCTTGCTCTCCCACTGGGAGTAGGAGACGACGAAGGAGCCGTCCAGGCCGCGGGCGCGCAGGCCCTTGAGGACGATGTGGCCGCGGAAGCCGGGGGCGTCGACGATGCCGGCCTGGGCCGGGCCGAGCGCGTCGATGAGCTCGTCCTGGTTGGCGGCGTCGACCTTGTAGATGGTGATGACGGTGTAGTTGCCGCGCTTGGGGCAGATCGTCAGGTCGGTGTTGGGGCCCTCGCTGGTGAGGGTGTAGACGACCTCGTTCTGCAGCAGCCGGATCGAGGTGGTGATCTCGCCGAAGACGGGCAGGGTGCGGTGCTTGAACTCCTCGCCCGCGTAGCGCTTCTCGAGGTCCTCGCCACTGCGCCACTGGATGAAGTTGGCCGTGCCGGGGCTGTCCACGCCGGCGTGCACGGTGGAGGACATCCAGCCCTCGTAGGTCGCCGCGTTGACGATCTTCGTCATCTCCTGGATCAGGGAGTCCTGCTTCTCAGGGGCGTCGGTGGTGAACAGGTTGAGGACGGTGAGGTGCTGGGCGTCCACGGAGACGGTGGGCATGGTTTCCTGCGCTTCCTGTTGGAGGTACGAACGACGGTGAGGAATGGGGGTGTTCAGGCGGCGGTGCGGTCGGCGGGGCCGAACCAGCGGGTGAGGGCCTCGGTGAGGCCGTCGGCGCCGGCGCCGGTGGCGGCCGCCCAGGCGACGTAGCCGTCGGGGCGTACGAGGATGCCGTCGACGGGGGTGTCGCAGTCGAACTCGGCGGCGACCACGTCGACGTGCTCGCGCCAGCCGGCGGCGGTCTCGTGCAGGGCGGCGCCGCCCAGGTCGAGCAGCACGGCGCGCCCGGCGTGCAGCAGGGAGAAGCTGGAGACCTTCTCCCCCTCGACGACCAGGTCGCGCTCGGGCAGGCGCCGGCCCAGCAGCGGGTGGTCGCCGCCGCCGACGTCGTGGCGGATGTCCAGGCCGGTGACCATGCCCGCCAGGTGGCGGCGCACGGACTCGTGGCCGGTGAGCAGTTCGCCGAACAGCTCGCGCAGCGGGGCGACCTCGTCGCCGCCCAGGTACAGGGTGCGCTGGGCCAGGGTGTTGGTCAGGATGCGGGCGCCCACCGGGTGGCGTTCGCCGTGGTAGGTGTCCAGCAGGTCCTGCGGGGCGCGGCCCTTGACCTCCAGGGCCAGCTTCCAGCCCAGGTTGACCGCGTCCTGGATGCCCGCGCTCATGCCCTGGGCGCCGATGGGCAGGTGGATGTGGGCGGCGTCGCCGGCCAGCAGGACCCGGCCCGAGCGGTAGCTGACGGCCTGCCGGCTGACGTCGGTGGTGGAGGACACCCACAGCGGGACCGCGCCGGTGAGGTCCTCGCCGGACAGGCGCTCGAACGCCTCGGTGACCTCCTCGAACGTGATCGGCTCCGTGCTGGTGCGCAGCGGCTCGGCGCGGTCGAAGTAGATGATGCGGCTGCGGTCGGGGCCCAGCGGCATCACCATGACCATGCCGCCGGGGACGCTCTCGCCGCTGAAGCGGGGGCGCAGCCGCACTCCGGAGACGTCGGCGAAGCGCAGCTCGATGGTGGCGCTGGTGCCGGGGAAGTCGATGCCGCTGAGGGTGCGCACGGCGCTGCGGGCGCCGTCGCAGCCCACCACGTAGCGGGCGCGCAGCGGTGCCGTGTCCCCGGCGCCGGCGAGCTCGACGCGTACGCCGTCGCTGTCCTGGTGCAGCGCGGTGACCTCCGCGCCGCGGCGGATGTCGGCGCCCAGTTCCCGGGCCCGGCCGCCGAGGATGCCCTCGGTGCGGGCCTGCGGGATGCCGCGGGCGCCGAACGAGCCGCCCTCGATGACCTGGTAGTCGAGCGGTACGCCGCCGAAGTGGCCCACCGGGATGGTGGCGACCTCGCCGAACCGTTCGATGAGGCCGCGCTGCGCGAATTCCTCGATGGTGCGTGCCGAGAATCCCAGGGCGCGGGACTGCTGAATGGGTTCGGCCAGCCTGTCAAGCACGATGACGGAGACTCCATTGAGTCTCAATTCTCCTGCGAGCATCAGTCCGGTGGGACCGGCTCCCACCACAATGACGTCCGCGTCATAGATGTTCATATGCCCTCTTCCCACTGGTGTTCCGCCAGTATCGAGAGGGCGTGCGGGTGTCGTAAATAGGGTTCAGTACAGATCTTCGACACGGAATGGCAAGAATACTGCGGGAACGTCAGATCTTTGTCAGGGCTCTTGCTTTGCGGCGCCGGTGCGGCGGCATTCTCACGTATGACTTCCACTTACATCGCGGCTGAATCCGGGGCCGGCACAGAAGATTCTCTCGCGGCGCGGGCCGGTGTCGCGGATCTCCTCGCGCGTTATTTCGTGACGCTCGACGACGAGGAGCTGGACGACGCCTGGGCGCGGAGCCTGTTCACGCAGGACGCGGCCGTCGTCTTCCCGATGAGCGAGCACGAGGGGGTCGCGGGCATGGCCGGCTATCACGCCGCGGCGCTGTCGGCGTTCGCCGGGACCCAGCATCTGGGCGGCCCGGCCGTCGTGGAGCTGGACGGGGAGCAGGCCGTGCTGCGCGCGAACCTGATCTCGACGCACGTGCACCACGCGCGGCACCTCTCGGGCGAGGGCGCGCCGGCGCCGCTGTTCGTGACCGGCACGTTCGTGGACGGGCGGGCGCGGCGCACGGCCGAGGGCTGGCGGCTGTCGCGGCTGTCCTTCCGGCTGCTGTGGGCGCAGGGCTCGCCGCCGCCGCGCCCCTGAGCATCCGCCCTTCGGGTGCCGTATCCGGGCAGAGCCCCGGTCCGCGTGCGCGGGCCGGGGCTCTGCGGGTGCCGGGGGCTGGGGTGCGGGGGTTCAGAGGTTGAGGCTGAGGACCCGGTCGACGGCGATCTCGATGACGACGCGGTCGGCGGGGGCGGGCGGCGCCGACCAGTACCGCTTGGCGTACAGGCGCACGCCGCGCTCGATGCGGGCGGGGTCGGTGACGACGGTGGCGGTGCCTTCGAGGGTGGCCCAGGCGAAGCCGTCGACCTGGCACAGGGCGGCCCGGCCGCCGGGGGCGGCCAGCAGGTTGCGGGCCTTGCGCGAGGAGGCCACGGTCAGGACCCGGGCCAGGCCGGAGGCGGCCTCCCAGGTGAAGCGCACGGGGGCCGCGTGCAGGGTGCCGTCGGGGCGGAGCGTGGTGAACACCGCGACGTGCCGGGCGTCGTGGAGGTAGTCCTCCACCGCGCGGGGCACCGCCGGGGCGGCCGGGTCGTGCTGCGGCAGCGACATGGTGGGCATCCTTCGATGTGCGTCGGGGGCGCGGTGGCGCGGCGCGCTCGGGACAGCGTGGCACCGTCGTCTCGCGGTGGCCTCGAGGCGGGCTCGGGGCCGCCGCCGGACGACGGTGCCGGACGGTACGGGCGGTACGGGCGGTAACGGTGCGGGCGGTGCGGGGTGCGGGTGCGGGAGGTCAGTCGATGCCGCGGACGATGACGGGCTCGTCCTCGTCGTCCTCGTCGGCTCCGGCCAGCCGCAGCGGGGGCGCGCCCACCGGCACCAGTCCGAAGACCGCCATGTCGATCTCCCTGAACCCGATCCCCCGGATGTCCGAGCGCTCATGCATGCGGCGGCTCCCTCGTGGTCGATCCGTGGTTGGTCGCTCAAGGGTGTCGACGTCCGCTCGCGAGACGGTCGACGCGGTGTGGAGCGCGGGCGGAGGCATCAGGGCGCGGGGGCCGG
The DNA here is from genome assembly GCF_044750685.1 of Streptomyces sp. NPDC088785. Taxonomy (NCBI): domain Bacteria; kingdom Bacillati; phylum Actinomycetota; class Actinomycetes; order Kitasatosporales; family Streptomycetaceae; genus Streptomyces; species Streptomyces sp. NPDC088785. The sequence continues at coordinate 12,446 of NZ_JBIVKH010000026.1, forward strand.
CGGGGGTGCGATGCGCGGGACCGGCTCGGCCGCCAGCACGTCGAGGACCTCGGCGACGGTCCTGGCCCCGCCGGCCGCCGGCAGATGCGCCAGCAGCCGCCCGTACTGGGCCAGGAGCAGACGGGCGTCGCTCTCGCGCAGCCGGGCCCGGTCGTACAGGGCGGTCAGGATCAGGGAGCCGTCGCGGGCGTGGCGGGCCAGCAGGGCGATCGAGAGCAGGGTGTGGGCGCCGGTGGCGTGCGGGGTGCCGAAGCGGATGCCGGCGGCGCCCAGGGCGGCGCGCAGGCCCGGCCGGGGGCGGGCCTGGGTCTCGACGCAGACCGTGCTGTCGGGCAGGACGAGGTCGCCGGCCCGCTCCCACTGGCTGATCTGGGCGGTGGACAGCCATTCGTAGGCGGCCAGGTCCAGGGCCTGGTCGCGCAGCGCGGTCAGCAGCCGGTCCAGGCGGTGGCGGGGGTCGACGCGCACGGCGGCGGGCAGGCAGGTGCGCAGCGGTCCGACGAGGCGTTCGGCCGCGTCCAGGGCGATGCCGCGGCCGGAGGTGGTGATGTTGAAGCGGACGGCGGCGCTGTGCGGGACGTCCGCGGCCCGGTACAGCAGCAGGGCCCAGGCGGCGTGCAGGACGCTGGACTCGGGCAGGGCCAGGGTGTCGGCCCAGTGCCGCAGCCGGCCGGCCTGGGCGGTGCTCAGGCGGGTCTCGGTGCGGCCGCAGCCGGTGCGGGCGGTGCCGGGGCCGGGCAGGCCGGGCAGGACGGCGGCCGGTTCGGGGGGCAGGGTGCGGCCGATGAGCCCCTGGGCGGCGGCCGGGTCCTGGTGCTGGATCCAGCGGGCCCAGTCGCCGAGGTCGGGGCGGCGTTCGCCGCCGGGCAGGGTGCCGTCGGCGAGGTAGGCCCGGCCGAACTCCTCCAGCAGCACGAAGACGCTCCACGCGTCGAGCAGGCCGTGGTGGAAGGTGAGCAGCACACGGATCCCGCCGCCGGCACCGGTGTCGCCGGTGTCGCCGGTGTCGCCGGTGTGGCTTGCGCCGCCGGTGTCGCCGGTGTCGCCGGTGTCGCCGGTGGCGTCGGGGCCGTCGGGGCCGTCGGGGCCGTCGGGGCCGTCGGGGCCGTCGACGACGGTGACGCGCAGCGGGCAGGGCCTGCTCACGTCGAAGCCGCGCAGCCGGTCGCGGGCCAGCAGGCCGTCCCAGTCGGTGGTGTCCGCGCGGTGGCGGGTGACTTCGACGCGGGCGTGGTCGCGGAAGACGAAGCGGGGCGAGGGTTCCTTCTCGAAGGCGGCGCGCAGCACGGATTCGCGGGCGACGACGGACTGCCAGGCGGCGGTGAGGCGTTCGAGGTCCAGCGGCCCGTACCAGTGCCACCACAGCTGTTCCACGTGGCGGCCGCTGTGCCGGTCGGTGCGGGCGTCGAGCAGGACGGCCCGCTGGTGGGCGGGCGCGGGCGCGGAGGGCAGCGCCCTGCGTGCGGGGGGCGCCGGGCGTGGGCCGGTGCGGATCCGCACACGGCGTGGGCGGCTCTGCCTCGCCATGGCTCGTCCCTTCTCGCGAAAGCGGGCCCGCGACGTGGCGGCGGGCCCGGGGCGCGGGGCACCCGGGCCCATCGTGCAGGGCCGCGGCGACACGGCGCTGACGGCCGCCTGACACGGCTCGAGAGCGGGGCGGGAGGCGGCCGGGCGGCGCTGGAGGGGTCAGCCGGGGGGCGGGCTCTGGGTCATCACCGACAGGAAGCCGGGGTCCAGCATGGTGCCCACCGAGGTGTCGCCGGCCGGGGACAGCCCCGCGTCGTGGCAGGCGACGCTGAGCAGGTAGCGGTCCAGGACGGAGTAGGTGGCGAAGCCCCATTCGCCGCGGCTGGCCGCGCTGCCGTCGGGGGCCAGCAGGGTGCCGCCGCGGCTGAAGCCGAACTCGCTGAAGCCCAGGCGCAGTCCCTGGCCGAGGGCTTTGCTGTAGGCCTCCTTCAGTGTCCACAGGCGCAGGGTGCGGGCGGTGCGCTGGTCGGCGGGCAGGGCGGCCAGTTCGTCGGCCTCGGCCGGGGTCAGGATGCGGCGGTGCAGCAGGTCCAGGCGTACGAAGCGGTCGGCGAACTCGATGTCCACGCCGATCCGGCCGGTGCGGCTGATGCCGACCGCGATGACGTCGCCGGTGTGGGTCAGGCTCAGGTCGATCTGGTCCAGGCCGCGCAGGTAGGGCCGGCCGCCCAGCCGGTAGGCGAGGTCGAGGTGTTCGGGCTCGGTGTCCAGGGCCGCGCCCGCGGTGTACTTGATGAGCAGGCGGGCCGCGGCGAAGCGGTGGCGCACGGCGGGGTCGGGGGTGCGCCGGTAGCGGTCCCAGTCCTGGCCGAGGAGCTGTCTGAGCCGGGGGTTGGTGAGCACGCTGGGCAGCCACTCGCTCCACGTGGTGTGGACCAGTGCGTTGCCCCGTTGCGCCAGGTGGTGGCGGACCCCTGTCCAGGGGCCGGCCGGCCGCGGCACGTGCAGGGGCGGCGCGCATGTCACGCGGTCCATCGTCGTCTCCCTGGGTGTCGTCCCCGTCCGGTCCGCGCCGGCGACCGGGGCGTTGCGGCCTCCGGCCGGGGGCCGGGGTGCGGTCCCGGGGCCGGCGGCCGGTGTGCGGTGCGGGGGCGGTGGGCGGGGTGCGGTCTCAGTCGGTGGGTGGTGGGCGGGCTCAGTCGGCGACCGGGGTGGCGTACAGGTCGAGGCTGCGGCCCTGGCGGCAGCGGTCGAGGAGTTCGCCGAGCACGGTGCTCTGGGCGTCGGCGGGGATCTGGGGCGGTGCGGCGCCCAGGCGGCGGGCGATGCGGCTGAGGGCGAGCACCGCCCAGGCGGGGTCGGCCAGGAAGGAGTCGGTGGTGCCGGCCTGGCCCTCCCACACGCCCAGGCAGGCGGCGGCCGCCATGACCAGGGCGTAGCGGTCGACCAGGGCGCAGGCCACGGGGTCGAAGGCGGCGCCGGCCGGGGGCAGGGCGGCGCAGCGGGTGCGCAGGGTGTGCAGTTCGGCGACGAAGGTGCGGGCGAGGTCGGCCAGGGCGGTGTGCAGGGGGCCGTGGCGGCGGTGGCCCTCGAGCCGGGCGGCGGCGGCGACGAGGGTGGCGGTGAGCAGGTCGTCGGTGCCGGTGTGGGTCAGGCGGGGCGGGTCGAAGGCGGGCAGGGGGGCGCCGGGCAGGAACAGTTCGGCGGGCGGTTCGGCACCGCGGAACCAGGTGGTGCGGGCCAGTGCGGGCAGTTGGGGCACCAGGACGGCCTGGCACACGGCGGTGCCGGAGTGCCCCAGGCCCGCCACGGGCAGGTCGCGGGCGAGTTTTTGGAAGCTGCCGTAGAGGGGTCCGCGGTCGTAGCCGCGGGCGCCGAGCACGGTGCTGAGTTCTTCGAGGTCCTCGCGCAGCAGGTCGGGCATGGTGTATTTGACGGCGGCGGCCAGCAGGTAGGCCTGCTGGGGCAGCAGGCTCAGGGCGCGCAGTCCGGTGACCGCCATGGCGTCGCAGGCCAGCAGGTCGGCGAAGACGCCGGCCAGGGTGCGGTGCCAGCGGCGGGCGGGCTGGTTGCCGGGGCGTTGGTCGGTCGCCGCCCGGGTGGCCTGGCGCAGCACGCTGCCGACGGCGGCGAGGACGGTGCCGGGGATCAGGCAGTGGCTGATCTGGAAGCTGCGCAGGGCCAGGGAGACGCCCTCGCCGCGCTGTCCGACCAGGGCGGTGGCGGGCAGTGGCACCGCCTCGAAGTCGATGCCGCTGAACCGGGCGCCGCGCATGCCGGGGGTCTCGACGCGGGCGGTGCGCCGTACGGTTCCGGCGGCGGCCGGTCCGGGGCCCAGCAGCAGCACCGAGTGGCTGTCGGGGCCGTTGTGGGCGCTGGTGCGGGCGTAGGCGACGAAGGTGTCGGTGCGGTCGGCGTTGATGACGGCGTCCTTGCGGCCGTTGAGGAGGAAGCCGCCGCCGGGGGCGGGTGAGGCGGTCAGTTCGTCGCGCAGGATCGCGTTGGCGTGGGCGACTTCGCGGTGCACGATCGAGACGCGGCCGCCGCCGAGGAGGCCGCGGGCCAGGGTGTGCTGCTGTTCCGGGCTGCCGGCGGTCCACACCGAGGAGGCCGCGAACAGTGAGGTGATGCCGAAGCCGTAGCCCAGGGCGAGGTCGCGGCGGAAGACGGGGCGCAGGATCCGGGCGAGGCGTTCGAGGTCGGTGAGGCCGCCGCCGAGGTGGTGGGGGACGAATTCGGCGGCGAGGCCGGACGCGGCGAGCAGCGCCTCGGTGGCCTCGGGCACGGCGCGGTCCTCGTCGGCCTGGAGCAGGGCCTGGTACCCGTGCGGGTTGCCGGGGTCGAAGGGGTCGCCCAGGGCGTGCTCCAGGCGGGCGGCGCGGGCGGGTTCGGCACCGGGCACGGATCCGGCACCGGGGGCGGGTGTGGTGCCGGGTGTGGTGCCGGGTGTGGTGCCGGGTGTGGTGCCGGGTGTGGTGCCGGGGGCGGGTGTGGGCTTGTGGGGGTGGGCGCCGGGGGTGCCGGGGGCGCCGGTGAGGACGGCGCTCACAGGACGCGTACCGCGCGGGCGGCGAACCGCTCGGCGTGGGTGAGGACGAGCAGGGAGGCGCGGCCCAGTTCGTCGCGCACGTGCTGGGCGGCGTCGTCCAGCGTCGCGTCGGGGCCCAGGGTGCGGGCGAGGTCGTCCTGGCGCAGCAGGACGTCGTGGCGGGCGCTGAGGGTGACGCCGCCGGCGTCGGGCACGACGGACCACTCGCCGGTGTGGGCGCTCATCAGGCCCTGGGTGCGGGTCTGTTTGTAGACCAGGCGTCCGGCGCTGGGGAAGCAGATGCGCACGGACTCGGTGCGGTGGGTGGTGCCGTCGGTGGTGAGGCTGTCCATGGTCATGGTCTGCACGCCCGGGCTGGGTTCGTTCAGGTGCAGGCCGCTGACGTGGGGCAGCCGCTGGGGCCAGTCCTGGGCGCGGTAGAGGAAGTCGAAGGCGACCTCGGCGGGGCCCTTGAAGCGCACGCTGTTCTCGAAGGAGAACACCAGGTCGTCCAGGGCGGTCCAGCGTTCGGCGAGCCAGGCCAGGCGTTCCAGCTGGGCGGTGCTGTTGGCGCGGGTGACCTGTTCGACCCAGGCCACGTGGGCGGGGGCGTCGTCGGTGACGGTGAAGGTGTGCTCCAGCGTCACCCGGCAGCGGTCGCCCAGCGGCTGGACCGTCCACACCCCGCTCATCGACTCCACGGGGGCGCTGGTCAGTTCCTGGCGGAAGGTGACGCGCCGGCGGCTCACGTCGAGGTCGCGGTGGGTGACCCAGGAGGTGATGCGCTCGCCCGCCGTGGCCCACAGCCGCAGCCGTTCGTGGGTGCCGTCGAAGTCGAGCTGTTCGACGTGGATGCAGGGCTGGACGAACAGCGGCCACTGGGTGGCGTCCGCGATGAGTCCGTACAGCACTCCGGCGGGGGCCGAGGCTGTCGTTTGGGAAATCACGCGGTGCTCTCGCGTACGAGACATGGCTCACGCCCCTTCGTCGTCCGAGGCGGCAGCGGGTGCGGCCCGGTCGGTGTCCGCCGGTTCCTGGCCGCACCTGCCTGCCGGGGGGCCGATCGTGTCCGGAAACGCTCGGGATCGGCACGGGCGGTGCTGGGGCGGCGCTGGAGCGGCGGGCGGGCGGCGGGGGCGAGCCGGGCTCCGGCCGGGCTCCGGCGGTCCTCGTGCGTTTCTCGGGCCGGGCCCCGCACGGTCGGCTGCGGGGCCCGCGGCCGCGGTGCCCGCAGGACCCGTCGGTGCGAGGGAATCGGGGGCAGTGATGGCGCAGGACTTCATCCCGCAGTGGTGTGTACGCGGCTGGTGGCACGAGCTGGCCGCCGGCGGGGTGCTGGGGGCGCCCGGCGAGCCGGCCGTCCCCGAGCCGCCCGCCCCGCCCGCCCCGCTCCCCCCGGCCCTCGCGGCCTCCGCGGCCTCCGGGGCCCTGGCGGCAAAGACTCAAGGTCAGGGTCAGGGTGAGGGTGGCGGGCGTGGGGGGCCGGGTCGGGCTCGCCTTCAGCTTCAGGCCGAGGTCCGGGCGGGGGGCCGGCCGCCCGCGGTGGCGGGGGCGGGCGGGCGGCGGTTCACCGCGTGGCGGCGCCGTTCGGGGTGAGGCGGTCCAGCAGGGCGAGCAGGCGCTGCTGCTCCCGGGCCAGTTGGTCCACCCGGCCGCGCAGGACGCCGATCTCGTCGCGCAGTTCCTGCGCGGGACCGTCCCCCGACGGCGCGCAAGGCCCGGGGAGCCCGGGGGGTGCGGGGGGCTGGGGGTGCGGGGCGGGGCGGTGCAGGATCCGTTCGCGGCCGGCGTGCAGGACGGGGCCCGGTTCGATGCCCAGGTCCTGGCCCAGGCGCTGGTGCGCCCGGTCGTAGACGGCCAGGGCCTCGGTGCGCCGCCCGCACCGGTGCAGGGCGGTCAGCAGCAGTTCGTAGAGGCGTTCGCGCAGGGGGTGGGCGGCGCTCAGGGCGCCGAGTTCGGCGGTGATCTCGTGGTGGCGGCCGGTGGCCAGGCAGGCGTCGTAGAGGGCTTCCAGGGCCAGGAGCCGGTTCTCCTCCAGCAGGGCGGCCTGTGCGGTGCACAGGGCGCCGCGGCCGGCGCCCTCCAGGGCGGCGCCGCGCCACAGGCGCACGGCGCGGCGCAGGACGCGGGCGCAGCGCTCGGGGTCGGCCGGGGCCAGGGCGTGTCCCTCGGCCGCCAGTTCGCCGAAGCGGCGGGCGTCGGTGCGGGCGGCGCCCAGGTGCAGGACGTAGCCGGTGGGCCGGGTCACCAGCCGCGGGCGGTGCAGGTCGCCGGCGGCGGACACGGACGCGGACGCGGATGCGGATGCGGATGTGGGCGCGGGGGTGGGTGCGGGGAGCAGGCGGCGCAGGCGGGCCACGTGGGCCTGGAGGGCGTTGGCGGCGTTGGCCGGCGGATGTTCGCCCCACAGTTCGTCGATGAGGCGGTCGGCGGGCACGACGTGGCCGGCGCGCACCACGAGCGCGCCGAGCAGGGCGCGCTGCTTGGCGCCGGTGGGGACGGTCCGGTGGCCGGTCTCGGTGTCGTGGATCTGCATCGGGCCCAGAATCCGGAACTCCATCGCGCGCTCACCTCCCGGGCGGACATCTCGGGGATCCGGAGGGGATGCTAGTTCTCCCGGCTGCCGCCATTCAGGGCCGCGGGTCTTTTTCCTGGCTTTTTTGGATTCGCGCTCCAGGGATGTTCGAGGGGGCGGGTGAAGCAGCGGCGGCGGTTTTCTGGGGTGTGCGGGTGCGGTAGTAGCGGCTCAGTATCCCGATGAGCTGCGCGTCGGGCAGATCCGGCAGGAAATCGCCGTTCCCCGTGTGCCCGAGGCGGGCCAGGAGGCCCCGGGCGAGAGCGTGTGCGCCGTGTTCCGTGGCCGTGGCGCTCGATTTCGTGGACATGGCCGGAAAAGCTAGCACCGGGATCCCGGTGGGCGACAGACCCCTTTTCGTGGCGGGTACAGGCTGTTTCGGGGGCGGGCGGGGTGAAACGCTAGAGCCCTGCTCGAATGCGCCTCGTATTTTTCTCGGCGGAGTGACCAGTACCTCTCGCGGATATCTTCGCGCGATGCCGCGGGGCGAAAAGACGGGCCACTATCGGAAACGCTCGATCCCGCTTCTGAACCGATGTCCTGCAATGAACGGCACGGAGGAACAATGATCATAAAGTTGCTGGGTGCGCTGCATGCGGAGGTGAACGGTCTGTCGATCGTTCCGACCGCGGGCAAGCCGCGCCAGATCCTCGCTCTGCTGTCGCTGTATCCGGGCCGGGTGGTGCCGGTGCCCACGCTGATGGAGGAGATATGGGGCGCGCATCTGCCCCAGAGTTCGCTGACGACCCTGCAGACCTACATCCTCCAGCTGCGCCGCATGCTGGGCACGGCCATGGGGCCCGATGTGCCGGGCTCGGCCAAGGACGTCCTGGCCACCCGCTACGGCGGCTATCTGTTGCAGATCCCCTCGGACGCGGTGGACGTCTTCCGCTACGAGCGTCTGGTGGCCGAGGGCCGGCACGCCTTCGACGACGGGGAGGACGAGCGGGCGGCGTCGCTGCTGCGCGAGGCGCTCGATCTGTGGGAGGGCCCGGCGCTGGTGGACGTGCGGGTGGGCTCGATCCTGGAGATCGAGGTGATGCGGCTGGAGCAGAGCCGGCTGGTGGCGCGTGAGCGCCGGATCGACGCGGATCTGCGGCTGGGCCGGCACGTGGAGCTGATCGCCGAGCTGACCGATCTGGTCGCCCGGCACCCGCAGCACGAGGGGCTGCACTCGCAGGCGATGGTGGCGCTGTACCGCTCGGGGCGGCAGGCGGGGGCGCTGGATGTCTACCGGCGGCTGCGCCAGCGGCTGGTGGACGAGCTGGGGGTGGAGCCCTCGCCGCAGTTGCAGCGGATGCACCAGGCGATGCTCACGGTCGATCCGCGGCTGGACGTGGTGGCCGGTCCGCGGCGCTCCTCGACCTTCGACCTGTACGCGGCGTGAGAGCCGGCCGGGTCCTGAGGGCTGACGGCGACGGGGCTGTCCTGAGGATCCTGCCGTGGTCGGGGCACCGGCGGTGCGCGGTGCCCGGTCGAGCGGCGCGCGAGGTGCGCCGACCAGGCTGGCGGCGCGGGCGCATGCCTTCCGGCGTGGCGGGCCCGCGGGGCCTTGAGGAGGGTGCCGGATGGTTTCGCGGACGCAGGTCGTGAGGGCAGTGCAGCCACGCATCACGCTGCACTGCCTGGCGCACGCGGGGGCCGGGGTCGTCAGCTACCGGCGCTGGCCCGAGCTGGTGGGGCCCGGGGTGGAGGTGGTCGCCCATCCGCTGCCCGGCCGCGACAGCCGCCGGCGCGAGGCCCGGGTCACCGACCGTGCCGGGCTGCTGGCGGACCTGCTGCCGGGGCTGCTGGAGGCGGCCCGCAGGGGTCCGTACGCGCTGTACGGGCACAGTCTGGGCGCCCTGGTGGCGTACACGCTCACCCGGGCGCTGACCGATGCCGGTGCGCCGGCGCCGCTGTTCCTGGCGGTGGGGGCCTGTCTTCCGCCGCACGTGGCCAGCGATCTGGTGGCGGCGGCGGATCTGCCCGAGGAGGAGCTGCTGCCGTACCTGGAGCAGCTGGGCTCGGTGCCCAGCGGGCGCAGCGCCTCCCCCGGCGGGCTGTGGCGCCGCAGTGTGCTGCCGGTGCTGCGCGACGATCTGCGGCTGGCCGGTTCGCTGCGCGACGCCGCCCTGGAGAGGGAGTCGGGCGGGCCGGTGCGCTGCCCGGTGCTGGTCTTCGGCGGCCGCGACGACCCGCTGGCCGCGCCGGAGTCGCTGGGCCACTGGCAGCAGTGGGCGGCGGGCCCGATCGCCCGGCACACCGTCGCCGGCGACCACTTCTTCGCCGGCAGCGCCGAACTGCCGGCCCTGGTGGGGCAGGCCTGCCGCGAGCACGCCGCGCTCGAAGACGCCGGCGCGGCCGGCGGGGCCGGGGAGTTCGGTGCGGCCGGGGAGATCGGCGGGGCCCGTGTGGTCGGCGGGGCCGGGGAAATCGGTGGGGCCGGTGTGGTCGGTGGGAGTGGGGGCGGGGTGGTGGTCGGTGAGATCGGGGCTGCTGGTGCGGTGGGGGGTGTGCGGTGAGGCGGGTGCTGGTCACCGGGGTCGGGGTGGTGGCTCCCGGTGCGGTGGGCACCGGGGCGTTCTGGGAGCTGTTGACCGCGGGCCGCACCGCGACGCGCCGCATCAGTCTGTTCGACGCGGCCCCGCACCGGTCGCGGGTGGCCGCCGAGGTCGATTTCGATGCGCGGGCGCACGGGTTCAGCGCCGATGACACCGAACGGCTGGACCGGGCGGCGCAGTTCGCGCTGGTCGCCGCCCGGGAGGCGGGGGCCGACAGCGGGCTGGCGGGCGGTGTCGACCCGCTGCGCCTGGGGGTGAGCCTGGGCTCGGCGGTCGGCTGCACCACTCATCTCAGTACGCAGTACGCCCTGTTGAGCGACTGCGGCCGGGACTGGGAGGTGGACCACCGGGCGGCGTCGGAGTTCTTGTACGACTATCTGGTGCCCAGTTCGCTGGCGGCGCAGGTGGCGCGCGACTGCGGTGCGCAGGGGCCGGTCTCGCTGGTCTCCAGCGGCTGCACCTCGGGGCTGGACGCGATCGGGCAGGGCGGTGAGCTGATCCGTGAGGGCGGTGTCGACATGGTGGTGGCCGGTGCGACGGAGGCGCCGATCGCGCCGATCACCATGGCGAGCTTCGACCGGCTGCGGATCACCAGCCCGCGCAACGACGCCCCGGCCAGCGCGTGCCGTCCCTTCGACCGTACGCGGGACGGGTTCGTGCTCGGCGAGGGTGCGGCCGTGGTGATCCTGGAGGAGTTCGAGCACGCCCGCCGGCGCGGTGCCCACGCCTACGCCGAGCTGGCCGCCTACGCCGGGCACAGCAGCGCCCATCACATGACGGGGCTGCGGCCGGGCGGGCAGGACATGGCGCACGCCATCCGGGTGGCGCTGGACACCGCGCGGCTGAACCCGGTCGACATCGACTACATCAGTGCGCACGGCGCGGGGACGCGGGACAACGACCGGCACGAGACGCACGCGCTGAAGGCGGGGCTGGGCGAGCACGCCCGGCGGGTCCCGATCAGCTCGATCAAGTCGATGATCGGGCACGCGCTGGGCGCGGCCGGTGCCCTGGACGTGGCGGCCAGTGCGCTGGCCATCCAGCACGACACGATCCCGCCGACGGCCAATCTGCACGAGCCGGATCCGACCTGCGACCTGGACTACACCCCGCTGTTCGCGCGGGAGCACCGCACCGGCACGGTCCTGACCGTCGCCAGCGGCTTCGGCGGCCTGCACAGTGCCGCGCTGCTGCGCCGGCCGCGGCTGCGGGCGGCGGCGTGAGCGGCCCGGCCGCGCCGGCGGCGGGGCGGGCGCGCTGCGTGGTGACCGGTATCGGGGTGGCCGCGCCCAACGGGCTGGGCACCGGGGCCTGGTGGCGGGCGACGATGCAGGGCCGCAGCGGGCTGGGCCCGCTCACCCGGTTCGACGCCTCGAGATATCCGGTGCGCATCGCGGGCGAGCTGGCGGGCTTCGTCGACGAGGAGCACGTCTCCAGCCGGCTGCTGCCGGCCACCGACCGGGTCGCGCGGATCGCGCTGGCGGTGGCCAGGGAGGCGCTGGCGGACTGCGGCGCCGATCCGCAGGCCCTGCCGGCGTACGGGGCGGGGGTGGTCACCGCGAGTTCGGCCGGCGGTGCCGAGTTCGGCCAGCGCAGCCTGGCGGCCCTGTGGTCGCAGGGGGCCCGCCGGGTCAGCACCTACCATCCCGTGGCCTGCTTCCACGCCGCGGCCGGCGCGCAGGTCTCCATCCAGCACACCCTGCGCGGGCCGGGCTCGGCGCTCGTCAGCGAGCAGGCGGGCGGCATCGACGCGCTGGCCCGCGCCCGGCGGTGGGTGCGTGAGGGCACCCAGCTGGTGGTCAGCGGCGGGGTCGACTCGACGCTGTCGCCGTGGGCGTGGGCGGCGCATCTATCCGACGGGCGGCTGAGCCGGTGCCCCGATCCGGCGCGGGCCTATCTGCCCTTCGACCGCGACGCGTGCGGGCACGCGGTCGGTGAGGGCGGTGCGCTGCTGGTGGTGGAGGAGGAGGCGGCGGCCCGGCGGCGCGGCGCGGTGGTCCACGGCGTGGTCGCCGGGTGCGCCGCGACGTTCGACGGGGCGGGTGTCCTCCGGCTGCGCGAGGCCGCCGAACTGGCCCTGGCCGACGCCGGGCTGGAGCCGGCCCAGATCGGTGCGGTGTTCGCCGACGGGGCCGGCGAGGCGGCGGCCGACCGGGCCGAGAGCGCCGCGCTGTGCGCGCTGTTCGGGCCGCGCGGGGTGCCGGTCACGGTACCCAAGTCGATGACGGGCCGGCTCGGTGCGGGCGGCTCGTCGCTGGATCTGGCCGCGGCGCTCATGTCGCTGCGCGAGGCGGCGGTGCCGCCGACCACCGGCACCCGCACCCTGGCGGCCGGCTGCCCGCTGGACCTGGTCACCGGCGCACCGCGGGCGCTGCCCGGACTGCGCGCGGTGCTGGTGCTGGCCCGGGGCCGGGGCGGCTTCAACGCGGCGGCCGTGCTCACCACCGCCGCCCCCTGACCGACCCCGCCCCTCCCCTCTCCCCTCTCCCCCACCGTGTCCGCCACGGGCCGGCGATCATCCGCCCGCCGCGTCCACGACGGGCCGCACACCGGCCGCCCGCACGCACCACGCGCCACGCCACGCACCGCCCCTGCGGCCGGCACGACAGCGGCTGCGGGGGCGGTGCGTGGTGTGTGGCGTGTGGCGCGTGGTGCGTGTGGCGCGTGGTGCGGGACGGTGTGCGGTGACGGGCGGTGCACGGCGCGCGGCGGTGGTCGGTCGGCGGAGGCCTGCCGGGCGGGGCCGGGGGGCCGGGGGGCCGGGGGGGGAGGGTGCGGGGCCGCCGCGGACAGGGCGGGGCGGGGGGCTGCCGGGAGAGGGCGGGAGGGGGGATCCGCCGGGAGGGGGTGCGGCTGCCGGAAAGGAGGAGAAGGAAGAGGGGGGCGGGGCTGCCGGGGGGGGTGAGTCAGCGGGCGCGGCCGGCGAGCTGGGCGGTGGCGGAGCGGGCGCCGGCCGGGGCCGGGGCGGCGGGGGCGGGCAGCGTGTCGGGGCGGGCCATCAGGATGGAGCGCTGCAACCTGCTCAGCGGCGCCGAGGGCTCCAGGCCGAGTTCGGCGACCAGGGTGGTGCGCAGCCGCTGGTAGACGCTCAGTGCCTCGCCGCGCCGGCCCGAGCGGTGCAGGGCCAGCATGAACTGTCCGTGCAGGCTCTCGTGCATCTGGTGGCGGCTGGCCAGCACGGTCAGCTCCGGCAGCAGTTCGCGGTGGCGGCCCAGGGACAGGTCGGCGTCGATGCGCTGGGAGAGCGCGCACAGCCGCGACTCCTCCAGCCGCCTGACCTCCATGTCGATCTGGTTGCCCGCCCGGATGTCGGTGAGCGCGGCGCCCTTCCACAGCGACAGCGCGTCCGCCAGCCGGCGGGCGGCGCCGGTGTGGTCCTCGGCGTCCATGGCCCGGTAGCCGGCGCCGGCGCGGCGCTCGAACTCGCGGTAGTCGACCGTGCCGCCGCGGGTGTCCAGGCGGTAGCCGGCCGGGACGGTGGCCAGGATGTCCTTGGCGGTGCACCGCTCCTGCCCGTCGGCGGCCAGCGCCAGCCCGATCAGCTCGCGCAGTTGCAGGATGTACGTCTGCAGCGTGGTGCGCGCACTGCGCGGGGGGTTCTCCGCCCACAGCTCGTCGACGAGCGCGGCCACCGGGACCACCTGGTCGGCGTGCAGCGCCAGCAGACCCAGGACCTGCCGCGGCTTGGGGGCCGTCGGCACTATCGACATCCCGTTCTCGCGCACCGATAGCGCGCCCAGCACCTCGATGTTCATGTTCGCCCCCATCTACGACCGCCGGACCGGGTGGTGCCGACCCCCCAATAAAAAAACAGCGCAGTCGGTTTGTCAATCCTCGACCGGCTCGCGAGCCTCCCCCGCCCCGGCCCCGAGACCTCCGCCCCGGATCGCGGGCCCCTCCCGCGCGCGCACGCCGCGCGCAGGGCACTCGCATGCACGGTGAAAGTGCTGGTGGGATGGGTTTTCGTACCGTACGGGGGCCGGCGGGAGGGTGGCCGGGGGGCGGGGCGGCGGCGGGTGGGGGCGGGGGCGGGACGGCGTCCGCCCCCGGTGCCTGGCGGGCGCCGGGGGCGGAAGTCTTTGCCAAAAAAGAGACCACGCGGTTTTTTTAGGAGGGGGGTGGGGCGCGCCGTCAGGGGGCGGGGACGGCCCCGGCGGCCTCCAGGGAGGCGCACAGGGCGCTCTCGGCGAGGTTGGGCAGCAGCAGCAGCCAGAACTGGGTGAGGGTGGCGCGCGAGAGCCAGGACAGGTCGCGCGCGCCGAGCACCTCGAAGCCCACGGTGGCGGCGACCACGGCGGCCACGGCGGCCGCCGGGGTGACGCCGGTGCGCAGTTCGCGGTCCTCGGCGGCGCCGCTGAGGACCTGGCCCACCCAGGCGTGCCACAGGGCGCGCACGTCGCTGTGCGAGGTGTGCGAGGCGTCGCCGCTCAGGCCGAAGCCCGCGCGCAGCACCTGGCCGGCGCGCAGCCGTTCGGCGACGGCGTGGGTGACGTCGATGAGGTGCTGAAGGCCGCCGGCGGACTCGCGGAAGACGGTGGCGGCGATGGCGTGCAGTTCGCGGGCGGCGTCCTCCTCGACCGCGTGGGCGACGGCCGCCTTGCTGGCGAAGTGGAAGTGCAGTGCGCCGCTGCTGACGCCCGCGCGGGCGCTGATGACGGCGAGGGAGGCCCCGGTGAATCCGTCCCGGACGAAGACCTCGGCCGCCGCGCGCACCAGTGCCTGTCTGGTGCGTGCCGCGCGTTCCTGTCTGACCATCGACTGCTCCGTCACTGCGGTGGGTTGCCGTGCTTGCGGGAGGGCACATCGGCGTGCTTGGTGCGCAGCATCGTCAGGGACCTGATGAGCACCTCGCGGGTCTCGGCGGGGTCGATGACGTCGTCGACCAGGCCGCGCTCGGCCGCGTAGTAGGGGTGCATCAGCTCGGCCTGGTACTCCTTGACCATCTGCGCGCGCATGGCCTCGGGGTCGTCCGCGGCGGCGATCTGCCGGCGGAAGATCACGTTGGCCGCGCCCTCGGCGCCCATGACCGCGATCTCGTTGGTGGGCCAGGCGTAGGTGAGGTCGGCGCCGATGGACTGGGAGTCCATGACGATGTAGGCGCCGCCGTAGGCCTTGCGCAGGATCAGGGAGATCCGCGGGACGGTGGCGTTGCAGTACGCGTACAGCAGCTTGGCGCCGTGGCGGATGATCCCGCCGTGCTCCTGGTCGACGCCGGGCAGGAAGCCGGGCACGTCCAGGAGGGTGATCAGCGGGATGTTGAAGGCGTCGCACATCTGCACGAAGCGGGCGGCCTTCTCGGAGGCCTCGATGTCCAGGACGCCGGCGAGCGCCTGCGGCTGGCTGGCGACGATGCCGACGACCTGGCCGCCCAGCCGGGCCAGCGCGCAGATGATGTTGCGCGCCCAGCGCTCGTGGACCTCCAGGTAGTCGCCGTCGTCGACGAGCTCCTCGATGACCCGGGTCATGTCGTAGGGGCGGTTGCCGTCGGCGGGCACCAGGTCCAAAAGGACCTCCGAGCGGCGGGCGGGCGGGTCCGTGCACGGCACGCAGGGCGGGTAGGCGCGGTTGTTCTGCGGCAGCAGCGAGAGCAGGTAGCGCACCTCGGCGATGCAGCTCTCCTCGTCGTCGAAGGCGAAGTGCGCCACGCCGCTGGTCTCGGCGTGCACGTCGGCGCCGCCCAGGCCGTTCTGGGTGATGTTCTCGCCGGTGACCGCCTTGACGACGTC
>NZ_JBIVKH010000027.1:0-18628 GCF_044750685.1 Streptomyces sp. NPDC088785
GTTACATTCCGAACCCGGAAGCTAAGCCTTACAGCGCCGATGGTACTGCAGGGGGGACCCTGTGGGAGAGTAGGACGCCGCCGAACAAATTTTGAGGAAAACCCCCGTGCCAATGGCACGGGGGTTTTCTGCGTTTTAGGGGCGGAATTCAGAAGGCGCTGTCCACAACTCAGGCCGTCGCGGCCAGGCGCTGTGCTTCCTTCGTCGGGTAGCCGGCCGACGACAGGACCGCCACGACCGCCGCGCGGCCCGCCTCCGCCGCCGGGAGCACACCCTCATTGACCGCCTCCATCAGGCCGAACAACACCTGCTCGTGCACATGCGCCAACGCCTCGGCGGGCAACGGCGAGTCGAACTGGCCGCTCTCCAGGGCCCGTTGGAGAAGCTCCGCGCAGGCCTCACGGACCGGGGTCAGCCGCGCCCTGATGCCCTCCACCGTGACGCTGCGCTGAGCGAGATGCACCAGCAGGCGGTAGCGGTCCGCGATCGGCCAGATCGCCAGGATCGAACGGGCCACCGCCTCCGCCGGATCGGCGATCCCCTCACGGCCGGCCCGATGCGCCTCCGCCACCGCCTGCGCCGCATCGTCCACCAGCGCCTCGATCAGCGCGTCCCGGCTCGGGAAATGGCCGTACACCGTGCGGCGCACGACCCCCGCCGCACGGGCGATCTGGTCCATCGACGCATCAGGGTCGCGCAACAGCTCCACCAGCGCGTCATCCAGGATGCGGCGGCGATTGGCGTCGGCTCGTACGGAGGCGGAGGCGGGAGTCACGCGTTCATTGTGCCTGGGCGCCGCCCCGGCCCGGCATGCGCCCGTCGCCACCCCACCGTTTTGCACAGCGCTGTGCAACCACGTAGATTGCACACCACTGTGTAATTGCACAGGCGTGTGCAAGACGGGCGCGTCTGTGCTGTCCTGCCTCTGGAGGGGTTCCGCGTCATGCGCCTCGTCATGAACGAGCCGGTCGACACCATGGACCGGCCGTACGCCCGCCGCTGGTGGGCGCTGCTCGTG
The DNA here is from genome assembly GCF_044750685.1 of Streptomyces sp. NPDC088785. NCBI lineage: Bacteria > Bacillati > Actinomycetota > Actinomycetes > Kitasatosporales > Streptomycetaceae > Streptomyces > Streptomyces sp. NPDC088785. The sequence goes on from NZ_JBIVKH010000027.1 coordinate 1,019, forward strand.
CTCTGCCTGAGCCTGCTGATCATCGTGATGGCCAACACGGCGCTCACGGTCGCGGCGCCCGACATGACCCAGGACCTGGGTCTGAGCAGCGCCGATCTGCAATGGGTCATCGACGGCTACACCGTGCCGTACGCGGCGCTGATGCTGCTGCTCGGTGCCATCGGCGACAAGTACAGCCGGCGCGGAGCGCTGCTGCTGGGGCTCGTCGTGTTCGGCGGCGGAGCCGTCGCCGGGTCGCTCGTCGACAGTTCCGCCGGGGTCATCGCCGCGCGGGCCGTGATGGGGGTCGGCGCCGCGATGATCATGCCGGCGACGCTGTCGCTGCTGGCCGCCACGTTTCCGCGCGCCGAGCGGGCCAAGGCGATCGTGCTGTGGACGGCGACGGCCGGACTCGCCATCGCCGCCGGGCCGTTGGTCGCCGGTGCGCTGTTGCGCGACCACGGCTGGGCGTCCACGTTCCTGATCAACGTGCCGGTCGCCGTCGTCGCGATCGTCGGTGCGCTCGTCCTCGTACCGCCGTCCAGGGCCGAACGGCACGGGCGGATCGACTACGTCGGCGGAGTGCTGTCCGTGGTGTGGGTCGGCGCGCTCGTCTACATGATCATCGAGGGGCCGCACTTCGGCTGGGGCGTCAAGGCCGTGACCGCCGCCGTGGTGGCCGGCGCGGCGCTGGTGGCGTTCGTGCTGTGGGAGCTGCGGCATCCGCGGCCGGTGCTGGACGTGCGCCGGTTCGCGGGCCGGCGGTTCGCCGGGTCGAACCTCGCCGTCGCGCTCTTCTTCCTCGCGGTGTTCGGAGCCTTCTACTTCCTCACGCAGGATCTTCAGTTCGTGCTCGGGTACGACGCGTGGGAGACCGGTGTGCGGATGCTGCCGCTGGCCGGTGCCGTGTTCGTCGGGTCGGCGCTCACCGGGTACCTCACGCCGCGCCTCGGGATGCGGGTCACCGTGACCGCCGGGATGGTCGGCGGGACGGTGGCGCTCGCGCTGCTCACCCGGATCGACGCCGGGTCCGCGTACGGGGACTTCGTGCCGCCGCTGGTCATCCTCGGGCTCGCCATCGGGCTCGCCCTGTCGCCGTGCACGGACGCGATCATGGGGGCGTTCCCGGAGAGTGAGCTGGGGGTGGGCGGCGCCGTGAACGACACCTCGCTGGAGCTGGGCGGGTCGCTCGGCATCGCCATCCTCGGGTCGGTGCTCGCCGGGTCGTACTCCTCGCACCTCGCCGACGCCGCCGGGGGGACCAAGCTGCCCGCGAACGCGCTGTCCACGGCGCAGGACTCCGTCGGTGCCGGGTACGCCGTCGCGCAGCGGATCGGGGAGCAGGCGCAGCAGCTCGCCGAGAAGGCGCGGGGGGCCGGGGATCCGCAGCAGGCCGCGCAGTGGAAGGCGCAGGCCGGGCAGCTCGGGGACGGTGCGCGGGAGATGGCGGATGCCGTGGGGGCGGCGTTCTCCGATGCCGTCGCGCATACGAGTGTGGTCGGGGCCGTGGTTCTCGGGGTCGGGACCGTCGTGGTGGGGGTGTTGTTGCCCGGGCGGGGTGCTCGGGGCGATGAGGGGAGCGGGAATGCCGGGAATGACGGGGGTGTCGGGGGTGTCGGGGGCGAGTAGGGGCTGAGTCCCGGGCGGGGTGCGTCGGTGGGCGCGGGGTGGGGCGCGGCTGGTCGCGTGGTTTCCCGCGCCCCTCGGTCGTTCTCCGGCGGTGCGGCCGGTGGGCGCTTCCCGCGCGGTTCCTCGCGCCCCTCGGGGTGTTACTGGGTGGCGGTGGTCAGGCAGGTGTGGAGGGTGGTCAGGGTCTGCTGGTCGCCCGACGTGGTGATCCGGGGCGGGGCCGACGGGGTGCGGCGGTTCCACAGGTGGCGCAGGAGGGGGGACGGGGGTGCGGACAGGGTGAGGTCCGCGGGGGTGTCGCCCAGGGCGTCCTCGACCGCGAAGCGGGACGGGCCCGTGGTGATGCGCCAGGCCGCCGCCTTGGTGCCGACGGCGTGGATGTCGATGGTGCGGCCGGGGGAGCCGTCGAGGGCCTCGGTGAACGCGTCGGGCCATTCCTCGACGGCGAACGCCGTGAACACCTTCAGGAGTTCGTCGATGCCGTCGACCGCCAGGTCCTCCGGGACCGGGGCGACCTCCTGGCCGGCGGCCAGCTCGGCGTCGATCCGGTGGATCACCGTCTCCTGCGCCATCCGGCGGATCCAGAAGCCGACCGTCCGGTCCGGTGTGTACCAGCCGCCCGCCGGGTCCCCGGGGTCCCGGGTCGTCAGCTCCGTGCGCAGATCGGCGTACGCGCGGTCCAGGAGCGCGAACGGCTCGGCGTCCTCCGTGCCCTTGGGCGGCCACTCGGACTCCGCGCCCTCACGGATCGCGTGCGTCTTGTCCACGTAGACCTGGGCGACGTGCCGGACCAGGTCGGTGACGGTCCAGTCGGGGCAGCTCGGCACCACCGCGGCCGGGTCGGCGGCGGTGGCGACCGCGCGCAGACGGGCGAAGTCGTCGGCCAGACGGTCGAGATACCGCGCGGTCGACAGAGGGGCGCGTACGTCATGAGTCATGGCGTCAACGTAGCGGGCCCCACCGACAATCAGCCTCCCTGCCGCTCGCGCTCCACCGGGAGCCACAGTTCGGCCTCCGCCGTCGGGCCGTCCGGGGACGGCGTGAGACGGACGCGCAGCAGCTCGGGGCCCGGGCGGGTGCGGTACGGGTTGGACGGGAACCACTCCGTGTAGACGTCGCTCCACAGGCGCTGGACGGCCTCCGGCGCCGGGCCCGACGTCGTGAACACCGCCCAGGTGCCGGCCGGGACCGCCAGCGCGGGCAGGTCCGCCGGGGCCGGGGTGCCCGCGGGGACCACCACCGCCTGGTAGTAGTCGAGTTCGCTGCCCTCGGCGCGGCCGGGGTCGAGGTCGTCGCAGACCGCGAGGACGCCCCGCGGTTCGGCGCCGGCCCGCTCCGCCAGGCTCTCCAGCCCGGCCAGGACCCCGCGGTCGATGCCGCGGACGAACTCCTCGATCGCCGTGTTCGGCCCCAAGTACACCAACGGGACCCGTGCCTTGGGCCCGACGACCGTGAACTCCGGGCGGTCCACCACTCGGTACCGCATGCTGCTGCTCCCTTCGACGGTGAGCCGGAAGGTGAGCCGGGGCTGCGAGACGAGCGCGGCGCCCGTCCTGCGGGCCTCGCCGGGGCCGATGCCGTGCAGGGCGCGGAACGCGCGGGCGAACGCCTCGCCCGACCCGTACCCGTACCGCACGGCGATCGTCAGCAGCGGCTCCCGGCCCGCGAGCACGTCGGCGCCCGCGACGGTGAGCCGGCGGCGGCGCACGTACTCCGACAGCGGCATCCCGGCGAGCGCCGAGAACATCCGCCGCAGGTGGTACTCGGACGTGGCCGCGATCCGGGCCAGCTCCGCCACGTCGAGGTCCCGGTCGAGCCGCTCCTCGATCCGGTCCATGGCCTGGTTGAGGCGGTCCAGCACCCCGGGGCTCCTTCCTGGTCGGCCGGGCTCCTCTGCGGCCCGGCCCGCTCGTTCCCCACGCTAGGAGCCCGCGGGGGCGCCCGGCCCGACATCCTGTGCCCGATCCGGTCGGGCCGGGCGCGCGTCGAGGCGTCGGGTCTCAGGCCGGCAGGACCCGGACGCCGCGTGCCGTGAGCTGTCCGACCAGCGGGCCGAGCGCCGGATGGCCGGGGTCCGCGTCCGTGATCAGGCCCGTGACGTCCGGCCAGGGGAGCACCCGGTACCGCGACGCCGTGCCGATCTTCTCCGACGACGCGAGGACGTACGTCTCCGCCGCCCGGGCCGCCAGGACGCGCTTCATCGCGGCCTCCTCCGCGTCGCCCGTGGTCAGGCCCGCTTCGGGGTGGACGCCGGTGACACCGATCAGGCACAGGTCGGCCGACACGTTCTGCGCGGCCTCCACCGCCGCCGCCCCGCACGCCACCGCGGAGTGCTTGAAGACGCGGCCGCCCAGCAGGTACAGCTCCGCGCGGGGGTGGTCGAGCAGGGCCGCCGCGACCGTCGGACTGTGGGTGATCACCGTGCACGGCAGGTCCGGCGGGAGCGCGCGGGCGACCGCGAGCGCCGTCGTGCCGCCGTCCAGGATCAGGGCGCTGTCCGGCCGCACCAGCGCGGCGGCCACCGCCGCGACCCGCCGCTTGCCGTCGGGCGCGACCGTCGTCCGCGTCGCGTAGTCGGCGACCGCGGGGGAGGCGGGGAGCGCACCGCCGTATACCCGCTGGCAGAGACCGTCGGCGGCGAGGTCGCGCAGGTCGCGGCGCACGCTGTCCTCGGAGATGCCCAGGTCGGCGGCGACGTCCTTCGCGACGATCTTGCCCTCGCGGGCGAGCAGGCCCAGCAGGTGGGCGTGCCGTTCGGCAGCCAGCATCCGTAGTCTCTCCTGTTCTTGCACGTTTCTGCATGTATCGTAGCGCGGCATGGACGATCAGCACCCCACGCCGCGCGCCGGGCGCCCCGGCGTCGACGTACCCGACCACCGCGGCCGCACCGGACTCGACCGTGCCGGGCGCGGCCTCGACCGCAACCCCGGCGTCGTCGTCCGGGACGTCGAGCTGACCTCGGCCGGCTGGCACGTGCTGCGCCGCACGACCTTCGACTACCGGCGCCGCGACGGGCGGTGGGAGACGCAGCAGCGCGAGACGTACGACCGGGGCGACGGCGCGGTCGTCCTGCCGTACGACGCCGGGCGCGGCCGGGTCCTGCTCACCCGGCAGTTCCGCTACCCGGCCTACGTCAACGGCCACCCGGACGGCATGCTCGTCGAGGCGGCGGCCGGGCTGCTCGACGGCGACGACCCGCTCGCGGCCGTCCGGCGGGAGTGCGCCGAGGAGCTGGGGGTCGCCCTCGGAGCCCTCACGCCCGTCGCCGAGCTCTACATGAGCCCCGGCTCGGTCACCGAGCGGCTGCACTTCTACGCGGCGCCCTACACCCCGGCCGACCGCACCGGCGCCGGTGGCGGCCTCGCCGAGGAGGGCGAGGACATCGAGGTCGTCGAGCTGCCCTTCGCCGAGGCCCTCGCCATGGTCCGCGACGGCCGCATCGCCGACGGCAAGACCGTCCTGCTGCTGCAATGGGCCGCGCTCGACGGGCCGTTCGCCGTCAGCCGGTGACGGCGCCCAGGGCCCGTACCTCCCGCGGAGCGAGCCGGATCGTGCCCGCCGCCACGTTCTGGGCGACGTGCTCGGGGTCGCCCGTGCCGGGGATGGCCAGGACGTGCGCGCCCTGGTGCAGGGTCCACGCCAGACGGATCTGGGCCGGGGTCGCGCCGTGGGCGGCGGCGACCTCCGCGAGCGCGGCGACGGCGGCCGTGTTCGCGGCCGCCCCCGCGTGCCCGCCGCCGCCCGCGATCGCGAAGAACGGCACGAACGCGATGCCCGACTCCGCGCACGCGCGCAGCAGTTCGGCGTCGCCGGGGCGGGTGTGGCCGAGGCCGAACGGGTTCTGCACGCACACCACCGATGCCTCCCCGCGCGCCGCGGCGAGCGCCGGCAGGTCCACGCCCGACACCCCGATGTGCCGGATCAGGCCCGCCCGCCGCATCCCCGCCAGCTCACCCACGTACTCCGCGATGTGCGGTGCGGTGCGTTCGCTCACCCGCAGGGTGACGACGTCGAGGTGGTCGCGGCCCAGCTGGCGCAGGTTCTCCTCGACGTCGCCGCGCAGCTCGTCGGGGCGGGCCCACCGCGCCCAGGCGCCGGAGCGGTCGCGGCGCGGGCCGACCTTGGTGGCGATGACCAGGTCGTCGGGGTAGGGGGCGAGGGCGGCGGCGATCAGTTCGTTGGCCGAGCGGCGGGCCGAGAAGTAGAAGGCGGCCGTGTCGATGTGGTTCACGCCCAGCTCGACGGCGCGGCGCAGCACGCGGATCGACCGGGCGCGGTCGGCGACGGACCCGTTGTCGAAGGCGACGGGGCCCGGGAGCCGCAGCGCGCCGAGTCCGATCCGGCGGACCGGGAGGTCGCCGAGGAGCCAGGTGCCGGAGCCGGTGCCGGTGCCGGTGCCGGTGCCGGTGCCGTCGTGAAGGGTGCTTTCGTGAAGGGTGCTGTCGTCGGGCATGTCTCTCCTGGGTGGTAGTGCGGGGTGGGTGAGCGGGTCGGTGAGCGGGTGTGGTCGGGTGCGGGCCGGGCCGCTCCCGACGCCGGGCAGGTGCCGGGGGCGTGCTGCGCGTAGCTCTTCGCGGGCCTGTCGGGCATGGCTGCGCGCCGCGGGTTCGTGGGGTGCTCCGGGGCGCGGGGCGGATTCCGCGGCGGGCGGGCTGGCCTTGACGCCGGGGTCAACGTCTACCGTCGCAGGCATGCGCATCGGAGAGCTCGCGGACCGCGCCGGGGTGACCACGCGGACGCTCAGGTACTACGAGTCGCGCGGGCTGCTGCCCGCGCGGCGCGGCGGCAACGGCTACCGGACCTACGACGAGGACGACCTGCGGGCCCTGCGGCAGATCCGCACGCTCCAGGACTTCGGCTTCGACCTGGAGGAGACCCGGCCGTTCGTGGAGTGTCTGCGGGCCGGACACCCCGAGGGCGACTCCTGTCCGGCGTCGCTCGCCGTGTACCGCGACAAGCTCGCCCAACTCGATGCGCTGATCAGTGAGTTGAGTGCTGTACGGACGACGGTCGGCGCGCAGCTGGCGCGCGCCGAGCAGGCGATGCGGGCGCTGGCGACGGAGGACGACTCCGCGCCGCGCTGCGAACTGAGGGAGTGAACACGATGGCTTTCCGTGAAGTGACCGATGCCGACTTCGACGAGCAGGTCGTCCGGTCCGGCCGGCCGGTGCTCGTGGAGTTCACCGCCGAGTGGTGCGGGCCGTGCAGGCAGCTGGCCCCGGTGCTGCGCGCCGTGGCCGAGGAGGAGCGGGAGCGGCTGGACGTCGTCGCGATCGACGTCGACGCCAATCCGGGGACGGCCGTGAAGTACGGCGTGCTGTCCATGCCGACGCTGATGGTCTTCAAGGACGGCGAGCCCGTGTGGTCCCGGGTGGGCGCCCGGCCGAAGCGGCGCCTGCTGGAGGAATTGTCCGAAGCCCTCTGAATCCCTGAGCGATTCCCCGGGTGTATATTCGGTGTTTCTGTGTGCCCACAGAAAAGGCCCCTCGCAAGGGGCCAACTAAACACACCGTACCGGGCAGGGAGCAGTTTTGTCAAGCCGGGAATCCGCCGTATCCGAGAAGGAACTCCAAAAGGAACAGGAATTCATCGACCGGCTCTATGCGCGCGTCGACGCGCTGCGCGGCGAGACCGCCGACTCGGTCACGAACGCCCTGACGCCCGTCGGCACCGGCCAGCAGGCCCGCCTGGAGCGGGACCTGCTGCTCGTGGAGCGCTCCGGGCTGCTCGCCGCGCTGAACGCGGTCGACGGCTCGCTCTGCTTCGGCCGGATCGATCTCACGGACGGCGTCGCGCACCACATCGGGCGTATCGGAATTCGCGAGGACGACACCGAGCACACGCCGATTCTCATCGACTGGCGCGCGCCGGTGGCCCGCCCCTTCTATCTCGCCACCGGGCACACGCCGATGGGGCTGCGCCGGCGCCGCCACCTCACCACCGAGGGGCGGACCGTCACCGAACTGCATGACGAGATCCTCGATCTCGGCGACGACGAACGCACCGGTTTCGAGGACCCGTCCGGTGACGCCGTGCTGCTCGCCGCGCTGAATTCCGCCCGCACCGGCCGCATGGGCGACATCGTGCAGACCATCCAGGCCGAGCAGGACCGGATCATCCGCCACGACCACCGGGGTGTGCTGGTGGTCGAGGGCGGTCCGGGCACCGGCAAGACCGCCGTCGCCCTGCACCGCGCCGCCTTCCTGCTGTACGAGCACCGGGAGCTGCTCGCCAAGCGGGCCGTGCTGATCGTCGGCCCCAACCCGGCGTTCCTCTCCTACATCTCCGAGGTGCTGCCCTCGCTCGGCGAGACCGGTGTGCTGCTCGCGACCGTCGGCGAGCTGTTCCCCGGGGTGCACGCCACCGCCGCCGACGCGCCCCGGGCCGCCGCGGTGAAGGGCGCCGCCGCGATGGCCGACGCCCTCGCGCTCGCCGTGCGCGACCGCCAGCAGCTGCCCGAGCCCGGCGCGCCCCTGGTGATCCGGCACGACGACGGCGACCTGATCCTCGACTGGGAGATCGCCTACGAGGCCCGGCAGACCGCCCGGGACACCCTGCTCCCGCACAACCTGGCCCGCCCGTACTTCGCCTTCGGCATCCTCGACGCGCTCACCGCCCAGCTCGCCGAGCGGATCGGCGCCGACCCGTACGGCGGCCCGAACTTCCTCGGCGCCGACGACCTCGCCCAGCTCGGCAAGGGCGTCGCCGGGAGCGCCGACGTGCACGCCGCGATCGCGGACCTGTGGCCGCGGCTCACGCCGGAGGACTTCGTCGCGGACTTCCTCGCCGACCCCGTCCACCTGCCCGACGACGCGGCCGCCGCCATCCGCCGTGAGGTCACCGGACCTGCCGACTGGACCCCCGCCGACGTGCCGCTCCTCGACGAGGCCGCCGAGCTGCTCGGGCACGACGACTCCGCCGAGCGGGCCGCCGCCGAGGCCGCCCGGCAGGAGCGCATCGCGTACGCGCAGGGCGTCCTGGACCTGTCCAAGGGCTCCGAGTCCTACGAGTTCGAGGACGAGGACGAGTCGGAGGTGCTGGCCGCGCACGACATCGTGGACGCGGACCGGGTCGCCGACTGGTACGAGGAGGAGGACCACCGCAGCGCCGCCGAGCGGGCCGCCGCCGACCGCACCTGGGCGTTCGGCCACATCATCGTCGACGAGGCGCAGGAGCTGAGCCCGATGGCGTGGCGGCTGCTGATGCGCCGCTCGCCCACCCGGTCCATGACGCTGGTCGGCGACCCCGTGCAGACCAGCGAGGAGGCCGGGGTGGGCTCCTGGGCGGACATCCTCGGCCCGTACGTCGAGGACCGCTTCGAGCACACCCGGCTCGGCGTCAACTACCGCACGCCGAGCGAGATCATGGAGCTGGCGGCGGCCGTGGTCCGCGCCGAGCACCCCGAGTTCGAGCCGCCGTCGTCCGTCCGCTCGACGGGTGTGCGCCCCTGGGTGCGGGCCACCGACGACCTGCCCGCGGCCGTCGCCGCCGCGGTCGCCGAACTCGCCCCGGACGAGGGCCGGCTGGCCGTCATCGCCCCGCGCGACCTGCACGCCGCCCTCGCGGCGGAGGTGCCCGGCATGACGGCGGGCGGCGCCCCCGACCTGACGCACACGGTCGTGCTGCTCGACCCGCGGCAGGCCAAGGGCCTGGAGTTCGACTCGGTGCTCGTCGTCGAGCCGGGCCGGTACGGGACCAGCGACCTGTACGTGGCGCTGACCCGGGCCACCCAGCGGCTCGGCGTGCTGCACACCGGCGAGGCGCCCGCCGCGCTCCGCTAGCGGAGCGCGGCCGGGGGCCGGCCCGGTGCGGCGGGGGAGCGTCAGGCCGGGCGGTACCACACGGTGGCGAGCGGCGGCAGCGTCAGGCGGACGCTGGCCGGCCGGCCGTGCGCGGGGACGTCGTCGGGTTTGACCGGCTCCGGGCTCGTGACGTCACCGCCGCCGTACCGGCCCCGGTCGGTGTTGAGCACCTCCTGCCAGGCGGGCACCGCGTCCGGCACGCCCAGCCGGTACTCGGACCGCACCACCGGCGCGAAGTTGGACACCGCGAGCAGCGGCGAGCCGTCGGCCGCGCGCCGCAGGAACGCGAACACGTTGTCCTCCGCCGCGTCCCCGGCGACCCACTCGAACCCGGCCGGATCGGTGTCCCGCTCCCACAGCGCGGGCGCCTCCCGGTAGACGCCGTTCAGGTCCCGTACGAGGTCGCGGACGCCGCGATGGTCGGCCGCGGCCCCGTACGCCGGATCGAGCAGCCACCAGTCCGGGCCGTGCGCCTCCGACCATTCGGCGCCCTGGGCGAACTCCTGGCCCATGAAGAGCAGCTGCTTGCCGGGGTGCGCCCACATGAAGCCCAAATAGGCGCGGTGGGTGGCGCGTTGCTGCCACCAGTCGCCGGGCATCTTGGAGACCAGGGACCGCTTGCCGTGCACCACCTCGTCGTGCGAGATGGGCAGCACGTAGTTCTCGCTGTACGCGTACACCATCGAGAACGTCATCTCGTTGTGGTGGAACCTGCGGTGCACCGGCTCGTGCTGCACGTAGTCCAGGGAGTCGTGCATCCACCCCATGTTCCACTTCAGCCCGAAGCCGAGCCCGCCGTGGCCGCCGGGGCCGATGTGGTGGGTGGCGCGGGTGACGCCGTCCCAGGCCGTGGACTCCTCGGCGATCGTCACGACGCCGGGGACCCGCCGGTACAGGGTGGCGTTCATCTCCTGGAGGAAGTCGACCGCGTCGAGGTTCTCCCGGCCGCCGAACTGGTTCGGCGTCCACTGCCCCTCCTCGCGCGAGTAGTCCAGGTAGAGCATGGAGGCGACGGCGTCGACGCGCAGCCCGTCGATGTGGAACTCCTCGCACCAGAAAAGGGCGTTGGCCACCAGGAAGTTGCGGACCTCCTTGCGGCCGTAGTCGAATTCGAGGGTGCCCCAGTCCGGGTGCGCGGCGCGCAGCGGGTCCTCGTGCTCGTACAGCGGGCGGCCGTCGAACTCGGCCAGCGCCCAGTCGTCGCGCGGGAAATGGGCGGGCACCCAGTCCATCAGGACGCCGATGCCCGCCTGGTGCAGGGTGTCGATCAGGAACTTGAAGTCGTCGGGGGTGCCCAGGCGGGCGGTCGGGGCGTAGAAGCCGGTGACCTGGTAGCCCCAGGACCCGCCGAACGGGTGCTCCGCCACGGGCAGCAGTTCCACGTGCGTGAAGCCCAGGTCCTTGACGTAGGCGGGCAGTTGCTCGGCGAGCTGGCGGTAGGTGAGGCCGGGGCGCCAGGACGGCAGATGCAGCTCGTAGACCGAGAAGGGGGCCTCGTGCGCGGGGCGGTCCGTGCGCCGCTCCAGCCACTCCTCGTCGTGCCAGGTGTGGTGCGAGGCGTGGATCACGGAGGAGTTGGCAGGGGGCGTCTCCGTGCGGGCGGCCATCGGGTCGGCGCGCAGGGTCTTGCTGCCGTCGGGGCGGGTGATCTCGAACTTGTACAGCTCGCCCTCGCCGACGCCGGGCACGAACAGCTCCCAGACGCCGGTCGCGCCGAGGGAGCGCATGCTGTGGGCCGCGCCGTCCCAGTAGTTGAAGCCGCCGACCACCCGGATGCCGCGCGCGTTCGGCGCCCACACCGTGAAGCGGGTGCCCTCGATGCCCTGGTGGGTCATCGGGCGGGCGCCGAGCGCGGTCCACAGCTGCTCGTGCCGGCCCTCGCCGATCAGGTGCAGGTCGAGCTCGCCGAGCGCGGGGAGCAGGGAGTAGGCGTCCGGCACCGTCTGGGTGGTGTCGGCGTACGCGATCTCCAGCTCGTACGCGGACGGGACCTCGCGGAGCTGGAGCAGGCCCGAGAAGAACCCCGCGCCGTCGTCGTGGAGTTCGGCGTGCAGGCCCTGCGGGGTGCGGACGGCGACCTGCCGGGCGTAGGGCCGCCAGACGCGGAACGCGACGCCGTCGGCGGCCGGGTGGGCGCCCAGCACGCCGTGCGGGTTGTGGTGGGTCGCGGTGAGCAGCCGGTTGCGGTCGTCCTCGGGGACGGGGGACGGGGCGGTGGTCGGGCGGCGGGTCACGGGGTGCGCCTCCTTGGGGGCTTCGCGTGTGCCGGGCGGGCGTGCGGTGGCGGGTGCGGGTCCGGTGGGGCTTCTCGGCGGGCGGGGCGGGGCCGGTCCGCCCGCCGCTCCGCGCGGTCCTGGGGTCCTAGCGGGGCGGTTCCTCCGCGAGGCGGGCCAGCGCCGCCATCGGGACCGGGAGCCAGTCCGGGCGGTGGCGGGCCTCGTACAGGGCCTCGTAGACCGCCTTGTCCGTCTCGTAGGCGCGCAGCAGGACCGGGTCGGTGCGCGGGTCGCTGCCGCTCACCTCCGCGTATCCGGTGCAGTACGCGGCCCGGCAGGCGTCCGACCAGGCCGCGTTCCAGGGGCGGACGCTGCGGGCCGCGTAGTCGAAGGAGCGGAGCATGCCCGCGATGTCGCGGTGCGGCGGGTGCGGCATGCGGCGCTCGGCGAGCGGGCGGGACGGCTCGCCCTCGAAGTCGATGATCCGCCAGGTGCCGTCCGCCTCCCGCAGGCACTGGCCCAGGTGCAGATCGCCGTGCACGCGCTGGGCCCGCCGGGCGCGGCCGTCGGAGGCCAGGTCGTGCAGCGCCGCGAAGGCGGTGCGCAGGGCGGGGACGTGCGCGAGCAGCGCCGGGACCTGCTGGGCCGTCGTCTCCAGGCGGCGGGTCATCGCCGCGGCGAGCTGCTCCGTCTGCATCCGGCTGTACGTGACCGTGGGCAGGGCCCCCGCGAGGGCGGTGTGCACCTCGGCCGTCGCGCGGCCCAGCTGCCGTGCCTCCTCGGTGAAGTCCCGCTCGTTCGTGAGGTGCTTCAGGGCCAGGTCCCAGCCGTCGGCCGCGCCCTTGAGGAACGGCTGGAGGACGCCGAGGGTGGTGGTCTCCCCGGTGTCGCCGCTCCGCGTCTCGAACCAGGCCACCGGCGCGGGCACCCGGTCGCAGCCCGCGCGGGCCAGCGCCAGGGGCAGTTCCAGGTCGGGGTTGGTGCCCGCGACGACCCGGCGGAAGAACTTGGCGATGAGCCGGTCCCCGTACACCACCGAGGAGTTGGACTGCTCCGCCTGCAACGGGCGCGGGACGAGTCCGCGCGGGACCTCGCCGTGCGGGCCGCGGTGGAAGCTGAGGGCGCCGAGGGCGCCGGGTATGCGCAGCCGCTCCAGCAGGACGGACGCCTGGCGCGGGTCCTGGAGGGCCTCGTAGGCGGTGCGGCCGGCGAGCGGGCCGCGGGTGATCGCGCCGATCGTGGCGGCGGAGAGGTGCTGCGGCAGCACCTCGGCGGTGCCGACGAGGAGCTGGTAGCGGTCCCCGGGGCCGTCGTCGGCGGCGGGTGGCTGGTGCGCCCGCACCAGCAGGTGCAGCAGCGCCGCGCCGGGCAGCAGCGGGGTGACGGATTCGAGGGTGAAGCCGCTGACCGGACGGCCCTTGCCCGCGAACCAGCGCTGGCGCGGCAGCCAGGCGCGCAGCAGCGGTTCCAGGGACGGGAGGAGGGCGGCGGGATCGTCCGCCGCGACGGCGGTGGGCTGGGCGGGAGCGGCGGGCCGGCCTGCGGCTTCCGACATGGCGTCGCGTCCTTTCCCCGGTCCGGGAACGCTCGACGACGGTGTGCGCGGTCCCGGGTGCCGAGATGCTGTCCTGAGCTGGTCCAGAGGGGGACGTGCCGAGCGTGCGGGGGCGGTGCGTGCGCGGTCCGCGGCGCGGGCCGGGACCGCGCGGCGCTGCCTGTCCCGCACGGTATTCGTGGAGAGTGCCCCGGGCGCGCGGACAGAAACCGGAAGGGGCGGGTTCTTGGACATTCCTGGTGCCGCGCGGTCCCGGCGTCCGCACGGGTCACCGGCGCCGGGGCGGGCGCAGCGCGTCGACGAGGATGCGCACCACGCGCTCCGCCGCGCGGCGGCGGGCCGGCTTGCCGGACCACACGGCGGGGAGCACCACCGCGGCGAGCAGCAGGTACACCGACAGGGGCAGGAGCAGGGCGAGTCGACCGGGCACGGGGGCCTCCGTGATCGTGGGGCGGAAGGTGTCGGGTTCCACCGTCGCGGGGCGCGGACCGGTGCGCCGGAACCGCCGGACTGCGCCGAATCGGGGGCGGAGTGCGCAGGTCGGCGCCTAGGCTTCGCACTGCGCGCCGTAGCGGACCGAAGACGGCGAGAGGGAGCGGGGCGGTGCCAGAGGCGACACGCGGCGGGCCGGTGCCCGGGGCGACACCCGGCGGGCCGGTGCCCGAGTTCTGCGCCCGGCTCCGCGCCCTGGTCGTGGCGTCGGGGCTCCAGCAGAACCGGGTGGCGAGCCGGGTCGGCAAGTCGCCCGCGGCCCTCTCCGACCTGCTGCGCGGCCGGGTGGCCCGCCCGCCGGCCTGGGACGACGTACGGCGCATCGTCGAGTGCTGCGCCGCCGCACGCGAGGCGGGGCCCCGGGCGGTCGCGGCCGAGGTCGACGCCTGGCGCCATCTGCACGGGCGGCTCGTCGAGGTGTACGAGGCGCTGCGCAGGCTCGATCCACCGCCCGCCCCGCCCTCCGGCACCCGTACCGGCACCGGGGGCGGCCCCGATCCCGCGGCCCCCTTCCGCGTCGATCCCCGCTCCGTCCCGTCGGCGTCCGGGACCGACTGGGCCCCGTGCCTGTTCCTGCTGGCCGGCGCGGGCGACTACCCGGTGCACTTACCGGACCTGCTCGACATCGACGGCGACGAGGCGTTCCTGCTCGGGCTGCGCGACGTGGGCCACCAGGTGCTCGACGGGTTCGCCGAGCGCGTCCGGGGCGCCGACCGGCCGAGCCGCACGGTCGTCTGCCACGCCGCGCTCGCGCTGACCCCGCTGATCGCACTGCTCGACGTCCTCTGCGGGGACCGGCCGTGGCACCGCCCGGCGCCGGACCCGGGGACGGGCCGGGAGCCCCACTGGCTCGGCCGCGTCGACGAGTTCGTCAAGAGGACCACCTTCGGCGCCGCTCCCGACGACTCCCGGACGCCGCCCGAACAGGCCGCCCTCACCAGCCGGTGCCGCCGGGCCCTCGCCGGCCGCCTGCCCGGCCTCGACCAGGACGCGGCGGCCCGCGCACTGGCCGACCTCGTCGGCGAACTGGCCCGAGAAGAACCGGAGTTGTGGCTGCTCGCCGGACAGTGGCGGCAGCTCCCGCCGGCGACCGGGACCGCCCTCGGCGGACTCGCCGCCGCCCTCACCCCCGGCACGGGCCTGCCGTACGCCTCCGACGCGGCCCGGACCCTGGCGGCCGGGCCCGCGAGGGAGCTGGACCGGCCCCTGGTCGCGGGCGTCGAGGGCGCGGACGGCGCCGACCGCGGCACGGACGGGCCCCCGGCCCGCCTGGTCGTGCCGCGCCTCGACACCGGCTACGTCGACCCCGCCGCCCGCTGGGCCGTCCTGCACGAGGACGCCGCGCCTTACGCCGACAGCTGGTGGTCCGCCCGGCCCGCCGACGTGCCGCTCGCGACCCGGCTCGCCGCCCACTTCGGATCGGTGGCCGCGCTCCAGGTGCCGCTCCTCGTCCTCGGCCACCCCGGCGCCGGCAAGTCGCTGCTCACCCGCGTCGTCATGGCCCGCCTGCCCGCCACCGACTTCCTGCCGGTCCGGGTGGAACTGCGCTCCGTCGCGGCGGACGCGCCCGTCCAGCGCCAGATCGAGGAGGCGCTGCGCGAGCGGCTCGGCGAACCCCTCGGCTGGCCGGAGCTGGTGCGCGGGGCGCCCGGCCGGATCCCGGTCGTGCTGCTCGACGGCTTCGACGAACTGGTGCAGGCGGCGGAGACCGACTACTGGGGCTATCTGCGCCAGGTCGCCGAGTTCCAGGAGCGCGAGGCCGCCGCGGGCCGCCCGGTCGCGGTCGTCGTCACCAGCCGGACCGTCGTCATGCACCGCGTCCAGATCCCCGACGGCACCCGCGCGCTGTGCCTCGAACCCTTCGACGAGGAGCGCAGGGCCCGCTGGCTGAGCGCGTGGAACGACGCGAACCGCGACTACTTCACCGCCTGCCGGCTGCGGCCCCTCGAACCGGCCGCCCTGGCCGGCCGCCTCGAACTCGCCTCCCAGCCGCTGCTGTTGCTGCTCCTCGCGCTCTACGACTCGGTGGACAACGGACTCGCCCGCGCCCAGGAGAACCGGGCCAGCGGCGCGGAGCTGTTCGAACAGCTGCTGCTCGGGTTCCTGCGGCGCCAGGTGCGCAAGCGGCACGCCCGCGAACAGGAGCCCGAGGTGGTGTCCGGCGAGGCGGAGCGGGAGATCGCCCGGCTCGGCGTCGTCGCGCTCGCCATGTTCAACCGCGGGCAGCAGAGCGTCGGCGCCGACCAGGTGGAGCAGGACGCGCGGACCCTGCTCGGCCCGGACGCCGACTGGGCCGACGACCGCGCCTTCGGCCGGTTCTTCTTCATCCACGAGGCGCAGGCGCGGGTCGGCGGACGACGCAGGCGCACCTACGAGTTCCTGCACGCCACCTTCAGCGAGTACCTGGTCGCCCGCAGCGTCTGGCGCAGCCTGCTGGCCGCCTCCACCCCGCCCGCGCCGCACGCCCCGCGGCCCCTGCCCCTCGCCGACCTGCTCTCCTTCGCCCTGCTCACCGACCGGGGCCAGGTCGTCGAGCGGCTCAAGGAGATGTGCGCGGAGGCCGGGCCCGACGGACGCCGGGCGCCCGCGGAGACGATCCCCGGGCTGCTCGTCGAGGCGCTCCGGACCCTGCCGCCCGCGGTTGCGGACTACGCGCCCAAGAACGTGCCGCCGCTGACCCGGCTCGCCCACCGCACGGCCAACCTCGTGCTGCTCCACACCATGATCGTTCCCGGGGTCGAGGTCTCCGCCCTGCTGCGCACCGACGACGCGCCCACGGCCTGGCGCCGGCTGACCGGGCTGTGGGAGTCACAGCTCGACGACAGGTCCTGGGACGACCTGACCCGCCACCTCGTGGCGCACCGCACCTGGAGCACCCCGCCGGGAACGCCGGGCGAGCCCCGGCGGGACGTCCGGCTGTGGTGGGCCGAGGACCCGGCCCGGCTCGGCACGGCGGGGCCCGAATGGTTCGCGCCGGAGATGCGCGACAAGGGCGCGGCCGGTGAGGGGCTCGCCCGGCGGGCCGCGTTCGGCGGCGGCCTCGACCAGCAGCTGCTGCTGCGCGGGGACGGGGCCCTGCCCTACCGGGTCGGCCAGGTCTGGGACACGGGCGCGCGGCACGTGGCGGAATCGGGGCGCAGCCGCGAGCCCGGCGACCGCATGCTGGCCGCGCTCGTGGCGCTGATGACGCCCGGCCACCTCGCGTCGGGCGGCGGCGCGACCGCCCCGCACACCGCCTGCCTCCAGGCGCTGACCACCTCGGCCGCGTCCCGGACGACCCAGCACCTCGTCCTGTGGGCCGTCGCGGCCGCGCTGGTCCGGGACCTGCCCTGGGTGGAGACGCGGGAGGCGTGCGCCCTGATCCGGGACACCGCGCAGTGGGGCGACCGGCTGCGGGCCGACGAGGAGGTGCTGGGCACCCTGGCCCTGGCGGTGCGCGAACTGCACCGCCGCGCCGACCTGCCGCAGCAGGAGGCCCTCTACCTGGACTCGCTGGCGACCCGCCTGTCGCGGGACGCCGGGGCGCGCCTGCCGCGCGCCGCCGGCCGTACCGCTCAGCAGGACGGCGTCACATCCCGTCCGTCCGCAACCTGAACCAGTAGAACCCGTGCCCCGCCAGCGTCAGCAGGTACGGCAGCTCGCCGATCGCCGGGAAGCGCACCCCGCCGATCAGCTCCACCGGATGCCGGCCGCTGAACGCCTGGAGGTCCAGCTCCGTGGGCTGCGCGAAGCGGGAGAAGTTGTGCACGCACAGCACCAGGTCGTCGCCGTCCTCCCCGGTCGAGGGCAGCTCGCGCAGGAACGCGATCACCGCCGGGTTCGACGACGGCAGTTCGGTGTACGAGCCGAGGCCGAAGGCGGGGTTCTGCTTGCGGATCTCGATCATGCGGCGGGTCCAGTGCAGCAGCGAGGAGGGCGACGACATGGACGCCTCGAC
>NZ_JBIVKH010000028.1:0-5233 GCF_044750685.1 Streptomyces sp. NPDC088785
GGCGCCATTAGCTCAGTTGGTTAGAGCAGCGGACTCTTAATCCGCGTGTCCGGGGTTCGAGTCCCTGATGGCGCACAGCACGACGAAGGCCCTCCACTTCTTGTGGGGGGCTTTGGTCATTGCCGGACAGTAGGCCGGGGGTCCGGGGGTTGCCCCCGGGAGATACAGCATCCGCGTGTCCGGGGTTCGAGTCCCTGATGGCGCACAGCACACCGAAGGCCCTCCACTTCTTGTGGGGGGCCTTCGCCGTACCGGCGCCCCACATCATGTGGGGGCCTTCGTCGTACCGGCGCCGCCGGGGGCCGGTCGCGGGCTAGCCGGTCGTCACCTTCACCGTCCACGATCCCGACGACGTCCGGCCCCCCACCTCCAGGCGGAGCTTCTCCCCGGGGACCGAGAAGCTCTCGCCCTCCCGGACGGGGGCGTCGGCCAGCGGCGGGTAGACCGAGTCGCCGAAGCAGGCCTCGGTCGACGGATGGGAGTCGAGCACCTGGACCGGCCCGGAGCCGGAGGCGGAGTCGCTGCGGACCCGGTAGACGAGGACCCCCTGGGTGCAGGTCGCGTCGTCGTTGCCGCCCGCGCCCCGGGCCTCCAGGGCGATGGCGCTGGACGGCCCGGTGCGCACCACGGCGAGCTTCGTGCCGTCCCCGGTGCCGAACGCGGCCCCCGGCACCCGCGGCGCGGTGCTCAACGGCTCCAGGGTCAGCCGGGTGTCCCCGGTCCGCGTCACGCAGGCCACCTGCCGCGACGGCAGCCAGCCCAGCTTCCACTTGTGCCAGCCGAAGAAGTCGGGGGCCAGACCGAACTGGCTGCCCATGACGTCCCAGTCCCCGACGTAGGTGTCCCAGTCCCCCTTGCCGTCGGTCGGCCGGTGGTAGAGGTCGGGCAGGTCGAAGACGTGGCCGGTCTCGTGCGCGAGGACGTTGCGGTCCGGCGGGTGGTGCTCGAAGACCGTGACGATCCGCCGGATGTCGGTGCCGTCCGCGCGCATCGGCCGGTCGAAGTTCACGACCTTCGTCGCGTCCGAGTCGACGCCCGGCGCGTCCGGGTCGGCGACGAAGTACACGACGTCGTACTTGCTGAAGTCGGTCACCGGGTCCGCCACCGCGAGGGCGTCGTGCAGGTACGCGCTGCGGTGCGCGGCGCTCCAGTCCCGCTTTATGGCGTACGAGGTCGAGGAGTGCGGCATCTCGATCCAGGTCCGCTGCGGGTGCGGGACGAGCCGGAACTTCCCGTACGAGGCGCGCTCGAAGAAGTCGCTGGTGGCCGGGAAGTAGTCGGCCGCCAGCTCGCCCGGGGTCGTCGCCGGGGTCCAGTCGGGGAAGGAGAGGAAGACCATCACCGCGTTGAGGGGTCTGGTCGGGCGCGGGTAGCCCGAGTGCCAGGAGTCCAGGCCCTCGGAGTGGTGGTCGGCGGTGCGCTCCAGGGCGCAGGGTCCTGCGTAGGGCGGCGCGGCCGCCGCGGGACCCGCGACCAGGCCGGTGGCGGCCAGGGCGGTGAGAGCGGTCAGCGCGGCGGCGGTGGCACGCAGACGGCGCTTGTCCACTCCCCCGAGTGGCTGCGGACGCGGCAAGTCGACCTCCGGACGGGGAATGCGGGACACCCCACCCAGACTGTGCGTACTTGTCACACTTCGCCCTGTTTATCTGGCCCGGACGAGTGAGCGGCCGACACCCCGACGGTCACCGAACGTCACAGATGGTCCGAGTCGGTCGCCGCCCGCAAGAAGCCCGGCCCGGCCCGGGCAGAAACGATCTGCCGGTCCCCCGCCGCCCCCACCGGGACCCCGCCGGTGCGCGGCGCAGGCTGGATAGGCCGTCCGACCTGCCTCTATGATCGGCACACTTTCCTGCCGGGACCCGGCCGCACCAGAACACGCATCCAGACGACGCACGCGGGAGCGAACGGTGAGCGCACAGCCCCATGGGCCCACGACGGCGACCGAGGCGTCCGCACCGCACCCGCGCCGCGATCCCCTCACGGAGAGTGGCCACCCCGGGCAGCGCACCACCCCGGACGCCACCCACCGCGCCGCGTTCCTCGCCGCTCCGCTCCCCATGGCGCTCGTCGACCGCGCCGGTCTCGTCGTCGGGGCCAACCACGCCGCGCTCGCCCTGCTGGGGGCCGACAGCGACCGGCCGGTCGTCGGACGCCTCGCCGCCGACCTGCTCGACCTCTCGTCCGACCCGCACACCCGGGACGCGTACCGGGAGGTCCTGCACGGCCGGCAGGCCCGCCTCTCGCGCACCCGGCGCCTCAAGCACCCCGTCGGCCACTCCGTGTGGACCCGGGTCACGATCGCGCCGGTGCCGGACAGCGAGGTCGCGCTCGTCTCGCTGCACGACCTCAGCGCCCACCGCGAACTGCGCTCCCGGCTGCGTCACCTCCAGATGCACGACCCGGTGACGAAGCTGCCCAACCGCGCCCTGTTCTTCGAGCGGCTCACCGCCGCGCTGGAGGCCGGCGCGTACGACGAGACGGGCACGAGCGGGCGGGTCGGCCTGTGCTATCTCGACCTCGACGGGTTCAAGGCGGTCAACGACACCCTCGGCCACCACGTCGGCGACCGGCTGCTCGCCGCCGTCGCGCAGCGGCTCGAACTCTGCGCGGAGCGGGCCCGGCACACCACCGGCGCCCCGCTGGTGGCCCGGCTCGGCGGCGACGAGTTCGCGCTGCTCGTGGAGGAGTCGGCCGGCACCGAGCAGGTGACCGACCTGGCGGAGGCCGTGCTGAGCGCGCTGCGCGAGCCGTTCGACCTGGCCGGGCAGCGGCTGGCGGTCTCCGCGTCGGTCGGCGTCGTCGAGCGGCAGGCCGTGGGCACGTCGGCCACCGGTCTGATGCAGGCCGCCGACACCACGCTGTACTGGGCGAAGGCGGACGGCAAGGCCCGCTGGACCCTCTTCGACCCGGAGCGCAACGCGCACCGGATGACCCGGCAGGCCCTGTCGTCGGGGCTGCGGCCCGCCGTCGAGCGGGGCGAGTTCGTCCTGGACTACCAGCCGCTCGTCCGGCTGGAGGACGGGGCGGTGCGCGGCGTCGAGGCGCTGGTGCGCTGGCGGCACCCGCAGTTCGGGCTGCTCACGCCGAATCGGTTCATCGGACTCGCCGAGGAGGACGGCTCGATCGTGCAGCTCGGGCTCTGGGTGCTGCGCACGGCGTGCGCCCAGGCGCGCCGCTGGCAGCTGGAGAACCCGGCGGACCCGCCGGTCTTCGTCAGTGTGAACGTCGCGGTGCGGCAGGTGTGGGACTCGGATCTGGTGGCCGACGTCGCGCGGATCCTCGCGGACACCCGGCTCGCCCCCGAACTGCTGCAACTGGAGCTGACCGAGTCCGCCGTCATGGGCTCGGCCGGGCGGCCCCTCCAGGCGCTCCAGTCCCTCAGCGACATGGGCGTGCGCATCGCCATCGACGACTTCGGGACCGGCTACTCGAACCTGGCGTACCTGAGCCGGCTGCCGGTGTCCGTACTGAAGCTGGACGGGTCGTTCGTCCGCGGTTTCCAGTACGAGGACGGGGCGGCGCCCACCGATCCGGCCGACGCGATGATCGTGGAGGCGCTGGTGCAGCTGGCGCACCGGCTCGGGCTCACGGTGACCGCGGAGTGCGTGGAGACGGCCGAGCAGGCGGCGCGGCTGCGGCGGATCGGGTGCGACACCGGGCAGGGATGGCTGTACTCGCGGCCGGTGGCGCCGGACCGGATCTCCCGGCTGCTGGGGCGCGCCTCCTGACGCACGGGCACACGCGAGCCCCGCCCGGATGACGGGCGGGGCTCGTGCGCCGGCGCGGCCGGGCGGGTCAGCCCTGCGGCATCCCGTAGGCGTCGGCGATCAGTTCGTAGCTGCGCAGCCGGACCTCGCCGGTGTGGGCGTTGGCCGTCAGCATCAGCTCGTCGGCGCCGGTGCGCTTCTGGAGGTCGTCCAGGCCGGAGCGGACCTCGTCGGCGGTGCCGTGGATGACGTTGGAGTTCCAGGAGTCGATGAAGTCCCGCTCCATCTCGTTGAACTGGTACGCCTCCGCCTCCTCCGGCGTCGGGACCAGGCCGGGGCGGCCGGTGCGCAGCCGCACCATGTTGAGCGCGGCGGCCAGTACCTGGCGGCGGGCCTGCGTGCCGTCGTCGTCGGTGGCGAGCGCCGAGACACCGATCAGGGCGTAGGGCTCGGACAGCACCGCGGAGGGGCGGAACGACTCGCGGTACAGGTCGAGCGCCGGGACCGTGTTCTGCGCGGAGAAGTGGTGCGCGAAGGCGAACGGCAGGCCGAGGGCGCCGGCCAGCCGGGCGCTGAAGCCGGAGGAGCCGAGCAGCCAGACCGGCGGGCGGTGCGGGTCCTGGACGCCGCCCGGGGAGGTGGCCTGGACCGGGCCCGGGACCGCGTGGATGCGGGAGTAGGGGTGGCCGTCGGGGAAGTCGTCGTCGAGGAAGCGGGTCAGCTCGGCGAGCTGCTGGGGGAAGTCGTCGGCGCCCTCGTTCAGGCGGTCGCTGCGGCGCAGGGCGGCGGCCGTGGCGCCGTCGGTGCCGGGGGCGCGGCCGAGGCCGAGGTCGACGCGGTGCGGGGCGAGGGCTTCCAGGGTGCCGAACTGCTCCGCGATGACCAGGGGGGCGTGGTTGGGGAGCATGACGCCGCCCGAGCCGAGGCGGATGCGGGTGGTGTGGGCGGCGAGGTGGGCCAGGATCACGGCCGGGCTGCTGGAGGCGACGCCGGGCATCGAGTGGTGCTCGGCGACCCAGTAGCGGTGGTAGCCGCGGCGTTCGGCGAGGCGGGCGATGTCGACGCCGGTGGCCAGGGCCTGGGTGGCGGTGCGGCCCGCTCCTACGGTGACCAGGTCCAGGACCGAGAGGGGGGTGGGGGCGGTGCCGTGGGCTGCGCCGCGGATCTCGTCTTGGGTGGCCGGCACGGGGTCCTCCTGCGGGGCTTTTCGTTCGTCGTACGGTCCCGGCGATAACGGAGGCCCACTCCGCTTTATTCCCGCCGGACCACAGCCCCGAACCACCCTCGGCCCGCGCCTGGGTCGTCTTTCGGGTGCGGCTCTCGTGGGGGCCGGTCGCGCAGTTCCCCGCGCCCCTGGGTCGTCTGTTACGCGCGCCACCGTGGGGGCTGGTCGCGCAGTTCCTCGCGCCCCTGGGTTGTACTTCGTCCGCAGCCCGGTGGCCGCTTCTCGCGCAGTTCCCCGCGCCCCTGAGGCATGCGCTGCGCGCAGCCTCCCCCAGAGGCTGCGCTTCGCGCGCCTCCACTGA
>NZ_JBIVKH010000029.1:0-3385 GCF_044750685.1 Streptomyces sp. NPDC088785
GGCCCGCCGACGGCGTGAAGTTGACGTAGGCGCAGCCGGCGCGCAGGGCCGCCGCCGCGTACAGGGAGCTGGGCGGCAGGGCGTCGCCGGTGGGGGCGGGTTCGGTGGAGGCGACGTTGATGACGACGGTCCGGGCGGCGCCTGCGGTGCGGGTGAAGGCGGTGATGTCGGCGGCGAGGGCGTCGATCACGGCGTCGTCCGCGCGCGGGTCGCCGGCCGGGGCGCCGGGGCGGATCCGGTCGTCGGCGGCGGCCAGGTCGCCGTGGACGGCGGCGGGCAGCCAGGCGGGCAGGACGCCCTGGGCGGCGAGGTCCTCGGCCCGCTTGGGCAGCGGGGTGGCGGCGGTGTCGTGGCCGCCGAAGACGAGGCGGGACAGCGGCGGCAGGCCGCTGTCGGCGAAGGCGGGGGCGGCGGTGACCAGGGCGGTGGGCGGTTGCAGGGCCGCGGCGAGGGCGGCGCAGCCCGCGACGGTCGTCGTGGCGACCGAGCCGCGCGCCCCGATCAGCCACACCCCGGTCGGGGGGTGGGCGGTGGGGGTGGGGGTGGGCTGCGACACGCGGGCCTCCAGAAGTCGTGCACCGGACGGACGCCCGCCAGGATGCCGAGCGCGGGGCCGTGCGGGCAGGGTTCTCCGGCCGGCTTCGAGCCGCTTCCCAGCGAAAGCCCAGCTTCCGCCGGTGCGTGCCGCCGCATGCCGACGGCCCCACCGTCGGGGGAAGTCCGGTGGGGCCGTGGTCAGGGGCGCGCACCGGGTGGGGTGCGCGGGGCGGTGCGGGTCAGGGGCGTACGCGGACCAACTGGCCGTTGGTGCCCAGGGTGTTGTTGGTGACGTAGATCTCCCCGCGCGGGCCGACGGCGAGGCCGGTGGGCGCGTTCAGCTGGGTGCCGGTGGGGATCTCGGTGGCCTGGCCGGTGTGCGCGTCGATCCGCGTCAGGACGCCGGGCTGCATCGGCGGCGCGAGGGTGCCCCGGGTGTAGGACAGGGCGATGAGGTTGCCGTCGGGGCCGACGGCGATGTCGGAGAGGCTGCTCAGGCCGGTCGCCAGGATCTGGGGCTGGCCGCCGGGGGTCACCTTCCAGATGCGGGAGATGCCGGGCACGTTGCCGCTCATGTCGGTGAAGTAGACGGTGCCGTCGTGGGCCTTGGCGATGCCGGTGGGCACGGCCTGCCGGGTGACGCCGGTGGGGGTGGTGTTGGTCGGCACGACGAAGTCGGTGGCCGTGGTGCCGTTGGCGGCGGCGCGCACCAGCGTGTTGCCGCCCGCGTCGGTGACGAGGTAGCCCGAGCCGCTGCGCACGAAGCCCCACGGGTTGGCGTTGAGGTCGGCGCCGTCGGGGTTGGCGGTGCTCTCGTGGGCGGCGAGGTCGGCGAGGACCTTGTGGTCGCGGGTGCGCAGCAGGGTGCCCAGGTCCTTGGCGTCGTCGCCCAGGGAGGTGCGCAGGGCGGTGGTGCCGTTGCTGCCGAAGGCGTTGAGGACGACGTATCCGCCGTGCGGGTCGGTGGTGACCTTGTTGGGGCCCGCGGCCACCGAGGTGGGGCCCGAGGGGCCGGTGGCCAGCGACGACAGGCCGGTGACGACGCGGCCGGCGAAGGAGCCGCGGACCTTGTAGACGGAGCCGGTGCGGCCGGCGCACAGGGTGGCGGCGGCGCAGGCGGCCGATCCGTCGCCGGACTCGGCGACCAGGAGGGTGCCGTCGGCGAGCGCGGTGACGCCCCGGGGGTTCTTCAGGCCGGAGGCGAGGACCTGCACGCTCGCCTCGGTCGGGGTGGTGTCGGCCTGTGCGGGGACGGCCGCCAGCGGTGTCGCGGCGATCGCGGCCAGGCCGGCCGCGAGGGCGGCCCTCTTCCAGGCACTGCGCGAATTCGGCATCTCTCTCCTCCGTTGAGAAATACCCCCGTGATGCCGGGAGCAGGTGTGAAATCGTGAACACCATAAGCGGGCCGCCGCCCGGAACTCGACTCCCGATTTCCGCAGTTGAACAGCTGGAACAGGGAGGCGGCGGGCGGTCGAGCAGTGCGCGAGGTGAACTCCAGGGAACGTCCAGCAATTTGCTTATCGTGGTTGCCGATGGTCCCTTCCGGCGGTTGGGACAACAATGCTGGTGCTACGGCCTTGGAGGAATCGCATGCCCGAATTGCCGCCCCCGCACGTCGTGAGGGCCCTGGAGAAGGAGCGGGCGGAGCTGCAGCGCAGGGCCCGGGAGATGGCGCCGCCGCCGTTCGCGCTGCTGGAGCTCGTCATGGGCTCGATGGTCACGCAGGCGATCTATGTCGCCGCCGAACTGCGGTTCGCCGAGGCCCTGGTGGACGGGCCGCTGGCGCCGGCCGAGCTGGCCCGGAAGGTCGGCGCGCACGAGGAGGCCGTGGCCCGGGTGCTGCGGCTGCTGGCCAGTCAGGGCATCTTCGAGGGCCAGGACGACGGCACGTACGCGCTCACGCCGATGGCCGACGCGCTGCGGGCGGATCACCCGATGTCGATGCGGAACATCGCGGTGCTGATGGGTCACCCCATTCACTGGGAGGACTGGGGTCATTTCCTGGACGCGGTCCTCACCGGTGAGCCGAGCCTGCCGAAGCTGCGCGGAATGGGCGCCTTCGAATATCTGGAGCACAATCCGGACTACGGGTCGGTGTTCATCAACGGCATGGGCAGCATGTCGAACACGGAGACCTTCCCGGTGGCCGGGGGTTACGACTTCTCGCAGTTCAAGACCGTGGTGGACTTCTGCGGCGGTCAGGGCGGGCTCCTCGCCGGTATTCTGCAGAGCGCGCCGGGGACGCGGGGCATCCTCGCCGATCCGCGGGTGGCGAACAACGGCGCCGCCGGGTTCCTCGCCTCGCAGGGGGTCGCCGAGCGGGTCACCACGCACGACGGGGGCCTGTTCGACCCGGTCGTCACCGGGGGCGACGCCTACGTCCTCAAGCACATCGTGCACGACTGGCCCGAGGACAAGGCGCTGGAGATCCTGCGCAACGTGCGGGCGGCGGTGCCCGACCACGGCAAGCTGCTGCTGGTGGAGATGGTGCCCACGCCGGACAACGAGCCGCACTCCGCCAAGCTGGTCGACCTGTGGCTGATGCTGCTGGTCGGCGGCAAGGAGCGGACCCGGGAGCAGTACGCCGACCTGCTGGCGCGGGCCGGTTTCCGGCTGGAGCGGATCGTGGAGACGGCCGCGGCGGTCTCGGTCATCGAGGCGGTCCCCGTCTGACCGCTCCCCCGCTCCCCCGCCCACCCCCGGCCCCGGCCGCGCCCCCACGGCGCGGCCGGGGCCGCGGCGCGTGCCCCCACCCCCGGCCCCCGGCCGCCGGCCGCGGGGCGGGGGGGGGGGCCCGGGGGGGGGCCGGGGGGGGGGGGGCGTCCCGGGGTACGGGTCGAGCGGGTGC
>NZ_JBIVKH010000030.1:0-2524 GCF_044750685.1 Streptomyces sp. NPDC088785
CCGCCCTGTTCACCGTCCCCGGCGACGCCCTCGCGGGCGCCGCCGCGGTGGGCGCGCGCCCCGGCCGCGGCACCGCTCTCGCCGTCGGCGCCTCCTTGTGCCTGTACGAGGCGGGCATGGCCCTCAACGACTGGGCCGACCGCGAGGAGGACGCCGTCGACCGCCCCCACCGGCCGCTGCCCTCCGGCCGCATCCGGCCCGGCGCCGCCCTCACCGCGGCAGGACTGCTCACCGCGGCCGGCGTGGGACTCGCCGCCCGCGCCGGACGGGTGCCCGCGGCGATCTCGACGGCCCTCGCGGCCACCGTCTGGGCGTACGACCTCGGTCTGAAACGCACCCCCGCCGGCCCGGTCGCCATGGGCGCGGCCCGCGGCCTCGACGTCCTCCTCGGCGCGGGCGCCGCCCGGAACGGCAGCGAGCGCCCCCTGGCCCCGGCTGCCGGCGCCGCCCTCACCATGGCCCTCCACACCACGGCCGTCACCGCCGTGTCCCGGCACGAGACGACGGGCGGCAACGCCCTCGCACCCGCCGCGGCCCTGGCCACCACGGCCACCCTGACCAGGGCCCTCCTCAGAACCCCGGTAGGCCGAGGCGCCGCAGCCCCCCTCGGCCTACCGGGCCCCACCGCGTACGCCGTGACCGCCGCCCGCCCCCTGCTCCACGCCGTCCTCAACCCCTCCCCGCCACTGACCCAGCGCGCCGTGGGCGCCGGGATCCGCGCGATGATCCCGCTCCAGGCGGCCCTCACCGCCCGCGCGGGCGCCCCCGGACCGGCCCTGGTCACCGCCGCGCTGGCGCCGCTCGCCCGCCGCTTCGCGAAGAAGGTGAGCGTCACATGACCCCCACCGCGCACCCCACGGCCCCGCGTCTGGGCTACGGCACCAACGGACTGACCGACCTGCGCCTGGACGACGCCCTCGCCCTGCTCGCCGACCTCGGCTACGACGGCGTCGGTCTCACCCTCGACCACATGCATCTGGACCCCCTGGCCCCCGATCTCCCGGCCCGCACCCGCCGGGTCGCCCGGACCCTCCAGCGCCGCCACCTCACGGCCACCGTCGAGACCGGCGCCCGCTACGTCCTCGATCCACGCCGCAAACACGGCCCCTCCCTCCTCGACCCCGACCCCGGCGCCCGCGCGGCCCGCGTCGGACTCCTCCTCCGCGCGATCCAGGTCGCCGCCGACCTGGGCGCGCACGCCGTGCACCTCTTCAGCGGTGTCACCCCGCCCGGCACCGGTGCGGACACCGCGTGGAAGCGTCTGGCGGCGAGCCTGGGCCCGGTGCTGGACGCGGCGGATGCCGCGGGGATGCCGCTCGCGATCGAGCCCGAGCCCGGCCATCTGCTGGGCACCCTGGCCGACTTCCACCACCTGCGCGGACTGCTCGGCAGTCCCGGCGTGCTGGGTCTGACCCTGGACCTGGGCCACTGCCAGTGCCTGGAGCCCGAGTCGCCGGCCGACTGCGTGCGCGCGGCGGCGCCCTGGCTGCGGCACGTGCAGATCGAGGACATGCGCCGCGGCGTCCACGAACACCTGCCCTTCGGCGACGGTGAGATCGACTTCCCGCCGCTCCTCGACGCCCTCGCGGCCACCGGCTACCAGGGCCTGACCGTCGTCGAACTGCCCCGCCACTCCCACGCGGGCCCGCACCTCGCCGCCGCGTCCCTCGCCTTCCTGCGGGCCGCGGCACAAGGAGGCAGCAGCTCATGAACGGACCGTCCACCATCGCCGCTCTCCGGGCGCACCTCGACGCCGCCCTGCCCGGCGCCGCCCGCGCCTGGCTCGACCAGGCCCTCGACGAAGCGGCAGCGACCCCGCCGGCCGGCGCCGGCCCGCAGCCCACGCTCTGGGAGGCACGCTTCGCCGAGGCCGGACGCCGCACCGGACAGGACCACGCCGACGCCGCCCGAGTCCTGCTGCTGCACGCCGCCCGCGCCGACACCGGCACCCTCGACCGCCTGTACACGCAGGGCACGGCCGCCGAACGCCGCGCCGTCCTGCACGCCCTGCCCCACCTGGTCCCGGGGCCCGACGGCCTGCCCCTGATCGAGGACGCACTGCGCACCAACGACACCCGGCTGGTCGCCGCCGCCGTCGGACCGTACGCCGCCGAACACCTGCCCCCGCACCTGTGGCGGCACGCCGTCCTGAAGTGCCTGTTCACCGGCGTGCCCACAGACGCCGTCGCCGCGCTGCGAGAGCGCGCCCACGGCGACGCCGAACTCGCCCGCATGCTCGGCGACTTCGCCGAGGAACGCACGGCCGCGGGCCGGCCCGTCCCCCCGGACCTGCCCCGGGTCCTCGCCCTGACCTCCCTGGCAGCCCCCACGGCGAAGGAGTCCTGATGCGCATCTTCGACCCGCACATCCATATGACGTCGCGTACCACCGACGACTACGAGGCCATGTTCGCGGCGGGGGTGCGGGCAGTCGTCGAGCCGGCGTTCTGGCTGGGCCAGCCCCGTACCTCGCCCGCCTCGTTCTTCGACTACTTCGACGCGCTGCTGGGCTGGGAGCCGTTCCG
>NZ_JBIVKH010000031.1:0-2393 GCF_044750685.1 Streptomyces sp. NPDC088785
CGGAACGGCTCCCAGCCCAGCAGCGCGTCGAAGTAGTCGAAGAACGAGGCGGGCGAGGTACGGGGCTGGCCCAGCCAGAACGCCGGCTCGACGACCGCCCGCACCCCCGCCGCGAACATGGCCTCGTAGTCGTCGGTCGTACGCGACGTCATATGGATGTGCGGGTCGAAGATGCGCACCTACAGCTCCTCGGTCAGGGCCAGCAGACGGGTCAGGTCCTCGGGGACGGTGCGGTGGGCCGCACGGCGTTCGGCGGCGTAGTCGCCGAGCATGCGGGCCAGTTCGCCGTCGCCGCGGGCGCGGTCGGCCAGGTCGGCGACGCCGCTCACCGGCACGCCGGTGAACAGGCACTTCAGGACGGCGTGCCGCCACAGGTGCGGGCTGAGGTGGCGGGCCGCGCCGGTGCCCAGCGCGGCGGCGAGCAGGCGCGGGTCGTTGGTGCGCAGGGCGTCCTCGATCAGGGGCAGGGCGGTGTCGGGGCGGGCGTCCAGGCGGGGCAGGGCCAGCAGGACGGCGCGGCGTTCGTCGGCCGTGCCCTGGTGGTAGAGGCGGGTCAGGGCCGGTGCGCCGGGCCGGGCGGCGGCCAGGAGTTCGACGCGGGTGGCGTCGGGGTGGTCGCTGCGGCGGCCCGCTTCGGCGAAGCGGCGTTCCCAGCCGGGAGCGGCGGGCGGGGCGGGGCTGGGGTGGGCGGTGCTCATCGCTTGCCTCCATTGCGCAGGAACCGCACGGACCGGGCGGCGAGTTCGGGTCCGGCGTGGGAGTGGCGGGGCAGTTCCACGACGGTCAGGCCGCGGTAGCCGATCTCGTCCAGTGCCTCCAGCACGGGCGGGAAGTCGATCTCGCCGTCGCCGAAGGGCAGGTGTTCGTGGACGCCGCGGCGCATGTCCTCGATCTGCACGTGCCGCAGCCAGGGCGCCGCCGCGCGCACGCAGTCGGCCGGCGGCTCGGGCTCCAGGCACTGGCAGTGGCCCAGGTCCAGGGTCAGGCCCAGCACGCCGGGACTGCCGAGCAGTCCGCGCAGGTGGTGGAAGTCGGCCAGGGTGCCCAGCAGATGGCCGGGCTCGGGCTCGATCGCGAGCGGCATCCCGGCGGCCTCCGCCGCGTCCAGCACCGGGCCCAGGCTCGCCGCCAGACGCTTCCACGCGGTGTCCGCACCGGTGCCGGGCGGGGTGACGCCGCTGAAGAGGTGCACGGCGTGCGCGCCCAGGTCGGCGGCGATGCGTACGGCGCGCACCAGCAGGGCGGTGCGGGCCGCGCGGGCGTCCTCGTCGGCGTCCAGCAGGGTGGGGCCGTGTTTGCGGCGCGGGTCCAGGACGTAGCGGGCGCCGGTCTCGACGGTGACCTCCAGGCCGAGGTCGGCCAGGCGGTGGGCGATGCGGGCGGTCCGGGCGGCCAGGTGGGGGGCGAAGGGGTCGAGGTGCATGTGGTCGAGGGTGAGACCGACGCCGTCGTAGCCGAGGTCGGCGAGCAGGGCGAGGGCGTCGTCCAGGCGCAGGTCGGTCAGTCCGTTGGTGCCGTAGCCCAGGCGCAGGCGGTAGGCCGAGGCGTTCACGTGGTGCTCACCTTCCGTGCCAGGCGGGCGGCGAGGGGGGCCAGGGCGGCGGTGAGCAGGGCCGTGGCCGGTGCTCCGGCGCGGGCCATCAGGGCGGCCTGGAGGGGCAGCAGGGCGCGGATGCCGCCGCCGACGGCGCGCTGGGTGAGGACGGGTGAGGGGTTGAGGGCGGCGTGGGCCAGGGGGCGGGCGAAGGTCGCCGCGTAGCCGGCGCCGGCGGCGGCGGTGAGCCAGACGGCGGCCGGGCGGGCGGACGGGTGGGCGGCGGTGCGGGCGGCGGTGCGGGTCACGGTGGCCGTCAGGGCGGCGGTGGCGGCCAGGGCGGCGAGCGGCAGGGCGGTGGAGCCGCCGTCGGCCTCGCGCCGGGAGACCAGGGTGACGGCGCCGGTGTGGCAGGCGACCAGGGCCGCGGGGCCGGCGGCGGTGCGGGTGCGGCCGGCGGCGGCGGCGCCCAGGAGCAGGTCGAGTCCGCGGGCCGCGCCCATCGCGGCGGGTCCGGCGGCGGTGTGCTTGAGCCGCAGGTCGTAGGCCCACACCAGGGCGGTCAGCGGGACGGCGACGGCCAGGGGGCGGCGGCCGGCGCGGGCGGCGAGGGCGAGGCCGGCCGCGGTGAGCGTGCCGGCGGCCGCGAGGGCGGCGCCGGGCCGGATGCGGCCGGAGGGCAGCGGCCGGTGGGGGCGGTCGACGGCGTCCTCGTCGCGGTCGGCCCAGTCGTTGAGGGCCATGCCCGCCTCGTACAGGCACAGGGAGGCGCCGACGGCGAGAGCGGTGCCGCGGCCGGGGCGCGCGCCCACCGCGGCGGCGCCCGCGAGGGCGTCGCCGGGGACGGTGAACAGGGCGG
>NZ_JBIVKH010000032.1:0-2375 GCF_044750685.1 Streptomyces sp. NPDC088785
CTCCGCCGCGAACACCGTCCGCAGCACCTCGTGCCGCGCGACGATGGCGCTCAGAGCCGCCTGCACGACGTCGGGACGCACCGGGCCGCGCAGCCTCAACACCAGGGGCGTGGTGTACGCGAGGCTTCCGGGCGTCATCTGGTCGGCGAGCCACAGTCTGCGCTGGCCGTACGACAGGGGTACCCGGTCCGTGCCCGCGGGCCGCGGCAGGGGCACGGGCCGCGGATTCACTCCTCGCAGTCCTTCGATGTGCCGGACGAGGTCGTGGACGGTCGCGTGGCGCAGGAAGTCGGAGTAGTCGATCTGCACCGCGAAGTTCTGCTCCAGGCGCGCGATGATGCGCGTCGCGCCCAGGGAGTCGCCGCCCAGCTCGAAGTAGTTGTCCGACACCGAGATCGGACTGATCCCCAGGACGTCCTCCCAGGTGTCGGCGACGATGCTCATGGCCTCGGACATCGTCTCCCGGCTGCCGCGCTCCGCCTCCGGCGGAGCGATCTCCAGGAGCTTGCGCCGGTCGACCTTCCCGTTGGCGGTCAGGGGGAAGTCGTCGACGTACGTGATGGTGCGCGGGATCATGCTCTCCGGCAGGACCTTCTTGAGCTGCGAGCGCAGCAGCGCCTCGTCGGCCGGAGCGGCTGTCGTCGCCCTCACGTAGGCGCGCAGGAGGGAGGCGCCGTGCTGGTCCTTGTCGGCGACGACGGAGCATTCGGCGACCCCGTCGACCGAGCTGATAGCCGTCTCGACCTCGGCCGGCTCCACGCGGACGCCGTGGATCTTCACCATGTCGTCGCAGCGCCCGATGAACTCCAGCTCGCCGTCCGGCGTGAGGCGACCCAGGTCGCGCGTGCGGTACAGCCGATGGCCGCGCCTGTCCGTGAACGGATTCGGTACGAAGCTCTCCGCCGTCAGGGCGGGCCGGCCCAGGTACTCCTGGCCGACGCCGGCCCCGCCGATGTAGATCTCGCCGACGTCGCCCTGCGGCACCGGCCGCATCGACTCCGACAGCAGGTAGATGTCCGTGTTCGGCAGCGGACGCCCTGCGAGGTTCGAGGGCGAGTCGGCGCCGAGGATGCCGATAGTCGAGGAGATGGACCCCTCGCTCGCCCCGTACACCTGGCCCACGTCGGCGTGCGGCAGCCATTTCTTGACCAGCGCGTCCTGGAGGGCGTCGCCGCCCAGGACCAGCTGGGTGATCAGCGGGACGTCCGCGGGCTCGATCACCGTGAGGGGCCCGGGCGTTCCCATGTACAGCGTGACCGCGTCGCGCCGCAGCGCCGCGCTGATGACCCGTCCGCCGCGCCGCTCGTGCCGGGGGACGACGCTCAGCTGCGCGCCGTTCAGCAGCGCCATCCACACCTCGGCGGACATCACGTCGAAGGAGGTGGTGGCGAGCTGGGCGATGTTGGTCGCGGTGCCGACGTCCATGGCCGCGCCCATCCCGAGCGCCCAGTTGCACAGTCCGCCGTGCGTGATGACGACGCCCTTCGGGTGCCCCGTGGACCCCGAGGTGTAGACGACGTACGCCGGCCGTTCGGCCAGGGGGGCTCCCGCCGTGGCCCACTGCGACGACTCCTCGACGGGCATCAGCCGCTCGTAGTCCAGGGACGCCCAGTCGTTCGCGGCCGTGTCGTCCTTGTGGGAGACCAGGAGGGAGCAGCGAGCGTCACGCGACAGCCAGGCATTGCGCTCGGCGGGCGCGGCCGTGTCCAGGCACAGGTAGACCGCACCGATCCGGACGGTGGCGACGATCGCCACGACCAGGGCGATGCCGGGCTCCAGCGACAGCCCCACGACATCGCCTGCGCCGACGCCCGAGGCGGTCAGCGCCGCGGACACCGCCTTGCTCGACGCGTCCAGCTCGGCGTACGTCAGGAGCTCGCCCGCGCACAGCAGTGCCGGCGCGTCGGCATGCCGGCTGAC
Source organism: Streptomyces sp. NPDC088785 (assembly GCF_044750685.1). Classification (NCBI taxonomy): domain Bacteria; kingdom Bacillati; phylum Actinomycetota; class Actinomycetes; order Kitasatosporales; family Streptomycetaceae; genus Streptomyces; species Streptomyces sp. NPDC088785. Next base: position 1,921 of record NZ_JBIVKH010000032.1, read on the forward strand.
GACGCCGGCGATCTCGTCGATCAGATTGAGGTCCAGCAGGTCGCCCCGCTCGGGACCGGCGAGCGACTCGCCCTCCTGGAGCTCGGGCAGGCCGCGGTGCCCGGCGGTGATCGGCGTGTCGTCCCGGGACACGCCGTGCCGCAGTATGTCGACGAACCGCTCGCTCAGCGCCGCGATCGTGTGCGCGTCGAACAGGTCGCTGCGGTAGTTGACCTGGATCTGCGTGCTGGCGCCCTCGAAGACCTGGAAGGTCAGGTCCAGCGAAGAGCCGGGCAGCGGCGCCTGCGTCGGGGTCGCCGTGAGGTCGCCGATGGCGTACTCGGAGACGGACTCCGGCTGATAGACCAACGACGTCTGCAAGTACGGGGTCTGGTGCGAGCGGCGTGGGGGGCGGGTGGCGGCGATGAGGAGGTCGAAGGGGAGGTCTTGGTGGTCCTGTGCGTCGAGGACGGTTT
>NZ_JBIVKH010000034.1:0-1416 GCF_044750685.1 Streptomyces sp. NPDC088785
CTGAGACCTGATGCCGAGCCGATTGTGGTGAAGTGGATGATCCTATGCTGTCGAGAAAAGCCTCTAGCGAGTTTCATGGCGGCCCGTACCCTAAACCGACTCAGGTGGTCAGGTAGAGAATACCGAGGCGTTCGGGTGAACTATGGTTAAGGAACTCGGCAAAATGCCCCCGTAACTTCGGGAGAAGGGGGGCCACACCTGGTGATCGGATTTACTCCGTGAGCTGGGGGTGGCCGCAGAGACCAGCGAGAAGCGACTGTTTACTAAAAACACAGGTCCGTGCGAAGCCGTAAGGCGATGTATACGGACTGACGCCTGCCCGGTGCTGGAACGTTAAGGGGACCGGTTAGTGCACTTTCGGGTGTGCGAAGCTGAGAACTTAAGCGCCAGTAAACGGCGGTGGTAACTATAACCATCCTAAGGTAGCGAAATTCCTTGTCGGGTAAGTTCCGACCTGCACGAATGGCGTAACGACTTCTCGACTGTCTCAACCATAGGCCCGGTGAAATTGCACTACGAGTAAAGATGCTCGTTTCGCGCAGAAGGACGGAAAGACCCCGGGACCTTTACTACAGTTTGATATTGGTGTTCGGTTCGGCTTGTGTAGGATAGGTGGGAGACTTTGAACCAGCCACGCCAGTGGTTGGGGAGTCGTCGTTGAAATACCACTCTGGTCGTGCTGGATGTCTAACCTCGGTCCGTGATCCGGATCAGGGACAGTGTCTGATGGGTAGTTTAACTGGGGCGGTTGCCTCCCAAAGAGTAACGGAGGCGCCCAAAGGTTCCCTCAGCCTGGTTGGTAATCAGGTGTTGAGTGTAAGTGCACAAGGGAGCTTGACTGTGAGACCGACGGGTCGAGCAGGGACGAAAGTCGGGACTAGTGATCCGGCGGTGGCTTGTGGAAGCGCCGTCGCTCAACGGATAAAAGGTACCCCGGGGATAACAGGCTGATCTTCCCCAAGAGTCCATATCGACGGGATGGTTTGGCACCTCGATGTCGGCTCGTCGCATCCTGGGGCTGGAGTCGGTCCCAAGGGTTGGGCTGTTCGCCCATTAAAGCGGTACGCGAGCTGGGTTTAGAACGTCGTGAGACAGTTCGGTCCCTATCCTCTGTGCGCGTAGGAATATTGAGAAGGGCTGTCCCTAGTACGAGAGGACCGGGACGGACGAACCTCTGGTGTGCCAGTTGTCCTGCCAAGGGCATGGCTGGTTGGCTACGTTCGGGAGGGATAACCGCTGAAAGCATCTAAGCGGGAAGCCTGCTTCGAGATGAGTATTCCCACCCCCTTTGAGGGGTTAAGGCTCCCAGTAGACGACTGGGTTGATAGGCCGGATCTGGAAGCACCGTGAGGTGTGGAGGTGACCGGTACTAATAGGCCGAGGGCTTGTCCTCAGTTGCTCGCGTCCACTGTGTTG
>NZ_JBIVKH010000035.1:0-1162 GCF_044750685.1 Streptomyces sp. NPDC088785
GCGTACCTTCGTACTCCTCCGTTACGCTTTGGGAGGAGACCGCCCCAGTCAAACTGCCTACCATGCACTGTCCCCGACCCGGATCACGGGCCAAGGTTAGAACCTCAAACAAACCAGGGTGGTATTTCAAGGACGGCTCCACCGAAACTAGCGTTCCGGTTTCATAGCCTCCCACCTATCCTACACAGATCGGTTCAAAGTCCAATGCAAAGCTACAGTAAAGGTTCATGGGGTCTTTCCGTCTAGCCGCGGGTAGATTGCATCATCACAAACACTTCAACTTCGCTGAGTCTCGGGAGGAGACAGTGTGGCCATCGTTACGCCATTCGTGCAGGTCGGAACTTACCCGACAAGGAATTTCGCTACCTTAGGACCGTTATAGTTACGGCCGCCGTTTACCGGGACTTCAATCAAGAGCTTGCACCCCATCATTTAATCTTCCGGCACCGGGCAGGCGTCACACCCTATACGTCCACTTTCGTGTTTGCAGAGTGCTGTGTTTTTATTAAACAGTCGCAGCCACCAGTTTATTGCAACCCCTTCACCCTTCTGGCGCAAGCCAGTCAAGCTACAAGGGCGTACCTTATCCCGAAGTTACGGTACCAATTTGCCGAGTTCCTTCTCCCGAGTTCTCTCAAGCGCCTTAGAATACTCATCTCGCCCACCTGTGTCGGTTTGCGGTACGGTCATCGTTAGACTGAAGCTTAGAGGCTTTTCTTGGAACCACTTCCAATTGCTTCGCTCCCTAAGGAGCTCGCGCCACACCCTTGAATTCCGCACCCGGATTTGCCTAAGTGCCTTCTCCAATGCAGCGACCGGGACTTCCAACACCCGGACAACCTTCCGCGATCCGTCCCCCCATCGCATCTAACAATGGTGCAGGAATATTGACCTGCTTCCCATCAGCTACGCATTTCTGCCTCGCCTTAGGGGCCGACTCACCCTACGCCGATGAACGTTGCGTAGGAAACCTTGGGCTTACGGCGAGGGGGCCTTTCACCCCCTTTATCGCTACTCATGTCAGCATTCGCACTTCCGATACCTCCAGCACCCTTTACAAGGCACCTTCGCAGGCTTACGGAACGCTCTCCTACCATGCGAGCAAAGCTCGCATCCGCAGCTTCGGTATATAGCTTAGCCCCGTTACATCTTCCGCGCAGGA
>NZ_JBIVKH010000036.1:0-1047 GCF_044750685.1 Streptomyces sp. NPDC088785
TCGTGACTGCGTGCCTTTTGAAGAATGAGCCTGCGAGTTTGCGGTGTGTTGCGAGGTTAACCCGTGTGGGGAAGCCGTAGCGAAAGCGAGTCCGAATAGGGCGATATAGTAGCGCGCTCAAGACCCGAAGCGGAGTGATCTAGCCATGGGCAGGTTGAAGCGGAGGTAAGACTTCGTGGAGGACCGAACCCACCAGGGTTGAAAACCTGGGGGATGACCTGTGGTTAGGGGTGAAAGGCCAATCAAACTCCGTGATAGCTGGTTCTCCCCGAAATGCATTTAGGTGCAGCGTCGTGTGTTTCTTGCCGGAGGTAGAGCACTGGATAGGCGATGGGCCCTACCGGGTTACTGACCTTAGCCAAACTCCGAATGCCGGTAAGTGAGAGCACGGCAGTGAGACTGTGGGGGATAAGCTCCATGGTCGAGAGGGAAACAGCCCAGAGCATCGACTAAGGCCCCTAAGCGTACGCTAAGTGGGAAAGGATGTGGAGTCGCAGAGACAACCAGGAGGTTGGCTTAGAAGCAGCCACCCTTGAAAGAGTGCGTAATAGCTCACTGGTCTAGTGATTCCGCGCCGACAATGTAGCGGGGCTCAAGCGTACCGCCGAAGTCGTGTCATTGCAGCATATACGCCCAACGGCGGCTGTGATGGGTAGGGGAGCGTCGTGTGCCGGGTGAAGCAGCGCCGGAAGGCAGTTGTGGACGGTTCACGAGTGAGAATGCAGGCATGAGTAGCGATACACACGTGAGAAACGTGTGCGCCGATTGACTAAGGGTTCCTGGGTCAAGCTGATCTGCCCAGGGTAAGTCGGGACCTAAGGCGAGGCCGACAGGCGTAGTCGATGGATAACCGGTTGATATTCCGGTACCCGCTGTGAAGCGTCAAACATCGAATCCAGTGATGCTAAGGCCGTGAAGCCGTTCCGGACCCTTCGGGGAAAGGAAAGTGGTGGAGCCGCCGGCCCAAGTTGGTAGTAGGTGAGTGATGGGGTGACGCAGGAAGGTAGTCCATCCCGGGCGGTGGTTGTCCCGGGGTAAGGGTGTAGG